>NZ_JBXASZ010000005.1:0-293551 GCF_058809865.1 Nitrobacter sp. MLSD-S21 | reverse complement strand
CGACCGCAGATGGTAACAATAACCTTATGCCCGGATCACCGCGTGTGTTCCGGCTGCAGGCCACAGCGAGATTCTGAGCGGTTGAAAGGTCGGGTAATGATGGATCAATGCTGGTCTTGGCTTGGAAGTCGTCCCTGTAGATTCCCGCAGTTTGGAATTGCTCGAAACAAGCTTTTTTCGCTTTGCGTTTCACGGGGCCTAACAATATCCAACGGCAATCATTATCCCCCGGGCAGGTTTTCGTGATCGTTTGTTCCTGTAACGTATTCACCGATCACGACGTTCGCGCTGCCATCACCGCGACAGATGATTTGCCGCGCTCGGCAAAGCAGGTTTACGGATGCCTCGGATGCAGTGCCGAATGCGGCCGATGTGCCCGGACCATCAACAGGATTATCACGGAAGCGCTCGGTGCGTGTGCAGAAGATTGCTGCGCCGGCTGCCCCAGTCGGTAATCCAAGCAAAAGTCACCGCGGCGATAGCGGCAAATACAATTAACAGACGTCAATTGCGCTAGAGCGAAATACGATCTGTCGCCGGGAGAGGAAAAAAAGCCCGTCTTCTCAGACGGGCCAAGTTTCCGGGAAGAAAAAACGGGTCCCTAAGGGAGCTCCGTTCCGTCCAATCAATCCATTCAATTGAAAGTTGTTCCCGAGTAGACAAGCCCGTTGAGCGAGCGCTAGCGCGATCAGGCGCCCGACAAGGATACGGTGGGAGCGACTGAAAGCTCCCTCTGTTGGGACCACATTTCGCGCCTCGCGCCTTAATCAACGTTCGGATGTGGGTCAGATTGTTTCGCTTGTTCATCGCCGCCTCTTTGTCGGACGTTTCCGAAGCCGGACGCCGGCGCCGCCACCGTTCTCAGGGATAAACTGCACGCCCGCATCTTCCAGAGCCCGCTGGATGGAGGCTGAGGTCGCAGCCCTTGGGATAGCCGCTCCTCGCTCAATACTGTGTAATGCCGCCGCAGAAATATTGGCCGCTTTCGCCAAATCAGCTTGTTTAAGCTTGAGCATGGCTCGCGCGCCTCGAATCTGCTCGGGTGTGATCATAGCTGCGTATACCGCGCGCTTAGAGGTTGGTTTAATTCAGCATAGCGTTCTCTCGCCCCGCATCGCGCATGAGCTCTATCGGGTGTTGGGGCGAGGGTGCCTCTTGCTAGTGAGAACTGACGCCAAAAAAAGTTGTTGCAACGCCGATAAAGAATCCAAGTAGCGTTTTGACCGTATCGATGGCGAAAGCTAAGACTTCTGGCTTCGAGGTAAAGAAAATCATTATGATTGAACCGAAAAAAGTCACCGACAGCACCGACAGAATGACGAGAAACGCATAAGGACGGACGGACTCGACGGTAAAAGGTTCAGGCTTTGATTCTTCGGCCTGAGCTACGCCGATCAAAGACCAATTGATTGTTTGTTTCTGTGGTTTTGTCTTGGTGATTGCTTCTGAGTAATATTTTAAAAATCCAATGCGCTCGTTAAGCGGTATTGTGGCCTTGAAAAGATCAACCTTCGTTGGGCCGTCTGGAAGTTTGTCTATTAACTCGCGAAGTGATTTCAACGATTGATCCATTTGGTTCGCGCTGTCTGCCACCGGCTGAATCGTATGAGTTAACAGACGGTCTAAAGTAAAGCTGAACTCGTCCTTTGGAGGTTTATCGGTACCGACGGCAAAAATAAATGACAACGCCATTGCTACCGTTGCTGCGAAAACCATGCCCAAAAACTTTAGACCAGCCTCGGTCTTAAAGAGTTTTCGTAGGCGCTCGGCGCTCTTCAGTCGAGCTAAGTTCTCGGCTTCGTTGTCCATCATACCCCCTGAGTACCGAACGAACTTGTAAATCGCATATCGAACCTCTTAGCGTCCTGCTGAGCTGGCGCGCACGAAACCACCCCTGTGCGGGAACTAAATATTTTTTCCTTCGCCCTCAGTCCCGCTTCTTCGGCTCGGATTTGCTCGCCTCACGCGCCAACCGTTCTGCCTTTAGGCGCTTTTCGGTTTTTAGCAAACGCTTCCGCAGCTTCATCATGCTCGGCCGTTCCAACTCTGGCGTCGGCAGCGCGGATCTCATTGCCAGCATCACGCTGCTCTTTCGAAAGGAGCCTGGGCGGCTTGACGGTGTAAGGCTTTTTCATTTGCCCTTCACCTTCAGCCCCAGCTCGACCAGGCGGCGGATGGCTTCGGGACGAGTGATCGGCTCGTCCTGCCGTGCGATCCAAGAATCTAACTTTTCAAGCGGATCAGTGAGGAGGCGGACACCAATCAAGGTACCCTTACCGGTGGTCACCGGTCGGCCCCTCTTATTCGTGTTATCCTTAATTGACTTCGCCATGGATTGATGATAACACAAATGCAAGCCGGGGCTAGCCCGCCGGTCACGCCGGCGGTCGCTCTTTTCCAAGCTCTCAATGCGCCTGGAAGGCATCGTATGCGTGAGCAACGAAAAGGGCTGCGCTGAACAACGCTAGCCCCGCGATCAACGCTTCCGAACATGACGCTTCTTTTGTGAGGTAAGCCAGATAGCCGCTGATCGTTGCAATTCACTTCGTGGCGTGCCGAAACGGTTTCGTGATCCAGTGAAAGCGTGGGACCGTCCCCGGCCGGGATTGTGTCTTGCTCCCGCAGTGTCCTTGATCTCTAGCAGTCGCTTGATGTTCTGCGCTGTCGGGCATGCTTTTCGCCTTGGCGCGCTCGCCGTTGGCGAACTCCGAGCGGCGGTCCTGGAGCGATGTAGTCTGCTTGGAACGACGCCGTGTCTGCATAGCGCGCGCCCCGGTTAAGGGGCCATTCGTTCCTAGTCGCCGTCGTAGTGCCGGTGCTTTATAACGGTGGTGCGGTTGCCACGGCCATGGTGGTGGCGGTCCCACCGCGGTGATGGTGGTGCCAACCGTGGTGGTGATGGTGGCCCCAGCCACGGTGCCAGCCGTTGTCATGGTGGTGGTGATGTACATGCCAATCGCCGCCGCGATGGTGTCCATCGTCCACGTCAATGTTCATTCCCTGCGCGCCAGCAACGGTGGGGAGAGTTACAGCAAGCGCGGCTGCAATAACAAAAGCAAACTTCTTCATTCGAACGCCTCCGGTTACAAATAGCAGACACAACACGTAGAAGGTAAATTCCTTAAGTGTCGCTTGGTAGACGGGCAGGCGGTCTTGAAATAGCACTTGCTGCTTATGAAGGAGCGAGCGCGGGGTGCTGGTCAGGGGGAATGTACGCGACCTTGCGTTCGCACTCCCAAATTTCAATAGCACAACAGTCCACAAGCTTTCGCGCCTGATCGCGGGCCGACCTATCATCTGCGCACGTTACGATCCTTGGCTCGCCTTGAACTTGATCTGCATCGTCTACACGGAAAAAACGGTACTCAATCATTACGCACGCCTTCAAACTACGTTTCTCGGATGACAACGATATACCCGACACAGCGGCCTTCTTTTGGCAAAAAACATCCACGCTAATAAAAAAATTGCGATCGCAAACTTGTGCATAGTTAACTGCTAATTCACAGTTCCGTCGTCGCGCAATAAGGAACCATCTCCGCTTAAGGAAGTTGTTCGTGCTCACCGCAAAGGAGTGCGACTTATGGGTTCTACTAGCGACCATATCAAAGGAACTACCAACGAGGCAGTCGGCAAAGCTAAGCAGGGAATTGGCGAGGCTGTAGGGTCCGACAAGATGCAGGGCGACGGCGCGCTGCAGGAAGCCAAGGGTAAGGGTCAGAACGCGCTCGGCGATGCTAAGGACGCAGTGAAGGACGGCGCCGACAAGGCCGCAGCTGCGGCTGAAAGAAATCTTTAAGCTCCGACGGGAGTTTGCGAAAGGACCGGCTCATTGAGCCGGTCTTTTTTTGTGCGCCTGTTTGTTGCCGCTGTCGAAAAGGAGGCCATCGCCCTCAAGTCTTCTTTGGTTCCCTGCTATCGCGGATGCGTTCAGCCTCTCTGCGGAGCTTTAGCATGTCGCGTGCTAGCTTGCCTTGTCCCCTCGCCGTCTCAATATCTGCAAAGGTGTCATCGAGCTGCACAATAAGGTCTTCGAGTGACGTATGCGCGATATATGTGAGCCATGGAGCGCCTCTCTCTGTTGAAGGAACCGCTACTTATTTTACCGCAGGATATGAGGGCTCTCCTTGCCACCCGATATAGGACTTACTCTTTACATACGTCTTCTATGGCGAAATGTCGGGGTTTGAAGGAGCAGCTGCCCAGCGCTATTGCTTGGCCAGGCCATGCGACGCTTTGTGCCGGGGCCGCGTCCGACTCTCCAGCAGCCGTTCTGGCGATACCATATCCACACGGCTGAACCTGACGGTCAGTTCGAGCTCCTCCTCAAGGCCGAGCAGGACGGGGCTGACGTTTTCTATCTCGCCCCGAAGTTTCATGATCGGGAAATTTACCTCGACGCTTTCGAAAACCGGCGTATCGTCTGAACATCGCTAATCTTGAGCCCAGGCGAGATTCGACGAACTTTGGACGCCGGTGGCGTGCCGGATGGCGCGCACAAGATCGTCTATGACGAACGTAGGGCATACCTATGTTCGGAGCCTCTGGAACTCGCGTCGATACTTTCTTCCGATCTCGCGGCAAAGCTGCGGGCTCGCGTGGAGAGCCGGAAGACTCCCATTGGCGAGGTTCTGGAGGAGGTTTTTTAAGGCTTTGAAAACTGTTCTGCCATCCGCGGCCTCGCGCTCATGGCAGCAGCGACGATCCGGACCGCGCTGTCTATGCGATTCCCTCAGATCAGGGCCATCAAACCCAGGCTGCGTCGCGAGGGTCTGGAGCGCATTCTCGGCACTGGCCGCAGCCGGGAGGAAGGGGTTGCACTCGCGGTAGGGGCGGAAGCGTGGTCTTCGGGCGCGCAGTTGATCTTTGTCACTGAGCCGCCCGCAATGACCCAACGGATATGCGTCGCTAAGAATCAATAGCCGTTACCAACGACAAGCGATCATTGCCGATTTGGAAGCGCAGCGATGCTCCTTCGTTTGCCTCAACGACTACATCGATAAAATCCTTCCTGCGCAATCCAGATTATCAGGCCAAGACCAACCGGAACGGTCTTCATATTTGTCGCAAGCGCGTTCTCGCCAACCTCACCCGCCTGCCGGACCAGCGCGCCGAACAGGTCGCGCTTATCTGCGAAAACCCGTCTCGTCCGGGGCGACGGCAGCGATATCCAGAACGGCGCTCATCCTTCAAAGATATTCCTTCTTGAAGGAACGCAGATTTCCAAGCGCGACCTTTAATTCTCCCGCCGCCGGCACAGCGTCGTCATGGTTGGCGGGATTCACGGCGCTACCAATCGTGCGGAATTTGCCAGGATGCGATGCGTCTCGGGTAAGCAGCGGCTCGACTAGCGGGCAGAGCTGGCAGAGATTCCTGTTGGTGTAATCGCTCAGCGCGGCAGTCGTATCGCTTTTTCTGCGCCGATCCTTGACCAACATCTCCTTGCAAAAGCGTTCGGCGGCATTACGGATTACGCCGCCTGCTTGCTTTAGTAATTCGGGATGGGCGCCGCGGATGAGTTTCTCCGCGCGGTCGAAGGCCATGCCAATATCATCCGCCGTATTGATGACGGTTGAGCCGTCCGCAGGGTTGATGAGCGCGATCTGGAACTGAGTGATGTTCTGGTGCAGGTAGCATTCGCCAAGGTCTCTCCAGGTGCGCTGATCCTGCGTCAGCACGATCACCTGCATCCCGAGCGCCAGCAATTTTTCGATTACTCGCGAAGTGAAGTAGGCGCGGTAGTCTTCGCCGCTCGAAAGGATGGGGTCGTCGAGCACGATGGAACCGGAATTCTCCTTCACCGCCCGCGCAAGAAACAGGGCGAGGCCAAGGCAATGCAGTTGCGACTGGCTGAACACCGCGATTACGTCGCGCAGCTTCGGGTCGCTGCGGTCAGCGTTGGCGGGCAGCCCCGCCTTGAAGTCGATGGTGCGGCGCGCACCGGGGCGCGGCCGTACCCCTGAAAAGAAGCTAAGCTCGTCGGGCGCAACAAATCCCACCATGTCTGCACGCCGTCGCTGAGGTCGTCGAACTTCTCTTCGAGGACCGCCTCATTGCCCTTGTCGATCTGCTTGAGCGCCTGGGCGATTTCCTTCACCGCCTGTTCATGGGCCGACCTGTCAACGAGCACCGCACGCAGATTGACCTGATCGCCCGCGAGGTCGATCAGCTCCTGCCATCCGGTTGTCTCGCTCTGCGCGTCCACTACGTCGCGCAAGCCATCGCTCACGGCCTTCTCGGCGGGATCGTAGGTGACAAGCTCGGCCGCGAACGTGTCGCGAGCTGCGGCAAGCGCGACGAAACCATCCCGGATTAGCGCGTCGTCCAGCGATTCCAGTTTCTCGATAGCGCCCTCGATCAATGTGACAGACCGCTTCGCGGCGACAACAAGGCGCGTCCGCGCGCGAACGAGCCGACGTAGACAGAAAGGCCAGAGCTCCACCTGCGGCTTCCCTTTCGCGCCGAGCAGGGTATGGATGCGCGCGACGCGAATGCCGCGCGGCCTGCGAGCACGCGAACGATGGGTAATAAGAAGCGGCAGCGCCTCGACGACGCCGTCCACGGCGCTTTTGATAAGCGCCTGCATCTGCGTCAGGGCTTCCGCCGCGTCCTTTTGCGCCTGCTGCAAGCTCTCGGTGTCGGCGAGCCGACCCCTGATATGGGCAATGCGGGCGGTGGTCAGCGCCGCCTCCGACCCGCACAGAGGGCAGTCGATATCGGCGTGCGCATGTTCGACCGCGGGCACCGCCAGCGCCTCGCGGAACAAACGGACGAGCCGCCGCGTCTCCTCGTCTACCTTGCCGCGTTCTGCGACATAGTCTTGTAAGCGCGGTTTGCTGCGCGACGGTCGCTCCGGACCACTGCGCAAGCGGTTTGCGGTCGAAGCCCTTCAGGGCAAAGATCTTCGCACGCGTTTCGGTCAGAAATGCGCTGAGCCGAGCGAAAAGCGCAGTGGATTCGACCGGCGGGGTCTCTCCGGCCGCCGCGACCAGCTCTTTGGCGCAGGCGGCAAGCGCGACTGCCATTTCCGCCGGTGTTGGCACCTTCGCAAGAAGCGGCTTCACAAGCCGGCCCGCGCCGGCGATGCCGGCTGCGGCCTTAAGCTTTTCGATCAGGGGCTGGCGGGCGCGGCTATCTCGTTGCCCAGCGCCGCTACCTGGTTGCGGAATTCTTCAATGTCTGTGACTTCGAGCAGAGCCTTGAAATAGCTCGCGCGATCCTGCGGCCGCGCCGAGAACACGTAGCCGAGCGTATGCTGCGCCAGCACCGGCGCGCGAAACGGCGGCTGCGACAGCACGACGCCGAGCGCGGCAAGAGCTGCTTCGTTAGCCGGCTGCTCATCGATAGTGAAAACCGTCTCACATTCCTGCTTTTTGCTGTAGTCGGTCTTCAGCACGCGTTTCAGGACGTGCGCCGCGCCGGCTGAATCCCTTATGGCCGCCTGGACGAAGACCTGCGCGCCTGCCGGCAAATGCGCGTTGCGCAGCGCGTCGGCGAACTAGTCCTGACTGCTCGCCATCAGCGCGCGGCGAACGATCTGTCCTGTGAGCAGGAATTCGACGGCTTCGGCGAGGCTCGTCTTGCCCTGGCTGTTCGGACCGCAAACAGCGGCCAGCAGGGACGGCAGGTCGAGGGTCTGGACCGCGCGCCCGAACGCGCGGAAGCCCTGGATTTCAAGCTTGCTGATCGGCACGTATGGGCGCGTCTCAGGGCGATTTTGTCGGCGACCGCATCCATTTCTGCCCATGTCGTCCGGTCGTTTTGGGTCTGTGTACTGCCGGGAAAGACGCCGGGATCGGCCTTTGCATTGCCAAGGTGAATCACGGCCTTTTGGCCGATCGAAGTCGAGTTCAGGCGTGTTGATGTCAATGAAGCTGTCAGGATTGCGGGGAGTCATGTCGCCGATACCGCGTATCGTAATGACGACGGAGTTATCGGTGGCGCGGAGCATGGCCTGGAGGTGTTCGAGCGTGGGAATTTTCTTGAAGAGCTCCGCCTCCGATTCAAGACTCTCGTGACGCACAAATCCCAAAACTGCCTCAAACTGCCCATGAATCTGCCCCGGCTATCGGTGTATTCGCCGTTGCGACCAAATGAGGCGAATTCGCCTGATGCGACGAACGACGGCAAGCTGTCTCGCCCTTCTATTACTGTGCCTTGAACCTTTTTTAGGTTCCGAGGGGGTCGTGAGGACTTCAAACATTCAGAGGCTGGATCTTCTGACATACCCGTGGTCACCGCAGCCGTTGCCGACGGTTTTCCTTGGAAAGCTCGTATTGGAATCGTTCGCGTCGAACGGTGGCGAGCTTGATGCTGGTCTCGCTGACACCACCCCAGCGGCGCCTCGGCCAGGAATCATAATACCAGAAATCACAAGAGATGAATCATCCGGACCCCAACTGTCGATCGAGGAGTTCTGTCTGACGTTGGCGGCTGCTGCCGAAGCCAGCGATATTCCAATCGCGTTCTTTGCCCGGTTGATCTGGCAAGAGAGCGAATTCAGGCTTAACGAAACCAGCCCTGCGGGGGCCCAGGGGGTCGCGCAATTTATGCCACGTACAGCGAGCGAGGTTGGTCTCGATAATCCCTTCGATCCGCTAAAGGCGCTACCGGCATCGGCGCGCTTTTTGCGTCGGCTCCGCGACGAGTTTGGCAATCTCGGGCTGGCCGCTGCAGCCTATAATGCGGGTAGCGGCCGCGTTCGAGGTTGGCTTGCGCGCAAAGAAGCGTTGCCGGCTGAGACCCAAACCTATGTCCGGAAAATCACCGGCAGCTCCGCAGCGAATTGGGCATTGGAATCGAAAACCTTAAAGATGGCACAACAGCTTCCTGCTCGGGCATCGTGCGAAGGCACCGAGGGATTGTCTCGGAATCAGTCGGACGTTGCCGTTTCCGTGTCGCTTGCGCCGGCGATCAGCGGTATCGTCAAAAAGGCCAAGCGGGAAGCGGATGCAGCACGCGCCTCAGCAAAAGCAGCTGCTGCCGCGAACAAGAAATCGCGCTCGACGTCGATAAAACTAAAAATGCGCAATATTGCCCCCATAAAATCTTCTGGCTCGGCCGCGAGAATGGCAAATGCAAAAAGGCGCCGCGCTACCAAGATGGCATCGGCTTCGTCGCGATAAGTAGCATAATGAGTGGTGATGCTTACCAACCTCTACCGCCGACGCCCGCCAACCGCGAGTGCAAGTTCCTACCGCCAAGAAACTATGGTTAAGTGATCGGACTGTGGGCGCTACGGGCGAGGACGCACGTCTGTCGCCTACTGGTGCTTAGCAGCAGGCCCGCCTTGTTCTGGATGACCCGAGACCAATCCCTAAGAACCGCTGCCTAGGCAAAGATCAAAGCCGATAGGCTCGGTATCTTTCGGCTCGAGAGCCGCGTCCCACATGAGGATACGCGGCGGCTCGGCAATGCAATCTCGGTGCCGACGCCGAGGTCGCAAAGCAGTATCTGCTTTAGGCGCTCGAATTGATCGAAAGAGCCTAAGAGGCACCACTAGCGCCGAACAGCACGCCAGATCGTGCAGCCTCTCCTCTAATCCGGCGGACCGTTGTTAATGCTTGGAACGCCCGCGAGTGAATAATCCCAGCCTTCGACCCAATAGGAGGAGTTTGATGCGAAAAATCATCCTGATGTCAGCCTGTATCGCACTGTCGCTTTTTACAGGCGAAGCGTCAGCGACAAAAATAACTGCAAGACAGGTCATTGCGATCTGTGGTGTCCAGCTTCAAAGCGGAGGCGTCGGAGATACCCACGCATCCGGATGCGAACAAAAGTGCGGCGGAAAGGTTTGCACCTTCCATTGCTGCAGCGGACCAAAGTGCGGCGAGGAGGGCTGCCACGGATATATTGTTGAAAAGCGGCCGCTCCCCTCGTCGCTTGTTAACCAGTTAAAGGGCACGTCGCACGCTCGGAAACATCATTAGTTCTCCTGCCGTGGCGTGGCACACCCATCGCAGAGGCTGCCAGTCGCCTCCAGACGGCATCGTCACCCGAAAGCTGCAAAAGCCTGTGCGCCAAGGGCGCGACGATTGCTGAGCTCGCGGCCGCGTTCGATGTTGCGATCAGCACCATTTGGCTTTGGAAGATCAGCCATCCTGAATTTATCGAGTCGTGTCGGCTAGGTCTTGAAGCCGCGACCGATCGTGTCGAGCGCAGCATGTTCGAGCGTGCCGTTGGTTACACGCACGAAAGCACCAAGATCTTCCTGCCGGCTGGCGCGAGCGAGCCGGTCTATGCGCGGTACCTCATGCACGTTCCGCCTGATCCGCGAGCCGGCGAGTTTTGGCTAACCAACCGCGCGCCGGATCGTTGGAAGCACAAGCAGAAAATCGAACACAAGGAGGCTGCCGACAGTCCGCTCCGATTGCTCGCCGAGCAAATTTCCGGACATGCCATTCGTCCGCGCCTTCCAGAGCCGAAGGTTATCGATCACACCGACGTCGAGCCTAGCGCGCTCCGTCCGCGGAAGCCGCAGAGCGTAACCAATGCCCAGCCGGTTACGCGCGCCGCGGTAGTTACGTACCCCGCCCAGGACGACGACGATCGCCCACGCGCACCGCGCATCCACACGATTTCACGTGAGTCTTTAGAGGACTATGATGTTGAAGAGTGAATCTTAACGTGACTAGGCCAACTGCAAAAACCAGTTGCGTTGCTTGAGCAGCCGCGCCGACGAAAACGCCTGAACTGCGCTTCCCTACGCCTGTAGTCACGTGTCTTCTCTTCGGGCCGTAAATATCGCGGCGTCTATCTCGAAGCTTTCGGTCCTATAGACACCGAGTATTCAACCGGCGATCCGTTAGGGCTGCTGTCCGACAGGACCAGAAATTTCAGGTTCGACTTATCGTGACTGACATAGAGTATCGCCTCGGGCTTTCCCAAAGAGCCGTCAATCGCAGCGACCGGATTCGGAATTTCTTCCGGCTTTTCCGGATCGAATAGAAAAACTTGCGACCCGATCGCCTGGTCAAGTGTCGCCCGCTCAGAATGAGAAGCCGTCCATCAGGAAGAGCCGCGAGATCCCTTATCCCTGCGTGTGATCCGAGTGACACCAGCATCGGTTCCGTAAAGGGTCCTGGGAGCCGCTCCTTTCCGTCCTTGAAAAGGCTGTCCACGTTCGCGACGACGATCACAGCTTTGCCAGCGATGAGCGGAGCCCGCAAACCGACATAAATTTGTGAACCGTGCACTGCGATGCCTTCGATGTTCAGGCCCGAAGCATCGCTGTCGCCGTTCTGCTCCTTCAGAGCGTGAGCGAAGAAGGGAGCGAGATTACCGCGATTCAACGCATCGGAAAGCCGGTACGTGGTATCGACCATTGCCACATCTCCCGAGTTCACCATGGCAACTCTCGCGAGAAGGAAGCTGGAGATGCGGAATTTCCCTTTTTTGCGCGAACAACCGTGCGATGCGGCGACGTAGAACACCTTTTTAGCGCTGTCTGCTGCCACGGCTTCACCGTCGAGATCGTCGAAGGAATCCCCGCCCGCCGGGCATTTGTTCTCGGCGATCCGAGAGCAGAAGCTTGAGTGCTTTTCGTTAGCAGCTTGAACCTGGCGGTCGGCGAGATGCAGTCACTCCCAAAGCGCGCGAGTTGCCCCTCCCTGTCTTCGTCGTTAATCAAAAGGCAAATCGGCGACGGCCCGAGACCGTTCAGGCACGCGATGCCGCTGATATCCTCCGCCGGGTTGCCATCGTCGTCGAGGATCTGCGATAGCACAGGTATCTTTCTGGTTTGAACCTCGGCCATTGAAGCCGAGGCAACACCCAATGACAGCGTGAGCGCGAGGCAAATTCTCGAAATAGTTATCATTGCCGCACCTATCCGTTGTAACTCGTTCGCCCGTACTGATTGCTGATGCGCAGCTAGCTCTTACACGAGCAGCTATGCGTCTCAGCTTTTGATCCGAATGTGCCGCCAGGCCACGGTGCTTCCAGCATAGACCTGCAAGCCGATAAACCCAGGCGATTCGCCGCGGGATCAGTGTTGTAGAAGGATGTCGTTTGCTTGCGCTCGCCGGTCTGGGTATTGGTCAGAAATACCGTGTAGTCACTGTTTTTTACAATCACTTCATACTCGAACCAGATAGCAGGGAAGAGCGTCGGGCCCGGCGCGAAGGTCTGCCATTGCGGTTCACCGGGATCGCCAGCCAGAATATTACAGATCGCCCCGGTGCGGTGCTTTCGCAGACCGGAAGGTCGCGCGTTATCATCAATCTGCACCTCGAAGCCGGTGATTACCGGTTTCCATGCAAAGTTACCGCGGTCAAAGAATGGTTCACGCGCGATCCGACCCTCCGCATCGTCAATGGTCAAGTCGAAGGTTGGACGCGGAAAACGCACGAAGATGCCGCTGTTGTGGTTCATGGAAACTAGAACAATTCAAGAACTCCGTTAAGCGACTTTTCACCATCGTCCGGCGCGGTCCTGATTCGCGCCCCGGCGACCCTGATCGGGTTGTGGCTATCCGACCGGGCGAATGGTTCATCGTCGGCGGGCAGATTGCTTACATCGCAGGTGCAGGCGAGGAATTACGGAGTACGACCGCAAGGATCGCCGTCTGCGCGTCGTGTATGACAACGCCACCGAAAGCAACGTCCTCGCCCGCTCGCTTCAGAAGGCCCAATATCGTGACGGCGCAGGCCGCCGCATCACGAACCCGTCTGCTGGCCCGCTTTTCGGCAATGAGGCTGAAGGTGACGATCTGGAGAGCGGAACGATTTACGTGCTCCGTAGCAAATCGGACCTGCCGGAAATCGCCAAGCATCGGCAACTCATTCACAAGATCGGCGTGATTGAAGATCGGTAGAGGCACGTATTACCCAAGCGGCGCAGGACCCGACATACCTGCTTGCCGAGGTCGAGATCGTCGCGAGCTATGAGCTGTTCAACATCAACCGCACACGGCTCGAAAACATATTCCATCGATTGTTCGGGGCCGTCCGGCTCGACTTGTCGATCACCGATCGCTTCGGACAGCCTATGAAGCCGAGGGAGTGGCTCCTTGTGCCGCTTCACGTCATCGATCAGGCAGTGGAGAAGATCAAGGACGGGAGCATCACTGAATTCGTCTACGACCCGACGACGGCTTCGTTGCAAAAAGCCGGGAAACGCAAGTCGTCCTGAATCGTGGTCCGGTGCAGGTGAAGCGGAACGCTCCGGGCCTGCTCGTTGTGCCGAGGGGCGCGAAGCCCCACGGTCGATGGGTGCAGGGAGAGCGAAATCTCCCGGCGCGTGGTTCAGCGGCAAGACGCATGACCATGGGGGTCTCGATAAGGCTACCGTCAGCTTTAGCAGTTCGGCCGGCGGCTGCGGATGTCGGCTCTGGCGGCGTTTGATGCGTTCAAACGGACTGCTGGGCGATGCAGGCGGAGGTGAGGGCAGCTTCATCGACCCGCTCCGATATGCCCTCGTTATTAGCTGACCCGGTTTTGGGGTCGGCCCTGTCGGAGGAGGTTGCAAACTCCGTTCAGTTGGTGGGGCCCCAATGAGAATCATATGTGGCGACTGGCGTCGATCTCCCCCGTCCGCGAGGATTGCGCGAACCTCGGCTGGCGAACAGGTGCTGAAGCATTCGTCGCGAAGTCCCCATTGAGGCTTCTACTTGGATCGCTTTTACCAACGCCGCAAAAGCGTCACACCTGTCGCGGGCTCAACCGTAGAACCGTCCGCTAGCGTCCGAAGTCTGCGGACAGCATACGCCACCACAGTCCGAATGCACTAGATGCTGTCTGACTAGCGCGGATTCTCAGCGTCAATAACGCAACGAAAGGCTACGGAGTGGACTTCAGGCGAGGATGTCGACAGCAACTCCTGCAGCGTCGATCAGATGAGTTCGCTCAATTCTGGCCCGGGACATCAGCGTCCGGATCCGCGATCGATCCATCAGGCTGAAGGCCGTGGACAACGCATCAGCAGCCGTGGCGGTTTCGGCAACGGTGGTGACGCTCTGATAGAGATGGCCGCAAGTCCCCAACACTGGATTGAAAAGATGATTGAAGCGGCCGGCTGCATCAAACCGAAAGCCGTACGCACCGGAGGTCGAGACGGCGCGGTCGACGATCGGAAGCTCGCTCTGGGTTCGCGCGGAGGAGTCGGGATCGGCGATCCCGACTTCCCAGGGGCGACCGTCCGGGTGCGCGCCAATCGCGCGTATCTCGCCCATGTCGACGAGGCTATGAGCGATGCCTTGCGAACGCAACAAGTTGACCACTCTGTCCGTGATGTATCCTTGTGCGATTCCGTTGAGCGTGAGCGCGACCCCTTTGGGCGCGACGATGCGATCCCTGCTGACTAATAGGCGGTGATATCCTACGCGAGCGAGCACCGCTTCGACGGATAACTGGTCAGGCCCTGCCGGATCCGGATCCACTTTCGCAAAATGGTTCGCATAAAGCTCCCACAATGGCTGTACCGTCGGATCGAACATGCCGCCTGTCAACTCTGCATACCCAAGCGACGCTTGAAGAAGCTCAACGAACTCCGGGGCCGGGTTCACGAGGATTCCGCTGCGGTTCAACCGCACCAGGTCGGAGTCTTCTATATAGAGGCTGAACAGACGCTCAAGCCTTCGTGCTTCTGCACAGGCCATCAAGATCAATCGTTCGGCCTGGTCGCGATGACGATGGTGGATCGTCATTGTGGCAACGGCGCCCAACAAAGTGCCGTGCCAGACCGTCAGATCCGCCTCTGAAGTTGAGGCGCAGGCAGGCGCTCCAAGTGCCAAGCCTGCCGCAGCACCGCTAATCCGGATGAACCGTCGTCGCGAGATCCCGCGCGCCATGGTGCCCTCTCAATCGAGTGAAACGCGCCCTGGCGCGCTTTCCGGAGCTGCCCCGAACTTCGTTCCATCCGAACCGAGAACGTATTCGCGCGGCACTTCCGCGAAAGAAACAATGCGGCCGCCATTTTCGGCGACGAACTTCTCGGCCGATGCACGCTCCGAAAATGGAACGACTTCGTCGCCTCCCATTCCCCCCTTTGCGCGGCTATTGATGACAAACAATGTTTTTCGGGCCTCGACCCAATTGTCCGGTCCGGGCTTGTCCCAGCTCGGGGCTTTGCCCATGTCGGACACGTAGATCGCTTGGATATCCTTCGGCTCATCCGGCAGCAGGGTGAAAGCGATGGTGTCGCGCGCCGAGGAGAACCAGACCGGATCGATCCGGCTGGCGACGAAAATCTGCCCCTTCGGTCCCGGATGCTCGAGTACGTTCATGCCGCAGTAGTGACCGATCAATTCCGCCGTCAGACTGTGTGGCGACGGCAGCCGAGCTGCGGGTTTGTCGTCACAGCCGGAAAGCGCGAGCGGAACTAGTAAAGCAATTGCGAGGATCGAGCGTTTCATAGCTCCCTCCGAGAGAAAGCGATCGAGGCCAAGGCAAGCGGGATGGACGTCCAGCAAATGAGCGCGAATAGGAGTATCCGGGATGTTAAGGACGTGCTCTGGGCCAAGCCTGCCATGCCCGCGAACGTACTCACGTTGGCGAAGCCTGTCAGGTTGAACAACCGATACACGTCCGTGGGATTCAGCAAGAGCAAGGCGTCGAGGCTGGCCGCCGAAAGGGTACGTCCCTGATCCACCGCCAGCAGACCCAGAAGCGACATGTCGTAAATCAGGACCAGGAGCAGCCACAGACCAATGCAGATGCCAGCGGCGGTCCCGCGATCTCGCACCAGTGTGCTGACGAGATAACCGATGGACACGAATGCCGCGCCCAACAGCACCGACGAGCCGATCATCGCGGCAAAGGCAGCGAGACTGTCGGAATCGATCGGGCTTCCGGCAACCAACAACGCAGCGGCCGCGATTCCGTAGCCCAGGCAGGTCGCGAACGCGAGAACCCCTAAATGACCGAGAAATTTCCCGAGGAGAACCTGCCAGCGAGCTACCGGGTAGCTCAGTAGCAGGAACATGGTCCCGCGCTCCATGTCGCCGACGATGGCATCATGGGAGATCAAAAGCCCGATCAAGGGAATAAGGAAAATGGTCAAGCTGGAAAGGCTAACGATGACGGCGTCCAGCGCACGAACACCGACCGTGCCTGTCGGAGCACTGCCGAGAAACGTCAGCGACAACGCCAAGGTGGCAAGCAGCAAGGTGGAGGCGAGCACCCATCGGTTTCGGACCGCCTGGTGGATCTCCTTACGTGCGATGATGAGGACCGTCATGGCGTCAGCTCCGCTTTCCGCAAGAAGTGCGCATAAAGTTCGTCGAGCGACGGCGGGATCACGTCGAGATCTTCCACTGCCGATTTCGACGCGGTGGCCTTATGCAGCAGTTCGATTTTTCGTTCGGGATCCGCGTCGATCTCGACAACGCGGCCGTTCACGCGCCGAGAGGGTGCATCGGCCGGCAGCCAGGACGGCAATTCGCCGGGCGGGAGGCCGGCGACCTGCAACCGAATCTTGGTCGGTAGCCGGGCAATGTTGCGCAACCGCTCGATCGATCCATCGGCGACCTTGACGCCGCGATTCATGATGATGACGCGCCCCGCCCGCTCCTCGAGTTCGGTCAAGACGTGCGAGGACAACAGCACGGTGGTGCCTGTGGTTGCGAGTTGTTGAATCGCCTCGTAGAAGGTTTGGCGCAGTTCGGGGTCCAGTCCTGTAGTCGGCTCGTCCAGCAGCAGCACTTGAGGATGGCCGATGAGCGCCTGCGCAAGCCCTAAGCGTTGGCGCATACCCTTGGAGTAGGTGCCCACACGTCGATGGGAGGCGTCGCCTAAGCCGACGGCGTCGAGTAGCTCGAAAGCCCGGGCGACGGGCTCCCGCTTGAGGCGCGCGTAGAACGCCTGGGTTTCGCGCCCAGTGAGGGCGGTATCGAAAGAGACGCTTTCTGGAAGATAACCGAGCCGCCGTCGACCGGCGAACTGTCCCGCCGCAGGATTATCGCCGAGTACCTCGATCCTTCCGCCGGTCGGACGGATCAATCCGAGCATGAGCTTCATCAGCGTGGTCTTGCCCGCGCCGTTGTGGCCGATGAGCGCCACCACTTCGCCTTGGTCCAAATCGAACGAAGCGCCGCGGACGGCTTTGATCCGGCCGTAGTTTTTAGTGACTTCGGATATGCTCACAGTCGTCGTCATCGCACCTCCTCGGCCGCAGGGCGCGCGGGCGGAGATATGAGAGGGTGACTGTCGATCACCCCTCCCGGAAGTAGAGCCGGAAATTGCGCCTGCGCCCAGCGGATCACCTGGACGGCGGGGCTGTTGATCAGGAGCTTCGCAGAGGGCGCCGTCCATAGCACGCGATCGATGAGGTCGTTCGGCCGGTACGCCGTATCGGCGATTCCGTCTCCGTTGAGGTCGAACGCTGGATTGTCGCTCCAATAGTTGCCGCGCCCGCCGCTCGACCAGTCCAAGTGTCGGGTGCCAACGTATTTCACTTGGTTGGCGTTGTTGACGAAGGCGTTGCCGGAAATTTCGTTGCCTTCGGAGCCGGCGGTGAAATGCACGCCAATGGCGCAGTTTTCGAACCAGTTGTCGCGGAACCTATTGTGATTGGTGTTGTAGATGAATACGCATTTTTCCGGACCGCTGCGAAGAGCTCGTTCCCGCTTCGGCTCCGGAAGCATGTCGCGCTCGTCGCTCGGACTAGACTCCAATTGGTCCATCACCGCATTCAGTGGGCCGCCCGTTACCCGGTTGCCGTCGATCTCGGCGTAGTTCGCGTAGTTAAACAGAAACCCGTGGTCGCGGTCGTGATCGGAGAGGTTGCCGCGGATCACCAGGCGATTCGAATACATGATCGCGTAACCGACATGGCTTCCGATTGAAACGTTGCCGCTGACTTCGCTATCGTCGGTGTACATATAGTGGACCGCGAAGCGTACCTGCTCAAAGCGATTGTTGACGAAGCGGTCCTTCCGGCTGGAGATCGTGAAGATTCCGTCGCGCCCGTAGCGAAACGTATTATCCGCAATGGTGACGTCGGGTGCATTCCAAAGGGAGACGCCGTTGCCGGCCTCGCTGAGCGGGCCGCCTCGAAGCCCCTCGATGACGTTGCCGGCGACCCGCGACCCAGCCGCTCCGTGCACGTAAATGCCGAACAGGTTCCCGGTCAGGCGGTTGTTCTCAATCGTCGCACGAACGGCGGTCTTCTGGAGAAAGATTCCGGAATTCATTGCCTGCAGATCGCGTCCCGATCCGCGAACGGTCACGCCGCGGACGGTGACGTCGGACGCTGTCACCGTGACCGCGTTTCCGACGCCGCCGCCATCGATCACGGTACCGGACCGTCCGATCACTACGAGAGATCGATCGATCCGGATCGCGCCATTGTACTCGCCAGGAGCGAGTTCGACGACGTCGCCGTCACTGGCGCGATCGAGAACCGTCTGCAGCGGCCGATCGGGCGCGGCGGTCAGCGTCTCCGCGCGGGCGAAGCCGGCGAATTCGGCCGCGACCAGCGCTGCCGAAAGCATACGCAGCGGAAGACGCACGACGCAGCTCCCGCTCAGACCGATTTCGGCTCGACGAACATGCGACCTTTCATCTCCATGTGCATGGCATGGCAGAACCAGGAGCAGTAGTACCAGTAGACACCAGGCTTATCGGCCGTGAACGAGACCGACGCGGTCGCTTGCGGGCCGACCTCCATGTTGATGCCGTAGTTCACGATGCAGAAGCCGTGTGTCAGATCCTCGACCGCATCGAGATTGGTGACGAACACGGTGACCTCGTCGCCTTGCTTGACCTGGAACTCTTGGAGCCCGAACGTTGGCGCCATCGACGTCATGTAGACTCGTACCTTTTTGCCATCTCGAATGAGCTTGGAATCTGCCTCGAGGTCGATGCCGTCGGCCTTGGCCTGTTTGACCGCATCCGCAAACATCGGATCCGCACGGTTCCAGATCGATATCGGGTTGATCTTGGAGTGGTGGACGATGGTGGCATCGTGCGGCTCGGCAAAGCTCGGGCTATCGTGAACCAGGATCATCTTCTCTCCGGAGATGTCGATGAGTTGGTCATTCTCGGGCTTCAGTGGACCGACATTAAGAAAGCGATCCTTGGAAAACTTATTTAGCGAGATCAGCCATTTCCCGTCGGCCTCCTTAGTCTGCCCCATCGACGAATGGTTGTGGCCCGGCTGGTAGTGCACATCGAGTTTCTGGATGATCGGATTGACTTTCTCGCCCTTGAACGCTCGTTTGGCCAGCTCGATGTTCCATTTACAGACTTGGCTATCGAGGAACAGCGTCGTGTAGGCATTGCCCTTGCCGTCATAAGCAGTATGTAGCGGGCCGAGGCCAAGCTCCGGCTCGGCTACGACGACGTCACGGGGCTTGATCTTGTCGTCGAACAACTGGTCGAACAGGCGCACGTCCATCACGGTCACGGTGGGCGAGAGCTTTCCGGCCGCCACGATGTGGATTCCGTCGGGGGCCGTATTCATACCGTGAGGATTGTTCGAGACCGGAACGTAGCGGGTATAGGGCGAGCTCTTCCGGCCGTCGATCACCGGCACTCCGTTCAGTTCCTTGAAGTCGCCTTTCTTGACCGCCTCCTCGATCCGCTTGAGGTTGAAGATGACCACCCAGTCCTGCTCGTTTGCGGTCATGTCAGCCGCGGTTACCCCTTCCTCGGAGTTGTAGCAGGTCGAGAAACAGTACTTGCCTTGGTAGTCGGAATCGACATTGTCGAGATTTCCGCTCACCATGACCTGCCAGGCTACCTTCATCGTGTCGCCGTCGAGCGCGGTGAAAATGGAGCGGTATTCCTTCGGCTTGTCCAGAACCGTGCCGTCATTCGGCAGCGGAACGCCGTCTTCGCCGTTGCAGAATACGTATCCGGTGCGGGGATATTTTTGCAACCGCAGGCCATGAACCGTGTGCTGGTTCGGCAATTCGATGATCTTGTCGCACTTCATAACATCGAGCCGCACCCGCGCCACGCGGCTGTTCGCCTTGTCATTCATGAACGCGTAGCGGCCGTCGTAGGTGCCATCCGTGAATGAAATGTGAGGATGGTGCAGGTCGCCATTCATGTAGGTGCCGCCGCGGCTCTTGAGGAGCTCTCGCGTTGCCGGCTGCATTCCCTCAGTCAGCACCTTCAGGCTCTCGTTGGTTTGGCCCCAGCCGGTGGCGCTGCAGCGGTTGAAGACGGGGACCCGCATGAGTTCGCGCATTGAAGGAAGTCCGACGATCCGCATCTCACCGGACTGGCCGCTCGAAAAGAACACGTAGTATTCATCGAGCTCGCCGGGCGCGACCTCCGTCTTGTGCACAGCCGGCCGGGCCGCCCGGTATGTCGGCGCAGCCGCCTTTGTCTGCGCGGCCGCAGGCGAGACGAAGTCGCCACGGTCTTTCATCACCGCTCCGCCAGCCAAGCCAACCCCCGCTGCAGCCACCGTTGTTCCCAGCACGGTTCGTCGGCTGACCACCTTTGCCTTGTCGTTCTCGCACATGATTGCCTCCTCGGCTTTCGGTTCAGGTTGCGGGTGGAATGACGGCGGAGGATGCGCCGACGCGCTTGCCGTCGGCGGAAATGTCGGTAGCAGGAACGTTGCCGCTCGCGCCAATCGAAGGCGACGACAGCGCTTGACGCTTCTCTCGCTTCAACCGCACCTGGATCATGTGCGGGCAGCGGTGATCATCGAAGTAGAGTTCCTGACAGTGCATACAGTAGATGCATTCGTTGACGTTGATGTGTCCATCCAGATGAATCGCCTGAACCGGACACTCGTTAGCGCAACGCTGACAGGGCGAGCCGCATTCTCGCCAGCGTCGCAACCATTCGAACATGCGGATGCGACCAGGAATCGCCAGCGCCGCTCCGAGCGGGCACATGTAGCGGCAGAAGAAGCGCTCGACGAAGAGTCCCGCTGCGAGAAGGGTTAGGGCGTAAACAACGAACGGCCACTCGCGCGCGAACTTCAGAACAATCGATGTCTTGAACGGTTCGACCTCGGCGAGTTGTTCCGCGAACGCTGTGGAGTAAAGCGACATGCCGAACAGGCCGAGGAACAGGATATATTTGATCGGCCAAAGCCGTTCATGAAGTCCCCAAGGAACGCGATACTGCGGGACTTTGAGGGCCTGTGCGACGTTGTTCAGCAACTCCTGAAGAGCACCAAACGGGCAAAGCCAGCCACAAAATGGACCGCGCCCCCAGAACAGCAGTCCCGCCGCTATCGAGGCCCATAGAATGAAGATCAGCGGTGCAGACAGGAAGTATTCCCAATTGAAGTCGGTTAGCAACGAGTTCACGAAGGTCAGCACATTGACCACCGACAGCTGAGCATTCGCGTACCAACCCAGCCAAACGAGGATGAAGAGCAAGTACCCCCGGCGAACCCACGTGAATACTGTCGGGCGACGCACCAGGAAGTTTTGAAAGAAGAAGATCAGGGTGAGCGCGACCAACGCCGCGGCGACGACTGCGATCTTCACGACATTCGCGCGCCAGATCCGCATCCATAGTGGTTCCTCGTCGGAAACGTCGGGCGGTGTACCGACTTCGCGCTGCTCGACGCTCATGGACGCCGGCGCTTTCGCTGGTGCGGCTTGCGCCGGCTGCGCCTGGCGCTTGAGATAAACGTCGGGCAATGTGTAGCCCAGATCGAATTTGACCAAAGCCTTGTCCCGGGCGCCGACCACGCGCTGAACCAACAGTTGCAGTATCCACGGTTGGGTCGGATCGAGTGGCATCTCCGGCGGTACCGTGAACAGCGCGATTTCGGGGGACTTGGGCGCTCCTTCGGCGGCAAGACTGCCCAGCCGGGTGTGATCACGGTCCCGAAAACGAACGCTATTAGTTTCCTGGATTAGTTCGATCCGATCGAAGATCCCCCCGCGGACGTAGGCCGCCCCTTTGAACGAGTATCGACCGGCCCCAACGACGACGAGCGCTTGTTGCCCCGGCTTTAGCCGTCCGGCCAGACGGTTGTAGCCATCGTCGCCGAGCAAACTGCGGCCGATAGTAGGGACAGCTACATCGGCGACATACAGATCGATGAACGTGTCGTCCGGCTCGCCTTGCTCCGGGTGTGCGACCGCTGCGGCATTGCCTGAATTCTCGAAAGCTCTGTTGATGTCCGCTACCGTAAGGAACAGTTGCCGAACCGAACCATCCGCCACGAGACTTTGCCAGTCGCGAATCTCGCTCTTGATTGGATCGATGGCTTTCAACGCTTGCGGCGCCGCGACGGCGGTTGCATTGCCTTGCGAGCCAAGTCGCCCGCTCCTGATCAACTTCATCGCGGAACGCACGATGCTATCGCCGATCACCAACAGCGTAACGGTTGCACCACTGACGATATCGACCTGGGGCGCCGGCGCGACTCCGCGCGTCACATCTCCCATATCGACGCCGATCAACTTGTTGACGGCCTCCAGGATCCGTTTCTCCGGGATGCCGACCAGCACGATCGGTTCTTTATGCTCGACGAGTTTGAAACCGATGAGAACGCCCTCGGGATCGATTCCGACCAGAAGCCGGATCGGTTTTCCTGAATAACCAGTGGCGTTAACGAAATCAGAATTTAGATAGACGAATCCTTGCAACTGGTCGCCGCGGTAGGCGGGGACAATGGGGGGATCACCCTGCGGCGGGCCGAAGCGATCGGCCGACGGAAAGAAGTCGGCCGGTGAAACCTTCAATATGTACGATGCGAGGTCTGGTGCCGCGTGGGCACCGCGCGCGAACAGAGGCACCGATGTCAAGACGATCGCTGCGACGATCGCTCGAAAGACACTCCAACTCACGTAAAATAGTCCCCGCACGGAAAGCCTTCGCGTTGAAGCCGCCGCGGAAGGTACTCCACTTCGCCCTCGGAACAGGACACCGTTGGAGTGGGCCAGATGTTAGCGAGTTCGCCGCTCACAATTATACCTCTCCTCATTTATCAGGCGCAATCTATAAACAGAGACGGTGGTTCAGTTGACCTGGATCAAAGGGACGCCAACCGTGCCGTCTAAAAGATCCATCGATTGACCATTTATGACGTTCGGAGGGACTTCAGGAGGATTGGCTGAATCTGAAAAGACCGATTGGTCTGCTTTCGAAGGAACCAAGCGAATCTAGCAACTGGAGAGCGACTGAGCGCAAACCGTGGTCAGACTCATGTAAATATTCGGGAGGGAAAACGGCCTCCGTCTATCCTCGGGAGCTGACGCGATGACCTCCTGTCGAAGTGAGTTCGAGCGGGTAGATTGTTCGTGCCGAGGACCTATTCCAGAGTTAGAACATCATGTTGCTGTCGCAATCGCTGCTGCTGAAAGACGACCCTAAGGGGATTCTGTACTCGCTTGAGGAAATGTTCGCGCTTGCCCACGCGATGGAGCAGGAGGCGGCTCGCAAATACGATGAGCTTGCAACAGCCATGCAAGAGCAGGGCTTGGGCGATCTTTCCGCTGTCTTCGCCAATCTCGCTGTGGCGGAGCGCGAGCATGTGGACCGCCTGACCCGGTGGTCGCAATCGCGGCTCGGCAAGCCGCCGGATCCAACTCTCGTCCGGTGGCGAGCGCCGGAAACGTTCGATGCGGAGGCGACCGCGGAAATTAAGGCGTCGCGTCTCATCACGCCCTATAAGGCCCTGGCTATGGCGGTTCAGAACGAAGAACGCGCCTTCGCATTCTGGTCGTACATGGCGGCGTCTGCGAAAGGCTCTGACATCAAGAGCGCTTCCGAAGCAATGGCGCGCGAAGAACTCGGGCATGTCGCCACCCTCAGACGAGAGCGTCGCCGGGCCTATCATCGAGAGCGCTCACACGCGAGTTGCCAGACGGGGATGCACCGCGCCAGCGGTGCGGAAAGCAGGGTGAGCGCCCGGATACTCGAGCTTCGGCTCGCTGCATACCTGGACGGCCTGATGAATCGCTCCTCAGGCGGCGTCGGAAGTCGCCTGCGCGAGCTTCGCGAAGAGACGCTCCTCATGGCCGAGGAATCAGAAGCAATCGTCAATCTCCGAGCGGGGTTCGCAGAACTCGATGCCCAAGCCATCGCCGAGGCACTTGCGGATGCCTACTTGATGGAGGCGGAAAATGCCGGGGATGAGGAGCGCGTCGATCTGTTACAGCGCCTCGCGACGAAGGCGATAGGCAGGTTGGCCTGGCTGCGGTCCATGGCCGACCAGAATTTTGGCATGGAATAAGGTTTTCGTATTCGGGCTGAGATACCCAGCCGTCGTCATCCGGGCAGCCATCATTCGATGGATGCGATAACTTTAACCGCGCTACAAAAGCTAGATCGAACGGCGATCATCGTCGCTCTACGACGTTGGCGCGCAATAAATGTTTATGACAACTCCACGACTACTATTCGGGCCGAAACTCGGAGCCGACCCGAGTGGGCCGAAAGCACGCGGGCGCCGCGAGCCAGAAATTCTACGACGTGAGATGTTCCAGAAAACATCATCGAGCACTTAGCGCTCCATGTATGTTGACGAAGACGCTCATTGCTTGTGCTGCTGGAGGAAGTGATCCGGCTGGCTTTGAAGGTCAGGGCGATGGTTTGGCTGCGGCGGTTTGTATCGGAGCAGATGTGTGCGGACGCACGATGTTGTGGTAGCACCGCCATATCTCGATGATGACCCGGCGTCGTTGACGCTGTAGAAGATCTCGCCGTCGAGCAGTTCGCCGCGAAGCTTCGAGTTGAAGCTCTCGCGGTAGTCCTTTTCCGTCCGGGCTCGATGAACGCGGTCTTCGTGCCGACAACTGCAATCCACTCGCACTGCCTTGGCGATGACTTTGAGGCTTCGCAACGCGCTCCAAGGGAATGGCCAGATGTGGGAAAAAAAGCGCGGGATGCAATTGGATAAGAAGCATTCGAGCTCGAATGCAGAAAAACAATAAGCCTTTGATTTTGCTGGCGCTCCCTAGGGGAATTGAACCCTGTTTCAGCCTTGAGAGGGCGACCTAGATTTTCCGATACCTTTGACGCTCCGTGCTCGCAACCTAGCACCTGACTGGCGTACAGCGTGTAACTTCAAATTGGATGACTCTAGCGCCCGTAGCCTCTGCAAAGAGAGCTATCTGCCAAAACCCTATCGCATCATCGCACCCAAATAGTCGGAATGGGCCCATGAGCGGCTGCCCCCTGCTCACTCGAGATCCACTTGCTTCCGATATGATTCCGGTAGCTACAGCCGGCCTACGAATATTTTTAAGCGGCGAATTTCATCATTCTTATTCAATGGGATAGATGGTGGCGGACGCAGTCGGATGCGAACCAGTCTGCGTGGCGATTTCCCTAATAACAGGGAAAAATACAGGGAATTTCGAGTTCTATGGGTGATCTGCAGCGGTTAAGGTCGCTCAAACCGCTCTCGCGCAGGCATTTCTGTCAATTTTGCGTAGCTTTTTTGCAGGGAATTCTATTGCGAAGAACAGGGAAATCAGGATCGGACATCAGAGGAAAACGGTCAACCGCTCAATGGGGTAAGCGTCCTTGATGAGCGATCTACCCATTAAAAGTGGACGCATATTGATCGCACAAGATTCGCCGGCACGTTGCGGTCGGTTCATGAACCGCTCGACCAGACGCGGCACAATCTCGTCGGTCTGACGCGGGTCCGCCTTCGGTGTCAATCGTTCAGCGATGGCAACACGGTCGTGATACGCGCGGGTCTGTAATTTTTAGGCGAGGTATATGGGGTCTCCATGCTCTCGCTTGGCGGACTTCGCAAGCGCGGAGTTTGAAGCGTTCCAGATTCAGTTTGTGTCTGGTGGATGCGATATCCCTCGGTTATCCGACCACCGCGTGCTTGCGCAGACATACGCGATCTCGGCACCAGCTTTTGGTTCCTTCAGTATCTCGATATTGTCCCTCAGCGACCCATAACGCCTGTTGAATAGCCGGCCTTTCTACGCTTTTCCTTTCAACAGGATGCAAACTGCCATACTTTGCAACCGTTATGGATACGCAGATTTCAGCTTCTAATCCAGCAAACGTATTGAACGGCCGAACGATCTGCCGGACGGTTCTCGACGCCCTGGACTATCTGGGCGTTCTGAATGAAAGAGGAATCGTTGCGACGATCTATGCGGGAGAAGTATTCTGCCCGAACGGAGATACGCCGGGTATGGTATTGATCGGAACAGTTTCGACCGGCGATTCTGACCAACGATATCTTCGTATGCCGGACAGTAATACTTTCCGTGGTCGATTTGCAGATGGCACGCCGATTCACGGCGCTATCAATGAATTGGACCGAGCAGCTGTTAAATCAGACGGAATTGTATTGCTTACAGATGGCCGGCAAATTCAGGGCGTGGAATTTCAGCCAGGCGTTCGATTCCCAAATTACGAACTCACAGCTCGACAGGAATTTTTGGTCCACCTTGCCGTCGGCCTGCTCGGAGCAGCCGACAGTTGCTACCGCGTGGTCGATGAGAAACTGTTGCCTGGCGTGAGATGCCTCGATTACCACGCCATCCAGGGGATTTGCGTTTTGCGCGTGAAAAAGCTGGTCAACTTGATAAAACAAGCCTCATATCTACGGGTCTCAAGAATGGAAATTGAAACCGCGCTTCGCCTTGCGGGACTAATGTCCAAAAGCGGCACGAACCCGCGCGTCAGGTAATGACTGCCACAAAATGGCCATAATGGAACTCTGCTGATAGTTGTGGTCCAGGCGATTACTCTGGATTCTATGGAGGCTTCTCTCAAATGAGGAGCATTCCATGTCTATCAGACGGAAGAACGAGTACCGCAATCCTTCGGAGCTGAAGCGCCATCCCCACCATGTGCGCATTCATCCTGCCAACAAGGTCGCATTGCTTGCAAAATGCATTCGCGACATTGGCATTACAGTACCGATCATCATCGACGAACTCGGCTTCGTTCTCGCAGGCTGGGCCATCGTCCTTGCTGCACTTCAAAACAAGGTCGCGAAAATACCCGTCGTTATCGTGACCGGGCTCTCTGAGGCGAGGAAACGGGCTTATCTGCTGTTCGACAACAAGATTGCTGAGCGCTCTACTTACGATTGGCCAACTCTTGCCGACGAACTAAAGGATCTTGCAGAACTTCTTGCCATTGAGGGGTTGGATTTCGACCTCACCGGTTTCAATGCGGCGGAGTTCGATGGGCTCGCAGAGAATTTTTTTAAGCCATCGGACGAACCGGACGAAACGCCCCCTTTCCCCGGTCAGAACGCCGTAACGCGGCAAAGTGACATCTGGATCCTTAACAACAGGCATCGCCTTCTTTGCGATGATTGTCGAACCGCTGACTATCAGCGGCTCATGCGTGGTGGTGTCGCTGCCATGTGCTTTAACGACGTTCCCTTCAATATCAACGTCTCAAACATCGTGGGACGCGGCCGCACCAAGCATCGCAATTTCGCAATGGCTGGGGGCGAAATGCTACCTGAAGAATTCACATCGTTTCTGGCAGAGAGCCTGGCCCGCGCGACCGAACATTTATCAGACGGCGCTCTCAGTTATATTTTTATGGATTGGCGGCATCAGCGTGAAATACTCAACGCCGGTGAACGTGTCTTTGAGAGCGACCCGGTTGCTCTTGTGGTTTGGGTGAAAACAAACCCAGGACAGGGCTCATTCTATCGCTCGCAGCATGAGCTGGTTTATATCTTCAAAAAGGGATCCGGCCCTCATCTGAACAATGTTGAACTTGGACGATACGGTCGCAATCGTTCCAACGTCTGGACTTATCCGGGCGCAAATTCCTTCGGCAAAGGTCGCCTGGCTGATTTAGCTGCGCATCCAACGACGAAACCGATCGCCCTCGTCGCCGACGCAATCAAGGACTGTACCCGGCGCAATGACATTATCCTCGACTCTTTCATGGGGTCTGGGACCACAATTCTCGCTGCGGAGCGCGTGGGGCGACGAGCGTATGGCATAGAAATAGACCCGCTATACGTCGACACGGCCATACGACGATGGATCGCGACCTACAAGAGCGATGTTATTCTGGAGGGTACGAACTATACGTTCGATGAAGTCGCCTCCAATCGTCTGGGGGGTGCATGATGGCACCTTCCCGAAAACCTTCGCCCTCAAAATCACCGGCACGGGCGCACCTTAGGGGTCAAACCGCGAAGACGAACATCGAAGCGACTGTCGATTCCGCCAGCGTCCAAGATCATGTCGGTTATGGAAAACCGCCTAAACGTAACCAATGGCAGAAAGGGATTTCCGGTAATCACGCCGGTCGCAAAAAGGGCAGCAAGAACAAGCGCACCATTATTATCGAACTGATGGAGCAAAGATTGGGCCGGAAAATCGACGATATCTCAAAGCTATCGCGATACGAGGGCATGCTGCTTAAAGGCATTCAGAAAGCCTTGGGTGGCGACACGAAGGCGATGGCCTTTATTCTGCGTCGCTATGACGATGCGGAAAGCTTGCGGTCGCGTGTCGAACCCATTCCAAGCGAACAGGATGAGATCGTCTACGCGGCTCTCGTCGAAAAGATCAAACGCGAACTCTCGGAGGCAAGCCAATGAGCGCGTTCAAACTCGATGACCTCGATGCGGCCCTCCGCTTGCGTTTCGATATGTTCCTGATGATGGTTCACTACACAGTCAATCCCGGCAAACCCTATCTCGACAACTGGCACATCAATGCCATGGTTTTTAGAGCCAACGAGATCATGCGCGGAAATGTCAAACGATTGATCGTCAATGTCCCACCGCGCAATCTTAAAACACTCACCTTCAACGTTGCACTCTCGGCATTTATGTTGGGACACGATCCGCGCCTTCGGATCTTCTGCATCAGCTATGGCGAAAGGCTGGCGGAAGACCACGCGGCGCTCTTTCGAAAGGTCATCGAATCCGATTGGTATCAACGGATTTTTCCTGGCATGCGGATTCGTCGAATGGCGAATCACGAGTTCTTCACCACGCAAGGAGGTTTCCGCCGATGGACTTCGATTTCCGGAGCCATAACGGGTATGGGCGGTGATGTTTTTATCATCGATGACCCACTCAAGCCCGAAGATTCATTGTCCGATGTCAAACGCACCGCTGTTAATCACTGGTTTGGCGGAACCCTTCTGTCGCGCCTCGACAATAAGGACAAAGGCATCATCATTGTCGCCATGCAACGATTGCACCTCGACGATTTGACGGGCTATTTGCTCCGCGAAACGACTAGTTGGGATCACCTTGAACTACCGGCGATCGCAATCACGCCTCAAGAAATTCCGATTGGGAAAGACCGCTCTTACGCGCGCAAGGTAGGAGATGTGCTGCACCCCGACTTCGAATCCGAAGCTGCACTAAAAATGCAGCGAGACTCGATGGGACCGGTCCAGTTTTCAGCCCAGTATCAGCAACGCCCAGTCCCGGTTGAAGGCTCGCTGTTAGATCCGGAGTGGTTTTGCTACTACGACGAACTTCCAGAGCCGAACGAGAAATCCTTTGTCATTCAAAGTTGGGACACGGCCTCCAAAGACGGGCTTACAAATTCGTACAGCGTTTGCACCACTTGGCTGATCCAGAAGGGGAATTTCTATCTCAAGCATGTATGCCGGATGAAACTGAACTTCCCTGCTCTGCGAGACATGGCGCTCTCGCTCGCAGCGGAATACAAACCTCGATATATTCTCATTGAGGATGCTTCGACAGGCCCAGCGCTTGCGGCCGAACTCAAGACGGGTCGACCGGCGATGATAAAGCTGATTAAACCAGATCAGGACAAACGTGTTCGCTTGTTCACCCAACAAGGCATGTTCACCTCTGGTCGCGTTTGGTTTCCACGACAAGCGCCCTGGCTGAAGGTCTTTCTCGAAGAGCTTCTCAGCTTTCCCGAAAGCTCCTACTCGGATCAGGTCGACAGCCTAAGCCAAGCTTTGGCTTTCAAGGGCGGCTATGACCCTGGGGCAATAGCTGACTTCCTTTCAAGGCTCACCGATTCCTATATGGTCCGATATACGATGGCACACAGATGGTAAATACGTGCGCCGGCGGCGTGTGCGCCGCGTTGACAAAATGCGCCACGAAGTCTTCGGCATAACGTGAGAGAAGTTAAACCGTCCAGGGGCTAGCCGCAGGCGTACGAGATCACCGGACACCAACATGAGATGGGCTCGGCATCGTTGGTAACGGTAGTTCGCGGCCTGCTGCGTGCCCTATCGTGGTTTTCAGACCAGGAACGAGGTTCACGCCACGCGTGCTAGAGCAGACCGCCGGCGACATGCAGTCGTCGGCGCAGGATGTGGCGATCCGTAGGCTCGATCGCGTCAGAGATGAGGCCGTATGCCCTTCATGCTGAACCGAGGCGGCGTAACCGACGCGACGAGTACGCCATCGACCACGCAGGCGCTCCGCTTCTCATTTTAACTGGCCGGCGGCTCGCGGCGTACGACCTGACGGGGAAATAGGGGCGTGCTACACCGCTAGAGCGGGCGCAGGCTCGTGCCTCGACCCGTCAGCCGGCTGCTTCGCGTCATAGGATCCTCAACGCCTTCTTTCGTCGTTACGGTATCGACGTTTGTCGAAACAGGAGTCGAGCTCCGCGCGCTTCGCGGTCCAATCGAAGAGCTCGGAGCCGGAGCTGCCGAACACGCTCTTCGGATAGCCCTTCAGCCGGTTGCCGCTGATGTCGCTGCGGTAGCCGTTGAGCTTGGAGTCGTGCCTGAGCAGCCTCCAGGGGACCGGATAATGGTCGGCACCCATGCCGCGGATCCCGCCAATGCTCAGCACGGCATACCTGCAACTGGTGTCGGCCATCATCATCATCAGCATTGCAGGCTGGATGATATGGCGCACTTGGCGGGAACAGAACGAGGAACACCACCATCACCATCACGACGAGCCGCAATTACTGTCGCTGGCTGGACAGTCGCTGTCGCTGGGGATCTACGAAGACGGCGTCCCCCCGCGCTGGCGGATCCAGAGCAAGACCGGTGCGCTCCCGCCCCCCAGTGACCTCCGACTAACGACTGTCCGCAGTGACGGCACCGAGCAGGCGTTCGCTTTTGTCGCCCGGCACAGATACTTGGAGAGCGTTGAGGAAATTCCGGAGCCGCACGCGTTCAAGGCGTGCGTTATGCTCGCGGGCGATACCGCCGAGGTTTTGTTCGAGGAACACGATCACGACCACATGGACCTCGGCGACGAGGACGACGCTCACGCTCGGGCTCATGCCGCCGATATCCGTAAGCGCTTTTCAGGACGTTCGGTCTCGACACGTCAGATCGTTCTCTTCGGTTTGACTGGCGGGCTCATTCCCTGTCCAGCGGCGATCACCGTGCTTCTGCTATGCATCCAACTCAAGCAGTTCACTCTTGGCTTCGCGTTGGTGGTCTGCTTTGGCATCGGGCTTGCCGTCACCATGACGTCCGCCGGTGTTCTGGCAGCGCTCAGCCTGCGGCACGTCGAGCGACACTGGAGCGGCTTCAGCCGCTTCGCCCATCGCGCGCCCTACGTGTCGGCGGCCTTGATCGTCCTCGTCGGACTCTACACCGGATGGTTGGGTCTGAACGAAATCGTTTCATGACCAGCCGGTTTTGCATCTGCGGCGCGCCTTCAAAACGTCCTTGCCAAACGTCCGCTGGTGGGCCTTTTCGGACCTCAAGCGTTGTTCGCATTGAGTCCGCAAAACGCCGGATAGCGGACACTACCGTCGGTGCAGACGACGAAGGCCTCGAACCGCGCGAGGCCAACGAATGCACCAGCGCAAGCGCCGCGATAAGAAGCGCTGAGCGAATGGCGCTCTGAGGGACATATCGGCGCTGTTGCGTTCAGCCGTACCGGCGATCCGGGCAGCGGTGAATTTGCAGATGCAGTTTTGCTGAGAGCATTTGGGGACGTGCCGAGCGATCTATCCACGCTTTGAGCGGCACGTGGCCGCCGCTTCCATCGTGTCTCGGTCTAACTGCCTCGTTCGAATTCTTTTACAGTATCGAGGTCTAAGTGTTCTCCCGCGACCCAGGCATCGCCTTCACGCTGAAGGTTGTCGAGAGGTTCAGCGTCTTTGGGCAGCGTGCCGACACGGCGGCCCTGCTGCATTACGGGGAGTCTTTCGAGCCCCAGCCATTGAACGAGATTTTCTGCTCCGTAGAGAGCAACAGCGTTTGCGTCGAGGCTCACGTAACGGCCGTCGTCCAATTGATATGTGAGGGTGTTCCGACTCCGGTCGTGTTCAGTTTCCACCCTTTTCATCTCGATACGCCCTTGAACAAGATCGCCAGAACAATTTTCAGTGAGATGGATAGTTCCAGATCTACGCCAGCGCGTATCCAATAGCACTTATTTAAGCCGCTGCGTTCTTTCGCCGTAACGGGCGAACTCCGGCCATTGGCTCACGAATTGAGCGAAACTGTCCATCCTCATCCTCCCTCAGCTCGCATCGCGCAAGTAGCATTCGCTTCGTGGCTGCCATTCCCTCCCTTGGCTCGGCCAGCGCTTTCCTGAGCCATTGCTGCATTTCCGATTGCTGCGGATGAAGCGCCGCACGTGCGCGTTCGCGCACCACGTTCCATTCAGCATCGCTGAGACTAGACAGGTATGGCGGCGCATCCAACACGGAGCTGAGCACGCGTTGGTCAGACATTGATTTAATAACAAAGTCGATCGAAGACTTTTGGTTGCTGACGTAACCCCGGATTTCTTTCTCGAGCATAAAATCAACCGGATTATTCGTTGGCTTAGGTAGCTCGACTATGCGCTCCTCAAGCTGAGCGATATTCTGAGTGACGGCTTTTTCCGCAAGTTGAAATGGTTTGAAATCTTGCAGTTCGGATAGTGCTTGCTGGCCGATCTTCGTACGACGGCGGATGATCCCCTCCGCGGAAAGGTCTTGGTCCTGCTCGGCTTCAAAGCAGTGACCGTTGACCGTGTAAACCAGCCCGCGCATGGCATCGACGCATTCGCGCACCTGTGCCTACCGCAAATTAAATCCGAACATATTGATGGTGCAGTCCGCCCAGGATCGGTCGACAGAGAATGCGTCCGGCTGTCTCGACGGCACGTGATATCGGCGCGTCCTTGTTCAATGACAGATGGGTGCGCGTGCCGTTGTAGTAGTCCATGTACAAGAGCAGCACGTGGCGCAGATGGCGTTCGCCGAAAACCACGATATGATCAACGCATTCCCTGCGGATCGATCCGATCAGCCGTTCAGCATACGCATTTTGCCACGGTGAGCGAGGAGACGTCGGACGATCTCGAATGCCGATGGATCGAACGCGGCGGATAAATATCTCGCCATAAGCTCCATCGCGGTCCCAGGTAACGAGGGGTCTGCTCCCAGCCACACGCCTCCGTCAGTTGATTGGCAATCCATTCGGCCGGCGGATGCGCGGTCACCCCAAACCCCAGAATCTGCCGCCGGCCGTGGCCCATGATCAGCAACCCATAGAGCAGCCGGGACGAGATTGTCGGAACCACGAAAAGGTCCATCGCCGCGATACCGTCAGCATGGTTACGAAGGAACGTCTTCCATCCTTGTGACGGAGAGGCCGTCCTCCGCGCCATATACTTGGCGACGCTGGTCTGGCCGATCTCGATACCAAGCTTGAGAAGCTCACCATGGATTCTCGGCGCTCCCCACAACGGGTTGGCGAGGCTCATCTCGCGGATCAGCCGGCGAATTGTCAACGGCACCGTTGGTCGGCCGCAGCGGCCTCGCGATTTCCAGCGCCAATACGATCGGAAGCCTGCGCGGTGCCATCTTACAACAGTGTCCGGCTTAACGATCGCAAGCGCACGACAAGTCTGAGGGAACAACCGGTTAAGGCCAATGAAAATCAATCGGTCAATGAGGTTGAAAGCAGGCTTGCGAGGCGCCCCTCGCCAAAGCACATTGATTTGTTGCCGCAAGACCAAAATCTCGGCCTCAAGCGTAGCTCGCGACCGGAAAAGATCTGTGAACATCCGCCAGATCAGTCTGCACAGGTCCAACATCACGCGACAGCATCACCCAATTCTCGATCAACTACCAGCCGGATATGGTTTGCGGTAGGGACAGTCGTCGACAAGCGACCATCACGAACACCCTGACGCCCCCTTCTCAGCCGTCTACTATCGTCGGGCTCGGCGTGTTTAAGACCCTGAAGGAAGCAGACGCCGCCATGAAGTTGCGACGACGAAGATACACGCGACGACAAGCACGAGCATTGATTTTGTCACATGCTTGGCCAGGTCCGGCTCGGTAGCCCGTGTCAGCCCAGCCAGCAGAACCTCAATTCAGGATAATACCCTTCGACTCTCAGTGGCCTAATTACAACGGGAACGCCTTTTCATCCACCCTCAATTCAGACAGCGATTCCGCCAGGCTATCCGTACCTCACACACGTCTGCCGCCTTTTTGCTACCTCTTCGGCTTTGGCCTTCCCGATAGCACACCACATTTCGCGCATCGGCGATGGTCGCTACGTGCCGTGAAGCGATCCCGCGGCGGGCCCCAGGCACGGTGTTTTTAACTCTGATTGTCTGGACTTCCCTTCATATCCTCGCCCCGATCCTGCAGGCCTAACAATTCGCGTTCTGCCATGTGCCAGAACTCATCAACGCGATTCTCAGGCTTTCCGTGCTGTTCCCACAGCTGATGGGCGCGTTGGCGGATTTCTTCTTCTGATGGCTTTGGTCGCATCGCTGACTGGCTCCAGGTGTTCGAACCCCACTTCGTCCCTAAAAAGAAGGACCGCGCGGGCGTTACACCGCACGGCCTTCCTGGTGACTGTCCCGCTGGCGCAGAATTCCGTCCCCACCGAACAACTATTAGACTGTGAGAGAGTTCCTAACCGCCACACCAAAGCGTCAAGCACCAACCTGCTTTTTCTCCCACCACGGGCTAAGAATTCAAGCGAACCGTAAACCGCGCCTGCAACACAGGCCCATTATCATCACGAACTTCAACCGCTAGGAGACCGCCCTCTCCGTCGATGCGGCGACTATGGATGGCCTCCTTTGCGAGGTCCGCCAACGACAACGCCGCTTCCTCCTGCGCGGAATGCACCGATGCGAGCTCGAGCCCTTCTTCATCGGGCGTGAGATCATCTCCATCTCGCAAATCAAAATAGTAACGAGGCATCGGCTCCGCCCTCAATTCCCACCGTTCAGCCCCGCCTAATGAGGTCGTCCAGAGCGACGGTCATGACTACTTTGCCGTCGGAGTCGGTCACTTGAATATCATTGGGAGCAACGTCGCCGGTTCTTACGGCCTCAATCAGAGCCTCCCGGGCGGATGATTCAGCAACGCTACGGGCGGCCTCGCGATCGGGGAGATGCTCACCTTCAACATCCTGAATAAGCTTGTTTCCAGTTCGCGAGTTAAAGTGGAACAACGGCATGTTCAACCTCCTCTCTTGCGCTCTCTCAAGCCCGCTTAGCGCCGAGACAACTGACATTGAGCGTCCAAAATCATCCGGATCTTGTTCCCGTCCAGCAACTCCGGCGCTCGTTTATGTCCTGATTTCACGAGCTGGGACTGAATTTTCTTCCAGCCTTTGTACTTGCCAGATTCGGCGAGCTTCACCGCCTCCTTGAAGACCTCAAGCTTCTCTTCTTTGTTCATTGTGAACCCTCGCTACCGGCGGAAAGCACCATTCCAATCCAGAAGATTGGCTAGTGTTCCTGAGCTTGGCGAGGAACCGATAGGAGCTGCCGTCGCAGCGCTTGTTCCCGCTTCAAGTCCGTCTGCCTCTGCTCGCCCGCTTGATTCGGTACAAACCCTTCAAGGTTCATCGACGATCTCGGACAGCTCAACCGCGACTTGGTTGTGAGATCAATATCGCCCTCTCCCAACGCTAACAGCTGCAATCTTCGGCGAACGCATCGCGTTGACGAAGGGCGCCATCTGCGAGCAACCGGCGGCGTTAAGCTTGAAAAGCATTGGATGAGCTTTCCCTGAGAGGTGTAGAAACCCTTTAGCCCAGCTGCAGTTAGCCCGGACACATTTGGAACGAGGAACGGAATGGATCACGTTCATCAAGCGCTCGTAAGCAAATTAAAGGAGCATTCGAGACTGACGAGCGACGATGTCGCTATGATCAGTTCGTTCTCGTATTCAATTCGTAACCTTGTTCACGATGAGGATATCATTAGACAAGGTGATGATCCGAACCTGGCGGTCCTCGTGGTTGTGGGCACCGTCGCGCGATATCACCTTTTGGCTGGCGGCAAGCGCCAATTTCTATCCTTTCATCTGAAAGGAGATTTGCCTGACGCGCAGGGTCTTTTTCTTGAAAAGATGGACCACGCAGTCTGTTCGGTCGGCAATGCTACGATTGCATCAATCCCCCACAAGCAACTGATCAAGGCTTTCGAACAGCGCCCCAATGTCGGTTTTGCAATCTGGCGAGAAACGTTGATCGATGGCGCGATCTTTCGCGAGGCCATCACAAATAACAGTGCGCGACCACCGACTGCCCGCATGGCCCATTTCTTTTGCGAGTTGATCTATCGGGCCAAAGCCACCGGGATATCCGACGGCCAAACATTGGACTTTCCAGCTTTACTGCCTCAGCTCGCCGACACTCTAGGAATGGCGCTTGCCACCGTAAATCGCGCCCTTGCAGATTTGCGAGAGGCGGAAGCTCTGGACTTTCGCTTGGCGAAACTCTGCATACTTGATTGGGAGCACTTGACTGAGATTGGGCAGTTCAATCCGTCGTATCTCCATCTCAGGAAACCTCCGACAATAAAGTAAGAGGTCGCGGGGCCAATCGTTATTTTGGTGGTTGGAGCCCTCGCGAGTGGGCCCAGGCTTCCATATTGGCAGCGGCGTCCGCCTGGCGGATTTTCATGAACAGTTCGTCTTTCTCTTCACTCGGTGGAAGCTTGTCCGCTTCGGCTCGCAAACTCTTAACCCACGAGGATAGGCGATCTTGAAGAGATGATGTTTGTTTAAAACGTCGCCGACTGGTCATGGCACGAACCTCCGCGGGAGCCCAGCGGGGCGCTGCGCTCTCGCGCCGAGGTTAGTCTCAAACGGGACAACCAACGTATCATTTGAGACGGAGCCGGCAAAAAGGGACGTTTAACCTAGCGGCGGCGGGGCGAACTTTTTGATAGAAGGCCTTCGTAGGCGTTGTGGCGACTGCTCGTGGGCTGATACGGCGGGGCTATACCGTTTCCGCTGCCATTGGATGGAACTAAATCGATCAGGCGGAGTTTGGTAGGTTGCGTCCCACCCAACTGGGGCTGGGATACCTTGCATGCAAAAGTCAAACCGCTTCGAAGCCGCACAGACAAGTGACGGCCGGTATCGGCTCCTTGTGAAGGCGATCACTGATTATGCGATCTACATGTTGGATCCCGGGGGTCGGGTGACTAGTTGGAACCCCGGTGCCAGGCGATTCAAGGGCTATGAGGCGGACGAAATCATCGGTCGCCATTTCTCGACCTTTTACACGGATGCTGAGCGGGCGCAGAACATCCCGGCTCAAGCGCTGGCCGAGGCAGAGCGGACCGGCCGCTTTGAGCTCGAAGGCTGGCGCGTTCGTAAGGACGGCACGCAATTCTGGGCCCATGTGATCATCGACGCGATCCGCTCACCTGAGGGGGAGCTTGTTGGCTTTGCCAAAATCACCCGTGACTTGACCGAGCGAAAGGCCGCCGAGACGAAACTGCGCGAAAGCGAGGCACAGTTCCGATTGCTGGTGCAAAGTGTCACGGACTACGCCATCTATATGCTGGATGCTAGCGGTCACGTGGCGAGCTGGAACGCAGGTGCCCAGCACATCAAAGGCTATGCCCCCGACGAAATCATTGGCCGGCACTTTTCCGAATTTTATACGGAAGCCGACCGTGCCGCCGGTCTTCCGAGGATTGGCCTGGAGACGGCAACCCGAAACGGGCGCTGGGAGCATGAAGGTCAACGGGTTCGAAAGGACGGCAGTGTGTTTTGGGCACACGTCGTGATCCACGCCATTCGGGACGACGCCCGCAAGCTCCTCGGCTTCGCCAAGGTGACACGGGATATTACAGAACGGCGCGAGGCGGAAGCTGCGCTACAAGCGGCGCAGGAAACAATGATCCGTTCGCAGAAGCTGGAGGCGATCGGGCAACTCACCGGCGGCGTCGCTCACGACTTCAACAACCTGCTGCAGGTCATCAGTGGAAACCTGCAACTGCTAAGCAAAGATATCGCTGGCAATGCTCGGGCTGAGATGCGTGTCCAAACCGCCCTCGGAGGTGTTGCGCGCGGTTCGAAACTTGCCGCTCAATTGCTTGCCTTCGCGAGGCGACAGCCGCTGGAACCAAGAGTGGTGAACCTCGGTCGTCTGATCAAGAACATGGATGAGATGCTTCGTCGCGCCCTCGGTGGGGAGATCGAAGTCGAGACGGTAGTCGGGGGGGGGCTGTGGAATAGCCTCGTCGACCCGGATCAATTGGAAAATGCGGTCTTGAACCTCGCGATCAACGCCCGCGATGCGATGGATGGCCAAGGCCGGCTGACTATTGAAGCCAGCAATGCCTTTCTCGATGACGAATACGTTCGGCAGCATGACGAATTGACTGCAGGACAATACGTGATGATCGCGGTGACCGATACGGGGGCGGGCATCCCTCCGGACATTCTGGAACGGGTCTATGAGCCATTCTTCACAACCAAGGCGGAGGACAAGGGCACGGGCCTCGGCCTTGCCATGGTTTATGGATTTCTCAAGCAGTCCGGCGGACACGTCAAGATCTACAGCGAGGTAGGCGCTGGAACCACGGTGAAGTTGTACTTCCCGCGAGAGGCGGCAAGTGAAGACACTTTGGTGAGTACTCGCGCGGGAGAGATTCAAGGCGGAGAGGAAACCATCCTTGTGGTTGAGGACGACGAGGAGGTTCGCGAGGTCGCGGTCTCGATGCTCACCGAGCTCGGTTATCGCGTGGTCAAGGCCCGAGATGCGGCAAGCGCGCTTGTCGTCGTCGATAGTGGTATTCCAATAGACTTGATCTTCACCGACGTCATGATGCCTGGCACGTTGCGGAGTCCGGATTTGGCGCGAAAAGCTAAGGAGCGGTTGCCAAATGTCGCGGTACTGTTCACCTCCGGCTACACTCAGAATGCCATCGTACACGGCGGACGCCTCGATCCCGGGGTAGAGCTTCTGGCCAAGCCTTACACGCGCGAGGCGCTCTCCCGAAAAATCAGACACGTGTTGGCCAATCAAGCTCAGAGACGTGTTGCAAAGGGATCCCAGCACGCGGCTAGCGAAAATACTCTGAAGGACGCGACGGTGTTGCTTGTGGAAGACGACGCCCTCATCCGTCTTACGACGACCGAGATGCTGAGCGACATCGGATGCAAGGTGAAAGAGGCTGGCACGGCGGAAGAGGCTCTGAAGATCCTTGATGAGCAAGCCGTGGACGTCTTACTTACAGATGTCGGTCTTCCTGGCGTTTCCGGTCTGCAACTCGCAAAGGACGTTCACGCGCGCGGGCTCGATCTACGCCTGGTTCTGGCGACGGGTGACAGCGCAGTGAAATCTGAAGCCGCGAAATTGGGCGCTATATTCATCGTGAAGCCTTATACGCCGAATTCTCTTCGCGAGGGTCTGGAAGACGCGATGAAGAAGCGTGGCTGAATAGTTGGCGATTGCTTGGCGAAAGGTGCAAACCTTCTCAGGCCATTCATTTTCCGGCTGTTTCTCAATCTGATAGGCTGCAATAACCAAAGCTTGATTGATGCGTTTCAGTTCTGTTCGGCGACGACCTCCTTGAGATCGCGCGCCTCGCTTGCGCAGCACTTCACCTCGTCGCTGGTGGCCGCCCGCGCCCGTCAACCGGCTCGACACACAACGCGCTCGGTTGTTTCGGAAGCTTGACCTCCGCGACAAGGAGCTTTGCCTATACTGCGGAGGTCAAGTCTCAGGCTGCGGTACGTTTTCTCGCCATGGCCTTAGCTTCGTCCATGTCCTCCGCGCCGCCCTTGTCGCCTTCAGTGACCTTTCCCGCGCCAGGGCCTGCGCCCAAATCCGCTCCCGTCGTTGGGTCGACACTCTGCTGGGACATGGTACGGGCCGAAAGGGCCTTGAGGACTGTCGTATCCATTGAGTTGAGCTGAACGGTGGCATCCCCCTCACCCCCGTCTGCTGGGAGCGCTGCCTCCAAATCATCCACCCGGTCCCACTGCTTGCCACTGTTCCAAGGGCCATTCGGCTCAGCGCCACCTTGAGAAGTGTTCACGTAAGTGTCGGAGAAGGTTTTCAGGCCCGGCAGCTTACCGGGTGGAAAATTGTCAGAGATGGCATAGAGCGCCTTCTCAAATGACTTCTGATGAGCGATTTCCCGAGTCATTAGAAAGCCCAGCGCATCCTTAATGCCAGGATCGTCTGTTAAATTGATCAGTCGCTCGTAGACAATCTTCGCTCGGCTTTCAGCGGCAATGTTTGAGCGCAAGTCGCATGTAGGATCACCGCGGGTGTCAATGTAGGCTGCAGTCCACGGTACTCCAGAGGAGTTAGTCAAAGCAGGTCCACCGCCATAGAGGATCGATTGCGTATGGCTGTTCCCACCTTTCGTAAGTGACATGTAAAGCTCGGCCTCTTTCATGCTGCCTTCAGAAATCTGCGCCTTGGCGCCTTTGTTGAGCATGGCAACGATGGAGCCAATCACCTCAAGATGGCTGAGCTCTTCAGTTGCAATATCGAGAAGCATGTCCTTGCGGCCCGGATCATCGTCCGCCAATCCTTGCGTGAAATAGCGCATCGCCGCTGCGAGCTCACCGTCCGGACCGCCGAATTGCTCGAGCATAAACGAGCCGAGGACCGGGTTCGGTTCCGAAACGCGAACCGTATATTGCAGGCGTTTATTGTGCATAAACATCTATCGTCTCCGTTGCTTTGGCGTACAACGAACAAACGCACCTTCGAACCGTTCCTATATGCCAAGGACAATCGATAAAACGCCTTGCAAGAGGGGACACTTGTTTATCGGTCTTTGACCGAAAGAATGCAGAATCGCTTTGCGTTGGTCGATCCTGTCGTCACCATCGCAAACGTCGCGGCACTTACTTCTTTGAGAGCCACAAGTCGCGCAATGGCCCTCTCGCTCCGTGGACTGGATCCCTTTTTGGTTTGCCAACCTTTACAATTCTTCTTCGGGCTCGGGCCGTTCGCGCGTGTCCGTAATTTCATCGTAGGTCCCGTCTTCGGGATTAGCGCCCACCACCAAAAAATTTCGGCTGACTTTTATCAGACGGTGCCCGGTACCGGCGGGCAAAACAATGACATCTCCCGCCTTCACACTTATCACCCGGCCTCTGACCCCATCGCATTCGATATTAGCCGTCCCCCGAACTCATCGCAGCTATCGATACCGTCGACCTTCAACCGATCGGCTTTCTCACGTAGATTTGTTGTCTGACATAGTGTCCTTGGCTCGATTGATGAAAATAACAATCGAAGGGAACTTTAATTCACACTTCAGAAAGGAACTTACAAAGGCTAGTAGAGTTTTGTGCCGGATACGAGCCACCCGGGAATTCGACAATGGGCATCTTCTCAGCAGATATCAAAACGATGGACGACCTGTTTCTGCATGGTCTTCAGGACATCTATTACGCCGAAAGCCAGATCACCAAGGCGTTGCCGAAAATGATCGAGCTTGCCACCAATCGCGACCTGTCAACCGGTCTGCGGACCCATCTTCAGGAGACGGAAGGACAGATCAAGCGCCTTGAACAGGTCTTCGAGAAACTCGGTCAAGAGCCCAAGGGCACTGCGTGTCCGGCGATCGACGGTATAATCAAAGAGGCGAACGAGACCTCTGGCGAAGTCGAGAACAAGGCTGTGCTCGACGCGGCCATTGTTGCCAACTGTCAAGCGGTTGAGCACTACGAGATCGCCCGCTATGGCACCTTGATTGCGTGGGCCGAAGAGCTTGGCCACGACGAGGTCGTCCGGTTTTTGACCACAAACCTAAACGAAGAAAAGGCCGCGAACACGAAACTCAACACGGTGGCGCTTCGCAAGGGTGTCAACACAAAAGCCTCGAACGCGGCTTAATGCCATCGGAAGGCTCCCTCCCCATCAGGGAGCCTCCTGCATTCAATATGGGACTCACGCCGCTGTAGCAACGCAAGGACCGCCAGCCCCTTGCAGAGCCGGCGGCCGTTTCGCGCGCGCACCGATTAGCTGTAGCTCTCGCCCTGACCAGTGCCCGAGGAGTCTTTGCCCTTGTTCTTCTCGTTCTTCTCGTCATTGTTCGGGATCTTTACGCCGGGCTGCTGGTTGGGCTGCACGCCGGCCTTCATGTCGGACTTCAGCGGCGCCTTCGAGCTGTGGTCCACCTTGTCGTTCGGATTTGACATCAATCTCTCCTCGCTTCGTGGACCCAAGTAATGCGCGGGCCAGCGCAAAGTTCACTCGAAAGGACTGCGGTCAGTCTTCTGCCGACGCCATCACTGGCTCGCAGGATGCGGAACCAATGGTCCTTTCTCGCCCGCTCCAGCGCGCCGATCGCCGTGTTCGCGAGCCAGACTGGATGCCGCCTACCGCTCTTTCACTCGTGGCAGTTACCTCGGCGCAGAAGCGCGTGGTCTGGGAGAGCGGTATGCCTGCTCCGTCTGCACAAGATAGTGCATCGCTATGGCGAGCGGACTTCTGCATCACGGAAATGGGGACGGGCATCGCGTGCGGCATAGCTTCCTCCGGTTTTCCAACCGAAACGCTTGCGTTTTCGATGGTTCCCGGCCGCCAGCTCCAGCATGCGGCAAGATCGCATCTCTTTTTTCTGGAGCGCGGCGGTCGCGCGTTCGTTGATTTGCAGACGCAACAGGGGTTGGCGGCCTTTCGGGCGGGACGCTCGACGGCGACGCGAAGAATGAGGACCGGCAAGACCCTGCAGGAGCTGACCGACGAGAAACGGAAAGAGCTCGACAAGAAGGTGGAGAATGGCGGCGACGAGAACATTAAGATCAAGACCCAAACAGATCCTGCCGTAGGCCGCTTAGGCTAGTGCCGAAGGAAGCCGCCAGTGCCACTCACGGGGCTGACGGCTTTCGTTTGCCTCGACTTAATTACGGTGGCGACCGCGTGCTGGGTGCGGCGGATTATCTGCTCGCTGGGGCGCACGACGACGATTTCATCTCACAGCGTCAGGAAGCTGGTGGGGTCTTACCCCGCCGAGTCCTCCTTCACATCTGCAGAAGTGTTTTTAAGTTCATGAACGCTTACGCCCGTACTCGACGAAAGCTGGGCACCCGTCAGTTCTTGTGAGAGAAACTTACAGCCTGGCTCGTGCGTGGCCAAGATACATAATGCTGTTGAACGGATGAGGCCCGAACCTAAAGTCGAGGTGCCAGTCAATTCTGCGCGGGCCGAAGCCAAACATGGATCCCACTTGAAAACCTGCCGAGATGGCGACGTTCTCACGCTTGACGAAGTAGGTCTCGAACTTTCTTCATCTCATGCGGCGCAAGAAAAGGTCGCTCGCTCGCAGAATTGACGCGGGAGGCTCTCCGGACGCACCATGCCGATGGTCTTGGCGGACTGATCGCAGTGGAAGTTCGTGATGACGAGGGCCCGCTCCTGCAGGCCGTTTTTCAGTGAACGCGGATCGAAAATCTTACCGTCCGCATTATCAGCGACGGAGCTCTCGGACGAGCATGCAGTTAGGAAAGCGGCATGACGAGTTTGCTCAAACTCCCAACCTGGGCCGATGACGAGCATATCCATGCCGTTGTCGAGACGCCGCGAGGAAGCACCTTTAAGTTGGACTTCCATCCGGACTTGCAGGCGTTCAGGCTGGCCAAGCCCTTGATGGTAGGCCTGGCGTATCCGTATGATTGGGGTTTCATACCTTCGACCTTGGCCGAGGACGGTGACCCACTGGACGTCCTAATTATCCATGAAGCAAAAACCTTCCCAGGGGTAGTGATTCGCTGCAAGGCGATTGGCATCCTTGAGATCGAACAGAAAAGGAAGGGCAACACAGAGAGGAACGATCGCGTGTTTGCGGTCCCCGATCGTTCTCCGACTGAGACCGATCTGAATGACGTTCGAAACCTTGGTTCGCGAACACATGACGAACTGGAGAAGTTCTTTCTAGCTACCTACGCGCTGGAGGAGACGGAAATTGATTTCTTGGGTTGGCGCGGTCCCGAGCAGACGATCGCGACAATCAAGCGGCTTTCCGAGAAATAGTCAGACATTGTGGACCGCGCGAGCAGGGGCACTCATGCCAAAGATTTGAAGTTGGAAACGACGCTTTACGTGGTCGATCTCGACAAGGCCGCCGCCTCTTACACCAAGGTCATAGGGCTTCCCTGCATCCATGCCGATCACCGCATGCGGGCCTACGACGTAAACGGTAATGGCGTCCTGTTTTTCTCCCGCGGGGCCGGTCCTTGCAGCCTATCGAGACCCCCGGAGGCGCCATTCCCCCTCACAACGGATCGGGCCGGATGCACGTCGCGTTCTCCATCGCCGCCGACGAGCTGGAGGCGTGGTAGGATCATCTTAGGGTATGGGTGTTGTTGTGCAGGGCCGGACGGAGTGGCCGAGGGGCGGCGTAAGTATATACTTCCGCGATCCCGACGATCATCTCCTGGAGATGGCCACGCCGGGACTTTGGAAGGGATACTGAGCTTTAGTGTCGGACGGCCCCTTATCCTCGCGACCATGCCGTTTAAATCAATGTGAACCCGTCCTCATGACCTTCACTGCTCTGCAGAAGCGGATAAAGTCCCTCTACGAAGGTGCATCTCCACGGAGTATCTATTTCCGTTATGCGCTGCTCGCATTTGATATGTGACAGTGCTTTTCATTGTGGCAACGTCGTTCCTGCCCTCCGGCCAGATCATTGAAGCATTGGATATTCTGTTCGGTGCCGTCATCCTTACGGATTTTTCGGCCCGCTTGCTTGCTAGTCGGCATCGGCTGCGCGACTTCGCGCGAGTTTCAACTTGGACCGATTTAATCGCGATCGTTTCATTTTTGGCGCCTCTATCAGGGGAATCCGGCGCCTTTCTCCGTATCCTCCGAACTTTGCGACTTTTGCGAAATTACCATCTGTTGGTGAGGCTGAGGCGAGATAGTCTCTTTTTTCGCCGCAACGAAGAGGTGATCTTCGCAGTCACAAACCTAGCCGTTTTTATTTTCGTGATGACTGCGATCGTCTACGAAACCCAGAAGCATCGCAACGATCAAATCGCCAATTATGCCGACGCGCTGTACTTCACCGTTACCGCCCTTACGACGACGGGCTTCGGTGACATTACTCTGCATGGCACGTTTGGACGCCTAATCTCAGTTATCATAATGATTTTCGGCGTCACCCTGTTCTTCAATCTCGCCCGGGCACTTTTAAGTCCGAGCAAGGTTCGCTTCACTTGCCCAACCTGCGGCTTGCAGCGCCATGATAGCGATGCTGTGCATTGTAAGGCCTGCGGCAAGATGCTGAACATTCCCGACGAAGGCACGATCTAGAATCTGGACCCAACGATTCGGTAAATTTGCTTTGCATTGCAATTCATCGATCGCGCTCTTACACCTGATTGCAGCGCAATGGCGAAAGGCTGGCAGCATGAGCACGGTTGAGAGCATCTGCGCCGATCTCGGGATAACGATTGCCTTATGTCACGAGCCCACCGGTCCGTTGAGAACCAAAGCCGGTCAGACGCTACGCCGAATGCTCCTCGAGCACGGCGAGGGACATCTGATCATCACGCTGCGCACGATCGTAGAGTCATCTGGCAATGAGCAGGCGCTGACGGCGGCTGGAATCCTGGGTGTCAGCGATCTCGTCCTTGCGCATCCCTCGTGGCTGATCACGGACTGGCCTGGATCGAAGCGTTCGAAATATCGACCTGGTAGAGCTCGCCAAGATGGCGAAGGCAAATCGCAAGGCGGTCCCGAAGCGTGAGGCGATGGCGGCGATGCTGTATGAGCGTCTGGCGCCGATCTTTGATCCGCCGCCGAAGGCTCGCAAGCATCGTTCATTCAAGCACACAAGAACGACGCCGCGGTATGCGCATCTCGAGCCAGCTCCGAGTCGATCGTGAGCATCTGGCCTCACGGTGGCCAAAATTGGCTTGAGATGCGAGCTAACCAAACCTGATCCCTATCCGCCCGGCTTTTCGCCAGGCGACGCGACAGGGCCGGCGAAGTCCGTCCCCCGTGATCAGCAGCACGAACTCGCTCGGAATTCCGACTGGGCTTTGCACATCGAGCGCCGCGCCAAACTGCGATAGATTTCGCACGGTGCAGTCGATAGCGCCGCCACCGCCAATTTTAATGCTGCCAGCCTTCAGGACCCGCTGGCGCTTTGTGCTGCGACGTTCGTCCATAGCTCGTTCAAATAATCAGAAGGGATCACAATCCTTCTGTTGACGAGGCGGGTCTGGATCGCGCGGCGCATTATCCGGCCGTACAGGGTCGGCAGGCCTCGCCGGTTCAGGCTGGCGGCTCGGTTCAGGTTCGCGGGGTGGCACATTATCGACTTGAGATTCCAGCTTCCCCCGACACTCCCGCGCGTAGTTCAAGAGCGCGTCACACGTTTGCTGGTCGTTGATGGATCTTGATAATCGCTCGGCTCGTTCAGCCTGCTCACGAAAACTCTGGATCATGTGCCACCTCGTTTTAGGCACAAGTTGAGGCAAATGCCTTCGTTCCTCGAAACTTCGGTTCAGGCTTAATCGCTCGTAAAACGGACGACAGCGGGAGCGGTCGTCAGTCAACTGGGAGCCATGTGTGGCTCAATCGCCAGCGGTGCTCGGCACGCTTATGCTCACTTCGTGGCCTTGCTTGATCGCTAGCGATGCGGCCGCCACGGCAGCTTCGAATGCCGCTTCCTTTGTCGCATATTCTCCGTCTGCTTGGCCGTCGTGACTCACGGCCCATGACTTGCCCTTTTCAACGACTTCGTAGCGAGCCAATTGCATGTTGCGCTCCGTGGGGCGGTCTCTCAAATCGGCGGGTTCACTTGGTCGAATGCACATGGGGCGAATTGGCCCAAGCATCCATGTTCTTCGCGGCCTGGGCCCTATGCGCTTTCTTCAATAACTCCTCTTTCTCAGGGCCAGCGGGGAGAGCTTCAGCTGCCTGCAACGCCTCTTGGGCGAAGGCGCTGACTCGTTCTGCAAAGGAAGGGAGTTCTATAAATGGTCGGCGCATGCGCGCTCCTTTTCATTCAGCTGAGGGCGTGAGTGCAAATCAAGGCCACGCCCGGGAACCTCATCAGAATGACCGAGATGGATTTTGGTTCCGCAGTAGGATCGGTACCGATCGAGAGGCGGCTGAGCTTGCGACAATCAGCGTGAGCGCTCATATTCAATGATCGTTCAATAGGAGTTTGTGCAAGTGGCGATTGGTACTGTGAAGTGGTTCAACGGGCAGAAGGGCTATGGCTTCATCCAGCCCGACAACGGCGGCAACGACGTGTTCGTCCATATCTCGGGCCTGAGCTCGCTGAACGAAGGCGACAAGGTGAGCTATGAGACAAGGGGAGCTATCAGGTCGTCGCAAACCGCGGCAAGGAAAGCGCTGAGAACCTTCGGATAGGTTGATAGTAAGCGAGCTGAGCCGGATGTACGCTCGCTCGCGATGTGGATGGTCCGACGCACGCTTCGGGCCATTTTTGGGTCCCGTCGTTTCCGCACTGCGGCACGAGTGCGGACGCTGGTGGCAATACTGGCTTTTGCCGCGTCACTTCAGTCCGATGGATCACGTGGATCGATAGGCGGCTGCAATCCTGGCGACCGGGACCATGCGTCATGCCGGGCCGCCTTTTCCGCCTGCTCGATTTTCTTCAGCAGGGCATCACGCGCAGAGCCGGGCTCAAGCTTGTCGGCCTGCTCGCGCGTTTTATCAGCCCAGGCTTTAAGACGATCCTGAAGGGTGAGTTGCTTGCCGCCATGACGCTCCGCCATCGCTGCACCTCCACCATTTTAACTTGCAAATTCTAGCGCCGAACAATTTTCTCACGCGAGCCATTTCTCGCCGGTTCAATCAATCTAGGGTGCGGTGGATTGTCTCGCTCATCGCTTCCTCGCAGCCTGGCTGCGAGGCCAGCCGATGGAGCCAAGGCCCGACGTATGTCTAAGCTGTACCCTTCAAAGTATCGATCATAGCGCGATGTTCTTTCGCTTCATCGGGGGGCATGTTGTGAAGTTCATCTTCAGAGAAGGCTGGAGCGGCTCGGATGATAAATTCGTCGCCATCAAAACTCCCAGCTATTAGCCGCGATCCGTCATCAAACCAGTAGGACGTGAGACCATCGATCGTCTCTGTAGCGATCCGTCCCCAATCACCACGAGCCAATTCTTGCTGAACCGATTCGATCTCAACGGATCCTGCTGCTTCCTTTTCATTGAGAAAATCCTCCGCCTTCCCCATGTCATTTCTCCGTCATCGAGGCCGTTGCCTCTATGCTAGTCCGAACCAGAGGCGGTGTCGGGTGACCGCCTATTGGGCTTTGAACCAGCCCCTTCAAGAGGTTTCCGGCGCGATTAGGAACGCGCCGTTTGTCCTGGCGTTGCAGCCGGAAAGGAGCTTCTCCATGCCTTATTCTTCCCTCTGCAAGCTACTTCTTGTTGCCGCTCTGATTTCCCCTGTATCTGCTCTTGCTCAGGGTGGCGGAGGGGGAGGTGGTGGAGGTGGAGGCTCCGCCGGAGGAGCGGCGGGCGGCGCTTCAGGATCTGCGGGCTCAGTGGGCGGCGGCACGGGCAATGCTTCAACCGGGACGGCAGGAACGACAGGCAACCGCGCTGGTGGCGCTATGGGAGGCCGCATAGACGGTACCGTCACCCCAGGACCTGCGAAGCCGGGCGACGATGTAATCCGCAAGGAAAACACACCGGGTCATTCCAAGGCAGACAAGAAGATCAATAGTATTTGCAAGGGATGCTGAGGGCCCGCTTGCCGGCGGCTTAACCGCGCCGCGGGGGTTCTTGACCCATTAAGAAAGTTCACTAGCTTCGGTAGCATCATCAACAACGAAAGGAGGTGGTCCGGTGTCTGATCGTAAGCGCTGTCACCTCGCTGAGGCCGCCCTGTAAGCCTTTGAGCTTGGGACGAGGCGGTCTCCCGCCTGGTTCAGCGAGTTTAAGAAGAGGGCGCGGGGCAGACGTTCCGCGCCCTCAACGTTTGAAATTCCGTCGCAGCGTGGAGTATCGCGATGGTCCATACCCCAAAAGACCTCGCCGATCGGATGGCCGCCCGGCGCCGGCAGTCAAACGCTGAGACGATGGATACGCTCGCGAGACCTTTATCAGCCTCGAGATCAAGCCCGTCAGATCGATAGCCGGCGGCCGCGTATATGACCGCGGTCGAGTTGTGGCGCGAGCTTCCAGGCGGCGAGATCGAATATACGATGAAGCGTCTGCGAAGCGCAGATCAAGATCAAGACGCAATTTGGAAACCGGCATTACTAGGTAGTCGGGCGCCTACCGGTTCGAGGGTTGAGTGGTCCTCGGCGCTTCCTGACCAAGCCCTCGGGCAATACCGGTTCGGCTCCGGGGATGAAATCTTCCCTCACATCCGCGCCCTGCTGTTCGCGTTGATGCTCGTTCGTCTTGTCCTGAACTTGGTGTGGCTGAGGCAAGCCTTCCTTGGTCAACGGATCATAGGCTCCGTGTCGCTTATCCCGGTTGTCTGTGCTGTACTTGCTCATGTCAGGACCTTCCAAACTTTGCAGGTTTCTTGCGACCCGCTCACCCTAGCGTCGATGATCGTAGCGATCTTGGGGATGTTTCCTCATCGGATTCCTGCCACATGTTGAAGAGGTGCCAGACGCCGCTTCCATGCACTGGCGATAGGTCGAGAACTGGCAGTTCCCCGGATAACCCCACTTACCGGATTGAAGACAGTAAGCGTCATTTTGAGCGAGTGCCGGGCCGGCGATCGCAACCAGTGTTCCTGCTGTCAGAACCGCCGCCAAATTAACTTGCATGTCATTTCTCCGTTGCGCCAACGGAGTGACCGGGCGTGTGTTCCTATTGGCTCGGCGTTTGAATGCGGATTGGACGGTGACAGCTGCGCCGCATCGAGGACGGCCGCACCACCTCTCCGAGCTCCAGGCGGCGCTCGCCGGCGGCAAGCAGGGCCGCATCGAGTACTAGCTTTCGACGTGCTCTACCTCGACCGGTACGACCTGCGCGCCGTCGCGCAGGTCGAGCGCAAGCGGCTGCTGAGGGAGCTGTTCGCCCGCCACGAATTGGGGGGCCCCTGCACTACAGCGAGCACATCGCAGGCAACGGTGGGGAGATGTTCGAGCACGCGGCAAAGTTCGACTGGGAGGGCGTCGTTTCGAAGAACCCGGCCTCGCCCTACCGCTCCGACCGCAACAGCGCGGCACGTTTCCCGTCATCGGCTTCGTAAAGGACCCGACCGGCGTCGCCGTGCTCTATCTCGGCAGATACGAAGGCGGAGACTAGTCTACATGGGCAAGGTCGGGACCGGCTGGTCCCGACCTCCAGCAGGATACGCAATCAGCTCGATACGGCCGTCACCGCGACGTCGCCTCTTACCATGCCTCCCAGTAAGCCGAAGGCAACGTAGGTCAAGCCATCATTCATGGCAGAGGTGCAATACCGCGATATCACGTCCGAGGGACTGCTCCGGCAGAGCTCGTTCAAGGGGCTCACGAAGTCCGCGCAGCGCGCCGCCGCTCACGATTAGGAACGCCGGGGCGCAAGCGGGATTACACCGCCAGGCCGCGGCACTTCTCCTGACGTCGGCCCGCACGGTCCCGCATCTCTGGTGCACCTGGGAGATTCCGGGACCGTGCCCCCTCCTCCGGCCGGTACCTGACATGAATGACAACTGCCCCGTTTGCTGCGGAGTCGGCTGGGTTTGCGAGCGCCATCCCGACATTGCCCTACGACGCGGAGATAGGCTGCGCGTGCGGCTACGGCGCGCCGTGCGAGTGCAACGACAGCGACCCTCCCGACACGAGGCACGTGACCGTCGTCGTCGAAGCGGCGCTGCACTAGCCTTCAGATCACATCTGAGGGATTGCTGCGGCAGAGCTCGTTCAAGGCCTAACAAAATATGGCCCAGGTATACATATCAGCGCGACGGGGCCCACTTCCCCCAGCGGACCCCCGCACTCCCTGCGCCTTTCACCCTTGAGAGCGCTGCGGGGCCGTGCACCCTTCAGGAACCAAGCCCTCCGCTTCGCATTTATCAGGCCCGCCCGGCATCGCCGGGCATTAAGCCTCGGGACACCACCATGCGAAAAGAGCTCCAGAAGGTAGTAAAGGATACAGCAGCTGTCGGATTATCGGCCGCGGCGGTCGGGTTGGAAATAGGATCGGAGTTCGCGCGCAAGACCCTGGACGAGGTGTCGCGCGAAGACCCTGCCCTGGCAGCGCCTCCAGGCGCTTCCGCAACACCTGTACCCCCGGCTGCCGAACGGGCTGACCAGAACATCAAGATCCGCGCCTACCAGTTGTGGGAGAAGGCCGGCTGCCCCGAAGGCCGCGACCAAGAGTTTTATTTCCAGGCCGAGCAGGAGCAGCGCGATCGCGGAATGCCCGACCCCACCCGCGCCTCGGACTTGATAGCTTAGCGTCACACTCCTCCGCTGGGCCACGTATGGCGTAAAATCCCGAGGCCGTCGGCTACGTCAAGAAGCGCGCGTAGAATCTCCGAAAGAAGCTCGGCTGGGAAGAGGCGCTCAAGGACCACATCCACACCCCTAATAGTAATTATACGCACCACCCTCGTTCAGCCCTGCGACGAAGCAAACAGAAGCGCGGGCTTAGAACCGAATCCGAGATGCCGGAGTTGTCTCGGCCGTGGCTTTTTCTACGAATGGACTGGTTGCGCACGTGCCCCTGTAAGATTCAGAGCCGCGGTCGGGTTTCAAAGGCACGCTGACAACTGGCGGGATTCTCACGACCCGGCCACGTTCTCTTGGTCATCTGGTGGAGGACTTATGATGGCGAAGGCAGCGAAGAAGAAGACGGCGCGCGGTCGCAAGCAGACTAGCGAAAGTCGAGAAGCCTCTCAAGGGTAGCTAGGCCGGGGCCGCGAGGAGCTCCCGCTTCAGCCGGTCACGGTGCGAGATGTTCTCCTCCTGCATCTCCTCGAAAGTAGCGAGCAGATCCCTCGCCTGATCCGCATCGGGCACTGCCCGGAGCGCTCGAGCTCCGAAATGATGGCGTACTGACAGGCGATGTGCCTCACGCCGAGCGCCACGTGCAGCTGCGCTTGCCTGAGATGGCCGAAGAGGATCTGCTGCCTGTCCATCGCTGCACCTCATTTGATCTTGCTGTTCGGGTTCGGGTTTCCGGCTCCCGGGGCTCGGCTTCACGTGCATGTTGCTGTCCGGCATCTTATCCCTGCCTGGGTCGCCGCTGGCGTCCCCGCCGCCGTAAGTGGAGGTGCCGCTTCCGCTCCTGGTATCCGGCGTCATCCCGGACGTGTCCTTGTTCGAGGAAGAAGGCGGGGCCGGATCGGGATGTCCCTTGGGACCTCGGCGTTAGCGAGGGCGCTCGACAGGACGAACGTTGCTGCCAGCGTCATTGTGATGAGTCTCATGCTCGTACTCCAGTGATGAAGGATCCCAATCGGTCTTGGCTCCGGCATCAAAAAAGTGGAAGCGTCAACGTTCCTATCGGATTCAGGCTTAAAGGTGCTGCAAGCGCTTGCGGCTTCAGCGCCTCTCGAAGGGCCGCTTGCGGGCCTTCGCCAAGGCGGAATCTTGCCGGCGCTGCTCTTCCGCTTGCCGAACCCGCTCCTCCCGAAGCTCCACCACCCGCGACTCCATCCGCGCCATTAGCTCCTCGGCGGCGGCGGTCGAAACGCCCGCCAGCTGGAGCTTTCGGATTTCATTGCGCTGCCTCAGGATCTGGCGGCCCATCTGGCACAGCTCTTCTCGGATACGGCTCAGGTCCATCGGACACCTCCTCGCGCAACGGGGAGATATGGAGCGCGGAGGCATTCCCTAGGGGCGCCGCGGGAGAACCGGGCCGACCAAGTCGCAGAGAGTCACCGGCGCTCGGGGCTCGCATCGAATGAGCGATTTAACTATCCGCGGCGATGGGTTCGCGGTTCCAATGGATTAATCTAAAATCTGTGCAAAAATCGCGCTTTAATCGCCTTGCAGCCACAGAGATTGTGGGGATCGAAATTAACATCCCGCCCGCACTTCGAAGGAGTGCTTTTCATGGGACTTATAGCGCGCCGACCCAGCATCAAGAAGACCTGCGACTTCTGCAACAGCTCAGCCTTCGGCCTCATGCGCCGGCACAGCGGGGGCAAGACGTTCTGCTCCCCGCACTGCGAGGCGTCGTTCACCAACTGCCGGATGATAGAAAAGCAACCGGACCGTGCTCCTTCCGATCTTGATGCCGACTTCATCGCCGCGCTCAGCTACCCGTAACGGCACGCGCAATAGCCACGACTAGTTGAATGCGACATAGCAGCCGGCGCCCTTGATGTTTCCGCGCCGCCGCACACCTCCTCAAGCCGAAGGAGGCTACGATGCCAAAAGAAAAGAAGGTCTGCGCGTATTGCGGCGAGAGCCGGTTCGGCCTGGTCCGCCACTTTGTCGGCTTTCACCACCTGTGCACGAGGTTCTGCAAGGAGCGTTTCCTTGAGCGCCGAGCCCGCGAGCTAGCCGACTACAGGAAATTGCTTAATCGCGTCTCGCATAACCGCACAGTCTTGAGATACCGGCACTGACCGCGGCGATGATTCTCCCGCCGCGTCGTAACGTTCCTAAACGCTAACGCCCAACGCATCGCAGCCTGGCCAGCGATGCCGGGTGTTTCCTTGATGCGTCATCAAGGAGCACCCATGCCTAACGTCAAGGCGCTTTCTGTCAGTTTCTTTGGCTCTCTTGGTCGGAGTGTGGGCCCGGACAATTCACGGGCGGACCAGTGACATACCGATAAGCAACTAGGTTGCCCTGGGATTTGGCGGCCTTTACGCTTGGGGGTCGGAAGCGGATTGATAGGCCTGATGTTCTCTGTCGCGGCTAGGATGATGAGGCGTTCCGAAAATGGTGTCCCGATCCCCGGGTGCACTTCGGCGCCTTGCATTGCGATTCCTCCACTCCGCTCTTAGACCTAACTACAGCACAGCTGGTAAGAGGTAGCAGCATGAGCAAAACAAAAAACCTCTGCGCCAATCTCGGCATAACGATTGCTCAGTGAGGCAATGGCGGCGATGCTTTACGAGCGCCTGGCACTGATTTTGGCCTTGAAGCCCCGCAAGAATACGAGACAACGTTCCGACAGACTTATGCGGGGCCCTCGTAGCGCCGCCACGATGCAAAAAGCCTTACGACGCGCGGAGGTTGGGATATCGGCGCAATGCTCTTCGCCGCGCTTCCGGCGTTAAGAGTGTTAATTCTTAAGCGCTAAAGGTAGTACACCGCACGCGAAAATACATGTCACATGAGCACGCCGACTAGCCTTCCGGTTTTCTCCGAGAGGAGGCCCGCCCGGACAGCAGGCGGTCGAAACTGCGCGCGTTCTGTGTGGCGTTCGCTTCGTTGTCGTATTGAAGTAGACCCAGGCTCTTCTTGCACCGCTTGCTTTGATCCTGACTGCCCATTTTCTCAGTTCTTCATCCGAATAGTCATGCCTGTACCACCGCAGCGGACCATGTAAGCGGGCATAGATATCCTCCGCAGTCCGGATGAGTTCATCCGGAAGCCGAGGCCCGCTGCATGAGCAAAAGATAACCCCCGCTTTGCGGAAGGCGCGATAAACGTCTTCGTTCCACCAGCTCTTGTGCCGAAATTCTACGACGTTACGGCGCGCTGGATCGAGCTGGTTCACGATCGACTTGAGCCGTGCCCTCGTGTAGTGGTAGCTGGGAGGCAGCTGAAAGAGAAAGCAGCCCATTCGCTCTCCAAGAAGATCAGCGATGATTCCAAAATCCCGAATGAGGGTCTTGGTCCCTTTAAAGCGCTTCACATGAGCGATGAGTTCGCAGACCTTGACTGTGTACACGAACTTTTTGTGTCGCGGCTGACGACGCCAGGCCTGAACATTCGCAACGGTAGGCCATGAATAGAATGAAGCGTTGATCTCAACCGTGTCGAAGGCTTGCGAGTAGTGCTCAAACCAGTTTGGCTGCGCTATGCCTGCATAAAAGGAATCCCGCCATTTCCAGTAACGCCAGCCTGAGCATCCAACAAAGACCGATTCTCTGAGGTCATGCGCGGAATGTTCAGAGTTCGCCTCCATCTTTTGTCGCGCGACGTGCATTTTCGCCGCACGCTGGATGTTGTCCTGTCGTTGCTTCTCGCGCCGGAGCTGACGCCGCTCTCGCTGCGCCTCCGGCGTTAATTCCTTTTTTTCAGGGATGGTGCTTCGACGGGGCATAGCTAGCTGCCTGCTCTCCACACAGCATCTTCCAGCCGGTCCTTCAACTTCTCCCAGCGCTCTTCCTCAGCATCAGCACGACGCTGTACAGCCGCTAGATCCTTCTCGATCTGTGCTGCGTTCTGGTCATGCTCACGTGTCGCCTTTTGGAGCGCTGCCTCTGCGGCTTTCCGAGCGGCCATTCTCTTTGCACACGCCTTTGCGGCCTCAGCTTCTTCTTTCTGTCGCTGCTTTTCTCGCCGGCCGCGTTCTTTCTCGAACGCGGCGGCTGCGCGGCGCTCCGCCTTTTCACCGGCCCTCGTTGGTTTTACAGCCTTCGCGGCCTTTCCTGCTGCCGCTTTCGACGGGCTCCCTTTCGCCTCGCGCGGGTTTAAGTCGAGTGATACAGCTGTCGGCAAGCCGGAATGTTCCTGGAATGCGGCGTCAGATCCGACGGGCCGCTGCAGGACGACGCCGGGCTTTTCCATCGCTGCTGCGATGGCCTTATCGTCATCCGACTCCTTTGCGAAACCCTGATGGAACAGGTTGCTGCCGGCGCCCCAGGCTTCGAGCGCCGCCTTCATGGATGGCGCCGCAACCGCAAGATCGTAAAACCCCTGCGATGTCTGGTAGACTTTAAGTTTGCGCGCCATAGGCTTCCAATGTTCCATGGAAGCCTATGGTTCCGCACAATGGCCGCGCCAGAGCTATCTCGCAATTTCTTCGTGAGCCTTGGGAAGCGACCGCCAGACACCAAGGAGATTGATCAGAAGAAGAATGGTTCTGGATGATCAGCGAGGCCTTGTTCTCAAGCCAACCGTCGATCATCCATGCAATAGATGCGACGATGAAGATCGCAAAGCCCGCGACCATGACACGAGCATTCCAATTGGCAGCCACAAGCGCGGCGGCAATGACCGTGCTGACTGCACAAAACGTCCTGACCAGCATCATCGAACCCATATGCACTCCCTGCGACCAGCGCGCCGAATTCAAAGTTGGATGATTTCCTGGGCGCGGATAACGATCTTCTCCTGACGGAGCTCAGCTTCCAGCGTCTCCCGCAAAGATCGCCAGTATTCGGGTACGAGGCGCTCCGTCATCACCTCGATGACGGCGATATTGTCGCGCTCGGTATCGCCGCCGCTGCGCCACAGGCCCTGGCCGGGAGCGCGCACGAAACTTGTCGCACCGCCGAATTTCTCGGTCAGTTCCTTCAACAGCCCTTCAAACCATTCCTGCGAGACCGGCTCACCGTCACCGGTTTCCTTAGGCAAAAGGATCTGCACGAGATGGGAGGTACTCATAACGATAGCCCCACTGGCGCACGTCCGGACCAGCTATCGAGGATTGTCTTGGTCGTGACGCATTCCACCTGCTCTCCAAAGCGGTTCATGTAGACATCCATCATTGCGTCGTGGGTTTTGTCGGCGGAGCTGCAAAGTGCATCTGTGACGAGGATGGTACGGAAGCCCCAGTCGATCGCGCCCAGCATGGTCGCGAGCACGCACACATCGGTTTCCCCGCCGGTAATGATAATGGTCTCCACTCCCGCCCCGCGCAGCTGCTGGTGCAGGTCCGTTCCCGTCCATGGCGAATAAACATGCTTGTCGAAGATCCGCGCTGGCGGAACGAACTCCGCGAGTTCAGGGACAAGGCCGACCATGTCCGGCCCGAGCTCGGCGATGGTCATCGAGCCCCAGCGCTCGTAATAATGCCGCCACATCCCCACCCCATGGCCCGGCTTTTCGGCGGGATTGAAACGGGTGAAGATGGTCCTTTCAGGATGTGCCGATGCGATGGCGACGATATTCGGCAGCACGCGGGGCAGCCACGGCATTTTCCATTCCGTACTTTCCGCGAACATCCTCTGCATGTCGACGCAGATGTGAATGGTGTTTTCTCCGGGCGCCCCGTAGCGGAGCTCTTCGCTCTTGGACATGGCTCAATCCTTCAAAGCCAGCTCCAACGGAGTCCTACCCGGGAAGTTCCTGTTCTGAGAAGGGTTGCGGCTGCAACCCGCTAGCCCGGCGGCAATGAGCGGGGGAAGGCAGTCAAAGGGGTGCGGTTACGCACCTCGCGCAAGCGAGCTTGCCCTTGATGGCCGAAGGGGCGCAGCCCCGTCTGTGCGCGAGGGATCGTCACCTTGGGCCGAGACTAAGACTCGGGCGCGGACCGTCCGGACGCGGTAGAGCCCGGCCGGCTGCAACGCTGGCGGCGCGCCAAGGAACCACAGGGCTTTCCAGCGTGTTGGACAGGCTCAACGACTTAAAGGGAGCCGACATTGAAAACACCAACCAAATCGCGGGCAACGGTTACCAAGCGAGAACTGATCGCGCCGCGCGGTGATAAGCGTTATATCCGGCGCGGTGCCAAAGGCCGAATCGAAGAGAGCGACGATGTAAGCCGGTCGCTGTCTCAGGACCGCCGGAAGAAAGCTAAGACGCCTGCCAAGGCAGGACAGGGAGACCGCGGGGACCGTCAGCCCGCGAAAGCCGCCGCTGCCAAATCCAAGGCCGTAAAAAAGACAAGCGCGGTAGGGACAGCAAAAAAGCCGCGTGCCCGTAGGTAGCCGGATCAACCATTTCATAACAATCCCGACTAGGAGCGCCGCGTATTGGCCCGTGTCACTACCTTGCCAAAACAGCTGCAGCCAATGCTCGCGACCCTGACGGACGCGCCGTTCGACGATAAGGAATGGATATTCGAGGATAAATACGACGGCTTCCGGATGATTGCCAAAATCAGCTCCGGCAATGTCGCGCTCTATAGCCGGAACGGCAAGCTGATCAGCAAAAGCTACATCGAGGTCGCAAAGGCGCTCGAAGGCGTGACAGGCGACGCCGTTATCGACGGCGAGCTTGTGGCTCTCGACGATCAGGGCGTCTCGCATTTTCAATTGCTGCAAAATGCCCTGCGCCATAAGGCCAAGCTGCGCTATTGCGCATTCGATCTCATGTTTCAGGATGGGGAAGACGTTCGCAGCTTGCCGCTGACGGAGCGGAAGAAGCGGCTAAAGTCCATCCTTCCAAAGCACAGATTGATCGCCTTCAGCCGCGAACGGAAGACATTTGGGACAAGATTCTTCAAAGAAGCCGAACGCAAAGGCCTCGAAGGGATCATGGCAAAGCGTGCCGACAGTATTTACCTGTCCGGCGCGCGCACCGACAACTGGCTGAAAATCAAGACCTCAAAGCGCCAGGAGGTCGTGATCGTCGGCTTCACCGCTCCCAGGAGAACGCGGCCCTACTTCGGCGCGCTGACGCTCGCGCTGCGTGAAGGCAAGGAGTGGCATTACATTGGGCATGTCGGCACCGGGTTTAGCCACGAGACACTTAAAGAGCTGCACGACGAGCTGATCAAATTGAAAACTGAAAAGTCGCCCTTCGCTACAAAAGTAAAAGATGAACCCGTCACGACTTGGGTGAAACCGCAACTGGTGGCAGAGGTAAAATTTACGGAGTGGACCAGCTCAGGCGAAATGCGTCATCCCGTCTATCTCGGACTTCGCGCCGATAAGCACGCAAAGGACGTTGTGCGCGAACGCGAGCGGCCGCACGGCTAAACTCATTTTCGCTTCAAGACGCTGAGCCGTCCGTCGCCCTCAAGTGTCGCGAGCCTGACGTCTGCGTAATCTTCGACCTGATGTTCTCGCAGCTGCGCTTTCAACTCATCCTCCGTGATCATTTCCTTGCGTAAATTTTGGGAGATAAGGCGTCCGTCACGCACAAGCGTAAGGCTAGGAGGCGAGAGGTATCGCCTCGTCCAGGGATAGCGCCAGGATATCCAGTCAAGCAGATATTCCCAGGCGACAATCGTGAGAACCAGTGTGAGGCCTTCAGTGACGGAGCCATAGTCTTTTCCGAGGCCGTTCTGCGCGGCATCGGCGATCAGGACGATGACCAACAGGTCCGCGGGGCCAAAATGCCCGGCCTGACGCCGCGCCATGACGCGCAGGATGACAAACAGCCCAAGATACATAAGGCTCCCGCGCACAATGATTTCCGCAAGGCCTATCGCCGGTACGAAGACGGAATTCCAGTCGATCGACAAATGCATAGGAAGCCCTCCGGGAATATCGTTAGCGGCTTGAAATCTGGGCGGCTAACTCAGTGCGGAAGTTTGGCCCGCTCGGTCAGAACTTCCAAAGGTCGCAACGCTCGCTCACATTTCAGAGTTCCCGCAGCCCTCATTCTCCGCACGCGTCCCGCAGGCGATCGAGGAAAACAGTCTGGCCTTTCAGGATACGCTCGCGAGCTTCGCTGAAACCGAACCAGGCGGCGCGGTCGAGCTCGGGAAAGCTCTGAAGTTTCCCCGAACGCGGCGGCCATTCCATTTTGAAAACATTGCTTGTGAGCGCATCCGGATTCCAGTCACCTTCGGCCGCCCATACATGCACCGTTTTGCCACCCGGCTGTCTAGCGGCGCCAAGCGAAATGAACTCGCCGACCGGCCGGTAGCCAGTCTCTTCCTTAAATTCCCGCCGCGCGGCGTCGAGGAGCTCTTCATGCAAACCAACCAAACCTTTTGGAATGGTCCAGGCACCAAGATCTTTCTTCATCCAGAAAGGACCGCCCGGATGCCCGAGCAGTACATGAATAGATCCGCGCTTCCGTCTGAAAAGAAGAATGCCGGCGCTAGTCCTATTTGACGAGGTCCGCGCCGGAGTCATTGCCGTCCTTCCCCCGCTGACCCCGCCCGTGCTTCTGCGCCCTGCAAATTCACTTCAGTTCAATCCAGGCCGGCGCGTGGTCGCTTGCACCTTCCTTGCCGCGCGCCTTACGGTCTACGCCACCATCAATCAGACGTTTCTTGAGATCAGGGCTTAGCAGGAAATGGTCGAGTCTCAGGCCTTTGTCATTTTCCCAGCGGTGCCGCATGTAATCCCAGAAGGTATACATCGGGTCCTCGGGATGGAGATATCGCAGGGCGTCCGTCCAGCCTTGCTTCAAAAGTCGCTGAAATGCGGCGCGGCTTTCCGGCTGCAAAAGCGCATCGTCGTCCCAGGATTTTGTCGGATAGATATCAAATTCGGTGGGCACCACATTGTAGTCACCGACAAGCGCGACCGGCGCGCCGGACTTCTTCAGCGTCTTCGCATGGCGTATCAGCCTTTCGAACCATGCGAGCTTGTAATCAAACTTTGGGCCCGGTTGTGGATTGCCGTTAGGCAGGTAGATACAGGATACGATGATCCCTTTGACCGCGGCTTCCAGATAGCGGCTCTGATTGTCGGCGGGATCGCCCGGAAGACGCTCGCGCGTGACCTCGGGCGCGGAGCCTCGCGAAAGAATGGCGACGCCGTTCCAGGACTTCTGACCAATCCAGGCTGCACTGTACCCGGCCTTCTCAATGGCGCCGGCTGGAAAAGCCGCTTGCTCGGCTTTCAATTCCTGAAGGCAAACAATGTCCGGATTGGAGCTCTTCAGCCAGGCCAGGAGGTTCGGCAAACGCCGGTTGACATTGTTGATGTTAAACGTCGCGATCTTCACCATTCCTCCACCGAAGCGAACACTTACGGAGGCCGTGCAGTTCCGCTGCTAGTGGGCAAGGTTAAAACCCGAACGTCATTATCCGATGCCGTGGCAGATCGGGCAATCGTCGCTCATCGTTCTGACGCATTTAGTGGCGCATCTGGCGCTTCCAATGACTTTAAGGGGTGCACGGTCCCGCGGGGGGCTTTGGGGCAAAAGCTTGCGGGACCGTGCTGGGCCTCTTGGGGGGAGAGGGCCCGTCGCGCCAATATGGGTTGCTGATCCGTCTTTGTAAGCTCCTCAACCGCGTCGATCTCTGAGACGTGATGCGGCGGCACTCGTCTGTGCTCTTCCGGTTCAATGAACAGAGTGTTCGCCAACGACGATGACCTGGCTCGTATCGGGCGGCGTGCTGTCGTTGCACCTGCACGGCATCCCTTCGCTGCACGCGCAACCGAAGTCATGGTCGAACGGCCTGTAGGGATGGCGCTCGCATACCCAGCCGATGCCGCAGCAAACGGGGCAGTTGTCATTCAAGCCGTGTGCGCTTGCTTCGCCGAGCTAACTCTTCGCGATTCGGCGTCCTGTTATTTCGCAGGCGCACGGCGCAGATGCGCCGATGTCTTGGTTTTCTCGTGGTAATTGTATGGGGATTGGAAAAATGCGCGGCCCCGCGCGATGGAAGAACGCAGGACCGCGCCAGCCCCAAGCCGCCTCGCCGTCCGGCTCGGGCTGATAGCCTCGCGTCGCTACCCGAGAGCGGAATGGGTGACGCGGGTACCGTAATAGTCATCGACCGACTTGGATCGCGCGGGATCCGACCAATTCCAGCCGCTTTCGTCCGCGTACTTCGGCGCGCCGCTAAGCTGGTCCGCGGTGATGCCGATGCGGTACCCCTCCACGTTGGTGTCGTACTTCAACGCGTTCCACGACACAGGATAGTGGTCGTTGCCGATGCCGAGGAATCCGCCGAAGCCGAGAACCGCGTACGACACGCGGCCGCTCGTTTTCTCGATCATCACGCGCTCGATCGTTCCGATAGCCTGGTCGTCGGGGCCGTATACGGAAGTGCCCGCGACCTTGTCGCTTCCGATCAGCGTGCCGGTCTCTCTCTCTTCGGTAACCATGCGAATTCTCCCTGTTGGATCGTATGAAAATCGATTGTCGGGGAAGATAGTTCCTAGCGATGACGCGATGGCGTTGAGGGCATCCCACTGAATTGCCCGACTCGAGAAGCCCGCCGCGCAGGAGTGCGTGGCGGGCGATTGTTAGTGCCGGTTCGAAGTCAGCGGCCGAAGAACAGCCAGAGGAGGAGGATCACGGGGATCGGCACGCCGACCAGCCAGAGCAGGAGTCCGCGTCCCATCAGCGCGCGCCCCCGAAATACACGATGTAGACGACCACGAAGGCCGCGATCACCAGCGCCGTGCCCGCGACCACCATGTTGCGAACCGTGGGGCCGCGCTCTCCTTGGCGCGCTTCAGTCGCGGTCTCTACGATGCGTCCTTTTTCATCAATCTTTGCCATTGCTGCTTTCCTTTCAGGTCTAGTTTTCAGGCGATGCCGCCTCAGCGCGCTCTCGGATGATTGCGCTCTAGGAAGGCCGCGAGCGGCGGGCTTTGTACCGGTTCTGACCGACACGAATGGGCCGGCAGGACTATCTGCGAGCCGTCGGGCCGGGTGATTACGATGCGCAGGTTTCCGCCCGCATCCTTTTCGATCGAGAACATCGGTATGGTCTTCATCGGGACCTGCAGCGCTCGTGAATGGTCGACAGCTGGCAACTCCGGGACCAGGGACAGGGTTCCTGCGGTCTGCCGCGCCCGCTCTCTTGAGCCGCCGTGGTCCGGGCAGGCTCGCCCATCGGTCGATACTAGCGGCGGTCTCAGCCTTGCGGATCTTCTTGACCAGATCGTACCGGTCCGCGCAGCCCGCCGCCGCGTCCGCCTTCAAGCGCTTGTCCGCGACAAACTCAGAGAGGCGGTCCTAGAACGATACCGTCTGCTTGGAACGCCGCCGCCGCCGCTTGCGCGCAGGAAGCGTCTTTCCCTGGGAGGAAAGCGGGGGCGCATTTTGCGTTTTCGTCATTTGATAAAGGCCATAGCCCTTGGCGTATTCGAGCAAATACGGCGCTCACACCGGCGTTCCTAATTCCTGTAAACTTCTTCATGCGTTAGGAACTTACGCGCTTTCAGCTTCGAATCGCGTGATCGCAAAATAAGGACTCGCGTTCCGGCAGAAGGGCGCACGCTGCATCATCACCGCCGGGCCGCGGCTTTCATCGGTGATGAGAACGCCAGCGCGCGCTCCCGCCCTCCTCAAGCGGCGAGCGGTGTCATGGCAGACCGGCAGCTCACGAAGGCTATCCGCAACCTCCAGGACCATGTCCGCGAGGCAAAGCTTAACCTGGGTATCATCCTGAATGGCAGCGGCGCGGACCTCGTGCACCGGTCGCGACGGCTGATCGAAAAGTCACGGTTGTCATGGAAGTCTGACAAGGTCTTAGCGCGAAAGTAGGGGTACGGACTGCCCGGCGGCGCTGAAATTTTTCGGCTCAGTCGGGGTGGTGGAAAATCGCTCGACGGCGCATTTGGAAGCCCAACGGTAGAGAAGACCTATCCCCCAACCCGCACGAAACCGTTTCGAATCAACGCCTAACTAATTTTCATTGACTCATCGGCCACCAAAGATGTTCTCTATTTGTTCTAACAGAGTTGGTAGGCAAGGTTATGGCAAGCACGGCCAATTTAACTTCAATTCCCTTGGCCGAGCTCCGCCGGATGATGGAGGCTGCTGCGCGGCCCGGACCGTGCCGCGACGTTTTGCCTTTTGGGGTATCCGGGATAGACGAGGCGCTTCCGGGTGGCGGCCTTGCACTTGGCGCCGTGCATGAGTTCTGCGAAGACGGCGCGCGGGGTGGCTATGCCGCCTGCGCCCTCCTTTTCACTGCCGGCATTCTCGCGCGCTTAAAAGGCCCCGTGCTCTGGTGTCTGCACAGCCGTGATCTTTTTGCGCCTGCGCTGGCCCGCGTCGGGCTTCATCCCGACCGGCTTATCTTTTGCGAAACCTGGAAGGACGCCGAGATTTTGCCCGTCATGGAAGAGGGGCTGCGAATGCGCGGCCTTGCGGGCGTCGTCGGCGAACTCAACCGCATCTCTCTGACTCCTTCGCGGCGTCTGCAGCTCGCCGCCGAAGCCTCCGGCGTTCCCTCTTTCATCATCCGGCGGTCGCCTGAACATTTGAGCGAAAGCAATGCAGCGCTGACCCGATGGCGGATTTCACCCGCGCCCTCCTTCGACACGAGCCCATACCGGATGGGCCGTCCGCTCTGGCGGGTTGAATTACTGCGGTGCCGCGGCGCGTCACCGAATTCTTGGATTGTGGAGGCATGCAATGCGGAGGGTCGTTGCGCTCTTCCTGCCGACGTTCCCGACCGATCAAATCCGGCGCAGGAACGGCGGCACTCCAGCGCGTAGTCTGCCGATGGTTACGGCAATCCAGGAAGGCAACCGGCGCGTTCTCGCTTCGGTTGACGATGCCGCGCGCAAATTAAAGCTCGCCTGCGGCATGACGGTCGCGCATGCGCAGACGCTTGTTCCGGATCTTATTGTGGAGGAAGCAAGGCCTGACGAAGATGAAGCCGCACTTGCGCGCCTTGCGCTCTGGTGCACACGATATTCGCCGCTTGTGACACCGCTGCCGTGGGATACGATATTCATCGACGTTGCGGGCTCCGCCCATCTCTTCAAAGGCGAAGCCGCGCTTTTGAAGGACCTGCAGACGCGGCTTGCCGCCGCGCAGCTTTCGGCGCGGGCTGCTATCGCAGATACGCCCAGCGCGGCATGGGCGGTCTCGCATTACGGTCGAAACGAAATTGTGCCGCCCGCCCGGGCTGCCGACATTCTTGGCGGCCTTCCGATAGCGGCCCTCCGGCTCTCTCAAAAAGAAATCATCAGCCTTCGCGAAGTCGGCGTCGAACGCATCGCGCAGCTTGCTGCCCTGCCGCGCGCTTCGCTGCGCCAGCGCTTTTCCGGAGACGTCCTCTTGCGCCTCGATCAGGCGCTGGGCGCGGCTGTTGAGGTGCTCGTTCCTCTGATTCCGAAGGAGGTGCCCCGTGTGACGCTGAGGTTCGCGGAGCCGATCAGTACGCCCGACGGTCTGCAGCGGGTCATGGCGCTCTTATGCAAAAAACTCATAATTGATCTTGCCGCGCGCGGCGTGGGCGCGAGACGGCTCGATATGGTTTTTCAGCGCGTCGATAATATCTCGCAGGCGATCCGTATCGGTACATCGAAACCTAACCGCGATACGAAGCATCTTACAAAGCTTCTCGCGGAGCGGCTTGTGCTGGTCGAGCCGGGCTTCGGCATCGAGGAAGCGACGCTGACGGCCTCCTGGGTCGAAGCGTTGACCGAGCGGCAAACGGTTGGAGCGCATGTCGCCGAACCGGGATCGGAAGTCGACGTCAGCCAGCTTATCGACACACTTCGCGTGCGGCTCGGTAACGAACGGGTTTTCAGGCTTGCCCCGGTTGAGAGCGATATCCCTGAACGTGCGATGCGGCGCGTCGCGCCTCTTTGCAAGACGGATAGCGCAACGTGGCCGCTCGACCTGCCAAGACCCGCGCGGCTGCTGTCGCCTCCTGAGGAAGTGCATGCCATCGCTGAAATTCCCGATAGCCCTCCCCGTTTCTTCGTCTGGCGCAAGATCCGCCACCGTATCGCGCGGGCCGATGGCCCCGAGCGTATTCTTGGCGAGTGGTGGCTTTCCGACAAGGAGACAGGCCTCCAGCGCGACTACTACCGCGTCGAGAACGAGACAGGCGAGCGCTTCTGGCTGTTTCGCGATGCACCGACTGACTCGGGCGGACGCTGGTGGCTGCACGGTCTGGGTGAAGCATGAGCTACGCGGAGCTGCAGGTCACAAGCCATTTTTCATTTCTGCGCGGTGTGTCAAGCGCGGAAGAGTTATTTGCTACCGCAGCAGTGCTCGGCATCGATGCTCTCGCTGTGGTTGACCGTAACTCCCTTGCAGGAATCGTTAGAGCCTATGAAGCTTCGCGCGTTACCGGCGTTCGTCTCATTGTCGGTTGCAGACTCGATCTTGAGGATTTTCCTTCGCTTCTTCTCTATCCCACTGACCGCGCCGCATATGGACGGCTCTGCCGGCTTCTAACCATCGGCAAGGCGCGGGCGGGCAAAGGAAAGTGCTCGCTCTTTATCAATGATGTTGCGGAATGGAGTGAGGGGCTCATTGCGATCGTCGTCACAGACAAACCTCATGGCGATCTACCCGGCTGCTTGCATCGGGTCAAATCAATCTTCGAGGACAGAACTTACTGCGGGTTGACACGTCGCTTTCGTCCCGACGATGCCGCTTATCTTCATGAGATCGCGACCATGGCATCGCAGGCGCACGTGCGAACCGTCGCCACAGGTGATGTTCTCTACCATGTTCCCGCGATGCGAATGCTGCAGGACGTCGTCACCTGCATCCGGCTCAAGACGACCATCGATAAAGCAGGTTTCCTCAAGGAAAAACATGCTGACAGGTTTTTGAAGGAGCCTGCCGAGATGGAACGCTTATTCCGGCGTTATCCAGAAGCAATCGCGCGAACCGGTGAGATTGCAAAGCGCTGCAGATTTTCACTGGAAGAGCTGACCTACAGCTATCCGACCGAAATTTTGCAGGATGGAATTTCCGCCCAGGACCGGCTTGAAAAACTAACCTGGGAGGGAGCGGCGCAGCGCTATCCAGATGGCATCCCTGATAACGTCGCGATGCAGCTGCGGCATGAGCTCGGCCTTATCGAACGGCTGCAATATGCGCCCTACTTCCTGACCGTGGATTCCATCGTCCGATTTGCACGTTCAAAGGGCATTCTTTGTCAGGGCCGCGGCTCTGCCGCCAATTCCGCGGTGTGCTTTGTACTGGGCATCACTTCCATCGATCCGGTACGGCAGGGTCTCCTTTTTGAGCGGTTCGTATCGGAGGAAAGGCGCGAGCCTCCCGATATCGACGTCGATTTCGAGCATGAGCGGCGTGTAGAAGTCATCCAGTGGATTTACGAAACCTATGGCAGGACACGCTCTGCCCTGACATCGACCGTGACGCGTTACCGCGCGCGCGGCGCAATACGTGAGGTCGGCAAGGCGCTCGGCATACCCGAGGACGTGACCGGCGCACTTGCCCGCATCACCTGGGGCTGGAGTGAGGAAGGGGTTTCAGAGACGGAGCTGAAAGAGCTCAACCTCAATCTGTCCGACCGGCGCCTGCGAATGACGATTGATCTCGCACGTCAACTCATGGGAACGCCGCGGCATCTGTCGCAGCACCCTGGAGGTTTTGTGCTGACGCTGGATCGCCTCGATGAGCTCGTGCCAATCGAACCGGCCGCAATGGACAACAGGCAGGTTATTGAATGGGATAAAGACGACATCGAGGCTTTGAAATTTATGAAGGTCGACGTCCTCGGCCTCGGCATGCTCGGCTGCATGCGGCGCGCCTTCGATCTTCTTCAATCGTCAAAGGACATTCCGCTAAGTCTTGCGACGATTCCGGCGGAAGACCGGCAGACTTACGAGATGATCCAAAAGGCAGATACGCTTGGCGTCTTCCAGATCGAAAGCCGCGCCCAGATGTCGATGCTGCCGCGCATGCAGCCGACGCGCTTCTATGATCTCGTCATCCAGGTTGCCATCGTGCGGCCCGGTCCCATCCAGGGGGCCATGGTGCATCCTTATCTCCGTCGAAGGGAAGGCAAGGAACCGGTCGAGTTTCCAAAGCCTGAGCTGGAGAAGGTTCTTGGCAAGACGCTGGGGGTGCCGCTCTTTCAGGAGCAGGCGATGCAGATTGCGATGGTAGCGGCCGGGTTCTCGGCAAATGAAGCCGATCAGCTGCGCCGCGCCATGGCGACATTCAAGTTCACGGGCGGCGTCAACAAATTTAAGGACAAGCTTATCCAGGGCATGATCGATAACGGTTACGGTATTGAGTTTGCGAACCGCACCTTCCGTCAGCTTGAAGGTTTCGGTTCATACGGCTTTCCGGAAAGCCACGCCGCAAGCTTTGCGCTCATCGCTTATGCTTCTAGCTGGATGAAATGCCATCACCCCGATGTTTTCTGCGCGGCGATCCTCAATGCGCAGCCGATGGGGTTTTATGAACCCTCGCAGCTTGTGCGCGATGCGATAAACCACGGGGTCAATATCCGCCCTATTGATGTCAATAGCTCCGCTTGGGACTGCACGCTGGAGCCCGACGGAAAATATCATGCAGTCCGGCTCGGCCTTCGGATGACACGCGGCTTTTCGGAGAAGAATGGCGATGCGCTCGTCGGCGCCCGCAAGGCCCGTCCTTATCAGACAATCCCCGAGCTCGCGCGGCGGACGGGGCTCGGAACCGGCGGTCTCGTCCGCCTCGCAAACGCCGACGCTTTTTCTTCGCTCGGACTTTCACGCCGCAAGGCTTTGTGGGTCATCAAGGGCCTTCGCAATGACGCTCTTCCTCTTTTCGAGGCAGCAGGGCAATGCGCGAACGAGGTCGTGCCCGAGCAGGTCGAGGAAGATGTTTCGCTTCCCGCCATGACCCGCGGTCGCGAGGTCGTGGAGGATTACAGGTCACATGGCCTGTCCTTGCGCCCGCACCCGCTGGCCTTCCTGCGCGCCGAACTCTCAAGTCAGGATACCAGCCCCTGTGCCGCGTTGCGGACGGCTAAGAGCGGATCGCGGATAACTGTCTCGGGCCTCGTCATGGTGCGTCAGCGGCCTGGCTCCGCCAAGGGCGTTATGTTCATAACGCTCGAAGATGAGACCGATATTGCAAATCTCATTATCTGGCCTTCGCTGTTCGACAAGCAGAGGCGCGTGATCCTGGGCGCACAGATGCTTACCTGCCGCGGCATAGTGCAGGCGGCGAACGGCGTCATCCACCTCATCGCCGAACATCTCGTCGATCAGTCGCCATTGCTGCGCAAGATTGGCGGAAGCGATGAGCCATTCCTAGTCCCCGCGGGAAGAGGTGATGAAGCCGTCCATGGCGGCGGTGGCAGAGTTGATAGCCGTGAGACCAAGGCATTCAACCATGCCGCCCGGGATATCTACATCCCGGACCTTCACATCGATACCCTCAACGTGAAGGCGCGAAATTTTCGCTAGGCGGGCATCTTATCCGTGCAAATTCCGGCGAAAATCAACGGCTTCGCCGATTCCTTTTTTGGTTGCGGAGTACCAGGGCGAGGCCGAAGACGGTTGGTCGCGTTACCGGTGCGAACCTGAACATGAAAACGCGTTTAATAATCCGCAGACGCAAGCAGATACGCTGGCGGCTGATCACTTTCGGCTTTCTGACGGCGCATACCGCCTACCAACCAATTTTTTATGTCTTCCGCTCGCTTTGCCCAGACCGGATTCGTTCTTGCGAACGAATGGGAGTGAAACCGAGAACTCTCGGCACAACCATTAACTTCCTGTTCGAGTCCTATGGAGGATAACCTATGGCCCCTCCTTGTCGTACCGCAGATGGCGTCATTTGAGCTTCAACGATTTTCCCGTGTCCTAGTATATGCCGAACCGAAATCTGTCGTGAAAGGAGGTAGTCCGCGATAATTCGGCGATGACATCGCCACCATACGGCTTCCGCACACATGATCGCGGTTAATTCGCGCTGACTCGTTTCAATGAGACCTTCAAGGGCGGCCAAGAAGTCGTCGCTCATCGCGTAATCTGCGTAGTTGTGAAAGCTCTGATTTTGCCAGGAAGCGTTAAACTCCGCAGGGATTATTTTGCTCTTTCTTCGGTGCCCGCCCAGCGCGGCGCAATAGACATACTCGATCTGGAGGCTCTCCAGCGCATCTGAGAGACGTTCGCGGTTGAAATGCGGAAACCGACGCGACGTGGGCGAACTTCGGACATCAACCAAAGTGCGGATTTCCGCAGCAATCAAGATTTCGCCAAACTCGTCAATGGTTCGGGTGGAATGTCCAAGGGTGTAAACGGGGTTTGTCACTCGTTGCGAACCACGATCCGCTTAGGAAGTTCCGAAATGTGATCCGCGATATGCGCAGATTGAGCGCATCACGCTGAGAACCAGAAAATAGGCGGTGCTTTTGACGATATCTTCAATGGCCACTTTATGCTGCTTTCGGCATCGACCTTAGGCCCAATCGGCCGGTCTTGTCTTGATCTGAAATGGACCTTTACGGGTTCGGAGGTCGAACCAGGCAAGCGGACCTGTCACGAAGGACAGCCGCCGACTTATCAAGCTGCCGTTCTCGTCTGTCCTGGCCACAGGGGCCCACCCAGCTGTCATAGTTTATGCGATAATTTACGACGTGGCTCGCGCGTGACCAAGATACATAATGCTCTTGAACGGATGGGGCCCGAACGTAAAGTCAAGGTGCCGGTCAATTCCACTTGGGCCGAAGCCACACATGAGTCCGACTTGAAAACCTGCCTGAAGCAAGACTTCACTCAGTTCGGCTGGCTTGATGAAGAGGTCGCTGTCGTGCGTACCCCGCGGAAGCAAACGAAGAACCCGCTCGCCTAGAGTGATGATCACGAATTTGGCGAGCCAGGTGCGATTGATGGTATCGAATACGAACAGCCCCCCATGTCGCAACACGCGCCGGACCTCGGCAATTACCCCGGGGAGATCCGCGACATGCTCCAGAACGTCCACACAGACGACTACGTCACAGGACGAATCTAGCAATGGAATACTCTCGCCGACGCCCACGACGTAGTCGATCTCGAGCCCGACCAAACGGGCATGCTGCACGCCAGCGGCAATCGCACCATGCGATGGGTCGACGCCGACAACTTTGGCGCCTCGACGTGACAATTCTTCGGCAAGGAAGCCGCCGCCACAGCCCAGGTCCAACACGCGCTTGTTGACCCAATCGCCGACCAGCGGGTCGATCATCATCATGCGCGCAGGCGCCATTTTGTGCAGCGTGCGCAGCCATCGCGTCTCACCGCTCCACCATGTGTCAGCGTACTTCTCGTAGATGGAGAGGTCGTTCTTCATACGTCGTCGGGCTCGGCAGTCGGCATTCTCGTTCGGTACAAGGGAAGCCAATAGGGCACCCGCCTCTGATAGGCCCTAAACTGTTCGCCAAAGCGACGGGAGAAGCGCCGCTCCTTCAGGAGTGGCCCGGTCACGCAATAAAGTGTCAGGACGATCGCGACTTCAAGCTGGTCTGGGGTCCAGGTTGGGACCGTCCATAGTGTCATCGCAAAGGCGACGTAGATCGGTTGCCGGCAGAAGCGGAAAAGACCACGCTGGGGCATGGGCGCATAGCATGGCGGGACGTTCCGGTGGACGGCCCACCAGCCCAGAAGACCTATTTGCTGTGCGAAGCCCGCGTCACGAATTGCTTTGAGTAGCAAGAGCCAACTCACGAGATAAAGAGTGCAGAGAGTTGTCAGTGCAAACCCTTGGGCTTGCCACCAGATGATCCCGCTCGGAGACCAGCCCAGAAAGAGCAAAGCTACCTGCATGGAGGCAATGGTGGCGTAAGTTGTCGTTGCAAGGTCTTGGCCAATCCGCCTGGGTGCTGCGCGCGCCAGCAGCCTTGCACCCCGTCGCCCCAGCAGAGCAGAATGCGCAAGTGGAAACTGAAGAAGCAGGGCAAGGTTTGCGGCGATACTCCATGGCGCGTCAAGACGGCCCAGAGATCGGCTCATGCCGAAGAACATCATGACGATCATAGCGCCGACGCCGACGATAAACGATGCATGGCATACGACGCCATAGGCCATCGCAACACTAAACCGGCGCTGGACCGGACTAGAGTCTGTCGCATCAGGACGGATCACTCGCATCTGTACCATCGACGTTTGAGAGAAACACAGCGGCAACTTTGCTCTAGGCTGGCACCCGAGTATGTTACTGCCGTGGAGGCCCATCGGCCAAGGGACCGCTTATCCACGGCGCAAGTCGATAAGCAGCGCGTTGCAAGCAGGTCGCTGACCAGCTTTTGGCCTGCGATAGTCTGGGGTGCCCCGCTGAGGCGGGGACGGGCGACAGCCTAAATTTTCCCTAAGCAGCTCGTGCGGCCGAAGGAAGCGAAGGTAACCAGACTTGAAAAGCAGAGAGCCTGAGGCGAGTCGCTGGCCTCCGCTAATATGCGGCACCGTTTTCCTGCGAAACCTATAGGAACCAGCGTGGGCGCCGGCACGTTCACGGCTATGGACACCGCCACCCTCGTCGGCCTTTTCGCCGCCTTCTGCACCTCCGTCTCGTACGTTCCGCAGCTGAAAAAGTGCTGGGAGACCGGCAAGGCCGAAGACCTGTCGCTCATGATGTTCAGCGTGCTTGCGACCGGCGTTGCCGCGTGGATCGTGTACGGCATCTTCAAGCAGGACATCGTCATCATCATCGCCAACGCGTTGAGCCTGTCCTGTCTCGCGGGCATACTGTGGTTCAAGCTCAGGGAAGATAGGCCCCGTCGCTCGAGCTCAAAATATCAGGGCGCAGAATTTCTCAAAGTTAAAACTGGCTCAACCAAACCGCAAATTGCGCGAGACTAGTCCTCATTCACGGCGGTTGGGGATAGCGTTGCTGGCGAATCCCAAGCCCTATTGAGTGGATGCAAAAGAAGTCGGAGGCACTGGCGGATTATCAGCGAGCGAGCAAGATCAGCAGTCGCTGGAAGGGAGGGGGAAACAGGGCCCAAGAATTTAGGAGCGAAGACCAATTAACTATGAAGCTTGAAGTTAAGCGCCTTTCCTCCCGGTCAAAAACGCAGCGCGTACGGAAGCTAAGGCCACAGGAGAGACCAGGTTAGGAGGTCGTTTGCGGACCCAAACCTTTCTTGTACCCTACGTCGCGGATGGGCGCATATTTGCATTCGCCGTAGTATTCGCTGACGGGGCCTTCGTCACGAACCGCAGCGGAGCAAACGTGAAGCGCATTGCCGCGTAGAGCGCGGCGAAGCGTAGCTCAGCGCCTCTTTACCTCTTTGGCTTGCACCGAGAGCCTCACGGTATTGCCTTCGACATCTGCGACCAGCTCGTTGTCGACGTAGTGATGCTGGTTGTCAGAGCCCTTCTCCAGCTTCAGGCGGCTCACCTCGACCTCGTCGACGATGCCGACTTCCGCGCCGTCCTTGTCGACGACCTTCATGTGCTCTCTGATCTCGTGCATTTGCGTCGTTCTCCGCTGGCCGGGCACCAACTCCCATGCCAGTGAATGGTTGCACAGATCCGCGCTGACGTCGCACTCCATGCTGTATATAGCGCCGGAAAACTTTGGCGCGCGGCACGATCGGGCGTGGAAGTGTTCCATGTCCTACACCTTGCATGAGAAGGTTGAGGGCTTGGTCAGCGGCTTACTCGTCATTCAGCCGGCCTACAGCGACAAGGAGTTCGAGGAGCTCATCAAGAACCGGCTCGCAGGAGGAAGTCCCCCCCTACACGAAGCTCTTGTCTGATGCGGAAGGTCGTCGCTGCGTCATCCTCATCGGCCGGGTCAACGGATAGCTGTGTTTCGACCGCCAACGAGTGTTCTCTTCCCGGCCAATGCGCATGCTTGGAACGAGGTATCGAGATGACGGTGCCCTATGCGGCTTGTATTGCGCATTCGTCGCGTACGATCGAATGGATAACTTCGCCTCGCCCGACCTCAGAACCTTACGGGCTACTGGCAGCAAAATATCGATTCCGTGCTTATAGGTAACCATGAGCCGTCCGGCCATCATCGGAGCTGCTAGTATCTCTTGATCAGAGGATCGGGAACGGGACGTCCGGAAAAGCATATTGTGCGAGTTCGGCAGAGGCATTCACACAGATGCAGACCGCTGTTCTTAACGCTCAAGTAAGTAAAACTTTGGCGTCGCGCGCCAAAACTCGCTCGCTGGCGAAGTCAGGCGTTCGAATTGCTTTTCTAAGGTAAGCGACCCTATTTCCAATTTGCAGCTCAGGGGCCGGCATTTCTATCCTAGAACGAGGGCACCAGCGCGTAGGAGCTTACGCGTGGGCTGCAATCCTAATAACACTTCTTCTCATGATTCGCTGAGACCGCGAAGAGCCGCCAGCTTTAGGCTCGCCCTGAGAGCGTGTCCGGATCGGACGGCTCTTCCTATTAAATAGCTTCGAATGGGGTAAGCTCCGTCTAAGCCCTCTGAAAGCTGTAGGATTAGCTTTCGACTAGATTGCGCAAGGTCGTGCCTTGCTCCTTGGTTGAGCGAGAGGGATTCGAACCGCCGCGCAGCCAAGCCTTTGATTTTCTGAGAAATGCCGTACTAGACCGATTTTGCGGGTTCAAAGATTCGGAGAAAATTCGGTTCTCCGGAGGCATTCAGACCCTTCTCGGAGGACCTCCGGGAGTTCTCCGTGCGCGGGAATGCAGGAAAAAGACCGCGACGCTGCGATAATAGCCGACTTCGAGCGTAACGGCGAAACACCACCTAATCCGAAGACAATCTTCCGCGCTTTGAACGCTAGCTGAGCCAAGGACATTTGAGGACATCTGGAGACTGTCCACGGTTGTCCGTAGCGAATGCAACGTCGGTTAAGTCATCTTTCCGTGCGCGCCCGCAGTTCTGCGAGCGGCTTCTGGAGGATGATAATGAACCAAGAACCTATTCAGATTCAGCGCGAAGGGCTTTCGGTAGCAGAAGCCTGCAGCGTCGCCGGTATCGGCCGCACCAAAATCTACGAAGCCATAAAGGACGGCAGCCTCACGGCTCGCAAGCACGGCAAGCGCACCATCATCCTGCGGGATGAATTACGTGCATTCCTGGTGGCGCTTCCGGCGGTGGCGCAATGAATTACGTAAATCGGCCCGGCGCTCTGAACAGCGACCGGGCCGGGAAAATCGTTCTTGATGGAACGTTTTCCCATATCACCGAAGAAACATCGGCACAACATCGCGAAAGCGCGGACAAATATCACCGGGTTGTAGCCAACCTGAGTGAGAGCTGGCGCGTTATTGAGTGCCGTGATGGTATTCAATGGATTTTGCAGCGCCGCAACGCGCCAAAAACGACACGTGGAGACGATTGGCGCGCCCGGAGCTATTGCCGTACCCGTGAAGCATTGATCCGCTGTACGTGTGCCTCTACTGGCGAAATTGATCCAGCAGCGGCAACGGTGTTGGCATCACTTCCCGAACGGATAGACCCGGATGATAACCGCACGGCGCGATGGATTGCCGGGCATTGTCGCGTGTCGCTGACAGTTGCACGCATCATTGCCGAACAGGCCGGTATCGGCGGGAGGTGTGATCGATGACGCGCCTTACCGTTAAACTCCGCATCAGCTTCGGTGGACCCGTTGTCACCTTGCGAGGAAGAGACGCATGGGCCTTACAGCAATTGCACGCTGCGAACGACAACGGCTGTACGCCTATCGATCATCCGGGGCCACGCTGGAGCGGATACGTCCACAAGCTCCGTAAGGCCGGGATAATGGTCGAGACGATCCGTGAATCTCATGGTGGTCCATTTGCTGGCGAACATGCCCGCTATGTCCTGCGCACCGAAATCACCATCCTCGAAATCGAGGGCGGCGCATGATGGGGCTCGCGGACACTCAAATTGATGCTGGCGGGGCTTCGGCCCCGCTGGCCCTTTGCTCCTGGCATGTGTGGGGGTGACGCCATGAGGCGCGTTCGCCACACACAGATTGGAGCGCAGTTTTCGCCGCGCCGTATCGACATGCTGTCATCGCCAGCATGGCGGGCTTTAAGCCTGTCTGCCCACCGTGTCATCGACAGAATATCGATCGAACTTATGCACCACGGCGGAACAGACAACGGTCGCCTTCCGGTCACTTTTGACGACTTCGAGAAGTACGGCATTCACCGCCATTCTATCGCACCGGCTATTCGCGAGGCCGTCGCCTTGGGATTTGTCGAGATAACGGAGGCAGGGCGCGCCGGTAATGCCGAGTGGCGAAGGCCGAATCTGTTCCGGCTATCCTTTGCTCGCAGCGAGACCCAGTGGCGGAAAATGCCAATTCTTAGTGGCGGAAACCGCACTGAAAACCCCGAATCCATAGTACGGAAACTGCCACTACAGGGCATAGTGCAGAAACCGCCACTACTTTCTATATCTAGGGAAGGGAACGAGAATGAAGCGCCTAGACATACTCGGCCACCGGCCCAAGCTTGAGCAGTACTCCTTCCTATGAGAATGGTTGGTTCGTTTCCTGTGAGGCTGTAATGGGCCGTACCGCGAAAGTCGCGATGTTTGCTGGCATGTTAGCGCTGATCGGGGCTGTCGGTGGTGCCAGCTTTATCATTAGTCAGACCAAAGTAAGCCCTGAGGCCATTCGTTCCTCCGTCTCGCAATCTGAAAACGACATCGACAACGCATGGAAATTGCCCGCCGAAGCGACGTTCAACAGGCAAGTGACATGGCAATCAAATCCTTCGATGTGCGGACCCGCGAGTGTCGCAAATGCGCTGCGGTCATTGAACGAATTAGCTACTTCCGAAAGCGCAGTCCTATCGGGGACCGGTCGCTGCTGGAGCGGCATCTGTTTTATGGGATTAACACTCGACGAACTTGCGGAAGTCACGCGCACCAAGACAAAGCGAAGCGTTACTGTATTGCGCGACTTAACTCCCGAAGAATTCCAACATCACCTGCGGCTCGCCAACGAAACTGGGCGCCGCTATATCGTCAATTTCAGCCGCAAAGAGATTTTCGGTGCCGGTGCGGGACATCACTCCCCTATCGGTGGGTATCTAGAGGCCGGGGACATGGTTTTCATACTGGACGTAAATCCGGATTTTGGACCTTGGCTTGTAAAGCGCGAGCGATTGTTCGCCGCGATGGACACTTGGGATGGCAAGAGGAAACGCGGATTGCTGTTAATCGAATAGTGTTTTTGCTGAGGCGTTTCGACGCCCCAACAGATGGGGCAGAAATTATCTGTCGGGAGTTACGAGAGATGGCACGGTCGCGCCAGCGCGTTTGCCTGCAAGACGGTTTGAAGCTGAACATGAATCGGCTGATCCGTAACGGTTTCATCCGGCACAACGCATTTGCTCGCAGCTTCATTCGGTGGTCGCATTCCTACTGGGGGGAGATTGCCACCGGAAGCATTGCCGCCGATCTCACCGGCAGGTGGCACGGATGGCTTGAGGTTGAAATCGGTGGCAGGGCGCAACGCTTATCGCTCATTGCATGTCCGCGGCCGTTCGGTGGCCGGCAATGGTATTTCATTTGCCCGCAGCTAGGGCGGCGTGCATCCGTGCTCTGGCGGCCACCGGGTGCGAACCATTTCCGTAGTCGACAGGGATGGGGGCGGCATGTCGTGGCGTACCAAACGCAATTCAACGATGCCACCGGCCGCGCGCACCTTGGCAAATCCCGGATCAAGTCGCGGCTGATTGGTCAGAATGATCCGGACGAATGGAATTTTCCACCAAAGCCAAAATGGATGCGGTGGGCGACGTATAATCGCTATTCGGACCGACACGACCGTTATGAACACGTTCTAGATTGCGGTCTCGTCGCACTAGCGGCAAAATTCTATGGAAAATAATATCGTTATCAATGGGGGACGTCGAGTTAGCCAAGAGATTTCGATTTGCTTAGAATTGAATCAACGTTAGGCAGTTCGACCAGTTTGCGCTCCAACGGTTGACTCGCCCGATGTGAGCGGTCGCGTTTGCCATGGCATGCAATATCATCGCATTAAATTAAGCTGCCAAAACCGCCACCGATTCAACGCTCGCTCTTAAGCCGGCTATAAGAGAACGCGAGTGGCAAGTTTTCTAACGACGCTATGAGTTAGGTCGTGTCAGGGGGGCGCCACGGTTCCGATCGGAAAATGTGCCGGCAGAATGGTGCGCCGACCGATTGGCAGTATTCCGCTAAAGAGACGATCGCATCGTTATCGTTGTAGAGCGATTACTTGCCGCGAGGAGAACATCAAGGTGCTTTACCGCCGTGAGGGTATCGCTGGGCTCTATGCATTACGGCCCCAATGGTTGGCTCGGGCAACAATTCGAGCTCCAAGTTGCCACAGACACTGAAAAAGGCCAGTCTCCTATTCCGGCGTTCAGCGGGACTGCTATGTTCGAGAAGTACAAAATGTTTGCTTTGAAAACTCTTGTTCCCAATCGCGCGACCGCTACGACCCCATTAAAGGCGCGGGATTAACCAAACCTCAGGTGATCCATATGGGCGACGATCTATCTAGGATGGAAACCAATCATTCTGAAGCGAGCCCTTATCAGGTGCCGCCAGTAGATCCGCGAATTGAGGCGGTGGAACCACCAAGGACAAGCATTTGGGTCAAAGAGCTACCCTACAGTGTGATTCTCGTGCTAACCATATTTGGCGTTGCGTATACCAGCTTCTCTAATCAGCCCCTTGTTCTCTATTGGGAATTTCTGGCGCTCGTGATTGGAGTTATGTGTATCGTCACGGGAGTCCAGAACGCGAATGGCAAAGAAGCGCGATTGCGTCTAATTTCGGCGCAAGTGCTGCATTGGTCCGCCTTTTTACTCGTGATGAACATGATCCTTTTGCCTAGCGCACAGAGGATCCTCGATGACAGCGCAACCGGGATTTCCATCTTCACCTTGCTAGCGCTCGGTACCGTTACCGCTGGCATCCATGTCGCTTCATGGCAGATCTGCCTTCTCGGACTCGTGATGGCTCTAAGCGTTCCGGTCATCGCGTGGATTCAGCTTTCCGCATTGCTTGTAGTTCTGGTTATATCCCTGGCGGTTGGAGTTGGCGTTGTGCTTTGGTGGCCATGGCATAAAAAATCAGTCCATTCCTGACTGACGTTGCCGTTCCAACACAAGTACATCTGGCTAGAGTCGCTATTGCTCTTGGTCTTGGATGCAATTGCTGGACTCGTAAAGCCTGATTCGAACGGCTCAACTTGATGATCGTTAAGAAGCTGCAGAAAGCGCCGATTTCGGCATCCAAACGCACAATAAAGCCACGGCACTCATCAGTGTGCGAGCCAAGGTGCTCATTGACTATCCGGTTTCTGAAACTAGGATTCGCATGTTTGCCGTATGATGCCGCGCCTCGTCGAGCGCTTTCTAGAGGCGCGCTCCACCCCGATCGAGACGAGCGCTAGGTTGGGGACTTATTTGGGGGCTCGAACTCAGGCGTATGAAAATAATTTAGTTATACAATTAATTATCAAATATTGCTGGCGGAGAGGGATTCGAACTCTCGCTACGGTCGACCAGGCGGACGTATTCAATAGAGCAATAGTATTGCTCAAAAATCACTGGCATTGCTGGACGATTGGAGCGTTACTGTCGGCGCGTTGAGTGCCTGCTTCGACCACTTAATGGCCCGCCCCGCCGGTGTGTTTGCCGTGACGGGGCTTTGGTGATGGCAGCGATGATGCTGCAGTCACTGGAGACGTCACATGACCAAAACAAAACCCCGCAAAACTGCATCTCGATCAGCGATGGCGCCCAAGGGCGCAAAGTTGGCGCGCCGTGCATCGACCAAAGCTGCCAAGGCCGTACCCGTCAAGAAGATCAGCTCAACAGCGGCTCGGTCGGGGGATCCGCCGGTGAGGCATCGCGCCGGCAGCAAGCAAGCCCGGGTCATCGAGATGCTGATGAAGCCTGAGGGCGCAACGATCGACGACATCATGCAGGCCACGGATTGGCAGCAGCATTCAGTGCGAGGCTTCTTCGCGGGTGTCATACGAAAGAAGCTCAAGCTGACACTAACGTCGGAAGCTGCGCAAACCGGTCGGATCTACAAAGTAACTGCCTGCGCCGCGTCGACCGGATCGAAGTCTGGCAAGGCCGCGGCCTGATGCCATGGTAGGAGGCGTAGGATCACGAAGGCTCGTCAGTCGAAGACGGATGAGCTTGTCGATGAACGAGGAGATTGCGTATCTGCGCAGTCTCGATCTGATCGGCCTGCAGCGCCGCTGGCAGAGTGTGATGGGGCGGTTGGCCCCGGAGCACCTGCCCAAGCATTTGCTGTACGGCATTCTCGCCTATCGTATCCAGGCCGATGCGCTTGGGGATCTCGATGCTGCGACGGTTCAACTTCTGAAGCGTACAGCTACCGTGCAGTCTTTGAGTGAGGTTTTGCCGCTCGTAGCGGCCCAGGATCAGCGCAAGCAAGCCATGGTGCCCGGCACTGTGTTAACGCGGGAATGGAATGGGCAACATTATCGGGTGATGGTCGTCGAAGGCGGCTTCGCTTTCGAGGGCAAGACCTTCGACAGCCTGTCCAGGATTGCATTCGCCATCACCGGCACAAACTGGAATGGACCTCGCTTCTTTGGTCTCCGCTCCTCAAGCCGCAAAGGTGTGCGAACTTGAAGCCTACCGACAACCGGGTCGTCCGGTGCGCGATCTATACGAGGGTGTCCACCGATTCCGGACTTGACCAGGAGTTCAACTCGCTGGATGCCCAGTATGATGCGTCCCAAGCCTATATCCGAAGCCAGGCGCATGCAGGTTGGACGTTGGTCAAGGCTCGATATGATGATGGCGGCTTTTCCGGAGGATCCACAGACCGCCCTGCCCTACAGCGGTTGCTTGCGGATGTCGCGGCCTGCCGGATGCACATCATCGTCGTCTATAAGGTGGACCGGCTGACCCGATCTCTGGCTGATTTCGCGAAGCTGGTCGAACTGTTCGATGTCCATGGCGTCTCGTTTGTCTCAGTGACCCAGCAATTCAACACCACCACATCAATGGGACGATTGACGCTCAACGTCCTTTTGTCTTTCGCGCAATTTGAGCGGGAGGTCACCTCCGAGCGCATCCGCGACAAGATTGCAGCCTCTAAACGCAAGGGATTATGGGTCGGCGGCATGGTTCCTCTAGGCTACATCCTCAAGGACGGTCAGCTTCACTTTCACGAGCACGAGGCCAATATCGTTCGGCTGATCTTTCAGCGCTATCTTGAACTCGGCAGCGTCAACCGCCTGGTTAGGGACCTGAAAGAGCGAGGCTTTAAGTCCAAGGTCCGGAAGCTCGCGTCAGGCGGAACGCGAGGGGGTGTGCCGTTCACGCAGGGACCGTTGTTCTACATGCTGCGGAACCGCTTCTATCTGGGCGAGGTCAAATTTAAGGGTGAGATCCTGCCTGGACCTCAGCCGGCCTTGCTCGACCGCACACTGTTTGAGGCCGTTCAGCAAAGGCTGACCGAACAGTGGTCCCATCGCACGACGACACGCATCCGAACCCGCGCGCTCCTTGCAGGGCTGTTGTTTGATGACGCGGGTCATCGGATGATCTTGACCTACTCCAGTCGGGACCGCGTTCGACATCGCTATTACGTCTCTGCGCCCTGCATCCGGGGTCAAACGGATGAGCCGGTTGGCTCTGTCACCCGCGTGCCCGCGTCAGAGATCGAAGTCACGATCTCCAGGGCGATCGTTGCCAACACGGACTTAGATGAACCGCTCTCGAAAGAATTGTTGTCTCGAGACACCCTTGAACGGTTCGTCACCCGGATTGAGGTTCGCAAGAACCAGTTGGCAATCTCTCTGAGGTCTGACGGAAACGACAACCAAGGAATCCGTAGCCCTCACGATCTCGATCCGGCTGAACATCACGAGGTCACCTCCCGTAACGTCATCGTGCCCTGGAAGAAACCATCAAGGCCCGCCCGGGAGATTTTGCTATTAGCGAATACACCGGAGCATCGCGCCCGGCCCATGAAGGCCGAACGCCGGTCGGCTCTCATCCGTGCGATCGGCCGCGGCCGTCTCTGGCTTCAGGAGATCGTCGATGACCGCGAGACGATCGAAAGTCTTGCCACTCGGCACCATTGCAGCATTCGACACATTAATATGACAATCTCCCTCGCTTTCCTTGCACCGGCCCTTGTGACAGCGGCCGTTGAAGGACGCTTCCCGCGCGGGATCGGTGTTGCTGCCCTCCGCGATGCGCCGGCTGAATGGTCACAGCAGATGACGCGCCTCGGCTTGGCACCGGCCGATGCTCCCGGTTCGACCACGCGATAACCGCGTCTCATTTCGTCCCTCCTGGGTTTACGCAGGGATCGGCGCCAATTTTCTGCGGACGTTAAAATTTCCAGGAACGGGAATTTATGCCGCAGAGACAGAGCCCCAAAATCAGCCCAGACGGGTCACGGAGACCGTGGCTCCGCAGATCAAAGTGTGGAAAAGCCCGCCAAGAGCGGGCCTTTTTCGTTAGTCTCTGGAAATGTGAGAAATACCAGACTGGGTGGTGGGCGCGACAGGGATCGAACCTGTGACCCCTACCATGTCAAGGTAGTGCTCTCCCGCTGAGCTACGCGCCCGGAAACTTCCGAAAGGGGTCGCCGGTCCTATATCGGCTCCCGCGCGGACAGGCAAGGATCAGCGGACATAATGAATCAAGCCGCCAGCATCTTGTTCACTTCGCTGACCAATTCACGCAGATGCACAGGTTTGGACAACACCTTGGCGTTCTTCGGCGCCTCGGAATCGGAATTCAGCGCGACGGCCGCAAAGCCAGTAATGAACATGATCTTGATGTCGGGATCGAGTTCCGAAGCGCGGCGCGCCAGCTCGATGCCGTCCATTTCCGGCATTACGATATCGGTGAGAAGCATTTCAAATGGCTCTTCACGCAGCCTCTGATATGCTGAAAGGCCGTTGTCATAGGACGATACCTTGAAACCGGCATTCTCCAGCGCCTTGACCAGAAACCGGCGCATGTCGTTGTCGTCTTCGGCAAGGAGGATTTTGTGCATGATGGAGGTCATTGGAGCCCGGCTGGAGGAGCAGTCACTATAAGCCAAATCTGGTAAATTTGGAGTGAAAACGAACTTTGGCTTGGCAGAAGGGTCGTGATTATCGACAATGCAAATTCAGGAACGCCTGTCCAGACAAGTTCGACAGGCGGCTGCGCGAGGACGACGCTGGCGATGAACGAGTTTGACGGTGACCAACCGCCTTTCGAAATCGCTGAGCCGGCGATATGGCGATCCCCCATCATCTTTAACTCTCCTCATTCCGGTTCGGTCTATCCGGAGCAATTCCTGTCCGCTTCGCGGATCGATCTCGCCGGCCTGCGCCGGTCAGAAGATTCATTCATGGATGAATTGATCGGCGGCTTGACCGATGCCGGCTTTCCGGTGGTTCGGGTCAATTTCCCCCGCTCCTACGTGGACGTAAATCGCGAACCTTACGAGCTCGATCCTCGAATGTTCACCGGGCGGCTGCCGAGCTTCGCCAACACGCGATCGATGCGGGTCGCCGGTGGTCTCGGCACTATCCCACGCGTGGTCGGCGACGGCGAGGAAATCTATCGCGAGCGTCTTGGCGTGGATGATGCGCTCGGCCGGATCGAACTGCTCTACAAACCCTATCATCGCGCGCTGCGGCGGCTGATCCACAAGGCCCATCAGACATTCGGAACGGTCATCCTTGTGGATTGCCACTCGATGCCATCGACCGGAATCTCGCTTGATGAACCGAAGCGACCGGACATCGTGATCGGTGATCGCTATGAGACCAGTTGTGCGCCGCAGCTTCCCAACGTCATCGATGACGTAATGAGAGGCCTCGGCTACTCGCTCGCCCGCAACAAGCCCTATGCGGGCGGATTTATCACCGAACATTACGGAAATCCGGCCAGCGGACTGCACGCGGTTCAGCTCGAACTCAACCGAGCGGTCTATATGGACGAACGGCGGCGTGAGCGCGGACCCCGCTTCCGTCAGGTTGCAACGGATTTCCTGACGCTCGCCGATGCCCTGGCCGCCATCCCGCTCGACGATCTCGGCTCCTTCCGGTCCGCCGCAGAGTAGATTCCCGGCGTTCAATCAATGTTCGGAAGTGCCGCAAGGAAAGATTGCCTTGGCACCCGGGACCAACAGCAGTCCATAGCTGCAAATGTTTCTGAAGTTCAGATCGACGAGAACGGCGAGAGTCTGGATGGTCTTTTGCAGAGCCGCCGCAAAGAAGCAAAGAAAAAGGGCCGCTCGTCGAACAAGCGACCCAAGTCTAGGGAGGAAACGCCCAAGGAGGGCAAGCGATAGCGCGATGACTACCGCACCGCAACAATATGTAACCGCGCTGCACAAAATGCAAGAGATTTCGGGCGATTTCCTTTCAAATAGCTCTAGTTTCATCATCCATGTGGTCTTCTCCGGCTCATTGAGTCTCGACTCAAACTGTTAATTTATTAAGTAATTTCAATATTTTAATTTGATTTCGGGCACGATCCTCACCGATCAACCCAGAGCGTTCAAGGCGGCAACATCCGATCCACGATCAATGCAGTCCCGGCCCCCGCAGCGATAATGCGAGAGCGGGAAAACTGTGCCGCAACGGAATGGCAGACGATGCGATATCCGATCCGGACATGTATAGGAGGCGACTTAGCTAGGGGTCGTAGCATCCGAACATTGCCCGGTGAGGTATAGCGTGACGGTGATTGACTTTACCGCCTTTATTGACCGTCTCGCGACGGCCTCGGGCGAAACCATCCTGCCATTTTTCAGAACGACTCTTCTCGGCGTCGAAAACAAGAGCGCCAGTCGCGACTTCGATCCGGTAACGGAGGCCGATCGAGCGGCCGAAGCCGTCATGCGCCGGATGATCCAGGCGAACTTTCCGGAGCACGGCGTCGTCGGCGAGGAATTCGGCAATCAAAACGAAGACGCCGAATATGTCTGGATGCTGGATCCCATCGACGGCACAAAATCCTTTATCGCAGGTTTTCCGATCTGGGGCACGCTGATCGCACTGCTTCATCGTGGAATGCCGGTGTTCGGCATGATGCATCAACCCTACATTGGCGAGCGGTTCAGCGGCGACAACCGCTCCTCTCGCTATCGAGGACCGTCGGACGGGCGCAAACTTGCGGTGCGGCGATGCCCATCACTTCAAGAGGCAACTTCGTTCACGACAAGTCCCCTCCTGATGAATCCCGACGATCGCGCAGCATTCAGCAAAGTCGAAGCCGAGGTGCGGCTGACCCGCTATGGCGGCGACTGCTATTCCTACTGCATGCTGGCCGCGGGCCATCTCGATCTCGTCATTGAGACGGAACTGAAACCTTATGACATCGCGGCGTTGATACCGATCATTACCGGGGCTGGCGGGGTCATCACAACATGGGAAGGAAAGCCGGCACAGGGCGGCGGTCGTGTCGTCGCCGCTGGCGACCGCCGCGTCCACGAGGCCGCGCTGAAGTTGCTGAATTGCTAGAGTTTGATTCACGCAGTTGAATCGGACACTAGAACAGCGGCGTGCCAGGCACGAAGGCGTCGAAGGCGGCCCAGAACTGGGCACGGTAGCGACCCTGTTCCTGCAGGATTTCATGCTTCGATCCGGCGATGACGAGGTGCAACCCGCTGCGTAGATGGTAGGCAAACTCCTCGATAGCCGGAGTGGAGACGATGGCGTCATTGCCGGCCGCGATCAACAGCAACGGCTGACGGATCTGTGACGGGTAACTTGCGACGCGAAAATCGTGCATCGTCTGGAAGGCTGTATCGGCCCACGCCACCGTCGGAGAAGCAATTCCCAGCGTGGGGTCCTCCTCAAGGATTGCGACATTGCGGGCGAACCGCACGGGATCGCTGGTCAAGGGATTGCCGACGAAACTGGCAACGCCGGTGAGTTGGTCGCTTCCGCCGGGAACGTAGCGACCGCCCTGCCCTAATAGTCGCATCGCACGCAACAGCGCGCGCGCTGGGAGCGAATTGCGATGTCCCGGCAGGTCAATCATCGGCGCCGACAGCACGATGCGGTCGAACCAGCGCTTGCCGGCGCGCGCCACCCGCAGCAGCACTGCGCCCCCCATCGAATGCCCCAGTGCAAAGTATGGCGGCGGACAATCCGGCAGCACCACCTGTTTTACGAAGGCACGAACGTCGATTTCGTAGTCGGAGAAACGGCGCACGTATCCCTTGCGCGGATCGAGCAACTGCCGCGACGAATGCCCCTGCCCGCGCCAGTCGATCATCGCCACCGCGAATCCCCGGTCGCGCAGGTCGCGTACGGTCTCGAAATATTTTTCGATCTGCTCGCCGCGTCCGGCAAATACGCAGACGGTCCCCTTACGCCCTTGCGTCGGCGGCCAGCGCGCGAAGCGCAACTCGACCCCGTCAGAGGTTCTCACGGTGCCGCTAACGCAATTCTCCGGAACCGGATTTGCGGGGATTGAAACAAGCCTCATGACCGAACCGGCTGGAGAAGAAGCCCGAAAGAGCGGGACGCCTGGAAGCAGGCGTATTCCCCGCCTCTTGAACGTGCCTGAATTCCCTCCCATATCACTTTCGTGCAGGCCGCTACCAGTGGTCCGAAACAGATCATCAGGCTGCACACAGACGAAAGCCCGGCCCGATTGGCGGGCGGGTTCTTATGATGTCGCTCAATGGAGGACTGAACCATGCGTACTTTCGATCTCGCCCCGTTTTACCGTTCCACTGTCGGATTTGACCGGCTCTTCAATCTGCTCGATCAGGTCAATGGCGACGCGCCAGGCTATCCGCCTTACAACATCGAGCGTACCGGCGAGAATGCGTACCGTATCAGCGTCGCTGTCTCCGGCTTTGCCCCGAACGAGCTCTCCATCGTCGCGAAGGAAAACACGCTGACGATCAAAGGCGAGAAGGTCGCCAATGAGAATGGCAAGGAAAAATCCGAGGTGCTGTATCGCGGCATCGCGGCCCGCGCCTTCGAACGCGCATTCCAGCTGGCCGATTACGTTCAGGTGAAGAACGCCTCGCTGGAGAACGGGTTGCTGCATGTCGATCTCGTTCGCGAGATTCCGGAGGCCAAGAAGCCCCGCAGCATTCCGATCTCGACCAGCACGCCCGCCGCACCGGCGGTCGAAAAGGCGGCAGCCTGATCGTTTCGACCCTCGGGTCATTAGAAACCGCAGCGCCCCGGCAAGACCGGGGCGTTTTTTTTTGCGCGGCCCCGGCATTTTGCCGATGGTGGACAACCCGTTTTGGTCATCCGCGCCTGGTCGGGCAGTCGAATTCGGACGTTGCCGGCACCTGGGCCTGAACGTCAATGGCCGCTCCGGCGCAACTTCACCGCGGAGCGATCTCGGCACCGAATCGGGCAGTCCTTGAGACCAGGGCGTGTTTGCTGCAAATTCGGGGCGCCGTGCCGCACATCCGCCACGCAATCAGGGACTTTCAGACGCTTGTGTGTTAGAGAAAAATTTGGCAATGTCACAGTTAGGACAGCAACACTGTCTTAATTCTCGACTGTCGGCGTTTCGACGATCGGCTTGGCAGAGCTCTTGCCGCGAAATGCGGTCCTCCGAAGCGGTCGGGCATGACGAGCCATAGTCTGCCGGGGATTTGAGCGCCCTGGTTTGAACTCTAAAACTTCGGCTCTCGGCGTATGGGTGGTGCTCCAAAGTTGTCGATCGGTGCCACGACCGTCGACGGGGCGCCAAGACGCGGATGACGTTTCGGAATGGAAAATCCCGGCCGGGAAAGGGTACTGGAGTTAAGATGAGCGCGCCATCGTTCGAGCGGGAGAACACCGGACTGGAACCATTGACAGCGGCTTCGGTTACGAAACCGCTTGAACCTGCGCATCAGCAGGCGGTCTATGAACATACCTGGCGGCCGCCGGCAGAAGGCTTCTACGACCTCGCCCTGGAAAAGGATTCCTGCGGCGTCGGTTTCATCGCCAACATCAAAGGCAGGAAGTCGCACCAGATCGTTTCCGACGCGATCAGTATTCTTTGCAACCTCGAACATCGCGGCGCAGTCGGCGCCGATCCGCGCGCCGGAGACGGAGCGGGCATACTCGTACAGATTCCGCACGTCTTTTTTGCACGAAAGGCAACGGAACTTGGTTTCACGCTGCCAAGGGCCGGAGAATACGCCGTTGGCGCGCTGTTCATGCCGCGCGAGACCGCCTGGCGCGAGATCATCAGGAGCATCATCGCCGATCAGATCAAGGCCGAAGGCCTGACCCTGCTCGGCTGGCGCGAGGTGCCCACCAACAACTCCTCGCTCGGTGACACCGTGAAGCCGACCGAACCTGCCAACATGCAGGTGTTCATTGGCCGCAACGGCACCGCCGCGACCGAGGACGAGTTCGAACGACGGCTCTACATCCTGCGCAAGTCAATCTCGCAGGCGATCTTCGAACGCCGCGAGCGCGGTCTCGCCGGCTATTATCCGGTGTCGATGTCGTGCCGCACCGTGATCTACAAGGGAATGTTTCTCGCCGACCAGCTCGGCAGCTACTATCCCGACCTGCACGAGCCGGATTTCGAATCAGCATTGGCGCTTGTACATCAGCGCTTCTCCACCAACACCTTTCCCACCTGGTCGTTGGCCCATCCCTATCGCATGGTCGCGCACAACGGCGAGATCAACACGTTGCGCGGTAACGTCAACTGGATGGCGGCGCGGCAGGCGTCGGTACATTCCGATTTGTACGGCAAGGACATCAGCCGGCTGTGGCCGATCTCCTACGAAGGCCAGTCCGACACGGCTTGTTTCGACAATAGCCTCGAATTCCTGGTGCAGGGCGGCTATTCGCTCGTGCACGCGGTCATGATGATGATCCCCGAGGCGTGGGCGGGCAATCCCCTGATGGATGAAGAGCGACGCGCCTTCTATGAATATCATGCGGCACTGATGGAGCCGTGGGACGGTCCGGCGGCGATCGCCTTCACCGACGGCCGCCAGATCGGCGCGACGCTCGACCGCAATGGCCTGCGTCCGGCGCGCTATCTGGTCACCAGCGATGACCGCATCGTGATGGCGTCCGAGATGGGCGTGCTCAAGATTCCGGAAGATCAAATCATCACCAAGTGGCGGCTACAGCCAGGCAAAATGCTGCTGGTAGACCTCGAGCAGGGACGCCTTATTCCTGACGATGAGATCAAGGCCACATTGGCGAACAGCCATCCATACAGGGCGTGGCTTGGCCGCACCCAAATACAGGTCGAGAACCTGCCGGACGCGCCAGCAAAAACCGCCCGTTCGAACCTGCCGTTGCTGGATCGTCAGCAGGCATTCGGCTATTCGCAGGAAGATATCAACATCCTTTTGACGCCGATGGCGTCCATCGGCGAGGAAGCATCGGGCTCGATGGGCAACGACACGCCGATCTCGGCGCTGTCCGACCGTCCCAAGCAGCTTTTTACCTACTTCAAGCAGAACTTTGCACAGGTCACCAACCCTCCGATCGACCCCATTCGCGAGGAACTGGTGATGAGTCTCGTCTCAATCATCGGACCGCGGCCGAACCTGTTCGATATCGAAGGTCTCGCCTCGACCAAACGGCTCGAGGTGCGGCAGCCGATCCTCACTGACGCCGACCTTGAGAAGATCCGCTCGATCTCCGATGTCGCGGAGTCGCACTTCGTCTCGCGCACCCTCGATATCACCTTCCACGCCAGCGTTGGCGCCGACGGCCTGGAGCAGGTGCTGGACGCACTTTGCGCGTGCGCAGAAGCCGCAGTCCGCGAAGGCGTCAACATCATCATCCTGTCCGACCGTCTGATTGGCATCGACCGGATTCCGATTCCCTCGCTGCTCGCCTGCGCCGCCGTGCATCATCATCTGATCCGCGTCGGCTTGCGCACCTCGGTCGGCCTCGTCATCGAATCCGGCGAACCGCGCGAAGTTCACCACTTCGCCTGTCTCGCCGGTTACGGCGCGGAGGCGATCAACCCCTATTTGGCGTTCGAGACCATCATAGCGATGAGGGAACGCCTGCCAGGCAGCCTTGACGACAAGGAAATCGTCAAGCGTTACATCAAGTCCATCGGCAAGGGCATGCTCAAGGTGATGTCAAAGATGGGCATCTCGACCTATCAATCCTATTGCGGCGCGCAGATCTTCGACGCCGTGGGATTGAAGGCCGAATTCATCGCAAAGTATTTCGCCGGCACGCACAGCCGCATCGAAGGCGTAGGCCTCAGCGAAATCGCGGAAGAAACCGTGCGCCGTCATGCCGATGCGTTCGGTGACGTGCAAATCTATAAGACCGCACTCGATGTCGGTGGCGAATACGCCTACCGCACCCGGGGCGAGGATCACGCATGGACTGCCGAGTCGGTATCCAACCTGCAGCACGCGGTGCGCGGCAATTCGCAGGAGCGCTATCGCGCGTTCGCAAAGACACTCAATGAACAGTCCGAGCGCCTGCTGACGCTGCGCGGCCTGTTCCGGTTCAAAACCGCGGAAGACGACCAGCGCAAACCCGTCGCCCTCGACGAGGTCGAGCCGGCAAAGGAAATCGTCAAGCGCTTTGCGACCGGCGCCATGAGCTTCGGCTCGATCTCGCGTGAAGCTCATACCACGCTCGCGATCGCGATGAACCGGATCGGCGGCAGGTCGAACACCGGCGAAGGAGGCGAGGAAGCCGACCGCTTCAAGCCGATGCCAAACGGCGACTCGATGCGCTCGGCGATCAAACAGGTCGCCTCGGGGCGCTTCGGCGTCACTACGGAGTATCTGGTCAACTCGGATATGATGCAGATCAAGATGGCGCAGGGCGCAAAGCCCGGCGAAGGCGGACAGTTGCCCGGCCACAAGGTCAACGCGACCATCGCGCGCGTGCGTCACTCAACGCCGGGCGTCGGCCTGATCTCGCCGCCGCCGCATCACGACATCTATTCGATCGAGGACCTCGCACAGCTCATCTACGACCTGAAGAACGTCAATCCGGACAGTCTGGTTTCGGTGAAGCTCGTCTCCGAGATCGGCGTCGGCACGGTCGCCGCAGGCGTCGCCAAGGCCCGCGCCGATCATGTCACCATCGCCGGCTTCGAGGGCGGCACCGGCGCCTCGCCGCTAACCTCGATCAAGCACGCCGGTTCGCCGTGGGAGATCGGGCTTGCCGAAACCCACCAGACACTGGTGCGGGAGAAGCTGCGCTCGCGCGTCGCCGTACAGGTCGACGGCGGCTTCCGCACCGGCCGCGACGTCGTGATCGGCGCGCTGCTCGGGGCCGACGAATTCGGTTTCGCCACCGCGCCGCTGATCGCCGCCGGCTGCATCATGATGCGCAAGTGTCATCTCAACACCTGTCCGGTCGGCGTCGCGACTCAGGATCCGGTGCTGCGCAAGCGCTTCACCGGCCAGCCTGAGCACGTTATCAACTTCTTCTTCTTTGTCGCCGAGGAGGTGCGCGAGATCATGGCCGAGCTCGGCTACCGCACCTTCGACGAAATGATCGGCCAGGTGCAAATGCTCGATCAGAGCGCGCTGGTGACGCACTGGAAAGCCAAGGGGCTCGACTTCTCGAAGCTGTTCTACCGGCAGAAGGAAGCGCCGGGTCAGAAGGTCTATCACGCCGAGGAGCAGAACCATCACCTCGACAAGGTGCTGGACCGCAAGCTGATCGCGCAGGCGAAGCCGGCGCTTGACCGTGGCGCACCAGTGACGATCGAGACCACGATCAACAACACCGACCGTTCAGCCGGCGCGATGCTGTCAGGCACTGTCGCGAAGATTTACGGCCATGCCGGCCTGCCACTCGACACCATCCAGGTCCACCTCAAGGGCACCGCGGGACAGGCGTTCGGAGCGTGGCTCGGGCGCGGAATCACCTTCGACCTCGAGGGCGAAGGCAACGACTATGTCGGCAAGGGCCTTTCCGGCGGACGAATCATCGTGCGGCCGCCTGCAAACTCCGGCATCGTCCCGGAAGAGTCGATCATCGTCGGCAACACCGTGATGTACGGCGCGATCGAGGGCGAGTGCTACTTCCGAGGCGTCGCCGGCGAGCGCTTCGCCGTGCGCAACTCCGGCGCGGTCGCGGTCGTCGAGGGCGCCGGCGATCATTGCTGCGAATACATGACCGGCGGCATCGTCGTCGTGCTGGGCAAGACCGGACGCAACTTCGCGGCCGGCATGTCCGGCGGCGTCGCCTACGTGCTCGACGAGACGGGCGATTTCCCGAAGCTCTGCAATCTCGCGATGGTCGATCTCGAGCCGGTGCTGTCGGAAGAGATGATCAATGCCGGCACCTATCATCACAGCGGCGACCTCGAGGCGCACGGACGCGTCGATGTATTCCAGAATCTGCTGAGCTCCGATGTCGAGCGGCTGCACGTTCTGATCATGCGCCACGCCAAGCTCACCGGCTCGAAACGCGCCGAAGATATTCTCGCGAACTGGAAGGCCTACTTGCCGAAATTCCGCAAGGTCATGCCGGTGGAATACCGCCGCGCGCTAAAGGAAATGAAGACCGACGCCGACGCCGAACCGAAGATCGCGATCGGGGCGTAGGTTGAATGGCGTGGCAAAAGCGACTCGCGACCGTACATCGGCTGCTGTCGTTAACAGTTGCGCTGGCAGTGCCTCTCGCAGCTTATCTCGTCAACGGTCGCTGGAGCCATGGATGTTGGTTCTGGGTGCAGTGATCGGGTTTAGTTACTGGTACTTCTTTCCCTTTTTTCTACCGTGAGTGTGAACAGCCGTGGGTAAAATTACAGGTTTTCTCGAGATTGACCGCAACGACCGCAAATATGCGCCGGTCAGCGAGCGTGTGACGAACTTCAAGGAGTTCGTGATCCCGCTATCCGAGAAAGAGACGCGCGACCAGGCTGCGCGCTGCATGAACTGCGGCATCCCCTATTGTCACGGCACCGGCTCGGTCGCGCCGGGCACATCCGGCTGCCCGGTCAACAACCAGATCCCCGACTTCAACGACCTCGTCTATCAGGGCAATTGGGAGGAGGCCTCGCGAACGCTTCACTCCACCAATAACTTTCCGGAGTTCACGGGCCGCATTTGTCCGGCACCGTGCGAAGCCTCCTGCACGCTAAACATCGACGACAATCCCGTCACCATCAAGACGATCGAATGCGCCATCGTCGACCGCGCCTGGGACAATGGCTGGCTGAAGCCGGAGGTCACGGCGCAAAAGACCGGCAAGAAAGTCGCCGTGGTCGGCTCCGGCCCGGCCGGCCTTGCTTGCGCGCAGCAGCTCGCGCGCGCCGGCCACGAAGTGCATGTCTACGAGAAGAACGCGAAGGCCGGCGGGCTGCTGCGCTACGGCATTCCCGACTTCAAGATGGAAAAACACATCATTGATCGCCGCCTGGCGCAGATGCAGGCCGAGGGCGTGATCTTCCACTACGGCAAGCCGATCGGCGGCAGCGCGGCCGACGCGATCGATCCGGCGCAGCTCGTCGGAGATTATGACGCGGTGGCTTTGACTGGCGGCGCGGAAGCGCCACGCGATCTGCCGATCCCCGGCCGCGATCTCGACGGCATTCACTTCGCGATGGATTTCCTGCCGCAGCAGAATCGTCGCAATGGCAACGAAAAGTTCGAAGCGCCGGACATCTTCGCGACCGGAAAGAACGTGGTGGTGATTGGCGGCGGCGACACCGGCTCGGACTGCATTGGCACCTCGTTCCGGCAGGGCGCTAAATCGGTGACTCAGCTCGAAATCATGCCGGCGCCGCCGGAGCATGAGAACAAGGCGCTGACCTGGCCCAACTGGCCCTTGAAGATGCGCACATCGTCGAGTCAGGCCGAGGGCGCCAAGCGCGACTACGCGGTCCTGACTCAGAAATTTTCCGGCATCGACGGCAAGGTGACCAAGCTGCACTGCGCACATGTCGACAGCAAGTTTCAGCCGATCGCAGGCAGTGACTTCGCGCTGGAAGCCGATCTCGTGCTACTGGCGATGGGCTTTGTGCATCCGGTGCACGAGGGTCTGCTCAAGACGCTCGGCCTCGACCTCGACCAGCGTGGCAACGTCTGCGCCAATACGCAGGACTTTCAAACCTCGCTACCAAAAGTGTTCTCGGCCGGCGACATGCGCCGCGGCCAATCGCTGGTCGTATGGGCGATCCGCGAGGGGCGCCTGTGTGCTCGCGCCATCGACCAGATGCTTATGGGATCTACCACGCTGCCACGATGAGCCGCGCGGCTTGTTATTCGGCGGCATCATTTCTGGTCGTTATCAAGGCCGCCCCGGCAACCGATCTCATCTTGGAATTGGCCAATTTGTAGGCATGCATCGCCAATCATCCACACGCCGAACGTAAACCGTGCACAGTGACAATCTGTGAATTGATCGCCGTCCTCCGCACGTTACTGTCATGACAAAGTGGGGGGCGGCGAAGTGGCGACATCGCGTTGGGTGGTTTTCTTGATCGTCATCCTTCCGATCGCACCTGCACAGGCAATGTCCCGCTATGTCGCCGTTAGCGCCGGCTCATTCTTCGCCGCTGCCGCGCGTTGCGAGGAACAGAACCTGATTACGCCCGGTCAAGCTGAGTATCTTCTGAGAGCGCTCGATCCCTATCTTTCGAAATCCGACAAGGAAAACATGGCAACCGGCGACGCGCACGGCAAAAAGAATTCGCAGGTGTTCGTTGAGGCGGAGAAAAAGTGGGTGAGCTTCACGCCTGACGCAACGAGTTGCTACCGCGTGCAAGGCGTACTCGACGACTACAGGGCACAGCTGGGAGAATAAGACCGCAGCGAACCTTATCGTGCTCGCATGAAGCGAATGTGCGCGAAACAACGCATCAAACAAAAAATATAGTTGCCTTCTGATTGCTTTCCTTTTGTCAGCGCAGTCATGAATCGAAACGTCGGGCCGATTCGGCAACTATCGCGAGAACAGATCCGAAAAGAATCCTGGCAGTCCGAAAGCAGCAGGCGGACGTGACGGCGCTTGCGATCTTCCCGCCTGCGCAGGCTGGAAGGCGCGGGCTCCCGACGATCCGTTCGACTGCGCTTGCTGAGCAGAAGAAACGGGTCGCGGCTTGTTCGGCTTCGTGGCCGAAGCGGCGTTGTTACCCTCCGATGCCCCGGCAACCGGCACATCGCCCTTGGCTGGTTCAAGGCCGACCTCGCGCCGCGGCCAGACGAAATCGTCGGCACGCCCGGCGGGCGCGGATAGCGGTTCGCCCCTCACCAGCGTTCGCGCAGCCAGCGCGTCGATCGCCGCGGGGCGGCTGCCGGGACCACCGAGCAACTGGTCGGTCCCGAATGAGGAGGCCACCAACGGCACGATCGGTCCAGCCAGCGGACGCGGCGCCGGCTGCCCCGGTTTGATGTCGGTGTCGGGCGTACCAGGCTCAGTAGGGATTGCGACCGGCCCCGACCGCGCCGCCAGCACGCGCGTGATCTCACGCTCGACATAATGGGCGAGCTTGCGCGCGCCCGCCCTGGTGAAGAATACGCCGTCGTATGAGCGCAGACGGCGGGTCTGACCTTCGAAATCCGGCCCCTGTTGGATATAACGGCCAGCCTCGTCGACGAACCCGTCCCAGATATCGACGTATGTGATACCCGCCTTACCCGCAGCATCCCGATAAAGCGAGTTGAGGAACAGCATCTCGGCAGTTGATTTTGTACCGCGCAAAGCAGGCAAGGCGACCCAGAACACCGGCACGCTCTTCGACTTGAGCACCGTGATCATTTCGTCGATCTTTTTGCTGTAGAGGTCGGCCCAGCGATCGCTGCGGAACTCGGCAACTCCGTTGGGCGAACGTGCGCTTTTCTCCTTGGCAATGGCGGACTGATCGCCGACGGCCTCGTCCGGAGATAGTTCGGAATCGGCCGGCTTTCCGTCGGACTCGGTGGCGGCTTCATCCGTCTTGTCGTTCTTGGCTCCCTCCTTCTTGTCAGCATCGGCCTTTTTCTTGTCGTCCGCTTTGTCGTCCGTCTTGCCGCTCTTGTCCTTTTCCGGCACTTCGCGAATCGACGTGCGATCGTGCAACCCGAGCATCACCACGATGGCATCCGGTCTTTCGGTCGCAAGAATGGCTTTCGCCGCGGCCGCCCAATCCGCTGGCTCGCCCTTCGGCTGATAGCGAATGAGGCCGGAAACCGTCTTATGCTTGCGGATCACGCCCATGTCGGGCGTCTCGCTAAGAGCATCCTCGAGGCCATAAGCAAGCCAGTCGGCCATGGCATCGCCGAGCACCAGCACATTGCGCTCGGGCACCGTGTCCCGCTTTTCAGGCGGTGGCGCGTGTGAATTATTTTCGGCTGGCCGCTGCTGCTGCTGTTGTTGTTGCCTTGGCGGCGGTTGTTGAAAGGGTGCGAAGAAAGGATTGTCCGAACCGAACCAGCCTCCGCCCCCACCTCCGCCGCGACGCGCCGGGGCTGACGCCGGGCGGTCAAAACCGAAGTTGAAAAACTGCGCCGACGCGGGCGCGGCGGCCAGCGTCACAACAACGACCGCCAGCGCGATCCATGGTCCACGTTGGGTTAGTCGGCGAAGCAGCGATTTGGGTCCGGACATACGCTCAATCGCAAAGGAAAGCCTGACAATGCCATAATAACGAAATCGGGCCGCAAGCGGGCGATTTTCACGCCAAAAGCGGGGTGTAAGCTTGCGGCCTCAAGTACGCAGTACGCCATTCCCTGGGTATTACCTTGATGCTCGGCCAGGCCCTACCGCCGCCGCAACCGTTCCAGCGCGTCGGACGATGCAAAACCATCGGCAGGCGCCCCGACTGAAGCCTGAAAGCCGCGCAGTGCCTCCCGCGTCTGGCTACCGATCTGGCCGTCGGGAGTTCCGCGATAAAAGCCCTGCCGGACCAATAGCTGCTGTAACTCGAGCCGCTCGGCACGGGATAGCACCCGCTCCTGCCGTGGCCACGGCTGCACGAAGGGTTCCCCGCCGCGCAACCGATCGGCAAAGTGGCCGATCGCCAGCGCATAGGCCTCCGCCGGGTTGTACTTCATGAAGACCCGGAAATTCTGCAACATCAGAAAACCCGGTCCCCCAGCGCCAGCGGGCGCAAGCAGATAGGCGCGGTCGGAGGAATACGGGAACGCCTTGTTGCCGGCACGCCGGATGCCGAGATGCTCCCACTGTGCAAGCGTCATCGCTTTGGCGCTGTCCGCCAGCATGTAGTCGAAGTTTTTAGGAACGACTACTTCGTAACCCCAAGCCCTGCCGGTCTGCCAACCGTCTTTCTTCAGGTTGTTGGCGGTGGATGCGATCAGGTCGGCGGGATCGTCGACCACGTCGCGTCGGCCATCGCCGTCGCCATCAACCGCGTAACGTTTGAATGCCGTCGGCATGAACTGCGTCGGGCCGAACGCGCCCGCCCATGAGCCGTGCATCTGCTCCGGCCGCAGATCGCCCCGATTGAGGATCTCAAGCGCGGCCAGAAACTCGTCCCGGAAATATGTCTGGCGGCGGCCGACGCATGCCAGCGTCGCAGTCGATTGCAGCACGCTGCGATCACCTATCCGCGTCGAATAATTCGACTCGATGCCCCAGATCGCCGCGATGGCGTAACGGTCAACACCATAGGCCTTCTCCGCCGCGTCGAACTGGCGCTTGTAGCTCGCGAGGACTTCGCGGCCACGCGCGAGCCGCGCATCGTTGACCAGGATATCGAGATAATCCCAGATCGCCTTGGTGAATTCCGGCTGCGAGTCCATCAGGTCCATGATGCGGAGATCGGGCGACAGTCCCGCAGTGAAGCGCTCGAAATTTTCACGCGTAACGTGACGTCGCGCCGCATCGGGCCACATGGCCGCAACGCAGTTCTGGAAATTCGCCGCGGCTTGACGAATCGCGCTCGCAGTCATCAGCGGATGACCGGACGCGCCGTCCTCGCCGCTCCAGGGCAACGCCTCCGAACCTGCGGCCTGCTTCGGGGTGGGCTGAAGCTGCTCCGATCCGCCGCGCGGCGGCAGGGACGCGCCCTGCCCGCCATTCTCGACCGACCCGGTGAAAAGGTTGTCAAGAAAACCCTGGATGCCGTTGCCATTCGATGCCTGGGCGCGCGCCTCGCCTGGCGGCACAAGCACTGCAAGCGCTAAAACGGCCGCCATACCTATTCCGCGCATCCATCCTTGCATCACAATCGCAACCATTCCGGACCTTTATCTGACCTATATTTGATGGAGTATCATGATCTCAGGAGGCCCCTGTCACGGTTTCCATCGGCTTAACAGCGTATCTTTTTCCTGCCTGCCGGGGACAGTCGGCCGCAGCTTGAACCTAATCGGTTCATGTGCCGACGGAACTCCGCTTGAAGGGCAGAGCACCTGACCGGGAACAGAGGAACACATTCACCGCATCTTATGATGCTTCCCCACAGGGCCACCGGCAGCAACCACATATCCATCTTTGTTCCCAGCTGCAAAACCGGCTAACAACGTATCAACTGATCGTATCATCCCGCCTGCAAAACAACCCACAGAATCGATATGAAAATCCGCAAAGCCGTTTTTCCGGTTGCCGGCCTCGGCACCCGCGTTCTTCCTGCCACCAAGGCCATGCCGAAAGAAATGCTCACGATTGTCGATCGGCCGTTGATCCAATACGTGTTCGACGAAGCCAGGGAAGCCGGCATCGAGCATTTCGTGTTCGTGACCGGCCGCAACAAGAGCGCAATCGAGGATCATTTCGACCGCCAGTTCGAACTGGACGAAACGCTGAAGGCGCGCGGCAAAAAGACCGAGATGGATCTGCTGGCTCAATTCCAGGCCGAAGCGGGCGCGGTGAGTTTTACCCGACAACAGGCGCCGCTCGGGCTTGGCCACGCGGTGTGGTGCGCCCGCGACATCGTCGGCGCGGAGCCTTTCGCGGTGGTGCTGCCGGACGAACTGGTGCTGAACACGCCGGGCTGCCTCAAGCAAATGATGCAGGCCGCGGAGAATCTCGGACCAAAATCCAACATTGTCGCGGTGGAAGCGGTGCCCGACGACATGACCCACAATTACGGGATCTGCGGCGTCGGCAAGCGCAGTGGCAATACCTTCGAGATCGAGGGTATGGTGGAGAAGCCGCCGAAGGGCACAGCCCCCTCTAACCTTTCCATCACCGGGCGCTACATTCTCCAGCCTGAGATCTTCGAAATTCTCGGAAGCCAGGAACGCGGCGCCGGCGGCGAAATCCAGCTCACCGACGCCATGATCGGCCTGTCGAAATCGCAAGCCTTCCATGGCCTCGAATTCGCTGGCGAGCGCCACGACTGCGGCTCGCGAGCGGGTTTCCTGCGCGCCAATATCGCTTACGGGATGGCGCGCCCCGACCTTCGCGAGGGCCTGCGCGCGGAAATGAAGAAATATCTCAGGACGTAATAAGGTGCCGAACTACGATGCGTTGCGCGATTACCTGAAACAACAGACGCAGACCGAATTCGTCCTGAGCTTCGCGCAGATCGAGCAAATTATCGAAGACGATCTCCCGCGAGCGGCGCAGCGCGCGTCGTGGTGGGATACGACACGTGCGGCGAAGGAACGGATGCCGCAACGTGAAGCCTGCATCGAAGCCGGCTATGTCGCAACGCGTCTTGGCGACAAGGAGGGGGTGCGTTTCCGCCGAGCCGACGCAAAACGGCCGCGCTTCAAGTAGCTGTAGCGAAGAAGCGAGTCGTGCCTGCTTCCCGCGTTGGAGCCTTTCACGCGAACCGGTATCCACTTCGCTCGAAAGCGCTATACCGCCGGCCATCACCCAAAGGACGCCGCTCACGGATTCGTGGCCTGCCAAGACATAACGACCAGTAACCAAACCGGCCATCTCCAAGTATCTTGAACGCGTATGCTGCGAAAGCGGCGCTGTTGTGCGGCATACCTTTCAACCGTGCCAAGGACTCACGCATGACCCGCAATCCGTTCGGCCGTAATGCCTTCGTCGCCGCTACTGTCGTTGGCGCAGTTGCGCTGTCGGGGCTCCTTTCCGGAGCATCCCGCGCCGAAGACGCCGTGATCATTCCGCCGCCGGCCCTGGATGTGAAGGCTGCCGACGGCATCCAGACCGCGGTCATCGCCGGCGGCTGCTTCTGGGGCGTGCAGGGGGTGTTCCAGCACACCGCCGGCGTGGTCAACGCGGTCTCGGGTTATGCCGGCGGCGCGAGGAAAACCGCCGAATACGAACTGGTGAGCACTGGCACCACGGGACACGCGGAATCGGTCGAGATCAAGTTCGATCCGAAGCGGATCAACTACGGAAAAATACTGCAAATATTCTTCTCGGTGGCGCACGATCCGACCCAGCTCAACCGCCAGGGGCCGGACACCGGCACACAATATCGCTCGGAGATTTTCGCGCTCAACGACGAGCAGAAGAAAGTCGCTGATACCTATATCGCCCAACTCAACGCCGCCAGGGTCTACAACAAGCCGATCGTGACCAGGGTTGGAACGCTGCAGGGATTTTTTCCGGCCGAGACCTATCATCAGGATTACCTGACGCTGCATCCCGACCAACCCTATATTGCATCTCATGACCTTCCGAAGATCCGAAATTTGCAGAAGGTTTTCGCACCCAACTATCTCCAGAAGCCAACGCTGGTCGGCAACGCCAGGAACACGAACTGAAAAACAGAGGAGGAGTCATGCCAGACAGCAGGACAATGCCAGCCAAAATCACGAAGAGCGACAGCGAATGGCGCAAGGAACTGACGCCGATGCAATATGCGGTTCTGCGCGAGAAGGCGACCGAGCAGCCGTTCTCCGGCGAATACGAACACGAGCGCCGCACAGGTACCTATGTCTGCGCCGGATGCGGGCAGACGCTGTTCGAATCCGACGCCAAGTTCGATTCGGGGTGCGGCTGGCCGAGCTTCACCGCGCCTGCGGTCAAAAGCCATATTGATGAGGAGCACGACACCAGCCACGGCATGATCCGAACCGAGGTGCTTTGCTCGAGATGCAGCGGTCATCTCGGCCATGTCTTCAATGACGGTCCTGGACCCACCGGTTTGCGTTACTGCATTAATTCGGCCGCCGTTAAACTCGAGCCGAAATAGCGGCGGCGACTACCTCGAATTCCACCCTTCTCGCGCCACGATGGGTCCCAGCTGTGGGTGGACACTCCAATCTGACCCCGACGGGGCGAATAAACAGCTCGCCCCGGGGCCATCTTAGTAGATTGCCGAGCTTTTTATCGAAATTCTGGTTTTGGACCCCGGATTCATTATCCCGGCCTTAAAAGGTCGCAATTTCTACCCCGCGCACCTATATAACTGTTCATCATGACATGCCGATGCTCAGCGGCCAGGGGTGGCCGGTGCCAGTGCATTGATCCGTTGCGTACACGAATTTGTAGAGGTTCCGCCATGGCCTTCAGCTTCAAGAAATCCGCCGAACTGTTTCCCGCCGCGGTTCGCAAGAAAAGGCGTGCCGGTTTTACCTACCGCCGTTTCGATACCGCGGCCGACGCCGTACGTTTCGCAATCGAGGAATTACCGGCCGACTCACTGAACGGCGCGTATCTTCAGGTGGACGAAGCTCGCTTCGATCAGAACGGTATCCGCTCGCTCTATGACAGCCGCGATTTTCCGCTGCCTCGCCGCGAATCCGAGACGGCATCCGCGGAAACAAGCGCTTCGAAGGACGCTGCGTGAAGATTGGTGAATCAGACCCCGGAGTCTGATTCACCTGACTCAAACGGAATTGAATCGGGCTCTCGTTTTGATGTTTTGACTAAGCACGGATCTTCTCAGGACCGGTTTCCTCTGTGCGTTCGCGCGGCGCTTCGAGTCGGGCTCGTGCTCTAACGTGGCTGCCGCTCGAGCCAGCGCCTGAACATCCGCACGTTGCGCACGTTGGCGCGAAACATCACGTCGAAGGCATCGCCGGCCACGGGCACCAATCCGACCACCCCGTCAACCGCGACGTTGCTCAACATCCGCGCGGTGATGTGCCAGGGCGCACCAAGCGCCCGCGCTTCTCGCACAAGCCATAGTGAGAACGCCGTGGTTATGACGTCGCCGATCACCGGCACCAGCCCGATCAAGCCATCGATGCCGTAGCGGATGTTCGTTCCTGGAACGACGAAAGCAACGTCAAGCAGCTTCGCGATCGCGTCCAGCCGTGCCAACCGCTGCTCGCGGGTGAGCGGCTGAAATGCCGCGATGAATTCAAAACCGCCGGATGCCGCGGCGCCTTGCTTAAATGCCCCGAATGCGCCGGCCTCGAAACCATCGGCGCCCGCAGGAATTTCACGACCGTCCTGATCGATGATCTTTGCACGTGCCGATCCCCGGGATCGGGAGGTGTCGCGGAAATAAAAATCGTCGTTCGGCGTGGATCTCATGGCTTTCACATGGGCTCTCCCGGCAATTTTCGCAAGCTACGTCACGCGGTCGCGCACGATCGTGATGAGGTCTCCTGTTCCATCGTGGCGCCTTCGCACATCATTCCATCATTCGTTGCTCACATGTAATCATCAGTGGCTTCGTATCGGAACAACGCTGCGGTCTGCCCTGACATCTCCCTGCCCAAGACGCAACTCCGCCCCATTACGCCGCCACTTTCTCTGCTCAAGCGTCTTGCATGATCGCATCGGAAACTGGCTTTACTTTGGAGATCATGTCGATGGGGAGGGGCATTGCATGAGTCAGATTCCGCCGCAGAAGTTTGGCGCCGAATATGTCGCGCACTTGCGCGAGTTGCTCGACAACGCGGCCGAGCAGATCGGGCCAGAGCATCGCACGTTGGCGAGCCAAGCGGAGACCGCCGAGGCCAAGTCGCATCATGTCGCGAGCACGGCCTCGCCCGCAGGCGAGGACCGCACCGCATAAAGGTACGTTTTCGATATCTGCTGGTCATGCGGAATATTCCCTGCGTTCGTCACCTCTGATTCAATCAAAAGCGACCTTCCGGAGAGAATATGTCCCGACGTGACAGAGAATCTTAATAACCACGCTTCACGTGTATAACAGCGCCAAAGTCACCGTCCAAGAAGCGCTACTCGCCCCACGCCGTGAAAGCCTCGTTGAACGCACGATCCCCCGGCGCGCCTTTCTCGATGGCGATGATCGCGCGACGTTGATTCGTATAGACCAGCGGCACGTCAAACCACGAGCGCTCTTTCAAGAGCTGAAGATTACGCGCCCGATCGGACTCGACGTTCGATAGCCCGACCAGGAAGAAGCCGTCGGTGACCTTGACGGCAAGCCCCGCCAGCGGGGTGCCGCGGGACTGTTCGTTGGACTTCATCAGGATGCCGGGGACGTTGGAGACTCCGCCGCCGTCGAAATCCTGCGGCAACACAAAGGTCAGCTCTGCCGTATGACTGGCGGGCAGCGAGGTATCGGTGTTGCGGCGGAACGACATCGTCATCTTGAACTTACGTTCGGGGACTTCGATCTCGGCGCGCACCGCAATCTCCGGCGTGTTACCAGCCGCGCCCTTCACTTCTTCGGTGCGCCACACCACCGAGCCGACATACTGCTTGCCCTTGGGATCCGACGGATCCTCGTCATACAGCACGACGCGCTGCGCCACCGGCGCAATCGTTTCGGATAACGAAGGCTGACCGACCCGATCAGCGATCTTCGGCTTCAGTCCCGGCGTGGCCGGCTTCGCAACCTCGGCAGTTTGGTTTGAGGAATCGAACAGCCCGCGCACGGCCGAAACCGCATTCGGACCCCAGACAATTCCAGCTCCGGCGAGGATCAACACCAGGCCGACCGCGATCGCAGTCTTGAGCGGAAAGCCGCCGCCGAACACGCGCTTCGGTCTGTCGCGACCAGGCTGCGGCCACGAACGCGGCAGGGGCGGCGGTTGGTCGTCCACGGCACCGCCGAAGGACGATTCATTGGAAGGGTACGCTCCCTCGAACGCACCGCGATTCTCAAGGCTCGGCTCAAGCCGGTCGAATTCGGGTGACTGTGATCGCACATTGGCATAGGTGCGGCGGGCCGAGCGATTGGCTTGCGCCGCGGCGCGGCCGAGATCGTCAGCATCCGCGGTAACGTCTCGAAAACCCGGAACCGGCGGCGGCGGGCGATCGGGCTCGAGATTGCGGCGCGGCTGCCCCTGGCTTTGCCGCTCGCGGGCAGGCGGCGGCTCATCCTGTATTGGGATCGGCGGCCCGGGAGGTCGCCAAGACGGCGGCGGATTGGCGGATGAGGGTGGATCAGATGGGGGTGAGTCAGCGCGCAGATTGCGCGGTTGGGGTGTCGCGTTGACGCGCGAGCGGGCTGACGGCGGGGCAGCCGGGTCCTGCGACTTCATCGCAGCGCGCGTCGCGGCACGGAAAGCATCGCCGGAGCGCGAACCACCACTACGCGAGGCCTCGCGAGCGCGTTGGGCAGCCTCGGACTCGACCTTGCGCACAGCCTCTTCCAGCGCCAACCGCTCGCGGGTGATCTCGGACTCGCTTAAAGGCGGCTCGACGCCGCGGAGCTGAGCGATCAGAGCCGTCCTTGCCCGCTCGTAGAGCGCGCGCCGCTGCTCGCCGGGCGCGTTGACGTCCAGTCCAGAGATAGCGCGTGCGATCAGCGGGTAATAATCAGCCATGTCTCCTCAATGCACGAACATTAACCTTGAACGCATTCCCGTAACACCCCGTTAAGCCTCGAAAGGGTTCTGAACTAAAATGGTGTCTTCGCGCTCGGGGCTAGTAGACAACAGAGCGACCGGACACCCCACCAGTTCCTCAATCCGGCGAACATATTTGATGGCTTGAGCCGGCAAGGCCGCCCATGAACGCGCGTTGGCCGTCGGCTCCTTCCAGCCCTCGATCGTTTCATAAACTGGCTCGATGCGAGCCTGCGCCCCCTCTCCGGCCGGCAGATGGTCGATGTCCTTGCCGTCGAGACGGTAGCCAGTGCAGACTTGGATCGTGTCAAAGCCGTCAAGAATATCGAGTTTGGTCAGTGCAAGGCCATGTATGCCGCTGGTACGCACGGTCTGCCGTACCAGCATGGCGTCGAACCAGCCGCAACGCCGTTTACGCCCGGTGTTGACGCCGAATTCCTTGCCGCGCTGACCGATCGTTTCGCCGATTTCGTCCGTGAGTTCGGTCGGGAACGGCCCTTGGCCGACACGCGTCGTGTAGGCCTTGCAGATACCGAGTACGTAGCCGAGCGCGCTCGGTCCCATGCCGGTGCCCGTGGCCGCCTGGGCTGCAACAGTGTTGGAGGAGGTGACGTAAGGGTAGGTGCCGTGATCGACGTCCAGCAACGCGCCTTGAGCGCCTTCAAACAGGATGCGCTTGCCTTCGCGGCGCTTGTGATCGAGCAGATTCCACACGCTGTCAGCATAGGGCAGCACACGCGGCGCAATTGCGGCGAGCTCCTTCAACAGCGCGCCGCTATCCACTTCCGCGATACCGTGGCCGCGGCGCAGCGCGTTGTGATGGGTGAGCAGCCGCTCGATCTTGTGCGGCAGCGTCTGCGGGTCGGCGAGGTCCATCAGGCGGATGGCGCGGCGGCCGACCTTGTCCTCATAGGCCGGACCGATGCCGCGCTGGGTGGTACCGATCGCTGTCGCCGCGCTTGCATTCTCGCGCAAGCTGTCCAGTTCGCGATGCAGCGGCAGGATCAGCGTGACGTTCTCGGCAACGCGCAGGTTGTCGGGGCCGATTTTGACGCCCTGCCCCTTCAGCTTCTCGACCTCGTTGACGAAGGCTTGCGGATCGAACACGACACCATTGCCGATGATCGACAGCTTCGACGAGCGGACGACCCCCGAGGGCAGCAATGCCAGCTTATAGGTATTTCCGTCGATAACGAGCGTATGACCAGCATTATGGCCACCCTGGAAGCGAACGACGATATCCGCCTGCTCCGACAGCCAGTCGACGATCTTGCCCTTTCCCTCGTCGCCCCATTGGGCGCCGACGACGACAACGTTGGTCATTTCCGCGGAAATTCCTTGCAAAAGTGGGGCGTGTCTCGACAGCGCCTTCGGTAACGAACCTCGAATTCGAAGGGCACCGGCAACTCGTGATTGTCGTAAATGGTGTGGGTTCGGAAACTCGCTTGAAAAAAGATCGCAGCGAAAATGAAGCGATCTTCCGGACCACCCCGCCAGCCGAAACACGACAGACGCAATACAAAGCCGCCAGCCACGCGAGGCGTCCCATCGGATAAAGGATGCGTGCGGTTGACGCAAGCCGGAACGGCCCCGAACTGCCGCTCCAAGCCGTTGATTCATCCTGACAAACGTGGCGTCCTGCGGCTTCCATGCGGTCCCGTGCCCGCCATAGTTTTTAAGGACGCTCGATAATCAATGTTCGGCTTACCGCTCAACCGCCGAGAACAGGAGGAGAGATGCGCCGTCTGATGACCCGCGAGTTATGCGCGGGAGCGATGTTGCTGGCGATACTGGCTCCTTCTGCCGCTTACACGCGCGAGGGGGCGTCCGACGCGCCATCGCACCATGCAGAAACCACGCCCGCCGACCCTCGGGACGGCGGCGACCGGCCTGCCGCAACCGCCGACAATCGCCGGTTGCCGCCGGATTCGACCACCAGGCATAAGCTCGTCCTACCGGGCCGGACGTTGGCCTTCGCCGCAACGGCGGGCACTATTCGTATTTTTAACGACAAAGGCGAACCGCAAGCGGACATCGCCACCACAGCCTATCAACTCGACGGCGCCGATTCCCGCAGCCGCCCGGTGACCTTTGTTTTCAACGGTGGTCCCGGCGCCTCTTCGGCGTGGCTGCAATTCGGCAGCAACGGCCCCTGGCGCATCCCGATGGACCGCGCGATCACCAGCCCTTCCATTCCAATGCCGCTGGAGCCGAACGCGGAAACCTGGCTCGACTTCACCGATCTCGTTTTCATCGATCCGTTGGGCACCGGCTACAGCCGCATGGTGGCGCACGGGGACGACGCACGAAAACGCTTCCTCACAGTCGATGGCGACGTGGACTCGATTGCTCTGGTGATCCGGCGCTGGCTGGAGAAAGCCGACCGGATGCAGTCGCCGAAATTCATCACCGGCGAAAGCTATGGCGGCATTCGCGGACCGAAGATCGCCCGTAACCTGCTGACCCGGCAGGGCGTCGCCGTCAAGGGGCTGATTCTGATCTCCCCGGCGCTTGACTTCGGCGACGTGTTGGGCGCGGGGTTGACCCGGTTCGTGGCAAGCCTGCCGAGCATGGCGGCGGTTGCACGGGAAAAGGAGAAGGACAGAACGCTGACCCGCGCGGACATGGCCGACGTTGAAGCCTATGCACGGGGTGACTTCCTGACCGATCTCGTCAAGGGACAGGCCGATGCGGAAGCCACGCGGCGGCTTGCCGACCGCTTCGCGTCACTGACGGGAATCGATCAGGCGGAGAGCCGCCGCCTCGCCGGGCGATTCGACGTCAGCGAATTCCGCCGCGCCTTCGACCGCAGCAGCGGCAAGGTAACCGGACGCTATGATGCCTCGGTGCTGGGGTTCGACCCCTACCCGGAATCAAGCGCCAGCGACTTCAACGACCCTTCGGAGGAGCCGCTGCTATCCGCGCTGACATCGGCGGCGTTCGAACTCTATGCACACAAGCTGAACTGGCGGCCGGCGGGCTCCTATGAACTGCTCAGCCGCAGCGTCAACCGGGAATGGGATTTCGGCAAGAGCCGGTCGTCCGTCGAGTCGACGTCTGACATCCGCGAACTGCTTGCTGCGGACGCAAAATTCAAGCTGCTTGTCGCACATGGATTGTTTGATCTGGCGACACCTTATCTCGCCTCCCAGATCCGCCTCGATCAATTACCGACCTTCGGCTCGCGCGACCGGGGCAAGTTTGTGGTCTATCCCGGCGGCCACATGTTCTATTCGCACGACGGCTCGCGTCAGGCGCTGCGCGACGAGGTTCGCGCGCTGATGAAGTGATGAAACGCCGGGCTGACTTATGGTGTTTCTAGCGAAGTGGATGCCGGGTTTGCGTGACGCGTCAGATCAAAATCATAGAGCACCGCTTCTGATTTCATCAGAAGCGGGAAAGGCTCTAGCCGTAGATCCATCATGATCAGGCCTCGGCCGGTCAGAAGGTCAGCACCTTGGCCTGCTTGACCTGCGGCAGCGCCTGCACCTTGGCGAGAACGTTCTCCGGCACGCTGCCGTCAACCTCAACCAGCGCGATGGCGTCGCCGCCTTGCTTGTTACGGCCGAGATTGAACGTCGCGATGTTGACGCCCGCGTCACCGAGCAGAGAGGCGAACTTGCCGATGAAGCCCGGCTTGTCCTCGTTGGTGACGTAGATCATCGACTTGCCAAACTCGGCATCGACGCGGATGCCCTTGACGTCGACGAGGCGCGGCTGACCATCGGCGTAAACCGTTCCCGACACCGAACGCTCCTGCCGTTCGGTTGCGACCGTTACCGTGATGAGGCTTTCATAATCGCTCTGCGCGGCGCGGACGACCTCGTCCACCACCATGCCGCGCTCTTTGGCGACGACCGGCGCGGACACGACGTTGACATCGCCCAGCATCGGCCGCAGCAGGCCCGACAGCGCCGCCGAGGTCAGCGCTTTGATCTTCATTTCGGCGACGTGCCCCTCATAGGTGATGGTCACCTTTGAGATTCCGGTCTCCGTGAGCTGACCGGCGAACGAGCCGAGCTTTTCCGCAAGCTCGACAAACGGCTTCAGCTTCGGCGCTTCCTCCGCCGTGATCGAGGGAAAATTGATGGCGTTGGTGATCGCACCGGTGAGCAGATAGTCTGACATCTGCTCAGCAACCTGCAATGCCACGTTCTCCTGCGCTTCGGTGGTGGAGGCGCCGAGATGCGGCGTGCAGATCACGTTGGGATGGCCGAACAGCACGTTCTTGGTGGCAGGCTCCTCGACAAACACGTCGAACGCCGCACCTGCGACTTGCTTGGCGTTGAGCGCATCGACCAACGCCTGCTCGTCCACCAGGCCGCCACGCGCACAGTTGATGATGCGCACGCCCTTCTTCATCTTGGCGATAGCGGCAGCGTCGATGATGTTGCGAGTCTTGTCGGTCAGCGGCGTATGCAGCGTGATGAAGTCAGCGCGCGTAAACAGATCGTCGAGTTCGACCTTCTCCACGCCGAGATCCTTGGCCCGCTCCGGAGACAGGAACGGATCGAACGCAATCACCTTCATCTTCAGGCCAAGCGCGCGGTCGGCGGCGATCGAGCCGATGTTGCCGCAGCCGATCACGCCCAGCGTCTTGCCGGTGATCTCGACGCCCATGAAGCGGTTCTTCTCCCACTTGCCGGCCTGGGTCGAGGCATCGGCGGCGGGAATTTCGCGCGCCAGCGCCAGCATCAGGGTGATCGCATGTTCGGCGGTCGTGATCGAGTTGCCGAACGGCGTGTTCATGACGATGACGCCCTTGGCCGTCGCCGCCGGAATCTCAACGTTGTCGACGCCGATGCCGGCGCGGCCGATCACCTTCAGCTTCTTGGCATTGGCGAGAATTTTCGCGGTCGCCTTGGTGGCGGAGCGGATGGCAAGGCCGTCATAGTTGCCGATGATCTCGGCGAGCTTGTCCTTGTCCTTGCCTAGCGCAGGCTGGAAATCGACCTCGATGCCGCGATCCTTGAAGATCTGCACGGCGGCAGGGCTAAGCGCATCGGAAATGAGAACCTTGGGTTTGGTCATGATGTTGTCCTCTATCCTCCCCTTGAGGGAGAGGGTCGGCGCGCTGCGCCGGGGTGAGTGGTGAGACCGTTTCTTCCCTCTCCCCTTGTGGGAGCCGAGACGAGCGAAGTTCGCTCATAGGGTCACGAAATCGAGTGAAACGAGATTGAGCGGGTGAGGATTGAAGCGGCGACGGGAAACACCCCTCATCCGCTCTCCCTTCGTTCGGGCACCTCTCCCACAGGGGGAGAGGGAAACAAGGCATCGAGCCTAGAGACTACGCCGCTTTTGCAAGCGAGGCCTTGGCCTCGGCGAAGGCCCAATCAATCCATTGCGTCAGCAGTGCGACGTCGCTCGCCTCCACCGTGGCACCGCACCAGATGCGCAGACCCGGTGGCGCATCGCGGTAGTACCCGAAATCGTAGCCCGCGCCTTCTTTCTCAATTGCACCAACGAGTTTCTTGGCGAAATCGGCTTGCGATTCTGGCGGCAACGACGTGATCGTGGAGTCGACGACCTTCAGGCAGACTGACGTATTTGATCGGATCGCCGGATCCTTGGCCAGAAAATCGATCCACGGCGTCTTCGCCACCCAATCACTCAACACCTTGGTGTTGGCGTCAGCGCGCGCAATCATGCCCTTGAGGCCGCCAACCGACTTGCCCCAGTTCAGCGCGTCGAGATAGTCCTCGACACACAGCATCGACGGCGTGTTGATGGTCTCGCCAGCGAATATGCCGTCGATCAGCTTGCCGCCCTTGGTCATGCGAAAAATCTTCGGCATCGGCCACGGCGGCGTGTAGCTCTCAAGCCGCGCCACGGCGCGTGGGCTGAGAATCAACATCCCGTGCGCCGCCTCGCCGCCTAGCGCCTTCTGCCAGGAGAAGGTGACGACATCGAGCTTGGCCCAATCGAGCGGCTGCGCGAAAGCGGCTGACGTCGCGTCACAGATCGTGAGACCTTCGCGCGTGGCGCTGATCCAGTCCGCATTTGGCACACGCACGCCGGACGTCGTCCCGTTCCAGGTGAAAACGATATCAGAGGCCGGATCGGCCTTGGCAAGATCGGGAAGCTCACCATAACCCGCGGTGAGCTTGGTGACATCCTTCAGCTTCAACTGCTTGAGGATATCGGTGATCCAGCCCTCGCCGAAAGACTCCCAGGCGATTGCTGTTACCGGACGCGCACCGAGTAGCGACCACAAAGCCATCTCGACCGCGCCGGTATCGGACGCCGGCACGATGCCGATCTTGTAGTCAGCCGGAATTTCCAGAACCTCACGCGTCAGATCGATGGCGAGCTTGAGCCTGGTCTTGCCGATCTTCGCGCGATGCGAACGGCCGAGGGCTGCGTCCTTGAGATTTTGGGGGGTCCAGCCGGGGCGCTTGGCGCATGGGCCGGAAGAGAAATGCGGCACGTTCGGCCGCGAAGCAGGCTTCGCAACGGTCATGATCTATCCTTCCAGATAGCAAGCCTCCCGTTGGGGGGAGGTGTCCCGCCGCTGTGGATATGGGAATCAGCCGATCCCGTCAAGGATATTCCCGGCAGTTAGGCTGGATGACAACCGCGATGAACCGAAATCAAACCACGATCAGAACCTGTAGCCCACACCAGCGCGCACTGTGTTGACAACGGTATCCACCGGAGCCGTAAACCGCAGGAATTCCCATTCGGCACGTAAGAATAGACCATCGAAGATCATCATATCGATACCGAGACCCGCGGCGTAGCCGTAGATGAAGTGTGCATTGGCGTTGTCGGACAAAGAGCCAGAGCCTGAAAGGTCGGGAAGCGGTGGAACCTGCGTACCAACATACTGATAGTACAGATTGTAATTTGCGTTGCGCTGGATATCGGCCCGCCCCATCGCCATCCCGACGAAGGCATACGGCAGGAAGCAGCCGAACGAATATCCACCGCGAAGCCGAAGCGAGCCAAAATCCGTGACTTGCATAGAAGCGCTCGATCGTACGAACGCCGACGTCAGATAATCGGTTGGGTAGCTGAACGATCGGCCTTGACTGCCACTCGAGGAACCAAAGAATTTACCGTGGATGTAGTTGGCCTCGACGCCGAAGACGACGTCCTCCATCTGCACGTTATAACCTAGGAATCCGCCAAATCCGCTATTACGGTTTGAGGACGTTCCGCCCAGCGGCCATGTCGAAAGATGATACTGTCCTTCGACATCGATGTTGTTCAGCAGTCGTTCCAGTAACTCTTTTCCGGAGTTCTTGAAATCCATGTCGGCTGAACCGTAGCTCGCCTGTCCGCCAACATAAAAACCCTGCCACACCGTCCGCACCGTGCTGAGGCTCGGCGGCTGTGATCCGCGCAAGAACGGAAGGTCGTCGGGCATATCGGCTGCGTATGCGCCCTGCGCCGCTCCGCAAATGACCGCCGCCAGCAGAAGTCTACGCATCGTGAACGCTCCATCGACCACAACTTGAGTAGTGTCGATTATCAGCTGTTAACCTTAACCAATCGTTGTTGCGCGGCGTGATTGCTTCATATTGTCGACAAACCATCGACGTGCCCGACCCTTCGCAGCAGTCGGGAATCAACCGCACGAAAGCAAAACGGCGCGGGAAAATTCCCGCGCCGTTAAGAACCGTTAAGAGGTGATAGAGCTCAGCCCTTGGTGACCAGCGGCGGCGGGGCATAGACCGGCGGGGTGTTGAAATACCAGCGCACGCCGAGTTTCACGTCATGCGACGTGATGTCGTTAAACTGCATCGGAACGCCCCGCGTGAATCCGGTGTAATCGGAAACCGCGCCCGTCATTCCGGAACCGAGATTCACATAGCTGTAAGCCAGTTCAACTGTGAGGCCCGGATTGACCATGTAGGCCAAACCGCCGTGAAGCGCCCACGCGAAATTCCACCTCGACGCAGCCGGCGCGTTTGCGAAGCTTGGGAAGGCGCCGAAGCCAAATCCGTTATTGTTGACCATGCCGGTATCGGTGTAATTGGCAATCGTCACGCGCGCCGCGCCGACGCCTGCACCGATGAATGGCGTGACGCCCCACCAGGTGCCGAGATCGGCATAACCGTTCGCCAACACAAGCCATTCCGATTTGGTGGCGTTGTAGTTGTTGATACCGTTTCCGACGATCCCGCCGCCTGCTGGATAGGTCAGAAGATCGGTGCCTTTGAAGTTCGAATTACCGCGATACTGGCCTGTGAAGTCGCCGCGGAACCAGTTGTTGAACTGATAGCCGACACCGACGCCGTAGATTCCGGCGGCATCGAAAGCGGTCGTCTGTTGCAACGACAGCAGTTGCGCGTTGCGGCCATCCGCCATCGCAATGTTGCTCACGCGCTGGTTGCTGAATCCGATATCGCCTCGCAAGTACCAGCCGCCGAAACCCACGACCGGTGGGGCGTAATAGGGCGGAGGCGCGATGGGCAGGTCAGCGGCGAATGCGGCAGATGATAATAGTGATGCCGCTCCGGCGGCTACGAGCAATTTTACACCACGCATCGGCTTCGTCCCTTTGTGCCGTGAGGCAAGTGCGGCCCCACTCCAATTCGGAGGGACGATGACACCAAATCCTTAAGAGCCGCTTAACCCTAATTTTTAAGGTTGATTTTCGGTAAGTTTATTCTGGCGTGAACGGCGCGGCGAACCGTCACGATGGATGCTGCCACACGAGTCCGTGGACGAGCGATCCTACGGCGGCGACTACGAGTGCTGGATTTTCGGCATCTTCGGCAGGAACATCGCCAGCAGACCTATCGCCGGCAGGAACGCACAGGCTTGATAGACAAACTCGATGCCCTTGGCATCCGCGACCTCGCCCAGCAGCGCGGCACCAAGTCCCGCCGCGCCGAATGCAAAGCCGAAAAACATGCCTGAGATCATGCCGAGACGGTGCGGCATCAGTTCCTGCGCAAACACAATGATCGCAGGCATCGCGGATGAGAGGATGACACCGATGACCACCGTCAGCACCACTGTGCCAGCAAGATTTGCAAACGGCAGCAATAGCGTGAATGGCAGCACCCCGAGGATCGACAGCCAGATCACATAGCGGCGTCCGAAGCGATCGCCAATCGGACCGCCGAAATACACGCCTATGGCGACCGCGCCGAGAAACACAAACAGCAAAAGTTGAGCTGTCTGCGTCGAGACGTGAAACTTCTCGATCAGATAAAAGGTGTAATAGCTCGTCAGGCTGGACATGTAGATGTATTTCGAGAACACCAGCACGATCAGAATCGTCAGTGCGAGCGCCGTCCGCGCGGGCGCCGGTGTCTCCGACGATCGGCGCGGCCGGGCACTCTCATGCGGCGAGATCCGCAGCTTGTACCACCGCCCGATTTGAAACAGGACGACGATCGCGATGAATGCGATCGACGAGAACCACGCGATGCTGGGCTGCCCGAACGGCACGATGATCAGAGCCGCCAGGAGCGGCCCCATCGCCGAGCCGAAATTCCCGCCAACCTGAAAAACCGACTGCGCGAAGCCATAACGACCACCGGACGCCATTCGCGCGATGCGCGCGGACTCCGGGTGGAACACCGCAGAGCCAAGGCCGATCAGTGCAGCGGAAACAAGGATCATTCCGTAGACATGAGCGACGCTCAGCAGCAGCAACCCCACGAAAGTAAAGCCCATGCCGACGGCAAGTGAGAACGGCTGGGCTTTCTTGTCGGTGACATAGCCGACCACGGGTTGCAGCAGCGAGGCGGTCACCTGAAACGCCAGCGTGATCATTCCAATCTGCGCAAAGTCGAGCGCGTAATTTTCCTTCAGGATCGGATAAACCGAGGGGATCAGCGACTGCATGGTGTCGTTGAGAAAATGCGAAAAGCTGATGCCGCCGAGCACCAGATAGGCGGGACCCGTAGCGGCGGCCTTATCCGTGATCCCGGGAACCACGACCGGCGCAACCAGCGTTTCCTCGGAGATGACAGGCTTGTCCACGGACGGCTTTCCGGTTGTTACAACCGGAGCCTGTTACGACGCGGGCGCCCGACCGTCCATCAATCGTTATAGCTGGGATGCATCAGGATATTCGCCAACGCGGCGCGACGGCACAAGGTTCTGGTTGCGGTTTCACGCCGCCGCCGGGTTTCCCAATGCAGAAACGATCGTGTCCACGACTTCCTCGACCAAGATACGGTCATCGCCCTCACCCATGACGCGAATGACAGGCTCGGTTCCCGAAGAACGGACTAACAGGCGACCATGACCGTTGAGACGCTTCTCGCCCGCTGTAATGGCCGACTTCACCTCCGCGCGATCCAACGGCTTGCCGTTGCGATAACGGAAGTTCTTCAATATCTGCGGAAGCGGCTCGAACTTGTGGCAGACTTCGGAGACCGGGCGTCCCAGCTTCTGGACGACAGCAAGCACCTGAAGCGCAGACACGAATCCGTCTCCAGTGGTCGCATAGTCCGACAAGATGATGTGCCCTGATTGTTCGCCGCCGAGATTATAGCCATGCTTTAGCATCTGCTCGAGCACGTAGCGGTCGCCGACAGGTGTCCGCACCATCGACAACTCGCGATCCTTCAGGAATCGCTCAAGGCCGAGATTGGACATCACGGTAGCGACAATCCCCGGCCTGGTCAGGCGGCCGTCTTCCTTCCAACTCTCGGCAATCACTGCGAGAAGCTGATCGCCGTCGACCACATGGCCGCGCTCGTCGGCTATGATGACGCGGTCGGCGTCTCCGTCGAGCGCGATGCCGATATCGGCGCGCATCTCGCGGACCTTGCGGCACAGCGCCTCCGGCGCGGTGGAGCCGCATTCCTTATTGATATTGAAGCCATCGGGCTCGACGCCGATCGGAATGACGTCCGCGCCCAGTTCCCACAGCGCCTCCGGCACCACCTTGTAGGCTGCGCCATGGGCGCAATCGACCACGACCCGCAGCCCCTCGAGGCTAAGTTCGCGGGGTAGCGTGCGCTTGGCGAATTCGATGTAACGATCATGCACGCCGTCGATACGACGGGCGCGGCCAAGGTTCCCGCTCTGCGCGAGTTTCTTGTCGAGGTTTTCATCGAGCAACTGCTCGATCTTCTTTTCGACCTCGTCGGACAGCTTGAAGCCGCGCGGGCCGAACATTTTGATGCCGTTGTCCTCGAAAAGGTTGTGCGACGCTGAAATCATGACACCGAGATCAGCACGCATGGATTTGGTCAGCATCGCTACTGCCGGCGTCGGCATCGGACCCAGCAAGAGCACATCCATGCCAACCGACGTAAAACCCGCGACCAGCGCATATTCGATCATATAGCCGGAGAGGCGCGTATCCTTGCCGATCACGACGCGATGACGGTATTCGCCGCGCTGGAACACCAGCCCAGCGGCCTGTCCAACTTTCATCGCCAGTTCCGGCGTGATCAAGCCGTTAGCTCGGCCGCGAATGCCGTCGGTTCCAAAATATTTGCGGCTCATTTTCCCCCCATGACCCGCCTTTGCTCACAGCCACGCTTGAGGTCGGCTCATCGAATCGTTGGACGCCGAGCATATCGCAAGGCCGCTTATAACGCCCCTAAAGATAAAACGACTTCAAAAAATATAATGAACCGTTACCGGAATTTGGGGGAAAGGGCCGGATCGTTATTCTGTGGCATGTCAGGACGAAGCAGCCGCCGTCTTCTCAATGCAAGTCAATGCAAGCGCCTCTAATGGCGACGATCCATTTGATCCTTGGCGGGTTTTTCCTCGGCGGGTTTTTCAGGAGCCGGCTGGGTGACGCTCAACGGGTCCGAACCGGGAAACGACTCTTTCAGGGCGCGATCGAGTTCCTTGTCCAGTTCTTCCTTGGTTTTTTGGTTCCGGTCGTTCGTCTCACCGTCATGTCGCGCCATAGCTTTCTCCCGGTGTGGGCAGCTAATGTAACGCCCTCATGTAAGCGTCGGTTCCGGCGAATGTGGAATTCAAGTCCAGCTTGCTATGGCGCCAGCCCTTCGCAGGCGCCGCCGGACCGGCGGTCAGCCCCAACCTAACGCCAGCGAGATGCGGTAGGTGACGAACGCCGCCAGATAAGCCATCGACAGCATGTAGAAGAATGTGATCATCACCCAGCGCCACCCGCCGGTCTCGCGCTTGATAACGGCGAGCGTTGAGGCGCATTGCGGCGCAAAGACATACCAGGCGAGGAACGCCAGCGCGGTCGCGAGACTCCATTTCCCGGCCAGCATGTGACCGATCTGTTCCGCCGCCTCGTTGCCTCCTTCAATCGCATAGACGGTGCCAAGCGAAGCCACCGCCACCTCGCGCGCAGCCATGCCGGGAATAAGCGCAACGCTGATCTGCCAGTTGAACCCGATCGGCGCGAGCACAGGTTCGATCCAGCGGCCGATCATGGCTGCAAGGCTGAAATCGATCGCAGGCTCGGTGGCGCCAGCCGGCGGACGGGGGAACGACGCCAGGAACCAGATCAGAACCATCATGGAAAAAATCGTGGTGCCGGCGCGCTTCAAAAATGCCATCGCGCGCTGGTAGAGATTCATCAGCACGCTGCGCAGTTGCGGCAACTTGTAATCCGGCAGTTCCAGCATGAAGGGCGGCGTCGCGCTGTCACGCCAGAAGAAGTGGTTGGCCACGAATGACACCGCGAGCGCGCTGAATATCCCCACCGCATAGAGCCCGAACATCACGAGCCCCTGCAATCCGAGAATGCCGAGCACCGGCCGGTTTGGCACGAACGCCGCGATGATCAGCGTATAAACCGGGATGCGCGCCGAGCAGGTCATCAGCGGCGCGACCATGATAGTGGTCAGCCTGTCGCGCTTGTTATCGATCACCCGCGTCGCCATGATCCCCGGGATCGCACAGGCGAAGCTCGACAACAGCGGGATAAAAGCGCGGCCGTGCAGTCCGGCGCCACCCATGATGCGGTCCATCAGGAACGCCGCACGCGCCATGTAGCCGAGGTCTTCAAGAAGCAGAATAAACAGAAACAGAATGAGGATTTGTGGCAGGAACACGATGACGCTGCCGACGCCGGAGATGATGCCGTTCTGGATGAAACTTTGCAGCAATCCTTCCGGCAGCACAGTCGCTGAAAAGGCGCCAAGCGCATCGAAGCCGCCGGAGATCAGTTCCATCGCCGGTTGCGCCCAGGCGAATACGGCCTGAAACACCACGAACAGAAGCAGGAGCAGCGCGATCATGCCCGACACCGGATGCAGCAGCACTGCGTCCACGCGCGTGGTCCATGTATCGGGCTTAGCCGGCTCGCTGACCGCGGCGCCGATCACGCGATCAGCCTCGCGCTGCGCCGCGCGAAGATCTGATACGCCCGGCGTGGTCCAGTCGCTCCCGACGATGGCACCTGCCGGCTTGCCGGCGATGTCGTCAATCCTGTGCAGGAGATCGTCAATGCCGCCTCGCCGCACGGCGGTCGATGTGACGACCGGCACCTCAAGCTCGGCGGAAAGCTTGTCGAGATCAATGCCAACGCCGCGACGCCGCGCGATGTCGATCATGTTCAGCACCAGAAGCATCGGCCGGTGAACACGCTTCAATTCGATCACCAGGCGCAACGCCACACGAAGATTGGTGGCGTCGGCGACGCAAAGCAAAAAGTCCGGCGGGCTTTCGCTCGCAAGCTTGCCGAGAATGACGTCGCGGGTAATGTCCTCGTCCGGGCTGCGGCCCCGCAATGAATAAGTTCCCGGCAGGTCGATCAGATCGACCCGGTGGCCGGATGCCGTGCGCAAAACCCCGGACTTCCGCTCCACCGTGACGCCGGCGTAGTTAGCCACCTTCTGGCGGCTGCCGGTGAGCGCATTGAACAAAGCGGTCTTGCCGCTGTTCGGCGTCCCAACCAGAGCGATACGCCAGTCATTCACATCGATTGCGGTCATGCGATGGTTTTCGCTAGCCCGCCGACCATGACCGCCATGGCTTCGCGCCGGCGCAGCGCGATCGTCGTACCGTTAACCCGAACCGCTATCGGATCCCGGCCAATCGGCCCTTCATGCAGTATCTGAACCGACGCGCCCTCGACGATACCAAATTCAAGAAGACGCCTCTCGATCTCCATTGCAGACACCCCCAGGTGGTCGCCGTCGACCATGATGGCGGTCACCCGCCCGCGAAAGCCGCGCCGAGCGAGGCCGAGCGGCGTGGTTTCCATAGCTTCAGGGTTGCTGGGATCGAGATTGGACATGACGTTCGCTTTGGATCAAGCGCTCCCGGGGGTCAAGACAAAGAGAGGCGATTGCGGCAAAATGGAACAATTGAAAATACCGGGCCAATCGTAAACCTCAAGTCGCGGGATGAGGGATCCGGAGATCGGCCTCGACCAGCGTGCGTAAATCCTGCGTCACCACGGGACGCTCTCCGAACCACAGCTCGAATCCGCGTACGGCCTGATGCAGCAGCATCCCGAGGCCGTCTGCGGTCCTGAGGCCCCGCGCCCTCGCCGCAGCCAGCAATGGCGTTTCCAGAGGAACATAGACCAGATCGGCGACCACCGCATCCCGCGACAGCAGCGGCAGCTCGATGTCCAGTGGCGGCTGCCCGTTCATGCCGAGCGAAGTTGTATTCACGAGCAGACCGGTGCGCGGCAGCACGTCGCCAAGCGTGTTCCAAGCCGCTGGCATAACCGTGGGTCCGAATTGATCCGCAAGCACTTGCGCCCTTTCCATCGTACGGTTCACGAGATGGATGCGCTTGATCCCGCGTTCGATCAGACCGAACACCACGGCCCGCGACGACCCGCCGGCGCCAAGCACCAGCGCATCCTCGATGCGATCCCAGCCCGGAGCGACGGCATCGAGATTGCCGATGAAACCCTCAACGTCCGTATTGGTGGACCGCAGGATGGCGCCATCATAATAGAGGGTGTTGGCTGCGCCGACAGCTCTCGCGCGCTCGTCTGGCTCCGTCAATTGCAACGCCCGCTCCTTGTGCGGGATTGTGACATTGGCGCCCACGAAGCCGTGCGTCGAAAGATGCATGACGAATTCCGCGAATCCTTCGGGCGGAATCGCTTCAATGCTGTAGCCGCCCGTTATGCCGTGCACGCGCAGCCAATAGTGATGGATCAGCGGCGAGCGCGAATGCGCTGCGGGCCATCCGATCAGGCAGGCGGCCCGGCCTGTTGTCCCGGCTGTCATCATGCATCCCGTCGTGTGACGCGCCGACCATCAGGCGGCACCCGATGAAATCATGCAAGCTGACGCGCCTGTCAATGCCGCCGGTGCGGTCCCCGTGCAGCCGCACCGCAGACCGTGATCTGGCTCATGGCGCGGGCGTGCGCATTGGCCGCAGCGGCGGGCTGACGCCCATGGTCAGGAGCACTCAGATGAACGCACGCCCGGCGAACCTCCAACCGTAGGATCAGCTCCGACCCTAAGCCGCCACCCGACGCGCGGCGATGATCTGGTCGGCGGTCCGGCCGGTGACTTCGGCCATGCGATCGAACTGCCGGGTAAAACTGCCCGCTCCCGCCGTCGCCGACCTCAGTTCGACGATGAGATCGCCGATCTCGGCTTCCGGCATCGTGGCGCGCACGCAGTCCCAGCCGGCCCAACTGTCGCGACTGTCGAAACCAAGAATCTGGCCGCGGCGTGCCGACAGGATCGCGTTGACCTTCGCGGTCGCATCGCTCGGGCAAACGATCTCGACCACATCAATCGGCTCCAGCAGCACCGGCTGGCATTTCGGTAAGGCTTCGGCTATCCCGATGCGGGCGGCGGTGCGGAACGCCTGATCCGAGGAGTCGACGCTGTGGTAGGATCCATCGGTCAGCGTCACCTGCACGTCAATCACCGGAAAGCCAAGGGGACCGCGGGCGAGTCCGTCCACCACGCCGTCCTCGACTGCGCCGATATAATTGCGCGGCACCGCGCCGCCGACAATCTTGTCAATAAAGACGAAGCCCGCGCCGCGTGACAGGGGTTGAACCTCCAGCACCACGTCGCCGAACTGGCCATGCCCTCCGGACTGCTTCTTATGGCGTCCCCGCTGGCTGACAGGCTTGCGGATCGTTTCCCGATAGCTGATCGCGGGCGGATGCGAATCCACATTGACCCCGAAGCGACCGTGCAGCCGTTCGAGCGCAACGCGTAGATGCATCTCGCCTTGTCCCCACAGCACGGTGTCGTGAGTCTGCGCGTTGTGAACGACGGCGAGCGAGGGGTCTTCCTCGTTGAGCTTGATGAGAGCCTGTCCGAGTTTGACGTCGTCCTTGCGGTCGCGGGCGGCAAGCGCCCTCGCAAGCACAGGCGCGGACGGCGCGATGCTGACCAGTGAGGGTGGCGCGATCCGGGCGGTCGTTAACGTATCGCCGGTCTTGACGGCCTCGAGCTTGCCCAACGCCACCACCTCACCCGCGCACGCCGATGCGCGCTTGGTCTCCTGCGCGCCGGTGGCTGCGAGAATGCCGGAGATTTTTCCTGCTTCGCCTGACGACGCATGCACCGTCGTGGCATCGTCGAAGCGACCTGTCAGCACCCGCGCCAGCGACAGCTTGCCGCCGTGCTGGAGGTGCATGGTCTTGAACACGTAGGCCAGCGCCTCCTCGCTATCAGCCACGCCCATGCGCTTCGCCGTCTCGCTAATGCCAGGCGCTTCGTGGCGCAGCGCTTTCATCAACCGCCACACGCCGTTCTCGCGCGCAGCCGAGCCGAGCAATACAGGGCAAATCTGGCCATCGCGCAGCTCACGAGCAAGATCGTCGAACACTGCATCCCGCGGCGGCGCAATATCCTCGAGCAGTTGCTCCATCAGCGCGTCGTCGTGATCGGCGAGTGTCTCCAGCATCGAGAACCGCGCTTCCTTCTCGCGGTCGAGATCGCCGACGTCCAGTTGGACAACTTCGGAAGCCATATGCTCGCGGTAGACGAAGGCGCGCTCCAGCGCGAGATCGACAAATCCGGCGATCAAATCGCCGTTCCAGATCGGGATCTGCCGTAGCAACAGCGGAGTCCGCGACGCCGGCTGCAACATTGCCAAGGTTTGGCGAACGCCCTTGTTCGCCTTGTCGATCTTGTTGAGGAACAGAAAACGGGGAATGCCCAAATCTTCCAGTTCGCGCAGGATAATCTGCAACTGCGGCAACTTGCGCTCGTCCGCCTCGCACACGACCACCGCTGCATCGACCGCGGGAATTGCAGCGCGCATGTCGTGTGCGAATTCGATCGAACCCGGACAATCGATAAAAGTATAGGTTTCGCCCATGAAGCAGGTGTTAGCTGGAGTGAGTCCGACTCCCATTTTGTGCTGGCGAGCTTCGTCGCTGGCGTCGCCGACGCTGGTTCCCTGATCGACGCTGCCTGCTTTGGGGATTGCGCCCGTTCGGGCAAGGATGGATTCGAGAAGTGTGGTTTTACCGCTCTGGAACGGGCCCACCAGCGCAATGCACCGGGGACCCGACGTTTGAGTGCCTTGAGGTCCCCCTTGGGGACTTCTGAGGTCTTGTCCCATTGCCGCCTCCTGGTCTGGAAGTCGGCCCATGATTGGGTCGGCGATAGCCGATGCTCCTCCCGCAGACGGAATTTGGCAAGCAGGAAAACACGTCGGGACATCCGCGCCGACGGTTCAGCCAACGCGCAGCCCGGCTCAATGGGGCGAAACGCCGAACGGCGGCGGAAGCCTGTTAGCGGCCCGGACGCAATTCCAGCGCAGCGAGACCCGCCGCCACGTTGAGGCCGACCTGACCCTGCACGCTGAGCGGTTGCAGCGCGATCGAATTGGCGGAGCCGCCGATCAGAACGTTGCCGCCGAGGCCAACGCCGACCGAAGCGCTGCCCTGTGCGCCCGCGTAGTTACCCGAGAGATCGCCAGGCCCGAGCCGCGCCACCGGAGCGTAAACGCCCCAGGCCAGCGCCGATTCCTGGGTAATACCGAGATCGACCCCAACCTTGCGGATCGTAGCCACATAACGGTCTTCCGGCAGGCCGTCGGCGTGAAACACGCAGCCAAGATGGGTAACGGAGCCGACGACAAACCCAACGCTCGCTCCGCCGCGGCATTCGAGAACGCCGACCTTGACAGGTTGCCGGGGCTGCTGCGCAACGGCGCCCGCATACAACGCGATCAGCGCCGCCGCCGCGCCCGCCAGAGCTGGAAAACCCCGCATGGCAAAACTCCGGATGAATTTGGTGGTGTGATGCAAAAACGGCCACTTTAATGAGTTGCGAAACGTGCTTTTTTATCGCACCTGCCTGCCGCTCACCAGACGCGCCCCGCCGTCATGAACGCCTCAACCATAAGCCATAAAAGTGAGGCCCGCTTTCGCGGGCCCCAATGGTCGTCCGATCCGATCAGTGATGATGGTGGTGATGATGATGATGATGGTGGTGCCGATGCCGCCTGTAGCGTGGCGCCGGACGCAGATCCACCGGGCGCAGATCAACATCGACGATGCCAGCCACGGCGCTAAGGCCGGTCTGGCCCTGCAGGCTCAGCGGCTGCAGCGAGATCGAATTGTTGGAACCGCCGGCCAGCAGGTTCGCGCCGATCCCAACTCCGACCGTCGCGTTAGCGCCGACCCCGCCGAAGTGACCGGCAAGTGCTCCGCGGCCCAGCCGACCACCCGGCGCGTGGACCATCCATGCCAAACCGGTCTGCTGAGTGATGCCAAGGTCAAGACCAAAGCGCTGAATGCGCGCGATATATGGTTCAGGCGGCGCTCCGCTGTTGCTGCGGAAGACGCATTGCAGCTCGGTTGTCGAACCAACGACATAGCTCACGTTCTGGCCGCCCGCACATTCGAGGACACCGGCCTGGACGGTATTATATTGAGCATGGGCGCTCGCAACTGACGCGACGAGCGTCACGGCGGCCACGGCGAGAAGTCTCGGGAAGTTCATGGAATAATCTCCGCTTGGAATCGGGAAAGGGGAAAGGCGTGGAATCGGTAAAGGTGTGGGACATGATGGAATCGCCGTGTCCAAAACAAGGCAATCGCCACATTGCGGCATCAACATGCCGGCACGTTGCTAAAACTTAATGAACATCAGGACAAAGCCACTCCAGAGTTGGGCATGTATTGCTGCCGCGAAGGCGATCAGCGCAGATTACCGCAGAACTGCTGAATGCGCTTGCAGGCCTCTTCGAGATCCGCCGTTTTAGTCGCATAAGAGATACGGAAGGCCGGTCCTAAGCCGAACGCGGACCCCTGCACCACCGCAACTCCCTCGGCCTCCAGCAACTCGGTGACAAAATCCTCATCCGTCTCGAGCTTCCTGCCCGACGGCGTGGTCTTGCCGATGGCGCCGGCGCAGGACGGATAGACGTAGAACGCGCCTTCCGGCCGTGGGCAATCAATGCCCTTGGCCTGATTCAGCATCGCCACCACGAGGTCGCGACGCTCCTTGAATATCTTGTTATTCGCTTCGATAAACCCTTGCGGGCCGCTCAGGGCTTCCACCGCCGCCCATTGCGAGACGGATGACGGGTTGGATGTCGATTGCGACTGGATCGTTGCCATCGCCTTGACGAGTTGCGCGGGACCGCCGGCATAGCCGATGCGCCAGCCGGTCATGCAGTAGGCTTTCGACACCCCGTTCACCGTCAGGGTGCGATCGAACAGTTTTGGCTCGACCTGCGCCGGCGTGGTGAATTCGAAGTCGTCGTAGATCAGATGCTCGTACATATCGTCGGTCATCACCCAGACGTGCGGGTGCTTCACCAGCACATCGGTCAGTGCCTTCAATTCGGCCCGCGTGTAGGCCGCGCCGGTCGGGTTCGACGGCGAATTGAGGATGATCCACTTGGTCTTCGGCGTGATCGCTCTTTCCAGCGCCTGGGGCTGCAACTTGAACCCGAACTCCGCCGTGCAGACCACGGGCACGGGCTCGCCTCCCGCCAACGCCACCATTTCGGGATAACTGACCCAGTACGGCGCAGGGATGACGACCTCATCACCCGGATTGATGGTCGCCATCAGCGCGTTGTAGAGCACCTGCTTGCCGCCGGTACCGACAATGATCTGGTTCGGCTTATAGGTCAGCTCGTTCTCGCGTTGAAACTTGGCGATAATCGCCTGCTTCAGCTCGGGGATACCATCGACCGCTGTATACTTGGTCTTGCCCGCCTCGATGGCATGAACCGCGGCAAGTTTGATATTGGCCGGTGTATCGAAATCCGGCTCACCCGCGCCGAGACCGATCACGTTCCGCCCCTCCGCTTTGAGCCGACGTGCTTTATCCGTGACCGCGATGGTCGCGGACGGCTTCACACGGTCGAGCGCGGCGGACAGGAACGACATCGTCATCTCCTAGCAAGCGTGGTCGGTCACCATTTCCACGCCATTTCAGTGATTGGGATCGCAAACACATTAGTGTGCGTTACGTTGCACCGCAAGAACAATGCTGACCGGCGCACATCTGATAGGTTTCAGAGAACCTTAAATACCAACGATTAGTGTCCGCCGGACCTCCGTACGCGGCGATTGGGACATGACCCGTTTTTGGCAAAAGATTCGAACCGGACAATGGCTGACTGCGGAGCGTCTGCAAGGCTACAGCATCATTTTGCTGGTTCTCTGCGCCATCGCGATCGTTGTGTGGGTCGCGGCGTCGGACGGGCTCATCGACCGACGCGGCCAGCCGATCGGAACGGACTTCTCCAACGTCTACGCCGCCGGCGCCCTGGCTTGGCAGGGGTTAGCGCCTGACGCCTACGATCCCGGGCTGCAGCATGCCGCCGAACAGGCCATCTTCGGCGGCCGGCCGGTGCCCTTCTACGGATGGCATTATCCGCCGTTTTTCTTTGCCATCGCGATGGCCGCCGCCGCCTTTCCTTACGCTTGGGGTCTGCTGTTATGGCTGGTGACCAGTCTGGCCGGCTACCTCGTGACGGTCTGCGCCATCGTCCGGCGTCCCGGGACCTGGCTGCCGGCGCTGGCTTTTCCGGCCGTCTTCATCAATATCGGCCACGGGCAGAACGCATTTTTCACCGCAACGCTTATCGGCGGCGCGCTGGTGCTACTCGATCGCCGGCCGTGGGTTTCAGGCATCCTGATCGGTCTGCTGATCTACAAGCCACAGTTTGGCGTGCTGATCCCCATTGCATTGCTTGCCGGCGGGCGCTGGACGACCTTTGCCGCGGCGGCTCTCACCGCATCGGCACTCGCGGTCGCCAGCTTCGCGATATCCGGGGTCGAAATCTGGCACGCCTTCGCGGTATCGACGACGTTTACGCGAACGGTGATCCTGGAACAGGGCGCCACCGGCTGGCACAAAATCCAATCGCTATTTTCAGCGGTCAGGATGTGGGGTGGCGGAATCCATCTTGCCTATGCAGCTCAGGCAATGCTGGCCGCCGCGCTCGCAATCAGCATTGCGTGGCTATGGCGCTCGCGAGCTTCGTATGATCTGAAAGCCGCCGCACTCTGCACCGCATCGCTGCTCGTCACGCCATATGTACTAGACTACGATCTCGTCGTTCTCGGCATTGCGATCGCGTTTCTCGCCCGTCACGGTCTGGCGCACGGTTTTATATCCTACGAACTTTCGCTGCTGGCGCTGGCGTGGATCATGCCGCTTCTTACACGCACCATTGCCGGCGCGAGCGGTCTCCCCCTTGGCCTCATCGTAATGATGATGCTCTACGTCGTCATCCTGCGCCGGGCGGCGATGGAAGCCGGCGTTATCTTCAGGAGTGATGCCTTTGCCAAGGCTTGACCGGATCCGCGACGAGATCGACGGCATGTTCGCGCAGAGCAGCATGGTGCGAAACCGAACGATCGCCGTGCTTCTCCCTTGCTACAATGAGGAAGTCACGATCGGCGGTGTGGTCCGCGGATTCCTTCGCGCGCTGCCCGGCGCCAGGGTCTACGTCTACGACAACAATTCCACTGACGGCACCTACGACGCAGCGCTCGCGGCCGGTGCTATCGTTCGCCGTGAACTGCTGCAGGGCAAGGGCAATGTCGTCCGCCGCATGCTGGCGGATATCGACGCCGACATCTACGTTCTGGCGGATGGCGATGGCACCTATAAACCGGACGCCGCCGGCGCGCTGATCGAGGCGCTTGTCGTGCGCAACCTCGACATGATGATCGGAACCCGTAACGGCGACGACAAGGCTTTTCCGTCAGGCCATCGGTTTGGCAACCTCTTCTTCAATCGCGTCATGGCGCACATGTTTGGTGACGGCTTCACCGACATTCTCTCGGGTTATCGAGTTCTCTCCCGCCGCTTCGCCAAATCATTTCCGGTGTCGTCGGCAGGCTTTGAGATCGAGGTCGAGCTCTCGGTCCATGCCCTCGACCTGAAGATCGCGACCGGCGAAATGGCACTGCCTTACGGTACACGCCCCGATGGATCGACCAGCAAGCTGCGCACCTATCGCGATGGCCTGCGCATCCTGCTGATGCTTTTCAAGCTGTACAAGGAAACGCAGCCGCTACGATTCTTCGGTGCTGCAGGCACTATGCTTCTGCTCGTTTGTCTTGGGCTCGGCGCCCCGCTCATCGCGACCTATCTGGAAACCGGCCTTGTACCCCGAATACCAACTGCGGTACTCGCTGCGGCGATTGCCCAGCTTGGATTCCTCAGCCTGGCAATCGGACTCGTGCTTGATGCCGTCGCGCGAGGTCGCCGTGAAGCCAAACGGATGCGCTATCTCGATCTTGACGCAGTTGCGAACAAACCTTGATGCTGATCGGGTCGTTGATCGCGCAATAAAATCTTCCGCACGGACTTGCGGCAGTTCAATTTTACTTTTCCAAATGGCAAGACCTTGCGGCGAGTGGCCTGCGACCACTATTCTTCCACTGCGTTGCAGGCGAGCATGCCGGGCGCTCCGGCGATCAGGCGAAGCTCCGTAATGTACAAGCTCTATTCAATGCAGCGCTCGGGAAACAGCTACAAGGTTCGCCTCGCGCTGACTTTCCTTGACGTGCCTTATCATGCCATCGAAATCGATATCCTGCGTGGCGAAAGCCGCACGCCGGATTTTCTCGCCAAGAACCCGAGCGGACAGGTACCGTTACTGGAGGTGGCAGAAGGGCGTTACCTCGCCGAGTCCAATGCCATCTTGTGGTATGTCTCGATCGGAACCGCATTGGCTCCGAATTCGCCGATCGAGCGTGCCGAAGCACTGCAGTGGATGTTCTTCGAACAGCACGCGTTGGAGCCCAACATTGGCGCCGCGTATTTCTGGCTGTCGCTGGTCAAGGGAGGCCGCGAGTTGCAGACTCACGCGCTGGAAGACTGGATGGAGCGCGGCTATGCGGCCCTCCAGGTCATGGAAAACCATCTCAGAACCAATGACTTTTTCGCTGCCGGGCAGCTGACCATCGCCGACATTGCACTTTATGCCTATACCCATGTCGCCGACCAATGCGACTTCGACCTCACGACGTTCCCGTCGATCCGCGCCTGGTTGCGGCGGGTTGAACAGCAACCCGGCTTTGTAACCATGGACGGCAGCGCGACTTTCTCGGACGATGCCGCAGTCAGAATCGCAAGGGCTTGATCCGTGCGGTCGACACCGGGCTAAGAACCGGCTTCGATATCGCAAGGCGGGAACCTCTTCGCCTCATTCAATTTGCCCCAATCCTGGCCGTGCTTGGTGAAAGATTGTCCAGGCTGGTGATTCGCCAGTGCTTGTGGAGATCCGACAATGATGCGGTCGCGAGGTTCGAGCGGATGGTTTGGAGGGCGCTTCGCACCCGTCGCATCCTCGCGTCTGACCAATGCTGTTGCGGCTTCACTGGCAATCGCTGCTTTTGCAGTCGTCCTTTCCGTCGCCTTCGCGATGATGTCGATCAAGGTCGCGATGGCTATGCCAATCGGCATCTGAACCGCACTTCCTTGCAATGTACATTGGCTCCTCACAATTTTGTGACGGCTAACCATGTCTCTCCGTGTGACCATCGCTCGCCGCCAGGAGCGTTCGATGAAAAGACCAATCGTGCGGGTTACGGCCATTCTGGGCGCGGCCACCGTCCTCGCGGCTTTCTTCGCCACCAACGTGCGCAGCGGAAGCAAATCGTTCCGGTCGTCAGCCGGGCCGATCGAGGTCTCAACCATTGCCCACGGCCTTGTCCATCCTTGGGGACTCGCCTTGCTGCCGGACGGGCGGATACTGGTCACGGAACGGCCCGGGCGCTTTCGCATCGTCAGCCGCGACGGTGATCTGTCGCCGCCGCTCAAGAACGTGCCTGAAGTTTGGGCCTCCGGTCAGGGCGGGCTGCTGGACGTTGTGCTGGACAAGTCGTTCGCGGGCAACAAGACCCTCTATTTCTGTTTCGCAGAACGGGCGGAAGGCGGCGGGCGAACCGCCGTTGCACGCGCCACATTAGGTGAGGATCGGCTTCAAGACGTCGAGATCATCTTCCGGCAGGAGGGCCCGCTGTCGTCGGGCAATCACTATGGCTGCCGCATCGCGCAAGCTGACGACGGCAACCTTTTCGTGACGCTTGGCGAGCATTTCAACCATCGCGACGAGGCGCAAAATCTGGCGAACCACCTCGGCAAAGTGATCCGGATCGCGCCCGATGGCTCGGTGCCGGCGGACAATCCGTTCGTCGGCCGCGCAGACGCCAAGCCGGAAATCTGGAGCTACGGCCACCGTAACGAACAGGGGCTCGGCATCAACCCGGCGACCGGCGACCTTTGGGAGGTCGAGCACGGCCCGCGCGGCGGCGACGAGGTCAACATCATCGGCAAGGGCAAAAACTACGGCTGGCCGGTGATCGGCTACGGCATCGACTACGACGGCGCGAAAATCCATGCCAGCACCGCGAAGGAAGGCATGGAGCAGCCCGTGAAATATTGGGTGCCTTCGATCTCGCCATCCGGCATGGCCTTCTACACCGGCACGCTGTTTCCGTCGTGGAAAGGAAGCCTTTTCACCGGCGCGCTGTCTGGCAAGATGCTGGTGCGGCTCTCGCTCAGTGGCAATGAGGTGACTGGCGAGGAACGCCTGCTGGAAGACCTCAACGAGCGCATCCGCGACATACGCCAGGGGCCGGACGGCGCGTTGTGGCTTTTGACCGATAGCACTGCCGGACGCCTCTTGCGGGTGTCGCCGGCCGGGAAATGACTCTAGATTATTAATTTTGACGCGTTTCCTTCACGCGAACCAGATTCCACTTCGCTCGAAAACACTCTAGCACCGTGATCGCCGTGCCTCGCGTCACGGAGTCCTGAGCGCGGCGAGTAGCGCGAAGCCGAAAAGCACGATAACACCGGCTATAAATCCGAACGCGAATGTCCAAAGCCCGCGGGGCGGCTTTTTCACCTCCGCTTGCTCCCACAGCGGCATTACCGATAGCGCACGCTCGCGCTCGATCATGCGGCGAGCGACATAATCCGTCACAGCTTTGACGATCGCGGCCGAGTCATGAGATTCCGCGAGTACAATCCGGCCGTGCCGGGTATCCTGGACGAAACGGTACATGCGCTTATCGCGTCCCATCAGGACGTGGGCTACAATGTCGATCCACAGCCGCGGCGTGTCTCCCTTGCTGAGGCCCCGATCGAATAGATCGATCTGATCCGGCACTTGCGCGAACAGCGGATCGAGCGCCTCGTTCAAGATCTCAAGCCGCGCCACTTCCGCGTCGCGCAGATCAACGACGACGCCGGTGCGATCCGCGGCCTCGATCCGAGCCTGCCACAGTGCCTCGCGCAGCCGCAGCGGCTTCGCCGTTTCCGCCACACTCCTTCCAATGTTCGGTCCGTCCGACATCGGTCGCCTTTCCCGCAGATACTGCCGCCTTCTTAACCTGACGGTAACCATGTAACTTAGCAGGTACTCCGTTTCGGGCAAAGGCCGTTTAGTTCCAAAGGCTTAGGCGCGCAGCCGGCTTAAGCGACCACAATCCGTCTTCTGAACGAACAAACGGCCCTGCCCGATATGCCTGGGCAGAGCCGTTGCTTCCTTGGACGCTTCTTCTTCTACGATAGATGCAACATCAGCTCGCCATTCGATTCGGCTCTTCCACGATGGAGAACCGCACGCCGGCGCGGTGACGGTTTTCCTCAGACACGACCCTCCAGGCGTCCTCCGCTTCCTTCCGCGTTTTGAACGGTCCTTGCACCTGAGCCGAACCTTCCACCAGCTTGTGGAAGTTCATTGAACCAAATTCGCCGCCAATCACCCAGAAATTGCTGCCGGTCATGAGAACCTCCTTCTGTTCCGCCGCCTACTCAGCAGCCTGGACCTTGATCTGCGAACCTTGCGACTTGAACTGCGCGGTTTCGGTGGAGTCGTGAAGCGCAGTGGTCGACGACTGGCCTCCCGTGATCGTGGTCGAAACCAGATCGAAGTAACCGGTGCCGACCTCGCGCTGATGGCGCGTCGCCGAATAGCCGAACTTCTCCGAGGCGAACTCGGCCTGCTGGAGACGGGAATATGCCGCCATGCCCTCGGCCTTGTAGCCGCGCGCCAGTTCGAACATGCCGTGGTTGAGCGAGTGGAAGCCCGCCAACGTGACGAACTGAAACTTGTAGCCCATCGCTGCAATTTCCTTCTGGAACTTGGCAATGGTGTCCTTGTCGAGGTTGGCTTCCCAGTTGAACGACGGCGAACAGTTGTAAGCCAGCATCTTGTTCGGATAGACCTTCCTGACAGCTTCCGCGAACTTGCGCGCGCCCTCCAGATCCGGCTTTGAGGTTTCCCACCACAGCAGGTCAGCGTATTTCGCAAACGCCAGCCCGCGCTTGATGCAGTGATCGAGGCCGGTGCCAGGCTTCAGGCGATAGAAGCCTTCCGCCGTGCGTTCGCCGGTGATGAACTCGTGATCGCGCTCATCGATGTCTGAAGTGATGAGCTTCGCACTCTCCGCATCGGTGCGCGCCAACACGAAGGTCGGCACCCCGCAGACATCGGCGGCAAGCCGTGCCGCGATCAGATTGCGTTCATGCGCGGCGGTCGGGATCAGCACCTTGCCGCCCATGTGGCCGCACTTCTTCTCCGACGCGAGTTGGTCCTCGAAGTGAACGCCAGCCGCGCCCGCCTCGATATAGGCCTTCATGATCTCGAACGAGTTGAGCGGTCCGCCGAAGCCCGCTTCCGCATCGGCCACGATCGGCACGAACCAGTCGATCTTGGCGCCGCCTTCAGCATGCTCGATCTGGTCGGCGCGCTGGAAGGTTCGGTTGATGCGACGGCAGAGTTCAGGACCGGCGTTGGCCGGATAGAGGCTCTGGTCCGGATACATCGCGCCCGCAGTATTGGCGTCGGCGGCGACCTGCCAGCCCGAGAGATAAATCGCGGGCAAACCGGCGCGCGCCTGCTGCATCGCCTGGTTGCCGGTGACGGCGCCGAGCGAATTCACATAAGGCATGTCGTTGAGCTGCTTCCACAGCCGGTTCGCGCCCTTCTCGGCCAGCGTGTACTTGATCTCCACCGAGCCGCGCAGCTTTTCGACGTCCGCCGGGCTGTACGGACGGCTGATCCCCTCAAAACGACCGTTTGGGGCCGGAACGAGCTGCTCAAAGGTCTGGGCCATTTTTATCTCCAGCGCCACTTTTATGACATTGCACTGCAATCGCATTGCAAGGGTGGTTTATAGATAAACGCCAAACAGACTAATCCGTACAGATAGCTTGATCTCAATTGATGATGTCATGTAACATATATACATGTCATAGATGTTATTTTGTAATTATTGTCATAAACGAGCGTAAGGATGGCCACAGATCCCGGCAAAAAACTCTTCGTCGGTCCGCGATTCCGGCGCATCCGCCAACAGCTCGGGTTATCGCAGACCCAGTTCGCGGAGGGGCTCGGCATCTCGCCCAGCTATGTCAACCTGATCGAGCGCAACCAGCGACCGGTCACCGCGCAAATCCTTCTTCGCCTCGCGGAGACCTACGATCTCGACCTGCGCGACCTCGCCACCGCCGACGAAGACCGCTTCTTCGCCGAGTTGAACGAGGTCTTTTCCGATCCACTATTTCGCCAGATCGACATTCCGAAGCAGGAATTGCGAGATCTCGCGGAGCTGTGTCCCGGCGTGACCCACGCATTGCAGCGTCTCTATGCCGCCTATGCCGAGGCGCGGCGCGGCGAAACGCTGGCGGCGGCACAGTTCGCGGGGCGCGACGAAAGCATGGGCGGACGCTTCGACGCGAACCCGATCGAGCAGGTTCGCGACCTGATCGAGGCCAATCGCAACTACTTCCCCGAGCTTGAACAAGCAGCGGAAACCCTGCGCGACGAGATCAACGTTCCCGCACAGGACTTGTTCGCGGCTTTGAGCACGCGGTTGCGTGAAAAGCATTCGATTCAGACCCGTATCATGCCGGTCGATGTCATGCGTGAGACGCTACGTCGCTTCGACCGCCACCGCCGCCAGCTCCTGATCTCAGAACTGGTGGACGGCCCCGGCTGCGCTTTCCAGCTTGCGTTTCAGATCGCGCTTTCCGAATGCACGCCCGCGTTTGATACGATCATCGCCCGCGCCGGCGCGCTCGACGACACCGCGCGCCGTCTCTACCGCATCACGCTTGCGAACTACTTCGCGGGCTGCGCGCTGATGCCCTATCAGCCCTTCCTTACCGCGGCGGAATCGCTCGGTTACGACATCCATGTGCTGGCGCAGCGCTTCAATACCGGCTTCGAGCAGGTGTGTCACCGCCTGACGACGCTGCAGCGGCCAAACGCGCGCGGCGTGCCGTTCTTCATGCTGCGCGTCGACAACGCCGGTAATGTCTCCAAGCGATTTTCATCCGGCACGTTCCCGTTCTCGAAGTTTGGCGGCACCTGTCCGCTGTGGAATGTCCACTCCACGTTTGACACCCCGGATCGCCTCTTGAAGCAGGTGATCGAGTTGCCGGACGGCAGCCGCTACTTCTCGGTTGCGCAGATGGTGCGCCGGCCGGTCGCGCCGCATCCGCTGGCGCAACCACGCTTCGCTATCGGCCTGGGTTGCGAAATCCGCCACGCCGCAAGGCTTGTCTATGCGTCCGGGATGGACCTGGACAAGTCCGAGGGCACGCCGATCGGTATCAACTGTCGCCTCTGCGAGCGCGAGAACTGCGCCCAGCGCGCCGAGCCGCCGCTCACGCGGACCTTGATTTTGGATGAAAACACGCGACGCGTGACGAGCTTTGCATTTTCAAATGCGCGAGAGGTGTGAGAATCCGGCGCATGACCGGGACTTCTCCGTCATTCCGGATGGCGCGCAGCAGCAATCCGGCGTCAATAGAGCATGAGACGGAGAGGATAGATTGCGGTTCGTTCGACACCCCCGCGACGGCATTTTTGCTCACGACAGCCTCCCTCAAACCGGAAGTTAGTTATTGGTTCGCTGCTTAAATACGGCTCCGAAATTTCTTAGAATTGAACCTAATCCGAACCGAGCGCGCGGCTTCGATCAAATTATGCTCGGACGAGCAGCCGGCGGGGAAAGCCATGCAGATCAGGCGATCGCGAAGACCGTTGCGGCTGATGATTCGGCGAGGACCGAGAGGTTGCGGCTTGTGACGTGAGCCCCCATCTGCAAACGGCAGCGCATTCTGCTGTCTCACCATCGCGTTCGCACACCAGAACAGACAAAGGCATTCCATGTCATTCTATGATTCCGCTCCGCCGGCCTTTCTGCAAACGCTCGGCGCCCTCTCCGACATTCTCAGGAAAGCCGAAGGCTACGCCACCGCCCGGAAGATCGCTCCCGAAACGCTGCTCGCCGCGCGGCTCTATCCGGACATGCTGCCGCTGACGCGCCAGATCCAGATCGCCTGCGATTTCGCCGTGAAGACTTGCGCGCGGCTGACCGGTTCAGAGGTGCCGAGCACCCCGGATACGGAAAAGACCTTCGACGAGTTGCAGCAGCGGATCGCCCAGGCAACGGATTTCGTCAAGAACGCAGCGCCCGGAAAATTCGAAGGCGCGGAAAGCCGCGATATCACCTTTCCGGCAGGTCCCGACAAAACAATGACTTTGAAGGGTCAGCAATATCTCAGCCATTTCGCCTTGCCGAATTTCTATTTCCACGCGACGACCGCATACGACATCCTGCGTCACAACGGCGTCGAACTCGGCAAGCGAGATTTCTTGGGCGTAAAATAAGGCTCGAGGCGAGACTTATGGCCGTGCTTCCGCTTCCCTTGGGCGGCCGGCCTCCGTCCGCTCCGCGAACCAGGATTCAAGCTCCGCTATGTCGGCCGCCGACATGCGCAAGCCGAGCTTGGAGCGTCGCCAGATGACATCCTCCACGGTGCATGCCCATTCGTCGGAAATCAGATAGCAGACCTCGCGTTCAGTGAGCGTGGCTCCGAATTCCCGGCCAAGATCCGTCGTCGTCTTCGCTGTACCCAGCATCTTGGCCGCGCGGGTGCCATAGGCGAGCGCGAGACGTTTCGCGTGTCCTTCCGTCAGAAAAGGATAGCTGCGCAGCAGATTAGCCGTCAACGCCGCCACCGCCGACACCTCCATGTCTCCGCCGGGCAGCGCCGCCTTCGCAGTCCAGCCCTCGCGCGCTTTTGTCCCTTTCAGATATGGCGATAGCTTTTCCAGCGCCTCTTCGGCCAGCCGGCGATAGGTCGTGATTTTTCCACCGTAAACCGAAAGCAGCGGCGCCCCGCCGGGCGTATCGAGTTCAAAGGCGTATTCGCGGGTGGCGGCCTTGGCTTCGCTGGCGCCATCATCGTAAAGCGGCCGCACCCCGGCATAGGACCAGACCACATCCTGCGGCTTCACCGGCTTCGCCAGATACTCGCTGACCGACGCGCAGAGATAAGCAATTTCCTCGCTTGAGGCCTTTACCTTGGCGGGGTCCCCCTCATAGTCGCGATCCGTGGTGCCGATCAGGGTGAAGTCATCCCGATAGGGAATGGCGAACACGATTCGGCCGTCACCGTTCTGGAAAATGTAAGCCCGGTCGTGATCGTAGAGTTTCCTGACCACGATATGCGATCCTTGCACCAGCCGCACTCTCGCACGGGTGTTGACGCCCGCGCCCAATGTCAGCACCTGTTCGACCCAGGGGCCGCCCGCGTTGACCAGTATCCGCGCGGCGATCGTGCTGCGTTCGCGGCTTAGCGTATCCTCGACCGTGATGCGCCAGAGGCCGTCGGACTGATGGGTCTCAACCGCGCGCGTTCGGGTCCGGATATCCGCTCCGCGGTCGGCCGCATCGCGCGCGGTAAGAATGACGAGGCGGGCATCGTCGACAACGCAGTCAGAGTATTCGAAACCCTTGCGGTAGCGGCCGGGGTTCAGCGGCTTGCCGACACTGTCGCGCGCCAGATCGACCGATCGCGTCGGCGGCAACAGCTTCCGGCCGCCGATATGGTCGTAAAGGAAAAGGCCGAGCCGCAGCAGCCATGCCGGCCTCAGGCCGGCGTGATGAGGCAGCACGAAGCGCACCGGATGAATGATGTGAGGCGCGATCCGCCAGAGAATTTCGCGTTCGATCAATGCCTCGCGAACCAGATGAAACTCGTAATACTCCAGATATCGCAGCCCCCCGTGCACCAGCTTGGTCGACCACGACGACGTGCCGCTGGCGAGGTCGTTCATTTCACACAGGAAGACCGAGTTGCCCCGCCCAGCCGCGTCGCGCGCGATCCCGCACCCGTTGATGCCGCCGCCGATGATAGCGAGGTCGAAAACCTGACCCACGGACGCGCCCTCTCCATCACCTTAACGCGAGATGAGATCGTCGAACCGGCGCGCGGCCGACGATCACCTCGATGCGAGGAGGGCGATAGTCGTTACAACAACAGCACCCAAGACCCGCAGGACATGCCATGGTGCTGATGTTGGACGAAGCCGTCAACGCAGTTTCCTGCGTCGGCCAGTATCTCTATCAAAAGGGAAGTTTCGGCAAAGCGCGCCGCAGCGATTTCACGAACTCGGGACACGTGGATTTCTTGGACGACGCACGGTTTTTCGCCGCGCGCTCCGCTTCACGGGCGCTGCGAAACAGCTTGCCGTCGAGGCAACTGAACCGCCGGGAGGCCGAAAAGAACCGGAACCCGGTGCGATCACGCACCACGATCCCGGCGGATTCAGAACCGACTTCGATAATATAGGTCTTCGACATGTCCCACTCGCATTCTTCCGGCCCTAAAGGCCGCGCCAATAACGGGCAATGGCGGGAAACGTTCCCTGTCGTACCAACAGGATATGGACATGGGTTCTGACGTTCGCAACTAGAATCGGTCGAGGTTGGGCACCGAGAGCATTTTGCTTCTGACGCGTTTTCTTCAGGCAAACCGCATCCACTTCGCTCGAAAACGCCATATCGGATCGACGAATTGGCGGCTGGCGGCGTAAACCGTTCCGGTTCAGCAAACAGGCTGGCTGGGAGTGCCGGCTATGCCGTAGCCGGCCGCCCGGCCTGGGGGATTTCCCGCGGGAGGCCCTGATCGTCGATCGCGACGTAGGTAAATTTGCCGTCGGTGACAAGGATGAACTGCTTCTCCTTGCGGCGCATCACCCAGGCTTCCAGATGCACCGTGATCGAAGTCTTGCCAATGCGGACGAGTGTTGCATGCACGGAGACGAGATCGCCGACAAAAACCGGTTTGCGGAAATTCATGGCGTCGATTGCAACCGTCACGGTGCGGGACTTCGCGAGCTTGGAGGCGAAGACGCCGCCCCCGATGTCCATCTGGCTCAGCAGCCAGCCGCCGAAAATGTCACCATTCTGATTGGTGTCGGCCGGCATCGCCAGCGTGCGCGTGCAGAGTTCGCCGAGCGGCGTGGCTTCACTGATCGCCGGGGCGTGAACGGCTGTGAGGTCGGTCATGATGTCTGTCATTCGTTGGTCTGAAGCAACATCACGCATCGCCTCACTTGAACGTATCCCAGCCCGGGTCCGGCGCGAAACGAGCGCCGTATTTTGCCGCGAGCTCGCGCAAATTGGCGGCGACATTCTCCGGGCCACGAGTGCGCGCATACTTCAGCGGACCGCCGCGGAACGGAGCGTAGCCGGTGCCGAAGATCATGGCCCCGTCGACAAGGTCGGGATCGTCGACGATGCCTTCGCGCAGGCATGCGACGCAGACGTTCGAGATCGGCAGCATCAGGCGGTCGATCAATTCCGGCTGAACCCGCGAATTCCCGGCATCGCCCTTCTCAGCCTTACCTCCGCGCCAGGTATAAAAACCCTGGCCGGTCTTGCGGCCGAGTTCGCCTTTCGCAACTTTCTCACGCAGCCAGTCCGGCGGCTGCGGAAGAGCTTCGCCGAACTTCGCGCGCAACTCGTCGCCAACGGCGAGGCAGATGTCCAGCCCGACCTGGTCGGCGAGTTCGATCGGTCCCACCGGCATGCCGAATTTTTCCGCCGCGGCATCGATCACCGTCTTGTCGATCTTTTCGTCGAGCATGACCATGGCTTCGAGCATATACGGCGTCAGTGCGCGGTTGACCAGGAACCCTGACGAGCTCTGCACGGGCAGCGGCAGCCGGTCTATTGCCCCGACGAATGCCATGGCCTGTTTCAGCACCTGCGGGTCGGCGGTTTCGTGGCTGACCACTTCCACCAGTTGCAACCGCGACACCGGATTGAAGAAATGCAGGCCCACCAGGCGCTCAGGACGCTGCAATGTGGTGCGCAGCTCCTGCAGCGGAATGCTCGAGGTGTTGGTAGCGAGGATCGCGCCCGGCTTCATTCTCGGCTCGATTGCGGCATAGACTTTCTGCTTCAGTTCGAGCTTTTCGGAAACCGCCTCGATGATGAGATCGGCGTGGCGCACGCCTTCGCCAACCAGGTCGGGTATCAAACGGTCGAGCGTATCGCGGATACCGGTCCGCTTGCGGACGATCTTGCTGTAAAGATCGGCTGCGCGCCTGATCGCGGCGGCGATCGGCTCCGGCTTCATGTCCGCGAGCGTGACCCGGATATTCTGATGCGCGCACCACGCGGCGATGTCGCCGCCCATGGCGCCGGCGCCGATGACGTGCAGATGCTTCACAACGTTGTCGCCGGCCGCGAGCTTCTTCATCTCCTCGCGGAGGAAGAACACCCGGATCAGGTTCTGCGCCGTCGACGTTACCATCAACTCGGCGAAGGACCGCTTTTCAGCCGCCAGCATCGCCGTCTTGCTACCGCCATGCCTCTCCCAGAGATCGATCAGTGCATAGGGAGCGGGATAATGCTCCTGCGGCGCCGCCTTCGCGGCCTCCTGGCGCATCCGCTTGGCTAGAAAGCCGCGAACGGGGCCGAGATTCAGCAGTTGATTGAGCACGCTTGGCCGGCCACGCTTCAGCCGGCCGGCCACCACATCCTTCACGGCGTTGCGGACGTGCCGCTCCTGGGTCACGGCATCGACAAGACCAAGCGATTTCGCTTTCCGCGCGTCGATGGTCTTGCCGGTGAGCATCAACGTCATCGCCTGCATCGGATTGACAAGCCTGGTAAAGCGAACGGTGCCGCCGAGGCCGGGATGCAGGCCGAGCATCACTTCGGGGAAACCGAACCGCGCATTGTCGATGGCGATTCGTGTCCGGCATGCCAATGCTACCTCGAGTCCTCCGCCGAGGCAGAAGCCGTGGATCACGGCGACGGTCGGAATCTTCAGCGCCTCCAGCCGGCCGATAATGCCGTCGGCGCGCCTGAGCGTCGTTTCGACCTCGCCTGGATCGGCGGCGCCACGGAATTCGTTGACGTCGGCGCCTGCGATGAAGCCGGACGTCTTGGCCGAACGGAGCACGACGCCGGCGGGCGGATGGTTTTCCAGCGCGGTGACGATTGCGCCAAACTCCTCCATCACGTCCGACGACAGCGTGTTGGCGCTGGAATCGGCGCGGTCAAACAGAACCCAAGCCACACCATCGCTATCGCGGGTCAGCTTGAAGTTGCGATAGGGACCGCTTGCATGGGGCGTTGGCCCAAGCTCCAGCACGCGATCCTTGAGAGCGTCCAATACCTTTGATTTCATGACGCCCTCACACCATCTCAACCAGCATCGCACCGCCCAGCCCGCCGCCGATGCATTCGGTGGCAATCCCGCGCCTTGTGCCGAGCCGCTTCATAGCGTTGACAAGATGCAACACGATGCGGTTGCCCGAAGTGCCAACGGGATGACCGAGGCTGACCGCGCCGCCATCGACATTGAGCCTGGCGCGATCGATCGTGCCGGCGGCGTCCTCAAGTCCGAGCACCTCGCGGCAGAACTTCTCATCCTCCCACGCCGCGAGGCAGCCGAGCACCTGCGTCGCGAATGCTTCATTGAGCTCCCAGGTTTCGATGTCGTGAAGCGATAGCTTGTTGCGCTTCAAAAGTTCGGTCGCCGACAGCACCGGACCCAGTCCCATGACTGAAGGATCCAGCCCCGACCACTGGCTGTCGATGATCATCGCCTTCGGCTTGAGACCGTGTTTGATGACGGCGTCTTCTGATGCGAGAATCGTCCAGCAAGCGCCGTCAGTGATCTGCGAGGAATTGCCGGCGGTGACCTGGCCCCATGGCCGCTCGAACACCGGCTTCAACTTCGCCAGCGACTCCATCGAGGAGTCGGGGCGCACGCCGTCGTCGTGATCATAGAATTTGCCGTCGCGCGCGAAAGTGGTTTCCAACTCGCCTTTCAGCCAGCCTTCGGCCTGCGCCTTGGCCAGGCGTTTGTGGCTCTCGACCGCGTAGGCATCGGACTGTTCGCGCGTGATGCCGAAAAGATGGCCGACCACCTCCGCGGTCTGGCCCATGTTGAGTTCGGTGATCGGATCGGTCAGCCCCCGCTCAAGCCCGATGATCGGCTTGAAATAGGGCGGTCGCGCTTTGGCGATCGCCTTGATTTTCTCAACGATGCCCTTGGCGGCGGCAACACCTGCGAACCAGCGCACGCCCTGCTGCGGCCATACCAGCGGTGCATGGCTCAGCGCCTCCGCTCCGCCAGTCAGAATCAAATTAGCGTCGCCATCGCGGATGTAGCGGTAGCCGGTGTCGATCGACTGCATGCCCGAGCCACAGTTGATCTGCACCGTGAACGCGACCATCGCCTCGCCCATGCCGAGCCGCAATGCCGCGACGCGGGCCGGGTTCATTTCATCGGCAATGACGTTGACACAGCCGAGGATGACCTGATCGAACGCGTCAGGCGCGAACGGCTGGCGCGCCAGCAACGGCCGGCCGCATTGCACGGCCAGATCGACCGGCGTGAACGGCCCCGGACCGCTGCGCGCTTTCAGGAACGGAGTTCGGCTGCCGTCGATGATATAGACTGGGCGCACCATCAGCCTGCCACCCTCGTCTCGGCCCGCTCCTGCACGACTTGCACGCTGACGGGCTTCTCGTGAGGCGACAATGCCTCCGGCGCAAAGTCGTCGACCTCAATAACCCGGGCCACTGCCTCTTGCGCTGCCTTGTACTGCTCGGCTTCGACCTGGGTGATGGTGCCTTGCCTGACGGCGGCATCCGCATCGCGCAGGCGCGCAGCGTGCATCCGCTTAAACACGTCCTCGGCGGCGGTAACCAGCAGGAATGCCTTCTCCAGCCGGGCTGGCCCACCGTCATCATCGACATGCGACAGTCCCTGCGTCAGGCGATCGCGCGCGACGGAAGGCTCCAACACCAGTTGCGCGCAGGCGTGGATGACCTTGTCGCTGGGTCCGCGCGCTTGCGCGCCGAGCGGCTGGATCATGAATTTGAGCATGATCGCGACAAAGCGGTTTGGCAGATTCGCCAGGATATCCGCAAACCGCTGCTCCATGGTGCGGAAGCCGGTCGCCATGCACCATTCGACCGCTGCGAGATCGGCCTCCTGACGGCCCTCCTCGTGCCAACGCTTGAGTACGGCCGACAAGAGATACAGCTCGGAAAGAATGTCGCCAAACCGTGCGGATAGCATCTCCTTCCGCTTCAACTTGCCGCCGAGCGTCAGGAGCGCCATATCGGCGCATAATGCGAAGGCCGCCGAATACCTCGAGAGTTGACGATAGAATCCGGTCACCGCGCCAGCGTCATCCGGCGCGGGCGCAAAAACTCCGCCGCTCCAGCTTCGGCCCCAGGCACGGAACAAAGTCTTGAAGCTGTGGACGATGTGAACCCAGAACGTCTTGTCAAAAGCATCAAGGCCTCGGGCCTTGTTCGTGTCGCCGAGCGCATTCATCTCCTGCAGCAAATAGGGATGCGCACGAATCGCACCCTGCCCGAAGATGATAAGATTGCGCGTCAGGATGTTGGCGCCCTCCACGGTGATCGAAACCGGCACCCCCCGATAGAGGTTACCGAGATAATTTTGAGGTCCATCGATGACCGCCTTGCCGCCATGGATATCCATTGCGTCATCGATCACGGTGCGCAGCCGCTCGGTGGCGTGCAGTTTCATGATGCCGGAGATGACCGCGGGATGGTGGCCCTCGTTCAGCGCAGCGCAAGTCAGCCGCCGCGCCGCATCGATCAGATAGGCCGTGGCGGCAATCCGCGCCAACGGCTCCTCGATACCCTCGAACTTTCCGATCGGAATGCCGAATTGTTCGCGGATGCGCGCATAAGCGCCGGTCGTCCGCGCCGAAAAAGCCGCGCCCGCAGCCGACAACGAGGGCAACGAGATGCCGCGCCCGGCAGCCAGCGCGGTCATCAGCATCTTCCAGCCCTGACCCAGACGCTCCTTTCCGCCGATGACGTAGTCGAGAGGAACGAAGACGTCCTTGCCCCAGGTTGGGCCGTTCTGAAACACCTGCATCGCAGGAAGATGGCGACGGCCGATCGAAACTCCAGGCAGGCTGGTTGGAATCAGCGCCACGGTGATGCCCAGGTCCTCCTGCGAGCCAACCAGATGATCCGGATCGTAGGCTTTGAAGGCGAGGCCGAGAAGTGTCGCCACCGGACCAAGCGTGATGTACCGCTTGTGCCAGTTCAACCTGATCCCAATGACCTCGTGGCCCTCGAACATGCCCTTGCAGATGATGCCGCTGTCGGTCATCGCCGCCGCGTCGGAGCCGGCTTCCGGGCTGGTGAGGCCGAAGCACGGAACGTCGCGACCGTCAGCCAGACATGGCAGCCATTTGCTCTGTTGATCCCTGGTACCGAAACGCATCAGCAATTCGCCGGGGCCAAGTGAATTCGGCACCATCACCGTGACCGCAGCGACTAGCGAGCGCGATGAAATCTTCCGCACGACCTCCGAATGCGCATAGGGCGAAAAGCCGAGTCCGCCATGCTCGGTCGGAATGATCATGCCGAGAAATTTTTTCTGCTTGATGAAATTCCAGACCTCCGGCGGCAGATCTCGCAATTCCCAATTGATCTTCCATTCGTCGAGCATGGCGCACAGTTCGTCCACGGGCCCGTTGAGGAATGCCTGCTCTTCTGCTGTCAAAGTTGCCGGCGGGGTATCCAGGAGCTTCGCCCACTCTGGATCGCCGGTGAACAGGTCGGCATCCCACCAGACGTCCCCGGCTTCCAGCGCCTCGCGCTCGGTATCGGACACCGAAGGCAGCACACGGCGCGCCCAGGAGAAGATCAGCTTGGAGATCACGTCACGGCGAAAGCTCATCGCAATGTCCTCTTGTTCGGGTACTCGACGCCGTCGGTCCGATTCGGGATTACTACAGGCAATGATCTTACCGCTATAAGGAAAATATCTTTAAAATAGGGAAAGGCCGGCTTCATTTCATATTTTTCATAATCGAAAACCAAACGGAAAAACGCGGTTAGAGCCTGAACCGAACGCAAGGTTTGGTTGCGAGACATCATCCACTCGCGTTTATTGGTAAAATTTTAATCCTGTAGCTCGAAGATACCGCCGATTTGAACGGTTCATGTGTCGTACCGCGGGGCCTTCTCGCCACTCAGCCGCGCATCAAAGCACAACGTCCTAGCCCGTACTACAGCGACCAAACACCAGCCTCGATCAACTGAGAACGGTTGATCGGCGAAGAGTTCACCTGCATCGGAAGGATCCGAAAATGAAGGCGAAGATAAGCGTTACACTGCCCGCGATCGTCTCCGCGCTCGTCATGATAGGCGCACTTTCCGCCGGAATGTCGGCCTATCAAGCCTACGAACAGCGACAGCAATCTGAAGCATTCCTCGAAGTGAACCACATCTCGCAATTGCTGTTGCGAAGCGCGGGACAGTGGGCGGTGGAGCGCGGACTTACGAACGCGCCGCTGAAGTCTCCCGATGCGCTGCCCGCAGAACTCCGTCCTCAGATCGCCGAAACACGGCAAGCCGCCGATCGCGCATTTTCGGAGGCCGCTCAACTGCTGCGCGGAAATCCGGCGATGAAATCTGCGGAATCGAAAATCTCGGAGGCCGAGAGCGCTTTCCAGGGGTTCGTCGGATTTCGCACGCGCCTCGACGAGAATCTTCCCAAGCGGGGATCGGAACGGAACCCGGACGTCGTGGAGAGCTTCTCGCCGACCATCACCAAGCTGATTGACGTATCCGGCAACAGGCTGCGGCTCACTTTGGAAACGCTGACCCGCCCGCCTACAGCGGCCCTGACGCAATTGGTCAGCTTACGTCATCTGACTGCGCAGATGGCAGAGAACGCCGGAAGGGAGCGCGCGCTCTTCGGAGGGATGGTTGGCTCCCGCGCCAAGATTTCCACGACCAACTTGCGGACGATCGCTCGTTTCCGCGGAAATGTTGAGCTGGCATGGGAAACCATTTCACCGGCTCGTATGCGCGCCGACTTGCCGAGAAAAGTTGCTGATGCGATCTCGGGTGTCGAGAGAGATTATTTCCAGATCTACGGCCAGACTCGCGACGCCGTACTCGCGGCAGCCGAGACGGGTGAATACAAGATCAGCGGCAACGACTATGTGGCGCAGGCGACGACCGCGATCAATTCGATACTTCGGCTGGCCAATGCAGTCGGTGAAGCGGCCGACCAGGAGGCGGCCAAGGAGGCTGCAAACAGCTCATCCAAACTGCTCATCGCCGGCTTGATATTTCTGGGCTGTATCGCCCTCGCTTTTGTCAGCTTCTGGATAGCGTTCTCGCGAATCCTGCGGCCGTTGGCGGCGCTGACGACAGCGATGGGTGAACTCGCAAAAGGCAATTTCTCCGTCGTCCTGCCCGGGCTCGACCGCAAGGACGAAATGGGCGACATGGCGCGGGCGGTCGAAACCTTCAAGGTCAAGGCCGAGCAGAAGGCGCGCGATGAAGCGGAAGCCAAGATGCAGCAGGATCAACTTGCTGCGCAGCAGCGCAAAGCGGACATGCACCGCCTTGCCGATGGCTTCGAAGCGGCGGTCGGCGCAGTGATCCAGACCGTATCCTCGGCGGCGACCCAACTCGAAGATTCGGCGACCGCCTTGACCAAGACGGCCGAGCAAACCCATCAGCTGTCATCAGCTGTGGCAGCGGCTTCCGAGGAGGCAACGGTCAACGTTCAGTCTGTGGCCTCTGCAAGTGAGGAAATGGCGGCCTCCGTGAATGAAATCAGCCGGCAGGTGCAGGAAGCCTCGAGGATCGCAAACGACGCGGCGCAGAAGGCTCATAGCGCCGACCAGCGTATCAATTCGCTGTCGCAGGCATCCACGAAGATCGGAGACGTGGTTGAACTTATCAATACGATTGCCAGCCAGACCAATCTCCTGGCACTCAATGCAACGATCGAGGCCGCTCGCGCTGGTGAAGCCGGCCGGGGGTTTGCCGTCGTAGCGTCCGAGGTCAAGGCGTTGGCCGAACAGACCGCGAAGGCCACCGCCGAAATCGGCCAGCAGATTACAAGCATCCAGTCGGCGACTGACGACTCTGTCGATAACGTGAAGGAAATCGGGATCGTCATCGGAAAGATCGCGGAGATTTCTGCCACGATCGCTTCGGCAGTCGAAGAGCAGGCGTCGGCAACTCAGGAGATATCCCGCAACGTCCAGCAGGCTGCTGCCGGAACCTCAGAAGTTTCCTCCAACATTATCGAGGTCAGCAACGGAGCTTCGGTGACAGGCAGCGCCTCCACGCAGGCCCTTGCGGCGGCGAAGTCCCTGTCCGGGGACACTGGTCGTCTCAAGCAGGAGGTCGAGAAATTTCTCGCAACGGTCAGAGCTGCTTAGTCGGGGACGATATCCTCGATCCATAGCCGCATCTGGCGCGAACATGAATCATGAGCGGATCACCCTTTCGACCCGCTCATGGACCTCTCTTCTGAATTTCTTTTTGAATGCGGAACGGCACGTCCCTTTTCCACCGCAGGAACCCTTCAACGCATTGCACGTTATGGTGCAGGCTGACGTGAAGGAGAAAAACTTATGGGTTCCACTACCGACAAGATCAAGGGTACCGTCAACGAAGCAATCGGTAAGGCCAAACAGGGAATTGGCGAAGCGGTCGGTTCGGAGAAGCTTCAGGGTGAAGGCGCGATTCAAGAATTAAAGGGTAAGGGTCAGAACGCGCTTGGCGACGCCAAGGAAGCGACCAAGGACGCTGCTGACAAAGCAGCAGCCGCAATCAACAAGAAACTCTGATCTGACTAATCTTGATCCAACTAAAACGTGCGTCGCATTTTGACGTGAATGGCCGGCCCTTTGCGGGCCGGCTTTTTCTATGCGACGAAGTATTCCCTGACGGTCGAACGGCAACAGAACCTCGTATGCAACGGCCGTTGCAGATGGCAGCAGAAGACCGGTCTGCACGACGAAGCGGGACAGAAAGGGACATTATCCGCTATCGACCCTCTATTGAATTATTGCATGGGTTTCGCGACGCGGTGCTGGCTGCTAAACCCGCCCCATGCTCAAGGTCGCCGCTTTGTACCAATTTACGCCGCTGCCGAATTTTCGCGAGTTGCGCGAACCGCTGCGCGCGCTGTGCGCCGGGCGGTCCATCAAGGGCTCGATCCTGCTCGCTGCCGAGGGCATCAACGGGACCGTCGCCGGAATGCCGAGCGCAATCGACACGCTGGTATCAGAATTACGGACCGGCCCGCTGTTCTCCGGCCGGCTGAATAATCTCGAGCTGAAATTCTCGCATGCCTCGACGATGCCGTTTGCACGGCTGAAGGTCCGGCTCAAGAAAGAGATCGTGACGCTGGGCGACCCCGCGACCGATCCGACCCGCGCGGTCGGCATCTACGTCGGCCCGAGGGACTGGAATGAACTGATCGCCACGCCCGGCACACTTCTGATCGATGTCCGCAATGCCTTCGAGGTGGCGATGGGCAGCTTTGAAGGCGCTGTCGATCCGCAACTCTCCCGTTTCGGAAAGTTCAAGGATTTCGCCGCGCGAGAACTCGATCCGCACAAGCATCACAGGATCGCAATGTTTTGCACAGGCGGGATTCGTTGTGAGAAAGCAAGCTCCTACCTGCTGTCGCGCGGGTTCGGGGAAGTCTATCACCTCAAGGGCGGCATCCTGAAATACCTCGAGGACATTCCTGAAAGCGAAAGCCGCTGGCGAGGCGAATGTTTTGTATTCGATGACAGAATCGCTCTCAGTCACGGGCTGAAGGAATCCCGATCCCCGGACCAGATGATGGACGGAATGCCGCGCGATGACTGACAAGACTTCCGCGGACCGTATCGATGCGCTGGAGATGCGCGCAACGTACCAGGAGGAATCCATCGAGGCCCTGAATCAGGTCGTCACTGCGCAGTGGAAGCAGATCGACTCGCTGATGCGACAGATTGCCGAACTCGGCGAGCGCTTGCGGGAGGCGGAAGCCGGGCGGCCAGCCCCGGCTAGCGAGCCGCCGCCGCATTATTGAGGCGCGCGTGACCCGTTTGCTCCGGATCGCCGTTGATCGGCAATCGTTCTCGGCTTATCAGGAAGCGCAACACCGCGCATCGGTGCCGCGGTCGTTGCACCGTCAACAGAACAAGCGACGTACGCCGGAAAGGATCGCATGAGCGCGGAAGTCTCGATTGGGGACGCAGAGTCCGCCCGGCTTGCTCCGCATCCGCTCCGCACCGCGATTCTCGGCGAGCTCCATGCGCGGCCCTTCACGGCGCTGACCGTTCCCGCCCGAATTCTGCATTTCGCGTTCGACACAACCGGCGAGCGCGCGCAGATAGACCTCGCCAACCTCGCGAAATTCTGCTCGGCACGTGGCCTGCCCGTACCGACCGCCTCCGAACGGCACTATCGCGTGGCCTTCGGCACCACGACGCTGCGGTGGGAGCAGCATTCCGAATTTACGACCTACACCTGGGAATTGCACTCTCCTGCCGAGGGCATTCCGTTTCACCCGCCCGCCGCCGCGCTAGCTGCCCCAATGCAACTTGTGCCGCAGCCCGGGCCGTTGCTTGTGGCGATCGACATGCATGTGCTCGCCGACGGGCCCGCTGTTCAACCGCCAGAGCGACTGTTCGAGCGAACCAGTCTGGCGCTTGCCGAAAACAACGATGGCGCAGCGATTTACGCCACGGACTTCCAGCCCGACCCGTCCGGATTCGTGAAAATCCTGGTGGTCGACCGCAAGCTCAATCCCGATCGCGCCGGCGCGCTGGCGCAACGCGTGATCGAGATTGAGACCTATCGCACGCTCGCTTTGCTCGGCCTGCCCGAGGCGCAGCGGCTCGCGCCTTCGATCAGCGAGGTCGAGCAGCGCCTTGCCGAAGTGACCGACAAGATGCGCAATAACGGCAATCTCGCGGACAACCGCCACCTGCTCGACGAACTGACGGCGCTGGCCGCGGAGGTCGAGGCTGGCGCGGCGGCGAGCGTGTTTCGTTTCGGCGCCAGCCGCGCCTATTACGAGATCGTGCAGCAGCGGCTGACGACCATCGGCGAGCGGAAGGTGTCCGGTCTGCCGACATGGACGTCATTTCTGGCGCGGCGAATGGCGCCGGCTATGCGAACCTGCGTGACCACCGAGGCGCGTCAGGAAAACCTGTCGTTCAAGCTGTCGCGGGCGGCAAACCTGCTGCGCACGCGGGTCGATGTCGAACTCGAACAGCAGAATCAGGAACTGCTAAAATCGATGAACGCCCGCACCCGGATGCAACTGCGGCTGCAAACCACCGTCGAGGGGCTGTCGGTTGCGGCCATCACCTATTATGTGGTCAGCCTGTTCGGCTACGTCGCAAAGGCGCTCCATGAGTCCGGAACGGTCGCGATCGAGCCGGGCTATCTGACGGCGGGCTTCATTCCGGTGGCGGCGTTAACGATCTGGTCGATCGTGCGCCGTATTCGCCACAAGCACATCGGCCACGACAGCTAAGTTTTCGAAAGCGCCGAGACCACAGCCGATTCTCGAATCCGCTAAGCCATAGCCATTTTGCCGTCGAGCAGACCTGTCAGCCGCTGACGGATGATGCGCTCTGCACCGCCCATGATGCGATCGATCAGCTCCTTGCAGCTCGGCACGTCGTCGATCAAACCAACCGTCATGCCGCAGCTCCAGGCGCCGGCATCCAAGTCGCCTTCAACCATGACCTTGGGATAGATGCCGGCGACCTCCTCGATAATGTCTTCGATCTTGAGGCTCTCGCCTTTCTCCCGCTCGATCTCCATGAGTCTCTCGACCTTGCGGTTGTTCAAGACACGCTCAGTGTTGCGCAGCGCGCGCATGATCAGCCGGGTATCGCGTTCGGAGGCCGCGACCAGCGCCTTCTTCACGTTGTCATGCACCGGCGCCTCTTTCGTGGCTATGAAGCGCGTGCCCATGTTCATGCCGTCGGCACCGAGCGCCAACGCGGCGACCAGGCTGCGCGCATCTGCCATGCCGCCCGACGCCACGAACGGAATCTTGAGTTCGTCGGCGGCGCGCGGCAGCAGAATCATGTTGGGGATGTCGTCCTCGCCCGGGTGACCGCCGCACTCGAAGCCGTCGACGCTGACCGCGTCGCAACCGATCTGTTCCGCTTTCAGCGCGTGCCTCACGGAGGTGCATTTGTGGATCACCTTGATGCCGGCAGCCTTGAGCGCGGCCATGTACTGCTCCGGATTGCGGCCCGCCGTCTCGACGATCCTGACGCCGCCTTCCACGATCGCCTGGATATATTCAGGGTATGGCGGCGCGGTGAACGCGGGGAGAAACGTCAGATTTACACCGAACGGCTTATCGGTCATGCCACGGCAACGCGCGATTTCCTTCGCCAGCAGGTCCGGCGTCTTCTGGGTCAATCCGGTGATGATGCCGAGACCACCCGCATTCGAGACCGCGGAGGCAAGCTCGGCGAAGCCGACATAATGCATGCCGCCCTGGATGATCGGATGCTGGATGCCGAATAGTTTTGTAATGGCCGTTTTCACACATAGCTCCCGATTCGCTTGCTGTGGCGGACGCTCCGGCAAGGTCCCATTCTGTCATCAATCCGACAAGCGCGTTCCGCGCTGCTGACCACGCAAGGGCAGACAGACCCTTCATATGGGATCACTTGACAGGCCGCTTTGCGTCGGTTTCACTTGCCCTGATAGACCATTCCGTGGCCTGCCTGTCGCAATGAGGCAGCGTATTGCTGATCGTGACGCCGCTCTGAAACAGCACCAGCGGCTTTCTCCGCGCCGGAAAAAGCGCGGGCCGGGAAATGAGCAACGTAAAAAGAACCGAGCAGCGATCAAATCAAAACAAGAATTCAAGACATGGCTGATGCAGAAGAGGGAACGATGGAGCGGCGCCCTGCTCCCCAAATTTCTGCCGAGCATACGGACCCCGGCCTGAGGCCGATCGGGGTGGTGGCTTACGATGACGGTCTCGTCAGGGATGCTCTGATAGCTCAATGCGCTGCCGTTCTGATCGCTTCCAGCTACAAGCTCGGTGGCGTCGTCCAGTCAAACCCGCATCGGGAAGGCCGGCGTCGATGCGACATGTATGTCAAGGATCTGTTGTGCGGTGACGAGGTCAAGATCTCGCTGGACCGCGGTAACGAAGCAAGGGGCTGCCGGCTTGATCAGGACGCCTTCGCGCGCATCGACGCCTGGATCGAGCGCGCGGTGCTCGAACACGTCGATTTGGTGGTCATCAACAAGTTTGGCAGGGAAGAAGCGCACGGCCGGGGGCTGCGAGCGGTCATTGCCGAGGCCCTGATTGCCGATATCCCGCTTCTCATCGGTGTTTCCACGCAAAACCTCGGTGACTTTCTGGCTTTCGCCGGAGATTCAGCCACGCGTCTGAAACCCGACATCGAGACAATGACGGCCTGGTGCCGGAACGCGATTGAACGCCGGGCTCACGATCGATGCGAACCGGGACTTCCGTCGGTGGGAGCCTAGTCAAAAGCCCGATTGCAACGGATAGGCAACGACGGATCGGCAAAGAAAGGCTGCTGGCTGGATGAACTGGAAAAGGCTAGTCTCGAATCTGGCGCACCTTTGTTAGAGAGCGGACGGCGCCATGCCACCACCGGCCCGCGCCCAGAACGACTCCAAAGGCTCCAAACGGTACCAGACAAACAGCAACCTCTAAATTCTCTGACACAAACAGATGAAACGACGCGATGGATGATAAACAGATCCTCCAGAATGCAACTCGCAGTGCAGCCCAGGCGGGTATGATTACGCTTGTGTTCGAGAATTTTACCGCCCAACTGATCCGATATGTCCTCAGTGGGCACCTCCTCGATGATACGTCTCTCATGACACTCCGAGACAACTGCCTCCGCGACCTGAAGAACTCCACAATCACTGGAATGTCGTTGGAAGACGAGGCGGAGATCTTCAGGCAGGCCGTCGAAAACGCAGAGAAGCTACTCGATGCCGCGATCGCCCGGGGACGGGAGATCTAGCATCTGCGGCCGGTTCCGACCTCCATCATGATAATGGAGCGACGCATCGCCCCCAAAGGAACGACAGTTTGTCGGCCGTCTCGCTCTGCTTGCGGGATCGCAGCGGGCGCGTCCTCTTTCCTGGTCGTTCTGATTTCCAGCTAGCTGGGCACGTTGACGCCTTGGTTCCAAGCCCTTACAGACTCGAGCCCACGGGAAAATCTGATAACCGATGGAGCGCGGGGGCACGGAACGGCGGTAGCCTTGACCACGATTTTACCCGGCCTCCCGACATGGGGCCGACGCAAGCAAGGGCAGCCAGTTCGAACCGACAGCCCCGAGCTGAGGGAATGAAGAATGCCGTGAAATAGTGCTTGACTTCGAAAGCTCGTACGAGGCTTGCTCGGCGCTTACCGCGTCACGGTGCACACTATTGCTGTTATCGTTTCGCAGAACTCTAACCTAGCGGCTTCGGCCACTTCGTACCCGTGACGGCTGTGTACCCGTGACGGCTGTGGTGGTTTCGGGCTGGAGCGCTGCCGGTCCGGACTTGAACACCTGCCGGCGGACACCGACTTTGTACGACGCATGCTTCCAGCGATCGTTCGAATGCGGACCATGCCGAGAGCTTTTCACGAGGCGCCAGTCAAGATCTTCGCGCCGTCGGTACGGCGCTTCGGCGCGAATTCGACGATCGTCTTTTTGGCGGATGTCGCGGCCAGGTCGGATTTGTCCGACTCCACGACGATGTTATAAACTAGTTGTTCAGTGAGGTTTCCACGATGTCGGTATCCGTTAGCAGCACGATCGAGGAGATGCAGGCGGAGCGCAACGTGCTCCAAAGCTTTGCCAACGATCGCGCACGCGACTTCGTCGGCAGGCAGTCGGTCCTTGCGCGCGTCACCGACCTCTGTCTCTCCCCTGCCAAGGAGCTTTCCCCCACGAGGGAAGGCGCGCCATGGGGGATCTGCATCACCGGCGATCCGGGCTCGGGCAAGAGCGCACTGTTCGGCGAGCTTCTCCGCCGCATGAAGGAAACTGATGCCTTCGTTCTCGCCCATGCTGCGGAGGCAGCCCCGCGGGCTTCATCGATCGATGCCATGCTGCGCCGCTGGATTACCGAACTCGGCAGCGCCCTCGGCGCCGGCGATGTTGACCTCGCCGCCAATATCGACCCGGAGATTGTCGAGCGGGCTTTCGCCTCCCTGCTCGCGCGGATGGCTTCGCAACGGCGCGTGATTATCCTGATCGACGCGATCGATCAGTTCAAGAAGACCTCGCGCGGGAAGTTTACCACCTGGTTGCCACGGCTTTGGCCGATCAATGCGCGCGTGGTCGCAACCGGCCTTGCCGGAGGCGCCTCCAAGGCGCTGGCCGAACGTTCGGGCATGGAAGCGCTGACCCTCCCGCCACTGGAGGCGCCCGAAGCGATCATCGACGCGGTATGCAAACGCAACCAGCGCAAGCTGGCCTCCCCGGTGATTGACGCTCTGCTCGCGAAGAAGCATGCGGGCGGGTCGGCTTGGGCCAATCCGTTGTGGCTGATGGTTGCGCTCGAGGAACTCGAGCTGCTCGCTACCAGTGATTTTGCCGACATGCAGCGCGAATATACTGGCACTCCGGAGGAGCGTCGGCAGAATGCGATGCTGGATGCGGTCGGCGCCATGCCTACGGACATCCTGCTCCTCTATCGCGCAACATTCGATAGCGCGGCCGAGCTGTTGGGTCCGGCGATCGCGGCGGCGTTTATCGGTCTTCTTTCGGCAGGCCGGACTGGATGGCGAGAGAGTGACTTTCGTCAATTGTTGCCTCAGGTCAGCGGCGAAGCCTGGGACCAGAAGCGCTTTGCTGCGCTGCGCAACCTGTTCCGCGGCCAGATTCACCAGCATGGCGATCTTGCGCAACTGGATTTCAACCACGCTCAGGCGCGGGCTGCCGCCCGCTCGCGCCTTGCCGCGCTACGCGTCTCGAATCCCGAACTGCACCTGCTGATCGCAGATCACCTTCTGACGCTTGCACCCGGCGACCCGCTGCGGGTGTCTGAAACCATGATCCATCTTTTGGCAAGCAAGGACGATGTCCGTGCTGCCCGGTACTATGGCGATCCAGCGCTTGGCGAAAAGGAGCTGCGAGGCGCCACACAAGCGCTCGCTGATGCGATCATCTCGCCGGCTGCCGGCACTTCGGCGAGCGCGGCCCGAGAGATATGCCGTCTGCTTGAGAACCCCGATAATTCTGTCCGCGCAAGCGCGGCCGAGCGTTTGCTCGTCAGTTTTGACGATGTGGCGGGTCGGCACCTTCCTTCCGATGTTCGCCTGATCGTCCTGAATGCGATCGAACAAACGTTTCAGCAACTACTCCGCGCCGAACCCGACAATGCCGGCTGGCAGCGCAATCTGTCGGTTGCACATGATCGTGCCGGCGACGTGCTGGTGGCGCAGGGCAAGCTGCCTGAAGCGCTCAAGTCGTTCCGTGAAGGACTTGCGATCCGAGAGCGGCTGACGAGCAAGACTCCCGACAATGCCGGGCTGCAACACGATTTATCAATCTCGCACGAGAAGGTCGGCGACCTGCTTGCGGTGCAAGGCAAACTGGACGAGGCGCTGGAATCGATCCGCAAGCAGCTCGCCATTGTCGAACGGCTGGCGAACGGCGCCCCCGGCGACACCGATCTGCAGAGCGAGCTGTCGCTGTGTCACGAGAAGATCGGTGAAGCGCTGATGGCGCAAGGCAATCTTCCGGAGGCGCTGGGAGCGTTCCAAAACCAGCTCGAGATCACTGAGCGGCTGGCGCGCGGCGCCGACACCGACGACAACAAATGGCAACGCGATCGGACGCTCGCCTACGACCGCGTCGGCGACGTGCTGTTGGCGCAGGGCAAGCTGCCGGAGTCTCTCGAATTTTTCCGCAACGGGCTCACGATCAAGGAGCGGGTCGCCAAGGCCCATCCCGATAACACGAGCTGGCAGCGCAGTCTGTCAATCTCTCATGATCGTATCGGGGATGTGCTGGTCGCGCAGGGCAAGCTGTTCGACGCGTTGAAATCCTTCCGCACAGGGCTTGAGATCGCGCAGCAGATGGCACGCACCGAGCCCGAGAATGTCGGCTGGCAGCGTGATCTGTCAGTGTCGCACGCCAAGATCGGCGACGTGCACGTGGCGCAGAGCAGTCTGCCCGACGCGTTGAAAGCCTTCCATGAAGGGATGACCATCAGGCAGCGTTTGGCAAACGCCGACCCCGACAATGTTGACTGGCAGCGCGGCCTGGCGGTGTCCTACGACCGCATCGGCGACGTGCTGATGGCTCAGGACAACATGGCCGATGCGCTGAAGGCCTTCGAGGATCAGTTCGCGATTGCCGAACGACTAGCGCGGATCGACCCGGGCAACGCCGGCTGGCAACGCGATCTGTCTGTATGCCATGAAAAAGTTGGCGACGTGCAGATGGCGCAGGGCAACCTGCCCGAGGCGTTGAAATCCTATCGCGCGGGACTCGCGATCAGAGAGCGGCTGGCGCGCAACGATCCCGATAACGTCAGCTGGCAACGCAGTTTGTCGGTGTCACACGATTGTATCGGCGACGTGTTGGAAGCACAGAGCGAAGTGGAGGAAGCGCTGAAAGCCTTCCGCGAAGGGCTTGAAATCAGGAAACGGCTGGCGCAGCGCAGTCCTGATAACGTCGGTTGGCTGCGCGATCTGACGGTATCTTACGATCGTATCGGCGAAGTGCTGGAAGCGCAGGGCAATGTGGACGAGGCCGAGAAATCCTTTCTTGAAGGGCTTGCGATCATGGAGCGGCTGTCGCTTGCCGATCCCGGCAACGTCGATCTGCAGCGCGGTGTTGCTGTGAGCCAAGGGCACCTGGCGGAGATGTATCGCCGGTCCAACGACCACAATAACGCGCTGGCTGCGCTGCGGCAGGGACAAGCTGCCATGGAACGGGTTGTCATGCGCGCACCCGACAATGCCGGCTGGAAAAAAGATCTGGACTGGTTCACCGAACAGATTGCGACCTTGACGGATTAGTCGGTCCATCCTCCAGGTAAACAAAGATCAGCACGGCGCTTTGCAGCTGCGCTGGCGATCGCTTGCGCCTCGTTAAAAGCGCTCAATGGTTCTGCCCGCGCGTGGGATTCTACCCGCGCGTGTCGAGTCCGATTCGCGCGCGGCTACCCCGGCCTCGCCGTTGCACGATATACAGATATCTGATATGCATTTGAGTGATAACGGCGCTGCCTGAACGGGGCGGTGATCGGAAAAATCAAATACACAGGGGGGAACGCAATGGCCGATTATGCGAACGCCAGCGTTGTGATCGAAACGGTGCCGCCGTCCGATATGGGCGCCGCGATTGCGGCGGATGCCGCCAAGAAAGCTAAGTTCGGTACCATTCACCTACTCATTCGCGGCTTCTTGTGTACACCCTTTCTGGCCTATGGAGCCTGTGTGACCTTCGCCATGGTTGCAGCGGGCATACCGCTCGCGGTAGCCGGACTTGTCTTCCCGGCGGGCTACGTCACACTGAGCTTCCTCGGCCTGGAGATGGCGACGGGCAGCTTCGCGACGATGCCCATCGGCATGTACGCCGGGACGATTACGCCGTTCCAGTTAGTTCGTAACTGGACATGGACTATGGTGGGCAACCTTCTGGGAGGCATATTCTTCGGCTGGCTGCTGTGGTTCTCATTGACCAAAGGCGGGTCCATCGAGCCGGACAGCATGCTCAAAGTGATCGCCAAGACCGCCGAGAGCAAGGTGAGCTATATCCATTACGGCGCGATTGGCTGGTGCGCCGCCATTGGCAAAGGCGTCCTTTGTAACTGGCTGGTGAGCCTCGGGTCCGTCATGTCCAAAGCCACGCGCAGCACCCTGGGCCGGGTGGTGCTGATGTGGATCCCGATCGGGATGTTCTTCGCGCTGGGATTCGAGCACACCGTGGTCAACATGTGGCTGTTCCCAACCGCTATCCTCTCGGGTGCCAACGTGAGCATCTACGAGTGGTGGGTATGGAATCAGATCCCGGTCACAATCGGCAATATCCTGGGTGCGATGGTGCTCAACGGCACACTGTGGTACTTCACGCATACCCTGCAGAGGGACTAGAGCTTTTCCGCTTCTGATTCCGATGGAATCAGAAGCGGAACTCTATCTTATGTTTTGACGCGTTTTCTTTACGCGAACCGGCATCCACTTCGTTCGAAAACGCTATAGAACGATTGCCGATTGCATAGACCCGATCTGTGCTCTTGCAATATGCGCGGGGATGGCCGGTTCGAAGAACGATGTTGTTCGACCGCCTATGACCCGCGCATCCTGATAGTTCTCGAAAGAAGAATTGCGCGGTCAGCGCCCAGACATCTGTGATCAGAACAAATTGCGAGCTATGGCTGCGGGTTTCCGATCCGGCAGACAGCGTGAATCAGATCACAAGCTCCTTGAGACTCATCAACGATTCAGTTCGCTCGGAAAGGCTCTGGAGCTTTCAGAAGGTTGTCCGTCTGAACTGAACCGAGGAAGCTGAGGTTGCAAAGCTTCGATATCCTCGAGCCTATACAACATCCACAAGAATGCGCCCCTGACACCGAAAGGTCGAGCGGCTGGTGCCGAGCGTGATCGAAGGCGGCCTCACAAAGGCCGCGGCTGCGCTCCGTTATGCCGCGATCGTCCCCACCAACCCGTTCACTTCAAAGCGTCGCCGCGCCAGCTTCGTTTTACGCAAGGCTATTTCCTCGGCATCGCCGCACGGGCAAGGACATCCAGCAGTCCCTCCGTAGCATCCGCGTCGGCCTCCTTCTGCCTTTCCGCAACTCCGAGAGCCTGCCGCCAGCGGGTGACGCGCTCGCCGAGAGCCTTCAGACGATTTAGGACGGCATCGGCGCGATCACGATGCTGCTCAAGATAGGCGTGGCCTTCGTCCGTGATGGTGAAAAGTCTCGGAGGATCAGCAGATGCGGTCAGACAGCGCTCTTCCACAAGCTTGGCCAGCATCGGATGAACGACGTTGGGACCGGGTAAAAACCAGTCAGCCGTCATTTTCTCGATCGTTTGGATGACGTCGTAGCCGTGACGGGGCGCCTCGGAGATAAGTGAGAGCGCAATGAGACGCAGATCCTCTTCGGCCACACCCTTCGATGATGGAGCCGTCATTTCTATTCTCCGTGAAGATATCTTTGCTCGAAAGAAACCCATATTATGCTGTAACGCAAGATATTTCCTTTGCTATCCTGACTGCCCGGTCGCATTCCGTGCCGGTTCCAACAACCGTCGGCGGTTCAGCTCGTCGTGACGTCAGGATCCCGCTCTAATCGCGGCCGCCCTTTTCATCCATCCGCTTCACGGTGAGGCCTCGCGGCAAAACCTGACCGCCTTGCTCGTCGGCGACGGGAATATCCGAAATGAGGCCAGCCCGCAGCGCATTTTGCCAGGCACCCAATTCCGTCGACGCTGATTCGCCGATACGTACGTCGTGATCAAAGAGTGCGTAAGGCATGGCGTTCCTCCCGATGATTCAATTTGCCAACCGTCAGAAACACCGGTCGTTCCCTCGCCAATAAAGGGGTACGCCTTTCCGCAACGGCGAGTGTCTGCTGGTGGGCAATCCCGAACGCCTCGTAAGACACCCGCGAACAGACCCGCACGCTCCACAGTAACAGCCGGATCAGCGCGGCACCGCCTGACACTGCACGATCGGACTATTGCTTGCGCCTCTGAAAAGCCGACCGAAAAGAACTGTGTCAATCATGTTGCAGCCGAATCAGCAAACATGGGCCATTCTTGCCGCGTATGGCTGCAAACAAGGTAACGGCAGTACACAGGGCTGGACGACCTCCATAGCTCGCCTTAGCCATTCCTGAAAGGGAATGGCTTTTTTTCTTGATCCCCTTGAAGCCACCCTCACAGCATCATCTGGGCAAATGTCAGCAAAACATCCGCACACGATTTCTCCACGTCGCCGGCACGTAGGCTTGACGCGAAACGGGCATAACCAGCATCACTTCGGCGTCTGCAACCCCGAGGAATTTGCCCAGCCCTCTATATGGGCCGCAATGTCCGATAGACGGCGTTTCCTCAACGCTTCATCCCCGCGCGCGTACGGAGGAAGTTCGTCGGTAGCCTTGCGGACACCTGCCACAAACTCGGCCAGACGATCTTTCAAGGACTTTAGCTGACGAGAACCACGTTGCACCCTCATGGCGTTGCTCCCTGCTTCAAAAGGGGGCGGAGCGCGGGCAGCGTTCTCCGGAACCTTAAGAGTATGCACCTGGCGCTGTCGGAAAGCGAGTCAGTTGTTCGGGAATGAGATCGTCCGCCAACCGCCCTTGCGGGATCCGCTGGCGGTTCAGGTTCAGTGATGGCCCGCTGACAGACGTAGACGGCTGGACCGCAGTGACTGGTTATGGTTCGGAACTGCCTTGGTTTCCCTTGGCTTCCCTTGGCTTCGAGCGGCAGGTACAAGTTCGCTTGACACTCCTGCCCTGCATTCCCTAAATCGCGGCTTCGTCGCCGCGCCGGGTCGGATTCGACACCGAGGCCTGGGAATCCTTCACGGCAGATGGCGATTCCGGGCGCATAGCTCAGCGGGAGAGCGTTCCCTTCACACGGGAGAGGTCCAAGGTTCGATCCCTTGTGCGCCCACCATTTTGGATTTAGCCACGCGGCGCGCCCTCATGGCCCCGCCCGATCAGTCACAACAATTTTGTTCGCGCGAACAACGCTCGCAATGCATCGGTCGCCTTGCGGCTCAGCATCGCGTTGCCAGCGGCGGCCTCGAGCGCGGCGCACGCGTCCTCGTGCAGCGTGCTAAACTCCACCCACTCGGCGGTGCTCAGGCGGGTGATGAAGTCGTAGGCCTGTCCGACCGTAGCGATGGCGACGGACTCGCCATTCAGCGTGATGCGGAACGTCGCCTGCAGTTTCGTAACCGAGTTCGAGACCTTGTCCATTGCCACACGAAGACCTGCGCCGCGAGCAGCCGTCAAGATAAAACCATCCGGCTATCCCACGAAAGAAACCGGTCGTCTTCTTATCCGAGGGGCGTGCGGTTCCAGCTTTAACCTCTTCAAAGCCGGCGTCACGAGGTCGAGGTCCCTTGAGTCGAGCCATGAACGACGATGAAATCGACCGGCCCACCAGGATATGCATCATCGAACACGCCAGTCACGAGGCGGCCGGTTCGCCACGCCCTGGTGTCGAGATTGGTCCGGCCTTGGTACATTTCCGGTCCCTCAGCAAACGAGTTGTGTCCATGCACGATATGACGGCCCTCGAATCCGGCCGCTTCGCCTTGGGGATAGCGTTTCCAGAGCAGCGTGATTTCGGGCTGCGCGTCAAGTCCAACTCCGGGATCGAGCCCGGCGTGAACATAGATGCGGTGCGCATCGATATGCATGAGCGGCAGCGCCTCGAGCCAGGCAATGTCGGCCTCCGGAATCACGAAGGGATCACTGCCGTAGGATTCCAGGACCGCATCGCCGCCGTGTTCCAGCCAGCGCGTCATTTCCGCGGGGTCACGCCACGCCGTAACCATCATCGCATCGTGATTGCCCTTGAGCGGAACGAAGGTCCAGCCGTCCGGCATTCCGCGCCGCAAGCGAGCGATGACCTTGCTGCTGTCCGGCCCCTTGTCGACATAGTCGCCGAGCATGACGAGCGTCCCCCCATTGCCAGCGGCGTGGGCATGAACTCCGTGCAAGGCCTCGCTCAACAGATCGAAGCGGCCGTGGATGTCGGGAATGACATAGGTCAGGCTCATGAAGGCTCCCGCACCCGGGGCACCTCCCCGCCGCGCTCAACGCATCGACCATTGTTTACGACTGCATCCTGCATCGTCGTCACATCTGTACGTCGATCAAGCGCGGCCCCTGCTCGGCCATGGCCTCGGCAAGCGCCTTGTTAAACTCGTCGGCCGTGGTGACAGCGCGGCCCTGAACCCCCATGCCTCTGCCAAGCGTCACCCAGTCGAGCGCGGGACGATCGAGGCTCAGCATGTCCATCGCCTTCTTGCCGGGTTCGCCAGCGCCAACACCGTCGAATTCGCCTCGCAGAATTTGATACATGCGATTGGAGAAAACGATCGTGAGGACGTTGAGGCCTTCGCGGGCCTGCGTCCATAGCGATTGCAGCGTGTACATCGCGCTGCCGTCGCCGACCATGCAGATCACTTTGCGTTCGGGGCAAGCCACCGCGGCGCCGATCGCCACCGGCGTCGAAAATCCGATCGAACCGCCCATGTTCTGCAGCCAATCATGCGGCGCGGCGAAGGCTGTCGACGGAAAGAATTTACGGCCCGTCGTGATCGCCTCGTCGATGACGATGGCATTTTCCGGAATCGCCATCGCGATGGCCTGCGCGATGGACGTATGATTGAGCGGCCCCTCCGGCCACCCCGTTTCCATTGGCTGCTGCGGTTTCGCGTCCCGCAGCCTGGCGCCGACAGCACTCGCCAATGCTTCCAGCGCAGCTATCGAGTTTTCGCCATTCGCCGTCATGCGATGCACATCGCAGCCCTCCGGCTTCAAGAAGCTCGGCTTGTCCGGATAAGCGAAGAAAGCGACGGGGTCGTTGGCTTCAACCAGGATGATGTTCCTGAACGGCTTCAGAACCGACAACGCCTGTTCGACCGGGTAGGGAATGCGATCCACGAAAAAACGGCCCCGGCCGCGCGCCATGCGCGCGTTAAAGGTCTCTCCCATCACCTTGCAGCCTGTCTTGCCGGCGATGCCAGCAGCCAGCGCCAATCCCCTTTCAGTCAGCGCGCTACCGGCGAGTAGAAGCAGAGTCTCTCCGCTGCCGCGCAGGATCTTCGCTGTGCTCTCGATCGCCTGCGACGAATAATCCGGGCGCTGCAACGTCTCGGTTACGTCGGCAACGTCATCGGCATCGCTCCATGCGGCGTCGGCGGGCAAGATCAGCGTTGCGATTTGCGGCGGCGAACTCTGGGCCGCGGCGATGGCCGCGGCGCCGTCTCGAGCGACCGACCTCGAATCCGGCGAGGTGCGGACCCAGGCCGACATCGGCCGAGCAAGCCCCTCGATATCCGATGTCAGCGGTGCGTTGCATTCGATATGGTGGAGCGCGTGCTGGCCGACAATATTGACGATGCCTGAGCTAGCTTTCTTGGCGTTGTGAAGGTTGGCAAGGCCATTGGCGAGGCCTGGACCGAGATGAAGCAGGGTACAGGCCGGCGCGCCCTTCATACGAAAATAGCCGTCTGCAGCGCCGGTCACCACGCATTCGAACAACCCGAGCACGCAGCGCATTCCCTCCACCCGGTCCAACGCTGCGACAAAATGCATTTCCGACGTGCCAGGATTGGCGAAGCAAATATCCACGCCGTTTTTGATCAGCGTTCGGACCAGACTTTCGGCGCCGTTCATCGTTGCGCTCCGGTTTCATTTTTCGGTAACCCTGAGATCAACATTATTCCCGCCACGTCCTTATCCTGGCTTGCCCTATGACTGTTGGCGGTCCCGCATAAACCAGGACTTGGAGCTGGGGCTTTTTCGTAAACGACGGCGGAGAAGGGGTATCCTTGCACGGCCGCGGCTTGCGAAATTGGACGAATTATGGCCAGTCTCACAGTGAAATCGATTGATGCGAGGAAATAATGACGCGCATTCTGGCTCTTTTGATTGCCATCGCCTTTGTTTTCAGTGGAAAGTCCGCTTTCGCCCAGTACGTTGATACGGGCGACTTCATGAATTTCGGTCCCAATTTTACATCCGCAAGTCCGGTCCCGCGACAGCTTGTCTATTTCCCGAGCCGGTATGCGCCGGGCACCATTGTCATAAGGACCGGGGAACGGAGGCTCTATCTCGTCCTCCCCCAAGGCCAGGCGCTGAGATACGGTATCGGCGTCGGCCGCGACGGATTCCGCTGGAGCGGCGTCCACCGCATCAGCGCCAAGAAGGAATGGCCGAGCTGGACCCCGCCCGCGCAAATGATCGCGCGTCGCCCCGATCTGCCGCGCCACATGAAGGGCGGACTCGAAAACCCTCTCGGCGCGCGCGCGATGTATCTCGGCTCCACGCTCTATCGCATCCACGGCTCCAACGAACCGGAGACGATCGGTCAGGCGGTGTCCTCTGGTTGTTTCCGCATGACGAACGAGGACGTGGTGGACCTTTATAACCGCGTGCCGATCGGCACGACGGTCGTCGTCGTCAATAACTAGACTAACGCAACTAGACTACCGCCCGCGACACATGGATCGGAACGCGCGCGACGCCCTGAGTGTCGCGGCGCGGGCTGAGAAAGCGCGAGCGTGAGGCAGCCTTCCGTTCAGGCTCTTTGCCACGCTGATCAGCGCAGCATTTTCATGAACGTGATCGATTCCAATATTTTGAGAAACGGGGTGCAGGCGGAAAGCCGCTGCGTCCTTTCCTCATTCCGCTCTAGGTGCTCTTCTCGAATAGCTCGCGACCAATCAGCATGCGGCGGATTTCGCTCGTGCCGGCGCCGATTTCATAGAGCTTGGCATCGCGCAGCAGGCGGCCGGCCGGATAGTCGTTGATGTAACCATTCCCGCCCAGCAACTGGATCGCATCCAGCGCGCACTGCGTCGCCTTCTCCGCGGAGTAAAGGATCGCTCCTGCCGCGTCCTCGCGCGTGATCTCGCCGCGATCGCACGCCTTTGCCACCGCATAGACATAGGCGCGGGACGCATTCATGGTGACATACATGTCAGCAACCTTGCCTTGAACGAGCTGGAAGCTGCCGATCGGCTGCCCGAATTGCTTACGCTCGTGCACATACGGCATCACGACATCCATGCAAGCCTGCATGATGCCGAGCGGACCGGCAGCGAGCACGGCGCGCTCGTAATCGAGACCGGACATCAGGACATTGACGCCGCAGCCGGCTTCACCGAGGACGTTTTCCTCTGGCACCTCGCAATCCTCGAACACCAGTTCACAGGTATCGGAGCCGCGCATACCGAGCTTATCGAGCTTCTGTGCAGTTGAGAATCCATTCATGCCTTTCTCAACGATAAAGGCGGTGATGCTTCGTGCGCCCGCCGCGGCGTCGGTCTTGGCGTAGACCACCAGCGTTTCCGCGAGCGTCCCGTTGGTGATCCACATCTTGCTGCCATTAAGAACGTAGTGGTCACCTTTCCTGTCAGCACGCGTCCTCATTGAGACCACGTCCGAACCAGCGTCCGGCTCGGACATTGCCAGCGCGCCGACATTCTCGCCGGAAATCAGCTTCGGCAGATATTTTCGCTTCTGCGTTTCGCTGCCATTGCGGCGCAATTGATTGATGCAGAGATTAGAGTGAGCACCATAAGACAATCCGACCGAAGCCGAACCGCGCGAGATTTCCTCCATTGCAATGCAGTGTTCGAGGTAACCGAGACCGGCGCCACCATAATCTTCCTCGACGGTAATCCCGTGAAGACCGAGTGCGCCGAGCTTCGGCCAGAGATCGCGCGGGAACTGGTTGGACCTGTCGATCTCGGCAGCACGCGGCGCGATCTCGTTCGTGGAAAAATCACGGACCATCTCGCGGATTGCATCGGCGGTTTCGCCGAGACCGAAATCGAAATCACCAGGACTATTGGAAATGGCCACGCGAATTCTCCCGCAGGCGCGACCGGAGACCGATCGCGTACCGTCCCGGAAGCAACCATGCCATGGCGAGATGACGGAGAGAAGAGCCGGCGCAACGACCTCTATACCAACGCTTACGCCACCGCGCGAGATGCGTCCTTGACTTTGCGGGTTGCGGCGTCGACGGACTGCGTGACGTCGGCTATCTCGCTCATGCTTGCCGTGATATCGGCAACGCTCTTGGCGGCGACCTGCATATTAGATGAGATACTTTGCGTCACAGACGCCTGCTCCTCGACCGACGCAGCGATGGCCGCAGATATTTCGTTGATCCGCGATATGGTCTGGGTGATGGCCTCGATGACGCCCACCGCGCTTCCGGTGGTGTTTTGCACTTCGGCAACCTGACCGCTGATTTCCTCTGTCGCCTTGGCGGTTTGTGATGCCAGGCTCTTCACTTCCGACGCAACCACCGCAAAACCTCGACCGGCCTCGCCTGCGCGGGCCGCTTCGATCGTGGCGTTGAGCGCCAGCAGATTGGTCTGCTCGGCAATGCTGTTGATCAGCTTGATGACGTCGCCGATTTTCTGCGCGGCGGTCGCAAGCCCGGCAACGATGGTGCCGGTCTCGTTCGCCTGGGTGACCGCCTGCTGGGAGATAGCAAGCGCGTCCGCTGCCTGGCGACTGATCTCGCCGACCGACGCCGCGAGTTCTTCGGCGCCAGCCGCGACAGCCTGCATGTTGGCGGACGCTTGCGTGGACGCATCGGCGGCCGAGCTAACGCGCCGCGACGTCGCGGCAACGGATTCAGTGATCTGACCGAGGTCCGTATCGATGGATTTCTGCAAATCCGTACGACGCATACGGTCTTGGACTTGAGCCGTCACATCGGTCGCAAACTTGACCACCTTCATGACCGCCCCCTCCGAATCCTGGATTGGGTTGTAGGATGCTTGGATCCAGACCGCCCGGCCGCCTTTTCCAATTCGTTTGTACTCGGCGGCCTGATATTCACCGCGCCGGAGCATGTCCCAAAAAACCTGATAAGCCACGCTGTCTCGCTCGTCCGGCTCGACGAACATCCGGTGATGGTGGCCCTGGATCTCGTCCAGACTGTAACCAACCGTCTTAAGGAAATTGTCGTTCGCTGTGATGATACTGCCGTCAGGATTGAATTCGATCACGGCCTGCGACTTGTGGATCGCCTTCAGCTGACCTTCATAATCGGCATTGCGCAGCCTCTGCATCGTGATGTCGGTCGCAAACTTGACGACCTTGTAAGGCTTGCCTCGCGCGTTCATCAGAGGATTGTAGGAAGCCTGAATCCACACCGTTCGCCCGCCCTTGGCGACTCGCTTAAACTCTCGCGCCTGATATTCGCCGCGACGCAGCGAATCCCAAAATTCGCGATATTCAGCATTGTCACGACGTTCCTTGTCGACGAACATGCCGTGATGCTTGCCGCGGATTTCCTCGAGCGTATATCCCATCGCATTGAGAAAATTCGTATTCGCGGTGATGACCGTTCCGTCGAGATTGAACTCGATGATAGCCTGAGATCTGCTCAGCGCGTCGAGTTTCGCGTTCGCATCGCGAGATGCCGGTAGAAAGCTCATGATTGTCGTCCCCAAATGCTCGCAAATACAATCTACGCGAGTAGTTAAACTTCTTTTACACAACTGGAGGGAGAGAAAATTTTACGAAAACGGAACAGACAGCCAGCCGAAGTGGTAAATTCATGCCCGAGATCGTCGATGTTGCGCTCGTATGAACAGCAAACGCGCGCCAACCGTTAGCGGCGCAAGATTCCCGGAGCGAACCGCGACCATTTCGAGGAGTCGTCCGCGTCGTTCCACTCGCGCATAAGACGCACAGGCCAGGACGAGGTCGATCACAGCCCATATAAGACAGGCTCCGCCAAGTTCTGAAGATCACGCCGCAGCCGTAGAGCAGCCGCGGGTCAACGAAGCCTCAACCTAATTAATGTACATCTCACTTGGATACGGAACTTGATTCAGGCTCGGCAGTCGCCACTTTCCGGTTGCCACGAACCATAGGCGCGCCATTGCAGGCTTCATCACCGACATCACATCAATATGGCCGCCAGCTTTTCCGATATCTTTGAAGGAGCGCGCCTCTCGGCACGCGCGCTGCTGGACTACGGCGAAAACTTCTTCAACCCGACGATCAGGCTCGGCGTGACAGGCCTGTCACGCGCTGGCAAAACCGTGTTCATCACGGCGCTTGTGCACGGTCTGTCGCGTGGCGGCCGGTTTCCGGTTTTTGAATCTCTCGCCAGCGGTCGCATCGCCCGCGCGCAGCTTGCCCCGCAACCGGACGACGCCGTACCGCGATTTAGCTATGAACATCACGTCAACACCCTGATCACGGAGCGGCGCTGGCCAAGCTCGACGGTCGACATCAGCGAATTGCGGCTCGTAATCGGCTATCAGCGGCAGAATGGTTTGGACCAAACGCTGACGCTGGATATTGTCGACTACCCCGGAGAATGGCTGCTCGATCTGCCGCTGCTCGATAAGAGTTATGAACAGTGGTCGGCAGAGAGCTTGGCGCTATCGCGGCAACAGCCACGGGCGCGCCTCGCACACGCATGGCACGATCATCTCGCAACGCTGCGGCCCTCGGCCCGCGAGGATGAACAGGCGACACTCGCCGCCGCCCGGCTGTTCACCGACTACCTTCGCGCGTGTCGGGACGAACGTTTCGCCATGAGCCTGCTGCCGCCCGGCCGTTTCCTGATGCCGGGCAACCTTGCAGGCTCGCCCGCGCTCACTTTCGCGCCGCTTGATTTGCCCTCCGGCGGAATCCCGATTGATGGATCGCTTTGGACGATGATGCGGCGGCGATACGAGGCCTACAAGGATCTCGTGGTGCGGCCGTTTTTCCGCGATCACTTTTCGCGGCTCGACCGCCAGATTGTGCTGGTCGATACACTTGCCGCCTTCAATTCGGGGCCGGAAGCCTTATATGATCTCGAAGCGGCGCTTGCCGGAATTCTCGATTGCTATCGCGTCGGCCGCAGCACGTTACTCAGTACACTATTGCGGCCGCGGATCGATCGCATCCTGTTCGCCGCTACCAAGGCCGACCATTTGCATCACACCAGTCATGACCGGCTTGAGGCGATTCTTCGACGCATTGTGGAACGCGCCGCCTCGCGGGCCGAAGTCGCCGGCGCCGCCATTGATGTCGTCGCCCTGGCAGCGGTCCGCGCCACGCGCGAGGCGCAGGTGCGATGCGGTCGCGAGAAACTGCCGTCCATACTCGGCACGCCCCTTGCCGGCGAAGCCGCCAATGGCGAGACCTTCGACGGCAACACCGAAGTCGCAACATTCCCCGGAGACCTGCCCGAGGATGTCAAGGAACTTTTCAGCGGAAACGGCGCTTTCCGCGGGCTGTCGACATCCGCTATGGATCAGGCCGACTTTCGTTTTCTGCGCTTTCGTCCCCCGCGCCTCCAAAACGAAGGAACTGGCGAGCCGTCGCTGCCCCATATCCGCCTCGACCGGGCGCTCCAGTTCCTAATCGGAGACCGACTGCAATGAGTGAGCGTTCCGGCCTGCGTCGTCCCGTCACATTCAAGCTCGACGATCCGCTCGTCGTGGTCCTGGAACACGACGAGGCCGCGAGCCGGGTTGCTCGCGGCAGCATCAGCATCACGCCGGAAGCTGAACCCGAGCCGGAGCCCGTACTCCTCCCGGAACCGGCGGAGATGCCTCCGGTTCCGGCGCGGAAGGGATTTCGTTGGGGGGCATTGTTCTGGTCGTCATTGGCCGGGTTCATCCTGCTCGGCACCGTAATCGGCGCTATCGATCTGGTCGGCGACCTGTTTGCACGCAGCGAGGGGCTTGGTTTCCTCGGGCTGATGCTGGCGGCGCTGTTTGTCATCGCGTCGATTGCCATCGCGGCCCGCGAGATCGCGGGTCTTACCCGTCTCGCCACCATCGAGAATCTGCATCGGCGAGCGCTGGCCGCAATCGCGGCTGACAATCGCAAGGAAGCCGACGCGGTCGTGCGCGATCTGGTGAAACTCGCCCACAACGATCCGCACCTGGCCCGGGCACGAGCAACGTTGCGGAGCCATAGCACTGACATCATCGACGGCGCCGATCTGGTGCGGCTCGCCGAACGCGAACTGATGGCTCCGCTGGACCAAGAGGCGCGCCGACTCGTATCAGTGGCAGCGCAGCGTGTGTCGATCGTCACCGCGGTCAGCCCTCGCGCCGTCGTGGATGTGCTGTTCGTATTCGCCGCAGCGATGCGGCTGGTGCGGCAGCTTGCGCGTCTGTATGGCGGAAGGCCAGGTACGCTCGGGATGATCCGCCTGATGCGCCACGTCATCGCGCATCTGGCAATCACCGGCGGCATGGCGGCGAGTGACACGCTGATCCAGCAAATGCTCGGCCAGGGCATCGCCGCGAAACTGTCGACGCGTTTGGGCGAAGGCGTCCTCAATGGATTGCTGACCGCCCGTCTCGGGCTGGCGGCGATCGACGTTACCCGGCCGATGCCGTTCACGGCGCTGCCGCGGCCCGCGCTCGGCGACCTTGTAAAAGATCTGTTGCGCAAGCGAGACGGCGGCAACTGAGTTAGCGCGTATTCCGCAAAAGTGAGTACCGGTTTTCGGATAAGATCATCCTCTCTCACAAGGATGCGGCTAGAGTCTGATTCGCTCCTGTTGAAATAGACCCTAGACGGCAAACCGCCCCGCCCTCGGCTAGTTGTCGCCATTTGTAAAACGGCGAGGCCGGCGGCGGCGAGAGATCGGGCGTCCAGCCCGTCAGCTTTTCCAGCACATAGGTGTCCATGACCCGCCCACGCCAGGTCCGTTGAACCTGACCGAGGGGCGTGAGCACCGCCGCGGTCGAGGCCAGAATCGAGGCATCATCCGGCTCCCGGGCGACATAGAGCCCGGCATGCCCGGCAATCATGTCGCAACCCGGATCCCGAAAGCCTAAGAAACGACTGCGCTCATTGATCTGGATCACCGGCACGCGATCCCTGAGATACCAGCGCAGCATCGCATAAACGCGGTAGTCGACTGTTGCGATCCAGGTTGCACCGGAGTTTTGCATTTCGCTTTCAGCGCGGCTCGCGACCTGCGCGAATCCCGCCTCACCGCCGATCGGATCGGTCTTGCCGATGAAATTCCACGGACTGACGGTGTAATAAAGAAAGATCGCGACGACGAGACAGAGACCCGACACAATCGCGGCGTTGGCCCAGAACGTTGACCATTTCAGCATCCACGCCGGCCAGTTTTCGCGCCGTCGCATTGCAATGTCGATCGCCGCCGCCGCGAAACCCAACGGCCAGATGAACATCGGCCAGGTGTCGCCGACCCGAAGCGTCAGCGATTTCCAGAGAAAATACCCGAACGGTACGAGTACGGCGGTAGACAACAGCACGGCGACGGGATCGCGATGCCGGTAGCCACGCCATGCCGTGACGCCTACCGCGAACAGCACCACAGGCAGCAGGATCGGTCCGACCTGACCGAACTGAAGGCCGATGTAATCGCCGAGCGTGCGAAGTGTAAGATCATGTTCCGATGTCGCACGAACGAACTGAAACCTGAACGAGGCCCAGTCGTGCATCCCGTTCCAGATCAGGACCGGTGAGAACACCGCAACAGCTATCAACGCCGCGGTCCATGGGTACGGACTGCGTAGCCAGCGCCAACGCCAGTCCGGCACGAGGATGAAGGCGGCAATGGCGGGAATCAGCATCAAAGCAGTCAGCTTCGACAGCAGAGAGAGCCCCCCGAAAACACCGGCCGCGAGCCACCAGCGCGCGTCGCCGCTCTCCGTGAGCCTCACCAGCGACCAGACCATCGCCAGTTCAAACGGAATCAGCGCAATGTCGGGCGCGACCTTCGCCATCAGCAGGCCGTAGTACAGCGCCGCTTCCATCATCAGAACCGCCAGCATGGCGGCACGGATGTCGTGCGTGACTCGGCGAACGATGTCGGCAAGCAGCAATTGTGAGATCGGCATCGCCAGCAGCCCGGCAAACCTGACGCCGAAATTTGTATCGCCGAAAATCGCGGTACCGAAACGAATGAACCACGCAATCATCGGAGGATGATCGAGGAAGGACAGCGCGCTTTCCTTTGACCAGGTCCAGTAATAGGCCTCGTCGGTGCGCAGATCCAGCGTGCCGGCAAAGACGCATCGCATCGCGGTCATCACAGCGATCAATGCCGCGACCCAAAGCAGCGACGAAAGCGCGGGACGCTCCGGTGGCAACGCGGGTTTATCGGACTGTGCGATTGTCATCTGGATGTCGAGGATTACACCTGTCGCGCGTCCTCGCATGGTTCTCCGGCAGCTTCCTCGCGTTTCTTGACCACCCGGTCCTCGGTGTCAATCTAGGGCGAGGTCGGCCCGTCGCCGCTTGGTTCACGCATATTTTTCAGCGGCATTCGCACCGTGTGAGATTTCGCACACGCATAGGGCTCGAAACCCCACTTGTCTGAACGTCCATTCAGAAAAATGTCGGCCGGATTCTTCGAACCGCCTTTTCAAAGCAAGCGACGAACTTGCGACGGGCAAGAGCGAGACCAAGCAAGAGCCCGCAACTGGAAACTGAAAATCGCTTTGAACCTGAAACCCGCGCATCCCACGCTTCATCTAAAAGGAGAACGACCATGTTTCGTAAGATTGCTCTCGGGCTTGTTGCCGCAGCATCCCTCAGCGCGATGACGCTGTCTCCGACCGCCGCTTCGGCTCACGGTTGGCATGGCGGAGGACACGGTGGATGGCATCACGGTCACCACTTCGGCCACGGCCATTTCGGCCACGGTTTCGGCGTTGCCTATATCGGCGGTTACGACGACGGCTGCTACGTCGTGCGCCGCGTGCCGACCCCGTTCGGCTTCCGCCTGCGGACCATCAACGTCTGCGACTAATCGCACCTTCCTGTCCGGTCAAAAAGCTCCGGCCGCCCAGCGGCCGGGGTTTTTACGTTGAGAGCAACGGGCTGTTGTCATACCGCCGCATCAAAATCTCGCGATCCGATCCATCGATCGCATCGAACGGCATATTCGGAACTCGTCGATTGACTTGCCGCTGTCCGGTGACAAACTTGCAGAGTTGTGATCCGTGATGACGGGCCATGTCAATAAAGCTTCGGAGGAAGCCAATGCTCGACAGACGAGAAATGCTGAAACGCATCGGCGCTGGACTGACGCTTAGCATCGGCCTGACCCCTTTCAAAGCCTTGGCGCTCGACAGCGTGACGATGCCCTTCGACAACGGCGAACGTCCACTGGTCAAATATCCACAGAAGCGTCCGATGATCGGAATCACCAGCCGGCCACCACAACTCGAAACACCGTTCTCGGTTTTCAACGAAGGCCCCATCACGCCGAACGACGCCTTCTTTGTCCGCTATCATCTTGCCGACATCCCGCTCAACATCGATCCCGACACCTTCACGCTCGAGATCAAGGGCAAGGTTGATCGTCCGCTCAAGCTATCGCTTAAGGACATCAAAAAGATGAAGCAGACGGAGATCGTCGCGGTCAATCAGTGCTCGGGCAACAGCCGCGGATTCGTCAATCCCCGCGTCGCAGGCGGCCAGCTCGGTCACGGAGCGATGGGCAACGCACGCTGGCGCGGCGTTTCGCTCAAGACCCTGCTCGATCAGGCCGGCGTACAGCACGATGCCAAGCAAGTGGTTTTCGGGGGCATGGATGGCCCCGTCAGCGACAAGACCCCGGATTTTGCCAAGGCGCTTGATGTCGATCACGCACGCGACGGCGAGGTCATGCTGGCCTATTTGATGAATGGAAGAGACCTGCCGTTTCTCAACGGCTTTCCGCTTCGGCTGGTCGTTCCCGGATATTACGGCACCTACTGGATAAAGCACCTCAATGAGATCACTGTCATCGACAGCATCTATGACAATTTCTGGATGAAGACGGCCTATCGCATTCCCGACAATGCCTGCGCCTGCGTCGAACCGGGCACCACGCCGACAGCGACGGTCCCCATCAACAGGCTCAATGTCCGCTCCTTCATCACTAACGTCACCGAGGGCGCGCAACTCAGGCGCGGCGGAAAAATTTTGAAGGGAATCGCGTTCGATGGCGGCACGGGTGTCAAGAATGTCGAGGTTTCAGTCGACGGCGGCAAGACCTGGAAGAGCGCGCGGCTCGGCCGGAACTACGGTAAATACTCGTTCCGCGAATGGAAGGTTCCGGTCAAGCTCACTGCCGGTCCACACGAATTGAAGGTGCGCGCGACCAGCGATGGCGGTCAGGTGCAGCCGTCTGATGCCACGTGGAATCCGGCCGGTTACATGCGCAACGTCACCGAGACCGTTCGCGTCTCGGTCTCTTGAGGGAGAGGCTCATGACGCGTTCAGTTGTTGTTGCCCTCGCGACCGGCATCGGACTGGCCGCGAGCGCCTGCGCCTACGAGTCGACGGGGGCCATCGCCGAACCGCTTTCCTACAAGCTCCCGCGCGAAACGATCGAATTCAAACCAGGACTCAATGTCGACGTCGTAAAGAACAATTGCCTGGCCTGCCATTCGGCGGATTACATCGCGACCCAGCCACGCGGCCCGAAATTCAAAAAGGATTTTTGGCAGGCGGAAGTGAACAAGATGATCAAGGTGTACGGCGCGCAGATCGATGAGACCGACATCAGCAAGATCGTCGACTATCTCACTGCTACGTATTGACGTCGCAAGGGTATTCGCCGAGAGCCCCCCGGAAAGCTTGGGACACCGGCCGCTGTGGCCCCCCGGCGCTACCCCGGTCGGGCGAGACCCCTTGTACTTGGCGGTCTGAGGCCTCTCAGAATTGTGGCAAAATGGTACCGGCCTTCATGTTTGATCTATCAAGCCGGACCGAGACCGCGTATCTTGTGCGCCGTCGGACAAGCCGGTTCCGGGGGCCGACGACTGTTTCAATCCTGCGGAGACTTGGGAATGGCTAAGGGTACTGTGAAGTGGTTCAACCCGACCAAAGGTTATGGTTTCATCCAGCCGGCCGGGGGTGGCAAGGATGTGTTCGTCCATATTTCAGCCGTGGAAAGAGCAGGTCTTTCGACCCTCAACGAGGGGCAGACGGTTGAGTTCGAAGAAGTTGCCAATCGAGGCAAAACTTCGGCCGAAAACCTGAAGGTTTGACGCGCCGACGCAATCCTTCAGGCTCGGATAAAAGCGCGTCCTGGCAGGCGCGATCCATTCCGGGCGAACGACATGGGCTCCGCCGACGCCATCAGGTTTACGCTATCCGCGCAGACTGAATTCGCCGGCGACGACGATCGGGTAATCTTCGTGGCAAAGTCGCGCAGGAAGGCATTTTCTCAGTTCTGCTTGGTCCATTGATCCACGGTCATGACATCGGGCAATTGCGCAAAGCCGCGCGTCCACATGTCAACGACCCACTCCACACGCGTGGTGCGCTCCACCAGCACTGCGGTGTTATGCGGAGTCTGCAAGACAAGCGCGTTGCCACGATAACGCGGATTTCCCACGGTGTGAAATTTGAGAAGCCCCCAGCCCTGCAGGACCAGCAACAGGCTCGTCACGTTGCGCGTCGTGTCCCAGCAATCGAAGTTGTGCTTGTCATCGCCGGCGCGGAAATCAGCCCGCGCCACACGCCTGTCAGTTCCGAGGATCGATCCCATGCGGCGATCGAACCAGACCACCGCCTTCTGCACAGCCCGGCGTTCCGCAGCGGCCGATGAGCGGCCGGCCGCCAGAACCCGCCCTAACGCGGCACGGTCAGCGGCCGTGAAATCAAGACTTTCGCGACGCCGGCAGACGAAACCGTAGCAGACCGTCATGGATTCCGCGGTCGGGGGATTGATCGAAACCGAGGTATAAAGCTGCGAGATTCCCGGACTGAGTTCTGCGGCTTCGACAGGATGATCCACGCCGTTAGCCATGAGCAGCATCGCGCCCACCACAAGCAGACGAGACAGGCGGCGCACGCGGGCGCGGTCATGTTGTCGTTCCGGAAAGCCCGCCATCGTCCCTCGACCTGATATCCGATCCCGGACTGAGATTAGCCTGTTCGCGCGGAGAGAGGGTCGCGCAGGCGCAACAGCGATCCTATTTATCGATGACGCGTGCCGCTCACATGCTGCTACCAGAACCGGAAAGTTTGTGCACGGAACTTAGCGGGACCGCTCTCGCTCAAAAATCGGGAAATCGATCACGTTCGTGATTTTGCATCGATTCAATCCAGAATCATCGTGATCAGGAATCACCGATGTCGCCCCAGCTTCCACTGCCGTTCTCGGTTCCCTACGCTCCGGATGACCGGCCAATCGCGGAGCGGCTGCTCGCCGAGGCCCGGCTGACACCTGAGCGGGAAACGCGGATCGATCGGACGGCGCGACGCCTGATCGATGCGATCAGGCAAAACGACGACCCACTCGGCGGCGTCGAGGATATGCTGCGCGAGTTTGCACTATCGACCAAGGAAGGCCTCGCGCTGATGGTGCTCGCAGAGGCGCTGCTGCGGGTTCCCGATGCCGAGACCGCGGACAGATTCATCGAGGACAGGCTCGGGCAAGGCAATTTCATCCACCACGAGACCAAATCCAGCGCCTTTCTTGTCAACGCGTCCGCGTGGGCGCTCGGGTTGTCGGCGCGGGTCATCCAACCGGGCGAGACGCCGCAGGGAACCATCGGGCGGCTCGCGAAACGGCTCGGCGTTCCGGCGATTCGCGCGGCGACGCGGCAGGCGATGCGGCTGATGGGCAGTCACTTCGTACTGGGCGAAACCATTGAGGCTGCGCTCGAGCGGGCGCACGCGCATTCGGCGGGATGCACCCGCTACTCTTTCGACATGCTCGGCGAGGGCGCGCGCACCGCTGCGGATGCGGACCGCTATTTCAGTTCCTACGCCGCCGCCATTGAGGCGATCGGCCGCGGCGCGGGCGACAGGACCCTGCCCGACCGCCCCGGCATTTCCGTCAAGCTGTCGGCGCTGCATCCGCGCTTTGAGGCAGTGAGCCGAGGGCGGGTGATGGTGGAGCTGGTTCCGCGCGCCATCGATCTTGCCAAGCGCGCCAAAGCGCTCAATCTCGCTTTCACGGTCGATGCGGAGGAAACCGATCGGCTGGAGCTTTCGCTCGATGTGATCGCCGCCATTGCCGCCGACCGCTCGCTCGCTGGCTGGAGCGGCTTTGGCCTCGCCGTCCAGGCCTATCAGAAGCGCGCCGGTGCCGTGATCGACTATATCGACGACCTCGCACGAGCCCTGAACCGGCGGATGATGGTTCGTCTGGTGAAGGGCGCGTATTGGGACACTGAGATCAAGCGCGCGCAGGAGCGCGGGCTCGACGGCTATCCCGTGTTCACCCGCAAGGCGATGACCGACCTGAACTACATCGCCTGCGCGAAAAAACTGCTGACGCTGCGGCCGCGCCTGTTTCCGCAGTTCGCAACCCACAATGCCCTCACTGTCGCAACGCTTCTCGAACTGACGGACGGAGAGACCGGCTTTGAATTCCAACGCCTGCACGGCATGGGCGAAGCCCTCTACACCACGCTCTGCAAGGATCGCCCCGTGATCGCCTGCCGCATCTATGCGCCGGTCGGCAGTCACCGCGACCTGCTCGCTTATCTGGTGCGCCGCCTGATCGAGAACGGAGCCAACTCCTCCTTCGTCGCGACGGTCTCCGATCCCAATATGCCGCTAGACACGCTGCTGCGCAGACCGGCCGATATCATAGGAAGCGCCGACAGCGCCGAGCACGCGAGGATTCCACTGCCGCGCGATCTTTTCCAGCCGCAGCGCATCAACTCGCGCGGAGTCGAATTCGGCGAGCGCGCCGCGGTGAACCGGCTGGTTGCCGAGATCGCGGTTGAGCATGTCTCAATCGTGCCGGTGAACGATAGCGGGCCGGAAGATGTGAACCGAGCCGTTGCCGCGGCGCGCAGTGGGTTTTCATCGTGGAGCCGCGCACCGGCGGCCGTGCGAGCCGCCGCCATGGATCGCGCAGCCGACCTGTTGGAACAGCGATCGGCGCGCTTCATCGCGCTCTTACAACGGGAAGGCGGTAAGACGCTGGATGATTGTGTGTCGGAGGTTCGCGAAGCCGCCGACTTCTGCCGATACTATGCCGCGGAAGGCCGCAAGCTGTTCGGCGACGCGCAGCCGTTGCCCGGGCCGACCGGCGAACGCAACACGCTGCGTCTGCGCGGGCGCGGCGTTTTTGCCGCGATCTCGCCCTGGAATTTTCCGCTGGCTATCTTCTTGGGGCAGGTGACGGCGGCGCTGATGGCCGGAAATACCGTGGTTGCGAAGCCGGCTGAACAGACGCCGAGGATCGCCACGGAAGTTGTGCACCTGCTGCATCAAGCCGGGATTCCGGAGGCGGCGCTTCACCTCATTCAGGGCGACGGACACATCGGGGCTGCGCTTGTCGCGCATCGCGACATCGCGGGCGTGGTCTTCACCGGCTCAACAGAAGTGGCGCGATCGATCAACCGCACGCTCGCCGCCAAGGACGGCCCGATCGTGCCGCTGATCGCCGAGACCGGCGGCATCAACGCCATGATCGCCGACGCCACCGCGCTGCCCGAGCAGGTCGCCGACGATGTCGTGACTTCGGCATTTCGCTCGGCCGGGCAGCGTTGCTCCGCGCTGCGGCTTCTGTTCGTGCAGGAGGACGTGGCCGACCGCATGATCGAGATGATCGTTGGCGCAGCGCGCGAATTGAGGATCGGCGATCCGTCCGATCCCGCCACCCATGTCGGCCCGGTGATCGACCGCGAGGCAAAGGATCGGCTCGATGCGCATATCGCGCGCATGACGCGCGAGGCTCGGGTACATTTCGCGGGACTTACGCCGTCATCGGGCAATTTCGTCGCGCCGCATATCTTCGAGCTGGACGACGCGCGGCAACTGACCGAAGAGGTGTTCGGACCAATCCTTCACATCGTGCGCTATAGCGCCTCCGGTCTCGATGGGGTGTTGGACTCCGTCGCCGACACCGGCTATGGCCTGACGCTCGGCATCCACTCGCGCATTGACGATACGATCGAGACCGTCGCTGACCGGCTTCAGGTCGGCAACATCTACGTCAACCGCAACATGATTGGCGCTGTGGTCGGAGTGCAGCCCTTCGGTGGCCATGGGCTGTCGGGGACAGGACCCAAAGCCGGCGGCCCCCACTATCTCACCCGGTTTGCCACCGAACAGACCGTAACGGTAAATACCGCAGCCGCCGGCGGCAATGCCGCATTAATGACCGAAGTAGGCTAGAGCTTGTTGATTAGACGCGTTTCTCTCCCGCGAACCGGATTCCACTTCGCTCAAAACGCTATAGTGGCGGCAGAGACAAGCCGCGCCGTCTCACGCTTTGCGAAGCCCTCAGACGTGCAACGACCATTATCGATTCAGCCCTGGCCGCCCGAGGCCTCTGCTTGGGATTGCAGGCTGGCGCCAGCAACGATGGGCACTGCGCGGTTCGCTCGCGGTTTTCCGATAATCGCTCAAGCGCGGGGATGTCGCCCGAACGCAAACCGGCCCGAACGTCATGCATCGGGGCCGCTGCTAGGCGGGCGATCAGCAGATCAAGTAGTTGGTCAGGCTGCTAGTGTTGCGAGGCCCGCCACTTTCAAAAGCGCTGCGAGTTGTTTGCGGGCATAGAACATACGGGTCTTCACGGTGCTCGGCGGAATGCCGATGATCTCGCCGGCTTCTTCGACCGTCTTCTCGTGATAGTAAACGAGATGGATGATCTCGCGATGAGCCGGGGACAGCTTGGCGATGCAGGCTCGCAGAATTTCGCTGACGTTGCTGCGATCGAGCGACGCCTCGGGCGTATCGGCGCCATCAGCGATTTCCCGGACATTCTCCTGGTCGATATCCTCATGCCGGCGCTGGCGCATCGTGGTCAGCGTTTTGAACCGGGCAATCGAAAGCAACCACGTTGATACCCGTGAGCGGCCTTCGAACTGGCCGGCAGTACGCCAAACGTCCAGGAATACCTGGCTGACAATATCTTCGGCCGCCGTCGTGTCGCGCAAGCTACGGAGCACGAAGCGATAGACCCGGACGTTATGCCGCAAATACAGGGTATGCATCGCCGCCCGGTCGCCGTGGGCGATCCGCTCAAGAAGCATCTCATCGGTGGTTGCCTGGGCAGCGATAATGCCTTGGCAGGCGGCTGCGTTAATCGCGATGACATTTTGCATGACGGCTCCCCTTATCGTTGGGCAGAATATTAGCCGTCTCACGTTTCAGCACGCCTGCACGGAAAGCAGAAAATGGTTTCGCGGGAAGGTGCAATTGTTTCGTCCCCTCCCCAGCGATGAAACAATCAGCGAAACCCAGCGTATACTCCGCAAAAAAACGCATACCGGTTCTGTGGCGCAAACTGTTGAATATTAAAGTATTTTTTGTCAGTTTCGACTGAGCTGGGAAAGCACCTGTTCGTTTGAACGTCGTTAGACTTAGCCGTTGGAGCAACTCAGGATTTGTCGCCGGAAGGTGAAAACAGATAACCGCCGCCCCGGATGGTCCGAATCACCGCGGGCTTTGCGGGGTCGGGCTCGATCTTCCGCCGGATCCGCATGATTCGCAGATCAATCGCCCGATCAAAGGCTTCGCTGTCGCGTGCATTGGCCAGTTCCAGCAGCCGCTCGCGCGACAGAACCCGTTTCGGATTGGCGGCGAAGACCTTCAACAGACCAAACTCCGACGCCGTAAGCGGATGTTCGTTGCCCTCGTCGTCCCGTAAGGCCTGAGCCTCCAAATCGAGCCATTTGGTGCCGAAGCGAACGAGTTGACCTGCCGGCGTGGCGGCGACGACATCGGGCACGCCCTCCATTTTTGGCGCACTTCGCCGCAGTACCGAGCGGATACGCGCCATCAGTTCGCGCAACTCACATGGTTTTGCCACGTAGTCGTCGGCGCCGAGTTCGAGGCCGACCACACGATCAATCGGGCTGGCCGTCGCCGTCAGCATGATCACCGGAATGTTGGTGCGGCTCTTGAGATCGCGGATGATCGAAAGGCCATCCTCCTCCGGCATGTTCAGATCGAGTACTACGAGATCTGGCGTTGTCCTGCCGATCGCGTCGCGCAAACTTCGGCCGCCGTCGCACAACGTGATGGCGAAGCCATGCATCTTGAGATAGTCACCCACCATCTCCCGGGCAGGCGCCTCGTCGTCAACCACAATGATATACGGATTCCTGTTCATGTCAGATTGTCGTAGGCAAGATGATGGTGAAGGTCGATCCCTGTCCGGGGCCACCACTATCGGCTTTGATCTGGCCATCATGCATTTCGACGATCCGTTTCACGATCGACAGGCCAAGGCCGGTGGAGCTTTCACCGGCGGTGGGTTTTGCGGACAATCGCTGGAAACGGCCGAACAGTCGTCCTAAATCCTCGGGCGACAGGCCGGCGCCCTCGTCCGTGACGCGGATGATTGTGTGGTCCGCATCCTGGCCGACCAGAAGCGTGATCCTGCCTCCCACCGGGCTGTACTTGATGGCGTTGCTGACAAGATTGTCGATCGCCTCGCGCATCCGGTCCTGGTCGCAGATCGTGACGTGTCCGGTAGGCGCCGACACGGCGATGGTTTGCTGCTTGTTAACCGCTGATAGCTGATTGGCCTCGGAGACCTCGGCGACCAGCGCCGCGATATCGACCGGCTCGCGCTTTATAGTGATATCGAAAGCATCGGCCATGGCGTCTGAAATCAGGTGATCGACCATCGTAATCAGGCGCTTGGTGGCGTCGCGAATGTGATCGACCTGCACGGTGACGGTGTCACCGTACGAGCCTGCGCTGACAAGTTCGGCGAGCATTTCGGTCCGCCCCAGGATGACCCCGAGAGGATTCTTCAGGTCGTGCGCCACCGTTCCCAGAATCTCATTCTTGAACCCGTTGGCCCGCTGCAACCGCAGCCATTGCGCGGAAAGCCTGCGATTGGCTTGCATCAACGCGCGCGTGCGCTGCGCCACGCGGTCTTCGAGCTGCGCGTTGGCGTCCTGCAATTGCTCATAGAGGATCACGTTGTCGAATGCGATCGACAGCCGGCTGCCGAAGATCTCCACGAGGGACCGATCAGTATCCGATAGATCGCGCTCGGCCTGTAACAACACCACGACTTCGCGTCCACTGCCGGTGCGGATATAGAGGACCGAACGGTGATCGACGAATTCGTGCTTACGCCGCCTGAAGGCGTCCTCGACCGTCTGCTTGAGATCGGAATCGAGCGATGCCTGGCCGTCGACCCCGCTGAAGCAGCTGTAACAGCCGGACCCCGCAAGAACCGCAAAGTCATCATCGACCGCGCCGCCGTCGCGCAACACCAGAATGCCCGCACAGTCGATGTTCAAAAGCGACGCGATCTGCGTCAGGACGCCTTCGGCCAACCGCTGCATCGACTTAAAATCGTAGAGCGTGGAAGCCGCATCGATGATGATCTCGAGGCCGCGACGGGTCTGCACCATCCGTTCGAGCTGCTGATTGCTGCGCAGCGCCGCGGTCAAGGAGGTGAACAGTTTGTCGGCGGTGAGTTCCGTTTTGGCCTTGTAATCGTTGATGTCGTAGTCGACAATAACGCTGCGCTCCGGCGCTTGTCCCGGTTGCCCGGTGCGCAGGATGATGCGCACGGTTTCGTTCCGCAGCTCGTTACGGATGAATTCGACGAGATCGAGGCCGGCTTCGTCGGTCTCCATGATCACATCGAGGAGCACCGCGGCGATGTCAGGGTGCGCGCGCATTAGCTCACGTCCCTCGGCAGCCGAATAGGCCGACAGAATCTCCAGCGTCTGTCCGTTGAGACTGTAATCGCTCAGCGCAAAGCGCGTGCCTTCATGCACCGCCCGATCGTCGTCGATCACGGCGACCTTCCACTGGCGAACCGTCGACGCCCCGGGGCGATCAGCTCCAGAATCGTCGATCAGGTCGAGGAGATCATCCTGGTAGGCCATTGTACTGTCCCGCTGTCTGTTTCCGTGCCAGCGCCGGCGCCGGATCGCGGCATGATAATGCGAAAAGTCGTTCCTTGTCCCAGCTCTGATTTCACCGTCATCTGACCGCCGAGCTGCTGTATGACAAGATTGTAGACAATGTGAAGCCCAAGGCCGGTGCCACCCTCGTTGCGGCGTGTGGTAAAGAAGGGATCGAACGCCTGCCGCTGGACGTCCGGTGTCATCCCGATACCATTGTCGGAAAAAATGATCTCGATGTCATCATTGGCGCGCAGGCTCGCCGCGATGGAAATCGTACCCGATCGCCCATTGGGGAACGCGTGATTGGCAGCGTTGAGAAAAAGATTAGTCAAAATCTGCCCGTATGAGCCGGGAAACCCATCTATAATCAGACCCTCCGGGACATCGACAGCGATGTTTATCGGAGATCGCTTCAGAACCGGACGGAGGCTGGCGACGATCTGGCCGGTGGATTCACTCAAGCTGAACTGGCGGCGCTCAGCGTGAGATCGATCGACGGCAACCTGCTTGAAGGACTGGATCAGTTCGCCGGCCCGGTGCAGATTTGCAACCAGCTGACGAGCTGCATCGCGACAGGTGCTCACGAATTCCTCAAGCTGCGAACGCTTCAGTGGCGTCTTGGATCTCAATTCGGCGTCGAATGTGTCGGCGCGCCAAGCGAAACTCGAAGCAACAGTGAGGCTGATGCCGATCGGATTGTTCACCTCGTGCGCGACGCCCGCGACCAGCCCCCCGAGCACTGCAAGCCGCTCAGCGTCGATCAGATTGCGCTGCACCGCGTTCAATTCTAGCAAAGCATTTTCGGCCCTCTGCGTCGATGCCCGCAATTCGTCCTCCGCCGCGCGCTTGGCGATGGCGTTCTTGCGGAACATCTCGACCGCGCGCGCCATAGTGCCGATTTCATCCCGCGCGTCGGTGCCGGCGACTCTGCGACCGTAGTCGCCGGACATGATCGCGCGCATCGACGTCATGAGCTGCCGCAGGGGCAGACGGATGCTGAGCGCGATGACAACGCCGGCAATCACTATGATGGCGAGAAAGATCGCGGCGATCGACAGCATCTTGCGGGAGATGCTTGTGAGAGTGCGGTCAAACGTCAACTGCGCATTCTGCTCCCGCCGACGCATCTTGACAGACAAGCCGTCGATCGCAGCGATGGTCTCAGCCTGGCTGGCGTCGATGGAGTTGCGCGAAAGATCAGTTCGCTTGGTGAGCAGATCGGACAGGCTCGCGATCCCATCATGCAGCGCAGATGTTCGTGTTTTGAGCCGCTGTAATGCGTCGTGCTGGAGATCGTTCTCGGCAAAATCGATCATCGCCGGGATCGTGCGCGCGACCGCATCGATATTCTTTCGGACTTCGTCCGCACTGGTTGACGCGGGTGCGAGGTAGTAGGCGTTGGCGTCCACCAGCATCGCCGTGAATGCCTCGCGTGATTTGCCAAGTGTCGGCCATATCCGCGCGTCGCGGCGACTGGTCGCACCCTCGATGATCGAATAGAGGCCGGCCATGTCCTTGGTAGGCGTCAGGATTTGGTTCTCATAGGTCTTGGCAATCGTCGTCTGTAATGCGCGCAATTCCCTGAAACCGCTGAGAAAGCGTTCGGTGGCGCGTTCCAGTTCGTCGACCGTACCCAGCAATATCGGGTCAGTCGAAGCGCGCGCTCTCAAGGTGCCGAGGATGGCCTCGCGCAACAGCAGGATTTCCGCAAACAGATCGGGACCGGGCTGATTGACGTAGCGATGGATCAGGTTTTGCAGTCGACCGGTCTCGCTCTCGAGAACCGCAAGGATCTTATCGGAGTTCCTGACCTGACGCACGTCGTCCCATGCCGACCCCAGGGTCTTGGCACCGCTCCATATCAACAGCGCAAGAACCAGCACGGCCGCAGAATTCAAAGCCGTGATTGAGAAAATGCGCCAGCGGATCGGAATAGCGCGAACCAGGCCGACGATGCCCGAGCGGCCCTCTTGCTGCTCTTCGGCTATGCCGTTCTGGGTCTCGGCTGGAACCAAATGGAGCTACCTTGCGGATTCGTTCGCTGCGGCTTTCCCGGCGACAATGGCTTCAAACGACAGCCTGGCGACGATTGTCGCGCACGGCACACCGACGCGTGACCCCTTTGTGAGAGTCATCCATCTCAAGAAAAGGTTCAACGCGAGGAAATACCAATCTGACACTTGATGGACTGGGACTGGCAGGCGCCCCGGTCGTCAATTGCAGGCCGTGAGGGGTGTCAGGCAATGGCCGCGGAGTTCGGCTCCGCCGGGACAGAGGGCGCACAGGATGCAGGTACGAGCATGGAGACCGCGCTGCTGTTCTGCATGAGCCGAAATCCCCTTGGATTCCCGGTCGGCGACCTCAGCGTCATCTGTTCGATCATGATCGCAGACCCGAACACCTACTCCTTCTTCGGCTCTTTCGACATCCGTTCCAGGCGGTCCTGCATCTCCCTCATCTGCTGGCGAAGATCTTCGATATTGTCGCCGGGATCGGGAGTATCGGGCGTTTTCTCCGGCTCGGGCGCGGCGGTCCCATTGCGCGGCGGCACGAATGGCTTGAACATCGAGAACGTGCGCTCGAAAAGCTCCATGTTGCGGCGGACATGCTCCTCAAGCGGCGCGAACGGAGTGCCGCTGAAGCTGCTTGTCATCTGCTTGCGAAACTTCTCCTGCTCGCGGGTCAGCATGTCGATCGATCGTTCGAGATACTTCGGCACCACCATCTGCATGCTATCTCCGTAGAAACGGATCAGCTGCCGCAGGAAGGTGGTCGGGAGCAGGTTCTGCCCCGTTTTGTTTTCCTGTTCGAAAATGATCTGCGCCAGCACTGAACGGGTGATGTCGTCTCCAGTCTTTGCATCGAAGACAAGGAAATCCTCGCCCTGCTTGACCATCCCCGCGAGATCTTCGAGCGTCACATAGGTGCTGGTGCCGGTATTATAGAGCCGCCGGTTCGCATATTTCTTGATTGTCGTCGGTGTCTCTGATTTCGCCATAGATCCCACACGTCCCTGCCGAGGACAAGAAACCCCGCCGGCATCCACGATGGGGTTAACACGTAACGCATTGCAGCAAAGTAAGCACTTTCAGCCCGCTTCGGCTACCGTTTTATAAAAAACAGTTAATGCCAATGCATAGAAGTGCTCACGATCATGTACGGGTGCAACTTCCAGCCATTGGCATGATTGACACACTCTCGTGAGGTCAACAGGATATATATCTGAGTAGATCGCGGACCGCCGGTGCGGCCTGTCATCATCGAATTTCAAGTCACTCAAGCCCCAGCATGTCACTTAAGCTCCAGGAGGTGTCCATGTCAGACGGTGTCGTCATCGTCAGCGCCGCCCGCACTCCAGTGGGAAGTTTCAACGGCGCGCTTGCCACGACGCCCGCCCACGCCCTCGGTGCTATCGCCATCAAGGCTGCGCTGGAGCGGGCGGGAATCGAGCCCGGACGGGTCTCCGAAGTCATCATGGGCCAGATTCTGACTGCGGCGCAGGGCCAGAATCCGGCACGTCAGGCGTCGATCGCCGCTGGCGTTCCGGTGGAAAGCCCGGCCTGGGGCGTCAACCAGCTCTGCGGTTCGGGCCTGCGCACTGTCGCGCTCGGCTATCAGGCCATCCTGAACGGGGATTCGGATATCGTCGTCGCGGGCGGACAGGAATCCATGAGCATGGCGCCGCATGCGCAGCACCTGCGCGGCGGCGTGAAGATGGGCGGCCTTGAACTGATCGACACCATGATCAAGGACGGGCTGTGGGATGCGTTCAACGGCTACCACATGGGCAACACCGCCGAGAACGTCGCCCGTGAGTACCAGATCACCCGCCAGCAGCAGGACGAATTTGCCGCCGGCTCGCAGAACAAGGCGGAAGCCGCGCAGAAAGCGGGCCGATTCAAGGACGAGATCGTGCCCGTCACCGTCAAGAGCCGCAAAGGCGATGTTGTGGTCGACACGGACGAATATCCGAAGGCTGGCGTGACGGTCGACGCCATCGCCAAACTGCGACCCGCTTTTGAAAAGGACGGCACTGTGACCGCGGCCAACGCGTCGGGAATCAACGACGGCGCCGCGGCCGTCGTCCTGATGTCGGCCGCGCAGGCGGCGAAAGAGGGCAAGACCCCCCTCGCCCGCATCGTCTCCTGGGCCCATGCCGGGGTCGATCCGAAGATCATGGGCACCGGCCCGATTCCGGCCTCCCGTGCCGCGCTGAAAAAAGCAGGCTGGACGATCGGCGACCTCGACCTGATCGAAGCCAATGAAGCCTTCGCCGCACAGGCCTGCGCCGTCAATAAGGACCTCGGCTGGGATACCTCAAAGGTCAACGTCAATGGCGGCGCGATCGCCATCGGCCATCCGGTCGGTGCCTCGGGCGCGCGCGTGCTGGTGACCCTGCTGCACGAAATGCAGAAGCGAAACGTCAAGAAGGGCCTTGCCACGTTATGCATCGGCGGCGGCATGGGGATCGCCATGTGCGTTGAGCGCGGCTGAGCGGATGAAGGCGGCGAAAATGGACATTGAGTCGCGCTGACAACCAAATGCTCGGCCTCGTGCCGGGCATTTTTATCCGCAAAGCTTTTGTTTCAACGATCAGGATAAATCCGGCTTTCCGTAGCGTTTACGAGCGAAGTGGGTACCGGTTCGCGTCAAGAAGCGCGTCAAAACAAAAGCTGGAACTCCAGGAGGACGACGCATGGCAAGAGTGGCATTGGTGACGGGGGGAACGCGAGGCATCGGCGGCGCGATCAGCAGAGCGCTGAAAGCGGCCGGATACAACGTCGCGGCGAGCTACGCCGGCAACGACGCGGCGGCGGAAAAATTCAAGGCGGAAACCGGCATTCCCGTTTACAAGTGGGATGTCGCTTCCTTCGATGCCTGTGCTGGCGGCATCAAGCAGGTCGAAGCGGACCTCGGCCCCATCGAGGTGCTCGTGAATAATGCCGGCATCACCAAAGACGGCGCCTTCCACAAGATGACGCTCGAGCAGTGGAGCGCCGTCATCAACATCAATCTCGGCTCGCTGTTCAACATGACGCGCCCGGTGATCGAGGGAATGCGCGCGCGCAAGTTCGGCCGCATCATCAACATCTCTTCGATCAATGGCCAGAAGGGCCAGTTCGGCCAGGTGAACTATTCGGCGGCGAAGGCCGGAGACATCGGTTTCACCAAGGCGCTGGCGCTGGAGAATGCCAAGAACGGAATCACCGTGAATGCGATCTGCCCCGGATACATCAACACGGAAATGGTGCAGGCCGTGCCCAAGGACGTCATCGAGAAAAACATCCTGCCGCAGATTCCGGTGACCCGCCTCGGTGAGCCCGATGAGATCGCGCGCGCGGTGATATTCCTCGCCGCCGACGATGCCGGCTTCATCACGGGATCGACGCTGAGCATCAACGGCGGCCAGTATCAAGCGTAATGAAGAGTGCATAGGGTGGACATGCCGCTTCTTTCCTTCTCCCAAGAGAGGAGAAGGAAGAAATCATGACCTCCCGGACCGCCACACTCACCGGCCTCGCCGCCATCCTGATGTGGTCGCTGCTCGCGGTCATGACGGTCGCAACCGGGCACATTCCCGCGTTTCAACTCGCGGCCATGACGTTTGCAATTGGTGGTCTTGCCGGCTGCACGAGCTGGCTGTTCCGTCCCGAAGGCGTCAGCGCGTTGCGACAGCCGGCGGTTGTATGGCTCGTGGGGGTGGGAGGGCTGTTCGGCTATCATGCGTTGTATTTCATCGCGCTGCGACAGGCGCCACCCGCCGAAGCGGGCCTCCTGAATTATCTCTGGCCACTGTTGATCGTGCTGTTCTCCTCGATGCTGCCAGGCGAGCGGCTGGCGTCACATCATCTGATCGGCGCGATCCTCGGGCTGGCCGGGACGGTTTCGCTGTTTGCGGGCGGTACCTCGATTGTGTTCGAACGCGTCCAGATGTCCGGTCTTGCGGCAGCGTTCATGGCGGCGTTTGTCTGGGCAGCGTATTCGGTGCTGTCGCGACGCTTGGCCTCGGTTCCAACCGACGCGGTCGCGGGCTTTTGCCTGGCGACGGCTGCACTCGCGGCGGTTGCGCATCTGCTCATGGAACAGACGGTGTGGCCGGACAGCGCGGCACAGTGGCTCGCGATCGCCGCGCTCGGCATCGGTCCAGTCGGCCTTGCCTTCTATGTCTGGGATATCGGCATGAAGCGCGGCGACATTCGCGTGCTCGGCGCCGCCGCCTATGCGACGCCGCTACTTTCGACCGCGTTCCTGATACTGGCGGGTTTCGCGAAGCCGACTGCGGCGCTCGCCGTCGCGTCCGTGCTGATCGCGGGCGGCGGGTTGATCGCGGCAAAGGACATGATCTGGAAATAGCGTTTTCGAGCGAAGCCTATCCTCGGGCTTGACCCGAGGTAGGTACCGGTTCGCTGCGCCACCGTTTACGCCCGCAACGCGGCAAAGTGCCCGCGCCGCTGCAGCCAGGCCAGTAGGATCAGGCTTGGTATGGCAGCGGCAACGCAGATCGCAAAGAACAGCGGCCATCCCGTCGCCTCGGCGACGAACCCGGCGCTGGCGGACAGATAGGTTCGGCCGACCGCGGCAAGCGCCGTGAGAAGCGCATATTGGGTAGCGGTGTGCAGCGGATTGCGGCACATCGCCGACAGATAGGCGACGAAGATCACCGTGCCGATGGCGCTGGTGAAATTCTCCGCTGTGATAGCGAGAGCCAGCGCCCATTGATTGACGCCGACCAGCGCCAGCCATGAGAACGACAGGTTGGCGACCGCCTGCAAAATGCCGCCAACCCATAAGCTTGCCGCCAGCGGGTAGCGCCGCGCCACGAAGCCGCCGGCAAAACCGCCGATCAGCGTCGCGGCAAGACCGACGCCTTTGACGATGGCGGCGTAGTCGTTGCGGGTGAAGCCAAGATCGATGACGAACGGTGCGGTCATGGTGCCGGAAAACGCGTCGGTGAACTTGAACAGCACGATGAAGGCGAGCGCGGCGAGAGCGTCCTTGCGGCTCAGGAATTCAGAAAATGCGCCGACCGCGGCATTCATGACCCGCGCGAAACCGCCCTTAGCCCGCGTCGCCAGTTCGGCGCGCACGGATTGCTCGGGCTCAGTGGCCGCCAGCGCCGTGACGGTGCCGATCAGAACCATCGCCGCCATGCTAATGTAGCCCCACGCCCACGCCGAGGCGCGGACCTGGCCTGTCCCTTCGAATGCGCTGACCAGGAAGAGAGCTCCGGCGGTCGAGACCAACATGCCGATACGATAGGCGGCGACATAACCCGCCATGCCGGCAGCCTGCTCGCTTTCCGGCAGGCTCTCGACCCGAAAGGCGTCGACCACGATGTCCTGCGTCGCCGACGTCGCCGCCACGAGCACCGCGCCGAGCGCGACAAACCACGGCGCTTTCACTGGATCGGTCGAGGCCAGCAACAGGATTGCCGCGATCAGAAGCAATTGCGAAAAGACGAGCCAACCGCGACGGCGGCCGAACCGCCGCGTCAGCAGCGGAATATGCAGGGCATCGACCAACGGAGCCCACAGAAACTTCAGCGTATAGGGCGTGCCAACGAGAACAAACAGACCGATGTCGTGCAGATCGATGCCGGATTCTTTCATCCAAATCTGCAGAGTCGAGCCCGACAGCGCCAGCGGCAGGCCGGACGAGAAGCCGAGCATCATGACAATGAGGACGCGCGGTTGCAGATAGACCGCAATGCTCTCGCGCCAAGACGCGCGGGAGGCAGCCTCGGATACGGTTGGGGCGACGTCCGGAGTGGTCATGCCGCTGTGCTAGCAGATTCGGCCAGTTCCGCCCTCCTCTTACTCACCCGCCTGGATCTTGCGGGCGAACTGCGGCGGAAACACCGTCGGTTCGACGGGCTCGACGATCCGTGGCGTCTCCGCCGCCGCCTCGTCCTTGCTGAAATCGAGTTCCTCGATCCTCATAGCCCGTTTGCCGATCTTACCGGCCGAGATCAGGACCTGCCTCACATCCTCGCTGACCTGATCGAAATGGCTGCCGAGCCTGTTGACCCGGTCGCGCAGGCGCTCGACATCACCCATCATGTTCATGACCTCGATCCGTACCTGATCCGCGGCATCGCGCATCCGCGCGTCCTTGAGAAGCTGTTGCATCACCTGAATCGCCAGCATCAAGAGTGACGGCGATACCAGCACGATCCGGGCACGATAGGCCTTCTGGATCACATCGTCGAAGCTGTCGTAAATCTCGGCATAGACCGATTCCGATGGCACGAACATCAGCGCGGTGTCCTGGGTCTCGCCCGGGATCAGATATTTTCCGGCGATGTCGGTGACGTGCCGCATAACGTCAGCGCGCAGCCGCTGAGTTCCGAGTTTCCTTTCGTCGTCGGTTCGGGCGTCGCGCAGCGCCGTCATCGCCTCAAGCGGAAATTTCGCATCGATGCAAAGCGGGCGCTGATCGGGGAGGAAGATTACGCAATCCGGCCGCTTACCGTTTGGCAGCGTATACTGAAAGGCGAACGAGCCCTTCGGCATTCCGTCCTGCACGATCGCCTCCATCCGCGCCTGCCCGAACGCGCCGCGCGACTGCTTGTTGGCGAGCACATCGCGCAGCGTCGTCACCTGCGTCGTCAGTTCGGTCAGGTTCTGGTGCGCGTTGTCGATAATTCCGAGCCGTTCGTGCAGCACCCGCAGACTGTCCATGGTGTTGCGTGTGGTCTGCTCCATCGACTGGCCGACGCGGTGGGTGACCGCGTCCAGCCGATCGCTGACCGCCCTCGCCATCTCCGCCTGTCGCCCTGCGAGCGCCTTGCCCATGGCATCGACACGGCCGGTGGCCTCGGCCTGCGTACGCATCATGTCGATGAGACGCTCCTCGAGTTCATCCGCGCGACTTGCTTGCGCGGTCGCCATTTCGGTTCCCCGGCGTCCCGAGCGCGCGATCACGATCGCAATGCTCAGCAACAATGCCAGCGCCAGCGCGCCAAACGCGATCAGCACGGTGCCGGTCCGCACCGGCACATCGCCCAGCATGAAAAGAATGTCGCTCATCCGCCCATCGTAGCCGATTCGGCCATGTTCGCGAACGAAGAGCGAACACACGGAGTTAACGAAAGCTCAATGTGCCTGCTCATGACGGCCGGACGGTCAATGCAGCTCGCGGATTGACCCGGACAGACTCGGGGATTACATCGCCGGCATGGCCATTCGCGAAATCATCATTGTGCCGGACAAGCAGTTGCGCCTCGTGTCAAGGCCGATCGAAAAGGTCACGCCGGAAATCCGCAAGCTTGCCGACGACATGTTCGAGACCATGTACGACGCGCCGGGCATCGGGCTCGCCGGCATCCAGATCGCGCAGCCTGTCCGCATCGTCACCATGGACCTCGCCAAACGCGACGAAGAAGGAGAGACGAAACCGCGGCCGCGTGTTTTCATCAATCCGGAAATCCTCTCGGCTTCGGAGGAGCTGTCGGTCTATGAAGAAGGCTGCCTGTCGATCCCCGAATATTACGAGGAGGTCGAACGGCCGGCGCGCGTGCGGATTCGCTTCACCGATCTTGACGGCAAGGTTCACGAGGAGGATGCCGAGGGTCTTTTCGCCACCTGCATTCAGCATGAGATCGACCATCTCAATGGCGTGCTGTTTGTCGATTACCTCTCGAAACTGAAACGCGACCGTGTGATGAAAAAATTCACCAAGGCCGCGAAGCTCGCCGCAAGATAAAGCGGTTTTTTGCCGCGCAGAAATCAATCAGATGCCGCTTCGCCTGATTTTCATGGGCACGCCCGAATTTGCGGTGCCGACGCTGCTGCAACTCGTGGCCCACGGCCACGAGATCGCGGCCGTATACAGCCGCGAGGCGAGGCCCGCCGGCCGTGGCATGAAGCTGCAGCCGAGCCCGGTGGCGCGGGAAGCGCAGCGCCTCGGCCTCCCCGTGCTGACGCCAAAAACGCTGAAGACGCCGGAGGCGCTGCTTGAGTTTCAATCGTTCGTCCCCGATGCCGCGATCGTCGTCGCCTATGGCATGATCCTGCCGCAGGCGATCCTCGGTGCGCCGCGATATGGCTGCTACAATCTGCACGCATCGTTGCTACCGCGCTGGCGCGGTGCTGCACCGATCAACCGCGCCATCATGGCCGGTGATGCCGAAAGCGGCGTCATGGTCATGAAGATGGATGCCGGCCTCGACACCGGCGACGTGGCCCTGGCCGAGCGGATCACCATCACCGATGCGATGACGGCGTCGGATCTTCATGACGCGCTGGCGCCGCTTGGGGCTGATCTAATGGTGCGTGCGATGGCCTCGCTGTCGCGCGACGGCCTGCAGTTGACGAAGCAGAGCGAACAAGGCGTCACCTACGCTGCCAAGATCGATAAGACCGAGGCGCGCATCGACTGGAACAGACCCGCGCGCGACGTGCTGCGCCATATTCATGGCCTGTCGCCGTTTCCGGGCGCCTGGTGCGAGATGCCGGTGGATGGCGAGCCGGTCCGCGTCAAGCTCCTGCGTTGTGAGCTGGCGGAAGGCGCGGGATCGCCGGGGAGCCTCCTCGACGACCGCCTGACGGTCGCCTGCGGCGAAGGCGCGATCCGCATCCTTGAATTGCAGCGCGCGGGAAAGCCTCCGATGAAGGCCGGCGCCTTTCTGAACGGCACGCCGCTGACGCCGCCGCTGCGGCTCGTCTGATGCCCCGCTACAAGCTGACCATCGAATATGACGGAGGTCCCTTCTGCGGCTGGCAGTACCAGGACAACGGTCCCTCGGTACAGGGCGCGCTGGAGGCGGCAGTGAAGGCGATTTGCGGTGATTGCGTCCGCGTGCACGGCGCGGGCCGCACCGATGCCGGCGTCCATGCGCTGGCGCAGGTTGCCCATTGCGACATCGCGAAGCACTTCGTACCGAATCGATTGCGTGACGGGCTCAACGCGCACCTGCGCCCACATCCGATCGGCGTGCTCGAAGCCGAGATCGTGCCCGACAACTTCGAAGCGCGCTTCTCAGCACGCCGGCGACATTACATCTATCGCATCGCCAATCGGCGCGCGAACCTCGCCATCGATGTCGGCCATGTCTGGCGCGTGCCGCGGTCGCTCGATGCGGAGGCGATGCACACGGCGGCACAGCGGCTCATCGGAAAGCACGATTTCACGACATTTCGCGACACTGAATGTCAGGCGAAGTCGCCGGAGAAAACGCTCGATCAGCTCGACGTCGTCAGGAACGGCGACAGCGTCAACATCATCACGTCGGCGCGTTCGTACCTGCACAGCCAGGTGCGCTCGATGGTGGGATCACTGGTGTGGGTCGGGCATGGCCGCTGGAGCGCAGATGACCTGTCCAACGCGTTGGCTGCGCGGCGGCGTGAAGCGTGCGGGCCGGTGGCGCCGCCCGACGGATTGTATCTTGTGCGGGTGGATTACTAAGAGCGAATCCGTTCCAGCGCATCCCAGAACAGGCCCTCGCCATCCTTCACATTGGCGGTCCAGTCCTGATGCGCGAGGTCGTTGGCGTCGTCGGTGATGAACTTGAACGCACGCCACGGCAGGCCGTGCCGCCGGCACACCTGCGCCACCGCGAACAGCTCCATGTCGACGATGTCGATATTGTTCTCGATCAGCCACGGATCGGAGCTTGTGACAAAGCTGTCGCCGGTACCGCAGACGACACCGCCCTGGCCTGAAGTCAACAGATCAAGCTCCGGGGCGAACGGCGTACGTCCGCGCGGCGCCAGCGGCATCGCCATCATGTCGCGCTGGACGACGTTTGAAACCTCCACGAGACCCTGGAGCGTCTCATTGATCTTTCCCGCGGTACCGTAATTGATGACAAGTGACGGGTGCATCGTCAGCAGTGCCAGCGTGGTTGCGCTGGCGGCATTGATCTTGCCAACGCCGGTGTAGATCACCCGGACGCCATCGGGCGCGCGTGCCTTGTCGAGTTCGTCGTCGATGGCGGTGAGGACGAGGATTTTGTCGTTCATGCGAAGTAGCGATCCAGCACGCCGCGGTAGATACGGGTCAGCCTTTCGAGATCGGCCACCGGCGTACGCTCGTCGATCTGGTGCATGGTCTGCCCGACCAAACCAAACTCGATCACCGGGCAATAGTCCTTGATAAAGCGCGCATCCGAGGTGCCGCCGCCGGTGCTGAGCTCCGGTTTGCGGCCGGTGACCTCCTCTATGGCTGCGACCAGGAGATCGGTGAAGGGACCGGGCTCGGTCAGGAATACGTCGGCGTTCGACGGCTCCCAGACGATGCGCGTTTGGACACGGTTACCCGCGGCTGTGGCAACGCGCGCCTCGATCAGCGCACGCAGCGATTCCTGACTGTGATGGTCGTTGAAGCGGATGTTGAACTTCGCGCGCGCCTGTCCCGGAATCACATTGGCCGCCGGATTGCCGACATCGACCGAGGTGAATTCCAGATTGGAGGGCTGAAACTGAGCACTCCCCCGGTCCAGCGGCTCACTGACAAGCGCGGTAATCAACGCGGCGATGTCCGGAATCGGATTTGACGCGCGATGCGGGTAAGCGACGTGGCCCTGCACGCCATCGACATAAAGCGTGCCGGACTGTGAGCCCCGGCGGCCGATCTTGATGCAATCGCCAAGCTCCTCGATATTGCTGGGCTCGCCGAGCACGCAGTGGTCGAATTTTTCGCCGCGTGCAGCGGCCCATTGCATCAGCTTGACAGTGCCGTTGACGGCGATGTCTTCCTCGTCCCCGGTGATCAGGAACGAGATCGAGCCGTCGCCGTCTTTCCCCGGCTGGCCGCCATGCTCCGCGAGATAGTCAAGCGCGGCGGCGACGCTGCAGGCGATTCCGCCCTTCATGTCGACCGTGCCGCGCCCATAGAGAAAACCATCAACCACGTCACCTGAGAACGCGCCACGGGTCCAGGCGTCCTCATCGCCTGGAGGCACGACGTCGGTATGGCCGGCGAACGCGATGTGAGGGCCGGTCGTGCCGATACGGGCATAGAGATTGTCGATATCAGCGGCGCCCGGTTCGCTGAAGGTGATGCGGTGGACATCGAAGCCCGCACCCTTGAGCAGCGTTTCCAGCACGCCGAGCGCGCCTGCATCTGCCGGCGTCACCGACGGGCAACGGACGAGATCGCGGGCGATGGAGAGCGCGTCGGACGGCATCATTGCGGCGACGCTTCAAGTGGATCAGCGCCGAAGCGGTTTGGCCCTTGCGTGCCGCGCAGGCAGCCGAGTTCGATGATGATCCAGACGGTCACCGCGAAATTCCCGACGTCAAGGATGAACTTGCTGCTGGGCGTCGTGGCAGTCTCCTGCAGCAAGCCGACGATGGCACTGACTCCCCAAAACACGAGCATCCACCATCCGCTTTGGTCTCGGTCATGCAAACGCTTAATTCCCGTAGCTGTGCTTGACCATATCACCAATAGACCGACGACAACGAAGATCGCCATAAACAAGTAGTTCACCGGCGCGCCGGTCGAAGGAGTAGCGTTCGAAATCTCAAGCCCTATGAGGGCTAAGGCAAAGACCAGGCAAGCAGTAAGAATGGCAAGATTGATCAGCGCTACCCACCAGTATCTGGCTCGATTGATCCGGCCCTGAAAGCTGAACAGCAGCGTCGTCAGGTTCATGCGCGGTCTCCGGAAGGCGCTCAGTCCCGCAACAGTTCGTTGATGCCGGTCTTGGAGCGAGTGCGTTCGTCGACGCGCTTGACGATGACTGCGCAGGCGGTGGACGGACCGGGCTGGCCGTTCTTCAACGGCTTGCCCGGCAGCGCTCCCGGTACCACTACCGCATATTCCGGCACTTCGCCCATGAAGATCTCGCCGGTTGCACGATCGACGATCTTGGTCGAGGCACCGAGAAAAACGCCCATCGACAGCACAGCGCCCTTGCGTACGATGACGCCTTCCGCCACTTCCGAGCGCGCACCGATGAAGCAATCGTCCTCGATGATCACAGGCCCGGCTTGCAGCGGCTCCAATACACCACCGATGCCCGCGCCGCCGGAGATGTGGACCCGCTTGCCGATCTGGGCACAGGAGCCGACCGTGCACCAGGTGTCGACCATGGTGCTTTCGTCGACATAAGCGCCCAGATTGACGAACGACGGCATCAACACCGCGTTCTTCGCAATGAAGGCTGAGCGGCGCACGATCGCACCCGGCACGGCCCGAAAGCCCGCGTTACGAAACCGGTTCTCGTCCCAGCCCTCGAACTTCGACGGCACTTTGTCCCACCACACGGCGTTGCCGGGACCGCCCGGAATAACGCTCATGTCGTTGAGGCGAAACGACAGCAGCACGGCCTTCTTGAGCCACTGATTGACGATCCACTTGCCGTCTGCCGCGCGCACGGCGACGCGCACCTCACCCTTGTCGAGCAGGTCGAGCGCATGATCCACCGCCTCGCGCACCTCGCCTTTGGTCGCGGGGGTGACAGTCTCGCGTACATCGAACGCGCCGTTGATGGTGGTTTCGAGCGAGGCGAGCGACATCGGATTTCCTCGTGGCTTTACTGCGCGGTCGTAGTTTGTCAACGCGGTGTTCTCTTGGACGGAGGCAGACATGTCAAGCCGAGCGCGCCGTCAGCCCCGCCAGAAATCCGGAGAGGTCGTCGGTCACATGGTGGACATGCGGCGCGCCGCGGCCTTCCATTTCCCATTCCTCCCGCACCACCTCGCGCGTCCCGTCCGGCACCACCAGCACGGTCGTCATCCCCAGTTCATGCGGGACGACGAGATTGCGCGCCAGATCCTCGAACATCGCGCTTTTCGCAGCATCGACGTGATGCCGTTCGAGAAAGCGACGATAAGTCCGCGGCGACGGCTTTGGCTCCATCTCCGCGGCAATGATGTCGAACACGGCCTCGAAGTGATGACCGAAACCAAGCCGCTCCAGCACCTTACCGGCATGGGCGGTCGAACCGTTGGTCAGAATCAGCTTGCGGCCTGGAAGCCTTTCGATCGCCGCGCCCATCGCCGGATTAGGATCGAGCGGCGAGTGGTCGATCTGATGGACGTAAGCGAGATAGTCGTCAGGTGAGACGCCGTGCTCGGTCATCATGCCGCGCATGCTGGTGCCGAAGCGCTTGTAGTAATCCTTCTGGATGCGCCGGGCCTCGACGGGATCGACGTTGAGGAACTGGCCGATGTATTCGCCGATCCGGGCGTCGACCTGCTGCCAGAGGTTGACGTGATGCGGATAGAGCGTGTTGTCGAGATCGAACACCCACGTGTCGATGTGACTGAAGCCGCGGTGTGGATGTTGCTGCGCGTCGATCACTTGTGAATCAGCGTTCCCGTACCCTGATCGGTAAAGAGCTCCAGGAGAACCGCGTGAGGAGTCTTTCCATCGATGATGACGACGCCACCGACGCCCTGTTCGAGCGCGTAAATGCAGGTTTCGACTTTCGGGATCATGCCACCCGAAATAGTCCCGTCGGCGATAAGCTTGCGCGCGTCGCTGATCGAGAGCTCCGGAATGAGCTTCTTCGACTTGTCGAGCACGCCTGGAACGTCCGTGAGAAGCAAGAGACGCTTGGCTTTCAGCGCGCCTGCCACTGCCCCGGCGAAAATATCGGCATTGACGTTGAATGTCTGGCCGCCTTTTGAGGTAGCCAGCGGCGCCAGAACCGGAATCAGTTCGTGACCGATCAACTGATTCAATAGCGTCAGATCGACGTGTTCGGGTTCGCCGACAAAGCCGAGATCGACGACCTTCTCGATGTTCGAATCCGGATCCGCCATCATTCGCGTAGCCTTCAAGGCGGTAACCATGTTGCCGTCCTTGCCGCAAAGTCCGACGGCCTTGCCGCCGGCCTCGTTAATGTAGCCAACCAGTTGCTTGTTGATCGAACCGGCGAGCACCATCTCGACGATTTCAATCGTCGCGGCATCGGTAATGCGCAGGCCGGCGGCGAACTCGGATTTTATCCCGAGCCGTTGCAGCATAGCCGCGATCTGAGGACCCCCGCCATGCACCACCACCGGATTGATCGCGGTCTGCTCGAGCAGCACGATGTCGCGGGCAAACTGGCGGGCGACCTCCTCCGAGCCCATGGCATGGCCGCCGTACTTGATGACGATGGTCTCCTCGTCATATCGCTGCATGTGCGGCAGCGCCTCGGACAGGATGCGCGCCTGATCGAGCGGGCTGATGCGGGATTCATCGGACATGAAGCTGATCTCTTGAGACTAATCTCTTGGCCGGCGGGATAAGCGGGTTCTGAGCAGTATCGCTTCTGATTGAATCAGAAGCGAAGCTCAATCTTTATGTTTGACGCGTTTTCTTTACGCGAACCGGAATCCACTTCGCTCGAAAACGCTATAACCGATTGGCGGCAGGACCGCAAAGCCGCTTCGGGTCAGGATCCAGACTGCTCGGAACGGGACGCCGCACGAGGCCAGATGGCGGCGATCGCGAGCAAAAACCAACCCAGAATCATCAGCGTTCCGCCGGACGGAGCGGCTCTCGGGAAAAGGTGGTGGTCGAGGAATTGCCGCACCGTCAAGTCCACGCTGAACAGGATTGCGCCTGCGGCAAAGCAGCTGGCAATCGCGAGACCGAGACGTGGGCGAATAATCTGCCGATCCGCCAGGAGCACCGCCAGCAGCGCGGCGGGAGCATGAAACAACAGCATCGACGAGGCCGAGAGCAGAAGTGTGCCCCCTGTCTTGTGCGCCGCGACCGCAGCCAGGATGACGCCGGCGCCGCCCATCAGCCCCGCCGCAAAAACGATGATCCGAAAACAGCAGAACTGCGTCATCGCTGAAGCTCTCCGATCAGGCGGGCCATGGCGGCGCGCAACTCCGGTATTCCGTAGCCCGTGCGCGACGACGTGACCAGCACATCCGGGAACGCTGCAGGATGTTTGGCGAGCAGCGCCTTGATCGCTTCGGTACGCTCCGCCATCTCAGCGGCCTTGACCTCGTCCGCCTTGGTCAGCACGATCTGATAGCTCACCGCGGACCTGTCGAGCGTGGTCAGGATGTCCTGGTCGGTATCCTTGATGCCATGGCGCGCATCGATCAGGACATAGACGCGCGCAAGGGTCGCCCGGCCGAGCAGGAATTGGTGGATCAGCGACGTCCACGACGCGATTTTGGCCTTCGGCGCCGACGCGAAGCCGTATCCCGGCATGTCGACCAGCCGGACGTCGGCACCCTTGGGACCCTCGAAGAAGATCAGCTCCTGGGTTCGTCCCGGCGTGCGTGACGTTCGGGCCAGCGTGCTGCGCCCCGTCAGCGCGTTGATCAGGCTCGACTTGCCGACGTTGGAGCGTCCGGCGAATGCGACCTCGAGGCCCGCCATGGGCGGTAACGTTTCGATCGACGGCGACGCCCAGATGAATTGCCAGTCTCCGGCAAACAGTCTTCGGCCTTGCTCGATCAGCTCCGTATCAAGGCCGGTTGTCATGCGAAGAGGCCTTCCTGACTTGGCATTGCACCTTCGCGGCAAGATCAGCCGATTTTGCGCGGAGCGACGGAATCAGAAACGTTCCCGCCGATCATTGGACGGCTTCGTCCGCAATGCGCCCCCGCAACGATCGCAAGGCGGCGATCCGTCTATGTGGTCTTCGCCGGCTTGTCGGAGGATTTGCGGCGGAAGGTCGATTTCACGTTATCAAACAGTTCTACTTTCACGCCGTTGCGGCGCATGATGTAGCTCTGCTGGATCACCGAGAGCGTGTTATTCCACGCCCAATAGATCACGAGACCGGCCGGGAAAGACGCGAGCATGAAGGTGAAGATTACCGGCATCCAGTCGAAGATAATCTTCTGAGTCGGATCCGGCGGTGTCGGATTCAGCTTCATCTGAAACCACATCGTGATGCCCATGATGATCGGCCACGCACCGATCGCCAGATAAGGCCCGAGCAGCGGCACCACCGAGGGATCGTATGGCAGCAGTCCGAACAGGTTGAAAATGTGGGTCGGATCGGGCGCGGACAGGTCCTTGATCCAGGCGAAGAACGGTGCGTGACGCATTTCAATGGTCACGAACAACACCTTGTACAGCGAGAAGAACACGGGAATCTGAAGGAGGACCGGAAGACAGCCCGAGATCGGGTTGATCTTCTCCTTCTTGTAGATCTCCATCATCTCCTGCTGCAGCTTCATCTTGTCGTCAGGGAAGCGTTCTTTCAGTGCGTTGATCTGAGGCTGGACCGCCTTCATCTTCGCCATCGAGGCATAGGACTTGTTGGCGAGCGGGAAGAAAATCAGCTTGACCAGTACGGTCACGACCAGAATCGCGACGCCGAAGTTGCCGAACACATGAAAGAAGAAGTCCAGCGCGAGGAACATCGGCTTGGTGATGAAGTGGAACCAACCCCAGTCGATCAGCAGGTCGAAATGGTTGAGGTCGAGTTGCTTGTTGTAGCCGCCAAGCTCCACGAACGGAAAATTGAGGCCGACAACACCGGCTTCCTTGGCGCCGGCAAAAAGACGCGTGTTTACCGAACCGGTACCGCCAACCGGGATCGTCTGCGCATCCTCCAGATAGTCGGTCTGGTAGGTCCTGACTGAACCCGCCAGATCGGATGAGAAGCGCGCCTGCAATCGCGCGCTGGTGTCAGGCAGCAGGGCCGCGGCCCAGTATTTGTCGGTGATGCCGAGCCAGCCGTTGGTGACATTGAAGGTCACCGATTGGGCTTCGTCGATCTTCTTGTATGTATATTCCTGCAGCTTCTGATCGCCGAGAAAGCCAATAAGGCCTTCGTGTAGAATGTAGTAACCGGAAACCGCCGGAGTACCATGCCGTGAAATCAGCGCGAACGGGTACAGTGTCACCGGCGCGCTGCCGGCGTTTGTGACCTCATCCTTGACCGTGAACAGATAGTGCTCGTCCACCGAGATGGTGCGACGGAACGTCAGCCCTTCGCCATTGTCATACTTCAGCGTGACCGGCGTGGACTGCGTCAGCGCCCCCGACCCTTCCTGCACCCACACCGTCTTCTGATCTGGAACCCGGACGGTGGATCCGGTGGCGGGAACCCATCCGAATTCGGCATAATACGGATTGGCCGTACCGGAGGGTGAAAACAGCTCGATCGCAGGCGAAGCGGGATCGACCGTCTCGCGATACTTGGTCAGCAGGAGGTCATCGATACGCGCGCCAGTCAGCGACAGGCTTCCGCTCAGGCGAGGGGTGCTGATCTTGACGCGCGGCTTGGACGCGATGGCAGCATCCCGGGCAACCACCGCGGTTTCAGCTGCGGGTTGAGCGGGCGTGGGGGAATTCGGCGCCGCCTCAGTCTGAGACTTGGCAAGCTCGCTTTGCGCCTGGTGCGCGGCGCGATCCTTTTCCATCTGCGGAATGTTGTAGAAATACTGCCAGGCGATCAGCACGAGAGCCGACAGAACGATAGCGATGATGGTATTGCGGTTCTCAGACATCGTTCAGGATCTCGTCACTCAATTCGGATTGCGGCTGTATACACCGTTGATGTCGTCGATTTGACGCTGCGTTCATCCTGGATGCCGGCGGTCGAGGCGATGAAACGCCGAACGCAAATCATCAAGCATCACGGCATAACGGCGGTTGAGCGCAGCACGGCGGCCGATTATCACATAATCGCTGTGCGGTCGCATGGATACGGCGTCCAGGCGCTTCACCAATTCGCGAAGTCTGCGGCGGATGCGGTTTCGCTCGGTCGCGGTGCCATTTTTTTTTGTCACCGTGAAGCCGATCCTGATCGGACCGCCATCGTTGCGGCGACGATTTTGTACCACGAAGGCAGGGGTGCTCACCCGCGGCCCATTGGCAACGGCGAGGAAATCCGCCCGCTGCCTCAACCGGTCCATGATGGTTCTCGGGACGATCCGCTCAGGCACTCAGGCGCTTGCGGCCCCGCGCGCGCCGCGCGGCAAGAACCTTCCGGCCGCCGGTGGTCGCGAGGCGGGCACGAAAACCGTGGCGGCGCTTGCGCACCAATTTGCTGGGTTGATAAGTCCGTTTCACGGGAGTCTCCGCTGACCGGGCACGTCGCCTGATGTTGAGGTTAAGTCCGGTAATACCGACCTGAACCGAGCCTTTATTCGGCCCGAACAAGCCGTCCCGATCGAAACCGAGCCGTCACGGACAATTGGCGCGGCTTATACGGGAGTGGCCTCTTTTCGTCAATCTTGCCCTGTACCGTTTCCCAGCCCGGCCGAATTGGCCAAAATCTCGCGCCGACCTATATTACGCATGTGTTCCGGCAGTGGTTCAGAGGCCGGCGTGCTCCATTCCAGGAGCGCGGATCACGGTCAGTTTGCCGCAGGCCCTTCAGAGGACAACCGTGTCACAGGCGATCGAACAGCTCCGGATTCGGGCCTCACGTCTCTCATTGCGCGGCCGGCTCGGCCTGTCCGGCAAGCTCCTGCTGCTGACGATTCCGCTGGTCATGATCGCCGAAATACTGATCTACGTCCCCGCTATCGCCAATTTTCGGCTGAATCGACTCAACGATCGCCTGGCAGCCGCCAACACCGCAGCGCTGGTGCTTGATGCAGCTCCCTCTGGCATGGTGCCCGACTCGCTCGCACGGCAGATTCTCAACAGCATCGGCGCCCGTGCGGTCGCCATCAAGATGGGTCAGCAGCGCCGGCTGCTCGCCAGTGCCGATCTACCGGCGGCGATCGATCATGACATCGACATGCGCACCATGACTCCGTGGTCGGCCATTGTCGGTTCATTCGAAACCATGCTGGAGAGCGGCAACCAGGCGATCCGCATCATCGGACCGGGGTCGCGCGGCGCGCAGTTCATCGAGGTCGTCACCGACGAGGAGCCGCTGCGCCAGTCGATGTACCGCTTTTCGCGCAACCTGCTGCTGGTCTCGCTGGCGATAGCGATTCTGACTGCAGGTTTGGTCTATCTGGCGCTGCACTACCTGTTCGTCCGCCCGATGCGGCGCCTGACCGCGAATCTCGTGGGCTTTCACCAGAATCCCGAAAGCTCGGCGCGGATCATCGTGCCGTCGCAGCGCGGCGACGAAATCGGCGTCGCCGAGCGTGAACTCTCCGACATGCAGCGTGACCTGGTGTCGATGCTGCATCAGAAGAGCCGGCTGGCAGCGCTCGGTCTCGCCGTCTCGAAGATCAATCACGACCTTCGCAATCTGCTGGCGTCCTCGCAGCTGCTCTCCGACCAACTGGCCAGCGTGCCCGATCCCCGGGTGCAGCGGTTCGCGCCAAAGCTGATGCGCTCGCTGGAACGCGCCATCGCATTCTGTCAGTCGACGTTGTCTTATGGACGGGCGCAGGAGGCCGCCCCCGACCGGCGGCTGATGGCGATTGAACCTATCGTCAACGAGGTGCGGGAGTCGGCGGGACTGGCGCCGGACGGATCCATCACCTGGATCAACGCGATCGAGCGCGGCCTTACCATCGACGCGGATCCGGATCAGCTTTTCCGTATTCTGCTCAATCTCGTGCGCAACGCCGCACAGGCTTTGGAGAGCCAACCGCGAAACGACGCTGATGCTGCGACCCGGCAAATCCGGGTTACCGGCCGCCGCGAAGGCGCGGTGGCGATCGTTGAGGTTTCCGACACCGGACCTGGCGTTCCGCAACAGGCGCGCAACCATCTGTTCGAGGCCTTCCAGGGATCGGTACGCCCCGGCGGCAGCGGTCTCGGCCTTGCGATCGCGGCAGAACTGGTGCGTGCGCACGGCGGCGACATTGCTCTGGTCGAAGGCACCATAGGCGCAACGTTCCGGATAGCGATCCCGGATCGTCCCGTGGAGTTGCAAACGATCCGTAACGAACGCGCCCGAGCCTGATCAATCTCAAGATGTCGCTGCTTCGTGTACTAGATTTCGATTTCTTGCCATTATAGCGTTTTCGAGCAAAGTGGATGCCGGTTCGCGTGAAGAAAACACGTCAAATCAAAATCCTGGAGCCACGCTTCTAATTCCCGCAGAAGCGGAAAGGCCCTAGGCGAGGAAGCAGCCTTGTCGTGCCCCTCACCGCGAATCATCATATGGGATTTCCTGTCGTACGGCGCTGCCGGTGCAGCCGCACCGCTTGCAAAGCCGACCGGGAGCCGTTAGCAATGGCGCGCCTTCGGGACGCTGGTTCCCGAAACGCAAGCACTGTGAATTTCAGCGATTTTTGCCGACAAACGCGCCCGTAGCTCAGCTGGATAGAGCACCAGACTACGAATCTGGGGGTCAGGAGTTCGAATCTCTTCGGGCGCGCCAGTTAATCTTACAGCACCGTAGTTCTCTGGTCCTGGTCACGGATTGGTCATTTTTCGCGCAGCGCCGAGTAAACGAATTTCAAAGGCTGCGGGATGCGACGAGAAACGCCCCGGAAACCAGAAGCCCCGCGCCTGCGATAGCGGTGAGCCAGCTTTGTACGCCGGTGACGTCGGACCTTGCCATGTCGAGCGCCAGCCCGAAGATCAACTGGCTTGCGACCAGAATCGAAATCGTCGCCGCCGGCCCGAGACGTTGGTAGCCGACTATGCTGGCGAACACGAAGAACGAGCCGAGCAATCCCGGCAAGACGCCCCAAATCCGGACAGCGCCGAAGGCTTCGGAAATACCCGCAAGGCCGGAGCGACTGACCAACAGGATCGATAGGGCAACGAGGCCGACCGCCGAGTTCATCACCAACGCAATCAGAACAGTGGAAGCGCCAGCTGTCATGTGCGCCATCAGGAGATTCTGCGCCACGATGGCGGCACCGGCAGCGACAAGCAAAGCGACGATCAGTGGGGTCATCACGGCTTGCCGATTTCATCGGGGGACGTGCGCGTATCCAGCATGAGTTGCAGGAAGACCAGATCGAGCCACACGCCGAATTTGGTCCCGACCTGCTTCAAGTGACCGACAGACTCGAACCCGAGCTTCTCATGTAGCCGGATCGACGCGGTGTTTCCCGCCTCAATGCCGGCCACGATCACGTGTTTGCCAATGCCGCGCGCCCTTTCGATCAGTCCCAGCATAAGCGCCTTTCCGATGCCGTTCCCGCGCTGGTCGGCCCTGACATAGACGGAATGCTCAACCGTATGGCGATAGCCGTCCCATGCGCGCCATTCTCCGAACGAGGCGTAGCCAAGAACGGTGCCGGCGTCATCCACCGCGACCAGCACCGGATAGCCCACCCGCTGCCGGTCGGCGAGCCACGAGAGGCGGTTTCCAGTGTCGATCTTCGTGTCGTTCCAGATCGCCGTCGTGTTTTCGACGGCGTCGTTGTAAATCGCGGTGACCCCTTCCACATCGGTCGGGCCGGCGTCGCGAATCTCCATATCGCTCTCCTGTTACCATAGAAGCACTATTGTCTACTATATGAAACAGAAGCCAAGTGTCAACAGGGCCATTTCCCGGCGTCACTTCATTGCGCGGTAAGAATCCGTCTACCATAGTAGTATGATGAAAAAGAATGACGACATAGACAGCCGGATTGGCGCGCGCATTCGCACCGAGCGGGAAAGCCGAGGCTGGTCGCTAACCGACCTTGCGGAGAAGGCGTCGGTGTCCCGCGCTATGATCTACAAGATTGAGCGCGGCGACAGCAGCCCGACCGCCAACCTCCTTGGCAAGCTCACCGGCGCATTCGGCCTCAGCATGTCAGCATTGATGGCTCGCGCCGAGGTTCGGCAGGGCCGCATGCTGCGGAAGGCCGATCAGCCGGTTTGGACTGACCCCGAAACGGGGTATGTGCGCCGGCACGTTTCACCGCGTTCGGATATGCCGCTCGATCTGGTTCAAGTTGCCTTGCCTGCCGGCAAGGCGGTTCCTATGCCGGCGTCCGCCTATGCCTTCCTGCGACAACTCATTTGGGTTCTGGAGGGCGAACTGGTCTTTGTCGAAGGCGAGGTACGGCACGAAATGAAGCAGGGCGACTGCCTGGAACTCGGCCCGCCAATGGATTGCGTCTTCAAGAACGAAGGCAAGCACACCTGCATCTATGCGGTCGCGGCACTGAGCGTCGCGTAGAGCTGCGCCTTGGCTCCCAGGCGCAGAGCGATCCTAAAATTATATAGGCCCCGCAATGACATAGCGGTGCCCAGTTTCATCTCCACCGGCGCGCCAAAACTGCCGATTGCCCTCCATAGCCGCCGATACTCGCAGAAACTACGCTCGCGCAGAGAGCGGGAGATAGGCGACGGATGAAAAAGCGTAGAAACAGTGGCGTCTGGCGGTGAAAAAGTTCGAATCGCTCACGGTGGTGTCATACTGAATGCGCTGTGGACTCGGTCAGCCGGCCTCACGACCGTGTTGGAAGGCCAAGCTCCCAAGTGATGATCATGCCAGTTGCCGTTACGATATCGCTGTTGAAGCGAAATTCGCGACACGCCGCTTTTCGATCAGGAAATCCACCAGCGCGCGCAGCTTCGCAGGCATCTGCTGACTGACGCGGACGAGATCGATTTCGAGATCACGGAGCGGACTGAGCCGTTCAAGGGAACGGAAATCGCGCGCAAGAGCGTGGCGGCCGTCGTTGCTGATCTTGCCGGTGCCTCAAGACCACTCGGCAATCGCAATATCGGCATCAACAAGCCAAATACTGATGGCGTCCGATTTCGGCATTTTTCTCGGACACGGTCATGAAACCTCGGTCGATCGCGAGGTGTCGTCCGTCGGTTGCGACTTCCACTACGCGTCCGACCATTGCCATTCGCCTCCTGCGGGTGGTTCTCCGCGAAGACAGGATTATGCGGCGGTATCCTGAACACGCAATGCGTGTATTAGGGTAGGGTTAATCGCAGAAAGGTTACCTCGGTCTGATGTGCCAGACCCCCGGCCGAGTTCATCGATGCGAACTGGTGCGGCCTCCAGCCTCTTCAACGTATTGTAGGACGCCATCAGCCAACGAAATGGATCGACGTCGTTATCGGTGGCGTGGCGTTTGTCGAGATTGCCGGTCTCGTTGTGGTCGGCGAGCTTGAAGCGTCCGGCTGCCGCGTCGAGCCGATGCACGACCATGATCCGAGTCCGGCCCTCATGGTCGAGCCGGATCAAGTCGCCTTTGTGAATACGCATCACCAGCTTCGCGCCCTTGTTGGCGTCACGCCATTGCGGCGCATGCGCTATCCTTGGGCCGGCATTTTTCTTGTTGGCATCGAAACGGCGAACAGCCTCGCCATCCCATTTACCCTCCGCCGTCTCGAAGACCTCGATGCAGAAATTCTCGCCGGCGCTATAGGCCTTGTAGGCTATGCCGCTCGCGCGGTTCGCGATCGGGACGAGATAGTCACCCTTCTCTTTCTTGAGAATACGGACATGGCGCAAGCCATGCTTGAGCTGCGGATAGTCATCGGAGGGTGCTTGCAACTGCCGCAGCGCATCCGCAAGCGCGATGCCCTTTGTCTTTTCGGCATTCACATGGTCACGGACGATGGTGCGCAGCTGCCGGTCGCGGATGCGATCGACCTCGTTCTCGTTCAGGCTTTCGATCGCCTTGCGATAGACGAGGTTAGCGCCGTCTTTGTCCTCATCGTCGATCTTCTCCGGCAGATTCACGAAGCCGTAGGCGCTGTCTTCGTGCAGCTTGCCTTCGATGCCGTGATCCGGCTTGTGCGAGACCACCATTTTCTCGAGTGCGGCCTTGAGATCGTCGCGCATCGTCGCCCATGGCGGTTCGATGACGAACTTCTCGCGTTCCTCGTCATAGGCGCTAGCCATCTTCCATAGCAGCGAGCGATCCGTCAGCGCGACGACGAGACCGTCGATGGCATGGTGGCGATGATCGGCGCGGTTCTTGATGCCGGTGAATTCCATGTCGTCGGTGGACGCGAGAAATTCTTCGGCCTTGTCCTGCACCCCGGCGTAGTTGTCCGACGGCAAAAGACCATTAAGCCCCCATTTGCCGCGCAGCATGCTGGTGAGACGGCCCGGCACGACCCAGATCTGATTGGGATCGGTGACGGCGCCGAGATATTGTTTGGCCAGTCGCGCCAGCCAGCCGGTCTCATTGAGTTGTCGGGCAAGGAAACCACCCCGCTTGTCGAATTCCTCGCGGGCATTGGCGTCGAAGCGCCAGCGCTTGTTGCGCGGCAGGCCGGCGGCGCGGGCGGCGATGTCGTCCCAATTGTAGCGATGACCTTGAATCGTTGGGCTTGATCCGAAGGCTTCCGCGGGCGTCATCTTGCGCTTGTGGCGATTGGCATAGCGCATGCAGATGATCTTGTTTGCGGCGCTGTCGTCCAACGTCATCGCAACCGGAAGGATGTGGTCGATATCGACTTCGTCCGACAACAGCCGCTCAATGCTGATCTGCTCGCCGGTGTAGGCGCATTTGCGATCCATCGGATCGCGCGCGAGTTCTTCCCATAACCGCATTTTGAGCAGGTTGCGCGGATTGGCCGGGCGGCCAAACTTGGCCAGTTCCTCAGCGCGCGCTTTATTCTTGTCCTGATTTTGGCGCTGCTCGCGCTGTCGCTCGGCCTTCTGTTGCTCTGACAGCTTCAACGCGCGGGTGAACTCGATGGAAATCTCCGTGGGCGGACCATATTTGTCGATCAGGTCGTTGACGACGCGGCGCAATTGCCCAAGTCCGATATGCACGGTCGGGTTCGGAAACTGGCCGAACTGCTTTTCCTTCTGGTCCCGCGCATCGCCGCTGCCGACAACGGCATCCTGTAGCCACTGGCCATAATAGGGCAAACGATCGAGCTGCTCGCCGGTCGGCAGCTTGGCGTGGTCGTAGCCGGCGCGCTTGGCCGCAATGTGATAGCCCGCGCCCGACACGCCATCTTCATCGAATTCATCCTGCATGATCGGCACGATCTTTTTGATCGCGCGCAGGCCGAGCCGGCAATGGCCGTCCGGCAGCGTCGTGTTGGCGGCGCGCGCGGCCGCTGCGCCGTCAAGTGCGCATTCCTTTTCGAGCCATGCGATCAGTTCGTTTTCGTCTTCGGTTTCTTCCAGCTTGGCGACGATCGCGATCTGCCGCTCCGGAGGAAATCCGCGCCAAGCCTTGTGGAAGCCTTTCTTGTCCGACAGCCGCGCAGCGGTCTGGTCGCCGTCGAGCGCCGCGCGCCGGTCGGATTCAAGATTGAACCTGGCTTCCGCCGGAAGCTTGAGCAGGGTGCGCAGCTTGTCGAATTTCACTTCCTTGTTGGCCAGCAATGCGGCCACGACGAGATCGCTCTGCTCCTTGGTCAGTCTGCGCGAGGTCTTGCCGGTTTCGCGGATTTCGAGGTTGCGCGCCTCCGAGAGAATACGAAAGCGCTGCGCCAGCGGATGCGACCACGGCGCGCGATAGCCTTCGGGGTCTTCCTTGAAAGGGCGGGTGGCGGGATCGAGCGTGCATTTGCCGACAATCGCAGGCTTCAGCGGGCGCTGGTAGAAGATGATGTGCTCGATTTCCGTCCTCGCCTCGTCCGTCATCGCGGCATGGTGTTCGCGCTGCGCGGCCCAGATGGCATTGAATTCATCCAGCAGCATCGCGCGGGTCGGGTAGAAATCGTAGCTCGCCTTGGTGCCGGTGATAGTGGCACGCGCGCGCACACCGTCCGGCGCATCCTTTGGCGGCAGCACGTCATCGCCGAACAGACGCTTGCGGACTTTGGCCCAAGCCTTCTTACGGGCGTTACCGGTGAGACGGTCCTTGCCGAGCCGCACAAGCTCGGCGCGGATCGCGGTCTGCCGGTCTTCATAGGATTTGCGCAGGTGCATGTCAGCGAAGAATGCGCCGAGCGTCGGCGCGGCTTCTTCGTCCATTCTCGCCTTCAGTTTCGAGGCGGCCTGCTTGATAGCGCCGTCCTCGCTCTGCTTGCTGTCGGTTTTGCGATTGGACTGGAAACCGCGGCGCTGGTTGAGGTGGAAGATAGCGCGGCCGACATGATGCGCAGGCAAAGAATCTGTCAGCGCAGCCTTGCGCAATGCATAGGGATCGCGTTTCCCAAGCGCCTTGCGTTCGCGTGCATCGTCCGGGAGCAGGCCGTATTTGATGAGCGCCGCGATCAATTCCCTGCGGCGCTCGACGAAGCGGTCACGCCGCTTGCGCGCGCCCCGCGCCATCCGCCGATCGACGGCGTTGGACATGCCGGACTGCGGATCGCGGCCGTCAGGGAAAATGCGGACGCCGCCGGGACCGAGCGCGACAGGCTCATAACGATCACCGCGTTTCTCAAGATGGGTGACAAACCAGCCGAGGGAATTGGAGCCGAGGTCTAGCCCAAGGCGATACGGCCTTGAAATCTTTTTATGCATCTCTCATGCTCCCCAAAACATGAGAGACGGAAGCGAATCAGGAAGGCAACGCTTGCACCTGCTGTCTCACTGATCCGCTCCCGCCTCCTTGCCCCCAGCCATCTCGCGAATCGGTACGAGCGTTTTATTTTGAAAGTTTACCCCTGGGGTTGCGGTTGGCTTTCAATCAGAGGTCGCAAAAGCGACCAAAGGAAGCTTCTGCAATTTGATTGAGATTACGGTTGGCTTCAGCCCCCTTGACGGTTCCATTTAACCATTGCACAATCTTTGCGTGCAATAGCCTTACGGCAGACTTACTGGTTTTAGCGGACTGGTGATTGAGGGCCTCCCGTTAACAAGCTTATGCACAAAATGGGGCACCCTGCGGGGTGCCCCTTCCATTTGCGACAGCCGTTTAATCCGTCGAACTCCTGTCCTGCGTTCGCCCGCGCAAGCGCGCCTCGCCTCTGCCCGCCGAGCCGCGGGTCGATCACTTCAGCCATCAATGTCTTTGCCTGCGCAATCGCTTCTGCAATCCGGTCACGTGACGGCGCCGCGAGCCGATCGACTTGCATCAGGCGCGCATAGGCCAGTGGCGGATCCTCCTCATCCAGCACAGCTGGATGCGTGAGAACGAAATCTGTCAGTTCGGCGATTGAGATATCGGCCAGGCTGCGACGATGGTCTGAGCTGAGTGGCTTGCGGAACGACAAACGCTGCGTCACCGAACCCGGCTTCCACAGAAACGTGCCTGTGGTCTCGTCTGTGCGCTCCAGCTTGCGTAGATGCAGCGCGATCTGTTCGCGGATGCGCGCGCCCGTGCGAAGCCAGCCGTGCGCCCGCGCCACCCGCTGGGCCAGGACATCGTCCCTCACCGGTGCCTCCGCATCCATCACGGCATCGACCATGGCCTGAATGGTCGGCCGATAGGAGAATTCGAAGAACAGGTCGGGGTCGGCTTTGAACGTCGATAATTCCGCAGTCGCGAAGAATCCTTGTCCAGACTCGGCTGTGCGCCTTTCGGATGAGGCCACCTGCCGCTCACCGATTTCGAGCCGCGCATCTGTCGGAGTGCCGGGCAAATCCTCGTCATCGCTGGTTTGAACGATATCAAAATCGGGCTTTAAAGGATCAGGATCGGCAACTGCAGCTTCTTCATGTTTACCGTCGACGAGCCTGTCCGTCACCATGGATACATCGGACCCGGGGGCTTGCGCCGCAGCACGGCTGTCGGCCAACGCTTCATCCAGCGCCTGATGCACTCGCTCGATGGCTTCTTCGGCGTTGAACCACCAGTCCGTGGACCAGACCCGCAGGATGGTCCAGCCGAGCCCACGGAGAACCTGTTCGCGCACCTTGTCGCGGTAATGAGAAAGTTGACAGGGCTATCTCGTCTGCGACTTCGAAGCCAGGGGTGTCGCGCACCGCATGACGGAACTGCTCGAGCACCTGGAGTACGTCAATGCCACTGCCATCCTGTGGCAAGCCATCGCGGAAATCCGGCAACGTCAGGTCGAAGTCGCGCTGGACGAATTGCAGCAACGTGGCGTTCAGCCGTGGTTCGTCCTCATGATACCTGAGCCGAAACCGGGAGGCTGCACTGGAGCGCTCGAGCTTGACCGGCAATAGCAGGATAGGCGCGCGATAGCTCCGTTCATCGGTTGGCTTCTTCTTCCATTTCAACACGCCCACAGCGAGATAAAGCGTGTTGGTGCCACCTTCCGTCATGTCGCTTTTCGCCTGCCGGTACAAGGCGATCAGGCGCGCTTCCAGTTCTCTCGCTTCCAGCATCGACGACAGTTCGTCCCGCTGTAGCGCCTGAGCAGCGAATTCTCGGTGAAGATCATGACCACGTCTCTCGCGGTGCAACTCGGCATCGCGCTCGCCCAGGGGATTTTGCTCGGGCAGCGAGATGAGCTTGATCCGGATGTTCTCGGCCAGTCTGTCCTCGAGATAGGCAACGTCCGGGCAGACGAAGGACACTGTTTTCTTGCTATCGGTAAAGTTCAGCAATCGGTTCCGCAGCGACAGGTCGAGCAGCTTCGTTTGCCAACGCTCGATACGGCCGGCCGCCGTGGTCGGTTTCTGTTCAACCAGATCGGCCGGCATCGGGAAATCTGGCTCCGCCGGCAGCGGAATATCCAATGGCTCTTCTGGTTGATCGGTTGTCTGCGGAGTTTCGTGCGACGCCAGCGGCATGATGCCGGCGGACCGTGAGCGTGTGATATCGATGGCGGACACGAAACGTTGCGCTGTGTTTTCGTCGAGCTTGGCCTCACCGATTTTACTGGCCTGTTCGAAGGTCATGGCCGGTCGATTCGTCACGCCGGTGGTTTCGAATACGACAAGTTCGCGCGCGGCGATCGCTTTGCGAATTTCGACGACATCGTCTTCTATGGTTCGTGGCAGCGTGCGTTTGACCAGCCAGACGCCGGCAATCGCGTGGCCGTCGAAGAGCAGGACTACCGCATTGAGCCCGGCGGCCTCCAGGCAAGCCGCGAACAGCAGCGTCGTATCCAGGCATGTGGCGAGTAAGTCCTGAACGATCTTGCTGGGCCCACGAACTTTCTGACCCCGCGATTCGAAGCTCGCTGGAGGTTGCGCATAATGCGTGCCGAGTCCTGCGATGGCCGAATAGATCGCGGCCGTGAGCATGTAGGCGCGTTTCGGATCGTTGCTCTGATATCCATCGAGCGCCGAGGAATGGCCGTGCGCGGCCAGCCGTTCAGCGACTGATCGCAGCAGTTTGAAAACTGCCGGATCGTTCGGCATCACGAAAGCTGGAAGAAGCTGGCCCGTATCGGCCACGCCACCCCATTCATCGCGGGCCAACAATCTGACCGGAAGTATCGTTTCAGCGAGGGCGCGATCCCCCTGAAGCAATCTTAGCGTGATGTCGCCACGTTCGGCTTCATTCAATCCTGCGAGATAGGCAGCGTCGAGGTCGATACGACGATCCGATAATGTGACGCTTTCACCCGCAATAATGCGGTCGATGATCCAGGTCTTGGCTCTGAGAAATGGAGGGCAGGACGTGAACTGCAACTGGAGGTGTTCAAGCGAATCCGCGACGACCTGTATATTGCTCATAGAAATGCGTTTCACCTTTATTCATGCCGCCGATCTCCATATTGATAGCCCCCTCGCCGGCCTCGGCCTGAAAGACAAAACTGTTGCGGAGCGATTTGCCGACGCCGGTCGCCGTGCGGTGGAAGCCCTCATCGCCGAGACGATCGAAAGCAAGGCCGCCTTTCTTATTATCGCCGGCGACATTTTTGACGGCGACTGGAAGGACGTCACGACCGGTCTGTTTTTCGTCCGCGTCATTAGCGCCCTGCACCGCGCCGGCATTCCCGTCTTTATGGTGAAGGGCAATCACGACGCCGAAAGTGTGATATCGCGCGGCCTTCCTTATCCCGAGACGGTTCGTATCTTTCCGTCCGACAAGGCGGCAACAATACCGATCGAGACTCACCGTGTTGCGCTGCACGGGCGCAGTTTCCCCAATCGGCTCACCAACGATTTCGTCGCCACCTACCCGGTGCGCCGCGAGGGTTGGCTCAACATTGGCGTGCTGCATACGTCGCTCGACGGAACGCGCGGTCACGAAGGATACGCGCCGTGTACGGTCGATGACCTGAAGCGCTTCGGTTACGATTACTGGGCGCTCGGGCATGTCCACGCGGCGGAGATCGTGAGCCGCGATCCCTGGATCGTCTATCCCGGCAATCTGCAGGGGCGCAGCGTACGGGAAACAGGCGCAAAAGGCGCAATGCGCGTTACTGTCGAGAATGGCTTTATCGTGGAGGTGGCGCCGTTGGTGCTGGACCGCGCGCGATGGGCGCACCTCACGGTCGATGTGTCGAAAGCGGCGAACGAAGCCGATATGATAGAGCAAGTCTCGGCCGAATTGGCAGGCGCGCACGCGCAAAGCGAGGGTCGCCCGATGGCCGTTCGCGTCACGCTGGTCGGTGCGACGGCGCTGCATAATCAACTCGTTGCCAGGCGTGAGCTGTTGCAGGACGATATTCGTGCCAGTGGTTTCCGGCTCTCCGATGATTGCTGGGTCGAGCAGGTGAAAGTGAAAACCGGGTTACCGCAGCGATCGGCCGCTCCCTTGCCAGCCGAAAGCCTGGATGTCGATGCTCTTCTTGAGCAAATGGCCAATGATCCCGGATTCGCTACGGACTTGGCCGAATTGGTCGAAGCGGTGAAAGCCAGGCTGCCGAAAGACCTGCACGACGGCTTCTTCGGCACCGACATGCTGAGGGCGCTGGGCCGCGATGCGCACGCGCTGCTCGCCGGAGAATCGTCGTGAGAATCGAACGGCTGATTCTCGAGCGTTACGGCATCTTCGCGAACCATACCCTGTCGTTTCATCCGGAGGCGGCGCTGCATGTCGTGTACGGCGCCAACGAAGCCGGAAAAACATCGGCGCTCTCGGCCATCGGCGATCTGTTGTTCGGATTCGGCGCGCGAACGCCCTATGATTTCAGGCATGACGGCAAGACGTTGCGTGTCGGAGGCGTATTTCGCCACTCGAATGGCCAGACAGTCGCAGCCCGTCGGCGCAAGGGTAACAAGAATACGCTCATTGACGCCAACGATCAGCCGTTGCCGAACGACTGGCTTGCCTCCCTTCTTGGCGAGGTGTCTCGCGAGATCTACAACCGCGAATTCGGCCTGACCGCGCAGGCGTTGCGTGACGGCGGGCATGAACTCCTCAATGCCGGTGGACGATTGGCGGAGACCCTTGCCGCAAGCTCGGCGGGGATGACGACGCTGTCACAAGTCAGGGAGCGGCTTCAAGGCGAGGCGGACGATCTGTTCACGACCCGCCGATCAAGCGGCAAGCCGTTCTATCTGGCGCTGGATCGCCGTGACTATGCGGACAAGAGATTACGTGAAGCCATCGTAACGCACGAAGCCGTACAGCAGTTGGAGAACGCGGCGCGTGACGCGAACGCGCATCTGGAGGCGCTGACCTCGGAACATAAGGTGAGTGGCAGTACGCTGGCGCGCTGGCAGCGGACATTGCGCGTGCGCCCGAAGCTGGCGCGGCTTGAGCAACTCGCCGCGGAATTGGCGGGATTTGATGACCTGCCGGCGATATCGTCGCAATCGATCATGGAATGGCGTCAATCGCTTGACGCGGAAATAGCGCTCGATCGCGAGATGTCCGTTCTGGACATGGCCGACGCGGCGGATGCGGCAGAGATTGCTGCCCTAGCCCTTAACGAGACGCTGCTCTCGGAGGGAGATGTGATCGACGCGCTGCGCGAACGGCTCGGCGCGATACGCAAGGCCATCGAGGACCTGCCACGACGCCGGCAGGCGCGGGATGCTGCGAGAGACGCGCTGGACGATGCCGCCAGGCGCCTCGGTCTGACGTCGCATGCAGCGCTGCTGGAACGATTGCCGACGGACCTCGCACTGGCGCAGGTGCGAGATCTGCTCGATCGGTCCGCGCGTTCCGAACAGGCGATCATCGATGCTGATATGCGGCGCACTCGTGCGGAGCAGGAGCTTCAGGATATCGCGGCCGGGGAGAACGAAACTCATGCCGTGATCGACCCCGAACAGTTGCGGCAGCGACTCGATGCTTTGAGCGACATTCCCGCACAAGCCGACCGGCTGCGTCACGACACCGCATCGCTCAATATCGAGTCCGGCGCGCTGGTCGCGGAGGTGGCGTCGCTGGATCCCGTGCCGGGCGCGCTCGAAACGTTACGGTCGCTACCGTTGCCCGATGGGGCCAGCATTGCAAACCATGCCCATGCTGCGGAGTGGTGCGAACGCGAGGAGAAGCGGCTTCGCGACGCGCTCGATGCCGCCGACGATGCGATCGCCGCGTCCGAGGCTGAGCTTGCCCGGCTGGCGAGCATCGGCTCCGTGCCAACCCGTGCTGATCTTGCTGGCGCGCGACAAGAGCGGGACATCCACCTTGACGGACTGCGTTCCGTGCTCGACGGAGATCTGGCCTCGCGCATTTCGCGCTTGTCCGACGTTGCGCGATCGTCTCAGATAATCGATAGCGTGACGGATTTGTTGCTGGCCGACACCGGGCGCGCCATTCGGCAGGAGGATACGCAACTGCGCATCGCCGCCAGCCGCGCAGAACGTGAACGGATCATGATGAAACTGGCCGACATGCGGACGCAGAGAGCTGCGGCTACCGCGGCATGGACGCAGCAATGGGCGCCATCGGGTCTGACGCCACGCAGTCCGGCCGAGATGCAGCGTTGGCGCGAGCGTCTGGACGGCATTCTCCATCGTCTGGACAAACGCGACGCGCAAAAGGCGGGCATAGATGCTCTGGTGGCAATGCTCGACGCAAACAAAGCGGCCGTCATTGCGCTTCTCGGAAGCGCCGGTCGTTCACCGGATCGCACATTGCCGCCGAATCTCCTTTTCCGTGAAGCCAAAGCGCGATTTGATGAATTGCAAAGAGCGTGGGCCGACGCGAGAGCGCGTTCGGCGTCAAAGATGCGGATCGAACGTGATGTGAGGGAAGCCGTTGCGGCGCGCGATGTGGCGCGATCAGACCGCTCGGATCTGCTTCAGGCATGGCCGATGGCAATGACCGGCATCGGTTTGACGAGCGAGACGACGCAGCCTCAGGCCGAAGCGGCATTGGCAGTCTGGAACTCGGTGGCGGTGCCTAAAGCGAGCCATGAGCGTGAGGGACGCAGCGTCGAGACCATGGAAGCGGATATTCAGACGTTCGATAGTGACGTGTTCCAGATCACAAGCAGCGTCGCGCCGCATCTCGGAAGCGAGAACGCGCAAGACACATTGGCGCGGCTCCTGGCTGCGCTGGCAGAAACGCGGAGAGCCAGTGAGGCTCGCAAGCGTCTGTTTGAAGCGTGCGCGAAACGGGCTGCATCCCGCAAGGGACTCGAAATGCAGCGCGCAGCGGCCAAAATGGTCCTTGATGAAGCTCGCCGAATATTGGGCGTCGCCGGCAGTTCCGCATTGCATGATGCAATAGATCATCTTTCAGCAAGGGGGCAACTGGAGAACGAGCGGACGCGATTGCTGCGCGATCTTCATGAAGCGAGCGACGGCCGCGACGAGGCCACGTTGAGGGAGGAGCAGGAGGGGCTCGATCTCGATCAATTACCGGCTGACATCGCGCTTGAAACGATTCGACAGGAGCAATTGATCAGGGACATCGCCGCCGCGTCCGCTTTCGGCCATCAAAAGCAGGCCGAGCTTGATGCCCTGCTGAAGGGACGCGATGCGAGCGGCACGGCTGCCGAACGCGCGGAGGCCAATGCCGAACTTTTGTCCATTGCCGAGCGCTGGCTGCTGCGAGCTGCCGCATCCCGGCTTGCCGCCCGTACCATTGAGCGGCATCGCGCCATGGTGCAGGATCCGCTGATTTCGCGCGCGAGTACGCTGTTTGCGATGGCGACCGACGACGCTTTCACCGGCCTCGGCGTCGCTTATGGGGCCGACGATCAGCCAATCCTTATCGCGCAGCGCAATAACGGGGAGCAGGTGCAAATCACGGGTCTCAGCGAAGGAACACGCGATCAGTTGTTTTTGGCATTACGTTTGGCGCTGCTTGAGCGCCGGATATCAGAGCCGATGCCATTCCTTGGAGACGACCTGCTGATCAGCTTCGACGATGAGCGCACACTCGCGGGACTTCGGTTGTTGGCCGCTGCCGGGAAGCATCGGCAGATTATTTTATTCACGCATCATAAGCATGTCGTGCACCTGGCCAGAACTGTTCAGGACCATCTGGTCGATTTCATCGATCTGTGATGTTAAGCAGCCAAGATCCGATGAGGGGCAGAGCGGCGATTGCGGACGGCTTGGACCTTCATGCGTCGCGTTATGAAATTATATATCGATTTCAATCGTATACGAGTTCGCAGTTTTATTCTGAATGGCGCGCCAGCTATTTGCTTTTTTCATAACTGATTTCGCGATCGGTCCGGAGATATGACGGCCCGCTTTGTCGGGTCGACCTGACCGCACGCAACACATCGAGAGCCCCATCCACTTCGGGCTGTCGGGGACAAAGTCATCTCTCCGCTTACCTAGCAACCAAAGCCTATTAGAACTTCATGGATGCAAACAAACAAATGTTGCGTCCCGGCTGTAAGATCTCGTCCTTCTTGTATGATTGATGAAAACGAATGTCGTCATTCAGGAGGTTCTGACGGAATCCGGAGCGTGCAGAGCAAATTGGCCAAGGGGATTATCGGTATACCGACCGTTCGCCTTCCCTTGCGGTGCATCGGGCTAGCGCGTCAGGGAATGTCACTCGCTAGCGCTTTGCCTCCTCGTAAAAGGACTTGGCAAAGCATCATTAGCGGCGCGCTCCGGACGTGTCGCTGGCCTCATCCGAATGGTAAGCCAGACAGTAGTCTAGTGCTCTGCTCGTTTCATCGCCTTGCGTGCCAGCGCTAGCCCCATCAGCACGAAGGCGGAGGTCACCTCCGGACCACCCACCACGATGCGGGTCGGAGTTTTCATCTTGTTCCATTCATAAGCCCTGAAGGGTCCGCGCCGTCCGCCTTCGCCGGCGTGGCTGACGATGCAGTTCAGCGCAGGCGTGAAAGCCGCCCGATCCGCGCCGAGATGACCTAAGGCGATGAGCGCCAGCGCCGCATCGAACGCGTTCATTTCGGCGGCGATCAGGATGTCCTGCACATAGACCAGAACCCGGCCGCGCATGTAGCCGAAGCTGTCATCGGGATCGATCGCCTGACGGGCAGCATCCGGCAGCATCGCGAATGCGGCGTAACAACGTCCGAAGTAGGCGCAATAAAGCTCCGGCAGATAGTAGATATGCGATCTGGGATCGCTGAACGCGCCGCTCTCGACCAGGCGTTTTTGGAAGCGGATGATCCGCTGCACCGTTTGCAGGCGTTGCGGCGTCTCAAGAATGCGCCACCGCGAACAGTTGCGGAAGCTGACCTCGAGGACATCGAGATTGAGGGTAGGATCGAGATCGTTGCCGTAAGGACGGTCGCCCGCGAGATTGTCGATCCAGGTGACGATGCCGCCGTCGTAATCAATGTTGTCGTTCAATGGCACAGTCACAAGCGGTTCATTGGCGCCGCTATCAACCTGATAGCCGGCGTAGAAATCGAGCAAGGGCTGATCAAGGATCGGATCGTTCGAGCCGACTTGCGTGGCGGCCGAAAACGAACAGGCTGTGGTGTCGCAGTCCGGGACGTAAATGCCGAAGCCGAGATTCTGCTTGATGTGTGTGAAAAACCGGCTGAACCGCGGATGGGGATTCGGCGCCAGCGCCGTGATCACGCTGACCCGGCTACCGTCGCGCGAAAACACCTCCTCGCGGCTGGTTTTAAGGCAGAAATCGATCATCTCATTGCTCGCGCGGCGGATCGCATTGGTTTCCGCAAGCGTGGCAAGACCGGTTTCGGCAAAACTCAACAGCGCCTCGGTGAAGAATGCATCGTAATAGGCCGAGCGATGGCGGATCTGAACCGGCTCCCACATCGGTTCGGCGATGCCGCGCCACGGCGGGTTGATCACGTCGCGTGCCGGCGACCGCGCAATGAAGACCCGCGCTAGATTAAAGAGCAGCGTCGAGTTCTTGTAGCCGCGCGCGTCGAGCCCGGTAAGGGCGGCGAGAAAATCCCGACCACGCAGATCGGGATCGCCGATTAGATTGAACGCCGCAAAGGTGGGGATGAACCCGTTGTTTCGAAATGATTGAAGCAGATGCGCGCCGCAGGTCCGGATAACGCGCTCGATATCGGCAAGGCTCGGCTCAGGCGCAGAGCGGGACATTGCTCCGGGCCGGGGATGGCTCAAAGTCACCGTGTCCAGTAATGCGGCCACCGGTCGGCCGATCGTCGCCCAATCCGGCGTTTCATCGTCCCGCGCTTGTCGCAGCGCGTTTTGCAGTTCCTGAAAACTGGTCTGGTCCCTCAGTTCTGGCAGGCCGGCGCGCCGCAACAGCGGGCGCAGTGCCGGATTCGCCAGCGCGGTCTTGTAGAATCTGGCGAGATGGCCGTCGCCACCCTGGTGGCGCAACAGCACAGGATCGCACACATCGTACAGTGTCGGGCCGTCCTTACGGTTCGTCAGCGCGCGGTAGACAGCGCCGGCCACATGGCGAGCAGTCATGATTTTCTTTCGGCGTCCCCATGCGCGCTCAAGGCTTGTTCCAGCCAAGCTATTGGAAAAATTACACGAATAGTGAAAAATAACAAATGGCGACCACCAAGCCACGGCATCCGGCCATCGGTAACACCTGCTTGATTATCGGACGTCCGGCCCTCCTAACTTTCGCGGCCGTAACGTTGCTTAACCAATTGTGTTTCCAATAAATAAAGGTTTCATGTTGCTCATTGAGGAGCCGCGATGTATGACCCTTTCTTATGCTGCGGTGCCGCAAAACGAGCGTAATTGACCGCAATAGGTCAGGCGCTCCCTGAAACCAATCTGGCGTTGGCGCGACTTACAAGCGCAATTGAGCGCGACCGGGAATCGATTGTTATGAAGTTCGGGCAGTTTCGCGTTTCCCCACGGTCCTTCACATTGGCCGCAGTCTTCGTCGGGATGGTATCGCTGGCGATCGGAGCCCATGCAGCCTTTAACAAGCGCAGCGTGGAGGTCGCGAAGGCCCTCGACGTCGAGGACACGACCGGCAGCATCGCCGTCAAGTCGTCGCGGGTCGCGCTGGTGATCGGCAACGGGCACTACCCGGATGCGAACCAGCCCTTGAAACAGTCCCTCAACGATGCCCGGGCGCTGGCAACGGTTCTGCGGCGCGACGGCTTCGACGTCATCATGGTCGAGGATGCCGACAAGGACGACATGTCCCGCGCGGTCCGCCGTCTGGAATCAAAGATCGGTCCAGATACGACGGCGCTGCTGTTCTTCAGCGGGTTCGGCATTCAGTCTGGGCGCGAGAGCTACATGATCCCGGTCAATGCGCAGATCTGGAAGGAAGCCGACGTTCGGCGCGACGGGCTCTCCGTCGAAACCGTTCTCGGGGCGATGAAGGAGCGCGCCGCCAAGGTCAAGCTCGCCGTGATCGACGCATCGCGGCGCAATCCGTATGAACGGCGCTTTCGCTCCTACTCGCACGGTCTTGCGCCGATCAACGTGCCGGACAACGCGCTGATCCTGTCCTCGGCCACGCCAGGACGGGTCATCGACGAATCAAGCGGACAATACAGCCTGCTGATGGCTGAATTGCTCAAGAATCTCGATAAGTCGGATGCGGACGCCGAAGCCGTTTTCAGCAGGACTCGCGTAGCGGTTTCGCGTGCGAGCGAAGGGGAACAGGTCCCAACCGTGTCGTCCTCGCTGGCTCAGGGCGTACCTTTCAGGTCTGATGCGGCGGTGGCCGCGCACAAAGAACGATAGCTAGCGCTGAGAGCCCTCCGCTCTGATTGAAACAGAAGCAGGGGTCTCTGTTTTCGTTGACGCGTTTCCCTCACGCGAATCGGTAGCCACTTCGCTCGAAAAGACCTGTCCTGCCGTGAGGCAGACGCTTCGGCCGATCCAGCATCGAGAGATCGAAACCGTCGCCCGATCCTTTCCTTGGACGAGGAGCGCTCACCGCGGCGACCCACTCCCGAAATCCGGGAGAGATCTAGCGGGCCGCACTCGCTTCCATGGCGATCGGTCTGACCGGATCACCTTCGCGTAGCAAGGCGCCCGCGCGCGCCACCACAACGTCGCCTTCCGACAATCCCTCGCGGATCTCAACCTGCCCTCCCGATCGCAATCCAACCTCGACGTGCCGCATTTCAACACGCTGACGCCGGACGACCTGAACCACTGCGCCCGCGTTTCCATACAGGATCGCGGTCAGGGGCACCGCAATGCCGCAGCTTTCGCCGGTCTTGATGATCGCGCGGCCAAACGCATTGACCAACAGGTGCTTGCTGGGGTCAACGGAGATGAAGACCTGCCCGAGTTGGCTGTTCGGTTCGACCGTCGGCGCAATCAGTCGGACCTTGCCGTCCATTTCGCCGGCACCGACGGCCTTGACCTTAACGGTCTGATCGACCGCGAGTTTCGCCAGGTCGCTGCTCGGCACCTGACCCACCAGATCGAACTCGTTGCCTGTGACAATATTGAACAACGCCTCCCCCTTGCCCGACGCCACCGCCCCGATCTCGGCAGACGAACGGCTAACGAGTCCCGCCACCGGAGAAGAAACCAGGATCGTTCCGCCTTCGGGCCGAGTCACGCGGGCAAGCGCCTGCCCGGCGGTGACGTTCTGTCCCGGCTCTGCCAGAACCTCAGCGACCTTCAAGCCCGGCCGCTCCGGCCGCACCGCGGTCTCATTCTTCGGGATCAGGATTCCCGTTACCTGGACGCTCGCCAAGAAGCAGGATCTGGTGGCTTTCAGGACGCTAACGGCGGCCGCATTCGGAGCAACCTGTTCATCCGCGGACAATCCCGACGGAGCAATGATGGTTGCCACCAGCACAACGGCGAGAGCGAGAACCTGCATTGTAATGTAGTGCGGACCCGGAAGTTTCGTGGACATTGATCAAAGACTCTTTCCGGGAAAATCGCTGCGAGAACGCGATCCACTTCGCTTGAGAACGCTATAATCAAGCCACGATCGCGTTTCAACAACCGGCACGATCGGAAGCACGACAAGCTTCATGCGGCCTGCGCCCGAGCGTATAGGTCCGCGCTCGGCGTGATCTCGCGGCGATGGATATCGACGGCCGCGATCAGATAGGGGAAGCCTTTCAGAACCAGCGGCGCCAATTCAGTCGCGTCGACCCGGTCGATCGACCATGCCATGGCCGCGCTGCAATAAGCTCACGCTCCTCAACCAACCTCAATCTTTGCAGACAGCACGAGAAACCCCGCCGGAGCGGGGTTGTGCTTCGACTCGTGCCTTACGTCGACGCGAACTTTTGTCTCAGCGCTTTTTCTTCAACTCCGAGTGTATCGCAAATCGCCTTCAGACGCGAAGGATCCGGAAACTGAATGCCGCGCATGTAGAGTGAGATATCGCAACGGCGAAAATCCTGGGTGCCGCGAAACAGCTTCGATGCTTTGCGAGCAAATTCCGCCTCTGTCCAATGCTTGTCAGCGACAAGTTTTGCAAGGCGATTTCCAAACCCTACTTTATCTGCATCTGTCATCATTTTCTTTTCTTCCTGACTTCCCCTTCACGCGCATCAATCGTCCGGACAACGATCCGCGACGCAAGCCGCCGGCCTTCCGGCGAGTTTTCTTCCGTCAAAGGGAATGTATGTCTTACTATACATCGCTTCATTTACTTCCCACGCCAGCGTCGGAGCACCCCTGCGCATTCCGCATAGGGATTTCACTTTCGAACATCGCGCGCAGCTTCGAACGTAAAGCTCTTGACTCAACTAGTCTCCTCTCCGGTTTGAATGCGCCGAACTCTCGAAGACAATTCTAGCGAGCCGCATTCGATAGCTCGACTTCAGCCATCGCCACGACGAGGGACGCGATTGATGATTGTTTGGCGAGCGCCAGCGCAACGTGAGGATGACAATCGCAGCGATGCCAACGTCTTTCCGTTCTGATAACGTCGGGAGCGCAAGTCGCTCTCGCTTCAACCACGATTCGTCGTCGCGCTTTCCAAATATGGGACGCCGCCATAGAGTCGGTCTCCACCGACCTTAGATCTGGCCAAATCGGCTAAAGCCGAGTAATCCGGGATGGTGAGGTTCAGCCAGCGCTACCAGATATGACAAACGCAGGCAGTCACCGTGGCAGTGAGTATATCCATTTGAGCTAACCACGCCTTCTGACATGCGATCACTCCGTCATCTAAAGTGAATTGCCGAAGCCACCTCCGCCGACACAGGTCGTCATCCTCCGTCGAAAGATCGAAAGTCAGTCTCATATGGCAACTTCCACGACCTCCGACCACGACCAGACACGCATCGAAGCGCCCAAAGCCCAGGCCGACAAATCGCTTGGCCCCGACTTCGATTCCATGACGGACCGCGAACTCCTCATGGCCGCGGCTAGCAACGCCTTTCATAACGGGAGAGCCTTGCGTCAAATCAAGATCATGGCGACGGTGCTGGCGCTCGTCGTTAGTCTCATTCTGATAAAGCTTTTTGGCCTGACGTGACAGGATGCCGCGCCGGCAGGTTTCCGCAGGGATCCGGTCATAGGCGGTCACCACATGACCGGGTCGTCGCGCAGATCACGATAAGCATGTTGGGTGTCGCAAGCCGCTATCAGCAGACGCTAATGCGCCCTGATGCGCAGCCAGGACGCCTCAGGCCCCGTCAACCGGGGGGCGTCCGTCAATGGCGCGTCGAATGACCTGACGGACCTTCGCGTTAGACAGAAACAGGTCGTGGTTGATAAAGCCCCAACCCTGCGCCGAGGCGTCGATGACGCGCAGCCCAAGTTGCTCAAGTTTGGCCTTTTCGGCAGCGCCGACGCGGGTGATGCCACCGGCCAGGAAGCCCGAGAGAGCCAACGCGCGGTCGTTGGTAGCGGTGACGACCGTGATCTTCCCGGCGAGCGGGCCGACGCGCGCGACCGAGGAGGTGAAGACATCGAGGTCGATGTCGGGCGAAGCGAAGACAACGGCTCCGATGCGATCGCCTGCCGCCGGCTGCCGCGCGCAAATCTGGCGCAGCGCCTCCATCGTCAGCATGGTGCCGACCGAATGCGCGACGATGTGGATACGGCCAGTGATCGGACTCGCCATCAGCCCGGTCAACACTTGATCAAGCGCGTCGCGCGACCACATCGCACTCTCTCGGTCGTAGCCGTAGTCGAGCAGGCTCGCTTTCGAAGGCCAAGAAAACACCATGGTCTCGCCGCGAAAGCGGATGCCTTCGGAGATTCGGGCGGCGTCGAGCGCCGCGTTTTCAAAGGTCTGGTTGAAGCCGTGCACGTAGATAAGCACGTCACGGGTGCCGCCTGGTTCAGCGTAGAGGTCGCCGATTTGGCTGGTCGGCTCGATTGCGTCCAGGCGCCAATCGTCCAGCCCGACGGCGTTGAGTGAGAAGCGCCCCCCGCTTGGCGGTGTGAGCTTGGCGCGAGCGACGTTCAGTCGCGCGGCTCGTTCAGACCCATACCAGGGCTTGGCGCGCGCACCGTTCACAGGCTTGCGTGTGGTGGCGACGAGAAGCGTCGGATTGGTGGAGAGTTCGGCGGCATCGAAGGTCGCGCCGCCGGAGGAGAGAGCGGCACTGGTGCAGCCGCCGACGGACGCGCCGAGAGTCAACGTGCAGGCGGCGCCTGCAAACGCGCGTAACACAGCGCGGCGGGACGCGAGCGACGGTTGGTGAACATGATGTGACAATTTGCAGGTGTCCCCACGATCGGAGCGTGGTGCACGGCAATCGCGGCGAGAATGCGGACATATTGAATTGATGCGAGCAGGCCTCGGTTCCCGAGGCCGCCCGCAGATTGTCTCTGACCCAGGGTATTTGTATAGCCGGTATTGGTATGGCGTGGTTAGCAAGATGGCTAGCGCAAGCTTCGGACCGACGACGCATGCCGTGGTGTTGGCCATGCCTCAGCACTCTTACCGGGCCATTGGGCAGACGAGAAATCGCTGCGCACCTCCCTTGGCTAGGTTGTCTTGGCAAGTTTGCCGCCAATTTGGCGCGCTTTTCACTGGTTCTGATCTCAATAATTTAGCGCTTTTCGCGGAGGCTGATGTCGGATCACCAGAAAATCTGGAGCTCCGAGTTAACCGCACAAGGGTCTGGAACCATCGTTTAACCGACGGAGAGCTAAAATGCGGAAATTCATCTTCGCTATGACTACTCTTGCCGTCTTCGGTTTTTTTGCAAGCGAGGCATCGGCGGTCACGGTGCTCAACACGACACAGGCCGACGTGAAAAAGCAGTGTGAGGGTAAAACCAAGTGTAGTGGAGCCTGTGGCAGCACAATATGCAATTACGTTTGCGACAACCCAAAAAAGCAATGCACCGTGTCGATATACTTGAAGCGCCCACCCGGTCGGGTCCCAGGATCGACCGACGGGTCCGGGATGACACGCAGCAATCAATGACGACCCGATGATCGTCACTGCCCGTGACGGCGGCATACGGCCCGCCGTCACAAAGCCGACGCCCACAAAGCGTGGCTTTCGAGCTGCACCGTTGGCTGAGAGAACCGCCAAGAAGGAGCTAAAATCAGGGATCCTTGCGGTGGAAGCTGTCGTCTTCTTCCGGAAGGCGACGATCATCTCTTCCAAAGAGGCGACAGCGAACAGCATCCGGTATGGGGAAGTTTATGGCTCCGGAGTAGATATCCTGCATCACTTCGCTAAAAAGAGGAGACTAATTTAGCGACGGGGCCGTCGCTTACTTCATTTCGGATTCAGTCGGAGGATCGATGCTCTTTATTATCGTTGTGGCTTTGGTGGCGACCTACCTGATATCGCGGCTGGTCGGGCTGGTTGCCAGGAAGTGGCCGGACACAATCGGCAAGGCCGTATGCGTCAATGCCGTGAGCGCTATAATTGCCGTGGCAGCGGGGACACTGGCCTCCGCAGCGGACGGCGGGCAGCCGAAATTTTATTTGGCGTTTTTGATTTACGGCGGCGCGCAGTTGATTGTGCTGATTTTTGATGTGCTCCGGATTATGCAGCTTAAGTCGACAGCGTAACCACGAGAGTGCCGACGACTCAAAGGTGATCCTGCCAAACCGGACATGGCGCGCCTGCTGGAATGCAGGCGATCTCCTGCCCGAGGACTATTGCGCTATCCATGAGGGTGCCGCCTGGACAGTTCACAACATTGCCAGGCTTGGGGCACGCAGTTTTACAGACGCGCGCCGCGCTGTATAGGATGGCAATCCAACCGGACGATCCAGGGTGGGAAAGGCCGTCTCAGCGCAGGGAGTAGCAATCGTGGTGACCGCCATCGAGACGATCGAGCAGCTCGAGGCCATTTATGGCCAGCCGGGCGAGGCGGCGACGATCAAGGTGGCGCAGCGGATCACGCCGTCCTATCGCGCGCTGATCGAAAGCTCCCCGTTCGCCATCTTGGCGACCTGCGGGGAGGAAGGGCTTGACTGCTCGCCGCGCGGCGATCTGCCCGGCTTCGTTCGGGTTCATGACGATCTCACGTTGATCATTCCGGATCGGCGCGGCAACAACCGCATCGATTCGCTGCGAAATCTCATCCGCGATCCAAAGGCCGCGCTTCTGTTTCTGATCCCGGGATCCGGCACCACCCTGCGCGTCAACGGCCGCGCGCTGGTGTCAGCCGACCCCGAGCTGCTCGCGTCGTTTGGAGTCGAAGGCAAAACACCCCGTTCGGTCATCGTCATGACCGTGGAGGAAATTTACTTTCAATGCGCGCGCGCCATCATCCGTTCGCACCTCTGGGATCCGGACAGGCACGTCGACCCCAAGAGCTTGCCGACGCCCGGAGAAATCCTCGCGGAGATGAGCAAGAGCCGCGTCGGCGGCGAGGAATATGACAAGGCGTGGCTCGAGCGCGCGCGGCAGACGATGTGGTAATGCGCCTCCACGTCCGGCGCGCCATTGCGATCCTGCAACAGAGCGTTTGATTCAACACAGTTGAATCGGACTCAATATTTTTGATTGGACGCATTTTCTTCACGCGAACCGGATCTACTTCGCTCGAAAACGCTCTAGCGGCCGAACAGTTGTTTCATCATCTCATCGAGAGGTGGCGGCTTGTCTCGGGATGGCACGTTTTGGTGCGACGGTCCTTGAGAAGGCTTGTCCTTAGCGGGAGGTTCGTCAGGAGCGGGATCCGTTCCTGAGCCGAGACCTTGCCGGATCAAGGTATCAAGGGTCTCTCCGATGCTGGGGCCGGACTGGTCAGAACTGCCGCTCGCGCTGCGGCCGAACAATCCCTGCCCCCATTCCCTCAGCTTCGCATAGACCGCGCCGGGATCGTCCAGAATGCCGGCTACGTCAGGATAGATGCGCGGCTCACTCCATGTCCCTTGCACGACGACCGGAATGCCGAGGCCGATCGGATCGGCGGGCGCCCCTTGGCCCTCGGTGGTCATAACGAGTTTCGGCTCGACCCGGAATGCCAGCATCTTCGAGCCGAGATCGACGGTGCCGGCACCGCTCATCCGCACAAGTGGGCCGGTTAGAAACAGGTCGTTCGTGGTGGCCTGTCCTTTCGCGATGGTCGCGGTTGCGCTGAGTTGCGACATGTCAGTGGCCTGATCAGGGCGCTCCTGCCACCCCGACAGAGTACCGGACGTCAACGCACGGATCATTCTCGCAATGTTGAGGTTGCGGATCGCACCGTCGCGGACGTCGATCGAAGCTGTCCCAGTGAGGCTCGACATGATCGCGCGCGCGCTGACGCCAGTGCCGCGGACGTCGGCTGTCGCCCGCATCCTGCCATCGACATTGTCGAAGTCGGCAAGGCTCGACAACAGCGGCAGCGCGCGAACACCGCTCACGTCAGCCTTGAGCGCGTAGGACGGATCGTTCGGAGACACGTCGATCGACAGGCTGCCATTGGCTCGCCCGTCATAGGCGCCGAGGTTCGAAAATGACGCTTTCAACACGCCGCGATCGATGGCGGTCTCGACCTGGGCCGGCGCAAAGCGCGCTCGGCCGATATTTAGTTCCGCCGCTGAAATCGTCGCCTGCGCGTCGACATACTTTAGCCCGCTGACATCGATCGGCGCATCGCTCCATGGTTGCGCGCCGGAGCGCGGTGCCGAAGGCTGGCTCGCTGCTGCGCCGAGGTCGAGCCGCTGAAAATCGAGATCGACTTTCACAAGCGGCTTGCTCGAAAGATCGACCGATGCCCAGCCGTTGAACTTTCCGTCGTCGAACGATCCGGACAAGCCATTGATGAGAAGCATCTCCCCGTTGATCCGGACCTCGGCCCTGGCTGTCAGTCGGCGGGTCCGCGCACCTAAAATCTCGAGTTTCAATTCGGTCGGGATATTTCGACGCCCGAGCGAACCTGCAGGCTGCGTTGCTGCCATGGCGAATGTCAGCGGACGGTCGCCAGGACGCGCCTCGCCCGTGATGTTGATTCGCCGGTCAGCACCAAGCGTTACGCTCGCGTTCACACCATCGACGCGATTCTCCCAGCCCGTTTGCGGATCGAAGAAAACGATCGTGCCGTTGGAAACCGTCACCCGGTCGACCGGAAATTCCGTATTGCCTCCCGCTGTCTCTTCGGAGCGGTCTGACCTGGATGAAACGCCGCTGCCGGTGCGTTCACGAAGCAGCGGCACCCGCAGCGTGGGGCGATCGATACCCAGTTCCGAGATCTTTAAAGTTCCCGACAGGAGGCTCGCAAACTCGAGACGGGCGCGGACTTCCCCCACGGCAAGCTGCGCATCTGTCGCTTCCTTTCCCGGATGATCGAACGTAACGTGACGCAGCGCGAATCCGAGCGACGGCCATAGGTCGATGCCGATCGTGCCTTTGATCGCAATCCGGTACCCCGTGTCGCGCTCGATCCGGTCCTGCACCAGCGACGCGACGTAACCGGAAGGAAATCCGGTTACGAGAATCACGATGACGATCACGATCAGGCTGGCTGCGACGACGCCTGCGATTTTCAGTGCTCTTGTCATCTCGAAACAGCGTGTCCTTGCATGCAAACCGTCAGAAATTGAACAGCAATGTGATTCCGCGTTGAATATGGAGATGTCGTGTCAAACTGGCCCGAAAGGGCTAGTGGAGTGAATTTGACATTCGCCAGAAACGCGTCAGATCAGAATCTGAGAACCCCGCTTCTGATTCCGTTAGAAGCGGAACGGCTATAGCGCTTATTCGGCGCCCGGAAGCGAGACGGCGTTCGGCGGCTTTTGTTCTGCGGCTACCGGCTCGGCGAGATCCGCGCCCGAGGTGAATAGCCGTTTGCTGTGGCGCCAGATGAACTTTCCGACATCATCCATCAGCAGGAACATCGCAGGCACGAACACGAGCGAGAGCATCGTCGAAAACAGAAGGCCGCCGATCACCGCGAGCGCCATCGGCGAGCGGAATTCACCGCCGGCACCGAACGCCAGCGCGCTCGGCATCATGCCCGCGACCATCGCGACGGTCGTCATGACGATCGGGCGAGCGCGCTTCATGCCGGCATCGATGATCGCCTCTTCCCGCGCGTGGCCTCCGCGGATTGATCCGACCGCGAACTCCACCAGCATGATCGCGTTCTTTGTGACGATGCCCATCAGCATCAGGATGCCGATCCAGACGGGTGTCGTGAGCTGCTTACCGGTGAGCAGCAAGGCCATGATCGCGCCGCCGATCGATAACGGCAGCGAGAACAGGATGGTGATCGGTTGCAGGAACGTGCCGAACAGCAGCACCAGAACCGCATAAACCATCATCAGTCCGGCCGTGATCGCCGTTGCGAATCCTTCAGATAGCTCATTCAGGCTCTCAGCGTCGCCCGAAGGACTGACCTTCACGCCCTTGGGCAAGGTCTTCATCACCGGCAGATCGTTGATCTTCTTGGTCGCGTCGCCGAGCGCGGCCGTGCCGACGAGGTCGGCCGCAACGGTGGCCTGCCGCTCGCGGTCGTAGCGGTTGATGTTGGTGGGGCCTTGATCCAGCCTGATATCGGCAACGACGGAAAGCGGGACATGACCGCGGCCGCCACCGATCGGCACGCGCATCTGCTCCAGCATCTTCAAATCGGAGCGCGCGTCCTCATCGAGTTGCACGCGGATTGGAACCTGGCGGTCACCGGCATCAAACTTCGCCAACGCCGGGCCAACGTCGCCGATCGTCGCCACGCGAATGGTTTGCGAGAGTTGCTCGGTCGATACTCCGAGACGCGCGGCGAGATCGGCTCGCGGCTGGATTCTGAGTTCGGGACGGTCGAGCGACGTCTCCGGCGTGACATTGGCAATCAGCGGAATGCGCTTCATCTGCGTCGCCAACTCGTTCGCAACATTGCTGACGATACCGATGTCGGCTCCGGTCACCACAAGCGAAACCGCGCGCAAGCCGTTCTCGTCAAGGAACCAGTAACGGATGTCGGGAACACTTTCGAGTTCCTGCCCGATCGAGAGTTCAAGTTCCCGCTGGGTGATGTTGCGGTCTTGCTTCGGGGTATAGTTGATGATCAGGGATGCACGACGCACCTCCTGCAGTCCTGGCGGCACGCGCCCGCCGTCCACGAATACGCTCATCACCTCCGGCCGCTTGCGCAGCCGCGACGCGATCTCTTCCGTCACCTTTTCGGTATGAGCGAGTTGCGACCCCGGCGGCAGCTCCATCGCCAGCAGCGAGCGCGCGGTGTCCTGCGCCGGCAAGAAACCCTGCGGCAACAGCTTGATGCTCCAGATCGAGGCGGCAAAGACCGCGAAGCCGATCAAGACGGTGATGATGTAGTGCCGCACCGACCAAGTAACGAGGCTGATATAGGCGCGCAGCACGCGGCCCGGCGGCGGTGGATCATGCGGATGGTCCTTCATGAAGTAAGCGGCGAGTACGGGCGTCACCAAACGCGCGGCCAACAACGAGAAGAACACCTGCACCGACACCGTGATGCCGAACTGCTTGAAGAACTGCCCCGCGATGCCCGACATGAAACTCGCCGGCGCGAAAATCGCGATGATAGTGAGGCTGATCGCGATCACCGCGAGGCCGATTTCATCGGCAGCTTCGAGCGCGGCGCGGTAGGGCGATTTGCCCATTCGCATGTGGCGCACGATGTTCTCGATTTCAACGATAGCGTCGTCGACGAGAATACCGGTTGAAAGTGTGATGGCGAGGAAGCTGACCAGATTCAGCGAGAAGCCGAGAATGTCCATCGCCCAGAAGGCTGGAAAGATCGACAACGGCAGCGAGATCGCGGCGATAATGGTGGCGCGGATGTCGCGAAGGAACAGAAAAACGATGATGACGGCGAGCGTCGCGCCTTCGAACAGAGTCGAGATTGCCGCCTCATAGTTGCCTTTGGTGAACTCGACGGAGGAGTCGATCAGCTTCAGATCGACGTCGGGATATTGCCCTTTCAGCGCGTCGATCCGATTCTGCACGGCCTTAGCCACCACAACGTCACTCGCTCCCTTGGAGCGTTTGATGCCGAGCGCGACCACCGGCTGGCCGTTGAAGCGGGCAAAGGTCCGACGGTCTGCGATGGTGTCAGTCACCGTGCCGAGGTCGTCGAGACGGATTTCGCTGCCACCCGGCAGAGAAATCATCGTGCCTGCCAGCTCGTTGAGGGTCTTGGCGCCGGCCAGGGTCCGGATCGCCTGATCGTTCTGTCCAATCTCCGCTCGCCCCCCGGCGACATCGACGTTGATGCCACGCAGCCTCTGGCTGACATCGACCGCCGTCAGTCCCACCGCGTGCAGGCGATCCGGATCGAGCGACACCAGAATTTCACGCTCGACACCACCGATGCGCTCGACCTGGGCGACGCCACGGACGCCTTGTAATGCCCGCTTGACCACGTCATCGACAAAGTATGACAGTTGTTCGGGCGTTTTTCCGGGCGAGATCGCGGCATAGGTGACGATCGGCAACCCGATGACGTCGACACGCTGGATCAGCGGCTCGTTGACGTTCTGCGGGAGATTGGCGCGGACCCGCGTCACGGCGTCCTTGACGTCGTTCAGCGCCCGGTCCGTATTGGTCTCGAGCGCAAACTGAATCGTGGTCAGCGACAAGCCATCTGTGATCGAGGACGAAATATGACGGACGCCCTCGACGCCCGAGACGCCATCCTCGATAGTCTTGGTGACTTGTGACTCGAGTTCGGCGGGCGCAGCGCCAAACTGCGAGACCGTCACAGAGATCACAGGGATATCCGCGCTCGGCAACCGCGTGATCGCGAGCTTGGTGAAGCTGACCCAGCCCAGTATCAGCAATATTATCGAGAAGAGGACGGACGGGAGCGGATGCCGGATCGACCAGGCGGAAATATTGGAGGCCATCAACGTGCTCGCGATCGATCGAGATCATCGGAGAATATGGCCTTAACCCGATCGCCGTCATGCAGCGACGTGCCGGCATCGGCCACGACGATTTCTCCGACTTTCAATCCTTCCAGGATCTCGACGGCGGCGTCGGACGTCAATCCGACGCGAACGCGCCGCGTCTCCACGACATCTCCGTTTACCACCTGAACCGTCAGGTGATCGATCGCGGATCGGGGAATGGCCACGCCGCAACTGCGCTTGGCGTCGATGCTGGCGCGGGCGAACATTCCGATCCGCAACGTCGGGTCTTCGCTCAGAGACAGCCGGACATGACCCATTTGGGTTTTACGATCGATCTCGGGCGAAACCAGCCGGATGTGGCCGACCAGATCGGGCCCATCCTCGCGGCTGACGCGCGCGCTCGCGCCCGGGTTAAGCTTGAGCACATGGATCGACGGCACCTCGGCATCCAGCTCAACCTCATTATTGATTGCAATCCGGAACATCGGCCCGGCTCGTAGCGAGGCCGGCGCTCCGACGGCGGTACGAACTTGGGTGACGAGGCCCGCAGCAGGCGCGCGCACGGCCGATCCCGATTTCCCGCCGGGCGGTGGCGTCAGCCGGGCCAGTTCCTGATTCAGCGCGACAGTGTCGCCCTCACGGACAAGCACGTCGGTGACCTGCGATCCTTCAGAGTCGGGGCTGACCACCGCTTCCTGACGCGCAACAACGAAGCCAGTCACACGAACCATGTCGGAAAAGCAGGCATTGGTCGCGCGAGCGACCGTCACCAGGGCGCCTCCAGATGTTCCGGTGTCATCGGCGGCGTACGAAGGGCTCACGACGCCGATAGTCGTCACCATTGCGCCAAAAAACAGGCCGGAGGCGAGCTTATGCGCGCATCGCGGTCGAAATCCTGAATCCGAAAGTTGCCTCACCCTGCAATTCTCACATTGAACGCGCCGCGTGTATCGATACGGCGACAACCTATACGGCGCATCCGTAATCGCAAAACAAACGGGTCGAAATCATCGCCGTGCAGGTACACGACCTCAGCGCACGCCGTATCCGGTAAACTCCTTCACGATGTCCGGATCCATTGCCTTGGCGTTGGCGATGTCCAGGTTACCCTCCGCGACGGCGCCGCTGCGCTGCCTGGCAAGGCCCCGGCCGTAAAGCGAGGAGGTCAGCCTGGGGTTGATCTTGAGCGCCGCATCGAAGTCCGCGATCGCATCCTTGTTCGCGCCGCTCTTCAGGTTGAGCAGGCCGCGGCTGTCCAGCGCATCCACAAAATCCGGCCTCAACCGGAGAGCCTCGTCGCAGTCTCGCCGCGCGGATGGCAACTCGCCGATCACAGTCCGGGTCCAGCAGCGATTGTTGTAGGCCTCAACGTCCTTCGGATTGAGTCGGATCGTCGCATCGAAATCCTTGATGGCGAGTGCATAGGCGCCCTTGCTGGCATAGACCTGTCCACGCCGATACAGTGCGTTGGCATCGTCTGCCTTGGCGGCGATCCTGGTCGTCAGCGATTTGATCGTTGGATCGTCGGCCAATGCCAGCGCGGTCTTTCCGTCATCCCGGCTTTGCGGCGGAGGTTCCGCCGGAGGTTTGGCTTGGCCTGATGAGGCTTTGGGCGTCGGAGGCGCCGACGCAACAGGCGTCGGTGCGGGCGGGGACGGCGAAACGGATGGAGATAAAGCCTCGGTCTGCGGGCTGGGCGGCAGCGATGGCGTTGCGGCGACATCAGGCTGGCCATCCCGGCCGGGAATAAAATGGAAATCCTCGGCCAAAGACGACGAAATCCACGGCACCTGCTCAGCGCGCGAGGCTCGCGTCACCCCGACACGGGTGCGGTTCAGCGTTTCCTCAGCTGTCAGGCCGGGGACGCGGATCTCCTTCAGCAATTCGCTGACGAACAAGCTGTGATCGGTGCCGGCATCGCTGGACACCGAACTCAGCGCCGCAGAATACATCACCAGCGTTCCGCTCGGCGCGATCACCGGAGCCAAACCGGCCGAAAAGCTGCGGAAGCGGCGCTCGAACGGATTGCGGCGGGAGGCGTCAAGCAACGCGATCTTGACCCCTGCACCGCGATTGTTGATCTCACCCAGAATGGTCTCGAGGCTGAAGCCGTCGCGGCGCACATCCGCTTCGGTCCAGAGTTGTGCGTCGACCGGGATGAGATAGCTTTGGCGTCCGGACTGGATGCCGTATCCGCTGAAGAAGATCAGCGCGACGCTGCCGGGCTTGATGCGAGTGTATAGACGCTTCAGCGCGAGGCGCATGGCTTCGCCGGTCAGATTTTCACCGGTTTCTACATCGAAGCCGTCGTGCTTGAGTTCGGCGGCAACATCGCGGGCATCGTTGACCGGCTCCTTGAGCGGCGCTTCGCTGTCCGGATAGACGGCATTGCCGATGACAAGCGCAATCCGCGTGCTTCCGTCGGTCGCGGCCGATGCGACCGACGGCGCCATCGCAAGCACCATCGTCAGCGTCAACACGGCCAGCACCGCAACCCGAATGTTCATGCGACGACAGTCCAAAGTCAGACGCCGTTCCAGCCCGCGCCGTGGCGACCTTATCTTACGCGATCCGCATTTTCAAACCAACGACGCGGCGGCTGTCAACGGCCGACAAAATGCAAGGCTAGCGCGTCGACGACTACATCGGGCTGCGTAGTCATGCGAGCGACATAGTGTGCGGCATAAGCGCGGCGCGGCAATATCAGCATTATTTATTCGCGGCCTGCTCTTTCGCCGCCATGTTGACGACCTCGACGCGACGGTTTTCCGGAGAGAACGGGTCTGCAGAATTCTTGTATCCCTCTTTTCCATATCCGGCCGCGACCAGATTTTCCGCCGGAATCTTATATGTCTCAATAAGGAATCGCTTCACGGCTTCAGCGCGGCGTTCAGAGAGGTCATGATTGTAGGCATCGGAGCCCTTGCCGTCAGTGTGGCCACCGAGCATGATGACGGAGCCTGCCAGCTCGTCGCTCGTCAGCGCCTTCCCAAGGCTGTGCAACTGCGGCTCAGTCCGCGGCGTCACGGCCGCAGAATCGAAATCGAAGTTGATATCCAGATCGATCTTCGGGCGCTGGGCGGCAATCTCAGCCAGATGATCGCGATCACCCATGGACAGCGAGCGGGTCTTGCCGCGCACGTTCCTGACGAAATCCAGATCGCTGGGGCTCAGCGCTGGCCGTGTTGGCGCGCTCAGGCTACGCGTCTTCGAAGTCTTAAGTCCGTCGATAATCTGCTGCGCGGAAAGGTCGCCGGCCGAGGCGCCCTGTGGTGCGGCGATCACAACCAGGCCGGACGCCAGAATGGCCGCCCTCAGCCTTTTTCCGGAAATCGTCTGAACCCACATGATCATCTCCCTTTCTGTTCATTGGTCCGCCACACGATAGGTTGTCGCGCAGCATTCTATGGGCGACCTGCGGTACCACTACGTGACTGGCATCACAAAGATAGCCGGTTGTCACCGCCCGAACTGTCCTGATTTGACGCCACTCGGCGGAAGTTCGTTCAAAATGATTCAAAGCCTGGACGCGCATCAATATGGACGCGGACGAGCCAGCCCTTCGAAATCGGGGAACTAGGAAGCGGAGTGGCGCGTTTCTGGTCAGCCAACAGGCGGGAACAGGGCCTGCCAGCGGCGGCGGATTGCCGACGGAACCATGGAATATCACTTGGAATATCACTGAGCGGCCCTGAGCATTGCGCTCAACCTTCATCGTTGCTTGCGAACGGCCGGGAGAGCCGGCCGGGCAACGCGTTCTGACGACTGAAAGGTTATCATTGCAGGAACCGAAGGACCGGATCGTCGCGACAGACATTCCCGCGCGTCTCGACAGCCTGCGCTGGAGCCCATTTCATACGCGGGTCGTGACCGCCCTTGGAATCACCTGGATACTGGACGGGCTGGAGGTAACGCTCGCCGGCGCGCTGTCCGGCGCGCTCAAGGACAGCCCCATCCTTCGCTTCAGCAACCTCGATATCGGCATCGCCGGCAGCGCCTATCTTGTTGGAGCGGTTCTCGGGGCGCTGGGCTTCGGCTGGCTGACGGATCGCATCGGGCGCAAGAAACTTTTTTTCGTCACCTTGACGCTCTATCTAGCCGCGACGGCGGCGACATCGCTGTCTTGGAATGTCGCCAGCTTCGCGCTGTTCCGGTTTCTCACAGGGGCAGGCATCGGCGGCGAATATACCGCGATCAACTCGACGATCCAGGAACTGGTGCCAGCGCGGTACCGTGGCTGGACCGACCTGACCATCAATGGCAGTTTCTGGATTGGCGCCGCTCTTGGCGCGGTAGGCGCGATCGTGCTGCTCGACCCACAAGTCATCGATCCGGAACTAGGGTGGCGGCTCGCGTTTCTCACCGGCGCAGTCTTGGGACTTGTGGTGTTTGTGATGCGGCTGTGGATCCCGGAAAGCCCCCGCTGGCTAATGATTCACGGACGGCCGGACGAAGCGGTGGGCATCGTCGCCGGCATCGAACGGATAGCGGTTCGCCATTCCGACGCTCCCCCCGGAGGGGTCTGGCCGACGATCAGGCTTCGGATGCGCAGCCACACACCGCTGCGCGAGGTGGCGCGGACGCTATTCAAAACGTATCGGCAACGCGCGCTGGTGGGCCTTGCGCTGATGACCGCGCAAGCGTTCTTCTACAATGCGATCTTCTTTACTTACGCGCTGGTGCTGTCGACCTTCTACAACATTCCGGCGGAGCGGATCGGCTGGTACCTTCTGCCGTTCGCGGCGGGTAATTTTCTCGGGCCGTTGCTGCTCGGCCGGCTGTTCGATACCGTCGGACGCCGCGCGATGATCGCGTTCACCTACGGAATCTCCGGCGTTCTGCTCGCCATAACGGGCTATCTCTTCGCCACCGGCGTTCTGACCGCACAGACCCAGACGATCGCGTGGATGGTCATCTTTTTCTTTGCTTCGCCGGCCGCCAGCTCGGCCTACCTGACCGTGAGCGAGACCTTTCCCCTTGAAGTGCGGGCGCTGGCAATCGCGGTGTTCTATTCTGTGGGGACCGCGATCGGCGGCGTCGCCGGCCCGACGCTATTTGGTGCCTTGATCGACAGCGGCTCGCGTGACAGCGTATTCGCCGGATACTGTTTCGGGTCGGCGCTAATGATCGCAGCCGCGCTGATCGGCTGGCGATATGGAATCGCTGCCGAGCGTCAGTCGCTCGAGTCGGTAGCGTCGCCGCTTGCCGTTGTGGAGTCACGATGAATCAGGATGTAATGGAAAACGTGCCGAACAAAACCGCTTCCGTGACCGACGACCCCGAGCCTCGCGCGCTGCCGCTCGGTACATCTGCGCTGTTGCTCGATATCGATGGCACACTGCTCGATCTCGCGCCGACGCCCCACGAGGTTTACGTGCCTCCCAAGCTCGCTTCGGCGCTGTCGCGGCTGTTGTCGCGGACGGCTGGCGCGCTGGCGCTGGTCAGTGGTCGATCGCTCAGCGATATCGACCGGATCTTCGCACCGATGCTGTTTCCCGCTGTCGGTGGCCACGGTGCGGAGATGCGGATTTCGATCGAAAGCGAAGCCGTGGCCGCGCATGCGCCGCCGATGAATCCGGATTTAATCCAACGTTTTGCAGCGATCGCCGAACTGCATCCCGGCATCCTGGTAGAGAACAAGGGTTACTCGCTGGCGCTCCATTTCAGAAAAGCGCCGGATGTCGAGCGCGCGATCTATGATCGGGTATCGGCAATACGCGCCGACCTGCCGAACGCGCCCATAGAGGTGCTGCCAGGCAAGTTCGTCTGCGAGATCAAGCATTCGGGATTTACCAAGGCGACCGGCGTGACCGAACTGATGTCGCATAAGCCGTTCAAGGGACGGCGGCCGGTCTTCATCGGCGATGACGTAACCGATGAAACGGTCTTTGCCATCATGCCAGATCTGAACGGCTTGTCGTTCTCCGTCGGACGGCGGGCTCAAGGCGTGAACGGCCATTTTCAAGCGCCCAGCAACGTCAGGGCTTGGCTGGCCCGTCTGCTCGACGACGAACGAGCGGTCGCTGAATGACCGATCATGGGCTCGATCTCGCTGTCATCGGCAACTGCCGGACGGCGGCACTCGTCGATCCGACCGCGCGGCTGGTATGGTGGTGTTTCCCGCGCTTTGACTCGAACCCGGTATTTTCGCGCCTGCTCGCGGGGAACGAAGAAAAGGGTTTCAGCGATGTCGTGCTGGATGGCATGGCCGATTTCCAGTCGGACTATGTTCGCAACACCGCGATCGTCTCCACCGTCCTGACCGATACGCACGGCAATGCCGTACGTATCACCGACTTCGCACCGCGTTTCCGGCAATATGGCCGCATGTTCCGGCCGCCGCAGTTGTTTCGCATCATCGAGCCTATCGCGGGTCTGCCCCGGATCACGATCCGCATCCGGCCGACGCACGCCTACGGCAAGCCGCTGGTTCGGCACTCGATGGGCAGCAACCACATCCGCTATTTCGAAGAAGACGGCACCGCGATCCGCGTGACCACCGACGCGCCGCTGGCTCTGATCGAAAACGAAACGCCGTTCGTTCTGACGCGGCCGATGTATCTCGTCTTCGGCAACGACGAAGCATTTCCCGGCGATCTGGCGTCAACCGCCCAGCGTTTTGCGGACGAAACCAAAACCTACTGGCTGAGCTGGGTGCGTCGTCTTTACATCTCCTATGAATGGCAGGAAGCCATCATCCGCGCTGCCATCACGCTAAAGCTGTCCAACTTCGAGGAAACCGGCGGCATCATCGCCGCGCACACCACCTCGATTCCCGAGGCGCCCGGCTCGGGCCGCACCTGGGATTATCGTTATTGCTGGCTACGCGACGCCTATTTCGTTGTGAAGGCGCTCAATCGCGTCGGTGCGACACGGACGATGGAGGACTTCATCGGTTTTACGCTGTCGCTCGCATCGAATGCCGAGGAGGATCTCAAGCCGGTCTACAGCGTGGTTCCGAATCTGCCGCTAGATGAGTGGACTGCCGCCGATCTTCAAGGCTATCGCGGCGACGGGCCGGTGCGTGTCGGCAATGCCGCTGTCGACCAGAAGCAGCACGACACCTATGGCAGCGCCATCCTGGCGGCGCTGCCGCTGTTCTTCGACCGCCGGTTACCGCGTCCCGGTGACGAAAGCCTGTTCACGCTGCTTGAATCGCTAGGCAACAAGGCGGCCCGCGTTGCGATGACAAGTGATGCCGGCATCTGGGAATATCGCGGTCGTCAGCGTGTCCATACCCACTCCGCAGCGATGTGCTGGGCCGGCGTCAACCGGCTCGCGGCTATCGCGGAACGGCTCGGCCTGCCAGAACGCGCGGCGCACTGGAATGCAATCGCTGATCCGTTGCATGCCGAACTGCTCGATCGCGCGTGGAACCCGAAGCGCGAGGCCTTCACCGCGGCATTCGGGTCCGACGATCTCGATGCGAGCGTGCTGTTGCTACCCGAACTCGGGGTTTGCGAGGTTGACGATCCGCGATTCATCAAGACTGTCGCCGCCATGGAGCGCGAGTTGCTGCGCGAAAAGCATGTGATGCGTTACGCGGCGGAAGATGACTTTGGTCTTCCCGTGACTGCGTTCCTGATCTGCCGGTTCTGGCTGATTGATGCGTGGTGGTCGCTCGGGCGGCGCGAGGAAGCGCGTGAGGCCTTTGTGGATGCCCTGGCGCATCGCAATCGCTTCGGGCTGTTATCGGAGGATATCGATCCGAAAACCGGCGCATTATTTGGGAACTTCCCGCAAACCTACTCCATGGCGGGATTGATCCTCACCGGCATGAAATTATCGCGCAATTGGGAGGATCGATACTGGCGTAGCTGATCCGATGAAAGACACTTCTCGTAAAAAGTGATGAGACAACCGTTTCATTCTCAAATGACCGGGAACTTTGAGTTTCATTCTAGACTGCCTGAATTTGGCGTCAATTTGGTAGGAAAGAGGCAGGAACCATATTGATGAACGCGCGTTTATCTGCGGGTGCAAAACCAGGAGGGGATCCTTGTGAACCTCGTTGTCGTTTCGAATCGCGTGGCGCGTGCGCGGGCTAATGAGCCCCTGACAGGCGGCCTAGCGGCGGCGCTGTTACCAGTTGTTGAAAAATCAGGAGCAATTTGGGTAGGTTCCAGCGGACGGGTACGGGACGGGTTGCACAAGGAACCCTTTGCTGAAGTTGAAGCCCTCGGATCCGGAGCACTTGCATTGCTGGATCTGCCGGCCGCGCACTACGGCGGATACTACGAAGGCTTCGCGAATTCGGCGTTGTGGCCTGCGCTTCATTCCCGGTCCGATCTCATTCGCGTGTCGCACGAGGACTATCAATCGTATCGCGAGGTCAATGCCTTCATGGCGAGGGCTCTGATGCGCTTTCGCAAGCCAGACACTGCGTTCTGGATTCAGGATTATCATTTCCTCTCGCTCGGTGCCGAACTGCGCGATCTGGGTGTCAGCAATCCGGTCGGTTTCTTCCTGCATACACCCTGGCCGGCTCGCGCCGTCATGGGGGCGGTGCCGCATCATCGCGAATTGATCGAAGCGATGCTGGCCTATGATTTGATCGGATTCCAGACCGACGACGACTGCGAAAATTTTCTCAGCTATCTTCAATCGGAACTCGGCCTCAAGATACAAGACGGCGTCGTGACGTCGCGTTACGGCAAGTCGCGATGCGCCGTATTCCCGATCGGAATCGATGTTGAGAAATTCGCGTTGCAGGCCGCCAAGGCATCCTCGCATCCCGACGTCTCGCGATTGCGCCGCAGCCTGAACGGAGAACAACTGGCGATCGGCGTCGACCGCCTCGACTATTCGAAGGGCCTTGTGAATCGGATCAATGCATTCGATCGCTTGCTGGTCTCGAACCCCGCGCTGAAGCGCACTGTCTCGCTGCTGCAAATTGCGACGCCCTCCCGCGGTATGATCGAGGCCTACGGCAATCTGCAGAGCGAGCTTGCGAAACTGGTCACCGACGTCAATGGCCGCCACGGTGAAACCGACTGGATGCCGATCCGCTACCTCAACCGGGGATACAGTCAGACCGTGCTGGCCGGCCTCTATCGCACGGCGCGCGTAGGCGTGGTGACGCCGCTGCATGACGGGATGAATCTCGTCGCAAAGGAATATGTGGCCGCGCAGAATCCCGCCGATCCGGGGGTGCTGGTATTGTCCAAATTTGCGGGCGCGGCGAACGAGTTGCAGACAGCGCTCCTCGTCAACCCTCACGAAATCGACGGGATGGCCCGCGCCATTGCCGCCGCATTCGCGATGCCGCTGACAGAACGCAGAACGCGTTGGGAGGCTATGATGCGGAAGCTGCGTGCCGGGACCGTCCAGCAATGGTTTACGGACTTTTCCGAAGCACTGGAGGAGGCGCGCGTGGCTAACAAAAAGATCGCAAGCGACCGTCCCGCTGCTGCGGTAACACCGAAATCATGGCCGCTGCATGTGGTGGGTTCGCGTAGCGGCGCCGGCGTTCACTAGGGCGCTTCAGCTGGAGTCGGAAGAGATTACTAAGGTGATTGACCTGACTTTTCGGTAAAACGTTTTCAGTGAACTATCCTTTTCCGCTCGAAACGCACATAGAAGCGATTTTTCGCTCGGCAAAGCCGGTAATCCCAACCCGGGGCTTGCAATCCCGGGATTATCCGCGTTTCGGTCGAGATTCGTCATTTGCAAAATGGTCGCGGGAATCCACAATCGTTTCCGGGACAGCCCCTGAATGGTGAAAACGTCCTGCTAGGGCCAAGAATAACTGCATCGGTCATACTGTTAGGGAAAATCCCGACGCCACGGCCACCGCTCTCTTGCAAAAACCGGAACACCCCTTCATGAGAAGGTGCCCGGAGAGATGGCCGAGTGGCTTAAGGCGCACGCTTGGAAAGCGTGTGTGCGGGAAACCGTACCGTGGGTTCGAATCCCACTCTCTCCGCCACCCAGCGTCAGAAATCGTTATAAATCAGCACGTTACGAGTCAGGCAGCTTGCCGTCCCATACTTCAGCCCATATTCGGTTCGTGACGTGAAAAGAGTCGTCGGTAGGTATTGCCTTCAGCGGCGCGTCGAGCATGATATGCGGCTCAACGGCAATAGGAAACCGAGGAGCCGCCGAGCGCCTGGGTAAGGGCATGCGATCGGCGGTGACCTGAGTGGTTGATCCCCTCATCCGCGACATCGTCGTGACCAAGATGGATCAGCCGGCCGGTAAGCTAGCAGCTTTTAAAACGCCAATTGTCGTTACCGGCCTCTACGAGGTCGCAGCGGTGGGTAAGCCGATCGAGCAGCGCAGTGGTCATCTTGGCGCCGCCGAACACGCTGGGCCACTCTCCGAAGGAAAAAAGGTTGGTGGTGAGGATGACGGATGTGCGCTCGTCAAGCCGGCTGATGAGGTGGAACAGAAGCTGGTCGGCCGGATTGAGCGAACGGTAGGTAACCCAATTCGTCGAGAACGATGAAGTCCATTCGAGTTAGATGTTCGGCGAGCCTGCACTGATGTCCGTTGCGGGTCTTGCTTTCGAGACGGTTGACGAGGTCGACCACGTTGTAGACGCAACCGCGCGCGCCGGAGCGGATGCAGCTTCTGACGATTGCGATGGCCAGATTGGTCTTTCCGGTACCGGTACCGCCGACCAGGACAGCGATGCGTTGCTGGGCGATGAAGCCGCCGCCGGATACAATGCAACGTGATCGGAAAATGCTCTAGACGACAGCGTGCTCGGCCTTCATTGAGCTTTGCTCCTGTGTTTGCGCTCGGAAACCTCGATGCAGCGCTTGCGGTCCACTATGATGCCAGGAAGCCCATCGAGATAATCCGGCAACCAGCAGCTCCCGGTGCCTCGCCCATGATGGTTCCGAAACAACACGGCGGCGGCATCCGCCTTGCTGTGGCAGTTGGCGATGTCGCGCACCAGAACCTGCACGATCACGCTCGTTGCTTCGTCCACGGCATGCCAGCGCTTTTTCCAGCCGATAAGGAACGGGTGCCTGCGTCGCTCGGTCTCGTCATCCGTCAGCTTCCGTAGAACATCAAGGCGGAGATCAGCGGGAACGCAAGCAAGTGCGGTTTCCATGGCTGCGGTCCAAGTGTCGACAGTCTCTGTCATCGAGTCATTCCTCTACATTGCCGGCTGGCTGAGCGGTCGTGAGGGTGGTTCCTCGATCGTCTATAGACGATTGAGGATAGGCGCACGCACCTACGTATGATTACGACGAACCCGTCATACCCGTCAGGTTTAGTTTGGACCATTGTGGTAAGCTGATTGACAATTAGACTCGACCGAGGAGCATTCGTATTCCGTCCTGTCGACAAAATAGGCGCTGATCTCCGAAACTATTGCCTAATGTCCACCTTCGCAACGCTCCTCCTAGTCTCAGTTTTCGCGAGCAACTTTGCGCCGGCACGTGCCGAGGCGCCTCGTCACTTCAGTATGATTGCAAGAAAAAACCTCTCCCCGCTTGGAGCAATACACTTCTCGCCGAAAGAGCGATGCGTGCTCGCATGGCGTCATGTCTGCGCCTGCAATATCAAAGCTTGAAAAAACTTCTGAGCCTTATCCGCATTCTTGCATTTGTCTGTGCCATCGTCGGAAAGTAGCATCATATTTGGGCTGTCTGGCATTGCAACACCGCTTCGGGTACAAAATCTTCCGGGATTTTAATGTCTAGTATGACTGGCGTGTTGTCGCCCTCCTTGCCTCTCCAGGTGCAAAGGACGAATGGCGGATGGATATCCAACTTCTCCGCTTTGCCGTGCGACTTGGTCCGGCTTTATCGCTGGTTCCCGTCTATCCTTAATCATCCGCCCTACGCTTGGCACGGCCCTCAATGGTGCGCATGGCAGCCTCGTGCTCAATGCCTCCGGTGCCTTTACCTACACCGTCCATGGGCCACTTTTACTGCTCCCGCTGAGAATCCTAAAAACCCGCGGCTAGCTGGCGCGCTTGATGGCATCTGCATCTAGCGCGACCGTCACGGTTCGTGGTAAATTTGATAAGGAGAGCGCGAGAGCCATCGGCAAGTGCGCGCACCGTCACTCGTCGAACCTCCGCGCTACCCTCGGGCCTTCATTGAGGGAGGCGCCGCGCAATGGCCATCGATTTCAGGCTGACGACAGAACAGCAGAATCTGCGGGAGACCGCGCGTGACTTCGCGCAGAGCTTGTTTGCACCGCTAGTTCCCGATGCAGACGCAACGCGAAGCCCGCATGAGGCCTTCGCCAAGATCAAGCCGGCAATACCGAGTCTTATAAGCTTGAGTTCGCTATGGGCTTCCTCCCCAAGGGTAGCGGCAGCAAGTTCGACCTCCAGTTGGCCGCCAAGGAGATTTGCACCGTCGACCCGGACTTCGCGACGAACGGCACAACGTGATGGCCTAGCGCGCGGTCCGGAGCGGGCAGACGATTCGCGGGCGGAGCGAAGGTCGAGGCCCAGCGATGGGCCGTCGCGGCCTCTGACGGCTGCGGGCCGGTGGGTAAGGGGGGACTGGCTGCCAAGCCAAAATCCTGAACTGTCTTGGAGCATACAATGTCCCCTGAACAGAAGGCACTCGTGAAAGAAACGTGGCAGAAGCTTGAGCCAATGGCAGACGCGGCGACGCGCCTGTTCTACGATCGGCTTTTTGAGATCGACGCAACAACGCGGCAGCTCTTCAAGACAACCGACCTAACGGAGCAGCGCCGGAAGCTCTTTCAAACCCTCACGATGATCGTAGGGGGGCTCGATCATCTCGAGACGCTTGTTCCGACCATTGAAGATCTGGGCCGCCGCCATGCCCAATTCGGAGTCACCGACGCTCATTACGAAACGGTCGGTGCGGCTCTGTTGTGGACGCTGGAGCAAGGGCTCGGATCGGGGTGGACGCCGGAGGTGAAAGGTGCCTGGTCTAGCGCTTATGCCCTACTGGCCGATATCATGCGCGCAGCTGCTGCTCGGTCCACTGCCTCAACGGCGACAGCAAACCCTTAATCGACGTCAGGCTCGACAACAGGTCAGGTCAACATCATCGTCTTCTGAAACCCCGCACGTTTCCTGTGCCGTCCTGCCCAGTTCAAACGTCCTGCTGCCTATGGCTGTGAGCACGCGCAAACATCGGTCCGCCCCTCCAGCGCGGAAAGCCGTAACCGTGGATCTCCACGAGATCGATGTCGGACGGTTGCCCGGCAACGCCCTCGGCTAGAATCGCGTCGCCCTCCGCGGCCATTTCGCCAACCAGATGGCCAGCTATGGCGGAATGCGCCGTCATGCGGGCGATCTTCCCGGCCAACAGCTCGGCTACCACCGCAGACGGCTGCGGCTTGCGGTCCCCGGCATAGTCGTACCAGCCGCCGCCTGTCTTCTGGCCCTTGCGACCGGCGCGCACGAGAATGTCGCCAAGCGTCTCGGGCACATCCCGTCCGTTGGCGCGAGCGCCTTCACGCTGCAGGTAGGCGATATCGAGGCCACCGAGATCCTGTGCCTCGAAGGGTCCCATGGCGAAGCCGTAATCGCGCATGGCCGCATCGATCTCGGCGATGGGCACGCCGTCGTACACCAGCGCCTCGGCTGCAGCACGGTAGCGCTTGAGGATACGGTTGCCGATAAAACCTTCGCAGATGCCTGCCTGCACCGGGATCTTGTCCAGCGCCCGCGCCAGCGCAAAGCCGGTTGCCAGTGTCCGCGGCGCGGTTTCCGGGATCGGCACGATCTCCAGCAGCCTCATGATGTTTGCCGGACTAAAGAAATGCAGGCCGATGAAGCGCGACGGATCGGGAACACCTTCCGCAATGAGACGCAGATCGAGATAGGACGTGTTGGTGGCAATGATGGAGTCGGGCCGACAGAGCCTGCCAAGCTGATTGAATACGGTACGCTTAACGCCGAGTTCCTCGAACACGGCCTCAATCACCATATCGGCGTCGGCGAGAAGACCGCAGTCCGTGGAAGCCGTCACGCCGGCCAGCTTCGCTTCGGCCTGTGACTTGGTCAGCTTGGCGCGCTTCACGCCGCCCTCGAAGATGGTACGGACGTTGGCGAGGCCGCGCGCCACGGCTTCCGCGTCGCGTTCGATCAGCACGACGGGAATGCCGGCGTCCCGCAACGCCACCGTGATGCCGGCGCCCATCGTGCCGCCGCCCACGACACCCGCCTTACGCAGCGGCAAGGGCTCCACGCCCTTCAGGCCCGCCGGGCGCCGCGCCGCGCGTTCTGCGAAGAACACCGCGCGCAGCGCAGCGGCCTGTTCCGAAGCGCGTAGGTCCAGGAAGGTCTTGCGCTCGAAGGCGAGCGCCTCATCGAATGACAACTCCACCGCCATGCGCACGCATTCCAGTGCGGCGAGCGGTGCGGTTTCGCCCTTCGCCCGTTTGGCAATCGCCCCCTTCTTGTCCTCCCAAAATGTGGACGCAGGTGCCGCGACCGTGCGCTGCGACAACGGAACGGGCAGCGGCCGGGCCACAGCGTCGCTCGCGAACGCAAGAACGCTTTGTAAAAGGTCGCCTTGCACGACGGCATCGACCAGACCCATGGAGAGTGCTTTGGCTGCCTTCACCGGCTTGCCGCCCGTCACCAGCTCCACCGCCGCCTCGGCACCGACTAGCCGCGGCGTGCGTACGGTTCCCGATGCGCCCGGCACGATGCCGAGCGTCACCTCGGGCAGGCCGATCGCGGCGTCTGGCACAGTAACCCGGAACCGACAGCCCAGCGCGATCTCGAAGCCACCACCCAGCGCTGTTCCATGGATCGCGGCGATCCAGGGTTTTACCGAAGCCTCGATGCGGTTCACGAGATCGGGCAGATGCGGCTCCATCGGCGTCTTGCCGAATTCGGATAGGTCAGTACCGGCGCTGAAGGTCCGGCCGGCACAGGCCAACACCACGGCCTTCACGCCGTCGTCGGCGTCCAGTTCGGTGGTCGCATCGAACAAGGCCCGGCGAACAGCCTGGCTGAGTGCATTGACCGGCGGGTTGTCGACGGTGACGACGGCGATCTCGCCCTCGCGGGAGACGGAGACGACGGGCATATCAGACTCCCTTGCTCCGGCATCCAAATCCTCTCTTCGACTCCTCGCCCTCGTTTATCATTGACCGACCGGACGGTCTATGCATTTTATATGCTGGACGGAGAAAGCGATCGTCGAGCAAGGAAGAAGAAATGCCGGCTTCCGAAACTGTGCTCTCGGCGCTGTCCGACGGCGTGCTGTCGCTGTCATTAAACCGCCCGGACAAGCTGAACTCGTTTAACGAAGAGATGCACCTGGCGCTGCGGGCCGGCATTCAGCGAGCGCATGATGATCCGACTGTCCGCGCCGTCCTGCTGACCGGCTCAGGTCGCGGGTTCTGCGCGGGGCAGGATCTGGGCGATCGGGATCCGCGCAAGGGCGGCCCCGCGCCGGACCTCGGCCATACGCTCGAGACCCACTACAATCCGACGCTGCGTCTGATGCGTTCGCTGGAGAAGCCGATCGTTTGCGCGGTCAACGGCGTGGCGGCCGGTGCTGGCGCCAACATCGCCTTTGCCTGTGACATCGTGCTCGCGGCGAAATCCGCCAAATTCATCCAGGCCTTCGCCAGGATCGGCCTCATACCCGATGCCGGCGGCACATGGAGTCTCGCCCGCATTATCGGAGAGCCCCGCGCCAAGGCGCTGACCATGACCGCCGAGCCCTTGCCGGCCGAGAGGGCCGCCGAATGGGGGCTGATCTGGAAGGCGGTCGAGGACGCGGATCTCATGAATGAGGCACGGTCGCTCGCCGTATCGCTGGCTGCGGGCCCCACACTTGGTCTTGGCCTCACAAAGCGCCTTATTCAGGCGGCTGCGACCAACAGTCTCGACGAACAACTCGACATGGAGCGCGATTGCCAGCGAACCGCCGGCCGCAGTGCCGATTATGCCGAGGGCGTCATCGCCTTCCTGGAAAAGCGCAAGGCGGAGTTCAAGGGCGAATGAAACCCGCTTCCCAGATGACACCTCAGGAACTGGCGGAGGCATCCGCCAGAGCGATGTGGAACGACGATTCCGCAAGCCAGCGGCTCGGCATGACGCTCGACAACATCGCGCCCGGTGAAGCCACACTTTCGATGACGATCCTCGAGGCCATGTCGAACGGACATGGCAATTGCCACGGCGGCTACATATTCACCCTGGCTGACTCCGCCTTTGCCTTCGCATGCAATAGCTACAACCAGTTGGCCGTCGCGCAACATTGCTCGATCACATACCTGATCCCCGGCCGCATCGGCGATCGTCTGACAGCTACCGCCAAAGAGATTTCGCGGCACGGCAGGTCTGGCATCTACGACATCCGCGTCACCAATCAGTCGGGCGAGCATGTGGCCGAATTCCGCGGCCATTCGCGCCTAGTGAAAGGCACGCATCTGCCAGTCGAGGAATAGACCGACGGATTTCCGCAGAGAGAACACCGTGGAGAATCTGACGCCCCGCAGAGAAGACCTTGAGCCGATCGAGTATGCCTCGCGCGACGAAATCTCGGCGCTGCAACTCAAGCGCATAAAGCAGTCGATCAGGCACGCCTGCGAAAACGTGCTATTCTTCCGCAAGCGCTTCGACGAAAAGGGTGTCCATCCAGACGACCTGAACTCGCTTTCCGACCTGTCAAAATTTCCATTCACCTACAAGCAGGACCTGCGCGACACCTATCCGTTCGGCATGTTCGCCGTCCCGCAGAACAAGCTCGCGCGCATCCACGGCTCCTCGGGAACGACCGGCAAGCCGACCGTCGTCGGCTACACCAAAGGCGATATCGACATCTGGGCGGACCTGATGGCCCGTTCGATACGTGCGGCCGGCGGCCGTCCCGGCGATATCCTGCACAATGCCTATGGCTATGGCCTGTTCACCGGCGGCTTGGGCGCGCACTACGGCGCGGAGCGCTTCGGCTGCACCGTCGTTCCGATCTCCAGCGGCATGATCGAACGCCAGGTCACCCTCATCAACGATTTCAAGCCGTCGATCATCATGGTGACGCCGTCCTACATGCTGTCCATCCTGGACGAATTCAGGCGGCAAGGCCTCGACTCGCGCAAGAGTTCGCTCAAAGTCGGCATCCTCGGGGCCGAGCCATGGACCAACGCCATGCGCCTCGAAATCGAGGAGGCCTTCGACATGCACGCGGTCGATATCTATGGCCTGTCGGAGATCATGGGGCCGGGTGTCGCGCAGGAGTGCGTCGAGACCAAAGATGGCCTGCACGTCTGGGAAGATCATTTCTATCCGGAAATCATCGATCCGGTCACCGGCGAGGTCCTGCCAGATGGCAAAATGGGCGAGCTTGTTTTCACGACGCTCACCAAGGAAGCGCTGCCGATGGTCCGCTATCGCACACGCGACCTGACGCGCCTGCTGCCGGGAACGGCGCGCTCGATGCGCCGTATCGAGAAGATCACTGGCCGTTCAGACGACATGATGATTCTGCGCGGCGTCAATGTTTTCCCGACGCAAATTGAGGAGCAGATCCTGAAATGCAAGGGCCTCGCACCCCACTTCTACATCGAACTGACGCGCGCGGGCCGTATGGACAACATGGTCGTGCATGTCGAATGCACCGAGGACATGACTGACGTCGATGCCCGTGCCGAATCCGCCAGGAAGCTCGCGCACCACATCAAGAGCGTTGTCGGTGTCTCGACGAAAATCGAGGTGCGCGATCCGAACTCGGTGGCTCGCTCGGAGGGCAAGGCCAAAGCGTGTGGTGGACAACAGGCCGAAGGAATAACGGTCAAGAATCGGGGATGTTTCTTCGCCCACGTCCGGTTGCTAGAGCATTTCGCTTCTGATTGAAGCAGAAGCGAAGCTCTAGATTGTTGTTTTGACGCGTTTTCTTCACGCGAACCGGTATCCACTTCGCTCGAAAACGCTATAGAACGTGTCATGTTCAGCTTCTGACGGTCACGGATTGATCGCCCGGAGCATCAGAAGGTTGGATTGATATGGCTCGGACGCGAGCGCAGGATTTCGAAGAAAAACAACTCGCCATATTGGACTCTGCGGCGAATGTGCTGGCCACGCTGGGAGTCGACAAGGCGTCCATGTCTCAGATCGCCGGTCAGGCGCGGATATCGAAAGCCTTGCTCTATCACTATTACCCAAGCAAGGACGCACTCGTCTTCGCGATCATCTTCACTCACCTGGAGGAACTCGACTCGGATCTGGAAGCGTCCGACGATCCGGCCATGGGGCCTTCAGTGCGACTGAAGTTTCTCGTCGGCGTCGTGCTCGAGCACTATCGCGGAGCCGGCGACCGGCACAAGGTCCAGTTGAACGCGATGAGCCTGCTGACCGACGAGCAGAAACAGGCGATCACCGAAGTTGAAAGGCGGATCGTGCGCCGGTTCGCGGGCGTTGTGCGCCAGATCAGTCCACGCCTGGACAACCGCGAGCGCCCCCTGGTCATGCCGGTGACCATGTCGCTCTTTGGCATGATGAACTGGATGGATATGTGGTTCAAGGACGGCGGCCGCATCAGCCGCGAGGATTATGCCGAGGTTCTCACCACGCTCATCCTCGGAGGCATTAAGGCAGTGCGTTGAGAGAGGGCTGCCACAGCGGTCGAACCGAACAGGCCCCACTTCTTCCGACGCAACCGTTTGACCTGTTATTCGGCCGCCGCTTGTGCCGGCGGCCAGATCTTCGCCACCATCGTCAGCACATCATATTGCGCAACGATCTCACCCTTCTGGTTGGTGACTTGGCAATCCCAGTGCACCTCGCCATGGTTGGCGTTTTCGCGCGGGTTGATTTCCTTGCAGGTCAATCGCACCTGCACCGTGTCACCGAAATAAACCGGGGTGAGGAAGCGCATATTGTCCACGCCGTAGTTGGCTAGTACCGGGCCGGGATTTGGCTCAACGAAAAGGCCGGCGGCGAAGGAGGCGATGAGGTAGCCATGGGCCACGCGGTCGTCGAAGAACGGGTTGGCCTTGGCCGCCGCCTCGTCCATGTGGGCGTAGAAAGTATCGCCGGTGAAATGTGCGAAGTGCTCGACATCGTCCAAGGTGACCTGCCGCTTCGCGGTCATTAACTGATCGCCGATCTTCAGTTCCGCCAGCGACTTGCGGAAGGGATGCTCACCGTGCTGTACGTCAGCGCCTTCGATCCAGCGCCCGGTGACGGCCGACAGCAGACGCGGCGTGCCCTGCACGGCGGTGCGCTGCATGTAATGCTTCACACCGCGCATACCGCCCATTTCCTCGCCGCCGCCGGCGCGGCCCGGACCGCCATGGACAAGCCCCGCGAGCGGTGAGCCGTGGCCCGTCGATGTCTTGGCGGAGCGGCGGTTTCCGACAAGCACCCGGCCATGGAACGGCGCGACACCGAGGACGACCTCTTCCGCCACCTTCGGATCGTCAGTGAAGACAGATGAAACCAGCGAACCCTTGCCGAGCCTGGCCAGTTCGACGGCCTCCTCGATCGAGTCATAGGGCAGCACGGTCGAGACCGGACCGAACGCCTCCACATCGTGGACCTTGAAGGCGCCGAAAGGATCGTCGGCATAAAGCAGGATCGGATTGAGGAAGGCTCCCCTCTCCGCATCGCCGGACGCAACCCGTACGTTATCCGGATTGCCGGCAACGATCTCGGCGTCCGACAGCAGATCCTGAATGCGTTCGCGCACTTCGGTGCGCTGGTGGAGCGACGCAAGCGGCCCCATGCGGGTCGTCTCGTCGTCTGGCAGGCCGAGCGCGGTCTTGCCCAGCATGTCGCCCAGTGCCTTGACCAGCGCATCGACATGGTCGCGCGGTGCGATCACGCGGCGGATCGCGGTGCATTTCTGGCCGGCCTTCACCGTCATCTCGCGCATCACTTCCTTCACGAACAGGTCGAACTCCGGCGTGCCAGGCGTGGCATCCGGACCGAGGATCGAGGCGTTCAAGCTGTCCGCCTCCATCGTGAAGCGCGCCGAATTGGCGATCACAGCCGGATGCGCTTTCAGCTTGCGGCCGGTCCAGGCTGAACCGGTGAAGGTCACCACGTCCTGTCCGGTGACGTGGTCGAGCAGGTCGCCGACCGAACCGGAAATCAGTTGCAGCGCTCCCTCCGGCAGGAGGCCGGTCTCGATGATCCGCCGCACCATCAATTCGGTCAGGTAGGCCGTCTGCGAAGCAGGCTTCACCACCGCCGGCACGCCGGCAAGCAAGGTCGGCGAAATCTTCTCCAGCATGCCCCAGATCGGAAAATTGAAGGCGTTGATGTGGACCGCGACGCCCTGCAGCGGCGCGTAAATGTGTTGCGCACTGAAGCTGTTGTCCTTCGACAGCGGCTCCACATTGCCGTCGGTCAGGATACGCGTGTTCGGCAGTTCGCGCCGGCCCTTCGAAGCGAAGGTCAGCATCGTGCCGATGCCGCCCTCGATGTCCACCCAACCGTCGGCGCGGGTGGCGCCGGTGCGGAAGCTTTCGGCGTAGAACTCTTCCTTCTTTCCCATCAGCGCAAGACCGAGCGCCTTCAGCATCGCCGCGCGCTCGTGGAACGACATGGCGCGCAGCTTCGGGCCCGCGACACTACGCCCGTAGTGCAGCACTTCCGCGAAATCGAGGCCCTTGGAGTCGATCAGAGCCACCGTCTCGCCGGTGCCTGCGTCGAGCAACGGTAAGCCGTCACCCTTGCCGGCGGTCCACGCCCCATAGACATAGCTCTCCAGTCGACGGGGGGCTGCGCTTGCCATGATGACCTCCTTGATCTGGTGGAACGGACGAAGCGCGAGTGCCGGGTCCAAAATCCTGAGTGTCAACTTCGGATTCGGTACACTAGAGACCAAGCATGCCGAGCTTTTCGCCGCTTACGTTTTCCCACTGCGCCAGCAATTCCTCGTTGGAGGTATGGCGCAGACCGAGTTTTCTCAGCGTATCGAAACGGCTCGAGCCCACGACACCGAAAGTGGTCGCAACGCGCGGGTTCCAGTAGGCGATTGCTTCCCGTGCGGCCTTCTTACCCTCTGGTGTCGAAGCAATCCGTTGCAGGCCCTCGTAGCCCAGTTCGGCATGACGCCGTTCGCGCAGTGCGATCTCGCGGAAGACGTCCGCCAGCGGCGCATAGGAGACGCGGGTCAGTTCGTTCATCTGGATGCCGGTCGCCAACCCTTGCAGCACGTTCATCACCACCGCATCGGTCCAGTTCTCGATCGGATAGTGAAAGACGGCGAGTCGCATGTCACCGCCCCGGCGCGCCGCGCCGAGATCCGCGTTGCGTTCGACCCTCGCGCTCCAGTCGTGCTGCGCCTGGTAGCGGTCGGCATCGGTGCCGAAGTCGCTCATGATGTTCAGAACGCGCTCGGCATGGTCCGCCTTTTCGAGCGTGATACGGCTTGCCGCGATGCGCTCCTTGATGCCAGGTGCGAAGTTGATCGCTCCGGCGAAACCGGCAGAGGCCGCCAGTTCGCTGTCGACGAAAGACGACATCAGCCGCATCAACTCGCCGCGATAGCGCGCCGGCGCGTTGTCGGGCGCGGTCAGCACACCGCCCCGGGCGAGGTAGTCTTCGATATTCATCGTATCGGCCATGCGCTCCGCTCCTCAACGCTATTCGTCGTAGGTCACGACGAGGCGGCCAGTCAGTGGAAACGCCTGGCAGCTCAGCGCATAGCCCGCGCGCACCTCATAGTCCTCCAGCGCATGGTTCACCGCCATTTCCACTTCGCCTTCCAGTACCTTGCAGCGGCAGGTCGAGCACACTCCTGCCTTGCAGGAGTAGGGCGCATCCATATTGGCGGCGAGCGCGGCATCGAGCACGCTCTTACCCTCGCGCGGCATGATGAAGCTGCGGGTCGCTCCATCCAAAGTCACCGTCGCTTCAACCCCAGTGCCGGGTACGACGGCCGTCCTGGACACGGCCTTGACCTTGGCCCGGCCCGGCTGGCCGGAAGCAAACAGCTCGAACTTAATCTGCGTGTCGTTCAACCCGTGCTCGCGCAGCGCCACGGCAATCGCCAGCATCATCGGCTGGGGGCCGCAGATGAAAGCCGTGTCGATAGAGCCAGCATCGATCCAGTGCCTGAACAGAGCCTTCACCTTGTCGCCGTCAACGCGGCCGGTGAAGAGATCGATGTCTTGCGACTCAGCTTCGAGAACATGGATCACGGAGAATCTGCCGAGATGCTGGTTTTTCAGATCCTCCAGTTCCTCGCGGAACATGATCGAGCTGATCTTGCGATTGGCGTAGACGAGCGTGAAGCTTGCGTAAGGCTCCCGGGCGAGCACGGTCTTGATGATGGAGAGCACCGGTGTGATGCCCGAGCCGCTGGCGAATCCTATGTAGTTCCTCCGCGCATCCGGTTTGATCGGCGTGAAGAAACGTCCCATCGGCGGCATGGCTTCGATCTCGTCGCCGGCTGCAAGGGCCTCATTCGCCCACGTCGAGAACGTGCCGCCATCGACGCGCTTGATGCCGACCTTGAGAACACCTTCGTCGCACCCGGCGCAGATCGAATAGGAGCGGCGCAGCTCATCGCCGTCGAAGTTACGGCGGAAAGTCAGGTACTGACCCTGCGTGAACGCGAACAAAGCGCTGTCTTCCGCACGCGGCATCAGCGTCACTACGACGGCATCGCGCGTCTCGCGCCGCACGTCCGTGACTTTCAAGGGATGGAAGCGAGCCATTCGAGATGCTCCCGCTCTCAAATGCATTTGAAATAGTCGAATGGCTCAAGACAGTCCTTGCAACGGTAGCTCGCCTTGCAGGGCGTTGAACCAAACTGACTCACTTTTTCCGTTTGCTTTGACCCGCAGCGGGGACATGCGATGATCAGGTCCGATCGTCCCGCGAGTCTGAAGGCGCGACCGGTGAGGCGGCTATCCGCAGCGGTTCCGTCGATCGGCGGCACAATGCCGTAATCGTGCAGCTTCTCTCGGCCCTCGCGGCTGATCCAGTCGGTCGTCCAAGGCGGAGAAAGCTGGCGCTCGAGTCTGATCTTCTCAACGCCACGGTCACGCAGCGCGCGCTCGATATCCAGGCTAATGATGCTGGTGGCGGGGCATCCCGTATAGGTCGGGGTCACCGTCACCACCAAAGTGTCATCGTCCCATGCGACATCGCGGATGATGCCGAGATCGGTCAAAGAGATGACAGGGATCTCAGGGTCGGGAATCTGGCCGAGCCAGTCCCATACCTGATCGGTGCGGGGCAGCGTGCTCGTCTGCATGGCCGGACCTCACCAGCTTGCACCAGGATAGGCGCGCTGCAGGAACTGCATATCGGCGAGGATGTAGCCGAGATGCTCGGTGTGGATGCCGCGTTTGCCGCCCTTATGGGCGAACTTGCTCTCCGGAATCGTCAACGTCGCCGCAGCAAGCACGTTGCGCACCGTCGTCTCCCATGCCGCGCGCAGGCTTGCGGGGTTCGGCGCGATACCCGCAGCGGCGACCGCCTCGTCCTTCTCGTCGGCCATGAACATTTCGCCGACATAGGGCCACAGCGCATCGAGCGCGGCCTGCATGCGGCGATGGCTCTCGTCGTTTCCATCTCCGAGACGCACGATCAGATTCGACGTTCGCTCGACATGATAGGCCACTTCCTTGCAGGCCTTGGCGGCGATCTCGGCGACCCGCCGGTCGGACGACGTCGCCAGCGCCTGAAGCAGGGCAAGGTGATAGATGTCGAACAGGAAATGCCGCATCAGCGTATGACCGAAATCACCGTTGGGCCGTTCGACGAGCAGCAGGTTGCGGAAGTCCCAGGCGTCCCGCAGATAAGCGAGATCGTCCGCTGTCCGGCCCTTGCCCTCCACCTCGGCGGCGAGGCCGAGCCAGAGCTGGGTCTGGCCGATCAGGTCCAGCGCCATGTTGGCCAGCGCGATATCCTCCTCCAGCGTGGGCGAATGTCCGCACCATTCCGAGTCCCGATGCCCCAGGATCAGGGTCGTGTCTCCGATTTGTAGCAGGACTTCGAAAAAGGCGGCCTGGTTGGCACCGGGCGAAAGGGCATGCAGCCCCTGACCATGCGCGGCGGCCTCGCGGGCGAGGTCTGCTGTGTCGGCCTGGGCGACATCGGGAAGCGATGGCATCACATATGCCCCACTTCTTCAGGTATCTCGTAAAAGGTCGGATGGCGGTAGATCTTCGTGTTCGCGGGATCGAACAAGGGCCCCTTGTTGGAGGGGCTCGATGCGGCGATGTCGGACGAACGCACCACCCAGATCGAAACGCCTTCGTTGCGGCGAGTATAGACGTCGCGGGCGTGCAGGACCGCCATTTCGGCGTCGGCGGCGTGCAGGCTGCCTACATGACGGTGGCTCAGACCATGCTGGCCCCGGATGAACACTTCCCAGAGCGGCCATTCCCTGGACATGCTTTCTCTCCCGTGACTGGGTCGGAGCCGCCGAACGGCGGCTTGACCCGATTGCTACTCGCGGGCGACGGCGTATGGGCGCGCGGCCTTCTTGTCGGCATGCGCCACCAGCGCCTCGCGGAACCACGCGCCGTCCTCCCACGCCTTCACCCGCGCGCCGAGGCGGTCCTTGTTGCAGGGCCCATTGCCGGCGAGCACATCGTAGAACTCGTTCCAGTCCGGCTCAGAGAAGTCGTAGCCGCCCTTTTCCTCGTTCCACTTCAGGTTCGGGTCGGGAACTGTCAGGCCGATGAGCTCGGCCTGCGGCACTGTTTGGTCGACGAACTTCTGGCGCAGTTCGTCATTGGTGTTCATCTTGATTTTCCAGGCCATGGACTGGGCGGAATGGACCGAATCCTTGTCCGACGGGCCGAACATCATCAGCGTCGGGTACCAGAGACGGTTCAACGCATCCTGCGCCATGCGCTTCTGCTCAGGCGTGCCGGCGGCCATCTTCATCATGATCGCGTAGCCCTGCCGCTGGTGAAAGCTCTCCTCTTTGCAGATACGGATCATGGCGCGGCCGTAGGGGCCGAAGGAGGTGCGCTGTAGCGGCACCTGGTTGATGATCGCGGCGCCGTCCACCAGCCAACCGACGGCGCCCATATCCGCCCAAGTCAGCGTTGGATAGTTGAAAATCGAAGAGTACTTCATGTCGCCCGAATGCAGGCGCTCCATCAGTTCGTCGCGCGAAATACCGAGCGTCTCGACGGCGCAGTAGAGGTAAAGGCCATGGCCGGCCTCATCCTGAACTTTGGCCAGCAGGATCGCCTTGCGTTCCAGCGTCGGCGCGCGGGTGATCCAGTTGCCTTCCGGCAATTGCCCGACGATCTCGGAATGCGCATGCTGGCCGATCTGGCGGACCAGCATTTTGCGGTAACCTTCCGGCATCCACTCTTTAGGCTCGATCTTTTCGCCGCGGTCGATGCGCGTCTGAAATGCGATCTCTTCCGGCGTCATTTCGTCTTTCAACCTGCCTTCCGATTTCACGAGCTGCGCATACATGGCTCGGTTCTCCTCAGACACGTTCGACGATGATGGCGATGCCCTGTCCTACGCCGATACATATGAGGTCATCTACCGCCGACCAACCAACGTTGGGATTGCGAGCCATCAAACCCCTTAGCGGTACGGCCGCCAGATCGTCGGCCCGAACCGAACTCAAAGCACCGCCATACCTCCCGATGGGCGTTCTGAGCGCATTGCAGATCAATGCCTCCAGCACCCAGACCCTCTAATTCGTTGACCGACCGGACGGTTTATATCATTATTGCGCTGCCCCTGAAAGGGCGGTCCTGATTTTTTGTCGCTTGCTGCTGAACGCCTCCCGCGCGTTGGGGCCATTTTCACACTCGGAGCCGTGAATCCGAGCGATAACACCACCTAACGTTGACTGATGCTTACAGAAGCGCGGAAGGGATCGGCTGGGGCACATAGCATTTGCAATCCACGCCTCCGCCGACCTCTTGCACCCCTACTCCAGCCCATACATTGCGACGCGATTGGCGCGACGAATAGTGAACTGACGCGACTAAAACGACCAGCTTGCTGTTATGGCAGAGGACTATGTTGAACATCGGCGAACGTGTGCGAAAGACGGCAATCTATGCTGATTTGGACACTCTCTCCGCCATAGCGCGTCAGAAGTCATACTGCGCTCCAGTAGTTTCCGGATCTGGCTGCGTGCTGGATGACTCCGTCATGATGCAGCTGAAGGATGGACAACAGATGACACTGACACCAGCAGTCCTTCTATGAAGGCCTGCTGGTGTTCATGTCGTCGACCGGAACGCCTGCCGCACCCAACCGGCAAAATTCCTCGCGCTCCCTTGATCAAGAACAAGGTGCCTCGGTGCTCGTGCGCGCGCAGCGACCGTTACGGCAACCTAAGGACACGAGAGGAAAGGCGGTCAGCACGAGGAGTATCACGTCGTGTCCGCAACGAACGCGCCAGCGGTAGGCACGCGACATCATTGGCCCGCGATGCCGTTTCATCTCCTCGCAAATGTCACGATTTCAGAGCCACTATGCTGCAATCGTATCGCAGGTATGCTGATTTCGCACTGCACGGGAAGTCAAAGTCCTGTTAACCGTTGCCCTGCTTTCGCGGAGGGGGCGCCAAAACTTCCGGCTCTTCCTGATGACTATCACGCGCCTGTGTTCGACCGTCTTTGGACCGGTAACAGATAGTTAAGGTTTCTCGCTGCTAAAAAAGAAGGGCAGATAGGGTGTGCACATGCTAGTCTGGAACCCCACGAATTTTACGAAGACACCGGATAACAACCGGGCCGGCTGGGCTATGGCAGGCGCGGTCGTGGTGCTGATGGCCAGCCTTGTGTATTTCACGAACGGGCGCAGCGGCCATGTGACGCCTCACGGGCACGAGCAGCATGCCGCTGTTCACTTTCAGCTGCACAAATAAGCTTGAGCCGCACACGGCGAAAGCCGCCGGGCCTTGCGCGAACCGCCGGGCCTTGCGCGAACCAGAGGCTGCCCAGCTCGGTATGAGCTTCTAGCAATGAGCGATAGACGAAAGTTTGCTTGAACCTTTTATCGAGTTCGAGCGCCTAATCATTGCTGGGGATTTCAGGGCCCAGTGCGTATTAGCCAACGCCGGCAGCGAACATACTCCGCTGTCCGGCGTTGTGCGTTTTTGGGGCATTGGTGCCGCCAGGGCTAGTTGACGGTGTGCGTGATCATTCTGCGGCCCTCCGTGTGAGTTCGAAGTTGACCACTTGCTCCGGATGCTTGCGTCCAAATAAGACATAAAGCGCGGGCAGCACGAACAACGTCAGCAGTGTCGCGCTGATCAGCCCGCCTATCACCACGGTGGCGATTGGCTTTTGAACCTCCGCGCCCGTGCCAGTGGCCAACGCCATCGGGACGAAGCCAAGTGAAGCCACCAGAGCCGTCATTGCGACCGGCCTCAGTCGGGTCAGTGCCCCTTCATAAATCGCATCCAATTTTGCCAGGCCTTGCGCCATGAGCTGCTTGATGAATGTGAGCATCACCAAACCGTTGAGGACCGCGATCCCGGACAGGGCGATGAATCCTACCGCCGCCGAGACGGAGAACGGCAAGCCGCGCAGCCAGAGAGCCAGTACGCCTCCGGTCAGGGCAAGAGGCACGGCGCTAAATACCAGCAAGGCATCGCGAGCCGAGCCGAGAGCGCTCATCAACAGCAAGAAGATCATCAGGAAGCACGCGGGAACCACGATCGACAAACGCCAACGGGCCGCCTCCAGATTCTCGAACTGCCCGCCCCATGTCATCCAGTAGCCGGCAGGCAGCTTCACCTGCGCATCGATTTGCGCGCGCGCATCGTTCACCACGGAAGCGATATCGCGATCGCGCACGTTGGCGGTCACCACGACGCGGCGCTTGCCATTCTCGCGGCTGACCTGGTTGGGGCCTTCGCCAAATGTAAAAGTCGCCACTTGGTCCAATGGAATGGTTAGGGGAACCGCGCCCATCGCGGGAAGGGATACGGGCAAACTTTTCAAGGCATCGAGATCGTGGCGGATTGTTTCGGGCAACCGCACGACAATCTCAAAATGCCGGTCACCTTCAAACACGACGCCAGCATCCCGCCCGCCGATTGCCGCGCCGATAACCTCCTGCACCGCCGCCAGGCTGAGGCCTCGCCGGGCGATCTCAGCCTTGTCCACCGCGATGTCCAGAACCGACAGGCCGCTGGCTTGCTCGACTTTGATATCCTTGGCGCCCTTGGTGGCCCTTAGGACGCTCGCGACCTGGTCGGCGGCGCGCAGCAAGGGCTTAAAATCATCGCCAAAGATCTTGACCGCGACATCGCCACGCACTCCTGCCAGCAGTTCATTGAAACGCATCTGGATGGGTTGGGTGAACTCATAATTGTTACCAGGCAGCTCACGCACTGCCGACTCGATTTGTTGGATCAAGGCCTCCTTGGAGAGATTTGGATTAGGCCATTGCTCCTCTGGCCTGAAGATAATGAAGGTATCGGCGGCATTCGGTGGCATCGGGTCCGTTGCAATTTCGGCCGTGCCGGTCTTCGAAAAAACAAAGGCGACCTCCGGCAATGCGCTAACCGTCTTTTCAATCTCGATTTGCATAGCCTGCGATTGCGCCAGGCTGGTGCTTGGAATACGCAGCGCGTGCATGGCGATGTTTTTTTCGTCCAGCGTCGGGATGAACACCTGGCCCAGGTGGACGAACACCAGCACCGTGGCGGCGAACATGAGGGCCGCACCTACCATCACCGGCAGCGGATGTTTGATCGTGCGCATCAGCAAAGGTGCGTAGGATTTTTTCAACCGCCGAACGATGCCATTGTCGCCTTCGGCGACACGACCCGTAATGAATATGGCAATCAGCGCCGGCACGAACGTCAGCGACAGGACGAACGCTGCGGCCAAAGCGAGGATGACAGTCAGCGCCATCGGCTCAAACATTTTACCCTCGATCCCGCTGAAGGTCAGCAACGGTACATAGACCAGGATGATGATTGCTTGGCCGTACACAGTAGGGCCGATCATTTCCTCTGCGGCGCCACGCACGGTGTCCAGACGCTCCGAAAGAGAGAGCGCGCGGTCTGAGGTGGCCTGGCGTTCGGCGAGGTGCCGCAGTGTGTTTTCGACGATGATGACCGCGCCATCGACAATCAGACCGAAATCCAGTGCGCCGAGACTCATCAGGTTAGCGCTGATGCCCCCCTGCAACATGCCGGCTGCCGTCATTAACATGGCGACGGGGATGACAAGGGCGGTGATGAGCGCCGCGCGGAAGTTCCCGAGCAGCACGAACAGCACGAGGATCACCAGAAGAGCGCCTTCAACGAGATTGGTGGCGACGGTCCTCACCGTGGCGTCCACAAGCTGAGTACGGTCGAGCGCTGTTTTGAGTTCAATGCCGGCCGGCAGGGTGCGGCGTACCTGGTCGATCTTGGCGTCGACAGCTGCCGCCACGGTGCGGCTATTGCTGCCAATCAGCAGGAGCGCCGTGCCGACAACGACCTCGTGGCCGTTCTCGCTGGCGCTGCCAGTGCGGATTTCACCGCCAATTGCCACTTGAGCAACGTCGCGGACACGTACCGGTACCGAACCTCGCGTGCTGATAACAACATCGCCAATGTCCCTGAGATTTTCGAGTCTTCCACCGGTACGCACGGCGATCCCTTCGCCGTTGCGCTCGATGACGCTGGCGCCGCGGCTGACGTTATTGGCTTCAATGGCGCGAGCGACGTCACCGAAGGACAGGCCCAGCGAGGTCAACTTCAAGGGATCAGGTCGGACGTGGTATTGCTTCACATAGCCGCCGATGGAATCGACGCCGGCTACGCCCACCACGCTCTTGATCTGCGGCCGAACCATCCAATCCTGCACGGTACGCAAATAAGCGGCGCGCTCCACGTCCGTGTTGAGTCGCTCGCCTTCTGGCGTGACGTAAGCACCGGCATCGGGCGATGTGGGAGCAAAGCCGATCGACCACATGTAGATTTCACCCAGGCCGGTAGAGATAGGCCCCATCTTCGGATCGACACCGGGCGGCAGGTTCGGACGCAATTCCAGCAAACGTTCGCCGACTTGCTGGCGCGCGAAATAGATGTCCGTTTTTTCCGTGAAAACGGCTGTTACTTGGGAGAAGCCATTGCGCGAAATTGAACGGGTGCTTTCCAGGCCGGGTATGCCGGCAAGCGCGGTCTCGATGCGAAACGTCACCTGTTTTTCGATTTCGACCGGCGACAACGCGAACGCCGTGGTGTTGACCTGAACCTGCTTGTTGGTGATGTCGGGGACGGCATCGATGGGAAGTCGGATTAACGACCACAGGCCCAACGCCACGGCACCCACGCTGAGGAACACCACAACCCACCGGTACTGAATCGATAGCGCGAGAATGCGGCTGATCATGGTCACCCCCTAGTCTTCATGCTCGGCCTCGGCCTTGCCGAGGTCAGCCCTGAGGGTGAAGGTGTTGGCGACGGCGATGCACTCCCCGGCCGACAGGCCGGCAGTTACCTCGGCCAGGCGCCCGTCCTGCCGGCCAATGGACACCTTGCGCGCCTCAAAACCTTTAGCCGTGCGGACGAACACGACAGTGTCGCCTTTGAAGGATTGCAGAGCTGTTTTCGGCACCGTTACAGCTGCTGATGTTACATCCATCGGAATCTCGGCGGTGATGAAAGAGCCCGGCCGCCATTTAAGTGCAGTGTTATCGACCGAGGCGACCACGCGGGCGGCGCGCGTGTCCTTATCGAGTAGCGGGCTGACGAACATGATGGTCGCCGGGGATGGCTCACCTCCGATACCGGCCGCGATGTTGATTTTCTGGCCTTCGTGGACGCTCGCCAAGTCAGAAGACGGTACCGCAAGCTCGGCCCAAACGACGTCCAGATTGACGATGACGTACAGCTCGCTCTCCTGGCCTTCGCGGCCGACCAGCGACCCAAGCTCGACACGGCGTTCCGCAATACGTCCGGCAATCGGCGCCCTCAGCTCCTGTAGTCGCAGCGTCTCGACGGGCTGTTGAGGCAGGGCTTCAATTTGTTCAGCAGTCAAGCTGAGCGCGAAGAGCTTTTGGCGGGCGATCTCGATTTTAACGCGAGCATCTTCAAACGTGGTACGAGCCCGCAGGAAATCGTTTTCGCTGAGAATCTTGCCTTCAAACAACCTGGTCGAACGATTGAACAAGGTTTGCTGCAGATCGAACACCAACCGCGCGGCCAGGTATTCGCTCTTGGCGTCGGCCACCTCGCGGCTCTCGATCACGGCGACAACTTCGCCCGCCCGCACGGTATCACCCAGCCGCTTGCGCAGCTCCGCCACTGTGCCGAGCAGCCGAACCGCGACCCGCGCGATGTGGTCGCCGCTGGGCACGATGGAGCCAGGCACTGCGATGCGTTTGCCCAGCATGCCGCCTTGCACTTCGCTGACGGCGAACTTGCCGGCATCCACCTGCTTCTCGCTGACCGTAACCACGAGTTCATCGTGTTTTTCCCCGCCCGGCTTTTCGCCGTGCGCCGCGAGGGGAAATGCCGCGCCGAGCACAAGCACAGCCGCGAGCAACCAAATCCGGACCATTACCAATATCCCGTGAACGAGCCTCGATCGCTCGTGATTTCGCCAAACCTTTCCCTGAACGCACGCAAGCCGTCGCATTGCCTGCGCAACGGGACGTGCCAACGGGGCCTAGACGGCCGCCTGGGAGGTTAGGCGCGGGGTGGTTTGAACAGAGGAAGGCCGGCAAGCGCGGCAGGGAACTGCTCCCGACCGGACGCCACCAAGCGCACGACGGGATCCGCCGGGGTCATCGCTACCGTCGCATGCTGGGTGGTAACGTGGGAGAAGCAGTGCCCGCTGTGGCACGGCAACTGTTGTTCTGGCGTATCCGGCGAAGAGTCCGGGTTAGCGCTCGTCATCACGACCGCAGAATCGGCTTTGGAAAACGTTGGACCACATCCGGCACAGTGAACCAGCGAAAACAACAGGCCGACGGTGAGCAGCAAAACGAACGGCAGTCGGCAAAGCCGACTTCCGATTTCCTCATTTAACGCCATGCCGCCGGACCGGGTCATCGTCTATTCAGTCAACTCCTCTCGTGTGATCTTTTCAAGGTCCCACTTGTTAAAAAATTATGATCAAAAGCGCGGGCGCAGGCGGAATGGGATAACCTCAATTGAGGGTGGCATAATGAATGCCGCAATTGCGAGCGCGGCGGTAGCGGGCCAACAATCTGTGGCGAATATCACGTAGTCGAAAAAACTGAGTCAGGAATAGTGCCGGTACCGGAATTCTGAGTCACTTCCAGATACTTCCCATGCCAGTACGCCAGCGCGCTGCGGTTGCTGGAGAGATGCACATAACGCACGCGGCCAATGACAATGTCGTGAGAATGGCGCTCGATGATGTCGTCGACCTCGCAATCCAGCGCAGCGAGCGCATCCGTCAGAAGCCGCACGCCGGTTATTTTCGTCATCCATTTCGCGCCGAGATAGCGGCCCGCCCCTTTCACGCCGCCGCGCCCTGAAAACCTTTCGGCAATTTCGGCCTGGCGAGCGTTCAGCACGTTTACGCCGAACACACCATGCCGCAACAGTATCGGCCACGCGGATGACTTTCGATTGATGCCGAAGATCACGGTCTCGGGTTCGATGGAAAGCGACGATACTGACGTTACGGTCAGGCCAGATACGTCACTGCCTTGTCCAACGGTGATTACACTTACCCCACTGGGAAGCCTTCGCATCGCATGGCGAAAACTTTCGGTTGCGTTAACCGTGTCTACTTCCAGTGTACTCATTCGGTAGGCCGTCGGAACGCCGGATCCAGAAGTTAAGTCAGTTGCTGCCATTTTTGATTTCAATGACCTTCATAATTCTGAACAGAACTCATGGGCGATGACACGGCGCGATGTCGAGTGGCTCCGAAAAATAGCAATGCATGCATCGCGAACGCGATATGCGCGAAAAAGTTATTTTTCGATTTGCTGCATCGGAACGCCAAACATTCCCTCATCAGGTCGACGACCTTGTGAAAGAATCTCGATAGATTCACCTATCCCTTCCGATGATCGAGAAGACGGATACCAACGTCCATCAAAATTCAAACTGCTCGAGAAACGAAGAACGGAAAATGCCATACGCCGTTAGCGAGCAGCATTACGTCATTAGAAAACACACGACGCCCCGCCTGATCTTGAAATAATCTCCTTATTGGTTTGCAGGTCAGAATAGCAGCATGCTCTTAGTCGCCGGCTAAGAAGGTCGTTTCTTGTTATTTTTCGAAACGGGTTGTCGAGGCTGGACGCCTGTTTCACCATCATCATATCGAAGGGCTCATAACCTGACTGAGTTGGTCGCCGCTCTTCGCGCTGGTCCACTTGGGTCGATGCCACCGATAGGATGCACATGACACGCTTGCCAATTCATACCGCTACCACAGCCCCTGAAGCCGCCAGGGAACGGGTCCAGAATGCCGAGGCGGCGAACGGCTTTCTACCTAACCTGATCGGGCTTTTGGCCAATGCGCCAACAGCGTTGGAGACCTATCAGACCGTGAGCGGCATCAACGCGCGCAGCGGCCTAACGCTAGCGGAGCGAGAGGCAGTGCAGATCACCGCTGCCGCGACCCATGGCTGCGGCTTCTGCGTCGCCGGTCACACCGCGATCGCTTATAAAAAAGCTGACCTGAAGGACGCTACCGTCAACGCGCTACGCGATGGCACGCGTGGGCCGGATGCACGCCTCAATGCCGTAGCGGACTTCACCCGCGCCGTGATTCGCAGCCGCGGCCGTGTCGAGGATTCCGAATTGAAGGCGTTCCGCAACGCCGGCTTCAACGACGCCAACGTGCTGGAAGTGGTGCTCGGCGTCAGTCTCGCGACGCTGTGCAACTTCGCCAACAACCTCGGACAAACAGACCTCAATCCGCAGCTTAAGCCTTATGCATGGAACAATTCGGCCGCCGTCGCTGCCGAATGACGGATGAAGGTATCGCCATGACACACTTAATCTCCGATCTTGTGGCATGGCTTGACGCCAGCGCCTTTCATCTCGACACCACGGCCGACACAGCCGCAGCGGTTCTTCCCAAGCTCGCGGACGCTGGTCTGTTTGGGCTGGGCGTGCCGGTGCAATGGGGTGGCAACGGCGGCCATGTCGCTGACGCGGTCAACGCCATCGCCGAGGTCTCGGCGCATTCGCTGACCGCGGGCTTCGTGTTCTGGGGCCATCGCACATTCATCGAATATCTGCTGCAGAGCCCCAACGCCGCTTTGCGCGAAACGCTACTGCCGGATCTATTAGCCGGCCGGCGCGGCGGCGCTACCGGCCTGTCCAACGCGATGAAATTCCTTTCAGGCATTGAGGAACTGTCGGTGCAGTCCCAGCGTAGCGGCACTGCGCTACAGCTCGACGGTTATCTGCCGTGGGTGACCAACCTGCCCGCGACAGGCTTTGATGTTGCGCTGGCTGTCAAGGGTGCGGATGGTGCTCCTGCCTTTATCGCCGCACTGACTTCCGACGAGTCCGGTCTCGAACGCTCGCCTGATCTCGATCTGATGGCAATGCGCGGATCAAATACTGCGGCGCTCAAGATCGACGGTGTGCGTGTTGGCGAGGATCGCGTTATTCATCACAATGCTACCGAATGGCTGCCGAAGGTAAGGCCCGCATTTTTGGCGATGCAATCTGCGTTGTCTGTCGGCCTAGCACGTCGCGGACTTGCGGAAGCGACCGCCAGACTTCGCAATGACCGCGACATCCTGAGTGAACCGGTCGCTGCGCTTTCCGCCGAACTCACTTCCACCGAAACTGCGCTGCATGAAGGGCTGCGTGGAGGCCGCTTCATCGAGCACCCGGCAAGCCTGTTCCGCCTACGCATTCATCTCGCTGAGATTGCGGTGCAGGCCGTACAGTTCGAGCTGTCGGCCTCCGGCGGCCGGGCCTATCTGTCTCAGCCCGGCGCAGGCTTTCAGCGCCGGCTGCGCGAAGCCGCTTTCATTCCGGTCGTCACGCCCAGCCTGGTACAACTGAAGCTCGCGCTTCGCGTTCAGGAATTGCCAGCCGCCGTCGGCGCGACAGCATGACCACGGCCGCACAAACCGCTTCCCCGGCACCGGATCGTCAGGCTGCTATTCTTGAAGCCGCCGGCGTGGTGCTGCGCTATCCCGACCAACCGCAACCGGTTGTCGGGGCGTTCGATTTTGAGTTGGCCGCAGGCGAGACCGTCAGCGTGCTCGGTCCGAGCGGAGTCGGCAAATCGAGCTTGTTGCGCGTGCTTGGCGGGCTGCAAAAGCCAACCGACGGCACGGTGACGATGAATGGCAAGCCGCTGCAGGGCGTGTCACCGCGCGTTTCCATCGCCTTTCAGGACGCAAGCCTGCTGCCATGGCTGTCGCTGGAGAAGAACGTTGCATTCGGGCTCAACTTCAAGCACCAGCCGCGTCTGACGCCGGAGGAAAGCAAAGTCCGCGTCGATGTTGCGATTCGTGAAGTCGGACTGACGCACGCACGGCACTACTTTCCCGAGCAACTGTCCGGCGGCATGGCGCAGCGCGCCGCGCTGGCGCGATGCCTGGCGCGCAAGCCGGAAATTCTGCTGCTCGACGAGCCCTTCGGCGCACTCGACGAAGTGACCCGTACCGAGATGCAGCATCTGCTGCTGAAGGTGATGCGCGATTTCCAAACCGCGGCGATCCTGATCACTCACGACATCGATGAGGCCCTGTTGGTCTCTGATCGCATCCTGCTGCTCGGCGGAACACCGGCGCGAGTGATCGGCCAATGGTGCATCGACCTTCCGACACCGCGCGAAAACTACATCGCAGAGCTCGGCGTCATCCGCGTTGAAATTCTCTCACGACTGCGCGGCGCGACCCAGCGGCGCATTAACTAAAACGGCCACGTAGCGACGCCGCGCAGCCAAATGACGATTCAAAGGACCGGCCATGTCGATCGACGAATTTTCCCGTTACGACGTCTCCCGCCGTCAGATGCTGCGCCTGTCAGCGCTGCTGACCGCTAGTGGCGCGCTGCCGCTCCTGAAGGCATACGAGGCGCGCGCCGAGGTCGCGGATGTGCCACTGCGTATCGGCTATCTACCGATCACCGATGCGACGCCGCTTCTGGTGGCGCATGGCAAGGGGTTTTTCGAGGAGGCAGGCATCAAGGCCGAGAAGCCGGTGCGCCTGCGGAGCTGGGCGCAGGTGCTGGAAGCCTTTATCTCCGGACAAGTGAACGCCGTCCATCTGCTGTCGCCGATGACAGTCTGGGCACGCTTCGCCAGCAAGGCTCCGGCCAAGGTGGTCGCCTGGAATCACACCAGCGGCTCCGGCCTGAGCGTCCTGCCGCACATCAACAGCGTCAAGGATCTTGGCGGCACTACGGTTGCCATTCCGTTCTGGTACTCGATTCACAATGTGGTGCTGCAAGTCCTGCTGCGCGAGAACGGATTGAAGCCGGTGTCGAAACGCACAGGCACCCCCGCTGCCGACGAGGTCAATCTCGTTGTCATGGCGCCGGCTGACATGGTGCCAGCGCTCGCCTCGAAGCAGATCAGTGGCTACATCGTCGCCGAGCCGTTCAACGCAGCGAGTGAGGCGCTTGGTGTCGGAAAGATCCTGCGCTTCACCGGAGATGTCTGGAAGGATCACGCCTGCTGCCTGGTGTTCATGCATGAACGCGATATCCAGCAGCGCCCGGAATGGGTGCAGCGCGCAGTCAACGCGATGGTCAAAGCGCAGCTCTGGACGCAGGAACATCGCGCGGAGACGGCGGCGCTGCTCTCCAAGGACAATCCCAACCAATACACCCCGCATAGTGTCGAAGTTCTGAGCAAAGTGCTGGCGCCGCCGGAGGCTGATGATGCCACCTACATCAAGGTTGGCGCGATCAAGCATCCGGACTGGCGCGAGCGCCGGATCGATTTCCAGCCCTATCCGTATCCAAGCTACACCGAGGAACTGATCCGGCGCCTGCGGGAAACATTGGTCGAGGGTGATCGCGCGTTCCTCGATACGCTCGATCCGGCAGCCGCTGGCCGCGAGCTTGTCGACGATCGTTTCGTCAAGAAGGCGGTGATCGCGGCAGGCGGCATGGCGGCGTTCGGTCTGCCGGAATCCTTTACCCGCACCGAGGTCGTGGCGGCATGAGCACAAGCTGGCCAAGCGACAGCCTGAGCCGCTCCGCATCTCCGCGGCTCGCTACGTTTGCGGGTCGTTTTGGCGGCAAGCCATTGCTGACGCTGCCAGCATTGACCAACAGCCTGCTCGGCATCGGCGGACTGATCATGCTGCTGTTGCTATGGTGGCTCGGCACCGATGTCCTGGCTTCATCTGAAGGATTTATCCGGCAGTTCTCGCCGACCACGGCGATCCCCAAGCTCGTAACGATGCTGGCGCAGCCTGATCTGTCAGCGCATATTCTCGCCAGTCTGCGCCGGGTGCTGATCGGTCTCGCTTTCGCGTTGCTGATCGGCGTGCCCGTCGGGCTCGCAGTCGGCAGTTATAGCCGCCTCAATACCGCGACCTCGCCGGCGTTTCAGTTTCTGCGCATGATCTCACCTCTGTCGTGGATGCCGATTGCGGTGATGATGTTCGGCGTCGGCGACCAGCCGATCTATTTCATGCTGGCGTTCGCCGCGGTGTGGCCGATTCTGCTCAACACGGCCGAAGGTGTGCGGCGGCTGCAGCCGAGCTGGCTCAGTCTTGCCGACAGCCTCGCCGCGACGCGCTGGGAAACACTGTGGTACGTGATTCTGCCCGGCGTGCTTGGCCATGTGCTGACCGGATTGCGGCTTTCCGTCGGTATCGTCTGGATCGTGCTGGTGCCGTGCGAGATGCTCGGGGTCTCGGCTGGTCTCGGCTATTTCATTCTCGATACCCGCGATCGCCTCGCTTATTCGGAGCTGATGGCCACGGTGCTGATGATCGGCATACTCGGCTTCCTGCTCGATGTCGGAGCGCGGATGCTGTATCAAACTGTCACCCGCAGTCGCACCGCCTGAGGGATCGTCTCGCTCTCCTATAGCGTTGGCTCATGGTTTCGACCGGCTTTGGCCCTGGTTCCTCACCCTAGTGGCGCGATCAAGCCACCGCTAGCACTTGGCTCGGGTAACGCCGTGCATCTAATCAGTTGCGAGGGAATCAGGATCGACCCAATTTCGCTGGCTTTTCCGAGCGTCTTTCCTGCCGGAGCCGCGCCGGCGGGCGCGGGTCTTTACCGGTGACCGCCATGAACTCCTCAAGAGTGAGATTGAGCTTGTCGCCGTTCGAAAGCTGCATCACCGCATAGGTCTCGTCCCCTTGCTGTGGCAGGACCCGCACGCTGACGATCTGGTCCGCGTTGAGGAAGAAGCCGAACCTCAGCTCGATGAATTCCACCGCGCTGGCTCTCGGCTTCGGAGCAGGCCTTTTCTCTTCATCGCGCGCGCTTTTCTTGATCATAGGCCCTCCCTCCACTGCTATCGCGTTTTCGAGCGAAGTGGATACCGGCTCGCGTGAAGAAAACGCGTCACATCAAAATCATAGAGCTTCGCTTCTGATTTCCGTCAGAAGCGGAAGAGCTCCAAGCTCTTCTCAACACAGTGCCGCACAGTCGTTGTCGCAAGCGGGCTGCCTCGGCAAGCATCGCTCAGGTGGACCGGCCTCGAACGAACACACCAAGTAAGCGCGGTAAACGACGCTGATGCTTTCGGCAAACAAGAAATGGCCGATCGTGATCGGATGGTCGTCTCGCAGGAACGGGAACGGATACTCGATCACGCCGTGGAACAAGCAAGGCCAGTCTTCGCTGGCCACGCAGGTGAAAAAGTAACGGTCGCAGCACTTCTCCTCCGCGCCATCCTGATGCTCCGGCAGAAACTCGATCTCATAATTTCGTACGTCCTGACACAGGCGCGTCTCGAACCAAAGCTCGACTCGTCGCATGCGAACAGGCCGCTCGCCCGGCAGGTACGGGAACATGCTGCAGCTCATGCGCAATGCGAGCGCGCGTGCGCAACCTGACTCCTCGACAACCGGCCCAAGGCCCTTGAACCGTTGCCACGCGTCCGAAAAGTCCTGTCGCCAGTCGAAGAAGCGTAGTCCGGCGCCCGGCAGCATGCAGGATGCCGCCGCCCAACTCGCTTCTCTCAGCGACGAACCGCCTTCGCGAGCAGTGTAGCTCAACTGGAAGATCAGGTCGCTAAGCGTGTCGATGTCGAAAGCGTTCGTCTCGATCGGAAGCTCGATCCGCCACCGACTCACCGCACCCGCATACTCAAACGGCAGATAGCGCTCGTCTCGGAAATTGAGTTCGAACAATCCGGTGTCGTTCTGACCCGTGGAGGTTGCGATCGCCTCAGTGGCGCCGTACCGCTTCACAATGCGAGGGTCGTCCGTGATGGATTCATAGCGCTGCTGCTCACAACAACCACATGTACACTGGCCGGGGCAGCACTCTTCGACGTCGAGTAACGTAGGTTCGACGCGCGTCGCGCTGCTCAGCAGCGTCAGCTTGCAATGAACCCCTGTGTACGGACCGGCGACGCAGGGGATCGTCAGACTCACTGCCTTGATCCGACGCAGATAATGCCCGGGATACTCGCGGTCGAGACGCCATTCCGGAATTTCAATCTCGCAGGCACCGGTCGTCTTGAGCTGAAGGAACGCAAGCGGGAAATCGAGGCGCAACGACAAACGCGTGACAAGCTCTTGCTCCCGTCGATTCTGATCGAAGTACGCCTTCTCCATGGCGCGCAGCGCCGTCGACAGACGTTCGCCGGCCAGCAGGCCTTCATGCAACCCATCCCAAACGTTCAGTGGCAGGTAGCTTTGCGTCGTCAGCTCGCGCTCCAGCTGGAATGCCCGCTGCGCCTGCCGCGCCCAGCACCATGCGACATAGAACATCTGTCGGTGCAGCGCCGCGACCTCCTGCTGCAGAAAGAGATAGAGCGAGTGATTCGTGAACTTGTCGCGCAGGAAGTCTTGAACCTCCGCGGCTTGTTGCTTCTGCTGTGCCAGGTTGTTCAACTGGCGCAAGGCGGCATCGCGCTTGCGCTCGGCGCCCAGAATTTGCCGCTCGATCTGCTGGATTTCGATGTCGAGCACGGTGACCTGGAACACCCAGTCGGCCTCGCGACGATCCCATCCCGACTCGGTCAGCGCCAGACCGCTTTGCGTGTTGGTGATGTCAGCGGACGTATAAAGGATACGGGCCGCAGCGGCGAACGCATGCGAGCTTGGTGCCGATAGGCATCTTGAACACCGACACCGGCGTGGACGCGACACCCGCAACACCCGTCGTGTTGTCAGGAATGAGATTCATGACCTGACCGACCGCCTCGACGATGTTGCCGGCCGCACGCGTGGTCATCGAAACGCCCATCAGGTTCTGATAGCTCTGTTCTTTCGGGATGAGCCCATTCGCAATAAGGTCGGCATAGTATTGGCGTTTCGCCTGCGCAGACTGTTTCGACTTCTGCAGCGCCTGAACCTGCCAGTCCGCTTCGCGAAACTCCATGCGACGGATTTCTTCGGTCAGATTCTGCAACTGCCGCTCATGTCTCGATCGCATGGCCGCGAGGAATTCGGCATCTCCTTTTTCGAATGCCGCAATCAGTTCAGCACCAAACGTACGCACCTCGTTTGCCGTTTCCAGTGCGCGCTGGAGGAGAAACTGGAAGCGATAGGGACTTGGCGGACAGCAGCAACCGTCGTCCAAACAGTTCGTGGCCTCGGTCTTCCATCCGCGTCGTACAGGATCGTCACCCCAATACGAAGTATCCAGGTGCAGGACGCCGCTTTTCAATCTGGCTTTCGTGAGGCATTGGTGAAGAGCATCGAGCTGATCGGCGACGTTATCGTAGATCTCCATGAGGCGAGGATTGAGCGGCGGGAGTCGCGGCACGAACGCCGCCACCGTCTGCGGACTCTGACCGTCATCCTGGCCGTAGATCGTGCGCGGCCGCGGGCCAAGAAACTGCGAAAGCGTATCGAGGCGCAGCTTTGCCACCGCATAACCTTCGGGTGAGTTCTTGCACATCGCTGATTGCGCGTGCTGAAGTAACGTTTCGAGATACGACAGCACGACGCTGCGCTGCCGGGCCGCGACATCCGTCCTTACCAGCGTATCGCAACACGGATCCTGATCTGTGCGCCTCGCGCCGCTCACCACTGACAGCACGGTGGGCGCAACATTCCGGCCGGGATTGGCGTTCAGGCTCGCGTCGAGATTCGGCTGATCCGCCCCTGCACCGGGCACTGCGGGGTTGGGGCCTCTGTTTACGTCCCCTGTCGGCACGCTTCCTCCGTCGCGCGGCGGCCTGCGACACGTCGACCAGCTCAGATCCTTGTCGCCGGGAGTGAAGTAGAGCTCATACCACTTCAGCGCCGCCTCGTAGCGGCAGTGGGTCCGTAGTGTTGCCGCAACAGTCATCGCTGTCGCGAAGATCGAGGGTTCGAGCGGCGCGCCCGGCAGAAAATAGACGAAGAACGGATACGCTGACAGTGAGGGCGGAAACGGTCCGGCGGGGGCCGGCGTTGCGATCACTTCGGGCAATACCACGGCGGTATCCGGCGCGATATCGTATCGGAAACCCCAAGGCGACGGATCCGTGAAGCCAAGCGGAAGCGCATCGGCATGGGTGACGCGGAATCGTAACGAGTCTCCCTCGCGACCGTCGAACTGGAGCTGCGGTTCACCTGCTGCGAGGATCACATGAACGCCGTCATCGGAGTAACGCGGTGTCTGGAACTCACCGTTGTGCACGCGAACCCACGCGAGTTTAACCATCGGCTTCGTCGGCCAAGCGAGCAGTTTTGGCAACTGCGCGGGGCGATGCCAATCAGACGTCATGTCACCGGGCGCGACTCCCCAGTCGGCATCCTGATACAGGGTCTTGTCGGCGACGTTGAGAATGGTCGGATCATAGTATTCCGAGTTGACCAGCCAGAAATAGTACTCGTCCATCACAGGCAGATGCACACGACCGCAGTCGCAGCAGCACGGCGACGCCGCGTTCGCGGCCGGCATGAACAAAGACGTGGCCGACGGCTCACCGGCAGCAGCGATACGCAGGAAGCGAGTGCCCAATCGGACCGCCGCCTGCAGCCAGAGCGGCAACTGCGGCGAAGCCGACCCGTTCGGGTCGACGCCATTCCCATTTCCGCCGTTTCCGTTCGCGGCACCTGGCGCGACAGCGGCGATTCCGATGACAGGTCCGTCCGGATTTCCACCCGGAGTATCGCCGCCACCCTTAGACTGCATCTGCGACGGCGCAAGCCAGCTCGGCCGTGCATGTCGCTCAGGCCGACCCATCAACCCGAGATTCTCGGATTGCGCCACCTGTTTGAGATAAGACGGTTCTCGATGCTGCAACGAAATGAGCGCCGGATTGTCGGGCCAATACGGCTCCGGCCAGTATTCCATGCCGCCCGGCTCGATCGCTGTGAGCGTTCCCCGCCTCAGCTCGGATTCGAGGAAGCGGAATGCTTCCGTCTGGATCGCATGCTCGTGCTCGCTCCACTCGACGCAATTCTCCCTATATAACATGCGCCGACGGCACGCCTGCCAGATCCGGAAGGTCGCGAATATCTTGTCCCAAGCCGCTGCGAACTTGGGCGCGATCGTGAACGTCGGCTCCTGAGAAAGTCGCGCGCGTTCAACGAACGACTGCACGGCAGTGATCGCCTCCTCGATACGGCTCGCCTTCTCGCAGACTCCCGCTTCGACGTCGAGCAACAGCAGCGCACCGATGTCGCGGGCCGACGTCGCAAAGCTGCCGGGTGCGAACGGCAAGGGCACGCGATTCATTCCCGTGAGCCAGGCCAGCAAGGCCGCCCGCGCCCGCCCGCGCAGCAGATTGTTGAGGCGCTCGAGATCGGCATAACGCCTTGGGGCGCGCTCGATCATTCCGTCGCGATAGAACTTCGTCAGATTGGCATTACCTCCCGCCATCGCGGCCGCCGTGCTCGCGGCCCAGACATCGGGCTGCGCGAACGACAGATCGCGAGGCACGAACGCCTGCAACAACGTCTGCACCCAAAGCGAGGCGCGCCAGCAGCGTATCGCCCAACGATCGTCGCAGAGCTTCGTCCAATCGACGGTGACGCCGTCATGGAAATCCAGGATCAGCGGCGCGTTATTCACGTCGACGCCGAGATCTATGAGCAACGGAACCGGATCGACCGGCTGTTGGTTCGACGCCTCGACGAAGCAAAGCCACGCCAGCCGCTCACTGCACCGCCGAATGGTTTTTCGCATATGAGCGTAGTCGCAGAGTCGTTCGAACCAGTCGAACAATGCCTGTCTGCGCCGCACGGACGGCGTGGCACGCTGGTCGAACGGCGCCGGAGGATCGCGTTCCGGGTCGCCGGCGTAGACGTCACCAACCGGAAGGTAATTGAAGTCCAGCAATGCACGGTGGGACGTGAACGGTGCACCCGCCACATAGGTGAAACCGGCAAACAGCGCTGGCGAGGACAGCATGTATTCGATCTCGGAAACGTTCGCGCGGGCAACCAGACCTGCGGACAACCGCAGTCGATGACAGAAGAGCAGCGCCTTGAACGCGCGTTCATAGGTGCGACGAATGTCGCGCAGGCTGCTCGTGTATTGTTGCGCGAGATACTCTACCGCCGAGGGGACGACCGCCATTGCACTCGTCAACGGGGCGGTCACGACATCGCGGTACAGACGCTCCGCAGGAAGCGCGACGATGCAGTCTTGCGTATCGGGGCCCTCGTACTTCACGGTGAAGCCGGTGCGGGCACGCACCAACTCGTTTTTTTCGTCGAATTCCGGCTGAATCTGCTCAAAGTCGATGTCGATGAAATAGGCGCCACGTTTCAAATGCAGCGGGCCGGATATGCGGTCGGGTGCTTGCTCATCCGCCCAGCGATAGTTGAGCAAACGGAACGTCTTCTGCCCGCGCCGCAGATTGACTCGCCACTTGTTGTGATTGCACTTTTCGAAATCGGGTCGCTCGCAGTCCGGCGTCGGCGCCCCGGCAAAGAACGTGTACGTGCCCGGCTTCTCGACAATGAGCACGCCAGACCAGTGCGCGGTGAATCCTTCGGCGCCGGCAAGCGGCAGCCCGTCCGCTTCACGAAGCGCGATTCCGTTCCGGATCAGTGCGAACTCATGGTCGGTCGCCGGCAACGCGAAATCGAGTTTCGGAACGATGGTGGGGATCGGCGCATTCCAATGGTTGTTGGCCCGCGTGAATGCGTCCATCGCCCCGGTCAGCTGGGGCCACGCCTCGCCGCTCGAGTTCCTTACTTCACCGAGCAGGCCGGTGCCCGCGAGGCCGATTAGAGCGGCGAATGCGCCACCGGTCGGCTGCGCCCAGGTGAAGCCTGCCGGAAGTTCGCCATCGTCACGCTCCCACGGGCCGGTCGCAAAATTTTCATCGCCCAGCAGGCGGCGGAGGACCAGCAGGGCGAGATCGATCTCGACCTCACCCTTGTCCGAAGCATGGCCGACGTGACAAGCCAGGTGTTCCGCAACGGTGCGCGCGCGGTGTGAGAACGTCATGAATGCACGCCGGAAATAGTCCCACCGTTTCCGTTCGTCCGATTCCTCTATGAGCGCCTTCTCCGCCTCTACAAGGCTCGGAAACAGAAAAGAGAATCGTGCCAGTTCTGCACGAGGCAAGAAGTATAGTTGCTGAACCGCTGCGCGCTCGTTGGCCGTCAGCTGCTCGATCGCGTTAAGTTTGAAGAGCACATCCTCGTTGCGAAGAGGAAGTTCCATGACGAGCTCTTGTGCGAGCGCGTCGTATTGGAAGGGTCCGGGATGCGGAAAATTCCACATACTCGCCACCGTGCCCGGAAGCACGGTACGGTATTGGCGCGCTTGCGGCCCGGCGGCAATGCCCGAGCGCGCCAGCGCGTCGGGAAAGAAGTGCTCTCCCAGCTTTTGCAACGGATCCGTTCCGACCGGGGGAGCGTAGCCGAATTCCGTGCGCATCGCCGTGGAGAGCGCCGTCCAGGTCAGCGCTGCAATGTCCTCGTCCTTCGTCCGGACATGCAGGAGCCTCTCGCGCAATTTCCACAGATCGAAGGGGTGCCCCTCTTCCGGAAAATCGAAGGGCTGGTCGAGAGCTTCGTTCCCGTCCTGCTGGAAGAATGGATCGTCGCCGCCGAGATGCTGATCGACCGAGAAGAGATACAGCAACTCCCCCGTCGTGAACGACGAACCATAGATCTTCGCCAAAATCTCCGTGAAGCGCAGGGTACTGGTCGGTTGCGCATTCCATCGCGCTGCGGCCGCATCGAAGCCGCTCAGCAAGGCCAGCGAGTCCAGGTTTTGGCGCAGGATCTTCATGAACTCCGGCGGACGATGGCGACGATGGCTGCCCGGGCGTCGGCCTGGCGCATGCTCACGCTCGGCACGATCCTCGACGCGACCGAGAAGGTGCGCGACCGCCCAATCGAACGACGACGCCGGTCCCGCGCTCCATAGGCCGAGTAGCCGGGTGCGCGTCGCGCCGCTCGCATTCGGCGCGGCATGATCGGTACCGAGATCGAGTTGCCAATCGTCACGCAGGATCTGAAACGATGCGAGCTGCCGGATGAATTCCGGATTCGCGTTGGCGCCCTGGAATAAGTTGAACACGAGACAGATGTCGCAAAGATCGGCAAAACTGTAGCCCGCACCACGCAGACACTTGAGCGATCGCCAGAGTCGAATGAACACCATCAACCGGCGAAGCGCGTCTTCGATCGACTCCGGATGAGTGAACCGAATAATGAGATCGTCGGCACAGCACGGTTCGCATATCGGGAAGTCCGGGTCCTGCGGCAGACCCGTCGGCCCGCCGGCCGCATTGAACTGATCGGGAATCCGGCGTTCGAACTCCACGAACTTCGACTTCCACAGTTCGAGGAACTCGCAATACTGAAGCCCTGTCCGTTTCAGGAATTCCGGTACGCGCACGACGATCGACTTCCAGTCGACGCCATTGATCATGTCGGTCGGGAACCCGTACATCTTATGCAGATCTGTCGCGCCGATCGGGTTCAGATAGAGCGTCTGGTGCTCGGCCGGTGAGAGGCCGAGGTACTCGATCGCCAGTTCGATGCGCACCGGATAGCGCCACAGATGCTTTTGAAAATCGGCCGCTTCCTCACCCGCATCGATAGCGAATTCAGTAATATACTCGCGGAAGGCACGCATCGTCGCGAACCGCGACGTACCCATCGCGCAGAGATACGAACGCGAGATATCGAGGGGCTGCGAGTACGGCAGCAAAGGCGATGAGAAATCGATCTCAAGCGTCGCGTAGGCGCCCGGTCGCTTTACCGGCGTCGCGGGCGTCGAATGTTCCGGCAGGGCAGCGAAGAGCGCGTTCGGCAGGTGGCCATCGCTCTCTTTGTCGTCGGGCGCTTTGAGCGTGTGGCCTCCGAGCGCGACTCCATTCGTGTCATACACAACGCCCGTCGCACTGCCATCGACCAGCGCTTCAAGATTCTCGTTGACGATGTCGATCAGAGGCAGCGTCGTGCAGAGATTGGCGGCCGTAGCGTGCAGATCTCCGAGCGGCCCGCGCCGCACCGCGATCAACGCGCCGAGTGGATCGCCGGTCGCAACCGGATGATCGCATGTGGAACCGAAACCGGCGGCAAGCAAATGCTGCAAGTATGTCACCGGACCTAGCGGCGACAAGTGCCAGGGTGGGATGCAGTTGACGAGCGAGGCGTCGGGATTGATCGGTGTGAACGGGCCGGGCGCTACAGACGGGGCGCCCGCGACCGAGCCGCCGGCTGCCGCCTGAATGGCGGCAGCGTGCGGATAAGCCACCGTACCCGTCAACGCGTACTCGAACTCCGTCGATGACAACGCCTGAATCTTCTCGCGAGAGGTGAACCCGCGCGCATAGAGCGCTTCGAGCAGCGAGAACTGCAACGATGCCGGACCTACGCCGCTCGTCGCGCGCAGCAACTCGTCGATCGTCTGAAGCGCATTGAGCAGCCAGGCCTGCGCGTTCGCATCACCGGGGAACGCCGTCTGCAAGGCATTCACGATAAGCGACGCGTTCCAATTCGCGACGGGAAATACAAAACCAGGGGCCGCCGCGAGAAAGGCTCCAAACGGTTCATTGTCGGCGATGGGTATGGTTAGCGCATGCATCCCCGCGCCCAGCACCGGTGGCGGTGCGATGGACAGCACCTCGAAGTATTTGCGGACCTGCCGAACGAACGCCTGCACGCGCTCCTCGGGCGTGCCCGGATTCGTGAAGTCGGGCAACAGTCCCACATTGCCGGGCAGGAAGAAGGCCATCCACTGCTGAACCGTGAGCGCCTTCAACTGTCCCGTGCTTGCGACCGGGATGGCCTTGATTGCCGCGATCAGCGCCGTCGAGTCCGCTGTAACGACGGTCTGCTGAGTGACCACGGCCAGCACGAGATCGAGGTGGCCCGGCACGAGCGCGGCTGGGAAAGGACTCTGCTGCCAGAACGGATCGATCGACGGGTTGGTGTCCGCAAGCCACGCGGTCACAAGCGCATTTACATTCGGATTGAGCGGGCATAGCGGGGGTCGCTGCACGCGTCCGCGCCCAATCGCAACAAGGCGTCGAGCCGCATTCTCAGGCGGGATCGCAGCGACGGGGATGATGTTCGCATCAATCGCCGCCTTGATCCCTGTAACGATGCGCGGCTCGTCATCGTCGGTTGCCATGCGGTAACGCTGATCGGCGGTGACGTTCGCCGCGAGGGTCGCTGAGAGCGCGTAGAAATATTCCGCAGGCACCTGGAAGTTGAGCGTCAGGCCACCGCTATCCTCAATGACGACGTCAGCCTGCCTGAATGTAGAGCCCGGCGTCGGCGGCGTGCCGGTTTCGACCGGGAAATGCAGACTCGCACGTACCGGTGCCGCACTCTGCTGCTCGGCCCAGACCGCAGCCGATATTGCGAAGACATATTGCGCCAGTCGATCCGAATTCGCATTCTGAAGCGCGTAGTAGCCCAACAGGCTCGCCTCATACTGTTTGCGATCCATGTCCGCCCGGTCGCGATCGTCGTTGCTCCAGGACGTATCGGTCTGCGGACGTGTGTACATTTCCTCGAGCCGCCGGTCGTTCGGGCGGTCGGGCGGCGGTGTGATCTGGCGATTCCAGATGATCTCGCGTGCAACCTGCCGTGCCTGCGCGGCGGTGAGCGGGCTCCGGTTGGCAAGCGCGGCGCCGGCGTCGGGATCCTGCGCCAACACCTTGTCCACTGCCGTACGAAGCGAAGCAAATTTCGGCGGCGTTCCGTCCGTTGGCAAGTCAACGAATGCGGCATTGGGATCAAGCGCAACCGAAGGATCGGGCAGCGAAACCACCAACGCGGGCGGATCGACGCCGATATAGGTTGCCGGATTGTTCGAGATCGGCGCATCCGGCTCGGTCTTCACATTGAAGTCGAGCCGTTCGTAGGCAACGATCTCCGTACCTTGCTTTATCTCAAGACGCAGATCGCTCGTGTTGAACTCCGCCGCCGGCGAATTGAGCTCGATGACAGCGGTTGCGACCGCTTCCAGGCGCACATCCGGTTCAGGCGGCGCGGGCAGCGGAAGCACCTGCACCGGGTACACGGAGAAGTGCTGCGCGATTCTTTGCGTCGCCGGCGTGAACGCTGGACCGGACGCGTTGATGCCGGTGTTCGGAACCCACGCGCCCTGCGCCTGTCCGATGAGCGTGCCATCGGCCGTATTGTCAAAAGACAGGTCGAACGCACGAATGGAAAGATTGGCCAGATAGTTGCTGAAGTCGGCGCCGCTGGTAGGCTTCATCGGCACGAGGCGGACGAGAATGACGTGTGGCATGACGAGAATTCCTTTGCCTACTTCTCTTTTCTTTCTGCGATCAGTTCATGCGGATCACCGCATGAACGCGATCCGACCGCCGGGACGACAAGGGCCTACCGTTTCATCCTGCTGGCGAGCTCCATAGCTGTCCGCGCTCGCGTCTGCGCAGACGGACGAATAAAACAGAACGGCAAGCGAGCTGGCAGGCGGGTTGATCTGCGTGTGAAGTAATCGATGTCGACTAGTCGCCTAGATATTTCCATTGCAATCTCCTCTCAAAAGCGGCGCGGCGAGCGCCACCGGCATTCCAGTCATTGTTCGGATCCAGCGCGCCTCCAGGACCATGACATTGCGCGCAGAACGGGTTGACGTTCTCACCATTGCGGTATCGCTGCATGGCCCGCTCCTTCAAAACCGGATCAATCGCGATCCAACCCCTGGGCCTCATTTCATAGACCATAATCGGAGCTGCAATGATCGATCCGACAGCAGCGACCGTCCCGCCCACCGCGACAAGACCTGCCCTGCCCAGCCAGGCGCCGCCGGCCATCATTCCACCGCCAGCCAGGCTTGCGCCTCCGCTGGTCACCTTGCCTGCGGTAACGATGCCAGGATCGTGCTCGGTGTCGATGCTTGCCAACATGAAGACGCCGCCGGCGGCATTGAATGCGCCTCCACCTGCGGCGAGCCATCGGGCGCCGCCCGTCATTCCCGGAGCCGCCATCTCCGGAAACGCCGGCATCGGACCTGAGGTCGTGCGTCCATTGATCGTGGCCAGCGGCGATCCGTGGACGGCGTACTTCGTATCGATGACGCCGCCGCCGTATTTCAGATCGCCAAGCAATCTGGCAGAACCGCCGGAGATGTCATCGCCCACCGCAAGCGTCGACCCCGGCTGAGTCACGACGACGTCCAGATTGTGCGCTCCCTTTGGACCGCCCGGGACGCCGCCGATTTGCGTGACGACGCCGTTCACGACGCGCACTTCGGAGTAAATATTCTCCGCACCCAGATAGCCGAGCTGCTTCATGTCATCGAGGACATTCGTCGCCTGAGCATGGGCGGCTGTTCCGAACGGACTGGCGGTACGAGAATTGAAGGTCGGCGGCCTGACCGCACCCGTCTCGAACCCCGCCTGCGCATGCAGGAACGTCAGCAGGTCATCGACCGAATTCGCCGCTTGCACAGGTGCGGCGGCCGCTACCGGAGGCGTCGAACCGGCGATGCTCATGAAGTTCCCGAACAGAGAACTTGCGCCGCTTGCGGCCGTCAAGCTCGACGAGTCGGGCGCGTGGCAGGTCATCGATTGATCGTCGACGGTCGCCAGCGTCGGATCGACGCAAGACTGAGTGGTCGGGTCACATTGCGTGCCGGTCGAGTCGGTAAAGCTTAGTGGGTTGTTACGAACATAGGCGTAGGTGTTCGATCCATCGACCAGCCCTTTCGGGTCGGACGCCGTCCATCGCCCCAGCCAATCGGCGTAGTACCGCGCTTCGCTGTAATACAGCGAGCTTTCGGTATCCCGCTCTTTGCCGCTGTACCGATATCGCTTCGGCGTATCGGTCCGGCTGCGAACCGCTTGATAGGTTGAGCTGCCATACGGCGCATATTCTTCATACGAAATGATCCGCGCCCGGTCGTCGAGTTCGAGGCAGGCGGAACCGAGATGATTGCCGAACTGATATCGAATCAATTGACGCGGCATCGGATCGTCCTGCGCGGTGTCGACAGTACGGGTCTCCACCAAGGCGATGCGCTGCTTGTCGTCCTTCACGTGAAATCTCTCGCGCTCCAGCGCAGCGGTCTGTGGGCTGATGCCGCTCGCGCCGGCGCCTTCGTGCCTCCTAAAGATTTCGAAGCCGCCGAAATCGATGCGTTCTTCGGTGAGGCCGGGCGCCTTTTCCCACACCTTGCGGATGCGCGCGCCTGATCCATCGTAGACATAAAACGCCTGTCCGCCGCCGCCCAGATCGACCTGACGCAGTTGGTCGTTGTAGTCCCAGTGCATGTTTGGACCGGGCGCGCCCCCGCCGAGATGAGGCATACGGACAAAGCTGCCGTGGGCATCGTACAAATAGGACTCGCCCTGTGGAGAATCGCTTCCCGGCTTCAGCGTGCTGCGGGTCAACCGGTTGGTCGTCTTGAGCTGCGTGCCGCCCATTCCGTCTTCGATCAGACTCGCTTCCTCGTACTCGTACGCTCGTGTCCAACCCGGCTTCGCCTGATTGCTACCCCGATGCTGCATCTTCAGGAAATTTCCGACGGCGTCGTACACGTAGCGCTCGATGTACCTGCCCATCGCGTTGCCGTCGTCTGGGGCCAAGCGTCCGGCGGAGTCGGCCGAGCCGTGACCCACACGAGCCGAATCGTCGGGAGCGTACGCGACGGATGTGCCGCCTTGTCCCAGATGCTCTCGACCGGTTCCTTCGATTAATCGATAAAGCGCGTCGTACGTGTAATCGTTGCTCGGCTCGACGCATTTATTTCTGAAAAAGATCGTTTGTTGCGCGTCGTCGCGAATGTGCGTGATGTTGCCCGATGGATCGTAGGTGTAATGAAGGTTCTGTAACCGGTCAGCCGCTTCGCTTCGGGTGTGCAGTTCGACGAGCCGGAACGTGAGCGGATCGTATCGGTAGAACGTGCACGCACCGTTCTTGTAGGCAATGGACAAACGTTGACCCTTGGCATCGTAGTCAATATCGGCGACGCCCACCGATGAAGGTGGCTCGTCTTCCGGATCCAGCAGCGCAACTGGTTGGTCTATCCGCTCGAGCCAGACATCGACGCGCTCCAACAAATTCGCTTCATTAAAAACCGGTTGGACGACGTTGAACGGCTTGGATCGTCCTCCGCGCACGAAATTACTGCGCGGTGCGATGGACTGGATCGGTCGATTGAGCGCGTCGTAGCGCGTGCTGCTTTCAAAGACCTCACAATCCAGCTTCGGATTCAGATTCCAGTCGGGAATCGTCTTGTAATCTGCAACGAGGCGGCGCGTGCTGTGAACCAGGTTTCCTTTGAAATCGAAAGCTTCAACAGGCATCTCGTTCGCGTCGACTCTCGCGCTGATAACGAATCCAGCCGAATCGAAGTGACGGAAAATACGCGTGCGCAAATTGAGCGCTTCAGCATTTGCAATACCTTCGCCGTATTCGCTGCGTTCGATCAGAATATCGCGATCCAAGGTACGAGGATCCGATTCTGCGCTTGTGCCGCGCACCGTCGTCTCGACCAGGCGTCGCAGGGCGTCATACGCGGTCGCGTAGACATGCCCGCGGCTGTCCCACGCTCGAATGGAGTTACCGAGTACGTCCTGGAGTTTCCAGCGCGCGCCAGCCTCCATGCTGGACTGGTAAATGCGATTGCCGGAAACGTCGTAGACGTAGCGCATCATGATCCGGCCGAGCGAATCGTCGCCTTGCTGAACTGCATCGCGGACGACGCGCTGATTGCCTTCGATGTCCAGCTCGACACGCGTTGCAAAAGCATCTTCGCGGCCGTCGAGATCGTGGCCAGCACAGACGACATGGTTCCTTACTACCGTCAGGAAGGGACGGCCGAGCACGTCGAGATGCGCCGTGCTCGGGGTGTCGGCGTGAGCTGCGGCACGCTGGGCGGCAACGCGCTCTTCCTTCCCTAGCTCGCCGTCGATGCGTTGTTCATGCCACGTCCTCCACAGCGGAGCTGAAGGGGATTGCGCCTTGAAGTACGCAGCTACAAATCCGCCGATATCCTCATCAGTCCGTGGATCGCCCGTCTGCGATTGACGCGGCGCGCAAGTATCGTTCGTATCGTACGTCGTCTGGCGCCAGGCATCGAACACAACCTTCTCATAGGTATGGTTCGGATGCAGTGTAGCGATCACCCGCCCGACCGGATCATAGAAGAGCACGGGACTTACACCGACGCGAACACCGAACTCGTGGCTGTGCGTGGCGCTGAAGAATGGCTCAAACTGGCGAACCGGCTTGCCTTTGTTGTTGAAAATCGTCCAGCCCGTGGTGACCCAGCGTCGATTGACGAAGGGCGCGCGCGGATCGTTGGCGTCGAGCGGTCCCGGTTCCGCCTGAACCTTCCGCTGAATCTCGCGGCCGAAGCCATCGGAGTAAGCGAAAGTGAGTTGAATCTTCAGACCCTGCTGTGGCAACGGCGCGTTGACATGCGTCTCGCGAGCGACCGTCGCGCTACAACTCGGCTGCCACTGTGTCGGGTCGTCCGGGTAGGCCGCTTGCGTACGTCGAAAGCGATCTACGTCGTAGACGATACGCGTGGTGGCGCCTTTAAGGAGCGTCCTCGCGATAGCGTGAGGATCGACACTCCCGAACAGGCCGTCGAGCTGCGCTTGATCGAGATCGGCAATGAACTCAGCTAACGAATCGCCTTCGGCCGACGACGGCAGCGGTTTGCCCATGACCGCGGTGCCCACGACCATGCCGAGCGTGTCGAAGATGACTTCCGTCCGGTTGCGGTTAGCATCGCTGACGGTGGTCGGCTGCATTACGATATAGTCGTAACTATCGACCGAGATGCGATTTCCGAGCGCATCTCGCGTCCCCGTAATCAGCAGATCGTAGGCATCGAAATCGACGATCGAGTCCTGGCCGAAGGGACCGCGGTAGCGGCGCGACATGAAAAAGTGAGCGCCAGCTTCTGCGAGTTCCTCCGCCGCAGAAACGTCCTCCACGTGAAAGAACGAGCGTCCCGAGGGCACCCACCAGTGACCGTTCCCGTCGAGGTCAACGTAGCCTCCGGTCGAAGCATCCTGTCCGCCCAGCACAACCGCAGGATCTGGCAGCAGAGCTTCGAAGCTCTGTCCTGGGCGGCGGCGCTGGAACGTTTCATCAAGAAGACCCGGCGTGAACGCGAGCTTGTAACTCTCGCCGGGCAGACAAAGCGATTGAATTTCGCCCGACGGCAGCAAGCCGTCCAGATCGTTGCGACGATAGAGCGTTCGCGCCCATTCAAGTGGCCGCCGCCGCTGACTCCCCGTGGCTATCGCTTCGTAAGCGATATCGGGGCCTGATCGCTTGTGGCGCAGACGATCTGCGCACATCGGATCGGGCTCGACAAAATCCGAGGCCTGGAACCGACCGCTCTTCGCCGTCTGTGTATAGCCGGTCAGCTCGAAGGTAATCGTCTCGTAGGGAAGTGGATTGCGTTGGGCATCAGGCAGCGTGACGGCGTTGGTGAAGCGTGTCTCGACATAGGTCAGCAGTGGGGATGTTTGCCGTGTGCGGTCCCATTGCGTCGACAGCGGAGAGACGCGGCGTCCATAAGCAATCGCAACCTGCTTGAGCACATTACCATAGTCATCCACGTCCAGCGTCAGTGTATGCTGAACGCGCGGATCTTCTGAATGGCGTTCGTAATGATGGGTGATCGATTCACGTTCGTGCGTGAAGAATACCGCGTAGCGATTGAGGCCTCGATGCTGCAGCATCCGGATGCTGAAGTTCTGTTCTGTAATCGTGTAAGGCGTACGTGCTCGTCGGGTCCATGCAGGTGTCGCACGCGGACCCTCAGCGTCGTCCGCATAAACCTCCTGGCGCAGCAGCGTACCTTTCAGAGATCGGCAGGCCTCGCGCTCTTCTTCCGGTGTCAAACCGGGCGGAACGATGGTGTCGTCGAGAAGCTGGGTGCGGGCAGCCGCGAGCGTCAAACCGGGCTCGCGAAAATACTCACGCTCGAACAGACGAGAGATACGGTCCGCGCCGAGGTAAATGCCAGTGTGGAACCAGCTCTTGGTATGCACAGGCGGCACGTGCGATTCGGCAGCGATATTGTCTGTCGGTAAGCCGTCGCCGTCGAACGCCGCAAACCGTTCGGTATCCCACTGCTCGACCATGCCGAAGCCGCGAAACTCGCGCTCCTCGCCATCATAGTGGCCATGATGGTAGGCGAAACGCGTCACGAATCGATTTCGACTGATGTGGTCGGTCGCCTCCACCCGTTCAACGACGTGTACCGGGAACGGCAAACGCGTCACCCACGGCCGCCCTGCTTCTCGATCGGCAAGATAGAACTCGGTGGAGGATTTGTACGTCAGCCGTGTCTCCGCACCGAGCTGATTGTCGTAGCGCGCCAGCAGATGTGGCTTGGTGCCGCGCGCAAGATCGATGAACTCCACCGGACGCCATGCGATGCTCGGAAGCGCGATCGACCACACAAGGCACGCTGTCCCACGGCCGAGCAGGTCGATGACATCGAGCGACACACCATCGGTCAGCACCATTTCGGAGATCGTGCGCGGCTGGCTCAGTCCATTGCCGCTTTCATTGAGAAAGATCTTTACGCCCTTGCGTCCGGCATAGATGACGTCGGTCGGTCCGGAGCCATCGACGTCAGCGAAGCGGATTCGGCGCGCATCGAAGATGCCGTCCTCGTCGAAGCAAGGCGCACCCTCCATCGTAACCTTCACCCCGAACCGGCCGTGGCCAAGATTGGGCCAGTAACAGACCTCACCGTTGCGAACACGAACGAGATCGGACAGTCCGTCGCCCGACATGTCGGCAAGGAACACCGCCTGATCCGCCTGCCCGAACAGCACACGCGGACCACGCTCCTCGTTCCATGGCACGCGCACGCGCACCGCTTCGCCGAAACCAAGGTCGCCCAGGGAGGGATGCCAGGTGATGGCCTGATCATCCATGATCAGAATGTCCGCGAGCCCGTCACCCGACAAATCGGTCAGACGAACGTTCGGACTGCTGAAGTCGACGAGTGGAAAAGCGCGGAACGGCCGAAATGGTGTCCAGCCTTCCTCGTCGGTCCGATCGAAATATCCGCCGGTGCCCTGCACGAGCGTTGCAAGCTCAAGTCGGCCGTCCGAGTCGAGGTCGATAAGCTGCGATCGGCCGCCCTCGCCGATGGGCCTTGAGCGGATCACCTGAACGGAGCCGAACTGGCCGTGCCCCCGATTCGGCTTATAGTACCAAGCGCCCTCCTCCTCCGCGAGCACGCCCGCGATTCCTTCGCCATCAAGGTCGATCCACTGATAGCCATGGCCGGCGACACCCGCGGGAAGATTCTCGAGACTTTCGCGTGGAAGCTGCTCGACTTTCCACTTTTGAGGCGTCGGCTCGTCGAGCGGACTGGGGTTGTAGCTCAGCAGCAACGGGGGTAGCGACCGACGCCGATACAATCCTTCTTCGAGCGGCCGATATCCGGATTGCGTGACGCGCGCCAGACGTGTGCCGAGCGATCTGGCGTCGTAATCGAGCTGAATGTCACGCACGAGCGTTCGCTCGGTCCCAAGCCGCTCCGGCATGCGATGCGCGACGAGAATTCGCTGGCATAATCGATGCGTGCGGATCTCGAAACCGGCGCGCGTTCTCGAAAACGGATCGCGACGCGCCTGCCTTGGAAGCGGCAGATCGTCCGTCCAGCGCACACGTTCGAATCCCTCCGCCTCGGGTTCATGCGCAAATGGCTCGTCGCCATAGTCGAGTACGGCTTCGAACAGCCATCCGGTTTGCGGATCGATCTGCGGCCGTGGAAGATGATTACGGCGCGCCGAATCGAGTGAAACATCGAGCAGCACCGGCCTGCGGTTTCCATACCTGACACGTTTCAGGTACCGGTTCGCGCTCCGGGATCGGAGGCGCTCGCTGGCGCGGGTGATATCGATGCCATCATCGCCTTCGGCTGCATATTCATACTCAATAGCGTTTCCGCGATCGTCGTAGCTGCGGCAGATAAGCCACTCGAAGATGCACTGTGCATCCTCAGGATCTGCAATGCGCGACGCAAGCGTTTCGCCGTATACGGTGAGAACGTTGTCTCGGGAAATGGTGCGCCAGTGGGTGTCGCCGTCGGCGATGCGGGTCCAGCTCTCTATCCGCGAAAAGGTTCCTTCGATGCGAGGTCGAAAGGCTCGCACAAAGTAGCCGCTCACCTCCCGATACGCTGTCCACGGCGCGTCTGCTGCGGTGATCGGCACGAGATCTTCCGATCCGGACAACAGGAAGATATCTGCCGCAGCATCGGCTGCCGCGACATTTTCGGCACGGCGCGCGAAAGGCACGTAACGCGGAACGCCCTTGTCCGTCCGCCTGGAGATAGAAGGAAGGCCGAGCGTCCAACCCAGTCCGAAAGGGCCATTGCCCGACCCGGAACTGTAGGACAAAGCGAGTGCAGGTTGAAATTCGCTGCGACTCTTGCTCAGCGGAATTGGAACGGAGAGGGTTGCTGTGCCATTCACCGGATTGGTTTGAAATTTCTCACCCAATCCTCGAATAGCTCCGCCGCCTTTCGGAACGTTCACCTGCGGTGCCGCAAATGACGACGGCGTCTCGGGTGATTGCTCCGTTTGCGGCATGTGTCCTTCGCCCTATCGATAGTTTTCCGTCCTTTGCTGACACACAGAGGTTCAATCTCAAGGGGACAATCGAGAGCGCGAAACGCGGGAACAGACTCTATTGATTTATCAAGTGGTACCAACCAAGCTCGCTATTTAGTATTTAGCCTTTTGCGAGAGTTCTATCGGTTCAGAGAGAGGCTTGATCTCCCTCGCGGAGCGATAGATCGGCCGATGCCGTATTGCGCGATATCAGGACGATGAGGCTGAGACGAGACGAGCAGTGGTGAATAGGAGCAACCTATGATCGAGGTTCGGCGGGTGGACGACGGCGGCGCACTTAGCTTCGAAGTCGTGGTGCGCGAAGGAAAGGGCGAGACTCGTCACCGCGTTACAATGTCTGAAGTCAAGAGCCAGCAGTTGACCGCCGGAAAGCACACGCCCGAACGCTGCATCGAGGCCGCCTTTCGCTTCCTGCTTGAACGGGAGCCCAAGGAGTCGATCCTCGCTCGCTTCGATATTTCCGTGGTTTCACACTACTTCCCGGAATTCGAGCACGAACTGCCCCGCTATCTCGCGCGATTCTGAAGTCAATTGCACGCTCTATATTAGCTGCGATGCGGAGGAACGTTCGCGGTTGCGCAGGGTCTTCCGCTGTGCTTGTTTGGACCGCATCAAGCTCGCCAAGCGGTGAAACGGCAACGCGGTGCGGGGATTTGTCCTCAATCCTACTGCTGCCGCGAGAGCATTGGCGGCCATGCGTGTCCATCCGGACGCTAACATGGCATGCATGCGCGGAAGCAGATAAAAGCCGCAAAGCGATCAGCCGGTGATGCATTCCGGCGCACGATGGCGGGTCAGAAAATGACAGGGCAGAAATAAAGGGCCGTCATGGGTTTCGCGAAATGCGCTGCCGAGCCGGCCGGACCCGCGGCTTGCCGTGCTTACAACGTCACATGGTGACCGTCGCCGACCGCCAGCGAGCGAGCGTGACGCTCGCGCTGTGCGCGGGTGTCGCGGTGTTGACGCTGATGTCGCTGGGAATAGGCCCTGTGGCGTTGTCGCCGGCAACGATTCTCCATGCCTTGTTTGGCGGCGGTAGCGAAATTCAGCGGATCATTGTGCTGGAGATCCGCTTGCCGCGTACGATCCTCGCGATAGCGATCGGCGCGATTCTCGGTTTGTCGGGCGCCGCCCTGCAGGGACTCCTGCGCAATCCCCTGGCATCGCCCTCGCTGTTCGGCGCACCGCAGGCGGCGGCGTTCGGCGCGGTGCTGGTGATCGCGCTGGGATTGGCCGACATTCATTCCTTTGTATTGCCAATGGCGGCGATCCTGGCTGCGTTTATTTCAGTGTTCGTGCTGCTCGTGATCGCGGGGCGCGAGACGAGTCTGCTGATCCTGATCCTCGCCGGCCTGGCGATCTCCGCTCTTGCAGGCGCGGCGACGTCGCTGACGATGAACCTGTCAAGCAACCCTTTCGCGGCATTGGAAATTGCATTTTGGCTGCTGGGATCGCTGGAAGACCGCAGCTTTCGGCATGTGACGCTGGCGCTGCCGTTCATCGTCGCGGGAGCTGCCACCCTGATGAGCCAGCGTCATGCGTTTTGCACGCTCAGTCTCGGTGAAGAAGCCGCCTTCAGCCTGGGGGTCAACGTCGGCCGGCTTCGGTTGTGGACGATCCTTGGCGTTGCCCTTGGCGTTGGCGGTGCGGTCGCGGTGGCCGGCGCCATCGGCTTCATTGGGCTGGTCGCCCCACACCTGATGCGCCCTCTGATCGGCTACGATCCGGCGAGGCTGCTGGTACCGAGCGCACTGACCGGCGCGGCGCTACTGCTCGCGGCCGATATCGCGGTGCGCGTCATTCCCTCGACCTCGGACATCAAGGTTGGCGTCCTGACCGCGCTGATCGGAGTGCCGTTCTTCCTCTACCTGATCGTGCGCGAGCGGCGGGCGCTGGGTGGAGGAGTGGCATGAGCGAGACGGCTGTTCTCGTCGCATCGTCGCTGTCGGCGAGCCTCGGAAAGAGAGTCGTCCTGCACGACATTTCGCTGGCACTCCCCGGTCGGCACCTTGTCGCGCTGGTCGGGCCGAATGGTGCAGGCAAGACCACATTGCTGCGGGTGCTGGCGGGACTACTGCCCTCGAAAGGCAGGATCGAAGTTTGCGGCGACGCGCTATCATCTCTAAGCCTTCAGGAACGCGCGCGCCGTTTTTCCTATCTGCCGCAGGGTCACCAGATACATTGGCCGCTACCGACAAAGGATGTCGTGGCGCTTGGACGATACCCGCACGGTGCGATCGATCCCGGAAGGCTGACCGACCACGATGCCGCGGCCGTGATGCGGGCGATGCAGATGGCTGACGTGACAGATTTGAGCGATCGTCGCGTGACGGAATTGTCGGGCGGCGAGCGCTGCCGGGTCGCGCTGGCGCGGGTGCTGGCGGTGGAAGCGCCAGTGCTTTTGGCCGATGAACCGACTGCATCGCTCGATCCACGCTATCAGATCGAGATCCTGATCAAACTGCGGGCAACGGCTGACAGCGGAACGCTGGTTGTCGTGGTGACGCATGATCTCGGGCTCGCCGCGCGTTTCGCCGATATTATTCTGGTGATGTCCGAAGGGCGTCTGGTATCGCAGGGACCACCTGCCGACGCGCTTTCGGAGGCCATCATGTCCGAGGTCTTTCGTATCAGAACCTATCGTGCCGACCATGAACGTGAAATCGTCCTCGTGCCGTGGGCGGAAGTTTGATCGCGATGTTGCGGCGTACGAGGTTGCATCGCTTTCGTAAGGCGATCCGGGCCGGTTTCGCCGCCCGGAGAAACGGTGATCTTGTCGCCGTCGCCCTGGCCTTGACCGTCGGCATCGTCACGCCCGCGCACGCCGCGGATCTGCCGCGTGTTGCGTCGATTAATCTGTGCACCGATCAGCTTCTGATGACGCTCGCCGACCCGGTACAGATCGTCGGCCTTAGCCCTTATTCGCGCGATGCCGCACGCTCCTACGCCGCGGACGAGGCAAAGAAGTATCGGCGGCTCTCCGGCGAGGCGGAGGACGTGCTGATGCTCAGACCCGACGTCGTTGTTGCCACCCAGTACACCAAGCGCGCGACGCGGGAGCTGCTGAAGCAGCAAGGGATGCGCGTGGTCGAATTCGATCTCGCAACATCGATCGATGACGTGAAGGAACAGATTCGCCGGATGGGCGATCTTGTCCGGCATCCGGACCGCGCGCAGATCCAGATCACGCGGCTCGACGCTGCGGTGGCCCGCGCAAAGGAGGCGGCGGCGCGCAGGCCCTATCGGGTGCTGGCGCTGTCGCGACGCGGCTGGGTGTCGGGCGATAACAGCCTCACGAGTGCACTGCTCTCGGTCACCGGGCTGTCGAACGCGGCATCCGGTCTTGGCATTACGCACGGCGGGTTTGCAAAGCTTGAAACCATTGTTGCCGCTCGACCGGATCTTATCCTGATATCGGACGGCAGCGATGTCGCCGAAGACGAAGGCAGCGCGCTTCTGTTGCACCCGGCGCTGGAGAAGATGTATCCGCCATCGCGGCGCATCGTGATTCCTGAAGATCTCACGGTGTGCGGCGGGCCGATGCTTGCCGAGGCGCTGGACCGGTTGATCGCGGAGCTGAAGCGAATCGGAGACTAGGCTTAGGACTCATAAACGCCGTCCGGTATCGCGCCGGGTTCCTCCGCTTACCGCGGAAGGCGCGTCCATACGCCCTTGCCGGAGCGGCGTGATCCCTCGACCGTGCTGCGCCGGTAGCCGTCAGAAGAGAATGCCGGTCTCCACCAACGCTCGGACCTGATCGCGTTGGTTGAGATCGCGGCCGAAGCCGTAGCCGGCTTCGAGATGGCCAACTCGGACATAGGACAACTCTCCACGCACGAAGAATAAGCCCTTCTCGTAAGTCGGAGTGATGGTAAGCGACCAGGCGTCGCTCTTTGCCCCATAGAGCAAATTTGTCGGCGTGCAGTTAGGGTCGGCGCCACACGTTCCGCCGGTCGCCTTTATATATTCGGCGCGGGCGCCGAGGGACCACTCATGGTTCAACGTGTATTTGGCGAGGAGGGCACCTCCATAGGTGCCGGCCGCGCGATTGATTCCGAGTTGATCATCACGCCCAACGTGGTTGTATTGCAGGTATGGCGTGAGTGTTAGCGGGCCGCTGGTGTATGTGTAGATCAGGTTGAAGATGCTGCTATTGTTCTGCAATAGCGGCGTTGCGGTTGAGGATTTGTCGTTTGGCGACAGACTGCCCGCACCCACGAAGGCGATCGAATGCGACGAATCGATCGCATACGTCAGCGCGCCCGAAAGCCAGTTCAATGTGCCTGAGAAAAAGCCATCGTTCAGTGACACTGACGCGCTGAGCGGGCCGTGCCCATAATTGATCTGAACGCCGCGGTTGACTGCGTTCTCCTGATTCCAAAGCAGCCCGCGCGCGATGTTGATGTTCTGGAAGGTGAAGGTCGACTCGGCCCCCACCAAAGTTGGCAGGTGGCCCGCTACAACTGACAGCTCAGGATTGATCACCGCCTTGGCATAAGCAACAGAAACTGGACCATATAGCTGGCCTGTCGCCTTTGTCGCTTGCAGATAGGAGGAGCCGAGGACTGGCACAGAATACGCGCCCCCCTGAATGTAGAACTGCACCGGCCCCTTGGTCGTTTGAAGCTCGATCTGAGCGCTGGTCACATCGACGAAACTGCCCTCATTGCCGGTCCCCCCGGCGTGGGTGGGATGAGTTTGGAGTGCGCCGATTCCGATCAGTTGGCCGCCGACGAAAACCGAACCAAGCTGACCCGCATCTATCGAGAAGGGGTCGGAATTTGGCACAAGCGGGCCAGAAAAGCTGGGCGTGGAAAGAGGCTCGGCGTGCGCGACTCCTACATCGAAGAGCGCGCTGCAGCCGCCCAGCGTGAGGGCGAATTGCAAGATCCCGAGATCGAATCGACGACGCGCGGTGCGCCCGGACGTCTGAAGTGTTTGCGAATATGGCGATTGTGATGTCATCGGTGCATTCCCCTCCTTGGAAGGGTCAATGCGCGCGAGAACTAAGAGGGGTCGCGGAAAAGCGACGCCTTATCTTTCGGCGGTACGTAAGGCGCCGCGGCCGTTTCGCGTGTATTCGGTTGTCCTCTTGAGCGTTGGACATGGTCCTCACCAAACTAAGAAAGCGACGAAGGGGCGGGTTATCGTTTCCTGGGACCAGATCCCGCAGAGCGATCACCAGGGGACAGCTCTTGAACGTGTCCCGCGCCACACAAAGCAAAACATGTGCCAGCCGATCGGCACTCGCTATTGCTGCGGTCTGCTTCGCACTTGGCCTTTGGCAGCACCTAAGACGGACTGCCAAGGCGGGGATGCCCGTTCATGCTCGCTTAGCCCCTCATGTCAGCGATTTCCGTCGATTGAATTCCAAGGGAAGGAGTGAGGCTGGAGCTATTGACGATGAGCACTGCATAAAATTTCATCGATCGGCATAGGAACGCCATAGGCCGACCCCAGACGCCTCATTGGAGATCTGAAAATGCAGGATTTTTCGGAGGACGGCGCCTCGCCTGGGTAAGCAGGCGAACTGGGACGAGTGATGCTGGCAAGCCGCTCTAACGAGATATTCCAGAAAACATAAACCAAGAACTAAATTTGGCGGCGGCCGCATTTCGCTGCCCGCGCGGGGGTTTTCGCGCGTCTATTTTCCCGCTCCGGATTGCCTGCCGACAATGGATGCTGAACTCCGGTTATCCTTTCATCGCTTATGCACCCCGTTAGGTGCTTGCACGGCATTAAATTTGGGCAGTGATCTGCGTGGATTCTGGGCAAAGCGATGCTGTGGCCATCTCATTCAAGATGAGCCGAGCCATTCTACTCGGCGGGAGTTATGCGCGATGCAATCGGAAAAAATTGAACAGAATAAAGCGTGCGAAAGCTATTCTGCTACTTTCTTAAGCACCTATGTCGGCGTCAGCTTGGTTGCGTTATCGAAGACCGGATCACCCGATCCCTTCCCGATGGTGGCCGACACGACATGGCCGAGGCGATCGAGCACGAAGTTGACGAGGATCTCGACGTTTTTCTGGATGTGT
>NZ_JBXASZ010000004.1:0-303292 GCF_058809865.1 Nitrobacter sp. MLSD-S21 | reverse complement strand
ACGGCGACAGGTCTTGCGGAAGCGTGGAGGACGAGGCATCCGATGCTGGCGCGGCAGCCGGCGCAGCTGATTGATCCGACGGCGCGGCCGCGTCAGACGATGCAGCGGCAGACGCAGCATCGGGAGAGGCCGTCGACGCGGACGGCGACGGAGTGGCGGTATCACCCGGTAGAGGCGAAGGAGATGACGCGGGCGGCTGGGATGACGACGACGCGGCAGACGGATCAGAGGGCGACGGAGGAGAACTCGTCGACCCGCCCGATGTAGGCGTCGCGGAAGAGGCATCCGATGTCGGCGATGCGGACAATGGCTGCGCGGACGGCTGCGCCGGCGTCGATGCTTGTGGTGACGCTGCTTGGGAAGACGCGGGCACTGGCGATGATGGCTGCGTGGGTAACGCCGACCGCGTTGATGACTGGGGTGCGGGATGCGCCGACGGCCCAGATCCCGCCGCAGCCGCAGCCGGATGCTCCCCCTGCTGCTGCGCCCGCACCACGCCAACAGGTCCAAACGCCAGCAGAAGCGCCGCAAGCATCCGGTAAATGATCTTGGCTGTTCGTCGCGTCATCGTTCCCGCTCCTTCTACTGACTTACCGATGCCATCATCGGATCGAGCCTTGCGGCCAAAACCGCCGGCATGAATTCAGAGGTGCCCGTCAGAAGCCACGCACTCTCGACTAAACGCATCACCTCTGCTTCGCGCTATGGTGTGATGCAGTTGCTCGAATGACAGATGCCAGCGGCGTCATCCAATGCGCTCGCCAACTCAGGACCATCGTTATCGCGCAGGCCGCGAGCGAGATAAGCGTTCCCCACATCAATGATCCGAACCCCGGACCGTCGCGCCATAGCGCAAGCGACAGACCGAGTGCGAGCAGCGCATAGCCCGCAATGCGAAGCGCGATCTTGCGTGAGCGCGACAGCGGCGGCGCCGCCACGGCGACCAGCCGCCAGTTCCGATCCTGGCTAAGCGCGAGCAGGGCAAAGCCGAGAAGCAGGACAAGAATCAGTATGACGAACGACAGAACGCTGCTCATCGCGCTACTCCGCAGGATGAAGCTCGGCACTGCGGACGCTAGCAGCGCCTGCCGACGCAACGGCAGCACGACGTTGCAGCTTGCGCGCGGTCAGCACGGCAATGACTGCCGCCACAAGAAGCATCAGGTCCATGCCAGCGATGGACCAAAGTTGGCGATGGGTTAAACTACGGACGAGATGGTCGCCCGTCGTGATCCAGTTGAGCGCAACGGCGGCGGAGGCGAAAGCAGCCATTGTCCAACATTGCTCAACCCACGCCCGCCCGGGCCGCAACCAGGCATGGCTGAAGGTGGCGAGCCAGACGAGGTAGAAAGCCCATATCTCAAGTGCAGCGCGCTCATATCCCGCAAACGTCGTCTCGAGCGGCAGCAGACGATTGGTGACGAAAAAGGCGAGCGTGCTGATGACGATGCCGGCGGTGCTGCCGATCGTCAGGCCCTCGACGATGCGGACGCCCGGGAGGCCGAGTTGCGCGTGTTTTTTGCGGCGAGATTCCAGCCAGAACAGAAAGCCGGTGGCGATCATCACGCAGCCCGATAGCCCGAGAGTAAAATAAATCCATCGCAAGGTCCAGTGACGAAACTGAACCAGATGCAAGCCGGCGATAAAACGTTGCGCCGTCGTCACCGGGCGGTGCGCGCTCCATTCATGAAGGAGCGTTCCTGTGGCCGCGTCAAAATAAGCGACGTCGCCGACAGCGGTGACCCGAGTATCGTAGGGACGCCTGACAGCGACGTAAGCAGCGGCATCACCGGGATGATACACGGCAATCGCTGTCGGTGTATCGCCGCTCCATAACCGCTCCACTTCAACGGCCATCGCATCCAGCGATGCAAGGAAACTGCTCGGTTGATTGCTCCTCTCGCGGCTATAGGTGCCGAAAGCGTCGGCATTGAACGCCTGCTGATCCTTGTAGATCGTTCGCCATCCGCTCGGGATGTAAAACGAATAGAAAATAATGAGGCCGGAAAGAGTGATGACGATGTGGAACGGCAAGCCAATCACACCGGTAACATTGTGCAAATCGAGGAGCGCTCGCCGTGACTGTTTTTCAGGCCGGAATGTGAAGAAATCGGCGAAGATCTTGCGGTGAATGACGACGCCCGAAACACAAAGGGCGAGCATCGCCATGCCGGCCAAGCCCACCAACCAGGAGCCCATCTGAGCAAAGCGGATATGCAGCATATAATGGAACGGGTACAGGAAACCCGTGCCGGCCAATGTGCCCGGATCAGGCAGCGCGATCTTGGTAACGGGATCGAGATAGCGCCGAACGAGCGTGGTGTTATCCTTGTATGCGACGGTAGTGGCCGGTTGCCGGTCAGTTGGCCGGACGACGTACCAGAATGGAGCCTTCGCCGCCGACGCGGCGTCGAGCGAGGGACGTAGGACATCGAGGGAGATCGGTGTTTCAGGGGGAGCGAGCCGCGTTATCGGCATCATCCAGCGGTCGATTTCCTTATCGAAAACCGCGAGCGTTCCCATCCAGAAGATGGCGAAGAGAACGCCGCCGAGCACCACGCCGGCCCAGGTATGCAGCCAGTCCATCGATTGCCGGAAGGTCGGCTCCATCTCAGCCTCCCGCGCCGATGAGCGACGCCAAGCCGAACCCGCCAGCGGCGAGAAACGCCTGGACGGCAGCGAGCCGAACTAAGCGCCGCTCAGCAAAGCCCCACAGCAGCAACACGAGATAGATCACGAAGCCGAGCATGGACGCGAGGACAACGCTATCGATGCGCGGCAGACCGGTGAACGGCAATGTTGCGGAGAGCACGGCGACGATTCCGGCTGCGGTTGCATAGCCGCCCAACACCACGAGCACGACGCGCGCGATGACATTGATCCGCGCGCGCGTTGATGCCTTCCCCACCGGGGACCCCGCTGCTCGAGGATTCGTTGTCGCCCCCGCCATCAGAAATCAAACGTCGCGGAGAGGAGGAAAGTACACTTGTTGTTCCAGGATACCGCAAAAGTGTATTTTGAAGCCTTGTTCAATGATCTCGCTCCCTGGCTATCTATTGCGATACTACCTGCGCCCGCGATGGTTGCTGCCAGATGAGGGAAGCGCCGAAGCGATGCGTCTTGTACTCACGTCGCTCCGAACTCCTTTGTACTGCGGCGTCGGTCTTCGATGCAGAGCGGCAAAGAAGGCTACATCCCCGCCTATCCAACTATTTCTGGTACATCGGCGCGACTGGCGTGGTCGGCGACGGCAGCAAGTCTGCGCTCAGGGACAGACGGAAGGTTTGAGGAACGCCGAGAGTCAGCTGACCAAACGGGCTGGCGTACCAGTAGTTTCTAGCGGTGACGTTATCGACATTGAGCCGAGCGACCATGTCACGGTCCCATGCGCGGAACTTATAACGTGCGCCCAAATCCAGCCGCTCCCAACCGCCCACTCGTTGAAAGTTGGCGCGATCAAGGTAATTATCTGACACGTGAACCACGCGACCCGTTACGGTGAAATCTGGGATCCATGGCACATCGTATTCAGCGCCGACGCTAAGTTGAACATCCGAAACGCCGGGTGCTTTGTTCCCAACGTTCACGTTGCCTAATGTCTTTGTCAGCCGCCCATCAAGGAATGTCACACCACCTAGCAAACGCACATTCTCGACCGGCGAACCGAACATCGTGAAGTCGATGCCATCATTCCTCTGCTCGCCGTTATATCCAAAGGTGTTGGTCCCGGGATCCAGGAATGCAGAGGGTTGGGAAATACGGTAAAACGCCAGCGTTGCCCCGAAACGTCCGAAGTCTACCTTGGCTCCGGTCTCCATCTGCTTCGTTCGCTGAGGTCCTAGAAAAAATCCGCTGTTTGCGGCTCCCAGTGGAGCCCGTGGCCCCAATCCAAATCCTTCGGCATAACTCATGTAAAGCGTGAGAGGCTGCCAGGGCTTGAACAACAATGCCAGCATGGGCGTGTTCGCATCCTGGTTATCGCCGGGTGTCAAAAGCCCGTTGACGTCGTAGGAATTGGTTTCCAGATGCTGTCGGCGGCCGCCGATCGAAAACTGCACGCGATCGTCGGCGACAGACATCGTATCAATCAACGCGATGCCCGTGAGTAGTGTATTATATTTCGATCGCCGCACCGCCGCGAATTGCGCTGCCCGGTCCGGGGCCGGGAAGTTTACCGGCGCGTAAATGTTGTTGGCAAAAACCTCATTAGATGAATTCCCGGATTGGCCGTCGTTGCGATAGCCAGTGTAGACAAGCGAAATGCTATGTTTGACAGGGCCGGTCCAGACCTTACCGCGAACCCCGACCTCCCCGGACTGGAATAGATCGCTTGCTAGATATGGAAAGGTGGTCTGGGTTAGGTCACCTGCCGTATTCCTCAAGGTGCTATTGGTCGAAATATACCTCTGGTCTTGATAAGCCGCACCATAAGCTCCGAACAGGGTCCAGTCATTCGAAATATCGTATTCTGCTCGACCAAGAACGAAACGGTGATCGAATTTGACATCTTCCCAAGGCTGCTGAAAGTTGCGCGTAAGCCTTGGCGCGGGTCCAAGCGGAAAGTTGTTGGCTCCAAGATTCACGGGAGTCACAGGCGCTTTAATGGCCTGATGGCTGATGCCTGCATCCAGGCTCGCTCGAAAATCCTGGCCTCTGTAATCTAAACCTGCTGTGAGCGAACCGATCGCAAGTTCATTCTTGTCGATGGGTGTTTGACCCGCGCTACCCGTCCCGTTGACGCGAACACCAAACTCCTTTTGGTCTCCGTATCGTTGTCCGACGTCGAAAGCGAGCCCGCCGTTCCCTCGCGAAAGGTAATTCGCGGTGATGCGCGCTATTGGGTTGTCTGTGGCTCGCTTCGGGATAAGATTGACGAAACCCGCACTACCGCTCGGCGGAAAGCCATAGAGGAAAGTAGCCGGTCCGCTTAAAACCTCAACGCGCTCAATACCCTCAAGCTGAGGACGACGAGGGTTGAGTAGACCATAGAGTCCGTCAAACGCATAGTCTCTAGAGCTTAAGGCGAAGCCGCGCACTGATGCGGACTGCTGAAAATTGTAAGGCGACGCCTGGGCCCGAATGGCGGGATTGTTTTCAAAGACATCATAGATGCTCCGAACCTGCTGATCGCGCATCAACTGTTCGGTGTAATTGGTTTGCGAGAATGGGATATCAAATATGCTGCGATTTCCAAGAAGCCCAACCCGTCCTCCACTTGCGACCTGACCTCCAGCGTAGACCGGAGGCACCGTCATCGTGGAGTTGGGATTTGCCCCTCCCTGCACGTCAATGGTGTCAAGGGCGATCGCGCCGGCCGGTACCGCGCCGCTAGCTACAGGCATTGAGGGATCGAAAACTTGCACTGTGTTCCGGCCAGTGAAGGATGCACGCAAGCCTGTTCCGGCGAGCAATTGCGTTACCGCCTGTTGCGGGCTCATTTGTCCGTTCGCACCTGCCGTGCGCTTGCCTGCGGTCAGATTGCTTGGATAGAGCATCCGAAGATTCGTTTGACGCCCAAGGCTGAGAAGGCCGCTTTCGAGTGAGCCCGCCGGAACCGAAACGTTTACCGCGCCGGCAGGTTGAGCGGTCACGGGCTGCACATTGGCTGGCTGCGCATGAAGCGCCGTGTTGAGCGCAAGCAACGAAACTCCGGCCAACGCAGCCGCTGCTATTCTGCCGCCTATCTTGCCCCGTCCACTTTCAAACGTCATGTTTGCCCCTGTTGGTCAAATGCCGGTGGGGCAGCGTCGTGCGCGCACCCTCCTACTGACTAAGAGTCAAAACCGGGGGTGCCTCCTGACGTCGACTCAGAAATAAATTTTGAGCGATGTTCCGTTCACTGCGCTTTCGGCGCATCGCTTCTATCTAAAAAGCTTCAACGAGAGCGGACAACAACCATCAGACCAGTTAGATGGGTGACACTCACGGGCAAGCTTTCCTCCAGCACCCGGAGCGCCTGGTCTGTATCCTTCAAGTCGAAAATGCCCGAGACCTGCTGGTCCGCGGCTGCGTTGTCCAAGACTACGATGCGCCCGCGACGATAGCGCTCGAGGGTAGCCAAGACCTCGTGGAGTGGCTGGCTGGAAAATACGAGCTTTCCGGTTCGCCACGCTGTCTCATTCGCAACGTCGGCTTTTGTCACCGCGAAGGCACCTTTGGCCGTGAGATTTGCGGCGTCGCCGGCCTCCAGCACGACCTGGTCTTGGCGGCTCGTGACTTCCACGCGTCCGTGTTCGACCCGCACGGCGCCGAGAGAGTCATCCGACGCCGCACTCACACTGTATTGCGTACCCAGCGCCGTCGCCTTCAGAGAGGAGTCATCAACCGTAAACGGTCGCTCAGGGTTGCGCGCGACGTTAAAGAACGCCTCACCTCGCAAGAGCTGAATTTTGCGTTCGCCTTGCGAATAGCGAACGATGATCGCCGAGTCCGTGTTCAGGTCGACGCGAGAGCCATCGGCAAGCGTGACGCTGCGCACTTCGCCGACAACCGTGTAATAGTCTGCCCGCATGTGATCGACGAATCCCATGCGGTAGAGCGTGACTGACAGAATCGCGATAATGCCAATCGACACGATGCTGGATGTCGCTGCACGCCGTGACATCCGCAGCTTCTTCAGGCGGTCCGACGGGATCGGCACATCCTTGAGGTCGGCCCAAAGATTCTTGAATTCGTCATAAGCCGCCTGATGTGCGGCATCGCGATCCAGCCAGAGTTGGAACTTTTGCCGATCCTGATCGGTCGCGTCGGCGGATTGCAGACGCGCAACCCAGCGCGCCGCTTCTTCTTCAATCCGACCCTCGATGTTCTGCGAAACCCTGTCCGGCATACCCGCCCCAGCAGTCCATCCTCGACCGGCATCGGCCGACGGCCGCCGCTACTTTATTAGAGTCGAAAGCAAGGGTACTACCTGACGTCTTTTTAGAAATAAATCTCGGAGCGCACTTTCCGGCAGTGGATCAAGGCCTTGATGATGTGCTTCTCGACCATGTTGCGCGAAACTCCGAGCCGGTCGGCGATCTCGCCGTTCGACATGCCATGCAAGCGGCTCAGGATAAAGACTTCCTGGCAGCGGTTCGGCAGTTTCTCGATCGCTTTTGCCAGCCGAATCAGGCTTTGGCGACCGATGACGACCCGTTCCTGATCCGGAGCATCCGTCGCCTGATTCTCGCCTACGATCGCAGGCAAGAACAGCTCAGCATCGGCGGCAAAGCGGGCTGACGTGACCCGGGCGACTGACTTCGCGATCTGGAACAGATAGGCCTGCGGATTCTCGATAATCGTCTTCGGCGGCGTATCAAGCATGCGCAGAAAAGTCTCCTGCGTCGCGTCGGATGCCTCGGTGGCGTTGCGAAACCGGCGCATAAAGAAGCGCCGGAGCCTACGCTCCTCCGAACGCTGCAATTGCTGCACTAACGCCCCGAACATGTCGGGCTCTCCTAACCATCACGCGGCGAATTTCGTTTGCAGGCAATCGTTATCCGGTCAAACCACCTACCGCGACTCACCGCAGATGCACGATGGACTAATATGAATTTCCTTAGCGCGCCTCAATTTCCTTCACAAACACAATAATTTAGAATGGATTTAATCGGGGGAATCAGAAAAACTGGCTGGAGTAGTCCGTCTTTCCATCGCATTGAAATCACGATTATTTCGGGGGTGCTGCATTGCAGCGACGGTCCGTCGCGTTCTTTGCGACGATTGGCCAGCAAAGTCTGCGCGAGCCGCGGTGCAAACGAGCGTAACAAACAAATAAAGCTTCAGCCGCCGCGCATGGATCGCGTGAGACGAGGCGGTCAGGGCGTGATGTGCTGTGATCCAGCCATCTGCGCTCCGTTTCCGATTGACCCGCTCGGGCTCCGAAGGAATCCTGTGTCCTGTCGACCGCGAGACCATGTTGACGTGATGCACGAGGTGCGTTTGGACATGCGCAGTATGTTGGCCGAGCTGTCATTCCGGTAGAGCTTGTGTGCCGGGATTATCTCAGACACCTCACGCCAGAGAAGCTCGTCAGAAAGGTATCGTACTTCCACAGCCGAGCATATTGTTTTCGGCCTACTGAGCGAAGGGGATGGTCATGGTCCAATACTCGGGGCTGCGGTTCTGGAAGGATGTCGGAACAAGGGACCGTACCATTGACCGCTTGCTAGCGTTGCGCACAGGTCTCGCTAAGAACGTAACACCCAACAACAAGCAGGATTCCTTTCACCTCGCGACCTGGAATATCCGAGACTTCGGCGGCAGCCGGCTAAACCCGTCGCCACGCCTGCCGGAGTCTCTGCTCTACATCGCTGAGGTGATTTCCGCCTTCGATCTGGTCGCGGTGCAGGAGGTCAACGAGAACATGACCGACTTCCAGAAGGTCATGAAGCTGCTCGGTCCGCATTGGGACTATATCGTCACCGACCAGAGCGGAAACATGGAGCGGCTCGCCTTCGTTTTCGACACCCGCAAAATCCGGTTTCGTCATGTCGCCGGCGAGATCGTGCTGCCGGCGAAGAAGGGCAAGGAGGTTGCTCAGTTCAACCGCACGCCATTCCTTGTCGCCTTCCAGGCCGGCTGGTTCAAGTTCAACATCTGCACCGTGCATATCTATTACGGCACAGCACAGGACACCGCGCAGCGCAAACGCGAGATCGCCGATATCGCATCGTTCTTCACCGCGCGACAGAAGAAGGATGGCGAGACCTACATCCTCCTCGGCGACTTCAACATCCTCAATCCTGACGACCCGACCATGAACGCGCTGCTCGGCGGCGGCTTCGAGGTGCCGGCCGAGCTGCGCAAGCCGACCGCGCTGGCGAGCGCGAATTATTACGATCAGATCGCGTTGCGCACGCAGAACAAGCTGGTCGAGATCAGGAACGCCGGCTGCTTCCGCTGGCAGGACTATGTGTTTCGCGACGAAGCAGACTATGAGGCCTACAAACCCTTAATGCCGACCAAGACCAAGACCGGCAAGGACGCGAAGACGGACAACAAAGCCTATAGAACTTGGCGCACATGGCAAATGTCGGACCATCTGCCGCTGTGGACCGAGTTCAAGATGGATTTCACGGAGTCCTATCTCACCAGCTTGAAAGCCGGCGCGACGCCCCTGGCGACATTCGCTCCTGAGTCGGGTCCGCGCCCCGAGGCCGGGCCGACATCCGACAGCTGACCGGTCATGTCTTCCGGCCAGGAGTCGTACGCGTGAGCAAGAACATCGTCATCTGCTGCGATGGCACCGGCAACGAGGTCGAAGGCAACCTTTCCAATGTCCTCAAACTGTTTCGCATCGCTCAGAAGAACGAGCATCAGCGCGTCTACTACAACCCTGGAATTGGCACGATCGGCAGTCGCGACGCCTGGATGCGGCTGAAGCAGAACACCAAGGCAGTGTTCGGTCTCGCCACCGGCTATGGCCTCGACGGCGATATCCTTGGCGCTTATCGGTTTATCGCCCAGCAGTACGAGAAGGACGATTCCATCTTTCTGTTCGGCTTCAGCCGCGGCGCCTACACCGTGCGCGCGCTGGCGGGCTTCATCCACATGGTCGGGTTGTTGCCGCCTGATCAGCTCAATATCGCGGACTACGCGCTGACGGCCTATAAGCGCGCCAGCGAGGAGAACGATCTCAGCATCGCCTGGAATTTTAGCCAGATCGCCGGCGGCCGCCGCGCCACCATTAAGTTCATTGGTGCATGGGATACGGTCGCCTCGGTGCTGGTGCCACGTCGCGACCGGATCATCCCGACGTTGCTGATGCTGCCCTACACTCGCGTCAATCCGAGCGTCGAGGTCTTCCGCCACGCGATGGCGATCGACGAACGCCGGCGCATGTTCCGCCTCAACCGCTGGACCGCGCCGCAACCGTTCGTCGCCAATCGTTTCGATTCATCAGCGTCGCCTCAGGCCCAGGACATCAAGCAGGTCTGGTTCGCAGGCGTCCATGCCGACGTTGGCGGCGGCTACCCCGAGACGGAAAGCGGCCTCTCCAAATTCCCGTTGGCGTGGATGATCGATGAAGCGGTCACCCACGGGTTGAAGATCAATACCGCGATGAAAAACCACCTCGTGCTCGGCCGGCCACGCGAGGGTGGGCGAAACACCTATGTCGCGCCTGATGCGCAAGGGCCTCTGCACGATTCGCTGACATCAGCCTGGAAAATACTGGAGTGGCTGCCGAAATCGGCGAAGTGGAAGGAATGGGAGCGTCGCGAACTTCTCGGGTTCTACATTCCCGATGGGGAGCCAAGAGTTTTAGCCGATCCGTCCATCAAACCTCGCATTCACCAGTCCGTTGTCAATCGCAAGGCGCAGACGCCTGACTATGCGCCCGTCAACTTTCCGGGCGAATTTGACATCGAGCCATGATGTTGGCCGACGCGGCAACCCATGACCTTATCCTGAACGATGACGTTGCGCGCTTTGTACGTTGCTAACGCCGCTTCGCAGGATCTCACGCCACTCAGGCCGATGAAGCGCGACACCTCGCAGAGACCGTCAACGTCATGGGTGCTTCGGACCAGGAGCAACACGGGCGCCGCAGAAATGGTCAGTGAGCATCGTGGTTGCAATGTGGTTGCAACTCCAATCTCGTTCTTGACCGTCCGTGAGATGACTTCACGTAATTATTTGATTATATTTGGGGAAACTGGCGCACCCGACACGATTCGAACGTGTGACCTTTGCCTTCGGAGGGCAACGCTCTATCCAGCTGAGCTACGGGTGCGAGGCATTCCATTTAGCCGATTGACGCGAGGCGGGCAACGCCCAGACGCGCCGTCCTTCGAAAATCACCGTGGCTGCTCGGAGACTGCCCGGATATGGAGACTGTCCGGATGATGGGCACGCGCCCCGGCGCGACAGGTCAACAACCTAGCGCCACCGGACGAAACGCCTGCAGCAAATGCTGATCGATCTTGCCGCCCATTTCTTCCATGGTCGCAAAGGATTTGGCGTGCGTGAAAGGAAGGCGATAGGCCCGCTTCTCGACCAGCGCGGCATGAATGTCCACGATCGTGGTGAGGCGCACGATGTCGCTAATCTGATCGCCACGCAGGCCATCCGGATAGCCCGAGCCATCAAGCATCTCATGATGGTGCAGAACAACGTCGAGCATCTCGGACGGAAAGCCGCCCTGCCTCAGCAAGGCTTCGTAGCCAAGGCGCGCATGCCGGCGAATTTCATTCTTCTCCTCGTTGTCGAGCTTACCTGGCTTGTCGAGAATCGCGACGGGAATGAAGGCCTTGCCCACATCATGGAGCAAGGCGGCGCGAGCAAGCCGGCGCTGATCTTCCTCGCGCATTCCGAGCTGCTGCGCGAAAGCGGCGGCGAAGCCTGTGACAAACAGACAGTGACGGTAGGTATGAGTATGGTGGCGGCCCACGGTGGCTAACCAGTCACGCAACGAGGAGAGCTTGATCGCCATCAAAATCTCTTGCTCCGCCTCCATGACATCGCTGAATGAGAGCGGAACGCCGGCTGGAAGATTCTCGAAGATCTTCACCAGCACGGCATGAGCTGCGGCAATACCGCGATTCAGAACGTTGGCGTTCGCCGCCGCGCCACTATCGTTGTCGTCCGGAAATGCGGCACGGACACGCTGTAGAACGACTTGCGCATCCAACGGGCGCGAGATGGTATCGGTGGCGCCGAGCGCCCACGCCTGCATCGATTCGTGATGAAGGGCATCTGCAAGAACGAACAGCCGCGGCATCGATCGATAGACCTCGGCGCACAGCTTGCTGCGTACCTGCAGCACGCTTTCGGGGGAACGCAGATTGATATCGACGACGATGCCCGAAAATCGACCGTCCGGCCTGTCCGGAATCCCGGAAGTCAATGTGGTATCAACGTCGGCTGCGCATTGCAGAATGGCCCACAAATCGCTGCTGCGGTCGGTCCGGTCGGACGCCAGAAGCAGGCGGCGCCTTGTGCGCGATCCGGTTGTGAGCGTCATCGGTCCTCATTGGTGTCAGCCCAACGCTTCGTCACTTTAGACGATAAGTAGATTCGCGAAGATTAAAGGGTAGTGTTAACGCTGCGTAAGTTGCTCGCCAGGAATTCAACGGACCGGTGAGAATGATCACTGATCCTGCCAACACGCGTGGAGACAAAGCGCGAATGTGTTAGAACCCAGCATCAAAGCTTTTCGCGAATTGCGAGTCGCGAATTTCTGATGATTTCCATTCTTTTGTGCCAGCTAGGCGGCATCATGAAACAGCGGACATTGGTCTTTGGGTCGAGATGGGTCTTCGGGTCGACATGCCTTGTTGCATTTTTAACGGCCTGGACCGCTCCGGGACACGCGCAGCCGACGGTCGTGGGGCCGACATCTTCCCCGCCATTCACGGCAACGCTTTCAAACAACATCCCGTTGGCTATCGGTATGGATGAAATAACTGCCGCATATGCACTCGGCGGGTCACTGAACTACATTGAAGGCCCTCCCGGCGACGAAGTATTTCTAGCGCTCCGAAACTTCAGCGCCAGCGGCTTCTTCAACCAAAAGCATAGACTCTATTTGCAGTTCCGCAGAGGACGTCTCGTGGGCTGGAAGGGCGATTGGGGCCATAACTGGATGTGGCGATAACTGCGGCTATCGTCGAGAGGAATAGCAATTGGCTTGCATCCCGCCGTAAGGTCAGATGTCGCGGCCCATCGATCTGGTCGGCGTGCGCGCCTCGCCTTCTTCGCCGGACATCTCAGGAGTAAGAACGGCGCCTCAGAACCAGCGTTCGTCGACGAGGACGGTGTCGCCGGGGCTGAGCGGCGTAGCGGGGGGGGGGGACGCTGATGCGGACGACGCCGCGGGCATCGGTGTGGGTGACGATGACGAGGTCGCGTCTGGCGCGGGGGGAAAAGCCGCCGGCGATGGCGACGGCGCTTTCGACCGTCATATTCGGCACGAACGGATACTGGCCGGGAGCCGCCACCTCGCCGAGAATGAAGAACGGCCGGTAGGCCTCGACCTCGGCGGCGACGTAAGGCTGGCGGATGTAGCCGTTGCGCAGCCGTGCGGCGATGGCGGCGGACAGTTCAGCCGGCGTGCGGCCGCGCGCGGTGACGGCGCCGATCAGCGGCATGGTGATGCTGCCGCCGGCACCGACCAGATAGGTGTTGGTGAGACCCTCCTGGCCGTAGACCACGATGCGCAGCCGGTCGCCGGCATCGAGCCGGTACGCGGGATCGTGCACAACCGGCGGCGGCGCGGCAGCGAAGACAACGGGCGTAGCGGCGATAGCTGGCGTTTCCCACAGACCCGGCGTGTTCCATAGGCCACGGCGAGGGGCGGCCGGCGGCGGCGCAAACGCCATCCGTCCTCCATAGGCCAGCGCATCGAGAGCGTTGTGCGGACGGACCATCGCCGTCGGCTGCCGCATGCATCCTGACAAAGCCAGCGCGGTTAGCGCAGCAACCAAAGATATTGGAAACGCGCGCGAGAGCCGCACCGGGGCCTGTCCCTTGTCACGAGATCACCCGGTTCTGCACCCGCTATGGTTAACAGAAGGTAACCTCTTCTTTGTGGCGAGATTGGCACCGATGTCCGGCGATTATTCCCGTGAGTAGCCGATCAAGGGCGGTCGTGGCCGGAACAGCAGCATCAGAAGAATGCCCACACCCCCGAGCACTGCGAAGGCGGGCTGATTCAAAACCAGCTTGACGAGATCCCACATCCAGGGTGCCGAGGCTTCGATCTGAGTACGAACCGCTTGCTGGCTGGCTTGATGAATATCGTTCCAGAATTCGCCGAGTTTGGTCAACCGCAGGGTCTGATCGGCGATTGACCGAGCGCCATCATAAACCAGAAAAATGAAGCCGCCGGCCAGCAGCAGCAACCCGATGAAACGAAAAATCGCCCGGATCATGCCCGTACCAGCTCCTTGTCCGCAGTTGCAGCTCGCCCCTTAGTCCTCAAAGGCACGAAATTCAACCTCGCCAGCGTCTCTTTCGAGTCCTTGCGAAGACCCTTCTTTGCCCACCCACCCGGACGCCGGACCTGCCGGCAGGCGTTGACGCTTGAAAACAGGGGCTCTATAAGACCGCTGATGGCGGTGGGGTGATCCTGCCGCCGCTGTTCTTTGAAAAAGGCCCCTCGCAAGTTTTGAGGACGGCATTTTCGAGAACACCGGAAAACACATTCAGGCTCATCCGCGCAATCGAATGACCGGCCACTGGCTGGCCTCTCGCGAGAGCACTGCCGAAGGATACTTCGAGACCATGGCCAATACGACATCCGCCAAGAAAGCGACACGCAAGATTGCCCGCCGGACCGCCATCAACAGGTCGCGGCGCACCCTGATGCGCGGCTCGGTCCGGATCGTCGAGGAAGCGATCGCGAAGGGCGATCGCGACGCCGCGGTCCAGGCGATGAAGCGCGCAGAGCCGGAATTGATGCGGGCTGGCCAGCAAAACATCATTCATAAGAACAATGCGAGCCGCAAGGTGTCCCGGCTGACGCATCGAATCGCCAAGCTTGCAAAATGAACTGATCGAAGACGTTATTCGTCAGAATATCTCAAAGGGCCTGGCCAATCGCCAGGCCCTTTTTTTGCGCGGACGTGCCAGAATCTTTTATTCACCAGATCAAGTGGAGAAAGAACACTTCAACACGTTACGCAGCATCGCCTTGCGACGACATCAGGCATCCATTGCCACGGCCGTTCGATTCGCTCACGTTCCACGATGCGAATACGAGGCACGACGACAAACACCACGATCTGGTCGATTGGACCCATCACAATAGCCATCCGGTTGAGTTCGGCGGCCTACTCTCATTCAGAGTCGACGCTTTCGCACGACTCCCATTTCGATATTTCCATCCTGATATAACCGGAAACTCCGCAAGGGCTCAAAAGACAGCCCAAATGAGCGCTTGGCTGACGCGGGTTACCCGCAAAAACAGCCAGAAAAAAATGCGCCGAGCTAATCACTTATCTCCATAGTGTGACAGAACACTTCCAAAACGACCTCGCGCTTCGCCCCGCTTCATCCTTTCTTAAAATATTTTAGACAACGCGGCGGATTTGTAACACCTCACGAAGGAGATCGAATCCGCGCGCAGATTCAAACCGTTGCTGATTGGACGCGCTGGAGGTGGAGCAGGTCCCGTGTCCTCATTCGATTTGCGCGACGCAGCCGCGACGCGAAAGACGTTGCGAGAATTGAGGCGTGGTGTATTTCTCTGAGCGTTCGCGACACTCGCGGCTCTTCAGATAGTGCTGTTTAAGAGAGCCCTGGGTGGACGTGCATATCGGCGGCGGTATTCACGTTAGTGACGCTTTCCATGTGATGGCGAATGGCAACTCATAGCAACATGAGAACGGATGTTCTGTGCCGAAATTTCTCGACTGAGACGTTTACGTCAAGCGTTTGCCAGCGAGGGAATACGCTTAGGCCATGCCGCATCTCCGCCACGGGGAGCGGGCGAGTTGACTTGGTGAGTTAGAGTGCGCGCGTAGCGATCCGACAATATGGCGTCGGGTTTCGCAGACTGAATTTGAAATTGATGTGAGAAAATGTCTCGGCGCGGTCCGTCGCAGCGAGGAGGGGGTTTATGTCAAACAAAAACAACACCACCAGATTTCATTCATGGGATTATCTTACGGACGTTTTCACGAACACGACGACATTTTTGCGCGCGCTCAGTCAATCTTCGGGCGGACCCTCTAGCCGCTACTGACATCGCTTTCGTTCCGTTTTCAGCCATCTAAATCGCTCGCGGTGCTTTGCCGAACGATTGTTCATGGCCGAAACGAAGCGCTCCGAAGGATCACAGCGAATGCGTGGCCTTCCGGAGAAGCAGCCGCATCCGAACATCATCAAACCAGAAAAGTCGTCACGAGAAATGTCAGACACAGAACAGGAGCGCTGGTCGCGTGTGAAGGGTCGATTGCGCTCGACCGTTGGAGAGGACATCTATTCGAGCTGGTTCGCGAGAATGGATTTGGAGAGCGTCCATGCCGAGAGTGTCCGTCTGTCGGTGCCGACGCGGTTCCTGAAAAGCTGGATCCAGGCGCATTACGCCGAGCGTGTGCTGGCCTGCTGGCAGGCCGAACTGCCGGACGTTCACCGGATTGATCTTACCGTGCGCTCGGCCATGCGCTGCGCAGCACCGGTCAGGGAAGCGCCCGCAACCGATGTGCACCGTCTCGAACGCAGTGAGGGCCGGAACGGCAATGAGCTGAAAACGGTTGCGACCGCGCCGGCGTCCGCCAACCACGACGCCCTCGGCGGTTCGCCCCTCGACCCGAGGCTGACGTTTCAAAGTTTCGTCACCGGACGCTCCAATACGCTGGCCCATGCGGCGGCGCGTCAAGTGGCGGAAGGCCGGCGCGGCGACAGCGTGATGTTCAATCCGCTTTACATCCACGCCGGCGTCGGTCTCGGCAAAACCCATCTGCTGCAAGCCGTCACGTGGGCGGGCAATGCGGGCACCGAGCGCAGAGTGCTCTACCTGACGGCGGAGAAGTTCATGTATGGCTTCGTCGCCGCTCTCAAGACGCAGACAGCGCTTGCTTTCAAGGAAGCACTCCGCGGCATCGACGTTCTCGTCATCGACGACTTGCAGTTCCTGCAAGGCAAATCGACACAGGCCGAATTCTGCCACACGTTGAATGCGCTCATCGATGCGGGCCGCCAGGTCGTCATTGCAGCCGACCGGCCGCCGTCCGACCTGGAAAGCCTCGACGATCGCGTACGATCCCGGCTCGCCGGTGGGCTCGTGGTCGAAATGGGTTCGCTCGGCGAGGAGCTTCGGCTTGGCATTTTGAAATCGCGCGTTGAAGCTGCGCGCACGCATCACGCCAGTTTCGACGTGCCTGAGCAAGTTTTGGATTATCTGGCGAAAACGATCACGCACAACGGGCGCGACCTCGAGGGGGCGATCAACCGGCTTCTGGCGCACAGCAAGCTCAACGCCCAGCCGGTCACTCTCGAAATGGCCGAGCGCGAGGTCCGTGACCTGGTCCGCCCCCAAGAACCGAGGCGCATCAAGATCGAGGACATCCAGCGGGTCGTCGCGCGGCAGTACAATGTCAGCCGCTCGGACCTTCTGTCTTCGCGCCGCACCGCCAATGTGGTGCGGCCGCGGCAGGTCGCAATGTATCTCGCCAAAACGCTGACGCTGCGTTCCCTGCCCGAGATCGGCCGCCGGTTCGGGGGGCGAGATCATACCACCGTGCTGCACGCCGTCCGCAAGATCGAGGCGCTGGTGTCGAAAGACGTGACGCTCTCCGACGAAGTCGAATTGCTGAAACGCCAGCTTCAGGAATAGGCGCGGCGCAGCGAGAACTTTCTGCCAAAATATCGGGAAAAGGCCGGACCGGAGCGAACCGCAGGCTTGCGCCGGACGGGCTTCCGCGCCACCTTGCGGTCCCGCCGAATTTAAGCGAAATCGGCGTTGAACTCGGGGTTTACGTGCCGCGGTCCCGCGGCATTTTCAGCACATGACGGGAATTTGATCGGACGGATTTGCAATGAAGGTCACCGTCGAACGCGCGCAACTGCTGAAATCGCTTAGCCACGTGCATCGCGTGGTCGAACGGCGGAATACGATCCCGATCTTGGGAAACGTGCTGGTTCGCGCCGAAACCGCCAAGTTGTCGCTGAAGGCCACCGATCTCGATCTGGAGGTGACGGAAACGCTGGTAGCGGAAACCGGAACCGGCGGCTCGACCACGGTTCCGGCGCACATGTTCTACGACATCGTCCGCAAGCTGCCCGACGGTGCGCAAATCGTGCTGGAAGGCGACGGCGACCGCTCGGTTTTAACCATCCGCGCCGGACGCTCTCGCTTCACCCTGCAGACGCTGCCGGAGAACGATTTCCCGGACCTCGCGGCTGGCGACATGACGCATGCCTTTTCGCTGGCTGCAGCGGACCTGAAACGGCTGATCGATCGTACCCAATTCGCGATCTCGACCGAAGAGACCCGTTACTATCTCAACGGCATCTACCTGCACGGCGCGGGCAGCGCAAAGAGCGCGACGCTGCGCGGCGTTGCGACCGACGGTCACCGCCTGGCACAACTCGATCTCGCGCTGCCCAAGGGTGCTGAGGGAATGCCCGGCGTCATCATCCCGCGCAAGACTGTCGGCGAGGTGCAGCGGTTGATCGAGGACAGCGAGGCCGAGATCGGGATCGAATTGTCGCAGGGCAAGATCCGCTTCACCATCGGCCACGTCGTGCTGACCTCCAAGCTGATCGACGGCACCTTCCCGGACTACGGCCGAGTGATCCCGCAGAACAACGATAAGGAACTGGTCGTCGACAAAAAGGACTTCGAGGCCGCGGTCGATCGCGTCTCGACGATTTCCAGTGAGCGCGGCCGCGCCGTGAAGCTGGCGTTATCAGCGGGCAAGCTGGTTCTGTCCGTGACCAACCCCGATTCCGGCAGCGCCACCGAGGAACTCGAGGTCGAATACGCCTCCGACGCACTCGATATCGGATTCAATTCACGCTATCTCCTGGATATCGCCGCGCAAATCGAAGGCGAAGCTGCGGTGCTGAAGCTCGCCGACCCCGGGTCACCAACGCTGGTGCAGGACAGGGATTCCAAGGGCGCGCTCTACGTGCTGATGCCGATGCGGGTGTGATGGCCCTTTAGCCGCACCCGGCGACAACGAACCAACATCAAAGTCACGCCCACGAAGGCGGGCATACAGTATTCCGTTGGAACATCCATTGCCCGCATCGCACCTTATGGACGACCGGATCATCGTGCCTTCGCGGATGATGACCGGGGATGTGATAATCGTTGCCCATGATCTCCTCCCGCATTCGCCGTTTGAGCCTCACCCGCTTCCGCAACTACCGCGCCGCGACGTTCGAGACGCATAGCGAGATGGTCGTGCTGGTCGGGCCAAACGGCGCCGGCAAGACCAATTGCCTTGAGGCCGTATCGCTCCTGTCGCCGGGACGCGGATTGCGGCGTGCCACGCGCGAAGACATCGCTGACAACACGGACGACGGCTCCTGGGCGGTGTCGGCCGAGGTGCAGGGCGCGCTCGGTCTTGCGACGCTCGGCACCGGCATCGACGCGCCGAATGATGAAGCCGCACCAAGCGCCCGGCGCTACCGGATCGATCGCGAGCCCGTCGCATCGGCAGCCGCTTTCGGCGACCACCTGCGCATGGTGTGGCTGACGCCTTCGATGGACGGCTTGTTCGCTGGTGCGGCATCGGAACGGCGACGCTTCCTCGACCGCCTGGTGCTGGCGATCGACAACGATCATTCCGGCCGCGTCGCGGCGCTGGAGCGCAGTCTACGCTCGCGCAACCGCCTGCTCGAGATGCGCAACTACGACGATCTCTGGTGCAGCGCCGTCGAACGTGAAACCGCAGAGCTTGCCGTTGCGGTGGCAGCGATGCGCGCACAAACCGTGACACGCCTTTCCGCAGCATTGGAGGCGCGCGGCGGAGCCTCCTCATTCCCTTCGGCAAGAATCGGCATCGGCGGCTGGATGGAAAACGCGCTGCTCACCGAACCCGCAACGACGGTGGAGGATCGCTACCGCGAAATCCTGCGCGCGAGCCGTGCCCGCGATGCCGCCGCCGGCCGCACGCTCGATGGCCCGCACCTCATCGACCTCGAAGTGATCTATGCGCCCAAGAACATGCCGGCGAAGGACGCCTCCACCGGCGAGCAGAAAGCGCTTTTGATCGGGCTCGTGCTGGCCCATGCGGGTCTCGTGGCCGAGATGACGGGGATCACACCGCTGCTGCTGCTCGACGAGGTGGTGGCGCACCTCGATCCTGACCGCCGCAGCGCGCTGTTCGGCGAACTCAAAGGTCTTGGCGCCCAGGTCTGGATGAGTGGAGCCGACCCGGCCGCGTTCGCCAACGTCGGCGCCGGCAGCGAGATTTTCGACGTCGACTCGGGACGGATCGCCCGCCGGGCACCGGCATCGCTTTGAACCAAAGGTTCATCCTGCACGACTAGAGTTTGTTCAACGGCGTTGAATCAGACTCAATGCTCGTCCTTTTGAACGGGATGATCCTATCCGAAAATCGGTTCTCATTTTTCGGGACCATGCTCCAGGCTTTGTACGACATCCTGACCGGCGCACTTGCCGCCCGCCCCTTTTGGTGTTTTCCGGAGAGATCAATCATGCCCGCACCGAAATGCCGACCTCACGCGCCGGCACGTCGATACGTTCTGGCTGCATTCTGGCTGGCGTGGATTGCCGGCGCGTCAGTAGCGATGGCGGAGAGCGGCATGGTCGAGGTCAACCAGTTGCCGCGCCTTCCGGACGCGCAGGAAACCACGGACTCGCAAACCGACCGCGTGGTCTACACGGTGCAGGGCGTGGTGCCTTCCACAGTTCAGTCGGTGAAGACTTTGATGACCGACACTGGCTGGATGCAATATGTGCGGCCACTCGAGGAGACGGCGACCGGTCTGCTGTTCAAGAAGGGCGTCCATGGCCTGTCGGTATCCTTCACACAGGCTCTCGGCCGCCCGGACCGATCCGCGGTCCATTACAGCGCCAACCGGATCTACGCCGACATTCCGTTTCCACCGGGAGCAACGGATATCGTCTACGATGAGCGCAGGCCTTACTTCAGCTGCACAGCCCCCGGCAACACCGACGCGAATCTTGATTTCTTCAATCGCGAACTCACCGCAACCGGGTGGACGGCGTTATCCGCCGACGACGCCAAGACGCGCTGGCCGAATGCCGCAATCGACGACAAGATCGACAATGGTGCGCGCGCCTATTTCAGGCGTGACGATCGTGACAGGCAGTTACCGATCATGGTGTCGTTACGGCGACTCGATGACGACAAAGCCGCTGTCGACATCAGGATCGCGCCATTTGCCCTGCCGCAGGATCTCCAAGCGGGTCCCGATATGGACGGCCTACCGCGACCGGACCATATCATAAACGCCGGAACCACCGGCAACGCGACGTCGGATCACCGGGAGGCGCACGCCACGGTGACCGCCGAGATGCCTACCGTGCTCGCCTTCTATCGTCGCGAACTGTCCGCGCGTAACTGGAAGGAAGAGGCCAAGGGAGCGATCATCACACCAGACGAGGTGTCGCTCAATTTCACCTCCCCTGAAGAGACGGGCACGCTCAAGCTCGGCCACAAACATGATCTGACCCTCGTCAGCTTCGTCATGCAGGTGACGCCGGCCGCACTGGCCGCCCGGGCGCGCGCGAAAAAGCAGGCCGACGACGATTTCATGAAGGACGCGATGTCGATGGCGACGGAGCTGATCGCAGCCGACAGTGCTCATCGCGCGCAACAATCCGCGAAGCTGTCGGATGCTCCCTTGCATGCGCAGTTCGGCAAGGCCACGCCAATCCCGCTGCCGGAAGGCGCGGAGAATGTCGAGTTCGATGGCTCGGACGGCAAACTCGAGTTCGAATCACAATCGAGCGTGAAAGCGCTTGCAGGTTTTTATCGCAGCGCCCTGAAGCCGCTCGGCTGGAAGGCGCAGCCGTCGGTCATCAACAATCCCAACATGGCCGCGATGCAGTTCTCCAAGGGCGGCAAGGAGATTTCGATCACCGTCATGCAGATGGGTCCTAAAACCAATGTCAGCGCGAACGGTTCGGGTCTCGAGATGGCAGATGCCGGCTCCGGCGCTGCCGCGGATGGTCAATCGGCTGCGAAAGCAGCTCCAAAGCCGCTCGAAGCGGAGCCGGATTCCGCGTTGCCGGTCCCGAAGGAACATACCTTGAGTTCCCTCTCAACGGGCAAGCTGCCGGGCAGCGATGCACCGTTCCGCCAGGAGCTCGAGGCCAGCATTCCGGCCGATCTGGCTTCCGTGCTTGCCTTCTATCGCGACGAACTGGGCAAGCGCGGATGGAAGGAATTGCCGGATCGCGCGATCACCCAACCGGATCGCGTCCAACTGGCATTCACCTCTCCCGACGGCCCAGCTATGCTGAAGCTCGGCCGCCAGAACGCCGAGACCACAGTCAACCTCGCGCAGAAGATTCCGGCCGCCGCCGCCAAGGGAGAAGTGCTGCCGAAGCCGGGTCAGGCGAGGCTGATGCTGGGCAACATGGGACAATCGGACGCCACCATCACCATCGACAAGCAGACCATCAAGCTGGCGGCAGGCGCAGGCGGTCCGCAATCATCTCAGCATCCTGCGCTCGATCTGCCGCCTGCCAAATACAAGTACACAACGAAAGTGGCCGGACACCCCGCCAAGTCGGGCCAGATTGAGCTCGGCGCCGACGATGCCTGGGGCCTGATGCTCGGGCCCGATGGCGGTGTGCTGGCGCTGCAGGCTTACTGATGTCACGCGCATGTCTACGCCGAGGTTCAAACCAGCCAACTGACCTGCTCCTCGGCGACCATCAGCCCCGATGTATCGGATCCGCTCCTGATGCGGTTGAGCGGGTTATTATCCGCCGCAATCGGAATGCGGCCGGGCGGCTGTTTTCAGAGTCGCGAATCGCCGTTTTAAGGGCCCCGCGAATCGCCTTTTTCCGTCCTTGAAAAACCGGATAAAAATCACATCTATTCAATAACTTGCAGCGGGTCACTTTGCGCTAGGCGCGGTGCCGCTTTCATGCCAGAAATAGACTTCTCAGCCGCATGTACCGCATACTTCTCGGGACACCTTCTGAAGGCCTTTCATGATCGAACCTGCCCGGCAGCAAATTGCCGATACCGAATCTGGCACGCCAATCGAATATGGCGCGGAATCGATCAGGGTTCTCAAGGGCCTCGACGCCGTGCGCAAGCGGCCGGGCATGTATATCGGCGATACCGATGACGGCTCCGGTCTGCACCATATGGTCTATGAAGTGGTCGACAACGCCATCGACGAAGCGCTGGGAGGACATGCCACCGCCGTCGAGGTCATCCTCAACGCCGACAATTCGGTGACCGTACGCGACGACGGTCGCGGCATTCCCGTCGACATTCACAAGGGTGAAGGCGTTTCCGCGGCTGAAGTCATCATGACGCAACTGCACGCCGGCGGAAAATTCGATCAGAATTCCTACAAGGTCTCCGGTGGATTGCACGGCGTCGGCGTCTCTGTGGTCAACGCGCTCTCCAGCAAGCTGATCCTGCGCATCTGGCGCAAGGACAAGGAACACTTGATCGAATTCGCCCATGGCGATGCGCTGGCGCCGTTGAAAGTCGTCGGCGACGCCGGCGGCAAGCGCGGCACCGAAGTTACCTTTCTCGCATCGACCGAGACTTTCACCAGCGTCGAATATGATTTCGCCACGCTGGAGCATCGCCTGCGCGAACTCGCGTTTCTGAACTCGGGCGTCAACATCCTGCTCTCGGACATGCGACACGCCGTCGAGAAGCGCGAGCAGATGATGTACGACGGCGGCGTCACCGAGTTTGTCAAATATCTCGACCGCAACAAGAAAGCGATGGTACCGGATCCGATCATGATCCGCGCCGACATGAACGGCATCAATGTCGAGGCGGCGTTGTGGTGGAACGACAGCTACCACGAGAATGTCCTGTGCTTCACCAATAACATTCCGCAGCGCGACGGCGGCACCCATCTGGCCGGATTCCGCGGCGCGCTGACGCGGCAGGTCAACGGCTATGCCGAAGCCATGGCCAAGAAGGAGAGAATCGCGCTGACCGGCGACGACTGCCGCGAGGGCCTCACCGCAGTGCTTTCGGTGAAAGTGCCGGACCCGAAATTCTCGTCACAGACCAAGGACAAACTGGTGTCGTCGGAAGTACGGCCCGTGGTCGAGAACGTCATCAATGAGGCGCTCGCCGCCTGGTTCGAGGAACATCCCACCGAGGCGAAGCTCATTGTCGGCAAGGTTGTCGAGGCCGCTGCCGCCCGCGAGGCCGCGCGCAAAGCGCGCGAACTGACGCGGCGTAAGGGTGCGCTCGACGTCGCCTCGCTCCCCGGCAAGCTCGCCGACTGCCAGGAACGCGACCCGGCGAAGTCGGAACTGTTCATCGTCGAGGGCGACTCGGCCGGCGGCAGCGCCAAGCAGGGACGCAACCGCGAATTCCAGGCCGTCCTGCCGTTGCGCGGCAAGATCCTGAACGTCGAACGCGCGCGCTTCGACAAGATGCTGTCGTCGGAGCAGATCGGCACGCTGATCACCGCGCTCGGCACCGGCATCGGCCGCGAGGATTTCGATCTCGCGAAGCTGCGCTATCACAAGATCATCGTGATGACCGACGCCGACGTCGACGGCGCGCATATTCGCACGCTGCTGTTGACCTTCTTCTTCCGCCAGATGCCGGCGCTGATCGAGGCCGGCCATCTCTATATCGCACAGCCGCCACTCTACAAGGTGACCCGCGGCAAGTCCGAGCAGTACCTGAAGGACGAGCGGGCGCTGGAGGACTATCTGATCGAGACTGGCCTCGACGACTGCGTGTTCAAGCTCGCCACCGGCGAAAACCGCGGCGGACGCGATCTGCTGGCGCTGGTGGAGGACGCCCGCGTGATCCGGAACGTGCTGCAGAATCTGCATAGCCGTTACAACCGCGAGGTGATCGAGCAGGCGGCTATCGCCGGCGTGATGAATCCGAGGATCACCGAAAATCTGGCCACTGCCAACGCCGCCGCCGATTACATCGCGAAGCGGCTGGACGCGCTCGCCGACGAAGTCGAACGCGGGTGGATCGGCCGCTTTGCGGAAGGTCAGGGCTTTTTCTTCGAGCGCACCGTGCGCGGCGTCAAGGACGTCGCCATCATTGACGACGCGCTGCTTGGCTCGGCCGATGCGCGCAAGCTGGATGAATACGCCGCGAAGCTGCAGGACGCCTATCCGCGGCCCGGCCTCTTGCGCCGAAAAGATACGGAAACCGCGATCCATGGTCCGGTCAGTCTGTTCGAGGCGGTGACCGACTCAGGGCGCAAGGGCGTGGCGCTGCAACGCTACAAAGGCCTCGGCGAGATGAACCCGGACCAGCTCTGGGAAACCACGCTCGACACCGGCGAGCGTACCCTGCTGCAGGTGAAGATCAAGGAGGTCGACGAGGCCGACGACATCTTCACCAAGCTGATGGGCGATGTGGTTGAACCGCGTCGCGAGTTCATCCAGGACAACTCGCTCAGCGCCAATGTGGACGTATGAATCTGCGGCGTCTCAAAAGGCGCGTCCCGGCCCAGCACGGATAGCGATTGCGCGAGCTATCGCACGACACCGGACGTGAATCCGGGTCTACGATGCGGCGGTTTGATTTCCTTTTTCAGGAAGCATCGCGCGGCTTTGCCGGCGTATCCCGGCCGCGCATAGGTCCAGGCCCGGCACTTGCTATCGGTATCGCAGGCATGCCTGCAAATCTGATCCGCGTCGGCTCTATCGTCTTTCTTGACTTCGAAATTGCGATAGTCGCCGCCCGAGCGATCGGTGGAGGTCTCCACCGGACCGATCCGTCGCTCGATCACGCCCGCGCCGCGAACGCCGGACACGCAACACCGATTCGCGATCCGCGGCGGTACGGCGTTCTTGAGCCAGCACACCGCGGTTTCCGACCGTTCGGTGGGATAGCTGAAGCTCCAGGCTCGGCAGTGGCGGTCGCGTTCGCATGCCAAGCCGCAATCGGCCGGATCGCCCGAGCGCAGCGGCGCCCGCAGATAGTCAGCGCCCGGTCGATCGAAATTCGTCTGGGCATAGGCCGGACGCGTCGCCGGAACGGAGATCGACAACAGTGCTGCCAGCAGCGTCAGGCCGACCTTGGGTGCATAGGCTTTCATCACGTGCCGCAAAACGACGTATCCCGAACAAGGACGTGCGCGGATGGGCTTCATTAAATCGCGACCTCGATGTACGTCGGATGAACAATTGCCGCGAAACAACCCGCTGACCCAATGATCCCTCGATTCGGCAGAATCGAATCTCCCACACCCGCAAAGCAAACGGAACGGATTTGTATTTGTCGCCCGTTCCGCCGCCTGTTCGCGACGCGACCCAAGGCTCCTCTAAAAAGCGTATTCGCTATAGGCGGGTTCCACGGACCCAGCCCACGCGCCGTTGAACTTCTCCAGCATCTCTTCTGCCGGAGAGCGGCCCGAATCCAGAATTTGATCGAGCGGCTCCAGATGCCGCGACTCATCGCGACCGAAATGGTCGATACGACCGCGCCGGCGCAGGCCTCCATGCGCCAGCATAAGGCACTCCTTGGCAATTTCGAACAGATAGCGATTCTTGATCCGAGCCTTGAATCCCAAGCGCGAGACGTCATCGCGCCACGCCTGCCGTTCCTGCGCGTTCCAGCGCTTCGCGATGTCCCACGCGGCATCGAGACTGGCGTCGTCATAGAGCAAGCCGACCCAGAACGCCGAAAGCGCCGGCAGACGCGCCCAAGGCACGCCGTCGGCGCCGCGCATTTCCAGATACCGCTTGAGCCGCACCTCCGGGAAAATTGTCGACAGATGATTGGCCCAGTCCGAAAGAGTCGGCCGTTCGCCGGGGATGGCCTTATTCCTGCCGTCAAAAAAATCACGAAACGATGAGCCGGATACGTCGATATAATTTTCGCCGCGTTTGACAAAATACATGGGAACGTCGAGCGCGTAGTCGACCCAGCGTTCGAAACCCATGCCGTCCTCGAACGCCCAGGGGATCATGCCGGCGCGAGCGTTGTCTGTGTCGCGCCAGATTTCCGAACGATACGACAGGAAACCATTCGGTTTTCCTTCGGTGAACGGAGAATTTGCGAACAGCGCCGTCGCAACCGGCTGCAACGCCACCGACACCCGCAGCTTCTTGACCATGTCGCTTTCGGACGAGAAGTCGAGATTGGTCTGCACCGTGCAGGTCCGAAACATCATGTCGAGGCCGTAGCGGCCGACCTTCGGCATGTAGTCGCGCATGATCCTATAGCGGCCCTTTGGCATCATCGGAATCTGCGCCAGCGACCACGAGGGCGTCATGCCGAGGCCGAGAAATCCAATACCGAGCGGCGTCGCGATCTCCTTGACCTGCGCCAGATGCGCTGCAAGCTCGGATTGGGTCTGATGCACTGTCTCGACCGGCGCACCCGACAGTTCGAACTGTCCTCCCGGCTCCAGTGAAATCGCACCGCCCCCGGTGACGTCATAAAGACCGATGATGTTGCCCTGCTCCATGATCGGCTCCCAGCCGAGCAGCAGTTGCATACCCTCGAGCAAGGCGCCGATGCCGCGCGACCCTTCGTAAGGCACCGGGTCGTGACCCTGAAGCGTGAACGGAGTTTTCTCGTGCTCGGTGCCGATGCGGAATTCGGACGAAGGCTTCACGCCTGCCTCCAGCCAAGCCACGAGTTCGTCGCGCGATTGCAGCGGCGTCATATCGATCTGGTCACGCGCCATGAAAGATCCCGATGCGGGGCGTTGCGATCGAGCGCACGCGGTGTCGGTTTAGAAGAGTATCGAGCCGTGGCCCGCAATCGCGAAAGATGAAAGAGACATCATCGCGCGGACGCACCGTCTCTCACTGCAAGCGCCTGAGCCTCATTGCAGGAACAACCGGGCCGGTCAAGCAGCCCGCAAAGCATTGCGGCGTCAACCGAGCGTTTGGAGCCGACTTGCCGCTCGACCGACGCCAGAATTCTGACGGACCCAGTTCGTGGTCGCTGACTATTCGTTTGCGGTGCAAAAGGTCGAGCACGAATCGGCTCGGCTTAAATGACCTGACGGCTCCGGAATGGCGCTCATTACTATTGGAAAATAATGAGAGCACCATCACGAAAACCCAGTCGCACGGTAGAACCGAAATCCAACAATCTTAGGTTGCAAAAAGAAAATCTACACACGCTTAAGGTGTTGATCCTGCACGTCACAGTCTCAAAATGACACTTTTAGCGAGCAGCGCCCCAGTCTTTAACTCCTTGTTTACCGTAACACGAAAAGGTTGAGCCTCGAGGGCGGGACCCGCGCCGGTTTGGAATTGTCTTATTCCAGACGGGCTCGGGGAACGTGAGGGCGCATCTTGCGCGGTCGACACTGGACGAAAGCATGAATTCGCGTGGATCGTCGAGCGACGACGGAATCGAACCATCCGGCCGCGAGGGGGCGGACGCTGCCGCGCGGCGCGCCGGCGTATCCCGCGACGACGGGCTCAGCCCCGACGCTGGCGGTTTCATACCGGGTCCAACGCAGCCGGTAGTCTCGAGCCAGGATGACCGCGACATGGCGGACATTCATCAGCGGCTGGATTCCATCACGCGCCAGATCGATCAGTTGTCGACCCCGGCCGCAAACGGCGAACCAGCGGTCGCGCGCCAGCTCAACGATGCCATTTCGCGGCTCGATGCCCGGCTCGCCCGGGTCGCCGCCCAGACACCCACAGAGAATACGCAGCAACATGCCTACAGGGCCGATCGAGGCGTAACCGAGGTTTACAATCGATCGTCATCACCGGAGCCTGTCACGCTCGAAGTTGCGATAGCGGAAGTCATCGCGCGTCAGCACGAACTCGATGAGACTTCACGCGCGTCGTCCTCATACAGCTCAGCACCTGCAGCCTCAGCGATGAGAACACCGCGACCGGCGGCGGATTTCTCCGGCCTCGAACGGCAACTGCTCAAAATCACGAGCCAGATCGAATCGTTGCAACGCCCGGACGGGATCGAGCAGTCGATCGCCGCATTCCGCATCGAGCTGGCCGGTCTCCGTCATGTCATTACCGAAGCTATGCCGCGCCGTGCAATCGAGCCGATCGAAAACGAGATTCGTTTACTTTCGCAGCGCATCGACGAGATCCGCCAGAACGGCAGCGATGGTCAGGCGCTGGCGAATATCGAACGCTCCCTCAATGAAATCCACGATGCGCTGCGATCACTGAAACCGGCGGAACAGCTCGCAGGATTTGACGACGCGATTCGCAATCTCGGCAACAAGATCGATACGATCGTGCGGGGCAGCGGCGATACCGGAACGATGCAGCAGCTCGAGAACGCGATCGGCGCGCTTCGCGGCATCGTCTCCAACGTTGCCTCCAATGACGCGCTGGTGCGGCTCAGCGACGAACTCAACATGCTGTCGTCTAAAGTTGATCAGCTCGGCCGACCTGAGAGCCACGGTGATTCTTTCTCCGCGCTCGAACAGCGCGTGGCCGCACTGACGGAGACCCTCGAAAACCGCGAAAGCACGGCCTCGGGCAGCAGTTCCGAACAACTTGAGGAGGCGGTGCGGGCGCTGTCCGAGCGTCTCGACCGGCTGCCGGCCGGCCACGACTCGTCCTCGGCGCTGGCGCACCTCGAACAGCGGGTCTCATTGCTGCTCGAACGCCTGGAGGCCGCCGGCGAACATTCAGGACCCAATCTTGGTCGCGTCGAGGAAGGTTTGCAGGACATTCTGCAATATCTGGAACGGCAGCAGGCCGGTCTGGCGGCACTGGCCGAGAACAGTCCACGAAGCGCCGGCCCGACCATGGACAGCGAGGTCGTCGAGGCGATCAAGCGCGAACTGTCCGAGATGCGCTTCTGCCAATCGGAAAGCGACCGTCATACCCAGGACTCGCTTGAGGCCGTTCACAGCACGCTCGAGCATGTCGTTGACCGGCTGGCGATGATCGAAAGCGACCTTCGCGCGGTTCGCGCCCAGCCCGTCCGGGCCGAGCCATCCCGCGACGGGATGCCGAAACAGGCGACAGGTCTGCCGCCCAAGCCGGAATTGCCGAACCCCGTGCTGTCGCAGATGGCCACGCAGTCCGCTCCGGCCGTCACCGCAACAGCGGCGCCGATCCCGCGCGCCATCGCTGACGTTCTGATCCCCAAAGACACCATCGATCCGGATCGGGTTGCGCAATCCGCGACCGCGCCCTCGCCGCATCCTGCGGTCGGCCCGGAGTTGCCGCCCGATCATCCACTCGAGCCTGGCACCCGTCCGGCAGGACGCACAGCATCGCCGTCGGAGCGAATCGCGGCCTCCGAAAGCGCGATCGGCGACGCCGCCGAAGCCTCACGCGAACAGTCCGGCTCATCATTCATCGCCGCCGCGCGCCGCGCGGCGAAGGCGGCTGCCGCCGCTGGGCCACCCCCCGACAAGGCCGGACGAACCAAGGTCGCCATCGAACCGGCACGTCCCGCCACAGGCGGATCGAATATCACCTCCAAGGTCCGCTCCCTGCTCGTTGCAGCGAGCGTGGTGGTCATCGTTCTCAGCAGTTTCAAGTTCGCGATGACGCTGCTCGACGGCTCTCCGCGCGAGACCCTCAGCGAGAGCGGCCCGGCCGCTCCCGTGACGAAGCCGCCAGCCGACGCCGGACCCGGCACTGAAACTCCGCCGTCGCCGTCGATGATCGCGCCCACACCGATCGACCGCCACTCGATGATTGCACCGTCGGCCGGCGACAGTGCGGCGCCGACCGCAAACCCATCAGACGCGACGCCTGCGAGCCAGCCGGAGACCACATCCGCCGACGTCACCGGTACGGTCCCGGACGCACACGCGCTCGAACCGGCTGCAACTCCGCCTTCCGAATCACTCCCCGAGAGCATCGGCGGCGCTACGCTGCGCACCGCCGCGCTCCATGGTGACGCCGCGGCCGCGTTCGAAGTCGGCGTTCGCTATGCCGAAGGCAAAGGCGTCACGGTCAATTACGACGAAGCCGCGAAGTGGTACGAACGGGCGGCGCATGCTGGCATCGTGCCTGCCATGTTCAGACTTGGCACCCTGCACGAAAAGGGACTCGGCGCGAGTAAGGACGTTGATACGGCGCGGCATTATTATATACAGGCGGCCGACCGGGGTAACGCCAAGGCGATGCATAACCTCGCCGTACTTGATGCCGATGGCGGCGGCAAGGGCGCCGACTACACGAGCGCGGCGCAATGGTTTCACAAGGCGGCCGAGCGGGGAATAGCCGACAGCCAATTCAATCTCGGTATTCTTTATGCTCGCGGCATTGGCGTCGAACAGAATCTCGCGAAATCGTACAAGTGGTTCAGCCTCGCCGCCGCCCAAGGCGACGTGGATTCAGGGCGCAAGCGCGACGAAGTCGCCAAGCGACTCGATCCGCAGTCGCTCGCTGCGGCCAAGCTGGCGGTTCAAACGTTCGCGCCCACGCCTCAGCCCGACGATGCCGTCAACGTTCCCAGTCCTGCCGGCGGATGGGACAGCGCGACCGCGAAGCCCCACGCCAAAACCGCGCCACGCAAGTCCGCGACGGCGACCCCGGCGATGGCGCGGCATATCGCGCATTAATCCAGCTTCACCAACTTCGGGTGTGACGGTGGGGCAGCAGGCCCGGCCGTCCTCAATTCTTTAACCCCGGCCGCCCATGATTTCGGTTATGCAGGGGTGCGGCTCGCGGCCGTGCCGCGACTGAAGGTCCAAGCTGCGAAAGGCGCCGGCCAGCCAGCAGCCAAATCCGAAGACAACGCGCGTGCAGCTTTATCTCCCGATCGCCGATATTCCGGTCAACGTGTTCCTCATCCTGGCGATGGGGGCAGCTGTGGGGTTCGTATCGGGGATGTTCGGCATCGGGGGAGGCTTCCTGATGACACCGCTGCTGATCTTTGTCGGCATCGCCCCGGCGGTTGCCGTTGCAACGGTCACTAGCCACATCGCGGCCTCATCTTTCTCCGGAGCGCTGTCCTACTGGCGCAAGCGGACAGTTGACCCAATGCTCGCGCTGGTTCTGCTGAGCGGCGGCATTATTGGAACCATATTCGGGGTCTGGACCTTCACGCGTCTGCGCTCGCTAGGGCAACTCGATCTTTTGATCGCGCTCTCCTACGTTGTGCTGCTGTCCGGCGTCGGCGCTGCGATGTCCTGGGAGGGGCTGCGCGCCATGCTTCGGTCCCGCAAAGGAGGGACCATTCCGCTGCGACGCGCGGGCGGCCATGGCTGGGTCCACGGCCTGCCGCTGAAAATCCGGTTCAAGCGCTCCAAGATTTACCTTTCGGCCATTCCGGTGATCGTCATCGGCCTCTTCATCGGCTTCATCGGTGCGATCATGGGCATCGGCGGAGGCTTCATTCTGGTGCCGCTGCTGATCTACCTGCTGCGCGTACCGACGTCGACTGTGATCGGTACCTCCATGATGCTCACCCTCATCACCATGACGTTCGCCACGGTGCTGCACGCCGCCACCAACCATCTCGTCGACGCCGTGCTGGCATTGATCCTGATGACCGGCGGTGTGACCGGCGCACAATTCGGCGCCCGGGCCGGGCAGCGCATCCGCGGCGAACACCTTCGGCTACTGCTCGGGCTGTTAATTCTGGCGGTCGGTGTTCGCTTCGCGATCGAACTGGGCATCCGACCCACCGATCTCTACGCCGTCCGCGAAGCGACGGGCGGCATATGAGGATGCGCGCAACATGGTCGGCCGGACTTGCCCTGTTGCTAGGGGTCATGCTCGGCGCGGACGATGCGCGCGCCGAGCACCTAATCGTCTCCGTATCGAACCATCGCGTCACCGTCACGCCGAACTATTCCGGCGAGGAACTGGTGCTGTTCGGCTCGATCGAGCGTGACGGCGGTGCGCCGCTTCCGTCCGCCGGCTACAATCTCGTCGTAACTGTCAGCGGCCCTCCCGCGGACATGATCACGCGCCGCAAGGAGCGGTGGTTCGGCATCTGGGTGAACGCCAATTCCCGGCAATTCCTCCAGGTTCCGGCCTATCTTGCGGTCTTCGCCGACCGGCCGCTGGACAAGATCGCCGCGCCGGACATCCTGCGCCAGCAGCGACTCGGACTAAACAACGTGCTGCTGACGCAGCGCGTCGGTCCCGACTACGCCGACGTGCTACCGAGCGATCCGTTCCGGCGCGCCTTCATAAGGCTGCGAAGCGAACAAGGGCTGTACCGCGAGAACACCTCGGCCGTGACTTTCCTGACCCCAACCCTGTTTCGTACCGGCATCCCGCTCCCGGCAGAGGTGCCGATCGGCACCTACACCATCGGAATCAAGCTGCTTGCCGGTGGCACGCTGATCGCAAAGACCGATACGGCGTTCGAAATCGTCAAGGTCGGTTTCGAGCAGTTCGTGGCCACCGCCGCCAAACAACACGGCCTGGTTTACGGCGTGGCGACGGCGCTTATGGCGTTGATGGCCGGCTGGATGGCATCGATCGTTTTCCGCAGAGACTGAGGGTCTTGGAGTCATATCCCTATAGCGCCCATGCGATCGCCATCGCCACTACACCGAACGCCATTATGGCGGTGGCGAGCCAACCGAGCCAATACAGCGGCCCCCCTACCCTAAAATTGCCCATGATCTCGTGGTGCCGCGCCACCAACATCAGCAGCACCATCACGGGCACCGCAAGCACACCGTTGATAACCGCGCTCCAGTAGAGCGCCTGGATGGGGTCTATGGGGGTGAAATTGAGGACAATTCCGATCGCCGCCGACAACGCCAGCACCGCGTAGAACGCAGCAGCCTCCTTTGGCTTGCGCGCCAGCCCGACCGGCCATCGTCGCCCCTCGCCAACGGCATAGGCCGCCGAACCCGCCAGCACCGGAATCGCCAGCAACCCGGTGCCGACAATGCCGAGCGCGAAAATCACTTCCGCGAACCGGCCCGCAATCGGCCGCAAGGCTTCTGCGGCCTGGGCCGATGTCTGGATGTCGGTCTTGCCGGTGGCATGGAAAGTCGCGGCGGCGGTGAGAATGATCGCGATCGCGATCAAGCTGGAGAAGGCCATCCCGACGATGGTATCGGCGCGGATGCGGTGGAATTCCTTTTGCGCGCCGTGATGCCTTTGGATCAGGGGCCGTTTTCGGGCATCGACACGCTGGTCTTCCGCTTCCTGCGAGGCCTGCCAGAAGAACAGATACGGCGAAATCGTCGTGCCGAGAATGGCCACGATGGTGGTGAGAAACGGCGCGCTGAACTCGACGCGCGGAATCAGCAATCCCGCAACCGCCTCACCCCAGGAGACATGCGCGACCGCGAGCGCGGCGACATAGGCGAACAGGCTCAGTGTCAGCCACTTCAGAACAGCGACATAGCGCGCGTAATCAAGAAAGATCTGCGCCACGACCGAGGTGATGCCGAACAGCAGCACGTAGGCAAAGGCGGGACCGCCGAACAGCAGCCTGGACGCATCCGCCATGGCGCCAAGGTCGGCGGCGACGTTGATGGTGTTAGCGATAAACAGCAGCGAGACGATGCCGTTCAGCAGGCTTGCGGGATAGTGGCGGCAGACGTTGCCAGCAATGCCGTGTCCGGTGACGCGACCAACCCGCGCGGAAATCTCCTGAATCGCTGCCATCAGGGGAAACGTCAGCAGCATCGTCCAGCTTGCTCCGTAGCCGAGCTGTGCACCCGTCTGGCTGTAGGTGCCGATGCCGGAGGGATCGTCGTCCGCGGCCCCGGTGATAAGGCCCGGCCCGAGCGTTTTGAAGACATCACGAAACGGCCGTAAAGGCGCACCTTTCATAGGTGGCTCGTTCCGGCGTCCACTTTCCATGTTATCCGCGCGTTGTCGCTCTTGAATGTGTGTCTTAGCTCCGACCGCGTTGACAACACGGACCGGCCGGTTCCGGTTCCCCGTCCGTCTGACGCCGCCGACGGCGAACGAGCGCCGCGCGGCATTGTCCGAGTGAAATGAGCCGCGGCGTCGCGGCTTTCAACAGCAGCGCGAGGCCGCGATCGCATGCATGTGGGCATAGCCGAGCACGTGCGCGGTGAAATCGGCCGAGAAGATTTTGGCGAACGCTCTGTCTCGGATGCTCAAGCCTCCCGCATAGGCGCCAAACGCCGGCATCACCATGCGCGCGCCATCGCTGGCGAAACAACGCCGCTCTATCGAACGACCCCGCGTCGAAACCCGCGCCTTGGGATGCAGATGACCTGCGATTTCGCCGAAAGCACCGGTCGGCTCATGGCGAAATACGATCTCACCCATCGCAACTTCTTCGGCGACAACGCCCCCGAGATCGGATGGCAACGCCGGATCGTGATTGCCCGAAATCCAGATCCAGTCGCGGCGCGCCTGCACAGCCGAAAGCGCCTCGCGGTCCAGTGCGGACAGGCGTTCATGCGCTTGGCTATCATGAAAGCTGTCGCCCAGCGCGATCACCGTACGCGGATCGAACCGTGCGATGACCGCAGCGAGACGACCGAGCGTCGCAACTGTATCATAGGGCGGCAGCAGCACGCCGCACATGGCAAAACTCGAACCCTTTTCGAGATGCAGGTCGGACACGACGAGCAAGCGTTCCCGTTCCCAGAACAGCGCGCCCGAAAGATCAGCCAGAAATTCGACGCCGCCGACAAGCACGGTCGCGCGGAACGGGACGTCGTTGATCGCAAGCACGCTCAAGAGATGATCCGAATCGGAAAGAGGCTCGTTGCTTTCATAGATCATGCGAACGATCTTCCGAAAAGAGCGGAGGCCATGGGAACACGGCAAATATGGACCGCGAGGACATCACCGCTCCATCGCCTCCTTGACGAGATCGTCGGCCGCTTCCGCGAGCAACTCGTCGGACGCCTCGCCATAAACCGCCTCGCGGCCGATTTCCAGCATCACCGGAACCGCCAGTGGCGAAATGCGATCGAGCGGCTTGTGGGTAATCCGGCCTTTGATCCGCGCCAGCATATCGCTCAAGCGGCGGATATCCAGCAGTCCGGTCGCAGCGTCGGCGCGGGCCGCTCGCAGCAGCACATGATCGGGTTGATGCTTGCGCAGCACATCGTAAACAAGATCGGTCGAGAACAAGACCTGCCGTCGGCTCTTTTCCGCCCCGGTGAAACGGCGGGCGATCAGGCCCGAAATGATTGCGCAATTGCGGAAGGTGCGCTTCATCAACGCGGATTCCGCAAGCCATGCCTCGAGATCATCACCCAGCATGTCCGGATCAAACAACGCATCGAGATCGAACCGGCGCTCCCGGATCATCGACGAAGCGTCCCCCAGCATCCAGATCGCGAGCGCATACTCGTTGGCGACAAAGCCAAGCGGTCGCGCACGCGCACGCTCCAATCGCCGCGTCAGCAACATGCCGAGAGTCTGGTGCGCAAGCCGGCCTTCGAACGGATAACAGACCAGATAATGCTTGTCGGCGCGCGGAAAGGTTTCAACGATCATCTCGCGCGCATGCGGCACACGCGAAAAATGTGACTGCAGCATCAACCATTCGCGCACCTGTTCCGGCAGGCCGCGCCATGCGCGCTTGTCGTCGAGCAGGTTGCGAACCCGCTCGGCCAGATAGGTCGAGAGCGGAAACTTGCCGCCCATGTAGGACGGCACCTTCGGGCTCTCGTCATTGGCACGCGAAACATAGACCTGATCCTCGGACAGCGCCTCGTAACGCACAATCTCGCCGCCGAACACGAAGGTGTCGCCGACGACGAGACCTTCAATGAAATATTCTTCGATCTCACCTAACATGCGGCCGCCACGCGCGATCGCGCCGGTCGAACCGGAACCGCCGTGCCGCGAGCGCACCAGCTTCACCTTCAGCATCGCCTCCTCGACGATGGTGCCGACGTTGAGGCGGTAGCTTTGTTTTACCTTCGGATTGGCGACGCGCCAGCGCCCCTCTTTGTCCTGCCGGATGCGGGCAAATCGTTCGTAGCTTTTCAGCGCATAGCCGCCGGTGGCGACGAAATCGATCACGCCGTCGAAATCAGCACGCGTCAGCGCCGCATAGGGTATGGCGGTTCGCACCTCGTCATAAAGCTCATCGGCGCGGAACGGCTCGCCGCAGGCGCAGCCCAGAACATGCTGCGCGAGCACATCGAGCGCACCGGAGCGCAACGGCGGCGTGTCCTGCGCATTTTCGTTGACCGCATCAATGGCGGCGCGGCATTCCAGCACTTCGAACCGATTAGCCGGCACTAAAACTGCGCGCGAGGCTTCATCAAGACGGTGATTGGCGCGGCCGATCCGCTGCATCAGCCGCGAGGCACCCTTGGGCGCACCAATATTGATGACGAGATCGACGTCGCCCCAATCGACGCCAAGATCCAGGGACGACGTGCAGACCACCCCGCGCAGCCGGCCATCCGTCATCGCCTGCTCCACCTTGCGGCGCTGCGCGACGTCGAGTGAGCCGTGATGCAGCGCGATGGCGAGACCGTCGTCGTTGATGCGCCAGAGATCCTGAAACAACATCTCAGCCTGGCTCCGGGTGTTGACGAACACCAGCGTGGTCCTGTTGCGCCTGATGAGATCGTAGATTTCAGTCAACGCATGACGCGCCGAATGTCCCGCCCACGGCAGCCGTTCGCTGGTATCCAGCATCTCGACAATTGGAGCGGCTGCGCCTTCGGCCTCGACAATGTCAGCCGAAACGGCCTTGCCTTCGGGCTGCGGCACCAGGAATCGCGCCAGCGACTCCGGTTCGGCCACCGTCGCCGACAAGCCGATCGTACGCATTCGCGGAGCGAGCAGCCACAGCCGGGCGAGCGCCAGTGACAACAGATCGCCTCGTTTCGAGGTCACCAGCGCGTGCAGTTCATCGAGCACAACGCGCCGCAACGACGAAAACAAAAACGGCGCATCGTCCGACGCCAGCAGAAGCGCGATCTGTTCAGGGGTAGTCAGCAAGATGTCCGGCGGATAACGCCGCTGCCGCTGCCGGCGTGACACCGGCGTATCGCCGGTGCGGGTCTCGACCCGGATCGGCAGATTCATCTCGGTGATCGGGGTTTCCAGATTGCGGGCGATATCGACCGCCAGCGCTTTCAGTGGAGAAATATAGAGGGTGTGAAGGTGCCTTCCCTCTCCCGCAAGGGGAGAGGGAGAAGAGATGTCCACCAGCGTGGGCAGAAATCCGGCCAGCGTCTTGCCCGCGCCGGTGGGGGCGATCAGCAGCGCCGAACGGCCGGCACGGGCCTTTCGCAGCAACGCCAGCTGGTGGGCACGCGGCGACCATCCCCGCGCCGCAAACCAGCGCAGAAAGCCGTCAGGCAGCAAGGGCTGCTTTTCGCGATCAGCGATTCCCACGCTCCGAGAAGGTAGGCCGTCCCGCCCGTCCGGTCGAGTTGGCGGGGATCGAAAGCGAATCAGCATCCCCCCGCAAACGGTCGGAGTGGGGTTCAGCGCGGCTTGGGAGGCGCGGACAAGCCGCGATAGGGTCCGGCATTGTTATGCCAGATGCTGATTTTGATGCTGATTTTGCAAGGTTTTCGCCGTCACCACATCATTCCCTATCAGGTGTGGCTACCGAACCACAGACAAGTTTCCCGCCGAAGCGTACAGTCTCGCGGTCATTTGCAGTCGGGGACCATCATAATGAAAATGAAAAAAATTCTGCTCGGCGTTCTGCTGGCCAGCACCGCGATGAGCGCCCAGGCGGCGGATCTTGCACCGCGGCCTTACACCAAGGCTCCGCCGATGGCTCCGGTCTATGACTGGACTGGCCTTTACTTCGGCGTGAACGCCGGCCTCGGGGTTGGTCGCAATCAAACCGTGCATAATTTTGGTCCCCCCGGGGCAATTTCGACGCATCTGCAGCCGCTCGGCGCGGTTGGCGGCGGCCAGATCGGCTACAATTGGCAGACCAATTCGTTCCTGGGCCCGATCGTATTCGGCGTCGAAGCTGACCTCCAAGGCGCCGACATGACCGACACCCGGACCAATTTTGTCGGCGCGCTCCAGTATAATCAGAGACTCAACTGGTTCGGCACGGCGCGCGGCCGCGTCGGTCTGGTTAACGGTCCGATGATGACCTACCTAACCGGCGGTTGGGCCTACGGTAACGTTGGCACCACAGTCATTCAAGGTGGCGTGCCGTCCGCGTTCGGCGGCGGACGCAGCGGCTGGACCTGGGGCAGCGGCGTCGAAGCCGCGCTCGGCGGCAACTGGACCGGCAAGATCGAGTACCTTTATCTCGATCTGGGTAACCAAGCCTTCGCAGGTCTTCCCGGTCAGGCGCTGCGTTCCGAGCTGCACGAGAATATCTTCCGCGCCGGCGTGAACTATCGCATCGGCGGCCCCGGCAGCCCGTACGTACCGACAGTCACGGCAAACTGGAACGGCCTGTATATCGGCGGCAATGCCGGCGGCGGACTCGGTCGCAACCGCAACACCATCTCCGATGCGGCTGGAAATCCGCTCGCCCGATTCAATCTCGCGCCCAGCGGCTTCATCGGCGGCGGCCAGATCGGCTACAACTGGCAGGCTGGTAACATCGTCTTTGGCCTCGAGACCGACTTCCAGGGCTCGACCCTGGAGGACAACAAGACCTGCTTCGGCTGCGTGCCGGGGGCTTCTGTCAATTTCAATTCGAAGCTGCAGTGGTTTGGCACCGCGCGCGGCCGCCTCGGCTACGCCATCGGACCCTCGATGTTCTACGCGACCGGCGGTTTCGCCTATGGCAACGTCAAGACTGCGCTCAACAATTTTAGCTTCTCCAACACCCGCACCGGCTACACCGTGGGCGGTGGCATCGAGACGCCGCTTCCCATCGTGAACCTGTTCGGCGGCCCCCTGTTCGGGCCGAACTGGACCTCAACGACGGAATATCTCTACGTCGATCTCGGCCGTTCACGATTCAATATCGGTGGCGGGCCGTTCGTAATGAGCACCGGCGCGGAGGAGCACATCTTCCGCACCGGCCTGAACTATCACTTCAATACGCCGACGGTCGCAAACTACTGATCGGAAAAGGCCAGGGTTTCAAAGTCCTGGTCTGACGGAACAAATCTTGGGGGAGTGGGCAAGAAAGCCGCATCGCATCGCGATGCGGCTTTCTTCATGAACCGGTCGCGAGCGAAGTGGAATCCGGTTCGCGTGAAAAAAACGCGTCAAATCAAAGACTCTAGCCAGGCGGCGCTCTTGCTCCGCGACCGAAGCTCTGCGGATGCGCTGTCCTTGCGCAAGGCCTTACGATCGTAATATGCGGCACGGTACGGGTCCGGCCAAAGGCAGTCCGTTATTCGGCGGAAGCGGAAATAGCCCTCGCGCCATAACCCCATCACCTGATCCAAGCCCCTTTGGGGCCGACCTTCTCGCCATTACCGAGTCCGATCACGCCGTCCGTTTCGGGACCGCGACCTTCGAGCTTGTCGCTCCGGATCTCGCCGGATGACTCGGAGCTTCGGAGCGCTGGAATGGCGACGTTTCTGGTCCTGGAATTGGCGGGAGCGTCGCAGGCCATGCCTATGCCGATCCTGAACCAGATTTGGCCAGCTGATCGCTTCATAGAAGAAAAATCGATCTATCTGGCGCCGCGACGGGCCGCCGCACTTGCGCGCCCTGATACGCAATTCCCATGTTCTGGATGCCGGCCACCAAATCCGGTGAGGGTTTCGAGAGGTTTAATGAACTATTTCCGTACTGCGATCCTGCTGGCGGGGCTCACCGGCCTGTTCATGGGCGTGGGCTATTTGATCGGCGGCGCCAGCGGCGCGACGATAGCGCTCGTCGTCGCCGCCGCGACCAATATCTTCGCTTATTGGAACTCCGACCGCATGGTGTTGTCGATGTACGGCGCACATGAGGCCGATGCCGGCACCGCGCCAGACCTGCACCGGCTGGTGTCCGAGCTTGCTGCGCGTGCCAGCCTGCCGATGCCGCGCGTGTTCGTGATGGACAAACCGCAGCCCAACGCTTTTGCCACCGGCCGCAATCCGGAGAATGCCGCCGTGGCGGTGACGACGGGACTGATGCAGTCGCTCAGCCGCGAGGAACTGGCCGGCGTGATCGCGCATGAACTTGCGCATATCAAACATCACGACACGTTGCTGATGACCATTACTGCGACCTTCGCGGGCGCGATCTCGATGCTGGCGCAGTTCGGCATGTTCTTCGGTGGTAACCGCGACAACAACGGCCCCGGTATCATCGGCTCGCTGGCGATGATGATCCTCGCGCCGCTCGGAGCCATGCTGGTGCAAATGGCGATCAGCCGCACCCGCGAATACGCCGCCGACGAGATGGGCGCGCGCATCTGCGGCCAGCCGATGTGGCTCGCTTCGGCACTGGCCAAGATCGACAATGCCGCGCATCAGATCCCAAACATGGAGGCGGAGCGCGTGCCCGCGACCGCGCACATGTTCATCATCAACCCACTGTCGGGACACGGTATGGATAACCTGTTCGCGACTCATCCCTCGACCGAAAACCGCATCGCCGCATTGCAGAAGCTCGCCGGGCAGTCCGGCGAAGGTCTTGCCCCCCGCGCGGCGCCTGACTCCCGCGGCCCCTGGAACAGTGGCCCTCGCCGGGGTCCGTGGGGTTAAGGAGCCGCAGTCCGTCAAGTATTGAGCAACGGTAATCAGCGCGGTCGGGCGAGTCCGACGGCGCACGTCCATCGACTCCTTTTCCCCAGCGATCCTTCGACACGATAGTCCCTTGTCAGAGAACAGCCAATCGGCTTGGTGTGATGCTTTGCCATGGAGATTTCATAGAATGCTCAAGCAGATTGCCATGCTGACTGTTGCGATCGGTTTATTCGGTGCGACCGCGGCTCGCGCCGACGCTGTCATTCCAACCAAGGATATTGCCGGCGCCAGGGATAACGCGCTGCTGAAGCGTTACGACGGCTCGTTCATCGTGAGCTATGAGCGCCTCGCCTTCACCGATTTCAAGGTGCCGCTGTCAAGGCTTGAGAAGGCGGGCGACGATCAGCGCGATCGGATGAACAATCAGGTGTTCAAACCGAAAAAGGAAATCGAAATCGAGGGCGCGCGCACTCGTATTGCCTATCTGCTACCGGCCGGACGCTCGCCGCTGGAGGTGTTGCGCAACTATCAGGACGTCGTGAAGGAGGCCGGTGGCGAAATCCTCTACACTTGCAAGAAGGAAGAATGCGGCGGCGATCCCGAGCGCTCCAGCGAGGGCGGCGGCGGCGAAATGAGCCTCATGATGTATTTCGTTTACGCAAACCAGCTGAAGGACGCCGACTTTTCAAACGGCAAATGCGCGCTGACATCCCATGTCGACGATCAGCGGTTCTTCGCTGCGAAGATCCCGCAAGGCGGCGGCGATGCCTATGTCACCGTGCAAACCTTTCAGGTCGAGGACAACCTGTACTGCAAGGCATTTAATGAACGAACCGTGGCGCTGGTCCATATTGTCGAACCCAAGCCCCGCGAACAAAAGATGGTCGTGGTTAAGGCCGAGGAGATGGCGCGGAGCATCGGTACGACCGGCCGAGTCGCGCTCTACGGCATCTTCTTCGACACCGACAAAGCCGAGCTCAAACCCGAGTCCGGCCTCACGCTGGCCGAGATCGCAGGTCTGCTCAAGAACGACCCGAAGCTCGCGGTGCTGATCGTCGGCCACACCGACAATCAGGGCGCGTTCGACCACAACCTCGACCTGTCGCGGCGCCGGGCCGAGGCGGTAGTGAAGGTGTTGGCGGCAAACCACGGGATCGATCCGAAGCGGCTGCGCGCAGCCGGCGTCGGCATGATGGCGCCCGCCGCCTCGAATGACGCCGACGACGGCCGAGCCAGGAATCGCCGGGTGGAAGTGGTCAAGCTGAACTGACGGCTGTCCGTCCGCCGCGAGAGCGGGGCGCGACGTCGGCTCCGGGGGCGCCGGCGTCACATCCGCAAAAAAATAATTGGAACCAAAGGGAGGACAGCGCGTTCTGTGCCGATTGTGACCCGGTATGCGGCGTCATTGGGGTCACCCCTCCCGACGGGCTACCTAACAAAACTTGTCCATCAATGTTTGAGAAGGAAGGTGTCAGTTCCGGAGCCTTTCTCGCCGGAGGCGGGGAGATGGGTGATTTGACGCGCCGATTCGATTGGGCCTCTACATCGGTCGGCGCTTCCGATACCTGGCCCCAGAGTCTGCGCACGGCAGTCCGGATCATGCTGAACACCAACCACCCGATGTTCATCTGGTGGGGGCCGGACCTGATCCAGTTCTATAATGATGCCTATCGGCAGACCATGGGACCGGAGCGGCATCCCAGCGCGCTCGGGCAGAAGGGCAAAGAGTGCTGGACCGAGATCTGGGACATCATCGGCCCCCAGATCGAGCACGTCATGGCCGGCAGCGGCGCGACGTGGCATGAGGAGCAGCTTGTTCCGGTCACGCGGCACGGCAGGTTGGAGCAGGTCTATTGGACCTACGGCTTCAGCCCCATCGATAACGATGAAGGTGTTGGAGGCGTGCTCGTCGTATGCCGCGATGTCACGCGTGAACATTTTGCCAGACTTGCCTTGCAGGAGCGGGAGACCGAGCTCGCGCGCGTGCAGGCGATTGGACGGATCGGCGGCCTCGAAGTCGATCTGCGCACCGGGCATCGCAGTCGCAAGTCGCCCGAGTATTTGAAGATACATGGCCTTCCGCCCGAAGCCGTCCACGAGAATCGTGAAGACTGGCTTCGCCGCGTTCATCCCGACGATCGCGCGGTCGCCGAAGGGCAGTTCATCGATGCGGTGCGGGGCGGTGATCGCGAGTACGCGGTACGCTACCGTATCATCCGGCCGAGCGACGGCGCGACACGCTGGATTTCCGCCCGATCAGTGATCGAGCGCGATGCGGAGGGGAAAGCGCTCCGTCTGTTCGGCGCGCACATCGATGTCACCGACCAGGTCGAAGCGGAGCGTTCGATCCGCGAGCGCGAACAGGAATTTCGTACGCTTGCAGAGGCGCTGCCGCATCACGTCTGGACCGCCACGTCCGACGGCTCATTTAACTGGTTCAATCAACGCTTCTACGACTATGTCGGTAAAAAACCGGGCGAACTCAGCGGCTACGACTGGAGTAAGATCGTCCATCCGGAGGACGCATCGGCCGCTGCCGCCGCAAGAACCCGCGCGGTGAACAGCGGCGAACCCTATGAGATCGAGTTTCGGCTGCGGAGGTCTGACGGCAGCTATCACTGGTTTCTATCCCGCGCGGTGCCGGCGCGCGATGACGACGGTCGTATCACCCGCTGGATCGGCACCAACACCGACGTCCACGATCAGAAGCGGATCGCGGCAAAACTCGCCGAGTTGAATGCGACGCTCGCCGAGCGCGTCGAAGAAAAAACCCGCGAGCGTGACCGAATCTGGAACGTGTCCCGGGACTTGCTGCTCGTCATGGACCAGAACGGTATCTGGCGCTCCGTCAATCCTGCCTGGACCAGGACGCTCGGCTGGAGCGAAGCCGAGCTGATGGAGCGCACCGCCGAATGGATCGAGCATCCCGAAGATATCGTTAAGACCCGAGTTGAGGTCCGCCGCCTTGCACGCGGCAAGGCTACCGTTCGATTCGAAAACCGGCTTCGTCACCAGGACGGCTCGTACCGGTGGCTGTCCTGGACCGCTGTTCCGGATCAGGACCTGATTTACGCCGTGGCGCGCGATGTCACTGCCGAGAAGGCGGCTGCCGAACGGTTGCGGGCGGCCGAAGAAGCGCTACGTCAATCGCAGAAGATGGAAGCAGTCGGCCAGTTGACCGGCGGCATCGCCCACGACTTCAACAACCTGCTCACCGGCATCGTGGGCTCGCTGGATTTATTGCAGACGCGCCTCAATCAGGGGCGGACCGATCGCGCGGGACGCTACATCGAGGCCGCAATGACCTCCGCCAATCGGGCCGCGGCGCTGACGCACCGCCTGCTGGCGTTCGCCCGCAGACAGCCCCTGGTGCCGAAGCCGGTCAATGCCAACCAGCTGATCCTCTCGCTGGAAGACTTGTTGCGCCGGACGATCGGCGAGACCATTGAGCTGAAAATCGCCCCATCAAAACAGCTCTGGCCGACGCTGTGCGACCCCAATCAGCTCGAAAGCGCGCTGCTCAATCTCGCGATCAATGCACGGGACGCCATGCCCAGCGGCGGCAGGCTCACGATTACCACGGCGAACGTGACCCTCGAGGCCATCGAGTCCGGGGCCTCCGCCAAGCAACCGGGCGACTATATCTGCATCACCGTCGCCGACACTGGAACAGGCATGACCGCCGATATAGCGGCGCGCGCCTTCGATCCATTCTTCACCACCAAGCCGATCGGACAGGGTACCGGACTCGGCCTGTCGATGATCTACGGATTCGCCCGGCAATCGAATGGCCACATCGCACTCGACACCGTGCCGGAACGAGGCACATCGATCAGCCTGTCTCTGCCGCGCCATGATAGCATTGCCGAGGCTCATCAGGCGTCTCCCGTGAACAGGATCACCGCGACCGGGGAGACCGTGCTGGTGGTCGAGGATGAACCGGTCGTGCGCAGCATCATTGTCGAAATGCTGCACGATCAAGGTTATGTCACACGCGAGGCCGCGGACGGAGCGGCGGGCTTGCGGATCCTGCAACTGGACACTCCCGTCGATCTCCTGCTCACCGACATCGGGCTTCCGGGCATGAACGGACGCCAACTGGCGGATCAGGCGCGGGAACTCCGGCCAGATTTGAAAATCCTCTTTATGACCGGCTATGCCGACAATGCCGCAAACGCCAAAGGCTTCCTCAGGCCCGGCATGGACATGATCACCAAGCCGTTCGATCTCAGCCATCTTTCGCAGCGTGTCCGCGACATCATTTCCCGCTGATATCGGCTTGCGAGATGTGTGTCGGCACCATCCATCATCCATCGCCGTGGAGAGTGGCGGCGGTCCTGCGCATGGCGTGATCCGTTCTGTGTCGAGACCGACAGGCGATCACTCTTGGTCTCGAACCTGAGAGGAGTCACACGTTGCCGGTCAGGAACGGATTGCTTGCGCGCTCGTAGCCGATGGTCGACCCCGGACCATGTCCGCAGATGAAAGCAACGTCATCCCCAAGCGGCAACAGCTTGTCGGTAATCGACTTGATCAGCATGGCATGGCTGCCGCCTGGCAAGTCGGTGCGGCCGACGGAACCGTTGAACAACACGTCGCCGACATGCGCAAAGCGCATCTCCGGGCTGAAAAAAACCACGCTTCCCGGCGAATGGCCGGGACAATGAAGCACATCGAATGCAAGTTGGCCGAACTCGACCCGGTCGCCCTCCTCGAGCCAGCGGTCCGGGACAAAATTGCGCATTCCGGTCATGCCGTAGTGGCATCCGCTTTCGACGACATGGTCGAGCAGGAACTTGTCGGCGATATGCGGACCCTCGATGGGGACCTTCAGCACGTCGCGCAACTCCGCGGCGCCGCCCACATGATCAATATGGCCGTGCGTCAGCCAGATCCGTCCGACGCTCACACCGGCCTTTTTAATGGCGGCCCTGACAAGCGGAATATCGCCTCCAGGATCGATCACCACCCCATCCTTGGTGGCTTCGCACCACAACAGGGTGCAGTTCTGTCGGAACGGCGTCACCGGGATGATGGTGGCGCCGACTTTGGTGCTGCTTTGGTCGTCCCGGCTCATACGCGCACAATGCCGATTTTTACGGCCTCGCCAAGCGATTTAACGTCATCACCGGCGACACACCGAGCCTAGCGCGTACTCCGCAAAGGTGGATACCGTTTTGCGGTCAGAGTACGCACACGTTATTGATTAAGAGCATTTTCGTACGGCTAACCGGATTCCACTTAGCTGGAAAATGCTCTAAGCCCTTCCGCTTCTGACGGAATCAGAAGTAGTGTTCTATGGTTTTGATTTGACTCGTTTTCTTCACGCGAACCGGCACCCACGTCGCTCGAAGACGCTATAGTCGCATGGAAACGAATACCGCTCACATCGCCTTTGTGGCCCTGCCGGATCGCCGCCAGTCGGAGACCGCGCTGGCGATCGCGCGCGGGACCGGCAGACTTTTGCGATCGCTTGGATTTGCGTGTCTCAGCGAATTGTCGCTTCCGTCCGGGCGCCGTGCCGATCTCGTTGCAGTGAATGCACGCGGCGAGATCTGGATCGTCGAGATCAAGTCATCGGCCGAGGATTTGCGTGCGGACAGGAAGTGGCAGGATTACCGAGAGCATTGTGATCGCCTGTTCTTCGCTTTCACGCGCGATCTGCCGTGCGATATTTTCCCCGGCGATACGGGGCTAATCGTTGCAGACGCCTATGGCGCCTACTTGCATTGCGAGGCGCCCGAGCACCGCCTGTCGGCACCGACGCGCAAGGCGATGATGCTGCGCTTCGGGATCGCGGCGGCGCAACGTCTCAATCGCCTGGCCGATCCGCAGGGCTACACCGACGGTGAATTTTAAAGCATGAATGTGACTCGAGGGCGGCGCCAGCGCAAGGCGATAAGCCACTTCGCTCGAAACGCTGCGTCTGACTTAAAGCTGAACGGCTGTCGCCCCTTGAACGGAGGATAACAATTCAGTCTCAGCGAGGCGCGCGTTTCGCCAGAATACGTTGCAGCGTGCGGCGGTGCATGTTGAGCCGCCGCGCCGTTTCCGACACGTTACGACTGCACATCTCGTAAATGCGCTGAATGTGTTCCCAGCGCACGCGATCGGCGGACATTGGATTCGGCGGCAACTCGGATTTTTCTGTACCGCTGGCAAGCAGCGCTGCGACCACGTCGTCGGCGTCGGCAGGCTTGGACAGATAATCGATCGCCCCCATCTTCACCGCCGTCACAGCGGTCGCGATGTTGCCGTAGCCGGTTAGCACGATCGCTCGAGCATCGGGCCGCTCGCGCTTAAGCGCTGACACAACGTCGAGGCCATTGCCATCGCCCAGCCGCAAATCGACCACGGCAAAAGCCGGCGCGGACTTTCCGATATGCGCAAGACCATCAGAGACGCTGCCGCATGAGGTCACAGTGAAGCCGCGCGTTTCCATGGCGCGCGACAGCCGCTCCAGAAACGGTTTGTCATCCTCAACGATAAGCAGCGAGCGGTCGGCTTGCGGGATAACGTCGGGGGTGGCGTTCACATTGATACCTCGCGTGATTGGTCTGAAATCATATGATCGCTGAACACCGCACCGCAAGCAATTGTTGCCCAAATCCACGGCCGCGATCTCTATCCTATTGTCTCCGCAATCGTTTTTGCTGTTTCAAAACGGACACGTGGCCACACAATCCTGACCACCGCGCCATGCTCAGGAAACTTTCGGTTCTTGAATGATACCTTAGCGCCGGTTCGCTCCAGCAAGGTTCGGGCGATAAAAATTCCAAGACCCAGTCCTGTACGTCCGCCCTGGGCATCGCCGGCGTTGCGACGGCGCGACAGATAAGGCTCGCCGATCCTCTTCAGAATGTCGGGGACAATGCCCGGTCCGTCGTCCGCAATGACGATCTCAACATTGTCTCTGTCCCACCAGGCATTCACTTCGACCGCGCTGCGGGCGAAGTCGACGGCGTTCTCGAGAATGTTGCCGACGCCGTAAAGGATCGCGGGGTTACGCATGCCGACCGGTTCGTGGTCACCTGCGGCCTCGATCCGGGTCTTGATGTCGATGCCGAAGTCACGATGCGGGGCAACGGTTTCCTCAATCAGCGTCGACAGCGGCATACGATCGAAGGGCGCGCCAGATGAGGACAGTTGCGCGATCTTGGCGAGAATATCGCGGCAACGCTGCGCCTGCTCCCGTACGATCCCGAGATCGCCGGCGAGCCGTTGTGGATCCTGAGCGCCATTCTCCTGCAAGGCTTTTTCCAGCTCGCGCGAAATCAGAAAGATGGTTGAGAGCGGTGTTCCGAGTTCGTGGGCGGCCGCGGCAGCAAGGCCGTCGATCTGGGTCAGATGCTGTTCGCGGGTCAGCACCAGTTCGGTCGCCGCCAGGGCGTCGAACAGCTTGCGCGCCTGCTCCGTCACCTGGAATGTGTAAAGGCTCGTGACACCGATCGCCAGGACGATCGATAGCCAGACTCCTATGAGATAGATCGGCGGCAAGACGAGCGGATTGGACGCATCCCACGGCAGTGGCAAATGCGTGAAGCCCAGGACCGTCGCGCAGGCGACCGCGAAGCCGCCGAGCGCCATGGTCATTTGCGTCGGCAAGGCGGTGGCCGAGATCAGTACCGGCGCCAGAAACAGATAGGAGAATGGATTCTGCAAACCGCCGGTGAAGAACAGCAGGGCGGCTAGTTGAGCAATGTTCAGCGCAAGCAGCGTTGCCGCATGCCATGGCTCGAGCCGCTTCATCGGATTGAAGCTGACTTGCAAAGCGAGATTGAGTAGCGACGACAACCCGACGATCGTCAAACAGGGAGCGGTTGGCAGATCGAACTCAAGTCCCTGCTCGACAACGAAGATCGCCGCGAGCTGCCCCAATACCGCAAGCCACCGCAGCCGCAAAAGAGTGTCCAGCCGGACGTAGCGGCGGGGATGGCGGAAATCGGAAGCAGCAACGTCGGTCATTCTCGAAGACTAGAGCATCATTCTGAAAGGTGAGAACTGCTTTCGGAGAAGACATCTTAAAATAAAATGCGGAGCCGGCTTTCATTTCATGGGACCGGGCCAAGCCCGCATGAAATTTCCGAGACTGATAACACAGCGCCACCTTGCGCGGCATAGCAGCGTTCTGGCCTCAAACGAGGCCGGAAAGAGATTTTTTCCACCTCAGGTTTCTCTAAAAGCATCAACCTACTATATCTAGGCAAGCGGTGGATTGACGCTCTGTATCGCAACGGTCACTATGTTGCGACGCAAAAAGGGGAACAAGCCAATGCCGATCGGTGAATTTGGACGGCCGCCGGAGATGCCGGCGGAAGTCAGCCCGTCGATGACGGCGCCGATGTACTGGATGTACGAAATGGCTCAGGCGTCGCTCAACCCGGCTCGCGCCATCACCGATGCAACCAGGATGCTGTTCCAGAACCCGCTCAATCCGTGGGCGCATACCGAGTTGGGCAAATCCGTCGCCGCGGGTTGCGAACTGTTCGAACGCACCACCCGCCGTTACGCGAAGCCGGAATGGGGCCTCCACGAAACCGAAGTCAACGGTGTGCGCACACCGATCGAGATCCGCTCGGTCTGGGAGAAACCCTTTTGTCGTCTGCTCCACTTCGATCGAATGCACACACGTCCACTGCGCGTGCCGCAGCAGCGCCTGCTGCTGGTGGCTCCGATGTCGGGTCACTACGCGACCTTGCTGCGCGGAACCGTCGAAGCGTTCATGCCGACGCATGACGTCTACATTACCGACTGGTCCGATGCCCGAATGGTACCGGTCGCCGAGGGGCGCTTCGATCTCGATGATTTCGTCGACTATCTGATTGAGATGCTGCATGTGCTCGGCGGAAACGTCCACGTCATCGCTGTCTGCCAACCGTCGGTCCCGTTGCTGGCCGCCGTGTCGGTGATGGAGGCCGAGCGCGATCCGTATGTTCCGCTGTCGATGACGTTAATGGGAGGGCCGATTGATACCCGCAAGAATCCGACCGCGGTCAACAATCTCGCCGCCGAAAGGGGCACCGATTGGTTCCGCAATAACGTCATCACCAAGGTGCCGTTTCCGCACCCTGGGGTGATGCGCGACGTCTATCCCGGCTTCTTGCAGCTCAATGGCTTCATCAGCATGAATTTCGATCGCCACATGAAGGCGCACAAGAGTCTGTTCGAGAATCTCGTTAAAGGCGACGGCGACCTGGTCGACAAGCATCGCGATTTCTATGACGAGTATCTCGCTGTGATGGATCTGACCGCCGAGTATTATCTGCAAACGGTCGATCTGGTGTTCGTCAAGCACGCGCTGCCCGAGGGCGAGATGACCCATCGCGGCCGGCTGGTCGAACCTTCGAAGATCACGCGCGTCGCGTTGATGACGATCGAAGGTGAGAAGGACGACATTTCCGGTCTCGGCCAGACCGAAGCGGCGCACGCGTTATGCACATCGATCCCAAACAACCGGCGAACCCATTACGTGCAAAAGGATGTTGGTCACTACGGGGTGTTTAACGGGTCGCGGTTCAGATCGGAGATCGTCCCTCGCATCAATGACTTCATGCAGTCGAACGCCAGACAGCCAGCGTAAGCATCGCACGCTGCGGCCGCTGCATCGATCGCACGTAAATCCGAACGGAAACAATCGCCTGATCGATCCCGCAGTCAGGGGCGCGGGATCCTGCGGCAACCCTCCCATGATCGGTTCATTTCTTTCGTTTTCAAGAGATGAACTCATTTTCATCGCTTCGAGGGTCAACTCAGCCGAATGAAGTATAAATTTTCTTGTTCCTGCACCCCTTATATAGCCAATCAGGGATAGGTTACCCCTGTATATTGGGCAAATGATTTGTTTTTGCGCCGATCGATTTGAGTGGCGCCGGATATGGCAGAATCCGGGCGAGATTTCCCGTCCCGGATTTGCAGACATGGCCCGTGCGCTCCTTTATCGACGTCCCGCCGAACCATCCCGGCTTCTCATCAAGCATGGATCCCAGGTTTATTCAGTCCGCTTGCGCCGGCATCGCCGCGCGCGCCGCTACACCTTGCGAATCCATCCGAGTGACCGCGAAGCGATCCTGACGATGCCGCCGCGAGGAACGCTCGCGGAAGCAAAAGACTTTGCGCAACGTCACGGCGGCTGGATCGCGGCGCGTCTCGGGCGGCTGCCGAAGGCGGCGCCCTTCCACCACGGCGCGGTCATTCCGCTGCGCGGCATCGCCCATCGGATCGTGCATCGCGCCGGCGAGCGCGGTACCGTGTGGACCGAGACGCGCGATAGCGGCGAGCGTATTCTTTGTGTCGCCGGCGAACTCGAATATCTCGACCGGCGGGTCCATGATTTCCTGAAACGGGAAGCAAGACGAGACCTACAAAAAGCTTCGCAGCGCCATGCCGACGCGCTTGGCGTCAAGGTCAAGCGCCTTTCGATCCGCGACCAATCGAGCCGCTGGGGATCATGCACGTCCTCCGGATCGCTCTCGTTCTCATGGCGGCTCATCCTGGCGCCGCCGTTCGTGCTGGATTATCTCGCCGCGCACGAGGTCGCCCATCTCGTTGAAATGAATCACTCGCCACGGTTTTGGAAGGTGGTGGCTCGCATCTGTAATCATGTCGAGCGGGCCAAGAAGTGGCTCGACGTTGAAGGCAACGACCTCCATCGCTACGGTATTCAGGACTAACCTCGGAACTGCCGACGCGGCCGAAGCCGTACGAGGGCTTGATTGCTTTGGTTGGAACTGAAGCGCTTCGTCATTGCGAGGAGCACAGTTCCTCGTCTTCGAGGAACGACGGTGACGAAGCAATCCAACTCTCTTTCTTGCTATCTGGATTGCTTCGCTCAGCACAAAATTGGCAGCCAATTTTGTCGCGATCTCGCAATGACGCGTTGAGTGCTTTCATCTTATTTTGTCATGCTTCAGTGACCGCCGAACAGCCGGTCCACGAGCCAGCCATCCAGACCGCCAGCAGCTTCCGGCCGCACATTGGTCCGCACCGGCTGCGGCTGGCGCTCGACCGCAGGCGAAGCCGCAGGGACCGGTACGTCGACGGGTTGGCCGAACTGCGCGACTTCAGGCAGGAAGCCGCCCCGCTGTGTGCCGGGAATCGGCTCGGGCCGCACGCCCTGGTGAGCGGCTCGCATAAAGCGGGTCCAGACCTCCACCGGCAGACCGCCGCCGGTCGCCTTGCGGGTCGGCGTATTGTCGTCGTTGCCGAGCCAAATCCCGGTCACGAGCCGCGCGGTATAACCGATGAACCATGCATCGCGAAAATCCTGACTGGTTCCGGTCTTGCCGGCGGCTGTCCATCCGGGAATCTCGGCCTTGCGCGCGGTGCCGCTGATGAGCGTCTGCTCCATCATCGTGTTCATCATGGCGACCCCCCGTGGATCGATCACCCGGTCGGGTGCTTCCTTCCCGCGCGCATAGAGAAGCTTGTTGCCGTCGACGGTGCGGATGCGCTCGACGACATGGGGACTGGCGGCATATCCGCCGTTTGCGAATGGCGCGTAGGCACCAACCAGCTCCAGCGGCGACACCTCTGAAGTGCCAAGCGCGATTGATGCGTTCGTCTCAAGTTTTGATGTGATGCCGAGGCGGTGCGCGGTTCGCACCACTTTTGCAGCACCGACTTCCAGTCCGAGCCGGACGGCGACGGTATTGAGAGACATTGCGAGCGCCTGAGTTAGCGTCACCGCGCCGAAATACTCATGAGAGTAGTTCTCCGGCCGCCAGCCTTTGACGTCGAGCGGAGCGTCCTGACGGATCGTCTCGGGCGTGAGCCCGGCCTCGATCGCGGCCAGATACACAAACGGTTTGAACGCGGAGCCGGGCTGACGCTTTGCCATGGTCGCCCGATTGAACTGGCTGTCGGCGTAGTTGCGGCCGCCGACCATGGCGCGGACCGCGCCGTCGGGCGTCATCGCCACCAATGCGCCCTGGCTGACATTGAACTTGACGCTTTTCGCGGCCAGTTCGTCGATCAAGGCGGCTTCCGCCACGCTCTGCAATTTCGGATCGATGGTCGTTTCGACGACAATGTTCTGATCGACCTGGCCCACCAGATCATCGAGGACATCGCCGACCCAGTCAGCAACGTAGTTGGTGGTACCGGCGCTGGCCGGCTTCACGGCGTAGGAGGGTTGGGCGGCCGAGGCGTGCGCCTGTTGCGCCGTGATGAGGTGAGCGTCCGCCATTGCCGCGAGCACGATCTTTGCGCGGGCTTCGGCACCTTCCGGGTTGCGATCCGGTGCGAGCCGCGACGGCGACTTGACGAGACCGGCCAGCATGGCGGCTTCGGCGAGCGTGACGTTCTTCGCGGGCTTTCCGAAATACTTCTGCGCCGCCGCTTCGACACCATACGCGCCAGACCCGAAGTACACGCGGTTGAGGTAAAGCTCGAGAATCTGCGCTTTGGTGTGCTTGCGCTCCAGCCAGAGCGCGAGTTCGACTTCCTGGAGCTTCCGCTCAAGCGTACGTTCCTGGGTCAGGAACAGATTCTTGGCAAGTTGCTGGGTCAGCGTCGAGCCGCCCTGCGATACGCCGAAGTGCAGCACGTTGGCAACGGCTGCGCGCAGGATGCCGATCGGATCGACGCCGTAATGCGAATAGAACCGGCGATCCTCGATCGCGATGAAGGCGTTCGGCAAATAGGACGGCACGTCCTTGAGCAAGACGTTGTTTCCGGCCATTTCGCCGCGCGTCGCCAGCACGCTGCCGTCCGCAGCGACAACCTGAATGGTCGGCGGACGTTTTGGAATTTCGAGCGACTGGATTGGCGGCAGATGCGCGCCGATATAGATCAGCAGGCCGACGACAGCGATAACCGCCCACAATGCGAGGACGGCGCCCCAATAAAACAGCCGCGAGAGACGCGCGCGTGTACGCTTCTTCGCTCGCCGTCCACCCTCACCCGGAGGCCTGCGCGGGCCTTCAGTATTCGGAGCGGCTGCTTTGCGCGGGCGGGCTCGCCTGTCCGGCGGCTTGTCGTCAGCGATCGTAACGCGGTCGAGCGGATTGATGCGCAACTCCGAAAGCGAAGCTGCGAACCCACTGAATACCGGCTCTTTGCGCCCGCTACGCTTTTTTTGTCCCCACGCCATACGCAACAACGCTCACGCCGACCCTGCACGCCAGTGTGCCGATTTCGAAGTTCGCATGTTCTTGCAGCAACCGTTGATGCGAACGTCAAAATCAGACGGACCCTAGCGGCCGGGCTTTAAGGCGCGGTTACCTGAAAGTTAATGCAACATTAGGGCTGGAACCGCCGACCCAAGTCGAACAAGCCGCGTCCTGTCATCCGCGCGACGTTCACAGCCCGACCGGCTGGTCCGGCCAGAATGAGGGCCAAACCCATTGCAAGGGGAGTTTGCAAGACGCTGCCTCCCGACGGCGAATTATTTCGCAGTGCTGCCGTTAGCGAGCAGATGGACCAGCGCGCGCTTGATCGCGGTCTGCCGTGTCGGAGCGGTGATCCGGGCGCCGAGCAGGTCGGTGACGTAGAACACGTCGCGCGCGCGCTCGCCGAATGTCGCCACGTGGGCCGAGGCGATATTGAGGTTGAGCTTCGAGATCGCCGTGGTGAGCTGAAACAGAAGCCCAGGTCGATCAAGCCCTGAAACCTCGATCATGGTGTGGCGGTCCGACCATTGATTGTTGATGGTGACCTTGGGTTCGACCACAAACGGCCGCAGCCTCTTTCCCCCGGCGCGGCTCGGTATCACGTCGGGCAGGCGCAACCGGCCTTCGAGCACCTGCTCGATGATCTCGGCGATGCGGCCGGCGCGCCGGCCTTCGTCCTCGTCGCGCTCATATTCGCGTGAGATCGCGATGGTATCGAGCGCCTGCCCGTCGATGGTCGTATAGATCTGGGCATCGACGATATTGGCCCCGGCCGACGCGCATGCTCCCGCAATGATCGACAGCAGCCAGGGATGATCGGCGGTAAGGATCGTCAGCTCGGTGACGCCGCGCCCCTCATCGAAGCCGACGTTGATGTTAAGCTTCTTGCCGCTTCCTTCGCTGGCGCGCAGGAAGCGCGCGTGCCTGATCTTGTGCTCGAGATCGACCTTGAGCCAGTAGGCCGGATAATGCCGGACAATGTAGGCATCAAGCTCATGGTCGGGCCATTCGGTGAAAGCGGCACGGAACTCGGCCTCAGCCGCCGCCATGCGCTGCGCGCGATTGACCTCGGAGAAGCCGCCGGTCAGCACGGGTTCTGTCTCATAATAAAGAGTGCGGAGCAGCTGGGCCTTCCAGCCATTCCAGACGCCGGGGCCGACGCCGCGAATGTCTGCGGTCGTCAGGATGGTCAAGAGCTTCATCCGCTCGACCGATTGGACCACGGCCGCGAAATTCTCGATGGTCTTGCGATCGGATAGGTCGCGAGACTGGGCCACTTTGGACATCGTCAGATGCTGTTCGATCAGCCACGCGACCAGTTCGGTGTCGGCTGCGTTGAAGCCAAGGCGCGGGCACAATCTGCGCGCTACCTTGGCGCCTGCGATCGAATGATCCTCGGGCCGGCCCTTTGCAACGTCATGAAGCAGTGTGGTGATGTAGATGACAGGCCGGTGCTCGGGAAGAATCTTGCGCATCAGCTCGCTGGCGAGCGCGACCTCGTCATTGTCGCCGCGCTCGATATCCTGAAGGATGCCGATGCAGCGAATCAGATGCTCGTCCACCGTGTAGTGATGGTACATATTGAACTGCATCATCGAGACGATCGTGCCAAAGGCGCGGATGAACTGACCTAGCACCCCGGTCTCGTTCATCCTGCGCAGCACGGTCTCCGCATCATTCGAGGTCAGGATCTCCATGAACAGCCGGTTGGCTTCCGGGTTTTCGCGAAGCTCCGCGTTGATCAGCCGTCGCGACCGCGTCACCAGCCGCAAGGCGTCCGGATGGAAAGCCAGGTTGTTCTTCTGCGCGAGGCGGAACAAACGGATCAGATTGACAGGGTCGCGCTTGAAGAGATCGGGCGTCGCGAGATTGATGCGGTTGTTGTCGATGATGAAGTCGTCGTTGTCCGGAACCCGCCGAACCTCCGTGCCCCGCGGCCACAACATCACGCGGCTGAGAACCGGTGCCGGCTTAGCCTGCTGATCCTCGAGCTTCGCGCATAGAATTGCGGTGAGGTCGCCGACATCCTTGGCGGTCAGGAAGTAGTGCTTCATGAAGCGTTCGACATCCTGCATCCCCGGATGAGACGTATATCCGAGCCGGACCGCGATCTCCCGCTGCAAGTCGAACGACAGCCGTTCCTCCGCCCTCCCTGTCGCGAAGTGCAGGTTACAGCGTACCGACCATAGAAAATCGGCGCAGCGGCTAAAGGTCCGGTATTCGCGAACATCGAACACATTGCACTGGAGCAATTCGTGGCTTTCACGCACCCGATAGACATACTTCGCGATCCAGAACAACGTATGCAGGTCGCGTAATCCCCCTTTGCCATCCTTGACGTTAGGCTCGACCAGATAGCGCGACTGGCCGGCGCGGTGATGGCGCTCCTCGCGCTCGGCAAGTTTGGCAGCGACGAATTCCGCCGCTGTTCCCCGCACCACTTCGGTGTCGAAGCGGCTAACCAGTTCGTCGTAAAGTGCCCGGTCGCCGGTGACGAAGCGGGCTTCCAGAATTCCGGTGCGGACGGTCATGTCGCCCCGCGCCTGCCGGATCGATTCATTGACCGAGCGCGTCGCGTGACCGACGTTCAACCCCATGTCCCATAGACAATACAGGATAGCCTCGGCGACCTGTTCGCCCCACGCCGTCTGTTTGTAAGGCAGAATGAACAGCAGATCGATATCCGAGTCCGGCGCCATCAAACCGCGCCCGTAGCCGCCGGTCGCCACCACGGCCATGCGCTCGCCATCGGACGGAATAGGGGAATGATAGAGATGACGGGTCGCGGCCGAAAACGCCAGACGAATGATTTCGTCTTGAACGAAGCAAAGCCATTCGGCGCAGCGCCGCCCGTGGCGGTCACGCAGAAGCCTCGCCTGCGCCGCATCGCGCACTTTCGCGAGTTCGACCTTCAACAACCTGGACACGGCAGAACGGAAAACGTCCCCGTGCCCAGCGTGCTTTTCGGCCAGCGCATCAATTTCGCCGATGATCCGGACGGTATCGAAACCGGCGCCGTCCGCCGCTTCTTTTGTCGTTGCGAGGTCCATCGCTTATCCGGATAACGGAGGCCGCGCGCGCTGTCACCGCAGTTTGTGAACTGCATGTGACGGATCCATGCTTCAACCCACCGGTTTGAGCAATGATGCGCTGCAGCCGGCATCTCCAGAATATCTGTTTTCTCGTTGACGGAAATCCCCTAAATATTTGAAACGCGTGACTTTTATTTCTCAGCTGCTGCGCCGATATTCCGCAGCCCATCCTCAAACGGAGCTTTATATGACGCTCCTCCCTCTCATGGGGTTTCGATCCCGGCCAGTCGACCCCAGATAGAGGGCATGACCTCACAAATGCCCGACCCCGCCACGTCGCGTGAAACCCCCGTGCGCGCGCCCTCATCCATTCCGGTCGACGACGCCGTGATTCCGTTTGAGGTGAGCACACTCGACCTGCGTGGACGACTGACCCGGCTAGGGCCGGCGCTCGACGAGTTGCTGGTCCGGCACGACTATCCCGCACCGGTCGCCAAGCTGCTCGGCGAGGCGATCGTGCTGACGACGCTGCTCGGCTCATCGCTCAAGTTCGAGGGCCGGTTCATCCTGCAAACCCAGACCGATGGACCGGTGTCGTTCCTGATTGTCGACTTTCGGGCCCCGGCCGGGCTGCGAGCCTATGCCCGTTTCGACAAGGCCCGGCTCGGCGATGCTTCCGACTCGGGCGCGCTGCTGGGCCGCGGCCATCTCGCGATGACCATCGATCAGGGTCCGGACATGAACCGCTATCAGGGTCTTGTGGCACTGGAAGGCGGCAACCTCGAAGATGCGGCGCATGAGTATTTTCTGCGCTCGGAACAGATTCCGACGCGGGTCCGGCTCGCGGTCGGCGAGGAGTGGCGCCGGGAGGGGGATGGACCGAAGCGCGGCTGGCGTGGCGGCGGCATGCTGCTGCAATTCCTGCCCAAGGCGCTGGAGCGCGCGCGCCAGGCCGATCTCCATCCCGGCGATGCCCCCGACGGTGGCGCCGTGCATACGGTGAGCGAGGATGATGCCTGGGCCGAGGGTCAGTCGCTGATCGGCACCGTCGAGGACCTCGAACTGATCGATCCCGACTTGTCCGGTGAACGTCTGCTTTACCGCCTGTTCCATGAGCGCGGCGTCAGGGTGTTTTCGCCGCAAGCGCTGCACGCGCGGTGTTCATGCTCGCGTGACGCCGTGGCGGCCATGCTGAAAAGCTTCACGCCGGAGGACCGCTCGGGCATGGTGCAGGATGGCAAGGTTGCCGTGACCTGCGAGTTCTGCAATTCGGTGTACGAATTTACCCCGCAGGAAGCCGGCGTGGAGTAGGCGCGATTGGACGCGACCTTAGTTCAGCACGCGCTTGCTGTCGGGGCTGTCGAGCGAGAAGGTCGGAACGTCTATTTCGAAGGGTTCGCCGCTTCGGATCGAGATCATCTGGTAGCGGCCACTCATGAAGCCGGTGGCGGTCGGCAGAGGAACCCCGCTCGTGTATTCGAAGCGCTCGCCGGGCGCAAGCACCGGCTGCTCGCCCACGACGCCCTCGCCGCGGACTTCCTGCTTCCTTCCCGAGGCATCGGTGATGATCCAATGCCGGGTGCGCAACTGCACGGTCTCGGGACCGGCGTTTATGATAACCACCGTATAGGACCAGAAAAAATGGCCTCGCTCGGCGGACGACCTCTCCGGCATGAAATTCGGTTCAACGGTGACTTCGATCTGGCGGGTAACGGCACGGTACATCGCAAACTCTCTAGTATTCGAGCGATCATAGCCAAAACAGGCGCATGAACCAGCCCCCTTCGTTGTGATCGTGCGTCAGCCTGGTTCCACACTATGATCCCGGCGGCAATATTGATTTTTTGCCACCGTTAGCGTGAAGCTGTCCTCCCGTAAATCCATCTCGATCGCGCAGGCGATTGAGATGGCCTTATCGAAGCCGAGCGTATGCCGCCAGTTACCGATCAGATTGTCGGAGCGCGCACGAGGGCGGCCCCTGCGGGCGTCACGCGCGATGCGCCGGCCGTTTTGATTCCGACCCCGCCGCGCGAGCGCGAGCTGAGGCTCGATCTGTTTCGCGGGCTCGCGCTATGGTTGATTTTCATTGACCATCTGCCGCAGAACCTCCTGACCTGGCTCACTCTCCGCAACTATGGCTTCAGTGACGCCACGGAGATTTTCATCTTCATCTCGGGCTATACCGCCGCCCTCGTTTACGGACGCGCTATGCGCGAGCGCGGATTTGTCGTCGCCGCCGCGCGCATTCTCAGGCGAGTCTGGCAAATCTACGTAGCACATATCTTTCTATTCACGATTTTCCTCGCGGAAATTTCCTACGTCGCGAGCAGCTTTGAGAACCCGCTTTACACCGAGGAAATGGGCATCCTCGATTTTCTCAAGCAGCCCGACGTCACGATCGTGCAGGCGCTGCTTCTGAAATTCCGCCCCGTCAACATGGACGTGCTGCCGCTCTACGTCGCGCTGATGCTCTTTTTTCCGCCGGTGTTGCTGGTGATGCAGCGCAAGGCTGATCTGGGGCTAGCGCTGTCGGTCGGTTTTTATGCACTCACCCGGTGGTTCGAGCTGGCACTCCCCGCCTATCCCAACGGGGTCTGGTTCTTCAATCCGTTCGCCTGGCAACTGCTGTTCGTGTTTGGCGCATGGTGCGCGCTCGGAGGCGCCAAGCGCATCTCGCGCATCCTGTCTTTGCCGGCAACACTTTGGATTTGCGTCACCTATCTGCTGTTCGCTTTCTACACCACGCTGACCTGGCATGTGCCGCAGCTCAATCATTTGATGCCGGACATCGCCGAACAGTGGATGTATCCGATCGACAAGACCAATCTCGACGTGCTGCGCATCATCCACTTTTTGGCGCTCGCCGCGCTGGCCGTCCGCTTCCTGCCCAGGAACTGGCCGGGATTGGCGTCCCCCTGGCTTAAGCCGCTGATCCTGTGCGGCCAGAGTTCGCTCCAGATCTTCTGTATCGGGGTCTTTCTGGCCTTCGCCGGGCAGTTCATCCTCGCAGAGTGCTCCGGCGGCGCCACGATTCACCTCATTATCAGCATTTGCGGAATCCTGATCATGTCCGCCGCCGCATGGGTGTTTTCGTGGTACAAGAGGGTTGCGGGCAAGGGCGGAAGCCGCGCCAAACCTGCCGATGGCGACTCGGATCTTGCGGGAGGAGGAGCATGAGGACCGGCTTGGCGTCGGTCTTGATCGCGCTGGCCGCTTCATCGGCCAGCGTCTCCGCGTGTGCTGACGATGTGACCAAAAACTGCGCCGTGCCGGCCTATCTACTGACCAGCGATAGTACACTATCCCGGGTCGCCTCGGCGGTCAGGGCGGGCGGCCCGCTCAACATTCTGGTGGTGGGCAGCCGTTCCTCATCAATATCCGGAGCCGAGGAGGAAGCCTATCCGGCGAAATTGCAGGCTGCACTTCGCGAGAAATTGCCGGGCATTCTCGTGAACGTGTCCGTGGAACTGGCTCTGCGCAAGACCGCCGAGGATGTCGCGCCCAGCCTCGGCAAGCTCGCGGAGGCGAAAAAATCAACTCTGGTGGTGTGGCAGACCGGCATTGTCGATGCCATCCGGTCCGTCGACATCGACGACTTTCGCGAGGCCCTCGACCAAGGCGTGACCTCATTGCAGAAAGCGGGAGCGGATGTCGTGCTGATGAACATGCAGTACAGCCCGCGCACGGAAACCATGGTTTCAATGACATCTTACATCGACAACATGCGCGTCGTCGCGCAGCAGCGCGACGTACCAGTGTTCGACCGCTTTACAATCATGAGTAAGTGGAACGAGAGCGGTGAATTCGATCTATTCAGCCCAGTGCGGGGAGTAAGCCTTGCCAAACGCGTTCACAGTTGTCTCGGTAGCGCCTTATCGACCTTCGTGATCGAGACCGCTCGCATCAACCCCACCGAACTCGGGACCAAGCGTTGATGATGATCCTTCGCTTCCGCAGAACCCTCGGCCCGGCCGCGGCGGTCATACTGGCGGCAGTATCGGCCTCCACCGCGCTCGCACAAACGGCGCCGGCCAACGCCTCCGCGCTGTCGACAGGCAGCACCGCACCCGTTTCTTCGGTCGCAACCGCGCAATCCGGCACGCCGACGCAGAGCCTGTCCGGAAGGACGATCGACAAGGTAGCGACAATTGCTGCCCGCGCGCGCGACATCTTCAATCGCGTCCCTTGCCTGCCGCCGAAGGGTGTCTCGCAGTCGGTGGGATCACTGCCTCATGTGGCGGCCAAGCTTGCAGCCAACAAACCGGTTGTCATCGTCGCCTTCGGTTCGTCCTCGACGCAGGGTTACGGCGCGACGTCGCCAGAATTCAATTATCCGAACCGCCTGGCGGCCCAGTTGCACCGCAAATATCCGGCCGCCGCCATCACCGTGCTCAATCGCGGCAAGGGCGGCGAGGACGCGCCCGAGATGATAAAGCGGCTGCGAACGGAAGTGATCGATGCCAAGCCGGACATGGTGATCTGGCAGGTCGGCACCAACGCGGTGCTACGCAATCTCGATCCCGCGAGCACCGCAAAAACCGTCGAAGACGGCGTCGCGACCATTCAGGCCTCCGGCGCCGATCTGGTCCTGATCGATCCGCAATACGCGCCCGCCGTCAATGCCAGGGGCGAGAGTGCCGGCAGAATGGTCGGTCTGCTGAACCGGGTCGCGCACTACAGGCATGTGGGGATTTTCCCGCGCTTCGAGGTCATGCGCGACTGGCACGACCGGCAGTCGCTACCGTTCGACACCTTCGTGACCAAGGACGGCCTTCACATGAACGACTGGGGTTATGCCTGTTTCGCCCAGTTGCTCGGCGACAACATCATCAAGTCGGTGGATCAGGTCCAGGCTGGCGCCAGTTTACCGGCGGCTGCGACTGTCAATCGGCCTTTGTGAGACTTTACCCCCTCTCCTTGTTGGAAAGGGAAGAAAGCCTCACACCTTTTCCAGTGCGGCAACAAGATCCTCGATCAGGTCGTCCTTGTGTTCGAGACCGGCCGAATAGCGGATGAAGCCTTCGCCGATCCCGAGCCCGGCGCGGACTTCCGGGGCAAGACGCTGGTGGGTGGTGGTTGCCGGATGGGTGACGAGACTCTTGGCGTCGCCGAGGTTGTTCGAGATGCGCGCGAGCTTCAACGCGTTGAGACACCGAAACGCCGCCGCCTTGCCGCCCTTGACATCGAAGCCGATCAGCGTCGAGCCGGCGCGCATCTGCTTTTTCACCAGCGCCGCCTGCGGATGGTCCGGCCGGCCGGGATAGATGAGGCGGGACACTTTCGGATGCGACGCCAGCACCTCCGCGATCGCCGCGGCGCTCTCGGTTTGCTGGCGCACGCGGACGCTGAGCGTCTCCAATCCCTTCAGGAGAATCCAGGCGTTGAACGGCGAGATCGACGGTCCGGTCTGGCGTATAAAGGTCTGGAGATGATCCTGGACGAAAGCGTTCGACGACAGGATGACGCCGCCGAGCGTCCGTCCCTGGCCATCGATGTGCTTGGTGGCCGAATACACCACGACGTCGGCGCCGAGCTCCAGCGGGCTTTGCCAGATCGGCGTCGCGAACACATTGTCGACGATCAGCCGAGCGCCAGCCTGATGCGCGATCTCGGCGATGCCACCGATGTCGAGCACGTCGAGCGTCGGGTTGGTCGGGCTTTCGATGAAGCAGGTTTTGGTGTTCGGCCGCATCGCCTTGCGCCATTGATCGAGATCAAGGCCGTCAACCAGCGTGGATTCGATGCCGTAGCGGGGCAGCAGGTCTTCGACCACATAGCGGCAGGAGCCGAACAAGGCCTTTGCCGCCACCACATGATCGCCCGCCTTCAGCGGCGCCAGCATCGCGGTGGTCACCGCGGCCATGCCCGTCGCGAGGGCGCGCGCGGTCTCCGCGCCTTCGAGCGCAGCCATGCGCTGCTCGAACATCGCGACCGTCGGGTTGGAGTAGCGCGAGTAGATGAAGCCGGGATCGTCGCCCTTGAATCGCGCCTCACACTGTTCGGCGGTGTCGTAGACGTAACCTTGAGTCAGGAACAGGGCTTCCGAGGTCTCGGCGAACTGCGAACGCAGCGTGCCGGAATGAACCAGCCGGGTTTCAGGGTGATAGCGGGGTGCGGACTTGGTCTCGGACATATGATCTCCTGCGTGTCCACCGCGGACAGCGGCCACAAAAAAACCGGCCTGGAAGAACTCCACAAGCCGGGATCACATTGTCCCCGGCCTGTTTAGCGACTTATTTAACGTGGCTGCAAGCCGGCCGGCTCAAATCACCACGGAACGCTGTCATGCCTAGTCCCGCCTCTCCCGTCCGTCAAGCCAATCAATTGACAATCGCAATCGGCTGGCTGCAAATCCGGATTCAGACGCCAGAACCCTGCCTCTCGCCGACGGACAAGCACTAAAGCCCCTGCTCCTGTTTCGGGTCGATATCGCCCAGGCCGTAAAGACGACATCGTGTCATTCTCGCTCCCTCCCGACGCCAACGGCATTCTGCCCGACCGCATGATCGCGGCGATGGCCGACGCAGGCCTGATCCTGCCGGAATATCCGTTTGTCGAGAGCCAGATCCAGCCGGCAAGCCTCGATCTGCGGCTCGGCGCCATGGCTTATCGGGTGCGCGCCAGCTTTCTGCCGGGGCCTGACGCAACCGTCGCTGAACGCATTGATGAGCTCAAGCTGCACGAAGTCGATCTTTCCGACGGCGCGGTGCTGGAGACCAACTGCGTTTACATCGTGCCGCTGCTGGAGAGCCTGGCCCTGCCGCCCGAAATCATCGCCGCCGCTAATCCAAAAAGCTCGACCGGCCGCCTCGACGTATTCACGCGCGTGATCGCCGACGGCACCCGGCGCTTCGACATGATCGGCGCCGGCTATCACGGGCCGCTCTATGCGGAGATCAGTCCCAAGACGTTTCCAGTGCTCCTGCGCGAGGGATCGCGGCTGTCGCAGGTCCGCTTCCGCACCGGAGAGGCCGTTCTCGATGCCCACGAGCTCGAAGCCCTGCACGAACGGGAGCGGCTCGTCGATGTCGACGACGCCGATCTCGTCAACGGCGTGGCGCTCAGCGTCGATCTTTCGGGCGACTATGCCAACGGCTTTGTCGGCTATCGCGCCAAGCGCCATACCGGAGTGGTCGATATCGATCGCCGCGGCGGCTATGCGGTCGGTGAGTTCTGGGAGCCGATCGCGGCGCGGCCGGACGGCAGCCTGATCCTGGATCCTGGCGAGTTCTATATTCTCGCCTCGAAGGAAGCTGTTCAGGTGCCGCCGGACTACGCCGCGGAAATGGTGCCGTTCGATCCGCTGGTCGGCGAGTTCCGGGTGCACTACGCGGGCTTCTTCGATCCCGGCTTCGGCTATGCCGGCGCGGGCGGACAGGGGTCACGTGCGGTGCTCGAGGTGCGCTCGCGCGAGGTGCCGTTCATTCTCGAGCACGGCCAGATCGTCGGCCGCCTCGTCTATGAGAAGATGCTGTCGCGGCCCGACGCGATGTACGGCCAGCGCATCGGCTCCAACTACCAGGCCCAGGGCCTCAAGTTGTCAAAGCATTTCCGGCTGTAAGATCGTAAAGGCCTGCTGCTGAGTCCATCAGAAGCGGAAAGGCACTAGCCTCATCCTTTGATTGAGCATGATCTTATCCGAAAACCGGCTTCCCCTTTTCGGGATCATGCTCTAGCATAACCGAAATCGATGGGGATGGAGTCCCCCGACAACCGCCGCAGGCTGATGACTCCTACCGGGCGCCTTTGCGTCGGTAGGAGCTATTTCCTTCCCCGCTGCGCCCGAGAAAGGGCGCGTGATGAACAGACTTCCGAGTTCGCTATCGGTCTCGTTGTGGGGCGTCGGCGTTTGCTGGGTGGCCGTTGCGATCGGCTACCTGATGGATTCCGAGACCCTCCCGGTGATTTCCCTATTGATCTCTCTGGCGGTTCTTCTGGCGATCCCTCTGGTGGTCATCGGCGTCTTGGGCGGTATGGCCGAATGGCCGCAGAAGGAGCAAAAGCCTTGAAGTGGACGTATATCCTGGCCGTCGCAGCCGGCGGGTCGCTGGGATCGGTGGCCCGCTATCTCGTCGCCATCGGTTTCGGCAAATTGCTGGGCCCGAAGTTTCCGTGGGGAACGCTCGTCATCAATGTCACGGGGTCGCTTCTGATCGGACTGTTCGCCGGCCTGTTCGCTGTCCGATGGAGTCTGCCTCAAGCCGTACGCATCTTCCTTATCGTCGGAATCTGCGGCGGCTACACCACGTTCTCCACGTTCTCGCTCGATTCATTCTATCTGATCCAGCGGGGCGAAGTGGCTGCCGCCGCCTTTTACATGATCGTTTCCGTCGTGCTATCGGTTGGCGCGGTGATCGCGGGCTTACAGATCGTGCGGGTGCTTTAGAACGATCCTTCGGACATTTTCCCCGCTGTTGCGGAGCGGTTCGCTCGCTTGACGTCTTGGCGGGCTGAGCGCCATCGGTTACATCAGGGGATGGAGAGCCGATAAGCGGGCGTAGTTCAATGGTAGAACGGCAGCTTCCCAAGCTGCATACGAGGGTTCGATTCCCTTCGCCCGCTCCAACGTCGTTCGGTGGTCTCCTGCCGCTCGACCGTGCGCTTCCGGCTTCCAAGGACTACGGCGCGATCGTCAGCCTGGCTTTCATATTGGGATGGAAGCGGCAGTAGTAGTCGATCATTCCCGCCTTTTTCAGAACGAGCCTGACGGTTTTGTTCGGCGGCAGCGTCACGTCCCAGTCGCCGTTTCGCGCTGTCGCGGTATGTGCGAAGATGTCCTCGTTGACCCATTCGATGGTGTCGCCGACCTTGGCCTCCGTCTCGACCGGCATGAAAGCGAGGTCCTGCATCGAAACTCGAACCGTCGCCGCGCGGGCCGCGGCGGATAGTCCCAAGGTCGCGACCCCCATGCCCACGATGCTCAGGGCTGAGATTACCAAGGCTGCGGCAATCGGGAGATATCCGTCCGGTTTCATGGCGCGCCCTACTTCAGTTCGGCCGCGACTTGTTCGGCATGTTGCTCGTGGCCCTGGAAGATCTTCAGCCCCGTTTGCAGCAGGCTCTTCAGCTCGTCATTGCTGGCCGACGGAATGAGCAGGGTTTCAAGGGCGTTGTCGACCGCCTTGTGATAGGCGACCTCGTTGTCGACATAGGCCTTGTCGAACGCGGCGCCCTTCAGTTTCGACAACTCCTTGAGTTTGGCGGCGGCGTTCTTGGACAGCGTGCGGCTGGTGTCGTTGTCTTCAGGGGTGACCTTCAGCTTCTTGACCAGTGCGAGCGCCTTGTCGTTCACCGCCTCATGATCCCGCACCATATCGGCGGCAAAGGCCTTCACGTCCTTGTTGGTGGATTTCTCCAGCGCCTGCTTCGCCGCGGTGACATCGATGACGCCGGCGGTGTAGGCGATATGCGCGATCTGCGGATCGGTGGGTTTCGCGCCCTGCGCGAAGGCACCGCTGCTTAGCAGTGCTGCGGCGGCGATCGCCGTGCTCAGTCGAACGAACATTCTTGATACTCCTGTGACGCCGCGATTCGAAAATCGCCGGACGTTTTGTTGCGATACACAGGATTGGATGCGGCCCCGCGGAACAGGTTCCCGAATTATCTAGTCAGACCAAGCCGGCCGAGAACCGCATCGGTCAGGCGCGCGCATCGTTTGCCGGCGAAGGGAAAGGCCTCCATCATGACCGGGCCGACCTTCTTTTCCACGTTCGCACGCAGCATCGTGCGAGCACGATGAAGCCGCGTCTTCACGGTTTCCGGCTTGAGATCGAGGAGCTCAGCGGTCTCCTCCACGTTCATTCCCTCGATCACGCGGGTGATGAAGACGATGCGGAATGCCTCGGGCAGTTCGTCAACCGCCTGCTCGACGATGTGCTGTATTTCGCGCTGGGCCATGGTTTTTTCGGGGTCATCGGAAACGGCGGACACGGGAAACTGGATGATCTGGGCGTTCAGCACACCCGGCTCCAGCGTGGTCCAGTCGACGGTGGGGCGCAGGCGTCGCCTCCGGCCAAGCGCCTCGTTGATGGCGATACGCGCCAGCCAGGTTGCGAGACGGGAGTCGCCACGAAAGCTCTCAAGATGCGTGAAGGCACGAACGTAGGTTTCCTGCACGACGTCCTCGGCCTCGCTATCGTTGCGCAGGATGCCACGCGCGATCCGGTACAGTTTGCGATTATTCGCCTGCATGATGGCACGGATTGCGCCTTCGTCGCGCGCACGAGCGCGGCGAACCAGTTCTAGATCGTCGTCGCACGGGCCGGCGACGAGCCGGGACTGAACCTGTTGCATGCGCCTCACTCCGGATCTCGGGATACTCCACCGTTAGAGGAATAGATGCGGCAAAGTCGGCCAGGTTCCCGGCATTAGTTTGTTAACCATAATTCCGCTGTCCCGATGAATCGTCCCGTTCGAGCGGCGTGAGAAAAAGTAGATACTGGTTTTGCCTCGGTATCCGAGCAAATTGATCAAGCATTTCTTCACGCGACCTGGGTTTAAGCCGAACACGCTCGGGTAAGTGCAGCGCGTCGGCAACACTGAATTCGAATCTTATTTGAGTGATCAAGGCGATCTGGACAAAACGCCAATCTCACCAGAGGCTACGGACTTGGAGTCGCACAAAGATCACCGCCGATTCGAAATCGACACGGGGCAGATGATGAGGGTCGTGACGGGATTGCTTGCAGTGATATTCCTGCTGGGACATGTTGCTGCAAGTCATGCCGTGGTTCGGATCGGAGAGGATCGGGGCGGCCGGATCGGAACCTATCTTGATAAATATGAGGCCGTTCGCAATTCTGGCCAGTCCGTCATCATCGACGGTCTATGTGCATCAGCTTGCACCATCGTTCTCGGTACGGTCCCGCATGACAAGATTTGCGTGACGTCCCACGCTGCTCTCGGGTTTCATGCCGCTTGGGATCTCGGATCGAACGGCCGCGCCGTCACCAATTCCGAGGCGACCCTTATGCTGTATTCGATGTACCCTTCCGCAATCCAGCGCTGGATCAAAGAGCGCGGTGGTTTGACGCGGCGCATGATCTTTCTTCGTGGCCGCCAACTCGCTGACATGTATCGTCCATGCTACCTTGACGCGCAGGCATCGTCGGCGCGCTGATCTGACATTGCCAATTCATCGTCAAAAGTGGCCAATTCATCACCACGTGATCGCACCCGGTTGCGCTTGCCTTAAGGGCGAGACTGGCCTTATCTGAAGCCTCGCCGTGTCGGCAGGGCGCTGTGGGCGCGCTACGGAACCACTGGGTCTTCGCGACGCACGCTTCCGGCCTCGCCGCCCGCTTCCATAGCGTTTTCGAGCGAAGTGGTGACCTGTTCGCGTGAAGAAAACGCGTCAAACAACAATCTAGAGCTTCGCCTCTGATTCGTCAGAAGCGAAAATGCTCTAGGCTTTTCCGCAAGTTACGAAGGCTTGATAGCGAGGACGCGGCCTTCGGAAGGCGCGATACCAAGGATACCCGATGTCAAATAGATTCGCCCGTCCGCTGATCCTGTTTGCGGCCTTCGCCGGTAGTCTCGTCGTCGGTCTCACGGTGGTGCTCTGGCTGCTCGGCGGGTTCGCCGGCACGCGCACCGCAACGTCGATCGGCGGCGGCCCATTCAAACTGACCGACCAGACCGGTCAGACTGTCACCGAAAAGAGCATGGTCGGCAGGCCGACAATTATTTTCTTCGGCTATACCCACTGCCCCGACGTCTGCCCGACCTCGCTGTTCGAGATGTCGGAGGTGTTGCGGGCGATGGGGCCGGACGCCGACCGCATCAACGCCTATTTCGTCACGGTCGATCCGGAACGCGATACGCAGGAAACGATGGCAAGCTATCTTTCCAGCTTCGACCCACATCTGAAAGGCTTGACCGGCGATCCGGCGGCTGTCCAGAAAGCCCTGGCCGCCTTTCGGGTTTACGCAAAAAAAGTCCCGCTGAAGGATGGTGCCTATTCGATGGATCACACGGCGCTGATCTATCTGATGGATCGCGAGGGCCGCTTCGTCTCGCCGTTCGATCTCAAACGTTCGGCTGAAGCGGCCGCCGCCGATCTCAAGCGTTATCTGTAGCGCTGCCACCGTTGCGCAGCCGTGTCGCGGGGGACGAGCATCCGCGAGGCGGCGGCTGATCGGATTTGCGGGGAAAGGCCATGCTCGGTCTTTTCCCATTTATATGGTTCGCTCAGCAGTTGATACAGCGCGCGCCACGCCGCAATCGAAAGACAAGCCCAATAGATCGGCGTCAACGCCAGGATCCAGCCCTGATGCAACTGCCCGCGCCGCGCAAGGCCCATCAGGCCAACCACGATCGTGGAGACGAAGCCGGCGGCGATTGTGGTCAGATGCAGCGGCGTGACCGCGCCCGTGGCAAATCCGCCGCTGATGGCGCCGGCATCCGCCAGCAAGCGCAACGTCATATCGACGACGAGGATCGGAAAGGTCAGCGCCGTCAGCACGTTGCCCCCGATGATGGCATTCAGCGTGAAAAACCCCTTTGCGCCCGCGTCCTTCCATAACCGCCGGGGCCGGCGCATATGCACGCTCCAGGTCTGCATCCAACCCTTCATCCAGCGCGAGCGCTGGCGCAACCATCCGCCGAAACGCGCCGGCGCCTCCTCGAAAGTCGTCGACGCGAAGGTGCTCGATCGATAGCCGAAGCGCGCCAGCCGAAAGCCGAGGTCGGCATCCTCGGTGACGTTGTAAGCATCCCAGGCGCCCACCTCGCGAAGGACCGCGGTGCGGAAGTGGTTCGACGATCCGCCGAGCGGCAGCGGCACGCCGAAGGACGCGAGCCCGGGAAGGAAGACGTCGAACTGTCCGGCATATTCGGCGGCAAACATGCGCGAGAGCCAGCTGTCCGACTGGTTTTCGATGCAAAGGCTGGCCTGCACGCAGGCGACATCGACGCCTTGAGTACGGAAGGCATCGAGCGCGGCGCGTAACTGGCCGGGATCAGGACGATCTTCGGCATCGAATACGGCGGTGAAGCTGCCGCGCGCGAACGGCAGCGCGCAGTTCAACGCCTTCGGTTTGGTGCGCGGCCCTTCCGCCGGAGCGAGCAGGACCTGGACTTGCGGCATCGGCCCAAGTCTTGCCAGAGCGGCGCGGGTTTCGAGATCGTCAAGCTCGATCACGATGATAACGTCGAGCTTTTCGCGCGGGTAGTCCAAGGCTCCGATGGCTTGTAAGAGCGACGCGACCGATGAGGCCTCGCGATAAAGCGCCGCAATCACCGTGTAGACCGGCAAACAATTATCGGGAATGCGTGGCGGGCTCCGGACCGAGCGCCGCGGCGTCAAGCTGGCCGCGAGCCGCAAGCCGATAAATGCGAGGAACCACAGCGCCAGCGCGCTGCTCCAGATGTCCGGGACGACCGTCGGCGTCAGCGTCATCATAACGCTCAGGAGGACAGTCTGAGCAAGCCGTCGCATTGTGCGCAGCCGGCGTCCGCGGGAGGTGTCGTCGGCAGCCGGCGCAGCGGACAGGGCCGGGAATCGTCGGCCGAGCGCATTGGCGGCGGAGCGGCCGAGCGCGTCGCCCGCCTCCTGCCGCAGCAGAAAGTGATCGAGGTTTTGCTTCGATGTCAGCAGGACCCGGTCGCGTAAAGATGGATAGGCGGCGGCGAGACGGCAGAGTCGCCGTACCGTGAACCCGCGCGGCGCGACAACCCAAAGCAACTGTCCTCGCTGGCGCAGCGGAAGCAGCCCGTGTTGTGCGACGCGGGATAAGTAACGATCGGGCAAGGGGCAATCGGAGCGGGAAATCTCGGCGAACGTCTCGATCGCAAGACCGGTTTGAAAGGAAAGTGCTTGCAGATAAGCGTCTTTATCAATGACGCCCGACCGGATCAGCGCTTGGTCCGCGCCGGTGCCCACTTCCCGGCCGCGCGCCTCGGCAGCGCTCAGCAGCGCCGGAGCGAGAACATGCCGCAGGCAATCCAGTTCGCTCGCCGGACCGGGCTCGGGGTCGCCCAACCAGTTATCGTTGCTCGACCGCGGGATGCAAATGAAGCCGGGAGCAAGCGCCGAACTCTCAGGCACAGCACGGCGGAGCGCGTCGGCCCGGCCGCCATCCTCTACACGATTCCGCCCCGGCAAGTCGCGTCCCCACGCAAACGATACTCGCATCCCGTTCCGGATGGTCTATAAAACCCTCCGTTCGAAAAGCCCCCGTCAATGCAACCACAGATTACAGTTTCCGACAACGAAAGATTGATCCGCCGCGGCGCGGCCACGCTGGGTTGTTTGCTCGCCGCCGGCTGGATATTGGTTGCCGGAGCAGCGACCGGCTGCGCGCGCGCGCAGACCGCAACCGTCGCGCCGCAGGCCGTGCCGGGCTTCTGGGATCCGCGCCACCGTCCGGACCGGCCCGATCTGTCCCGCCTCACCGTGATTCGCTTTTTGACGGAAACCGACTATCCGCCCTTCAACTATACCGGTCCCGACGGCAACCCGGCCGGCTTCAATGTCGATCTGGCGCGCACCCTGTGCGAGGAGATCAAGGTCACCTGCACGGTACAGATGCGGCGATTCGAGACGCTGGTGGACGCGCTTTCCAGTAACCGGGGCGATGCCATCATCGCCTCTCTCGCGGTCACTCCGGAATTACGCAAGCGTGTGGATTTCACCGACCCTTACTATCGAACGCCTGCCCGCTTCGTGTCACGGCGCGACGTCGTCATGGCCGAGGTGCGCCCGGAGTATCTCGAGGGTAAGAAGGTTGGCGTCATCGGGGGATCCGCGCACGAGGCCTACCTCAAGGTTTTCTTCACCGACGCCGAACTCCACGGCTATCCGAACGACGAGACGCTGCGGCAGGCGCTGCGCCGGAACGAAGTCGACTTTATTTTCGGTGACGCCATCTCACTGGCGTTCTGGATCAACGGCACCGATTCGGAAAGCTGCTGCGCATTCAGCGGCGGCCCCTTTATCGAGAGCCGCTATTTCGGCGAGGGCATCGGCATTGCTGTGAAAAAGGGCAATGACGTGCTGCGCCAGACACTGAACTGGGCGCTATTCCGGATCTGGGAGAAAGGCCGGTATACCGATCTGTGGCTGCGGTATTTTTCCGTCAGTCCGTTTTAGAGCACGATCCTGAAAAAATGTGGCGCAGCGGAAGACGCCGCGCCATGGAGAGCAGAATGTCTGACGTCCCATCAGCGAGCGATCTTCGTGAACTCGCCGATCAATCTAATGCGTGGCCGTTCGAACAGGCCAAGGCGATCGTCGCTCGCCTGAAGAAGGCGCCGAAGGATGAGGTGCTGTTCGAGACAGGCTACGGCCCCTCCGGCCTGCCGCATATCGGCACCTTCGGCGAGGTCGCGCGCACCACGATGGTGCGTCACGCCTTTCGCGTGCTGACCGAAGACAAAATCAAGACACGGCTGCTGGCGTTTTCCGACGACATGGACGGCTTGCGCAAAGTGCCGGACAATGTGCCCAACAAAGAGCTGCTGGCGCTGGATCTCGGCAAGCCGCTGACGAAAGTCCGCGATCCCTTCGGCACTCATCCGAGCTTCGGCGAGCACAACAACGCCCGGCTGCGCGCTTTCCTCGACACCTTTGGTTTCGACTACGAGTTCGCCAGTTCGACCGCCTACTACACGTCGGGCCGCTTCGATGCGACACTTCTGAAGGTGCTTGAAAACATCGACAAGGTGATGGCGATCATGCTGCCATCCTTGCGCGAGGAACGCGCGGCGAGCTATTCGCCGTTTCTGCCCATTTGCCCGCGCACCGGCGCGGTGCTGCAGGTGCCGATTGTCGCGCACGACGCGGCAGCCGGCACGGTTTCCTACGACGACCCCGAAACCGGAGAGCGGGTCACAGTCCCCGTCACCGGCGGGCATTGCAAATTGCAATGGAAGCCGGACTGGGCGATGCGCTGGACCGCGCTCGGCGTCGATTACGAGATGGCCGGCAAGGACCTGATCGATTCGGTCAAACTGTCGGGCAAAATCTGTTCGGCGCTCGGGGGCACGCCTCCGGAAGGCTTCAACTACGAACTGTTCCTCGACGACAAGGGCCAGAAGATTTCCAAGTCGAAGGGCAATGGGCTGACCATCGACGAGTGGCTGCGCTACGCCTCGCCGGAATCGCTGTCGCTGTTCATGTACCGCGAACCGAAGGCGGCGAAGCGGCTGCATTTCGACGTGATCCCACGCAACGTCGACGACTATCAGCAGTTCCTCGAAGGTTATCCGCGTCAGGATGCGAGGCAGCAGCTGGTCAATCCGGTGTGGCATATTCATGCCGGCCATCCGCCCGCGGCCGACATGCCGGTCACGTTCCAGTTGCTGCTGACGCTGGTCTCGTCCTCGAACGCGGAGAATGCCGAAACCCTGTGGGGTTTCATCGGCCGCTATCGGCCGGGCGTCACGCCGACCACCCATCCGAAGCTTGATGCATTGGTCGGCTATGCCATCAACTATTACCGCGATTTCGTGGCACCGACCAAAACGTTCCGCGAGCCGACCGCGAGCGAACGAGCCGCCTTGCAAGACCTGCGCGATGCGTTGTCACAACTGCCCGCAGACGTCTCGGCAGAAGACATCCAGAACACGGTCTACGAGATCGGCCGCCGCGAACCTTTTCTCAACCACAAAAAGCTCGCCAAGGACGGACGGCCCGGCGTCTCGCTCGACTGGTTCAATATGCTCTATCAGGTGTTGCTGGGTCAGGAGAAGGGACCGCGCTTCGGCTCGTTCGTCGCGGTCTACGGCGCGCAGAATGCCATCGCGATGATAGACGGCACCTTGGCGCGGGCGGGTTAGCATCTTTCTCCCTCCGCTCATTTGCAAACAGATTTGAAGCAGGACTTTTTCTGAAGCGGACTCGTTTTGAAGCGGATTGGAGCGAAAAATGTTGAGGCGGGTTGCGGCGGTGTTTGCCGCCATGATCACAATGGGCTTTTCCGGCATCCCATCAGCCGAAGCGCGGCCTGATATGGTCGGCTATCAGGGCGACTATGCGCCCGGTACCATCGTCGTGAAAACCAACGAGCGCCGGCTGTATCTGATCATCGATTCGAATCGCGCGCTGCGATATCCCGTTGGCGTCGGCAAAGCCGGCAAGCAATGGACAGGCACCGCGAGCATCGAGGGCAAGTATCGCGACCCGGCATGGGCGCCCCCGGACGATGTAAAACGCGACAATCCGAAAATCGCGGACGTGATCGCTGGCGGTTCGCCTGCGAATCCGATGGGCGTCGCAGCGATGACGCTCTCCGGCGGCGGGCAATACGCCATTCACGGCACCAACCGGCCGGGGACGATCGGCCGCTTCGTGTCATACGGCTGCATCCGCATGTACAATAACGACATTGACGATCTCTACCGGCGCGTGTCAGTCGGCACGCCCGTGGTGGTAACGCAACAATAGATCGCGACGAGTCGCGAATATGCTCGACATCGGTCTACTATCTGAGGAATCATTGTCACGGCGACTGGTTGAGCGTATAGACCGGCTTCTTTCCCATACGCTGATAGGACACGATGGCCCGTCAATTCGCCACATCGACTGAGCCCGAAGCCATGGCTGAAGACAGCAAAGTCCGCCAAAGGGCTTTTGAGATTATCAAGGCCCGATCGTTCGGTCGCGGCGACATCAAATTGTCTTCCGGGAAAAGCAGCACGTTTTACTTCGATATGAAGCCGACGATGTTGTTTCCCGAAGGAGCCCATGCGCTGTCCGAACTCATTCTCGCTCGCCTTTTCGGCAAGAGCATAGATTTTATCGGTGGATTGGAGATGGGAGCGGTCCCGCTGATTTCGACCGTTAGCCTTCTCAGCCACATCAAGAATGAACCGCTTCCCGGCTTCTTCGTTCGGAAAGAAGTCAAAAAACACGGAACCCAAAAGCTCATCGAAGGGGTTCCCAACGGCGGCCTCTCCGGCAAGAAGGTGGTCATCCTGGAAGACGTCACGACAAGCGGCGAGTCAGCCATGATCGCGGTGTCGGCCGCCCAAGCTGCAGGCGCCGAAGTCGCGATGGTGTTATCGATCGTCGACAGAGGCGAGGGGGCCGTGGCCGTTTATAAAGGGAGAAATATTGAATTCGACTCCCTGTTCACCGCGAGCGAATTCCTGGATTCTTAAGCTTCTGAGGCGATCACAACGCGGCAGCGAATCGTTACACACAAAAAAAGCCGCGGCTCACGCGGCTTTTTTTGCGGTGATTACCGGCTCACGCTGTTGCACCAGCTTTCGCGATGACCGCCATGATAGGCGCGGGCAAGACCGCTCGCTACCATCGCCGCTGCGATGTCGGAGGTTCGCGCCGTCGCGGCATCGGCAACCACCCGTCCGTTATATTTGTCGGGGCCGATATTGGCGATCGTGACGCCGCCCTCGCCGAGCAGATCCCGCAGCCGGGCGCTGGCGGCTTTCGCTAGCCGAAATTCCTCGGAACATGAGGCCTTCATTTCCGCTGTGTCGATGCCGCGTAGCCGCACCCGCGTCGTCATATCGAGGCCGGGCCACAAATGAACCAGCGCCTCGAAGGTATCGCCATCGATCGTCCTGATCACGTCGACCTGGTGCCGTCCCGCCGAACCAGCGGCGCGAGCCCAGATCGCCCGCGTCTCCGTCGGCGTTTGGGAGTCAACGACCTGCGGCCAGCCAATCCAGCTTCGGATCGGGAGCATGGTTCCGGCCACCACGCCCACAATGAATATCCAGGGCAGAACCGGCGACAATCGGTGGCGCCAGCGCGGCCCGGGCAATGCATTTATTCTGGTGTATGGGTACATATTCCTAGCATAGAGCGAGTCGGGTCACCCGGCAAGCCCACGCAAGCGGTGGCAGGAGGAAAAAGCGCGCCGCTCAGAAATCCGATGCGATGCCGTTGCGTTCCCAATCGCCGAACCGCGTCGGTTCGGGACCCTTCGGCCCCAAAACCTCTTTAACCCATGCAGATGCATCGGTCTGCGCGGCGCGGCGAGCCTCGGCAAGCGCGCGCTGAGCCGCCGGCGTCGGCGACTTGCGCGGGTCCATCTCTGCGCTCCGCAGCGACGCGGACGGCTCGTCGGTCATGCACATTCTCCGGTCAGCGAGACGAAGCGGAAGCGTATGAAACCGTTTCCACAGATCATGCAAATGCGTGAAGATGGTGGCGATTCTTATATTTGGCTTATTCGCATGTCATAAGTCTGGATCCGCCGCGACGGACGCACAGCAGATGCGTCCGCCATCCCCTGATCCCCTTAAGCGATGTGCCTGCCTCATGCCGTCCACCAGATTCGCACCGCCGACCGAGGCTCCGGGCCTTGCGGCCCGGCGCATCGCAGCGGATATCCTCGACGGCGTCCTTCATAAGCGTCGCACCCTCGATGAACAGCTCGAGGGTCCCACCGCGCATCCCGCGCTGAAATCGCTTGCCGACCGCGACCGTGCCTTGATGCGGCGTCTGGTGGCGACGATCCTGCGCCGGCTCGGAACCCTCGGCCATTTGCTGTCGCGGTTGCTCGATCGCGGTATTCCGACCGATGCGCCGCGCGCGCAAAGCGCGCTTTTGATCGGCGCGGCGCAGATTCTCTGGATGGACGTGCCGGATCATGCCGCTGTCGATCTGTCAGTACGGCTGGTGCAATCCGACCGCCGCGCGGCGAAATATGCCGGACTTGTCAACGCGGTGCTCCGCCGCTGCGCGCGCGAAGGCCAGTCCCTGATCGATGAGGTCCGTTCCGAGTCGCTTGATATCCCGCCATGGCTATTGGCGCGTTGGTGCGGACACTACGGTGAAAGCACCGCGAAAGCGATTGCCGACGCGATCAACCACGAGCCCGCCCTCGATCTCACCATCAAAGCCGACGCGGCACATTGGGCGACACGATTGCACGGCGAGGCCTTGCCGACTGGGACCGTTCGCACCTCGCTGCAAGGTCCGGTGACGATGCTGCCAGGATTCTCCGAGGGGCAATGGTGGGTACAGGACGCCGCCGCCGCGCTGCCCGCGCGACTGTTCGGCGATGTCGCCGGACGGCGGGTCATCGACCTCTGCGCGGCGCCGGGCGGCAAGACAGCCCAACTCGCGCAGGCCGGTGCAGACGTAACCGCGATCGACCGATCACCAAATCGGGTAGCGCGGCTACGCGAGAATCTTGGCCGTCTATCGCTGAACGCACGGTCGCTCGTCGCCGATGCCATCGACTGGCACGATGATGTCGCCAGCGACGGCTTCGACGGCGTGCTCGTCGATGCGCCCTGCTCCGCAACCGGCACCATCCGCCGTCATCCGGACGTGGCCTGGCTCAAGCAAGAATCGGATATCGCGGCGCTGACCACCCTGCAACAAAGGCTGCTGAAAAAGGCGATCACACTGCTCAAGCCCGGCGGAACACTGGTCTATTGCACCTGCTCGCTGGAACCCGAGGAGGGCGAACAGGTCGTTGCCACGCTGCTTGCATCCGAACCAGGCATCCGGCGCGTGCCAGTCAGCGACGCCGAAGTGGCCGGACTGTCTGATATCGTGACGCCCGCGGGGGATCTGCGCACTCTGCCCTGCCATCTGCCACACGATGATCCCACGCTGGGCGGACTAGACGGCTTCTATGCGGCACGATTGACCAAGTCCTGATTCGCAAAGCAAGGGCGAGAGATTCGCGGCATTTCAAGATGGTGCGTTGCCGGCCTTTCCGGATTACAAGGACTCAGTCCTCATCACTGCAAAGGGATTCGCGAGAATCCTCACACCGAAGGCGCGCGTGTCGGTCGCTCATCGCAGACGCATTTCAATTCTGATCGTCCGCCGTTTCGCTCGTCGGACGATTGCGCGCGCCAGCGACGGGCCTGCGGCGCTTTCGCGGCTATGGCCCGGCCGCGCCGACCGCCTGACCATCGCACCACACGACCTTCGTACGGCCGACGCCACCCGCGCCGCCGAAATTTATGCGGGCCGCTTCGTATTCGCGGGCAAGATCGTCACCTGTCACTCCCGCTCCATTTTCGACCTCGAACCGCCGTCCGAGGATTGGGAAGCCGCCCTGCTCGGCTTCGGCTGGCTGCGGCATCTCCGCGCCGCCGATACGGCGATTACGCGCGCCAATGCGCGATCGCTGATGGAAGACTGGATCTCGAATCCCACGCGCAGGCGGCCCGTAGGTCGGCGCGCCGACGTCATGTCGAGGCGCGTGATCTCGCTGCTGTCGCAGGCCCCGCTTGTGCTCGGCGATGCGGATGGAAAATTCTACCGCCGCTATCTGCGCGCGCTTGCCCGCGACATCCGTCTGTTACGTTTCGGCCTGCACGACGCGCCTGACGGCGTGTCACGGCTGCAGGTTCTGATCGCGCTGTGCTACGCCTCGCTGTGTCTTGCCAACCAGGCCCGCACCATCCGCAACGCGACCCGCAAGCTCTCCGAGGAATTGCGGCGGCAAATCCTGCCCGACGGCGGACATGTCTCGCGCAATCCGGGAGCTTTAATCGAACTGCTGATCGACCTGCTGCCGCTCCGGCAAACCTTCGCCGCGCGCAACATCGCACCGCCGCCGGCGCTGCTGAACGCCATCGACCGCGTGATGCCGATGCTGCGCTTCTTCCGTCACGGCGACGGCGGCTTTGCGCTGTTCAACGGCATGAGCAGCACACCGTCCGACCTTTTGGCGACGCTCCTGGCCTATGACGACACCCGCGGCATACCGATGGCCAGCATGCCGCACACGGGCTTCCAGCGGATCGACGCCGGCGCGACAATCCTGATCGTCGATGCCGGTCCGCCGCCACCACCGAACCTCAGCGAGGAAGCGCATGCCGGCTGCCTGTCGTTCGAGCTGTCTTCCGGCTTGAACCGGGTCGTCACGAATTGCGGAATGTCCTCGACCAGCCGCGAGACATGGCGCGTCTTCGCGCGCTCGACAGCAGCGCATTCCACACTGGTCTGCCATCAAACATCCTCGTGCCAGTTCGTCGAACAATCGGCGATGAAGCGGCTGCTCCAGGGGGCGCCGATTGTCAGCGGTCCGGCCCACGTCGAAACTTTTCGCGAAACCAATGACGACGGCGAGCGGCTGACGGCTTCGCATGACGGCTATCTCGCCCGGTTTGGTCTGATCCATCGCCGTGTGCTGACGATGGCACCGGACGGCTCGCGGCTGGAGGGCGAGGACATGCTAGCGCCTGCCCCGGGCGGCCGCATCAAAGGCGGCCAGATTCGTTACGCATTGCGTTTTCACCTGCATCCGTCCGTCAAGGCCAGCCGCCTCGATGATGCGCATGCCGTGATGCTGGTTTTGCCAAACCGCGAGGTCTGGACGTTCGAAGCGGCCGACGACCGGGTCGAGCTCGAAGACAGCGTTTTTCTCGCCGGCAACGACGGTCCGCGACGGTCCGCACAGATCGTGATTCACCAGAATGCCCGGGAAGTCCCCCGAGTGCGTTGGGGTTTCGTGCGTTCGACGACGTCGGCCGCGGTCACCAACGCCCGCCGTAATGCGCGGCGCGAACCGGAATTGCCGCTGTAGACGAAATGTGCCGGCGGCCTTGCCAGAGCAGGCCGGTTTCATCACCGGCAAATTCATGCTAACCGGCTGCGCTAAAGTTGTCGGCTTTGATGGAATCAAAGTCGGCACCGGGCTTCCGTTTTGACGCGTTTTCTTGACGCGAACCGATACCCTCCTCGCTCGAAAACGCTATGACCTTCCAGGATCGACAATCATGACCGACCGACCGCGCCGCGTGACCCGCGCATTGCTTTCCGTTTCCGACAAGACCGGCTTGACCGAGTTCGCCCGCGCGCTTGCCAGCCTTGGCATTGATCTGGTGTCGACCGGCGGCACCGCCAAGGCGATCGCAGCGGCAGGATTGAAGGTCAGCGACGTCTCCGACCTGACGGGCTTTCCGGAAATGATGGACGGCAGGGTCAAGACGCTGCATCCAAAGGTACACGGCGGCCTGCTCGCCATCCGCGACCATGCCGATCATGCAAAAGCCATGAAGGACCACGGCATCGTTCCGATCGACCTGCTGGTCGTCAATCTCTATCCGTTCGAGTCGACGGTCGACAAAGGCGCTGCTTACGAGGACTGCGTCGAGAATATCGACATCGGCGGCCCCGCGATGATCCGCGCCGCCGCGAAAAACCATGATGACGTCGCGGTCGTGGTCGAACCGCAGGATTATCAGGCGGTGCTCGACGAGCTCAACGCCAACGCGGGTGCGACCACGTTGAGCTTGCGCAAGCGCCTCGCCGCGAAAGCTTACGCCCGGACCGCCGCCTATGATGCCGCGATCTCCAACTGGTTCGCGCTGCGGCTTGAGACCGATGCCCCCGACTATCGCGCCGTCGGCGGACGTCTCGCGCAGACGTTGCGTTACGGAGAGAACCCGCACCAGACCGCCGCATTCTACCGCACGCCGGAGCGGCGCGCCGGCGTCTCCACCGCGCGGCAATTGCAGGGCAAGGAATTATCCTACAACAACATTAACGACACCGACGCGGCCTATGAATGCGTCGCCGAATTTGACGCGGCGCGCACCGCGGCCTGCGTCATCGTTAAGCATGCGAACCCCTGCGGCGTCGCTGAAGGCTCAAGCCTCACCGAGGCCTATCGCAAAGCGCTCGCTTGCGACCAGACTTCGGCCTTTGGCGGCATTATCGCGTTCAATCGCACGATCGACGCCGACGCCGCCAATGCGGTAGCCGGCATCTTCACTGAAGTCATCATCGCGCCCGATGCGACCGAGGAAGCGATTGCGATCATCGGTAAGCGCAAAAACCTGCGGTTGCTGCTGGCCGGTAGCCTGCCCGATCCGCGCGCGCGCGGCCTGACCGCGAAGACCGTCGCTGGCGGACTTTTAGTGCAGGGTCGCGACAACGCTGTTGTCGACGACATGTCGCTCAAGGTCGCAACCAAGCGCGCGCCGACCGAGGCTGAGATGCGCGACCTGCGCTTTGCTTTCCGCGTCGCGAAGCACGTCAAGTCAAACACCATTGTCTATGCCAGGGATCTGGCCACCGTTGGCATTGGCGCGGGACAGATGAGCCGCGTCGATTCCGCGCGCATCGCAGCACGCAAGGCGGAAGATGCGGCGCGCGAGCTGAACCTCACCGAGCCGCTGACCAAAGGCTCGGTCGTGGCGTCGGATGCGTTCTTCCCATTCGCCGACGGAATGCTCGCCTGCGTCGAGGCCGGCGCCACCGCGGTCATTCAACCCGGCGGTTCCATGCGCGACGAAGAGGTGATCAAGGCCGCCGACGAGCACGGCATCGCCATGGTGTTCACCGGCATCAGGCATTTCCATCATTAGATCACGATGATTTTGAATCGAATCGATCCAAAATCATGAACGTGATCGATTCCAGTATTCTGAGAAGCGGGATGCGAGCGGAAAACCGCTTCACACTTTTCCTCATCCCGCTTTAAAGCGAGATACTACACGTTGAGATGGATGCGGGCAGAACGGATGAGACCGGTGATAGGCGGAGCGCTTCTGCTGCTGGGCGTGTCGTCGCTACCCGTGCTCGCGGGCAACGGTGAGGTTATCACCAAGCCGCCGGGCAGAGCGACAACCTGCACACCGTGTCACGGCCGGAATGGAGAGGGCCAGCCGGCAAGGGGCATTCCACGCCTTGCTGGTCTCAATGCGGAATACCTTGAACGTCAGCTCGATGGTTTCAATAACGGCGCGCGCAAGAACCGTGTCATGCTGATGATCGCATCGGATCTGTCCAACGACGAAAGAAAGGCGCTGGCCAACTACTATGCGGGCATGACGACACCGAAGCCCGAAACCGCTCCCGCTGATCAAGCCGTGATCGCGGCCGGAGCGAAGATTGCCGCGACCGGCGATCCCTCGAACGACTTGCCCGGTTGCGGACAGTGCCACGGTGCAGCGGGCCTTGACGCGGGAGCGAACTTTCCCCGCCTCGCGGGACAATCAGCACTTTATATCGAGAAAGCACTCCGGTCGTGGAAAGCCGGTGATCGCAAGGTCGATCCCATGGGGGTGATGGCCAATGTCGCAAACAAGCTGACCGACGATCAAATCAAAAGCGTGGCCGCGTATTACGAGAGTTTGCCTGTGGCAGCACCGGCCCCGACTCCGGAATCCAGGCCATGATCCGCATGCAGGCGGTTACTCCCGCACGCGCGACAGCAGTGCAAGCCCCGCGACGAAGAACAACACCAGCACCGCCATGCCCGCCTTCTGGCTAGCGGTGATCGCGGTGATGAAGCCGACCAGCAGCGGGCCAACGAACGACGTTACCTTTCCGGTCAGCGCGAACAATCCGAAAAACTGCGCAATGCGATCCTTCGGCGCCAGCCGGATCAGCAACGTGCGCGAGGCCGCCTGCAATGGACCGCCGGCGCCGCCAATCAGACAGCCGAGGATGAGATAGGCTTTTTCCGCGGGTGCTGCGAACAACCCGCCGCCGGGCACGGGCGGCGCGACCTTCACGAACAGGATCGAATCCTTGTCGACCATCAGGATCGCCACGATCGCCAACAATAAAACAGTCATGCTCGCGGCGATGACGAATTTCGGACCCACCCGGTCGTCGAGCTTGCCGCCGATCCACGCGCCGAGCGCGCCGGCTATCGCCAGCAGTATCCCGAACGTTCCGATCTCGATGGTATGCCAGCCGAAGGTGCCTGCGGCATAGATCCCGCCGAACGCGAACAGCGACACCAGCCCGTCGGTGTAGATCATGTTGGCGAGCAGGAAGATCGCCAGCGACGGTCGTTTCGGCAATTCGCGGAGCGTGCCGCGCAACTCGATCAACCCTTCGCGCAGCGCCGCTCGCACCGGACGCTTGGCCGGGAAATCCGGTGTCAGCAAAAACATCGGCAGGACGAAGACGACGAACCAGAGGCCCGTCAGCGGGCCTGTGATGCGATCGCCCTGGTGGGTTGCGGGATCGAGACCGAACAACGGCGTCATGCCGAACAGCGTCTTGCCGGTGGCGGGATTGGCGGCGAGGAAACCCAGCACCAGGATCAGGCTGAGGATGCCGCCGATATAGCCGGTGGCCCATCCGGTCCCCGACAGGCGACCGATCTTGTGCGGCGGCACCAGCGACGGCATCATCGCATTGTTGAACACGGTGGCGAATTCGACGCCGACGGTAGCGATGCCGTAGGCGATCAACAGCGGCAGGATCAGGCTGGCGTCACCGGGCTTGCCGATCCACATCAGGCTGGAGCCGATGACCAATAGCGCGCCGAAGGCCGCGATCCACGGCTTGCGCCGGCCGCTGGCGTCGGCGATGGCGCCCAGCACCGGCGAGGCGAGCGCGATCACGATGCCAGCCGCGCCGGTCGCAAATCCCCAAAGCGATTGCCCCTCGGCCGGTGTCGCCGCCACGAAAGTCGCGAAATACGGCGCGAATACGAAGGTCGTAATCAGCGTGAAATAGGGCTGCGCCGCCCAGTCGAACATGATCCAGCTGGCAATGGCGGCGCGAGAGGCATAGCCCTCTCCGAGATTCGCCCTGGCCGCCGGTAAGGCTGTCGTCACCGTCATGCCCGATATGTTGTGTCGAATCATGTGGGCGTCTGACCTTGCGCCTGAGTTCCTATAGCATTGCTCCCATCAACAGAGCGACTCCTCCAGATCCGGAACCGAATGGATGATCCACCGCGAGCCGCGTCGGTCCATTTTTTCCGTGATCGCCTTCTGCGTGATCGTAGCATTTGCACCGCTGTCATGGCCCGCGGTCGCGCAGGATGCACGCGGCACAGCTCCGGCCGCGACCTCCGATGTGAGCCGTCCGGTTGCCGCCAAACACGGCATGGTGGTGGCGCAGGAGCGGCTCGCGGCCAAGATCGGGGCGGAGGTGCTCGCGCAGGGCGGTAATGCGGTCGACGCAGCGGTCGCGACCGGCTTCGCCCTCGCGGTCACTTACCCGCGCGCCGGAAACATCGGCGGCGGCGGGTTCATGCTGATACACCTCGCCGATTCCAGACGCGACATCGCCATCGACTATCGCGAGACCGCACCGGATGCGATCAGACGCGACATCTTCCTGGGCGCAGACGGCGCGCCCGACCCTGCGAAGTCGCGCGATTCCGCGCTCGGCATCGGCGTGCCCGGCACCGTCGCGGGGCTCACGCTGGCGCTCGACAAATACGGCTCGGGCAAGTTCACCCTCGCCCGTCTTCTCAAGCCTGCGATCACGCTGGCGCGCGACGGACTCGAAATCGCCGACGACAACGCCGATACGCTGTCGCAATCGCATGACCGTTTTGTGCGTTGGCCGTCCTCGATGAAGATTTTCGCGCACCCTGATGGCACTCCGCTGCGCGAGGGCGACCGGCTCGTCCAAACCGATCTGGCCGCGACCCTGACCGCAATCGCCGATCGCGGACCGCAAGGATTCTATGAAGGCTCGGTGGCCTCGAACCTGGTGAGAGCGATCGACGCAGCCGGCGGCATTATCACGCTTGAAGACCTCAAGTCCTATCGGCCGCTGATCCGAGAGCCGGTGCGTGGCAGGTACCGGGGCTACGACGTCGTTTCGACGCCGTTATCCTCGTCGGGCGGCACTGTGCTGCTCGAATCGCTGAACATCCTCGAAGGCTTCGCGATGCGCGATCTGCATCAGGGATCGCTGGATTCGCTGCACGTGCTGGTCGAGGCGATGAAGCGCGCTTATGCGGACCGCGCCCGCTATCTCGGCGATCCCGCTTTTGTCAACGCCCCGATCCAAACCCTGCTGGCGAAGGACTATGCAACAAAACAGCGCGCGTCGATCGACATGATGCATGCAACGCCTGCGGCCGCCGTGCCCGTGCGGCCGCAGCGCGAGGGGGACAACACCACGCATTTTTCCGTGGCCGACGCCTTCGGCAATGTGGTCAGCAACACCTATACGCTGAATTTCAGCTACGGCGTCGGACTTGTGGCAGATGGCACCGGCGTCCTGCTCAACAATGAGCTTGACGATTTTACCGCCGCGCCGGGCGCAGCGAACGCCTTCGGGCTGGTCGGATTCGAGGCCAACCTGCCCGGCCCCGGCAAGCGACCACTGTCTTCAATGACTCCGACGATCGTTCTGAAGGACGGAAAGCCGGTGCTGGTGACGGGATCGCCCGGCGGCAGCCGCATCGTCTCCACGGTCCTTCAGGTGATCGTCAACGTGCTCGACTACGATATGAACATTGCAGCCGCGGTCCAGGCGCCTCGGCTGCACCATCAGTGGTTGCCGGACGAGGTCCGCGCCGAACACGGATTCCCCGATGGCATCATTGCGGGATTGCAGGCGCGAGGCCACACCGTTGTCGTGCCGATGGGACAGACTTCGGCCAACTCCATCGCCATCACCCCGGACGGATTGTTCGGTGCGCCCGACCCGCGTACCCGCGGCTCGCATGCTGTAGGATATTGAGGCGCACCCGTCTGGAGCCGAACGATATGGCTCGTAATATTTATCCGGGTAATATTGACGGATTAATTATATCCGGGTAATAAATACCAGCCAACCCGCGGCCGGACACCTCCGATGATGCATGATCACACCTCCTGTTTTACCGCTTTCGAGGGCCAGCGGCGGATCGCATCTGGCCCGCTCACCGAAGTCGCGCTCGCCGTCAAACACGCAGGCACGCGCACGACCGCTCCGATCGCAATCTACAGCGACGAAACCGGGCGCCCGATCGACCTCGATTTGCGTGGGTCCGACGACGAGATCGCGGCTCGCCTGCGGCAGACCTTGTCGGTGGAAACGACCGAAGCCAGCGGGGCCTCCAAACCGGGCGAACCGCGCGGCCGCGGCCGGCCGAAACTCGGCGTGGTCGCGCGCGAGGTGACGCTATTGCCGCGGCACTGGGAGTGGCTGAGCGCGCAACCCGGCGGGGCGTCGGTCGCCTTGCGCAAGCTGGTCGACGAGGCGCGCCGCGCAAATAGCGACAAGGATCGCAGCCGCGCGGCACGCGACGCTGCCTATTACTTCATGTCTGCGATGGCGGGCGATTTTGCAAACTTCGAGGAAGCCGCACGCGCGCTGTTCGCCAACGACCGGCGGCGGCTAGCAGCCCTGATCGCCGGCTGGCCAGACGACATCCGTGATCACATCGTCAAACTGGTGGAGCGGATTTGACATTCGCTCCATGGTCTGGCGCAAACAGAAGATCGAGCGGCTGATCTGACGAAACAGGAACGAGCCTTGCGCCCCGCGAACCTGTGTCGAAGAAACTTAAAAGGCAAAACAGAAAAGAGCGATGCGCATTCTCGTTGTCGGGGCCGGCGCGACCGGTGGCTATTTCGGCGGCAGGCTGCTGCAGGCGGGTCAGGATGTGACCTTCCTGGTGCGTCCCAAACGCGCCGCTGAGCTGGCAAGCACCGGTCTTGTCATCAAGAGTCCGCACGGCGAGTTGACGCTCCGCAATCCGCCGACAGTCCAGGCTACTGGCTTGAAGCAGACATTCGATCTGGTTCTGCTGAGCTGCAAGGCGTTTGATCTCGAAGGCGCGATCACATCGTTCGCGCCGGCGGCGGGGCCGCGCACGGCGACCCTCCCGCTGCTCAACGGGATGCGGCACCTGGAGATGCTCGACGCAACATTCGACCGCGAGCGCGTGCTCGGCGGCCTGTGTTCGCTCGCGGTCACGCTCAACGAGAAGCGCGAAGTCGTCCACCTCGCGCCAATGCAGTCGCTCCGTTTCGGCGAGCGCAACGGCGGCACAAGCGAACGCGTTCGGGTGATAGCCGAAGCTTTCGCCGGCGCCAGTTGCGGAGCACAGGCATCCGAAACCATCATTCAGGACATGTGGGAAAAGTGGGTGTTTTTAGCGACGCTCGCCGGCACGACCTGCATGATGCGCGCATCCATCGGCCAGATCGTCGCCGCACCTGGCGGACACGATTTCATCCTTGCCGTGCTGGCCGAAGTTGCCGCTCTTGCGAGCGCGGCAGGTCACGCGCCGCGCGAAGATTTCCTGAGCAGCGCATCCGCAATGCTGACGGCGAAGGGATCGCCGCTGACCGCATCCATGTTCCGCGATATCGAGGCCGGCGCGCGGGTCGAAGCCGATCATATCATCGGCGATCTCATCACCCGAGCCGAGGCCGCAAAGCTGCCGATACCGAAACTTCGCACCATCTATACGCATTTGAAGGCGTACGAGAACCAGCGGGAATGATTGCCGCATCCGCGACCGCCCCGCCGTCTTCAAAAATCCAGATCTTCAAAAATCAAGGTCGACATAAGTGCGCGATGCCGGCACGCCCGCCAGCCATTCGCTTAGCAACGGACGGAACGACGGCCGCGACTTGATCCGCGCATACCACGCCTTCGCCGCCTCGTCCTCGACCCACGGCACGTCGCCGAGATAATCGATCGCCGACAGATGAGCCGCCGCGGCGAGATCGGCATAGGTCAACCGATCGCCGGCCAGATAATTCCGCGTTCGCGCCAGCCAGCCGATATAGGCCAGATGATAGCGCACATTGGTCCGGGCAGCGCGCATCACGTCGGTCTCCGGCGGACCGCCGCCGATCTCCTCTCCCATGAAGCGCTTGTAGATGCGTTCGGTCACCAGCGGACCGGAAACCTCCTCGAAGAATTTCTCGTTGAACCAGGCCATCAGACGACGCACCTCGATGCGCTCGGGCATTGACGTCGGCAACAACCGACGCTCGCCGACGCGCTCGCCATAGGTCTCGTCGAGATAGTCCGCAATGATACCGGCGCCGGGAACCGCGGGGATGCCTTCGGCGATCAGCACCGGCGTGGTGCCGGCCGGATTGAGTGTCAGGAAAGCTTCACGCCGCTCCCACACCCGCTCTTCCACCGGTCGGACATCGAGTCCGTGTTCGCCGAGAATCAGGCGAATAAAGCGCGATTGCGGACAGAATGGATGGTGAAGCAACGTGAACATGGGGCCCCTTGATAAGTTTGCGATGCTTAAGAAACTATCTCCAAAGCGTTAACGGCAGAGCGTTAGCGGCACGCGCACCTCCGCTGAGCTGTCGAGTAGCGGGTGAAACTGCGTTCGCCTGGGCCAGATTCATGGATTTGGGCATTGCTGCCCTGCGGCGAATAAGCGAGAAGGACGCATCGTTCGCAGTCGACTAGAATTCAGGGTAGGCCCTTCCCATGATTTCCGATGTGATCAGAGCCGTGATTCTCGGCGTCATTGAGGGCGTCACCGAATTCCTGCCGGTGTCCTCAACCGGCCATCTGCTACTGGCGGAGCGCTTCTTCGATCTCGGTTCGGGGAACTTCTGGAACACATTCACGGTGTTGATCCAGCTTGGCGCAATTTTGGCGATTGTGGTCATCTATTTTGCGAAACTGTGGCCGATCGCGCTCGGCATGTTCTCCAACGCCGAGGATCGGCGCTTCGTCATCGGCGTGCTGGCGGCCTTTCTGCCGGCTGTGATCGTCGGCCTGATCGCCGGCAAGTACATCAAGGAACTACTATTCAATCCGTGGGTGGTGTGCTTCTCGCTGATCGTCGGCGGCGCGGCTTTAATGTGGGTCGATCAACTCGATCACCGGCCGCGCGAACACGACGCCACGGCCTTTCCGCTGCCGATGTATATCTGGATCGGCATCGCACAATGCGTTGCGATGATTCCCGGCGTGTCGCGCTCCGGCGCCACCATTGTCTCCGCGATGCTGCTCGGCGCCGACAAGCGCGCGGCGGCGGAGTTTTCATTCTTCCTCGCGATCCCCACCATGATCGGAGCCTTCGCCTATGATTTCTACAAGAACCGCGCCGACATGACGACCGACAATCTCGGAATCGTTGCGATCGGCTTCGTGGCATCGTTCGTCACGGCGATCATCGTGGTCAAAGCATTCCTGAGCTACGTCACGCGCAACGGCTTTACGTTCTTCGCCTGGTGGCGGGTGATCGTCGGCACGCTCGGTCTGATCGCGCTGGCGCTGGGGCGGTAGAATCCCACCGGACCATCATCATCGCGAGCGCAGGATCAACTCGGAAATCCACGAAGCTAACCGCTTCGTCGCTCATAACTCTCTCAACGATAAAAAGGTCACGCCCCCTTCGGCGCGAACTGACCGGCCTTGCGGAAGCGCCAGAGATATTGCGGCACCACCGCCTCCATGGAGTCCGGCGCGATCCCCAGCCCTTGCAGCGTCAGGCCCGCGGCCGTCGCCGCATCGGAAACGACATTGTCGGTCTTGAGCAACGTGACCTGATCCGGCGTCAGCTTCAGCGGCCCCGGCGCGAACTGCAGGACCATCGCCTTGAGCCGGGCAATCGCGAACGGCAGCGGCACCAGCATCCGCTCCCGTTCGATGACGCGCAGAATGATCTGCATGATCTCGCGCATCGAGAGCACCTCGGGGCCGCCGAGTTCATAGACGGCGCCCGCTTTGGTCCAGCCGTCGACCGCGTCGGCCACGGCGGTTGCGACGTCGCCGACATAGACCGGCTGCATCCGGGTCGCGCCGCCGCCGATCAGCGGCAGCAGGGGTGACATCCGCGCCAGCGCGGCAAACCGGTTGGTGAACTGGTCCTCGGGGCCGAACATCACCGACGGCCGCAGGACGGTCGCAGACGGCACCGCCGCCAGTACCGCCCTTTCCCCGGAAGCCTTGGCGCGGGCGTAGGCCGAAGCCGATGTCGCATCGGCGCCGATGGCCGAGACGTGCACCATGCGCGCGCCGGCCGCCGCGGCTGCCTCCGCAATGGTGGCGGCGCCTTTGGCCACCACGGCATCGAAAGTCTGCCGGCCGTTCTTGGTCAGGATGCCGACCAGATTGACGGCCACGTGGGACCCCCGCATGGCCGCGCCGACCGACCCCGGATGACGCAGATTGACCTGCACGGCATGGATCTGGCCGACCTTGCCGAGCGGCTGCAAATGTCCGGCCAGTTCGGGGCGCCGAACACCAACCCGGATACGGTAATCCCGTTTGGCGAGAGCGCGCACCACATACCGGCCGAGGAAGCCCGAGCCTCCGAAAACCGTGACGAGCGTGTCCGAATGCGATGCCATGATGCGGTCCTCAAGGGCGATAATTTCAGGTCTAGAGAATGGATATTCCGCCGTTCCGCGGCACGTCAACCGGCGGACCGCTCAGCCACCTATTGAGGACGCCTTCAAGGATTTGACAAGCGCGCGGCCGATGCCTACTAACCCGGCCGGGCCCAGGTGGCGGAATTGGTAGACGCGCTGGCTTCAGGTGCCAGTGGCTGCAAGGTCGTGAAGGTTCGAGTCCTTTCCTGGGCACCATTTCATTGAAGACCTCTTCTCCTTCAATAAATTAAGCCCTATCAGAGTGTTGCACTTGCCCGGCTGTGTAACAAGGGTGCGCAACAATGCTGTTTCGGCTAGTCGGTCCGATGAAGCGCGATGGCTCTCGTATTCCGGTTTTCGTGTAGCGGATTCCCGTAGATGCGCGCATTACCAGGCCACCGCACTCGCGGCGAGCTCTATCGCATTTGGGCGGACGGTTAAGAATCGCGCCCGGAGCCCCGGCCATTGAGCAAAAGCCCCGTGGCGGCTGGCAGCGCGTAATCGAGACGCAAGCCAATGAGACGTCGGAGCCGTTACAATTCTTGGTGTTTGCGGATATTTCGTTGTCCCTCTACTCAGGCCGACTCCCGACCATCCTCTTTTCGGTTCGGAATCGAGACGATGTGCGGCGCATTCCCGTAGAATAGCGCACTCGTGACTCGGACAAGACGGCTACTCAACGAAAGGGTGAGAAGAAGCGCGCCGCAGCTGAGTCATAAGTAGGAAAAAAGCGATGGAAGCGATTTCGCAAGTTGCTCTCGCGGTCGAAAGAGGCGCAACGACGGTTCGTGGTGTTATCGATGTGACCGGGTTGTCTCGTCTTAAAGTCGAACGCGCACTGCAAACGCTTGAGAAGCAGAAGCGGATTGTTCGCGACAGTGAAGGCTTCAGGCCACCGGGCAAGCCGACGAAACCAAACGTCCGGCAATGTGGATCGTGCAACTGCTGTTGCGATATCCTCGAGGTGACAGCGGTCGCAAAACCGGTGAATGAGTTATGCAAGTATTGGGAGACCGGCAAAGGATGCACCATCTACAACGATCGTCCTCAAATGTGCCGATCGTTCACGTGCGCCTGGCTGCAAGGTCATTTCAACGACGACTGGTTTCCCGAGAAGGCTCGCCTGGTGATGCATTTCAGCGAGAACACGGTCAACGTTCAGGTCGATCCCGAATATCCCGACCGATGGCGACAGGAGCCGTACTTCAGCAAGCTGTGCGAGTTGTCACTCAATGGGATAAGGGCGAGAGGAAACCCCGGCTATGCCACCCTCGTCTTCGTCGGTTCTGACAAATTTCTCCTGCTCGGGCGAACCGCCGTCCCCGATCCGACGCTCTTCGGCACGGCGTTCGTACCCGTCACGCCCGAAACCTTCCGCTATTGGAGGGCCCAGTCGCAGGAGCATGCCCAACGCTTGAATGAACGCGCCGCTGAGATCCAGCGGATACAGCAGGAATTTGGATATTGCGCGATCCCCGACGACGAAGATCCCTATCCTCCTTATCGGCCTGCCCTTCTCCGATTGTCGAAACATCCACCCGATAAATCAGAATAATCCGATCGAACCTGGCAGACTGGTGTCATTCAGTCCACGCTACTCGTTCTGAAATGGGATCTGCTTTTTCTTCGCCGGACAAGTCTTTCTCGGCCTGAAGATAGAACTCCTCATCCTTCCCGGAAGGGAAGCCTTCTTGCTGCCATACCTCATACGCACGGCGGCGAATCTGTGCCGGGGTGGGGTTTTGGTGGGGTTTTCTCATAGTTGATTTTGGATTGGACGATGGAATCTTGAGAGGGACTGCCCTGCGAGCGGAAAGCTCGCAGGGCCGCTCGCGATGCGGCGATATGCCCGTCAGCCCTCAGGCTGCGAAGTACGCGATATAGACAACTATGAAGGCGGCCACGACCAAACCGGTTCCTGCCACGAGCACGTTGCGCACCGTGGGTCCGCGCTCTGCGCCCCGTGCTTCCGTTGCGGTTTCGACGATGTGTCCGTTTTCCATCTTTGCCATTCGATCGCTCCTAAAATCTGTTGGGTATCCGTTGTGGAACTGCGTATCGCTCAGGAAAGAAAAACGGGCTGCCTCGGAGATCGTTCCTCCAGGCTGCGCGCGTCGTTCTTTCAACGGCAGATACACTGACCAAGCAGCAGTGCGATCAGTGAGCGCTTGCCTGGCCCGGTCCTTGCTCCGCCTGCGGAACCTAAGCGTTCTCTCAGGAGAACGTCACGTCGGCGATGACCGGCAAATGATCCGAGCAAGCGCGGGCTTCGGGATCGGTCCATGCCCTGGCGATACACCCCGTCCGCACGGTGTAAATGCGATCAAGTCGAAGCACGGGACACCATGATGGAAAGGTGCGCAGTCTGGTCCGCACAGGGCATCGCTGCGCCAATATTCGCCTGACCGATTTGACCCAGAACCAATCGTTGAAATCACCGAGCACGATCGTTCTGGGAGCATCGATGAGATTGACGATTGCGCGAGCCTGCTCCTGACGCTCGCGGATGCTCAGCCCGAGATGGGTAGCGATCACTGCAACCTCCCCGATCGGGAACTGAATACAAGTGGAAATCGCCCTGCGCGCCTCTCGCTCCCGGTATGAAACATCCACGATGGTCGGTGCCCGGATGAAGGGCCACTTACTCAGCAAAACCTGTCCGTAATCGCCATCCGCCGTGACGATCGATCTGGCATCGACGTTATGCGCGCCCACGACACCTGCAAGACGTTCGAAAGGATTGTCGCTGCGTCCGCGAGAGTCGATCTCCTGCAGTCCCACAATATCGGGCGACCATTTCCGAATGATCGACGAGACCGCCCCGATATCAAAGCGCGGATTGAGATTGAATGTGCCGTGTACGTTCCACGTCATCACGCGGATTGTAAGCGTCATGCTTTCCGCCCGGCGAGCCAGGTGACGACAAACTGAGCCGCGAGGCAGATCGCAATCCAGATAACAATCGTCAATCCGAGAGAAATCACATTCCCCCAGGATTCGCTCTTCGCAAAATCGGCGATCTGTGAACCCAGCGCAGCCATGACCACGATACCCGGCATCATGCCAAAAATCGTACCCACCAGGAAGTCTCTCAATTTCAACTGACTCGCGCCCGCGACAACATTGACGATCGAGAATGGTGCGAGTGGGACCATCCGGAGGATGGCGACCGCGATAATCCCCTTCCCAGCCAGCCGCCCCTGAACGCGCAGCGCGCGAGGCCCGAGAAGGTTTTGCAGCCGTTTGTGGCCAAGATAGCGCCCAATCATGAAGAGTAGAGAGGCGCTCAAAATGACCCCTGCCACAGCAGTTATCGCGCCGGTCCAGGGTCCCAATGCTGCGGCTGTCGCTGCGATCAGAACCACGACAGGAAATATGATCAAACCGCCGAGCACAAAGCAGGCGACCGCGATGAGCGCAGCAAACGGGGAGTCGTGCTGACTCATGATGGCCGACAGAAAGCCGATATCAGCGTAGCTGCGCAGCGGCGTGTAACGCCAGAGCAACGTCAGGGCCATAAGCATAAGCACGAGGCCCGCCGTTCCCAGGAGGGTTCTTGTGGTCCACATTCTGTTTGCGGCGCGTTTGAGATTCAAAGGTATGCGGGGATCGGCAATGGGTTGGATGAAATCATTGAGCGCACGAAACGAAACCTGACCGACCTCGATCGGCTGCAACGCCTTGGTCGCTCCCGCGACTGCATAAGCATCGAGGAACCGCAGCAGACGAGATTCATTCTCAGCAACTTCTTCTTCGGCCGCGCCGCAAAAATGACCGATGAGTCGCCGACGCAACCTGCGAACAAAGTCGCGATGGGCTTCGGTCGTCGCTTCAAACGCAAGGTCGCATTCGCTATCCGCACCCATTGAGCGGTTGTTGAGGTTGGCCGATCCGATCCGGACGAGATCATCGTCGATAATCATCAGTTGCTGTGGACCATGATAGGCTGGCCCGCCGTAGATGGATGAAGAATGCGCAATCGTTCCGTGACGCCGGCTTTCTTGAATGGATCAAGAAAGGAGTCGCGACCGCTCTGCATCGCCCGCGACTCAAGCCATGACGAATGTAGCTTCGGCACGATAATCAGCACTTGAAGTGATGGGACAGCTGCCATCCGTTGGGCGAGGAGCTCGGCGATCTTCCTGACACTGATGAACTGGTTTTCGAGGTAGACAAACGTCGTCGCGACGCCAATCAACCTTTCGAACAGGAGTTCAACCTCGTGAACGTCCTCGGATGAGTGGCCTGCCACCTCTGTCCTGGCGATCCCGACGGTGACTTCCCGGGCTCCGATCGGTACGGATTTCGGCCACCGGTCGTCGCCGGCAGAACCGACCTTCTCAAAATTGCAACCCGCCGCCTGCCAGCGCCGCATCGCAAGCTCACCGAGAGCCGCTGCCGCTTCGCCGTCGACCATGCACTGGACGTCATGGAAGGGGGGATAGCGCTTTCCCTGCGGATCTTTTCGAAATGGATGCTCGGGAAGATGGTCGCTGGTATCCCAGCGCCGGATCGTCAGGTCGAGCCCACCGACGAAAGCCAGCGAGTTATCGACGACGACAAATTTCTGGTGCTGCGCCGATCCAAGCGGAAGGCACGAATCCCAGCAGAAACGAATCCTGTCATCGGCCGCACCGGCGAATTTGGCAGCAGAACTGACTTCGCGCTCGGCGGCGTACAGCGCCGCAAAGTCCCAAATGAGAATGTTGATTGTGAGTTTGGGCTTGAGTTTTAACAGCGCCTTTAGAAAAGAGGCCAGCGAAAGCGGCAATCCGTCGTTGACGACCCCCGAGGGCCCGACCAGCGGGGTTTCGCTATGAATATCCCATCCAACAATCTGTATTTGTGTTTCGGCCCGCAGAAAGGATTCCCGTAACGCCGCGAAGTATTCGGCGGCATCATTGAGAACCGCCATTCGAGGCGCCCGGCACTTGAACCACACGGTTTGTCCCGGTATGAGAATCGAGGAATTCGTAAGCAGGTCAGATCTCCAATAGACGCTGCGTGCGAGGAACTGCTGGTGGATAGAACGATGCTTGATCTGCCGAGTTCCACATACTAACGCTGAGTTGCGCGCGTTGGCGAGCCTTCAACCCCGTACCGGAAACGGCCTCGCTTTGCTGTCGCCGAGGGGCCGAAAGCACCCACTGCCAATGGGTAGGAATTAGTGGCATACCGGCTTTCTTGCTAAACTTATCCATGCGTCAGGAGTGCACCGTTCATGGCCGTGTCCGATATCATGCTGGCGGCGAGGCTGAACGATCAGGCCGAGCTCTTTAAAGAGCAGGGTCGCTACGCCGAAGCCGAGCCGCTTTACAGACAAGCGCTGGCGATCTGCGCGAAGACGCGCGGGCTCGATCACCCCTCTGTCGCGCTAGGGTTGACCGATCTGGCCGAACTCTACGGCCTCCAGGGCCGCTACGCCGAGGCCGAGCCGCTCTGCAAGCGGGCGTTGGCGACCTGGAAAAAAGCCCTCGGGCCTAGTCACCCCGATCTCGTGCAATCGCTGAACGGTCTGGCCAAACTGTATACCGCCCAGAGCCGCTACGCCGAGGCCGAGCCGCTCTACAAGCGGGCTGTCGTCATCTTCGAGAAGGCGCTCGGCGAGGGTCACCCTTCCGTCGCGTCGGCGCTGGACAATCTGGCCTCACTCTACAAAGCAGAGGCCCGCTACGCCGATGCCGAGCCGCTCTACAAACGAGCGCTGGCGATCCGGGAGAAAGGGCTCGGCCCCGATCACGCTGATGTCGTGAAATCGCGGAGCAATTTGGACGACTTGTATAGCGCCCAGAAGGGGAGCACCGGCAGTCCCTAGAGCCTTTTTCGCTTCTGATAAAATCACGCGAATCGGCATCCACTTCGCTCGAAAACGCCGTCAGGATGAGCGCAGGCAAGGTGACGGTGGGACCCATGCCTGAGCCAGAGACCGCCACTGAGGCAGGCCGCCTGGATGCCGTGGCGCGCGGTTATGGCCGTGTTTCTACCGCCGTGCTGGATGAGGCCGCCAGGCTTGAGGCGTTGGATGGCAGGTTCCGCTGCTTCCGCAGTTCCCGCAGGACGATCAGGACCGGCGATAGAAAAACGAGCAGAAGCCCAAAGACCACGATCCCCAGAAGAATCGCCTTAAACGCCGACCAGACTGCGAGCAATAGGTGCATGAGCGTCTTAAGAATGAGCGCCACCTCTCCGTACACCATCGCCGGATAGCCCAGCGCGTACATTATCCATCCCGCCAGGATCGACAGGACGACTGCCGGCAGCAGGATCGTCAGCAGCCGGAGGTTTATTATGGAAAGTATCTGTTCCTTGATATCCGCCTGCATCGCTACCCTCGCCTCCAGCTACTCCGCTGCTCGGAATCGTATCGTCGGGAAACTCGCCACGCAAGGATCAGGACGACCTGGCCGAACTGCCTGCCCGTGGTTTCAAGGTTCATGGTCAATTCTTCACTTGACGCCCTAGGGGCGTCGGTTTCCGTCGTTTTGCACGGCGGATGCGCATCGGTCCGTTCGTCTCGTCGATCTCAAACACATCGATTTCTCGGATAAGACTGCTGAGCTTTCCGAACCCATAGGTACGGACATCGAAATCCGAAGCCAGTTTTGATCTCTGTTGCCCCATAGGACCGAGAAGCCCCCATCCATTCTCGTTTTCGATCTGCGAAAGGGCCTTGTTAAGGATCGGAACGGCGCGGCGGCTTCAGGATTTTAGAGTGGGGCGATATCGGTGACGGAACAGCTACGGGTTTGAGTTCAGTTTTTTGCGGAAGAAGCTTTTCAAGCGAGATCCTATCGCAAGCTCGCTCAAAGCCGCCCGGAGTTTTCTTTTCGTCAAACCCATAAACTTTCGCGCCTTCACGCCGCAGCCCGGTGGCAAGACTCGTGAAATCACTGTCCAACGAGACCAGGCAAAATCCATTGATCCGACCGTCATGCAGAGGTCCATAACGGGGCGATCGTTGTTGTTCGACTTTCATCCAACGCCTTGAGAGACGTAACCTGCCGATGTTGTCGCGATTTCGTTGATATTATTGAAAGATGGGCCGCCGTCAGGCACACAAGCAGGGACCGGAGTCAGTGAAATCTTGTGAAAGAACCCAGATTTTTCCTTGTATTGGAAGTATTCATAAGCCACCCGGCCTTATCCGCTGCGAGCGCTGCTGGCCGCCCAGGTCTTTTAAAGGAATCGTCCGCCGTTTGTGAGAGCCCTTCCCGCTTCTGACGAAATCAGAAGCGGGGCTCTATGATCTTGATTTGACGCGTTTTCTTGCACGAACCGGTGCCCACTTCACTCGAAAACGCTATAGTCATTGCAACGATATTTTAGCCCCAATCGATTCGACGAGGCCGAGACATTATGACCATCCGTCTGCACCGTGGCGACCTACCGGACCAGGATCTTACGCGCTACACCGGTTCGGCGGCGATCGATACCGAGACCATGGGCCTCAATCCGCACCGCGACCGGCTGTGCGTGGTCCAGATGTCGCCGGGCGACGGTTCGGCCGACGTCATTCAGATCGCCAAAGGGCAGGGTGACGCGCCGAACCTGAAGAAGCTTCTCGGCGATCCGGCCGTCGTCAAGATCTTCCACTTCGCGCGCTTCGACCTCGCCGCGCTGTACAACGCATTCGGCGTGATGCCTCGGCCGGTCTACTGCACCAAGATCGCCTCGCGATTGACCCGTACCTATACCGATCGGCACGGCTTGAAGGATCTGGTGCGCGAGGCTCTCAGCATCGACCTGTCGAAGCAGCAGCAATCGAGCGATTGGGGATCGCAGGCGCTGAGCGACGCGCAGCTCGCTTACGCCGCTTCCGACGTGCTGCATCTGCACGCTTTGCGCGCCAAGCTCGACATGATGCTGGCGCGCGAGGATCGCACCGCGCTGGCGCAAGCGTGTTTCGAGTTCCTGCCGACGCGAGCGAAGCTCGATCTCTCCGGCTGGGAAGCCGACGACATTTTCGCGCATTCGTGAGCCGCGCCCGAAGATCGCAGCCTCGTGGTCGGCCTTTCGCCCCCTTTCGGTCACACTCCTCGTCCTCGGTGGGGCAGGCTTCGAGGTCAAAGCGGCTAAAGCAGCAAACGCGCTCGGCACCAGCAGCGACCGAAAGATGCGCGTGCGGGTGTGCCGCCGCACGATGTCCGGGCTGCGAAGACCCCCATTTCGGGGTAGGATAACCAGAACAGGCGCCCGGAGCAGCGGTGTACTCGGTTCACAATCCCACCTATCAAGCCGGAATGCAGACTGGGCTGGAAGCAAGGTTCGCCCGCGCCGCCCGACACAGCCGCTTGGTGCGGGTATTGCGGATCGCGGTGCCCGGGGCGGTTGGGCTGGCGATGGCCGCGCTGATCGGGATCGCAACCTTCAATCCCTTCCGCGCGCTGGCGAGCCTGCCGCTCGACATGGATAATCTCGTCGTCTCCGGCACCAAGATCACGATGGAATCGCCGCGCCTCGCTGGCTTCACGCCGGATAAGCGGCCCTACGAGATGCAGGCCACCACAGCAACGCAGGACGTCACCGACCCCGATCATGTCGAACTGCATACCTTGCAGGCCAAAGTGCGGATGGAGGACAACTCGACGGTGACCTTGAATTCCCGCACCGGGATGTTCAACACGAAAACGCAAGTGCTCGACCTGCATAAGGATATCCTCATGCAGTCTTCGACCGGATACGAGGCGCGGCTGACCCATGCCATGGTCGATATGGGCCGGGGCACTGTCACCTCGGACCAGCCCGTCGATGTCAAACTGCTGAACGGAACGCTGACCGCCGACACCATGCAGGTCACCGAAAAGGGCGACGTGGTGCGATTCGAGAAAAATGTCGTCATGCATCTGGTGATGGACCGCCCTCCCGCAACTGCCGGTGCGGGCGGCGATACGAAATGAATTCGACCGTGCCAAGTTTTCGCTGCTTTCCCCCGGTTTCCCGCATAGCTCTCCTGCTGCGCGGCGGATTGGTCGCCGTCGCCGTGATGGCTGTCGGCGAAGCGGCCGGACAAAGCTCGGTGCAGGGCGTTCCCAACGCGATGCAGGGTTTTTCCCAGAATCGCGATCAGCCAATCCAGATCGAGGCCGCCGCGCTGGAGATGCGCGATAAGAAAAAAGAGGCGACTTTCTCCGGAAACGTCAAGGTGGTGCAGGGCGACACCACGATGACATCGAAGACGCTCGTGGTCTATTACGAGGGCGGCAGTTCGACCGCTGACGGCAAGGCCAAGGCACCAGCGAGGACGGCGATGAAATCGGCGGAACCGGGCCCATCGGGTGCATCCTCGATCAAGCGGCTGGAGGCCAAGGGCAGCGTGGTCGTGACCCAGAAGGACCAGGTCGTGACCGGCGAAACCGCGGTGTTCGACACCAAGACAAATCTGGTCACCATGCTCGGCGGAGTTGTTCTGACCCAGGGCAAGAACGTATTACGCGGCGACAGGCTGATCGTAGACATGACCACCGGCGTTTCCCGCGTCGAATCAAAGAATGGGCGGGTACAGGGCCTGTTTCAGTCGTCCGGGCAGGGAGGGCCGCTGGGTGGACCGCTGTCGCTCCCCGGATCAACACAAAAGCCCAAATGATATCAGTTAATTGTCCAAGGACATGGCGGCAGGAAGTTGAATCCGCAGTCGCTCGTTTGTATCTACCGCAAGCGGATTTAAAGCTGCCGCGGCGGAGGCGGGTGTTGCGGGCAACGGATGTTTCCTCATTCATGGTGAGGCGACGAATCAGGCACGCTGCGGGATGCAGGCGAACGACCGTGAGAAGCTGAGCAGGCGCCCATGGTGGATATCTTCAATGTATTCCGTAAGCGGCCGCAGAAGCGCGGGGCGCAAGCGTTTGCGCGGACCCGGACGGACATCACGGCACTCGGCGATACCATTGGCGACATGCTGACCAATCCGGTGCGCGACGCACCGCCGATCGCTCACGGGACCCGTCGCAACGCTCCGCCGGCCCCGTCCGTTTCGCAACCCCGGGTTCTGGCGCGCTCAGCGCCTGAAACGTCCCGGCCAGAAGCTTCCCGGCCGCGCACCGCCTCCAACGGGACTGCCGCGCCACGGATGGCCGCGCGTCCTGGTTACCTGGCCGTACACGGGGTGGAAAAAAGTTTCGGCTCCCGTCAGGTCGTGCGCGGCGTGAGCATCTATGTCCGCCGCGGCGAGGCGGTCGGACTTTTGGGTCCGAACGGCGCCGGCAAGACCACCGTATTCTACATGATCACTGGTCTGATCCCTGCGGATCGCGGCGCTATCGAACTCGACGGTCACGACGTGACCAAACTGCCGATGTACCAGCGGGCGCGGCTCGGGATCGGCTATCTGCCGCAGGAAGCCTCGATCTTCCGCGGCCTCAGCGTCGAGCAAAACATCCGTGCCGTGCTCGAGGTTGTCGAGCCAAGCAAGAAGAAGCGCGAAGCCGAGCTCGACGCGCTGCTCGAGGAATTCAACATCACGCGCCTGCGGAAATCGCCATCGATCGCGCTGTCCGGCGGCGAGCGCCGGCGCGTGGAGATCGCGCGCGCGCTGGCGACGCGCCCGAATTACATGCTGCTGGATGAACCATTCGCCGGCATCGACCCAATCGCGGTCGGTGATATTCAAGATCTTGTGCGCCATCTGACCAATCGCGGCATCGGCGTGCTCATCACCGACCACAACGTCCGCGAAACGCTCGGCCTGACCGACCGCGCCTACATCGTCTATGCGGGCGAGATCCTGACCGAGGGCAGCCCTGAGGCGATCGTCAACGACCCCGACGTGCGGCGCCTGTATCTGGGCGAGGAATTCCGGTTGTAGATAGTCGCCGCCAGACTTTTCCGCTCGATCCTTGCAACGCTACGCGTGATTCGACCCCTCACCAGGGGTCGTCATTGACATCGACATCAATTGCCGGTCCGTCGTCAAAGTTGCGATAGACGCCGACGCCCGGCGCCCCGTAGCGGGAACGATAACCGGGGCGCTCATAGACGCCATCATCGTCATCATCATCCTGCCAGCGTTCGACGAACGGCGGCGCGTGCGTGCGGTAGCAATTCCCGTCGTCGTCGCAAATCATCTGCGGGGCTTCGCCGGTGAAGGAGAAATCCGCGGCAAACGCGGGGAGCGCGAATAACAATCCCGCGGCGGCAACAAGAAGGCTGGTCTTGAACATGTGCAGTTTCCTCGCGTGGTTGGCGCGGCGGCGGCCGGCCAACGCCCCGAAGCTGAACCGCGCCGATGGCCGAATTGGGAACTTCCGCGGGCGTATCGGCGGCGGGCCGACCCCCGTCTCGCCGCATTCTTCGTTCTTTCTCGTCGACAAAACGGGGAGCGTGAAATGAAGACAGTCCTTGCTGCAATTGCCTCGCTCGCGCTGCTATCGTCTGCGGCGGCGGCGCAGGAACGTGCCGGCAGCGCTGCGCTCGGCGCGTTGTCGGGCGCGGTGGTGCTGGGTCCGGTCGGGGCGGTCGCCGGCGCGGTGGTTGGCTATACTGCGGGGCCGTCGATCGCGCGTTCGTGGGGACTGCGCCACTCATCGACCAAGTCGCGACGGCAATCCTCCAAACAAGGGCATCGGGGACGGACGACCGTGACCGATAGCGGCGGCCGCGCACCCGATGCGCAGACGGCAAGCCGGACCGCAACATCGACAGCAGCGATGGCCGCTGAACCGCGTGCGGTTCCCCCGAAAGTCACGCTGCCTCCGGTACAAGCCCTCGATTACTAAGCCAAAAGTCGGATTGTCATCGTAAAGCGTGTACATCCGGCCATAAAAAAGCTAAGCAAGAATCGGACCATTTGGACCGCTCTTGGCATGGCGCTAACGCAGAAACTCGAATTTCGACAGTCCCAGTCGCTGGTGATGACGCCGCAACTCATGCAGGCGATCAAGCTGCTGCAACTGTCGAATCTGGACCTTTCTGCGTTTGTCGAGGAGGAACTGGAGCGGAATCCTCTGCTGGAGCGCGCGAGCGAGGACCCCGACCCGCCGGTCGCCGGAGGGTCGGCCGTAAGGGACACTGAATATTCAGAAGGTGACGACGCGGCGGCGTTCGCGGACCGCGGCGCAGGCGAGGGCACCGGTGGTCAGGATTTGGAACCCGCGCCCGACGAATGGATGAATCGTGATCTCGGCAGCCGCGCGGAGATCGAACAGACCTTCGACAGCGGCCTGGAAAACGTTTTTCCGGAAGAACCGGCCGAGGCTGCAGCGCGGACCGCGCAGGATGCCGCACCGGTCACGTTCACGGAATGGGGCGGCGGCGCCTCCAGCGATGATAGCTACAATCTCGAAGCCTTCGTCGCGGCGGAGATAACGCTCGGCGAACATCTCGCCGAACAGCTTGCGGTGGCCGTCACGGTGCCGGCGCAGCGCATGATTGGCCGGTATCTGATCGATCTCGTCGACGAGGCTGGTTACCTGCCAGCCGATCTTAGCGAAGTCGGCGACAAGCTCGGCGCCAGCGAAAGCGAGTTGGCGGCCGTTATCGCGGTGTTGCAGACTTTCGATCCACCCGGCATCTGCGCCCGCAGCTTAAGCGAATGCCTTGCGATCCAGTTGCGCGAGAAGGACCGTTACGATCCAGCGATGCAGGCGCTGGTCGAGCATCTCGAGCTGCTGGCGAGGCGTGATCTCGCAGCCTTGCGCAGGATCTGCGGCGTAGACGACGACGACCTCGCCGAGATGGTCGGCGAAATCCGTCATCTCGATCCCAAGCCGGGCTTGAGGTTCGGCACCACGCGCACGCAGACGGTGGTGCCGGACGTGTACGTGCGGCCCGGTCCGGACGGCGGCTGGCTCGTGGAACTCAACAGCGATACGCTGCCGCGCGTGCTGGTCAACCAAACGTACTATGCCGAATTGTCGAAGACGATCCACAAGGACGGCGACAAGACCTATTTTACGGACTGCCTGCAAAACGCGACCTGGCTGGTCCGCGCGCTCGACCAGCGTGCCCGCACCATTCTCAAGGTGGCGACAGAGATCGTGCGGCAGCAGGACGGCTTTTTCGCGCATGGCATCGCCCATTTGAGACCACTCAATCTCAAGACCGTGGCGGATGCGATCCAGATGCATGAGTCCACCGTGTCCCGCGTCACCGCTAACAAATACATGGCGACAAATCGCGGCGTCTTCGAGTTAAAGTATTTCTTCACGGCATCGATCGCCGCGGCCGACGGCGGTTCCGCCCACTCGGCGGAGTCGGTCCGTCACCACATCAAGCAACTGATCGATGCAGAAGCGCCGTCGGCTGTTCTGTCCGACGACACCATCGTGGAAAGACTGCGCGAAGCCGGAATTGACATCGCCCGCCGCACCGTCGCTAAATATCGCGAAGCGCTGCGAATCCCTTCTTCAGTGCAGCGCCGCCGCGAAAAGCAGAATCTGCTTGGCGGCGCGCAGACGGCGTCTGCTCCGTCGCCGAACCGCTCGCGCAATGCCGCACCGGCTTGATTGCGCACCCGCGACACCCGATAATCTCTCCCCACTCATGATCGATGAGGCTTGTCATGACACTTCGAATCTCGGGCAAGAGCATTAACGTCGGCGAGGCGCTGCGAGGGCGCCTCAACAACCGTACCGACGAGGTTCTCCGAAAATACTTTGATGGACAATATTCGGGCCACATCACGCTGAGCAAGGACGGTTTCGGATTCCGCACCGACTGCGCGCTGCATCTGGATTCTGGAGTAACGCTCGAGGCTGAATCTAATGCCGCGGATGCCTATGCGAGCGCCGATCAGGCACTGCTGCAAATCGAAAAGCGTCTGCGCCGCTACAAGAGCCGTCTCAAGGATCGCTCGGCGCGCAAAGCGCACGCCGCTGCGGAGGCGATCGCCGGGCTCGACGCGCCGAGCTACGTTATCGAGGCGCCAGCTGTGGACGGCGAAGACGAGGTCACCGCCTTCAATCCGGTGATCATCGCAGAAACCGTCACCTCGCTGAGGCGGCTCTCGGTTAGCGAAGCGGTGATGGAACTCGATTTCACCGGCGCACCCATGTTGGTGTTCCAGCATGGCTCCAGCGGCCGCGTAAACATGATCTATCGCAGACCTGATGGCAATGTGGGCTGGATCGACCCGCCGTCCGTCAACGGCGCGGCCTGACTCGTTGCCATTGACGCTTGGGACGACGATCCATATGGGCCGCGGCCTTCCCGATCGGTCTACATAAAAGTTCGGGAATTGGCATCGGGCTCGCGTTAGACTATAAGGCCGGTCATCCTGGCCGGAGGGCCGCGAACCGCTTAGCGTGTGCGTTCGCCCGTATGTGGGCTCACGTTTGTTGCTGCTTGTCTGACGTGTCTTTTCGCAACCTGACGGCAAACCTCACCTCGGAACGTCATATGATGATTACCGATCTGGTCGCACCCGAGGCGATCATTCCTGCATTGAAGGTCAACAGCAAGAAGCAGGCGCTGCAGGAACTGGCCGCGCGTGCCGCTGAATTGACGGGACAGAACGACCGCGCGATTTTCGAGGTGCTGTTGCGGCGCGAGAAGCTCGGAACCACGGCTGTCGGCTACGGTGTCGCGATCCCGCACGGCAAGCTGCAAAAACTCGACAAGATATTCGGTCTTTTCGCGCGACTCGACCGTCCGATCGATTTTGAAGCAATGGATGGGCAGCCGGTCGATCTCGTCTTCCTGCTGCTCGCTCCCGAGGGCGCCGGCGCGGATCATCTGAAGGCGCTGGCGCGGATCGCACGGCTGCTGCGCGATCAGGACATCGCCAACAAGCTGCGGGCCTCCCGCGATGCGCAAGCGATCTATTCCGTGCTGGCGCTGCCGCCGGCGACAGTCCCCTGATCGCTGCGAATCCAGCAAACCCTGGAGCGATTCTTATTTTGACGGAACGGACCACTCCGACATTGCGAACGCGCGTGAAGAAAACGCGTCAAATCAAAAAGCTGGAGTCTTTCATCGTTTCCGTGAAAAGAAGGCTCTAACGCTTGGGGCAAACATTCACGACAGGAACTGGATCTGTCATGCCCGATCTTGGGCCAGACGCACACGTCGTTCTGTCTCGGGCGTTCGAAGACATGGAGGCTCAGCCCATAGGCGGACAACGTTCGCCGTTCGGTGAACGGCAATGCCCAACCATGACGAAAAGCTTCAACCCGAGCACGCTATTCCTTCACCACACGCACGGCGCCGAGCGCGGCGCTGGTGGCATGCGCAGCGTAGGCCTTCAGCGCCATCGTCACGCGGCGCTTGCGCGGAGCGGCCGGCTTCCACGCCTTGTCGCCCCTCGACTCCATCGCCGTGCGGCGGCGCTCCAGCTCAGCGTCGCTGACGTCGAGATGAACCTTCCGGTTCGGAATGTCGAACGCGATGGCGTCACCTTCCTCGACGAGACCGATCGCACCACCCTCCGCTGCTTCCGGCGAGACATGGCCGATCGACAGGCCCGACGAGCCGCCGGAGAAGCGGCCGTCCGTGATCAGCGCGCACTGCTTGCCTAGCCCCTTCGATTTCAGATAGCTGGTCGGATACAGCATCTCCTGCATTCCGGGGCCGCCGCGCGGCCCCTCGTAGCGAATCAACACCACGTCTCCTGGCTTGATTCTGTTGCCAAGGATGGCGTCCACCGCTGCATCTTGGCTTTCGAAAACGCGCGCGGGACCTGAGAAGGTCAGGATGCTGTCGTCCACGCCCGCGGTTTTCACGATGCAGCCGTCGCGCGCGATGTTGCCGTAAAGCACGGCGAGACCGCCGTCTTTTGAAAAGGCGTGTTCAGCATCGCGGATGCAACCTCTGGCGCGGTCGGCGTCGAGCTCCTCGAAGCGCTTGTCCTGACTGAACGCGACTTCGGTGCGGACACCCCCCGGCGCGGCCATGTAGAAGGTGCGCACGCTCTCGCTTTTCGTCCGCTTGATGTCCCAGCGCTCCAGCGCATCCTTCAGCGAGGTGCTGTGAACCGTGGGCAGACCGGCGTCGATCAGACCGGCGCGATCGAGTTCGCCGAGAATGCCCATGATGCCGCCGGCGCGATGCACGTCTTCCAGATGCACGTCCGGCACGGAGGGTGCGACCTTGCACAAGACCGGCACGCGGCGCGACAGCCGGTCGATGTCTTTCATGGTGAAGGGCACGTCGCCTTCGTAGGCCGCGGCGAGCAGATGCAGCACGGTATTGGTGGAGCCGCCCATCGAAATATCGAGCGTCATCGCGTTTTCAAACGCCTTGAAGCTCGCGACCGAACGCGGCAGCACCCGTTCGTCGTCCTGTTCGTAATAACGACGCGCAAGATCGACGATGAGATGTCCGGCCTCGACGAACAAACCCTTGCGGTCAGCATGAGTGGCGAGCACAGAGCCATTGCCGGGCAATGCGAGGCCGAGCGCTTCGGTCAGGCAGTTCATCGAGTTGGCGGTAAACATGCCCGAGCACGAGCCGCAGGTCGGACATGCCGAGCGTTCGAGCGCCTCGACATCGGCGTCGCTCACATTGTCGTCGGCGGCGGCGACCATGGCGTCGATCAGGTCGACGGACTTGACCTTGCCGTTGAGTGTGACCTTGCCCGATTCCATCGGGCCTCCGGAGACAAACACCGATGGAATGTTGAGGCGCAGCGACGCCATCAGCATGCCGGGCGTGATCTTGTCGCAATTGGAGATACAGACCATGGCGTCAGCGCAATGCGCGTTGACCATGTATTCGACGCTGTCGGCGATGACCTCGCGCGAGGGCAGGCTGTAGAGCATGCCGTCGTGGCCCATCGCAATGCCGTCATCCACCGCGATGGTGTTGAATTCCTTGGCGACGCCGCCGGCCTTCTCGATCTCGCGCGCCACCAGCTGGCCGAGATCCTTGAGGTGAACGTGCCCGGGCACGAATTGGGTGAAGGAGTTGACCACCGCAATGATCGGCTTGCCGAAGTCCTCGTTCTTCATACCGGTGGCGCGCCACAAGCCGCGAGCGCCGGCCATGTTGCGACCGTGTGTGGAAGTGCGGGAGCGATAGGCAGGCATAAGGTTTTTCCCGAAGGTTCAATAGCTTGGCGTGACCATACAGGCCGGCCGCTCAAGGTCAAATGCAACCGTCGAATGCTGTCATCCGCGAAGGCCTCGCGCGGCCGGATGCGGGGCCTCGATCAAGATGATTTGGGGATCGGATCGATCATGATCAATCGATTGCAATATTTTGGGGTCGATGCCGGCCTCTGTTCATCCCTGCTCCAGAAAGCGACAGCGCTCAACGCGCCGCCGCTTCCCGTCAACTCCGCCGCGCAATCGACGCGGCTCATTCAACGGATACTTGCTCGTATTCTGATCGCAGGCCGGTACCCGTTTTTTGCGGCATGACCGCTAGTGAACGCTGACGGCCTGCAATTCATTGCTCCAGGCGCTCGCGACCGCGGCCTCGCGCGAATCGGTGAGCATGATCGGCGTGCCGTCAGCAGCATGCAGTGCGAACAGCATGAGACCGGGCGCGATTTTCGGCGCCTGCGGAAACAGATCCGGAACGTCCTCGGAACGAACCTGCTTCACATAGGCAATGTGGCCCTCGCCAAGCTGCGCCAGCGCTTCGGTCGAAACGTTTTCGGGTCGGAACGTAGAAATCACTTCACTCATGGTCTCGACTCCTTTTGCTAGACTAAGCGGTCGAGTCCGCTACTCGTTGCACCCGAAAGCTTTTTTTGCCGGATAACCGGTCTTTTTTCGGGTCATGCATCATTCGTGTTCATTGATCGCGATTGTCTTAACGACCCTTTCAGGTTCCGGCCTGGCCAGATCGATGGACAATAGCCCGTTTTTGAGGTCCGCGCCCAGCACCAACATTCCCTCCGCCAGCACAAAGGTACGCTGGAAGTGGCGCGCGGCAATGCCGCGATGGATATATTGCCGGGCTTTATCCTCCTGTTGCCGGCCTCGGATCACAAGCTGATTTTCCTCAATGGTTACATCAAGCTGGTCGCGGGTAAATCCCGCCACCGCCAGCGTGATCCGCAGGCGTTCGGGCTCTCCGCTGTCACGGTCGCACCGCTCGATGTTGTAGGGAGGATAACCGTCGGCGCCTTTGACGACGCGGTCGAGCGCCCGCTCGATCTCGTCGAATCCCAAAAGGAACGGACTGGACAACGAAGGAACACGAGACATTACAAAGTCCTCTCGAAGCGACTTTGACGCGCGCGACCAGCAAAGTGAAACCGGTTTTGCGTCCGGTCGCGCGCCAACTTTATTGGCGTATGATCCGGATCGCCGAACCGCCTACACTTCGGCGGGTCAACGCGCAGGGCCCTTGCGGCACCCCGCTTGGCCGTCTGGTGCTCCCAGCCGGTCAACTCAAAATATGGCATGATTTGCACGCCATTCAAGATGTGCGACCTACCCTTTAAGGCTTTGGAATTAGGTCAGGATCGCGCCATTTGTCCTCACAGGCGCTAGAAGGGATGTCGCTTGTCCGGCGCCGGCATACATCGCCACGCCTTGGAAGATGACGGCATATGGTGGAGCCAGGCGGGATCGAACCGCCGACCTCTTGCATGCCATGCAAGCGCTCTCCCAGCTGAGCTATGGCCCCTCGACCGACCCCACCCAATGGGAGCGGCGCGATCTGCAAAGACCCTGAACCACAGTTCAGGGCCGATCTCAAGTCTCCTCGTCATCTCCTACGTCACCGATGATATCGGTCACATCCTCGTCGCCCTCTTCCTCGTCGGCGATGAAGGTGGAGTCATCGTCCTCGTCGTCGTCGAGGCTGTCGTCGATCTCGATATCATCCTCAGACTCTGGGACGACGGCCTTCTTGACCTTTCCGCTGTTCTCCTCGGCATCGGCCTCCTCCAGCGAAACCAGTTCTTCGGTCTCGGCCTCCGGCGTAGCGTCGGATGTGGAAGGCGCAGAAGCGGCGGCGCGGGCGGCCTCGCCTCGCCCCCGAACCGGCGCCACGACGATCGGCACGACCTCGCCGGTGTAGGGCGAGATCACCGGGGTCTTGTTCAGATCGTAGAACTTTTTGCCAGTCGTCGGGCAAATGCGCTTGGTTCCGAGCTCGGATTTGGCCACGTGTTGGAATCCCGGGAGTTCTTGAAAAACGGTGCTTCACTTGGCTAGTTGCGGCGGCCCTGTCAATAGCGCTTTGCAGACCGGCTCGCAGGCGTGACGCGCCGTCGTCCCTGTGATACCAGCCGCCACAACGGGGACGTGCAACTTGACTCTTTCCGGCCAGACCATGCCGCTTGAGGCGCGAAAATGCCAGTCATTGACCGGGCGCGTCAGGGTGCCCGGAGACAAATCGATTTCCCACCGGGCGCTGATCCTGGGCGCGCTGGCGGTTGGTGAAACCCGAATCTGGGGCCTTCTCGAGGGTGAGGACGTGCTTAACACGGCCCGGGCGATGCAGGCGCTGGGAGCGAAGGTCGAACGGACCGACGACAAAGGCGGGATCGCCTGGTCGGTGCGCGGCGTCGGCACCAGTGGATTCGCGACACCCCAGGCGCCGCTTGATTTCGGCAATTCAGGCACTGGATGCCGCCTGGTGATGGGCGCGGTGGCCGGCTGCCCTATCAGAGCAGCCTTTGATGGCGATGGCTCGTTGCGCTCGCGGCCGATGCGGCGCATTCTCGATCCTCTGGAATTGATGGGCGCGCGGGTGATCTCACAAAGCGAAGGCGGCCGCCTACCGCTGACGCTTGAGGGCGCGCACGATCCGCTGCCGATCGTTTATCGCACGCCGGTGGCCTCGGCGCAGATCAAATCGGCGGTGCTCCTGGCGGGACTGTCCGCTCCTGGGGTCACGACGGTCATCGAGCGCGAAGCCAGCCGCGACCACACAGAGCTGATGCTGAAGCATTTTGGCGCCGACATCGTTTCCGTGGCCGACGAGGCGCACGGCCGCCGGATATCGCTGACCGGACAGCCCGAACTGCACGGAGCCGGAGTCACCGTGCCAGCCGATCCGTCATCGGCAGCGTTTCCGATTGTTGCCGCGCTGATCACCGCAGGCTCCGACATCGTGCTAGACGACGTGATGACAAACCCGTTGCGAACTGGCCTGTTCGTCACGCTGCGCGAGATGGGCGCGTCGATCGAGGAGAGCGAAACACGCCTTGATGCCGGCGAACCGATGGCGCAGCTGCGCGTGCGCGCATCGAAGCTGCGCGGGGTCGAGGTGCCGGCGGAACGCGCGCCGTCGATGATCGACGAGTATCTCGTGCTTTCGGTCGCCGCAGCTTTTGCCGAAGGCACCACCGTCATGCGCGGCCTGCACGAATTGCGCGTCAAGGAATCCGATCGCCTCGAAGCCGCCGCAGCGATGCTGCGCGTCAACGGCGTCGCAGTCGAGATCGCCGGCGACGACCTTATCGTCGAAGGCCGCGGCCGTGTGCCCGGCGGCGGTCTCGTCACCACCCACATGGATCATCGCATCGCGATGTCGGCGCTGGTGATGGGCTGCGCCTCGGACGCGCCGGTCAAGGTCGACGACATCGCCTTCATCGCCACGAGCTTCCCCGATTTTGTTCCGATGATGCAGCGGTTGGGAGCGGATTTCGCATGATCATCGCCATCGACGGACCTGCCGCTTCGGGAAAAGGCACGCTCGGCAAGCGGCTGGCGCATCACTATCACTTCCGCCATCTCGATACCGGGGTGATCTATCGTGCGGTCGCGAAGGCCCTGCTCGACATCGGCGCGGACCTGGCCAACGAGGCACACGCGGTCGCGGCCGCGCATGAGCTCGACCCGGAAAAATTCGGCCATCCGGCCCTGAAAACCCGGGCGATCGGTGAGGCCGCCTCGGTGGTCTCGGCGTTTCCCGGAGTGCGCGAGGCGCTTCTGACCTTCCAGCGCCAATTCGCGGCCGAGCCGCCCGGCGCGGTGCTTGACGGCCGTGACATCGGAACCGTGATCTGCCCGGACGCCGACGTGAAGATTTTCGTGGTGGCCGATCCTGTCGTGCGGGCCCGGCGGCGCACGCTGGAAGCGCGGGCGCGTGGCGAGGAGGCCGATGAGGCGGTGGTTCTAGCTGATATCCTCAAGCGCGACGAACGGGACCGCAACCGGCCCGTCGCACCGCTGAAAGCGGCCGCGGACGCCCATGTGCTGGACAACTCCCATCTTGACATCGAGGCCGGCCTGAAAGCGGCGATTGCGATCGTCGAGGCGGTGAGGATCGGTTCCGGCCGCGGGTGATTCATCAGAAGCGGAACTCTATGATTTTGATTTGACGCATTTTGTTCACGCGAACCGGTATCCACTTCCCTCGAAACCACTGTAGGACGTTTTACAAAAGCCTTGTTCGCTTGCGGCTTTGACGGTATATCCACGGCATCCGGACCATCGTCGAAGTGTCGAGGCTGTCCGAGCGGACCGGCCGGAATCTCAAATTCCCGCCGCCATTGGAGGAATGTCCCGCTCAGTCTCCATATCGATCGTCCTTACGATCGATCGCTCTTAATCAGGCTCCGGACCAAATCATCGTCTCGAACGTGAAGGCTTCTGCCGGCCCGTTGTTGCTCTCTGCACGACGGTCGTCAGGACTGCGGACCCTGACCCTTCCCGCGCGAAACGCACATCAACCCGAACGGCCGGCAAGTACCCCGCATTGGAGAACACATGGCTTCGACTGATACCCTCAATCCGTCCCGTGACGATTTCGCCGCGATGCTCGATGAGTCTTTCGCTGGCGGCAGCCTGCAGGAAAGCTCCGTCATCAAGGGAAAGGTGGTCGCGATCGAGAAGGACATGGCCGTCATCGATGTCGGCCTCAAGACTGAAGGCCGCGTGGCGCTGCGCGAATTCTCCGGACCCGGTCGCGAGAGCGCCCTGAAGGTCGGCGACGAGGTCGAGGTGTTCCTTGATCGCATCGAGAACGCGCTCGGCGAAGCCGTGCTGTCGCGCGACAAAGCGCGCCGCGAGGAAAGTTGGGGCAAGCTCGAAAAAGCATTCCAGAATAACGAGAAGGTGCACGGCGTCATCTTCAATCAGGTCAAGGGCGGCTTCACCGTCGATCTGGACGGCGCCGTCGCCTTCCTGCCGCGCTCGCAAGTGGACATCCGCCCCATTCGCGACGTCGGTCCGCTGATGAACAACACGCAGCCGTTCCAGATCCTCAAGATGGATCGCCGGCGCGGCAATATCGTGGTTTCCCGCCGCACGGTGCTGGAAGAGACCCGCGCCGAACAGCGACAAGAGTTGGTGCAGAACCTCGAAGAGGGTCAGGTGATCGACGGCGTGGTGAAAAACATCACCGACTACGGCGCCTTCGTCGATCTTGGAGGCATCGACGGCCTCCTCCATGTCACGGACATCGCCTGGCGCCGCGTCAACCATCCGACCGAAGTGCTGGCGATCGGCCAGACGGTGAAGGTCAAGATCATCAAGATCAACCACGAGACCCACCGCATCTCGCTCGGCATGAAGCAGCTGCTCGACGATCCCTGGCAGGGCATCGAAGCGAAGTATCCCCTGAACTCCCGCTTCACCGGCCGCGTCACCAACATCACCGATTACGGCGCCTTCGTGGAGCTGGAGCCGGGCATTGAGGGTCTGATCCACGTCTCGGAAATGTCCTGGACCAAGAAGAACATGCATCCGGGCAAGATTGTCTCGACCTCACAGGAAGTCGAGGTGCAGGTGCTCGAGGTCGACAGCGTCAAGCGCCGCATCTCGCTCGGCCTCAAGCAGACCATGCGCAATCCCTGGGAGGCATTCGTCGAGAAGCACCCGGTCGGATCGACCGTGGAGGGCGAGGTCAAGAACAAGACCGAGTTCGGCCTGTTCCTGGGCCTGGAGGGCGATGTCGACGGCATGGTCCACCTCTCCGACCTCGACTGGAAGCAGCCGGGCGAGCAGGTCATCGACAATTTCAAGCGCGGCGACATGGTCAAGGCCGTCGTGCTCGACGTCGATGTCGAGAAGGAGCGCATCTCGCTTGGCGTCAAGCAGCTTGAGGGCGACCCGTTTGCCGAACCGGGCGACGTCAAGAAGGGCGCGGTCGTCACCTGCGAGGTGCTTGAGGTCAAGGACGGCGGCATCGAGGTGCAGATTTCCGGCACCGAGTTCCAGACCTTCATCAAGCGCTCGGAACTGGCGCGGGACCGCAACGACCAGCGCAGCGAGCGTTTCGCCGTCGGCGAAAAGGTCGATGCCCGTGTCATCCAGTTCGACAAGAAGGCCCGCAAGGTGCAGGTCTCGATCAAGGCGCTCGAAGTGGCCGAAGAGAAGGAAGCCATCGCGCAGTATGGCTCTTCCGACTCTGGCGCGACGCTGGGTGACATTCTCGGCACCGCTCTGAAACAGCGCACCGACACCAAATAAGCGCAGCTTCCTTGTGACGGATCTGGATCGCTCCTGATCCGTCATCGTTTGCTCCCAATGAGGCGCATTGTATCAAGGCCCCGGTCTCGCCGGGGCCTTTTCGTTGTTCGCAAACGCACGCGACATCAGACTCCGACTCACGGGAACCTAACGCTGCGTACCCGGTTACTGTTAAAGATGGAGGTATCCGCGCCATCCGGACCAGACGATTATGACCGGGAGCCCTCTAGCGTCTTTTCGGGCCAACGGCATAGGTCATTGATTAGGCACACTGCGCAGCGCGGTGATCGCGCTAGGCAAGTGTAGCGTCCATGCAGGATCAGCCAGTGATGCGCATGCAGCATAAATTGGTCGGGGATGACGCGTTCGAGCCCGAGCTCGACGTCAAGAGGCGTTTTGCCTGGTGCCATACCGGTGCGATTGGCGACGCGGAAAACATGAGTGTCAACCGCCATGGTGTGCTCCCCGAAGGCCATATTGAGCACGACATTGGCGGTCTTGCGTCCCGCGCCGGGCAACGATTCGATCCCTGCCCGGCTGTGCGGGACCTCGCCATCAAACTCCGCAAGCAGTTTTTCGGAGAGCGCTATGATATTTCTCGCCTTGGTGCGATAGAGCCCGATGGTCTTGATATAGTCGCGGACCTTCTCCTCCCCGAGCGCCAGCATCCTGGCAGGCGTGTCGGCGATAGCGAACAACGCCCGAGTGGCCTTGTTGACGCCGGAGTCGGTCGCCTGAGCCGACAGCACCACGGCGACGAGCAGCGTGTAGGGGTTGAGGTGCTCGAGTTCGCCCTTGGGCTCGGGATTGGCTTTGCGGAAGCGCACAAAGGCTTCACGGACTTCGGCTGGCGTCCAGGGCTTAAGGGGTGGCGGGAGCACTGCGGATCCCTGCGTCGCGCTGGAAGGCTGCTTGGCCTTGGAGGTCGGCCCCGTCTGGCGTGCCGCCGGCTTTCCGGTTTTCCTTTTTTTTGCCGTCGCGGGCTGCTCCGATTTCGCCGCGGAGGTTTTTTGCTGCCGAGAATTCGCCGCAGGGCTGTTCGAGGGTGGTTTGTCGGTCCCGGCGCCAGCGGGCTTCAGCCTTGAAAATGTGCGGCGGGTGTTTTTAGACATGATCGTGGTATAGTGGATTTCCAATGACATTAGACCATACACAGGCTGGTCCGAAGTTACCTGAACAGACGCTGTTTTCAGCGCTGCTAACGCCCCATCGCTCGTTGTCTCAAACTGGATTTGTTGTGATGATGACGATTGTAGCCATGGGAAGCTTTGTCGCGGGAATGATATTCCTGATGATGGGCGCCTGGCCGGTGTTCGGCTTTTTAGGTCTCGACGTCCTCGCCATCTACTGGGCTTTCCGCATCAACTTCCGGCGCGCCCAAGCGACCGAGGAAATCTCCATCACCCATTATGAGTTGCGGGTGCGCCGCACCAGTCACCGCGGTCACATCGTCGAGTGGGTTTCCAATCCGCTGTGGGTGCATCTCGACCAGAAAATCCACGAGGAATATGGCATTGAGCGGCTTTATCTGGTTTCGCGCGGCCGCCGGATCTCGATCGCAAGTTTTCTTGGTCCGGACGAGAAGTTGAGTTTCGTTAAAGCCTTATCAGCAGCGCTCCAACTCGCAAAACGCGGACCGACCTACAATCTGGCGACTTGAGGGCCGCGGTAAATCGGGTGGCCGCGAGGCGGCAGCCGTTCTACATCTTGGCCATGATGACGCTTACAAAAAATCTCGCTCCGAGTGATTCTTGCATCACGGACGCGCCGGGTGCCGCATTGCGCGACTACGACGCCGTACGGCGAGCTATCGCCTTCATCTCGGAAAACTGGCGCTCGCAGCCTCCCATCGCAGCGATGGCTGACTCCGCTGGAGTGACGTCCGACGAACTGCATCATCTGTTCCGGCGCTGGGCAGGCCTGACTCCGAAGTTGTTCATGCAGGCGCTGACGCTCGACCACGCCAAGGGGCTGTTGCGCAATTCCGCCAGCGTGCTGGACGCAGCCCTCGATTCCGGACTCTCCGGTCCGGGGCGCCTGCACGACCTGTTCGTCACGCATGAAGCGATGTCACCCGGCGAATGGAAGAATGGCGGCTCCGGTATGAAGCTCGCTTTCGGCTTTCATCCCTCGCCCTTCGGCATCGCGATCGTGATTGCCAGCGACCGTGGACTCGCCGGACTCGCTTTCGCCGACCCAGGCGAGGAGCAGACCGCGCTTGCCGACATGAAGCGGCGGTGGCCCAATGCAACCTATGTTGAGGATGCCGGTCGCACCGGTGCGCTGGCGCAGCGCGTGTTCGATACGAGGCTCTGGCGAGCAGATCAGCCGCTGCGTGTGGTTCTGATCGGGACGGATTTCGAGGTTCGGGTCTGGCAGACCCTGCTCAGGATTCCCATGGGAAAGGCCACGACCTATTCGAGCATTGCTACCAATGTCGATCGCCCGAACGCCTCGCGCGCTGTGGGCGCCGCCGTCGGCAAGAACCCCGTATCATTCGTTGTGCCCTGCCATCGCGTGCTCGGCAAAAGCGGCGCGCTGACCGGGTATCACTGGGGACTCACCCGCAAGCAAGCAATGCTGGGGTGGGAAGCCGGGCAGATCGGCCTATAGCCTTTTCGAGCGAAGGGGAGTCCCGGTTCGCGTGAAGAAAATGCGTCAAATCAAAAAGCTAGAGTCTTTCACTGGTCCCGTGAAGCGACGAAAAGACTCGAGAATGAAGTTTATCAGGCTGCGAGATCAAGTTTCGAGGCCACTGTCGCATCGGCATTGAGCCGATAGATCACCGGCGCACCGGTTGCCAGTTCGCGCGCGAGGATTTGTTCCGGCGACAATTTTTCCAGCACCATGACCAGCGCGCGCAGCGAATTGCCGTGCGCCGCGACGAGCGTGCACTCGCCACGGAGGACGCATGGCAGGATTTCCTGCACGAAGTACGGCAGCGTGCGCGCCAGCGTATCTTTCAGGCTCTCGCCGCCGGGCGGAGGCACGTCATACGAGCGGCGCCAGATCAGCACCTGTTCGTCACCCCATTTCTTACGAGCCTCGTCCTTATTGAGACCCGAAAGATCGCCGTAGTCCCGTTCATTCAGCGCCTGATCTTTCCTGATCGGAATTCCGGTCTGGCCTAATTCCTTCAGCACAAGGTCGAGCGTGTGCTCGGCGCGGATCAACGTCGAGGTAAAGGCAACGTCGAAAACAAAGCCCTGCCCCTTCAGCTTGCGCCCTGCATTCTTCGCTTCAGTCACGCCAAGATCCGTCAGATCCGGATCCTTCCAGCCAGTGAACAGATTTTTCAGATTCCATTCGCTCTGGCCGTGACGCACGAGCACCAGAAGACGTTCGCTCATTCTGTTTGCTCCGTTTCTTAAATTCTAAACGCCCAACCCAAGCACGTCGGCCATTGAATAAAGCCCGGGCGCCTTGCCGCGCGCCCACTTCGCGGCCTTCAACGCACCATGGGCAAAGATCATCCGGTCTTCGGCGTGATGCGACAACGTTATGCGCTCATACGGACCCGCGAAGATGACGCTGTGATCTCCGGACACGGAGCCGCCACGGAGCGAGGCAAAACCGATGTCGCCCGCTTTGCGGGCGCCGGTCAGGCCATCTCGCCCGCGTACCGCGCGCTCATCCAGCCCGATCTTGCGGCCGTCAGCCGCCGCCTGTCCCAACATCAACGCGGTGCCCGAAGGCGCGTCGATCTTGGCTCTGTGATGCATCTCGAGAATCTCAATATCGAAACTCTCGTCGAGTGATTGCGCCATCCGCTTCACCAGCGCGGCGAGCAGATTGACGCCCAGACTCATATTGCCCGACTGCACAACCGCCGTACGTGAGGTCACGCTTCGGATCACCGCCATATCCGACGCTGAGAGTCCGGTGGTGCCGATGACATGAACCAGACCCCGCTCGGCAGCGACGGCAACGTTCGCGATGGTCGCGGCCGGAACCGTAAAATCCAAAATACCGTCGGCATTTGCCGATAAAGACCAGAGATCTGCCGACACTTCGATTCCGCTGGCGGGAAGTCCGGCCAGGACGGCGGCGTCTTTCCCGATCAGCTCGGATCCGGGCGCCTCAAGCGCGCCGGCCAGCACTGCGTCACCGGTTTCCGCGATCGCGCGCACCAGCGCGCGGCCCATCCGGCCGCCTGCTCCTGCAACGATCAACCGCATGTCAGCCACGACTCCTCAAATGCTCTTCGGGTATAGCGGGGGCTGCGTTTCGCGGCAACCGATCAGGTCTACATCAGCGCAGTGCCTCACATCAGGCGCGGCCTCATCGCATATCCCCGGCGATGGTGATCAACTGGCGTACCATCTTTTTCAGCGCATCCGCATCCGCCGAACGCTTCAACCGTTCCATATCGTCATAGGCTTCGCCGGCGAACGACAGCGCGAGCTGATTAGGAATCACCATCGCCCCGCACGCCGTAAGTATCAGACGCAACTGAGCCAGACATCTTGCGCCGCCAAACCGGCCCGCGGAGGCCGAGGCGATCGCGAACGCGCGTTCATGGAAAACCTGACCGCGTGCTTCATGCGGACTTTGTACGCACGATATCCAGTCGATCGCATTCTTGAGCAATGGCGGCAGCGAGGCGTTGTATTCGGGCGTCACGATAAGAATCCCATGATGCGCCCCGATCATCTGCTTGAGGTTGATGGCGCTTGCGGGCACGCCGGAATTTGCCTGTAGATCGGCGTCGTAGATCGGCAGCGGGAAGTCTCCAAGCGAAATTCGGGTGACCTCGACATCGGCTCGAACAAATTCCTCGGCTACGACGGCGGCAAGCCTTGCATTCTGCGAGCCGGTGCGAAGCGAGCCGGGAATGATGAGAATTTTCGGTGCGAACAGAACTGTCGATCGCATTGCAGGGACACCAGCCGCCGCGCTCGTGCCCTGAATCTGAAGTTTGCCTCATTGTGCGGCGCCTTCCAGAGCGGACTTCAGATTCGAAAGGGCATTAGCACGTTCATAATTCTCTTTCCCCGTTTCACGGAAACGGTGAAAGACTCCGTCTATTGATTAGACGCGTTTTCTTCCCGCGAACCGGATCCCTTCGCTCGAAAACGCTATCTTGTGGTTTGGGTTCAGAAGTTCGCTCGAAGCACTCGCAGAGAAAAAATAGCGAACTTCTGAACCACCACACGAGCTCATCAGCGCTTGCGATATACCCAGACGCGTGCAGGAGGGAGGTTCATCCAAATCCGCTCGGACGCTTCGGTCGAAATACCGGGGAGAGATTTGGGAATGGGAGGGACGACCGAATAAGTAAACTGCACGAACGGGGCGCCGGGAGCGAGCGTCGCGAAAGCGTCCCGGATCAATTTGAGCCGGGTCAACATCGGCTTGGTGACAAGCGGCAGCCCGGAGACAATCGCCGAGGCGCGAGCGCTCAGCACGTTCCACAGCGAATCTCGCAACGTATAGGCATCACCCTGCACAACCGTTGCCTGCGGGTAGCGGTCGCGAAGCAGCGCACAAAAACCAGGATCGTATTCAACCAACACCAACCGCTTCTGATCGACGCCGTGCTCAATCAGCGCGTTGGTGATCGCACCGGTCCCCGGTCCCAGTTCGATGACCGGATCGGACGATCCGACATCGACATACTGCGCCATCGTGCGTGCCAGGATGCGGCCGGACGGCATGACGGCACCCATATGGAGCGGCTTTTCAATCCACGAGCGGAGAAAGCGTACCTCGTCGTCAAGACGAAGGGGTTTCTTCGACGCACGCGCGGACAATTGCAAAGGCATTTCGCACCCAGGTGGGTCACTACTGGCAGGAAGTCAGGCTTAAGTTATACACAGGTACAACCGACAATCGACACGGTCAAGCAAAACGGTCATTACGGAGTGGCGCGAGTGCCGAAGAAGTCTTTGACCTTAGTGAAGAAACCTGCCGTCTCGGGTTGAGTCTCACCCGAAGATAGCTTTTCGAACTCGGCCAAGAGATCCTGTTGCCTCTTGGTCAGATTTTGCGGCGTTTCGACCACCATCTGCACATACATGTCGCCGGTCTGACGGGAGCGCAGCACTGGCATCCCCTTTGTTGCAACGCGGAAACGTCGGCCTGACTGGGTCCCAGACGGCACCCTCACCTTGGTCTTGCTTTTGTCGATGGTCGGCACCTCAAGTTCTCCACCAAGCGCGGCAGTAACCATTGAGATCGGAACGCGACAATGCAGATCGGCACCGTCTCGCTGGAAGAACTCATGCGGAGCCAGCGAGAGGAAAATGTAGAGATCACCCGGCGGACCGCCACGAATTCCCGCCTCACCCTCGCCGGCCAGGCGAATGCGGGTGCCATCCTCGACGCCGGCGGGAATATTGACCGATAGCGAGCGTTCCCGGTTGACACGACCTGACCCACCGCAGGACGGACAGGGATCCTCAATCATCTGGCCCCGCCCCTGACAGCCAGGACAGGTGCGCTCCAGCGTGAAGAAACCCTGGGCTTGGCGGATCCGGCCAGCACCGCCGCACATCGAACAGTTCTTCGGCTTGGTCCCGGCCTTGGCGCCCGTGCCTGAGCAGGATTCGCAAGTCACCGAGACTGGGATTTCGACCTGAGCAGTCTTACCCTGAAAAGCCTCCTCCAGCGTGATTTCCATGTTGTATCGAAGATCTCCGCCTCGTTCGCGACCGCCGGTACGACCGCGCTGGCCGGCCATTCCAAACAAGTCCTCGAAGATGTCAGAGAATGATGAGGCGAAGCCGGCTCCGAACCCGGGGCCACCGCCACCCATGCCGCCCTGCTCGAACGCGGCATGACCGAAGCGGTCGTAAGCCGCCCGCTTGTTGCCGTCCTTCAGAACTTCATAGGCTTCGTTGATTTCTTTGAAACGCATCTCACTGGACGAATCGCCCGGATTCCTGTCCGGGTGCCATTTCATCGCCAGCTTGCGGAAGGCCGCCTTGAGTTTGGTGTCGTCCGCACTCCGCTCGACCTCAAGGGTTTCGTAGTAACAGCGCTTGGTCGACATCAGTCCATTCCGCCCGAACGTCGTTTTATCCCGGAAAACGCGTCAGAAATTCGCTTGTCGCTGGATGCAGCGTCCCACCTAAACAAACATGACCCCGTCCTCCGAGACGCGCTGCGCACTCCTTGGGGGCCGGGGCCATGGTCATACCTGCCGTTCAAGCAGACTTCTTGTTCTTGTCGTCGTCGACTTCGGTAAACTCCGCATCGACGACATCGTCCTTCGCGGCGTCCTTGGCCGCATCGGCCTCCGCCTGCTGTTTGTACATGGCCTCGCCGAGTTTCATAGATACCTGCGCCAACGTGTTGGTTTTGGTCTTGATCGCCTCTGCGTCGTCGCCCTTCAGCGCCTCCTTCAGATCGCTGACGGCATCCTCGATGGAGCGGCGTTCGCTTTCCTCGATCTTCGAGCCGTGCTCGGCGAGAGCCTTCTCGGTCGAGTGCACCAGACTGTCGGCGTGGTTCTTGGCGTCGACGGACTCGCGTCGCTTTTTGTCCTCGGCTGCGTTCACTTCCGCGTCCTTGACCATCTTCTCGATGTCGGCCTCCGACAAACCTCCCGATGCCTGGATGCGGATCTGCTGTTCCTTGCCGGTCGCCTTGTCCTTCGCCGAGACGTTGACGATGCCGTTGGCGTCGATGTCGAACGTCACCTCGATCTGCGGCATGCCGCGCGGAGCGGGCGGAATGCCCATCAGATCGAACTGGCCGAGAACCTTGTTGTCGGCCGCCATTTCACGCTCGCCCTGGAAAACGCGGATGGTGACGGCATTCTGGTTGTCCTCGGCTGTTGAGAACACCTGGCTCTTCTTGGTCGGGATCGTGGTGTTGCGATCGATGATGCGGGTGAACACGCCGCCCAGCGTCTCGATGCCGAGCGACAGCGGCGTGACGTCAAGCAGCAGCACGTCCTTGACGTCGCCCTGCAGCACGCCGGCCTGAATCGCCGCGCCGATCGCGACAACCTCGTCCGGGTTGACGCCCTTGTGCGGCTCCTTGCCGAACAACTGCTTGACGACTTCCTGGACCTTCGGCATGCGGGTCATGCCACCGACCAGCACCACTTCGCCGATCTCGCCCGCCGTCAGGCCGGCATCCTTCAGCGCCTTGCGGCACGGCTCGATCGTCTTCTGAACCAGATCGTCGACCAGCGCCTCGAATTTGGCGCGGGTAAGCTTCATCGTCAGATGCTTCGGACCTGACTGGTCAGCGGTGATGAATGGCAGGTTGATTTCGGTCTGCGTGGTCGACGACAGCTCGATCTTGGCCTTCTCGGCGGCTTCCTTCAGCCGCTGCAAGGCCAGCTTGTCGTTGCGCAGGTTGATGCCCTGCTCCTTCTGGAATTCGTCAGCCAGATAGTTGACCAGGCGCATGTCGAAGTCTTCGCCGCCCAGGAACGTATCGCCGTTGGTCGACTTCACCTCAAACACGCCGTCGCCGATCTCGAGGATCGACACGTCGAAGGTGCCGCCGCCCAGGTCGTACACAGCGATGGTGCCGGCCTTCGACTTGTCGAGGCCATAAGCAAGCGCGGCCGCAGTCGGCTCGTTGATGATGCGCAGCACTTCGAGGCCCGCGATCTTGCCGGCGTCCTTGGTCGCCTGGCGTTGCGCGTCGTTGAAATAGGCAGGAACTGTAATGACAGCCTGATCAACCTTCTGACCGAGATGAGCCTCGGCGGTTTCCTTCATCTTTTGAAGCGTGAAGGCTGAAATCTGCGACGGCGAATAGGTCTTGCCGTCGACCTCGACCCAGGCGTCGCCGTTGCCGGCTTTCGAGATCTTGTAAGGGACAAGCTTCTTGTCCTTTTCAACCGTGGGGTCGTCGTACCGCCGGCCGATCAGACGCTTGACGGCGAAAATGGTCCGCTCGGGATTAGTCACAGCCTGGCGCTTGGCCGGCTGCCCGACGAGACGCTCGCCATCGTCGCTAAAGGCAACGATGGACGGCGTAGTCCGCATCCCTTCCGCGTTTTCGATGACTTTCGGCGTCTTGCCGTCCATTACCGCCACGCACGAATTCGTGGTGCCGAGGTCGATCCCAATGACCTTTCCCATGGTCCTCATATCCTTCTTGTTGCGGCAGTCCGGCCAGGCCCTGACGGCACCCTCATCCAGACCCCCAGATATCAATTACTCGCGATTAGCGACGGTGAGCCTCATATAGGAGGGGGGGTGGGGGCTGCAAGGACCAGACCACTCTCCACCGGATGAAAACGCAATTCTTTTGCAATCCCGGACAGCCAGAGACGGCCCGAATAGGCAGATAATTAACCCAGCCTCACCGGACACCTTGGCCTCATAATCAAAACGGTGGTAGGCCGCCGCACAACAGCGACGAGAGGTTCGGCCGATTGCCGACGAATCATGCGCTTGAGGCGGCAGTCAAATCTCCTTCCAGCACCGCCGACCTGGCGATCATTGAACGGCCTTAATGCAAATCCAATAAGCGCGCATGAGACACCTTCTGCACGTATTGATCGCTCTTTGCATATTGAGCAGCGCAAATTCGGCCCTCGCCGACGACGTGGTCTATGCGCCGGGCAGCCGGATCGGGCTGGTTCCGCTGATAGGTCTGACCCCGGCAAAGACATTTCCGGGTTTCGAAACCGCGGATCAGCGGGTCAAGGTCATCGTCGCCGAACTCCCCGTCACCGCCTTCAGAGACGTGGAAAACGTCGCCAAATCGAACGTGGCCGACCCTCGAGGCCAGAAGCCACAAGGCCTCGAGACGGCGAGCGGACAGGGTTATTTCATCGTCGAGGCGGCCAAGAACGGCGACGACAATGTCCGGCGCTATTCAATGGTAATTTCGGGCGGCACATTTTCCGGATACGTCGCAGCGCAGGTGCCAGAGAACGTCGGAAAGATCTATTCCGATGAAGCGGTGCGAAAGATGTTCGCAACGGTCGCCTTGCGCAAGGACGTACCGGTCGAGGAGCAACTCGGCCTGCTGCCCTTCAAGCTGAGCGAATTGAGCTCCTTCAAATTGATCCGCACGCTGGCACCAGGAGCAGTTATCCTGCTTTCCGACGCAGAAGCAGAAAACGACATCGACAGCAAAGCCTTTATGATTATCAGCCCGATCGGTTCGGTCCCTGAACGACCGGACGACCGGGACAGATTTGCGCGCGACATCGCGGCCACGATCCCGAACCTGCGTGAGGGACGTATCACCATGTCGGAGTCGATGCGGATCAACGGATCGCCCGGTTTTGAAACGCGGATCGACGGCACGAACACACGAACGAATACGCCAGTGACGGTCGTGCAGTGGCTGGTGTTTGGCAGCGGAAAAACGGCAATGCGTCTGATCGGAAGTACGCCGCGGGATGGGTGGTCTGAAGCTTTTTCGCGCTTCCGCGCGGTTCGTGACGGTATCCGGCCGCGCTAGTGGAGTGAATTTGACATTCGCGACCCACCTAGCCGCGCGTCCCGGGCGTGAATGTCGAATTCAAAACTCGACCAGCAACCAATATCGGCCAGTGGTGTTTGATTCTCGCATTCAAGCCCGAGGACATAATATTGGTAAGCCCGCGAACGGGCGGATTCATTCGGACGCGGCTGCCTTGGCTCCGCCCTTCGCAACACCTACCAGCGCCGGACGCAACACCCGCTCGCCGATCATGTAGCCGGCCTGAATGACCTGCGCGACCGTGCCGACGGGGATGGACGAATCGGGAACTTCGTACATGGCCTGATGGACGTTGGGATCGAATTTTTCACCAGCCGGATCGAACCGCTTCACACCGTGTTTTTCCAGCGCGTTGTGCAGCGAGCGTTCGGTCAACTCCACGCCCTCGATCAGGGCTTTGAGTCCGGGGTCGGCGGCCGCGCGTGCCTCGGCGGACACCGCATCAAGCGCGCGTTGCAGATTGTCGGCAATATCCAGCACGTCGCGAGCGAACCCCGAGATGCCGTAGGTCCGCGCGTCCGACACCTCTCGCGCGGTGCGCTTGCGCAGGTTTTCCATCTCCGCCAACGTGCGCAGCATCCGGTCCTTGGCGTCCGCGACCTCCTTGGTCAGCGCTTCAACCGCCCCCTCCTCAGGATCGTCGGGCATAATGTAAGGCTTGGATACCACTGGCTCGGCCTCCGGAGCCGGATCGCCGGAATTGTTTGATTTGCCGTCGGAATCGGTCATTACACAGCCTTCTTGCACATGGTCTCGAATTAAAAGGGATGGTCGTGCGGGATATCGTGCTTCAGGCGTAAAAATCAAGCGCAGGGCGGCGGGCGGGCTCAGCCGCCGAGCATCTGGCTGACAATGCGGGCCGCGTAATCCACCATCGGGATCACGCGCGCGTAGTTCAGCCGGGTCGGTCCGATCACTCCGAGAACGCCGACGATGTGGCCGGCGCCGTCGCTGTAGGGCGCGATGATCGTCGAGGATCCGGACAGCGAGAACAGCTTGTTCTCCGAACCGATAAAGATCCTTACGCCGTCGGCGCGTTCGGCGCGGCCAAGCAGATCGATCACGCCGCGCTTGGTTTCGAGGTCGTCGAACAGCAGCCGCACGCGCTCAAGGTCCTCCATCGCATGCAAATCTCCGAGCAGGTTGGCATGGCCGCGCACGATCAATTGCCGGTCGTCGCTGTCGCCGCCAGACCAACTCGCAATTCCTGCCGCGATGATCTTTTGTGTGAGCTGGTCGAGCTCCGCCTTGCTCTGCGTCAACGCGGTTTCAAGCTCGAGCCCTGCCTCGGCCAGCGTCCGGCCGCGAATTCGAGCGTTCAGAAAGTTTGACGCCTCCGTCAGCGCCGAAGCCGGGACGCCGGAGGGGAGCGTCAGCACGCGGTTTTCGACCTGCCCGTCTTCGGCGACCAGCACGACCAACGCCTTGTCGGGCTCCAGCCTGACGAACTCGATATGCTTCAACCGTACATTGGATTTCGCCGTCAGAACCACTGCCGCCGCCCGGGTCAATCCGGACAGCCGTGTCAAGGCCTCGCCCAATGCAGCCTCGACCGATTGCGCCTTGCCCACCGACGCGAGTTGAGTCTGGATCGACTGGCGCTCCGGCTCGGTCAGATCGCCGACCTGCATCAAGGCATCGACAAAGAACCGCAGGCCGAGCTCGGTCGGCAAGCGGCCGGCTGAGGTATGCGGTGCATAAATCAGCCCGAGCTGTTCGAGGTCCGACATCACATTGCGGACCGACGCTGGCGAGAGCGGCACCGCGATGAGGCGGGAAACGTTGCGGGAACCCACCGGTTCGCCCGTTGCAAGGTAGCTTTCGACGATCTGCCGAAAAATGTCGCGCGACCGCTCGTTCAACTGGGCAAGCCCGGCGTTCGGCGCAATCAGACCGATCGGATCGTGATGGGCCAACGATATCTCCCGCGTATAATGACTGTTGCGCCTGGGACCGGATCTAGTTTGTCTCTCCGGCGCACCAGTTACAAGCAGCCTTTGGCAATCGCAGTTCTGACCCTTGCCGGTGCGGCTCCTCACCCCTAAAAGCACGGCACGACGATTTTCATAGAATAGCTGGAGGGTTCCCATGCGGCCTAGCCGCCGTGCACCGGATGAACTGCGCGCCGTGTCGCTGGAACGTGGCGTGGTCAAATACGCCGAAGGCTCCTGCATGGTGAAATTCGGGGATACCCATGTGCTGGTCACCGCGACGCTAGAGGAGCGGCTGCCGCCGTGGCTCAAGGGCCAGGGCCGGGGCTGGGTGACGGCCGAATACGGAATGCTGCCGCGCGCCACGCTGGAGCGAACCCGGCGCGAGGCCTCCGCCGGCAAGCAAGGCGGCCGGACCGTCGAAATCCAGCGCCTGATCGGCCGCTCTTTGCGTGCCGCAATCGATCTCGAGGCGCTCGGCGAACGCCAGATCACAGTCGATTGCGACGTCATTCAGGCCGATGGCGGCACGCGCACCGCATCGATTACCGGCGCATGGGTCGCGTTAGCCGACTGCGTCAACTGGATGAAGGCCCGCAACATGCTCAAGGCCAGCGTGCTTCGAGACAATGTCGCAGCGATCTCATGCGGTATCTACAATGGCACGCCCGTCCTCGATCTGGACTATGCAGAAGATTCGGAAGCCGACACCGATGCAAACTTCGTGATGACCGGCGAGGGACGCATCATCGAGGTGCAGGGAACCGCCGAGAAGACACCTTTTTCCGACGACGAATTTTTTGCGCTCATGGCGCTGGCGAAAAAAGGAGTCGCACGGCTGGTGGATTTGCAGAAAATGGCGTTGGCGTGATTCGTTCTGCGAGCGCTCCGCGGGATGCTCCTCCAATAGCGTTTTCGAGCAGAGTGGGTAGCGGTTCGCGTCAAGAAACTGCGTCAACACAAGAAACCGGAGCCTGACTTTGAATTCCGTCAAAGTCGAAATGGCTCTAGGATCGGCCATGAATCGTCGGATCGCCGGCAAGCTCGTGATCGCCACCCACAATCCCGGCAAGCTCGCCGAGATGCGCGAGCTACTTGCGCCGTATGGCGTCGAGGCAATCTCCGCAGGCGAGCTCGGTCTCAGCGAGCCTGAGGAAACAGGCGATGATTTCCGCGCCAATGCTCGGATCAAGGCGACCGCTGCGGCCCTGAGCGCAAAGCTTCCGGCTTTTGCCGACGATTCCGGCCTCGTGGTCGACGCACTTGACGGTGCGCCGGGCATCTATTCCGCGCGCTGGGCCGGCGAGACCAAGGATTTCTCCGTTGCGATGACGCGGATCGAGCGCCTGCTGCAGGAGCGCGGCGCGACGAGCGCGGACAAGCGCAAGGCTCACTTCGTTTCGGCGCTCTGCGTCGCGTGGCCGGACGGCCATCTCCAGGAAGTCGAAGGACGAGTCGACGGCACGCTGGTATGGCCGCCGCGGGGCACGGCCGGATTTGGCTATGATCCTGCGTTCCTCCCGGACGGACATACGCGCACCTTCGGCGAGATGACGGGCATTGAAAAGCACGGGCTTCCGCCGCGCGGCCTTGGCCTGTCGCATCGCGCCCGCGCGTTCGTGAAGCTGGCGGAGATTGCTCTTGATCGGCGCTGATCCGACCACTGCCTTCGGCATCTATGTGCACTGGCCGTTTTGCCTGTCGAAATGCCCGTATTGCGATTTCAACAGTCATGTCCGCCACGCGCCGATCGATGAAGAGCGCTTCGTTCGTGCTTTCAAGCGCGAGATCGAGACCACCGCCGCACGCGCGCGCGGCCGGGAGGTGTCCTCCATTTTCTTCGGCGGTGGTACCCCGTCCTTGATGCGGCCGCAGACCGTTGGCGCGATCCTCGACGCAATCGGAAAATATTGGGGCGTCGCTGATAACGTCGAGGTCACGCTGGAAGCCAATCCGACCAGCGTCGAGGCCACGCGATTCCGCGGCTATCGCGCAGCGGGCGTCAACCGCGTGTCGCTCGGCGTGCAGGCGCTCGACGATTCCTCGCTAAAGGCTCTCGGACGCCTGCATACCGCACACGAGGCGCTGGAAGCAGTGGCGATCGCACGCTCCGTCTTCGATCGCTATTCCTTCGATCTGATTTACGCGCGACCCGGCCAGACGCCAGCGATGTGGACCGAGGAACTGCGGCAGGCGATCTCGGAAGCGGCGGAGCATCTGTCGCTCTACCAGTTGACTATCGAGGAGGGTACGCCGTTTTTCGACCTGCACGCAGCCGGAAAACTCAGGCCCCCCGACGAAGCGATTGCACGCGCGCTGTACGACGTCACGCAGGACGTTTGCACGCGTCACGGCCTGCCAGCCTACGAGATCTCGAATCATGCGCTGCCCGGCGCGGAATGCCGGCACAACCTGCTTTACTGGCGCGGCCAGGAATATGCGGGAATCGGACCCGGAGCGCACGGTCGCCTCGACATCGACGGCATCAGGCATGCCGTCGCCACGGAAAAGCGGCCGGAAGCCTGGCTCATGCGGGTCGAGGCGATCGGCAATGGAATCGTCGCCGACGATCTGCTGAACAGCGAAGAACGCGCCGACGAATTCCTGCTCATGGGACTGCGCTTGCGCGAGGGCATCGATCCGCAGCGCTACGCGGCGCTATCGGGCCGCCCTCTTGATCCGCGGCGAATCGCAATCCTCCGTGACGAAGGTGCGATCACAATCAGCACCGAGGGCCGCCTGCGCGTCACGCAGGATGGCTTTCCCCTCCTCGATGCCGTGGTGGCCGATCTCGCCGCGTAGAGCGGGAAGAGGAAAGTGTGGTGCGGTTTTCCGCCCGCATCCCGTGTCTCAAATATTTGGAACCAATCACGTCATGATTTTGGATCGAATCGATCCAAAATCATCGTGATCTGACGACGCGGGCTACAGATCAGGCGCCAAAACTTTTTGGCGAACCTGCCGCCGGTTGGCCGCCGCCGGATGCGACTCGCATGACGGCGAGGCCCCGCTGGTTGGTGCCGTCGGAACGGAACCGAAACAGACCGTCGATGCCTGCGAAGCCTGACGCATTGGTCAGCGTCTCGGCCGCGAAGCGCTGCGGGCCTTGGGTGCGAGCAAGAGCCGCCACCAGCGCGACGGCGTCATAGGCAAGGGTGGCCGTACGTACCGGATCGCCGCCATACTTGGCGCGGTAGCGCCCTGCGAAGCTGCGGAAACCGGATGGATCAGGGGCGGCATAGAGGCCGCCCTGCAGCGACGCGCTGGCGAATACGCGAGGATTGTCCCACAGACCGGTACCCAGAAGCTGGACATTGCGCAGATTCGCACCCGCCGCGGCGAGCGCGTCAACGACCGAAACCACCGCATCGCCGTCATCGGCGATCAGCAGCGCATCAGCCGAGCGGAGCCACTGCGCCACCTTCCGTGCCGCACTGGCGCGATCGGCGCCATATTTCTCGAATGCGACGATACGCCCGCCGCGATGACCAACTGTCTGTTTGAAGGCCGCCTCGACGACATTGCCATACGCATTTTCGGGCACCAAGGCGGCAAACGAGCGCTTTCCGGTGCTGGTGGCATATTCGACGATCCGGTTGACGTCCGATTCAGGGAGAAAACTCAGAAGATAGACGCCCCGGCCCGCCACGCTCGAATCAGTCGAGAACGCAATCACCGACGTGCCGCGTGTCCGCGCCGCCTGAGCAACCGCCGGAACAGATGCTGCGAACAGCGGACCGAGAATGATTTCGGCTCCTTCATCGAGCGCTTGTTGCGCTCCCTGTTGCGCACGCTGCGCCGTGCCGGCTGCGTCCTTGACCAGCAATTGGACATTCGGGTTCTGAAATTCAGACAGCGCCATCTCGGCCGCGTTTTTCATCGACTGCGCCGCAACGCTCGCATTGCCTGCGGCCGACAACGGAAGGATCAAACCGACCTTGACCTGACCCGTACCGATTGTAGCTGCCTGCTGAGGCGGACCGGCTGCCTCTGGCTGCGGAGAAGAACCGGGGGAACTGGAAAAATTGTTCGTCAGCGTTTGCTGGACGCCCGAGCAGGCGCCAAGCAGAGGCGCGCCGATGACAAGGCCCAGCGCGGCTCGCCGAGTCGCTCCCTGGCGCTCAGATTTCGGTTCGAAGGGATCCTTCATCATTATCCTTGCAGTGCACCCATTCCGGACAGGTCCGGGCACAAGCCCCGCAGAATCAGCCATATTGCCGATGCCGCCAGTTAACCAAAACAAACGGATCGTGTCCGCCCCGAATTTAGCTCCATACCCAACCTTGGGTGCCGCGGAACATCGGAAAGCATGGGACGGATCCGTTCGCACGCAATCTTCGTGTTATCCGGCTCCGGCACCGAAGACGCTTCTTGACACGGGCCGAACTCATTTTCTCGAAAATGTTATAGAATGTCGCAGTATGCGTGCAAAACCCGCCTCTCTGAAATCGGACATCGAAACCCCGGGGACCCGGACCTTTTCCATAGCGGGCCATCAACTGGTTGCCCCGACGGCCGCGCCCGGTCTTCACCTGGTCGCTACGCCGATCGGTCATCTCGGAGATATCACCTTACGGGCGCTTGAGACCCTCGCAGGCGTCAATATCATCGCCTGCGAGGACACCCGCATCACCCGCCGCCTCACCGAACGCTACGCGATTACAGGCGTGCTCAAGCCTTACCACGAGCATAATGCTGCGACAGCGCGGCCGAAAATCCTGGCGCAGCTGGCACAAGGCGCCTCCATCGCCCTGGTCTCCGATGCCGGCACACCGCTGATTTCCGATCCGGGCTTCAAGCTGGTGCGTGAAGCGTGTGCCGCTGGTCATCAGGTGATCGCGGTTCCGGGACCATCTTCGGTGCTAGCGGCGCTGTCCATAGCAGCGCTGCCGACGGACCGGTTCTTCTTCGAGGGGTTTCTGCCGGCAAAAGAGGTCGCGCGCCGCACGCGCCTTGCCGAACTCGCAAGGATCGATGCCACGCTGGTCATGTTCGAGTCCGGCAGTCGTATCCGGGATTCCTTGCACGACCTCGCGGCCATCCTCGGCAATCGCGACGCCGCGATCTGCCGCGAACTGACAAAGCTGCACGAGGATATCCGCCGCGCGACCCTCACGGAGTTCGCGCAAGGAGCCGAAACGCTGGAAACGCGGGGCGAATTCGTCCTGGTCGTCGGACCACCAACGGCTGATGCAGGCACGATGTCCTCCGACCAGCTGGACGATCTGCTGCTGACGTTGTTGAAGGAGAGCAGCGTCAAAGACAGCGTGGCTCACGCGGTCGTAATCTCGGGCCTCCCCCGACGTCAAGTCTATGCCCGCGCGCTTGAGCTCGCCGGACAGATGAGGGACAGTGACAACAATGGCAGCCTGTAAGGACCGCTCCCGAAACGGCCCAGAGGCGGCGGCGCCCGAGCGCGTCGCGGCGTTTCGTACCGGTCTTTCGGCGGAAAGTCTCGCCGCAGCCTATCTGATCGCCAAGGGCTACTGGATTTTGGCACGCCGGTTTCGCACGCCTCATGGCGAGATCGATATCGTGGCCCGCCGGCGGCAACTTCTCGCTTTCGTCGAAGTCAAAGCCCGTCGCAGCCTCGACGATGCTGCCTATGCAGTGACGCAAAGACAACAACAGCGGATCATCAACGCAGCCCAAGCCTGGCTGATGGCGCACCCCGAACATGCGGCTTTCGAATTCCGCTTTGACGCCATGCTGATTGCGCCGCGACGTCTGCCGCGTCATCTGTTAGGTGCATTCGACGCCAGCACATAGCCTGACGTATTCAGACGCTTTCCGCATTGACACAACCCGGACCAACAAGATGAAACTGAAAGTCGCCGTTCAGATGGACCCGATCGCGCGCATCAACGTTCGCGGCGATTCGACCTTTGCGCTGCTGCTGGAGGCACAGCGACGCGGCCACGAAATCTCATACTACACGCCGGATAAGTTATCGCTTCGCGGCAAGGACGTGGTTGCGTCGGTCCAGCCGTTGACCGTTCGGGATCAGGAGGGCGACCATTATACGCTCGGTGAAGCGGCGCGTGCTTACCTAGAATCCTTCGACGTCGTATTGCTGCGCCAGGACCCTCCGTTCGATCTCGCCTACATCACGAGTACTCACTTGCTCGAGCGCATTCATCCGAAGACGCTCGTGGTCAACGATCCGGCAAGCGTGCGCAATGCGCCGGAAAAGCTGTTCGTGATGGATTTTCCGGAGTTGATGCCGCCGACGTTGATTTCGCGCAATCTCGATGAGATCAATTCGTTTCGTGACGAGCATGGTGCGGTGGTCATGAAGCCGCTGCATGGTCACGGCGGAGCCGCAGTGTTTCGCGTCACGCCGCAAGACATGAACTTCGGATCGCTGTTCGACATGTTCTCGGTGACGTTTCGCGAGCCGTGGGTGATCCAGCGATACCTGCCCGAGGTCAAACAGGGCGACAAGCGCATCATCCTCGTCGACGGCGAATTCGCAGGTGCTGTCAATCGCGTGCCTGCCGCTGACGATCTGCGCTCCAACATGGTGCGCGGCGGTGCGGCGCGGGCAACCGACCTCTCTCCCCGCGAGAGCGAGATTTGTAAGCGCATCGGTCCGGCGCTGCGCGAGCGCGGTCTGTTGTTTGTCGGCATTGACGTCATCGACGGCTTGCTCACCGAAATCAACGTTACCTCGCCGACCGGAATTCGGGCGCTTGCCGCGTTGGGCGGCCCGGATGTCGCCGGAAAAATCTGGGACGGGATCGAGGCGAAGCGCCAATAGGCTCACCCAGAAATCCTGCAGCCTGCGTTCCCTTAATGTTCTTGTACATCGGGGAGTTGTAAGCTAGCTTCGCCGTGGCAAAGGGGGCGGCCATGGTTCAGCGGGTATCCACCGTCGCATTTGAAGGGATCGAGGCGCGCGCGGTCGACGTGCAGGTGCAGGTCGCTCCCGGCCTGCCCGCCTTCAACATTGTGGGCTTGCCGGACAAAGCCGTGTCCGAGGCCCGGGAGCGGGTGCGGGCGGCCCTGATCGCTTCAGGTCTTGCGCTGCCGGCGAGACGAATCACCGTCAACCTGGCTCCGGCCGATCTGCCCAAGGAAGGCAGTCACTACGATCTCCCTATTGCGCTCGGCCTGATGGCGGCGATCGGAGCGATTCCCTCCGACGCGTTGTCGGGGTTTACGGTACTCGGCGAACTCGGCCTCGACGGATCGATTGCGGCGGTGGCGGGGGTTCTACCCGCTGCGATCGGTGCGAATGCGCGCGATGAAGGGCTGATCTGCCCCGCAGCCTGCGGCGCTGAGGCAGCCTGGGCGAGCCCCGACATCCAGATCGTCGCCGCCAGTTCGCTCATTCAGATCGCAAATCATTTCAAGGGAACTCAGGTTCTGTCTCGCCCGCAGCCCCGGATTCGTGAAACCCAAGGTAGCGCTCTTGATCTTCGCGACATCAAAGGGCAGGAGAGCGCCAAGCGTGCGCTCGAGATCGCAGCCGCCGGCGGACATCATCTGCTGATAATGTGTACAATTAACCGGACCTGTGGTATCCGAAGAAGTCCTCTTCGAATGTAGCCCAACCGTTTGAACTCGAAAGCATATTCTTATCTTCGGATGTCGACTGACCTTCAATTGAAGGGGGATAGTCGTCGACGTCAGCTTGAGGCGTCCCGAGAATACGCAGATCGGAATGGGCTGGATCTCGCTGACGACGCTCAACTTGAAGACATCGGCATATCAGCGTTCAAGGGGGCCAACCTCAGAGAAGGTGCCCTCGGCCGGTTCCTGGAAGCAGTCGAACAGGGTGCCGTCGCGCGAGGATCATATCTCATTGTCGAGTCTCTAGACCGAATTAGTCGGGAGCACGTCCTCGCTGCACAAGGAGTTTTCCTTCGGATTATTCAAGCTGGGATCAATCTCGTCACATTAACTGATGGTCGAGTGTATCGCGCTGGCGAGACAAATCTCGGAGACCTCGTCATATCGCTCGTCATCATGAGCACCGCACACGAGGAGTCGCTTAAGAAGAGTCAGCGGGTTGGAGCAGCTTGGAATCATAAGCGTCTCAAGGCTGCTGAAGGCACACCTATGACTCAGCGGTGCCCCGCGTGGCTTCGCCTATCGTCCGATCGAAAGGCCTATGAGATAATTCCGGCTAGGGTCGACATCGTCCATCGCATTTTCGAGGAAACAATCGCCGGCGTCGGAATGTATTCCGTTGCGAAGCGCCTCAACCAGGACCGTATACCAGCGTTCGTAGGTAAGAGCGGCTGGCATCAGTCCTACATCGCTAAAACCTTAGCGAATCGTGCGGTGCTTGGCGAATTCCAACCACACAGAAAAGTGGACGGGAAGCGCGTTCCAGACGGCGACCCGATACCAAACTACTACCCTGCGATCATGGACAGCGAGACGTATTTCCAGGCGCAAGCTGCCAAAAGTCTGCGAAGCAGTGGTGGCGCGGGGGCTGGACGGAAGGGTCCGACCTATACGAATCTTTTTTCAGGGCTGGCTAACTGTGCTCACTGCAACTATTCGATGTCGTTCGAAAACAAGGGAGCTACGCCCAAAGGTGGTACTTACCTAGTCTGTGATAACGCTCGACGCCACCTCGGCTGTGAAGCCGTGCGATGGCGTTACCAAGACTTTGAGACTTCGTTTTTTGCCTTTGTTTCTGAGCTCGATCTGGAGAGCTTGATCGATCAGGATGCCGAGGCGACCCAACGTAAACTGATCGAATCAGAGATCTCTTCGCTAGAGGGGCAGCTAGCCGACATCAAGGCGTCGATGGAGAAAACATACGCGCTGCTGGACGCTGGCAGCGCTGTGGAGTTCGTATCCGCCAAGCTTAAGGAATTGCAGCAACGCGACAATGAATGTGACACTAAGCTGATCGAGAAAAAACGAGTCCGTGATGCTTTAGCATTGCGCGCTTCAAGCTTGCGTCAAAGCAGGGCCGGGCTCACGCATCTCCTAGAGCGTCTGCAGGGGCCCTCCGGCGCTGAGCTCTACAAGCTGCGAGCGCAGATCGCCTCACGGCTGAAAAACCTTGTGCTAACGATTAGCGTGGCGACTTTGGGCGATAGGCCAAAACTTCAACGAACGATCGAGTTTCTTGAGCAGCAACCCGATTCCGAAGACGTGATATCCCATCTGAAGAAACGTCTGAATGAGGGTAAGACTGCAAGGCGGTATTTCGCGGTGGGCTTTCGAAACAATGCGGTGCGTGTCGTCTATCCACGTGATGACGACCCGCTCAAATACGAGGAGCAAATTACAGATCATCCGGGAAACGATAAGCGTTTTGCCGTGGAATACGGAGACAAATAATTCAGAACTTAGCCAGGTTCGCTAGTCCGCTTGAAACAAGCGATGGTGTTAGGAATATACACCTCGTAATCCTGCCGGATTTTTATGGGATTATATTCCCATGCAGGATGACGAGGGACTTTGCGGGATGTCTGATAACGAAAGTGGTGTCACAGGAGTTCTTGCCCAAGCGGGCACGGTTATGCGGGCATTCGGCCCCAATCGGGGCCTGTTGATCATTCTACTGGCAATATGGTCTGTCCGAGAGCGTCCTAGATTCTCGGGCCTTCTGCTTGTGGGTTTGAGCGCTACGCTTGCGGTATCGAGACATTTTTGACGTGGCCGGAACTTGCATCGGTATGGATGGAAAATCTGCCGCTCCATCGAATGCGTAGTCTGGAAGGCTCAAGCTGCCTTGGTGGGAGGAAAAATGTTACACCGCATCGTTCTGATGGCTGCGCTCGCTTACGCGACAACTACCTCAGCCCAAGAGCCAAAATCCATCAAGACAGTCAAAGTCATCCAACCTCTGAACGACACTGCGCTTTATGAAGTAAAAGACGACGGCACAGTTCTGATTGACTGGGACGAGGTCGAAGCATCTGCAGCCAGCAAGACAAATCCGATTCTATTGCCGCAGGCACAAGTGATGTTGGCGATCAGAGACGGCAAATGGAAGCCGATGAATCATGGCAAGTGAGAATCCCAGTTCAAGAGGATCGTGAAGTCATAAGAGAAGCCATTGTGCTTTCATTCGTTCAGGCAGGACAGCCGAGCGATGCTATCGGCTGCGAGCATGCTTCTAAGGCGACGGACTACCTTCGCGCCTTCTCGGAAGAGAAGCGGGAGCAAGCCGCATCACCCACGCGTACATCAAGCGGCTTGAGAACTTCATCATCAGGCTCGACTGCACGCTCTCCGACCTCGACGCCGAGCGCGCGAAGGGAAATCTGGAGCGGGACATGCCGGTACTCCGCAAGGAGGCCGACCGCATCCGATACAGCCGCAGGGTTCACGAGAAGCGCAAGCAGAATTGACATAAACACCTACAGGCCCGCGCGGCCTTGTTTCTGTTGGAACGCTGCTGCCGCTTCAGCGTTAGCGGCGTATGGCGCACTACCATTTCGATCTCATAGACGGATGCACGCTTGCCGACGAAGGCGGCCGCGATCTCGCGGATGACATCGCCGCGGCGGACGAAGCTGACAGGATGGCGTCCGAGCTCTACAAGGACCGGCCGGAGCTCAGAGGCAAGGACTACGCGATCTCCGCCACCAACCTCGAAGGCGAGGAAGTGCACAGGGCGCCGATTAACCGCAGAAGCCCTCCCTTCGCCCATTCGGGTGCTGCACTTAATCGGTGAAGACCGCCTACTCTCGGGCGAGCCGAAATCAACGCAGCACCCCGCGCGAACTGGGATAATCTCCACAAATTGAGCTGCGACGCGCTCAACAGCATCGCATATGACAACAGCCAGATACGGCAGGTGACCGTCGCGCTCGCCGACGACCAGCAGAAGCCCCGCATCAAGATCGCAGTCGCGCCGCTATGAATTGTTAGCCTCTTAGAAACGGCGGCTTGGTCGCGCACGGCGCGTGAATGCATCCCGGAAATCGTGTTGAGCAAAACCGCTGCACGGAGGAACCCTTCCAGAAGGCACCCGTTGTCCTCGCATCCCTAACGAAAGGACTTTCATATGGGCAACGACAGCAGCACGAACTTCCCCCCTGCGGGCGAGCCGAAGCAGGACCCGACGAAGACGCTCGGCAAGACTATGGAACAGCTGACCGAGGAAGCGGATAAGGAATTGGCCGAGAAGATAAAGAAGGGCGGCGACGAGAACATCAAGTACGCCAAGCCGGGAAAGAGCGACATTCTGCCGTAGAAACAGAGCTAAGAGCAGAGGAAGCCGCCATCGCCTGTGAAGGGTCTGGCGGCTTCGTTTTTGCGAAACCAGTTCAACTCACTCAGATTGCGCTACGGCAGTCCCGGCAGGCCGGTAATGCGTGCCCGTTCCGTTGTAAAAGGAGGAAAAGAGGGCCAGCAGCACGACGACCGCGCCTCCGATAACCCAGCCTTGCCTTACGCTACTCATGTTCAACCTCCGAGGGAATGCAGTCCAATACCATGCTGTGCATGGTTAGGAACAGCAACCGAGCTAGGCGTACGCTCACGCACGCGTGAGAGCAAGGACGGGCCTGAGGGTTCGCCGCCCGTCCAATCCTTCATGCAGGCAACGGGTAACATGAGTTCGATTCCGTGCGCCGTGCAATTCGGCATGACTTCATAGCCTGGTCGGCGTGGCGTTCTACGCGATCACCGCGCTCGCGGCGGCAATCACCTCATTCACCACCAACCTGTCCGGCACGCCGGCGATCGGGCAGACGCTTTGGATAGGCCGTGCTACGCTTTCAGGAGAAGCAAGCTGCGCTTTACCCATCATCAAATATTCAATGTGACTATCATCATCGGCGTCTCCGTCGTCGGCTACTGGGACACGGTCGCCGCGCCGAGGCTGATTGCGAGCAAGTGATGTTGGCGATCAGAGACGGCAAATGGAAGCCGATGATTCACACCAAATGAGGCACTCAGCTCCGATCAACAGTATCGTAACGTCAAGGGGAGCCATCGGGCTTTCATATGTTTAGACACCGCCAGCCAGAATTCACGGAGACGAACATGTGATCGGGCGCGTGAAAGGTCGCTCACCGGAGAAATAGCGCCAGCGTCTTTGTCAGTCTGAAATCGATCCTTCGACGCACTGCATTCCGAACCGTCACGGCGCAATGTATGTCCTCGGTCGTCGATGGTCACCCATAGCGATCTCCCACGGACCACTTAAACCCGAGCCGTGATTCCCGCACTTGTGCGTCTCGAAATTTGACTTCTGAAAGTAACGAAGCTCAGCGGTTGTCCAAGATCGAGACCATATATCCCCCATCCGTTCCCGGCTGAACGCTGTATCTCGTTGTCACGCCGTTTTCTCCGTCGGCCCCGAGAATGAGGTTTATGAACTGATTGTTGGTGGCCAACTGCCGAGTGCAAGTGACCCGCTCAATATTGGGATCAAATTCGAGGGCGACCGGGTCTGAAACGAACCTGACTTCTGTCGGCGGTGCCTTAGGCGTCGGGTGGTTGGCCTTATACTCGTCAATGACGCGTTGTTTAATTCGCAGCATCTCCTGACGAATTTCCTTAGCCCTGACCTGGTCGATTGTCTTAGCCCGTTGCACTTCCAGAAGTTGCGCGTAAGCTTCTTTATAGGCTGGATCACTCTGTATTTCAGCTTCCGTCAGACCAATGACAGCATCTTTCGGAAGTCCAAGTATGCTGGCGAAAGTGGTGTTAGACAACATGTCGACCCACTCCCGATGTAGTGTCCCCTCAACGTCCCTTGCCGAGCACATGGCTTGCGGCGACGTGGTGAAGGCGCCACTCAAAACAGCAGCCGATAGGCCAACGGCGACAACTGCGGCAGAAAAGATCAGAACTTTCTGGGTCATGAAGAGCCTCTATTTTTCTATGGGACTTCCGCTTGTCGCCTTGCGTGTTGCGATTTGAGGAATGAGACGTTTTCGATGGTGCGGCCGGAAAATTGCATCGGCACGCGTTAAACTACGTGATCCGCATGCCGCGTCGGCGGGTGCCTTCGATTGAACCGCCCATCGAAGTTCGGACGCCTCACGCTCTTCTAAAGGGATCTCTCAACCGAATAACCAGGATTTAATCGGCCTGCCATCGTTCAAGACGACCATTCCCTTGATGATGCGGATGATGCTCCAAATGAGCCACCAGACCAGCACCGGGATGCCGATCAAGACGTAGGCAAGGGGCCAACCGACGACGAGATACAGAAGCCCGATCCAGAAGGTCCGAATCTGAAACCGGTAGTGGCTTCGCAGGACCTCGTCGGACGACGGTGCCTTGACGTGCGCAATGATGACCCCGACCAGCGCCGTGACGCCGTTCATGTAGCCGATGAGGTAGAGGATGTAGACGGTGAGCGCCAACCCGCGCTGGCTGACAAACGAGGTCGGCCGCTCCGCTGGCTGATCGGAAGAGTTAGTCATTTCCGCCAACGCTGCTTCTCCCACATCACCAAGTAGGCGCCCGCAACGATGATCAAGGCCGTCATCGTCCAGATGGCTCCCTTATCCGTCCAGCGATATCCCGGAAACCACAAGATCAGTGCTCCGGCCAGAACGAGTGCCGACAGTTTGTCAATTTGCATTTCAGCCTCCCTTCATCTCATCACAGACGAGATTCTACCCTCGGTCCCAGAATGAGTAACTGGCCTATCAGAAAATAATGTCTGTTTAAAGCGGTGGGTTTATAGCGGACACGGCGGTTGGCTGTCCGTATGGACTATCGCCAAGTCTTTGCCGCCAACCTGCGCCGGATCAGGCATGAGAAAGGGATTTCTCAGGAAGAGCTCGCCTATGAGGCTGAGGTCAATCGGACGTACATGAGCAAAGTGGAAAAGGGCGATACGTGGGTGGGGCTGGAAATCATGGTCAAGCTCAGCGACGCTCTTGGTGTCGAGCCAGCTGACCTATTACAACGTCCGCCGAGGCGTGGCCGTAAGCGCTAGATTCCTGCGTTGAAATCCGCGCTGCACAGGATTCACCGGCTCACAGGATTCCCGGTGACTGATCATCCGAAGATCCTTTGGCTCAACTCATCCCTCTTCAGGACACACCAGAACGTCCGGGGTCTGAAGAATGGAGAAATACCTTCTCAAGGATTTGGACGTTCCAGAAGCCCAGAAACCGGGAGTGATTGAGCCTCCCGGTTTATCAGGTGGGCTCTACTTCTTCCCGACGGCAGGTCGCGACTTGCTGGCATTTGCGAAGAGATCATCCATTTCGCCCGCGCGAACGGCTTCGATCAGGGTGTTGATCACCGTCGGCAGCTTGTCCTTCGACGGGACGGCGATTCCGGCCTTGCCCTTCTCAAACTCGATGGGCTTGGCACCGAACTTGACAGACATGATGATCTGGCCGGTGGAATCCATCTTCCACCATGGCCGGACCCTCTGCCTACGGACGACCGCCTGCTTCTGGCCGTCCACCTCAGCCATCCTCTGGACAGTACGGACATATCCGGGATCTTGAAGAAGAAGCTTCTGCTCCTCCAGCTTTTCAATGAATTTAGCCCTCCGGATATGGACCGGATCACTGGCGGACTTGGGCATTGCGGTGAAGGAAAGGGACTTCAGGACTGGCATTGGGTTCTCCATGCTTGGATCAAACCCAGCCCGTTTTAACATCGCGCCCGTGCTTGTAACTGGCCCGCACCTGGCTTTTTAATCATGGGGTCGAGGGTTCGAGTCCCTCCGCGCTCACCAACAAAATCAATAACTTAAACTCATATCACCGCAATCCGGAAATGCCTCGTGTAGGCATTATGTTGGCAAAGCCATTATCGAATAGGGCAGCACGGCCCGGCGGCCCTTCGCCACCACTTCCAGCCGTCAGCATCGCCGCGCGGATTTGCGGTCAAGGGCGCGTTGCTATGATGGTAACGGTCGATAATTTGACGGAGGGCGTTGATGCGTTGGAATCGAGACTTGCTGCGCCGTATCCTTCTAAAGGTCGAGGCCTTACCATCGGGCGGGCCGCATGACCTGACGATCGATGATGAAGACCCCCAAGATGTGGTCGACCATCTGGGCTTGGCAGAGCAACAAAAGCTGATCCACGCACTTGTTCATAGAGCGGGCGGCAGAGCAGATCGCGTCGTCGTTCACAGCCTGACTCCAGCTGGACATGACTGGCTGGAAAAGGAAGACAAGCAAATCGACATTCCTGGCGCAGCCGTTAGAGCAATGGCCGGTGGCGAGGAATCGGCAAGCGATGCTTGGGTTAATCTCGCCAACGAAAACGGCGCGCGGCTCTTAACGGAAGACGGCCAAGCCATTTTGGTCGAGAAACCCGACGGGGCGCACATTGACGGTCACGTGGTCCCCACGCGGACGTCATCATCCGGACGGTCTTAGGCAACCAGATTCAGGCGCAGCTCACCGCTGTGGCGCTGCTCACCGCAATCGAGTTGAAGATCAAGCTTGCTGCGCGAGAGCGGTTCAAATTCTGAAATCGACGAATTCAGCAATCTGAAGCATCGCGTCGAAGAATTCCTGGCTGCGAATGCGAAGCGAGACGGAGAGCCGATCGCGAAGGCGCTTTCGATCGCAGATGGACTTCGCCACTTCTGGGAGGAAAAACACGTCAGCATCTGCGAGAAAACGCTCGACATGACGCTGTGGGGCGCCGGCCTCGCCTTTTGCAGCGCGGCCGGAGTGTTGACGGTTCCGACCGCCATAGCAGTGGCCGCTCCGTCATCAAGTGGGACAACCGCGAACAGCAAAAGCTTCTTCATAACGATACAGCCATGATATTTAAGGCTACAAGAGAGTGAGAAACGCACCTACCCAGGCGGTACCAATGTTCACCCTCTCACGCACTGTCGCCGCCACTACTTTTGTTGGATTGCTCTGTTTAGCCGGCCTCGTAGCTCACGCTGAGACCATCTCAGGCGAGCCGCGCATTATCGACGGCGATACCGTTGATATTGGAGAGAAAAAGATCCGGCTGCAGAGTATCGATGCCCCAGAATCGGACCAACTGTGTCTGGATGCCGAAGGTAAGAAATGGGCATGTGGCATCGCCGCGCGTGATGCTCTCTCGGACTTCTCCAACAACCGGCCGTGGTCCTGCGAAGTATCTGGCAAGGAAAGCTATGATCGTTCGCTCGCTTTTTGCTCCATCGCCGGCCATGACATCAATCAGTGGATGGTCCAGCACGGATGGGCACTCGCATCCGTTAGGGATTCCAACCGCTATGTCGCTGATGAATCATGGTCCCGCGAGATACACGCCGGACTTTGGTCTGGCGCGTTTATTGCCCCATGGGACTGGCGATCCCGGAGCAAACAGACCGTCATTCTCGGCTCCGTCTCAGTGCCCGCGACTGCTCAAAAGCTCTTGCTGGAAGGAATGTCGTCACAGGAAGCTCCCGATCCGGCATGCACCATTAAGGCCGGCGTGCACGACGGCGAATGCATCTATCACATCGTGGGTGATCGCTGGTATGCGGACATGAACATGGCTAAGCCGGATCACAGATGGTTTTGTTCTGAGAAAGAAGCCGAAGCCGCGGGATGCAGGGCACCGAAGCGTTAAAGACCCCATTCGAACGATGGCCATGACCGATACGGTCGCTAGTGGTTCATCTGCCGTTTCTGCATTTGGGGACGGTCGTCTTCGTCGCCATTTACATCTGAGTTGGTCGACGCCGTCGCCCCAGACGTCGCCGCGACAAAAGGAGGGTTTGATGAACAAGCGTAAGAACTTGTCTCACATCCGAACACTGATAAAGGCGCGTGGGCAGGAAGTCCCCTCTCGACAGGGGGATAAAGAGCCTTCCCTCGATCCCAGGGAAGCCTTGGTGGATATCCGAACACTGGCCCGTGTTGCCATAAAGAGTGAGGACACCGCCGTCATGAAGCGCGATTTAGAGATAATCCTGGCGATCGTCGATAAGGCATTGCCGAGTGGGCCAGAAAACCCCTCCGAAGCGATCTTTGGAGCGTAACTCCAAGAAAACCCCACCGGAGCGCGCGCTGAAGGCGAAGCGATAGGAACGCCTTCTGCTCCGCGCATTGGGTCGGAGGAACGGGCTCATGCCTGACGTATGATCACCGTTTCGATTAGACCCGCCGCGATACCCATCCCGGCGGGCCTTTTTGCGGATCAGAAGCAGAACTGTCCGAGCAGACCGGCCCCCCTCGACCCGGTTGAAGCGATGAATGCGGAACGGTCTTCCGCCACATGCGTTTTGCTGAGATGTGTCAACAACGTCTAATGTCTGAACGCGCTTGGAGAACGATCATGCGAAAAAATCTGTTTCCCGCCGCCGCCTTAGCCATGATCGGATTCACTGTTCCCGCGTCGGCAGCCGACGTCGGCTACGTTCAGGAACCGGTGACCGAGAGCTACACCCAGGCGGGACCACTGCCGCTTCAGGCGGCAGTCGATATCGCCAACGGTATCGGACTGGTTTCCGTGTCAAACACGAACAAATGGGGCAACGAGTGGCAGGTCGAGGGCTATGACGTTGCCGGAAGCTATATGGAAGTAGATGTGGATGCGCGCACCGGCGCGATCGTAAACGTCAATAGGTGACGTCGGTCGCAGGCGCCCAAGCCAGGCCGACGAGGCGGCCGAATCGATCGATTAGCAAGGTCGAAAGAGCCTCTAGCTCCCGGAATAGAAAACCCCGCCGGAGCGGGGTTGAGTTTGCAAGTAAGCGCGCCGTCGACGTGATTGTTCAGACGGCGCCAAACACCAACGACCCGCAGAGGTGGAAGCTTTGGACAAAACATGGCTCGACTTTGGCGCTCTGCCATGGTTTTCTGTCTGATGGGCCAACTCCTCAAAACAACCAACTGTCCTATCTGCCGGAAGCCAATGACCATGGCATTGCCGCCAGGCGGCAAAGGTCCGCGTGTTCTCACGTGCGTCGACTGCGACTGGCTACGGGACGAGACGGCGAAGAGCTGGCTTTCTGGTGATTTGGGTCGCGATCCGCCGAAGACATAGATCGACGCAGAACGGACCACCGACTACTGACAGACGCCTCTGTGGTGCGGAAGAGTTTGGCGATTACAGAAGTGGGCTTCCGAGTTTCTTTCAACAAGGCAAGTTCTCGATCGTCAGTTGATGTCCATTGCCGTGCCATGTTCGGCAACGTGAGCCGAACATGGAAGTTCAATCCGCGCTGTAAAATGGCGGCACTTCCACGAGCGTACCAATCACCCGGAGCAGTGCCTGCTGTTCAGGGCCTTTTCCACTCCTGAGGAATTCTCCCAACTCAATATGCGACAACCGTCCGCCGGAGGGAGAGTTGGGCTGATGAATGATAACGGCGTATCCATTCTCAGGCTCCCGCCCCAAACACCAGCAATCACCATTCGGACTTCGATAGAGTTCGCGGCGCTCTGTCATAGGACTCATGTCGGTCGATCAGGGCTGTCGAAGTCTTCCGACCCGCAAAGCTCGCGCTCTGCCTGTTGCCAAAACTCTTCGTGGCGACCTTCGGGCTTTCCTGCAGCCTCCCATAATTGATGGGCTCGCTCCCTTATCTGCTCTTCCGATGGCCGATCCATGGTTTGCCTCCTGTGGCCGCTTAAAAAGAAAGGGCCGCGCGGGCATTAAACCGCGCGGCCTTTCCGGTGACTGTCCTGCTCGTCGCAGAATTCCGTCCCGTCAGATAAGCCCCTGATCGCAGCTGGTTCCTATTTCCGGCCTCCTGAACTTTCTTGGGCAAGGTTTTTCGGATTGCTGCCGGCCTCTTGGTGAGCGCATCGAACTAGGAACGTCGCCTCACTCCAAGGGTTGACCATTGGACGGACGGTGTCCTCCGTTCGATCCATCGACTCCCGCCGGTGAAAATCCACCCCACCGGCGGGTTTCATGGATCGCTTCAGTCCGCGCTCCGCAGCCGCTTCATCGTGAACTCGATCTCGCCACCGGGCAGCTCGCGCCAACTCTCGACCGCGGTCATGTACGCAGCAGCCGGCCAGCGATGCAGGAACGCCGCCGCGGGCAGCGGTAAAGTCAGTTTCTCCCGCTCATCTCTGCGGCTGTGTCTGGGTCGTGGGCCGGATGAACTACAGCTGCGCAGCAATCGTAGCCCGCTAGCTTCGTTCTTATCGCCGAAGTGATTGCGGTCTACGTGGGCGAACGACAAACGGACTGGTCGCCGTTCAGCGCGGACACTTCACCCGCTGGCAGATGAAAAAGCGTGGCCAGAAGTAGCGAGACCAGAAGGAACATGCCGATGACTGTGGTAATGAGGAAATAGCGTGCCATGCGCGACAACGAGACAGTCACGCATTGGTTCGATTGAACCATTATTTCGGCGACTTTAGCTCAGGCGACCGCAGCCAGAGTTCCATACCAGCGGCCGTTTCGGCTTGGTGCGCCTTACTCTCGAGTTCATCTCGCTCTGGGCCGTGCGGAAGCTTTTCAGCTTCTTTCCGGAGGCGTTCGGCCTCTTCGGAGCACCGTTCGAAGAAAGTCAGCTTTTGTTTGAAGCGGCGACGCTGTTCCATGACGCTACCTCCTGCTACGGGTCCTAACCGCATGGTTTTGCAGATAGCGTAATAATGTGTAGGAGCGAACTCAGTTCAAGTGTGGACTCAAAAGCGCAACTGTCGGGAACGACTTTCATCCAATCGTATTGAACCGCGGGAACGGTCGATCATTCCCCGCCCGTTGTGATCCCCGAGCCCGAATTGGCCCGCTGTGGCTCCAACTCCAGCGGGCCTTTTCGCGAGCTTCAGCGTTCGCGCGGGTTTGCGTTTAGAGGCTACGCCGCCGTCCCCTGCGCCCGAATTTTCGCTCGGCGCCGCCGATCAGCCTGCCGCCTATCGGCCTTTTCATTTCCATAACTTCGTTCCACGTAACCTCTGATACCGTCGACGGCTTCACCATCTTGCGAGCGGGCGTTTTCAGATTGGCCGGTTGCGGTGTGAACGGCGATCCGAGGATCTTAGTCAGCCTCCACCGGAGCGCATCCTCGAGGCGATCTTGCAAGCCAAGATCAATCAGCGTCCGCAAGATTTCCGCGAGGGGCACGCGATCCAACGCCTCGAGCCAGACCAAACCACGATCGGTCCAATCGTCTGCCGTGGCGTGATCGGAAGATCGTTCAGCGTGCCGGATGGGTTGCGGCGCTAATGATCGTGTTTGCCTGCATGGCAGCCGGTCATTTTAGATGACACGATCATGGCCGATGTAACCCACTACGTGACACCGCCCTTTGGTGCTGGCGACAATGGCCCCGAGCAGCGCGAGGCTGTCGAATGCACAAGTGCGAATGCAGCGATACGAAGTGCTGAGCGAATGGCGCGGGCTGAGGGACAAATTGGTGCGGTGGCATTCAGCCGTATAGGCGATCCTGCCAGCGGTGAGTTTGCAGATGCGGTTTGTTGAAAGCATTTGGCGAAGTGCCGAGTGATTTGAGCGCGCTTTAACATTCGGATGTTCCGAACTTCGCGAGCAACGGAACAACCAAGGTGGGTTTCGCATCTCGTCCACATGGAATGAGCTTTTCCTCGAACCTGGCTTCAGCGTATTATCCGAATGGCAGACTAGTATCGCCGCTTCGAGACACACCCTATGCGCAATGCGAGCCCGGAAGCGGGCGAGAAACAGAACGAGGCATTTCCGTTTCGCGGCGGTGAGATAGGTTCGCTTATTCGTGCGTTCGACTTTTCAAAGACCAGCTTGGGACCGATTTCCGGGTGGCCCGCGCATCTGAGAATCACCATTGGGCTGATGTTGCCCGCGAAGGCGCAGATCGTGATGTTTTGGGGCCCGGAGTTCTTAGCGTTATATAACGACGCCTATGCTCCGACCATTGGTAACAAACACCCAACGGCGTTTGCGCGACCGGCACGAGAGAGCTGGACGGAGTTGTGGAGCGACCTTGAACCGTTGCTAACACGGGTTCTTCTTACGGGCGAAACAGTGTCCGCAAAGGATCGACCGTTCGAGATCGAACGGCACGGTTATCCCGAAACCGTTTACTTCAACATTTCATACTCTCCAGTATCCGACGAGACAGGCCGAATTGACGGTGTTCTGTGCATCGTCGAGGAGACGACGCAGCGCGTTCTTACCGACCGGGCGCTCGCGAAAGCGGAAGAACGGCTTTCCTACGCGCTGCAGGCGGCCGGCATGATCGGGACCTTTGATACCGACCTTCGAACGGGTACTGTTTATTCGGATGCCCGCTTTGCGACGATGTTCTCGGTAGCGCCTGAGAAGGGTGCCGCCGGTGCTCCGCTTGCCGATTATCTTGCGGGAATCCATCCGGATGACGTCGGCCAGGTTAGCGATGCCATACAGCAAGCGATTGTGACCGGCGAAAAATGCATTTTGGAATATCGCGTCTTGAAAGCGGACGGGACGGTCCACTGGCTGGAAGTGCACGGCCAATGTCTCTATGACGAAACTGGCAAGCCTTGGCGGATGCCTGGCGTTGCAGTGGACATTAGCGACCGAAAGCGAGCCGAGCTAGCGAGCGGGCATCTTGCCGCAATCGTCGAGTCCTCTGGCGATGCGATCATCAGCAAGAATCTCGATGGCATCATTACGATCTGGAATGCCGGCGCAGAGCGATTGTTCGGCTATTCAGCCGAAGAAATTGTCGGCAAACCCGTCATGATCCTGATCCCGGAGGATCGGCAGAAGGAGGAACCCGACATCCTGGCGCGGCTTCGCAGGGGCGAGCGTGTTGAACATTTTGAGACGGTTCGTCGACGAAAGGACGGCAGTCTGATCGATATATCCCTGACGATTTCACCGATCCGAAACAGTGACAACCATATCATCGGCGCTTCCAAGATTGCTCGCGATGTCACCGATCGCAAGGCGGCCGAACGTCTAAATTCCACTTTGCTACGTGAGATGAAGCATCGGCTCAAGAACAATCTGTCGACCGTGCTCGCGATCGCACGGCAAAGCTTTGGCGGTCATGAGAGTGAAAGCGAGGACTTTCGCAAATTCGAGGCACGTTTGCTGGCCTTGTCGAAAGGTCATGATCTGATCACCCGCGAGGAATGGGATAGCGCAGAACTGAGGGATATCGTTGCGCAGATCATCACTGTGCATGGACGCCGGCGATTTCAGATCGAAGGGTCCGATCTGCGGCTTTCGCCAAAATCCGCATTGGCGTTGACGTTGGCACTACACGAGTTAGCGACGAACGCGGCCAAATATGGCGCACTATCCGTCCCGATTGGCAGAGTCACGATCAGGTGGGAAATCGAGCAGCGTGACGTCCCGTGGCTTATCTTTTGTTGGCAAGAGCAGGATGGCCCGGCGGTCTCACAACCCAGTCGAAAGGGATTCGGTTCGCGATTGATCGAACGTGTGTTAGCACTCGAACTGATGGGCGATGTCCGGATCAATTATGAGCCATCCGGCGTCATCTGCGAAATCGTCGCCCCCCTTGCCGCCGACTGGGAAGAATGATCGCAGACTAAGTGAAGCCTTCTGGACACCTTCGGACATGGTTGGACGAATCATTCCGGCAATCACGGGCGGATCATCGCCGCCCTGACCCAAGGATGCTTTGCGCCACAGGTCGCGCGCTTCAAGGAAAGAAACAGATGATACTTGGTCCATTCTATCATCAGTTCGTGCAGGCGGTTGACCCGCCACCATATTTTCTTTGGTCGTCATACCAGCCAATTGACGGCTTATGATAAAACTATCCCGCTCTGTCATTATTTAATTAGAACAGGAAGGTTCTGGAAGCGCGGAGCCAGCAACACTCAGACGCTAAAATGAGTGATTGTTTAGTTTTCTCGATGACATCTATTTCAACGGCAGCTTTGATTGTGTTCCACCTCGCCTTTGATTTCGCGGCTTGTTGGTTCGAGGTTCATTTCCATACTGCCCTTTTCCAGAAGAGCCTTGCATAAGCTCGCGCAAATAGGGCCATAAAGAATCTGCGAGCTGAGCAAACTCTTCGTTGCGAATTAAGCGTGCCACTTTCCCATAACCGGGCGCCGTCGAGGTAGCTTCATGACTCGCTTCGTTTGCTAGTGGCAGTGAAATATTTACCCCCGGAAGAACCGACACAGTAAGGACACGAGACTGTTTGATCCGCAAATGAACAAACGGATCACTGAGTTGGGGATCAACTAGAACTTCTGCTTCGTCCAGCGAAAAATCACAGGTAGGTGGGTCAGAGATCCTGAATGGTCTGAGTAGTTCACGAGCCACGAGTCTTCCGAGGCCATCAAAACTAGACGTCCATACAACCCGCTCACCAATGCTGCCGAGAACATATGCCCATGCGGTGATTTGTGGCCACCTCCTGGATGAGGCCTCCACCAAAGAAAGGCTAGCCGATCCCCCCGCCGCCACAGTCGCTAGATATCCCGCCAACATAAGAACGGCATTCTGTTCTATAGAGTTATCCCCCACCTCATCAGCGAGCAAAACTAACCTATCAAACTGTTGCAGTCTTTGCTCTGGAGATAGCCTCCCAAGGTTTCGAAATACATTTGCGGAGGGAACTAAATGTTCCAGCGGTTCTACAAAATGATGACTTTCATTTGGATCAGAATGGATGCGCGAAAATTCCAGCGCTCGAATACTTTCTGCCAGAATTGAAAATTTGCTCCGATGTGAGATCGGTCTCGATCGCGAGGTTTCCAATAAAACATCCCAAACGGGAGCCAAATTTTGCCGAAGGCGGATGTGCTTTGACGTTGATCCGCGTACTAGACCCTGGGCGTGTTCATATCGCTCTAGGATTTCTTCCACCTGAAGGCTGGGCCAAAGCGCGGTGGCGCGCGCAATGGCATAACTATGCGTTGAAAAACATGCCGCGATCTTAATCTGCGAGATGGAGCGCTCCGCTAACATGAGAGCCTCAGCCACAACCAATCCAGTCCAAGCAGCTTCAAATCCACTCAACTCGGCCGATCGCTCAACAGATTGCAGGCGCTCAAGCGCCCGTGGCGTTATCACATGACACCACGCTGAAATCGGCGAAAGATCACTGCGTAGCTGTGAGTATCTTCCAAAGAACCGCCGAAATTCTTCAGGTTGCAAAACGATCGCAACTGGTCGCAGAGGCTCATTACCATCTTGATTATCGCGACAGATTACGCCCTGTGAACGAAAATCGGCGTGGCTGGGCCATGGCGATCCATGCCCGACCCTTCTTCCCTCCAAAATATCGCCTAATTCGGCTTCACCATTGGGCTTGTAGAAGCTGTATTCATCGACTGACATTAGGTCACCAGAGATTAGGTTCAATCGGCAAATATGAGCGAGCCAGATCCTGAGGGAGCGAAGTTTCGTAATAGAGATCTAAGCTCGTTTTCGCCCTGGTGACTACGGTATAGTAATGTTCAGTGGTGTGATACCAACTGAGATCATCACAAAATAGCCAATGTACTGCACGAAATTCGAGCCCCTTACAGCCCGCAACCGTCAAAATGCATATGGGAATAGAACCGTCAAACTCGGTGGAAAGCGAGCCATCCTCAAGAGATCGCGATCTAATGATTTGGCTCTTCCCGGCAAGACTCCGATCGTTTTCCATATACTCGAATAATGCTTGTCTATCCCGTTTACGCGGAACAATCACGCCAAGCCGATCCCCACTTTTAATGAAGTCCGCATAAACTCTGATCTGATCGCGAAGTTTAGCCGCTGCGCTCCTCATTTGGTCCGCTCTCGGTATCGGCCCCTCGGCCTCAATGCGACTGGGCGTCGGTCCTACATAATGCTGCGTCGTGGCTAGATTGGTGCCACCCTGAGCCTTCATTATGCGGTCTGCCATTTGACAGATTTCGGGAGCCAACCGGTAGTGAAAGGGTAGTATGTGCTCGCCTAGCGCTGGCTGAAGTTTGCGAATTCATCAATCCCGCTGGCGCCGTTGTAGATCCTTTGCCGATCATCCCCGACACAAAACAACACCGAGGCCCATTGCTCCAAAAGCTTGACTTCCTCACACGTCAAATCTTGCGCTTCGTCGATAAATAACGAGTCATACTGCGGCAACCGTCCTTGCGAAAAAAAGCCAAGTGCTCCGCTAGCTAGCGTTTTTTTCCACTCATTCAGATCATTCGTCTTCGGCGGTAGCGAAGCACTATGTTGCCGATACATATCTCGTATCCACGACTCTAACGTCGATACGCACGCAAGTGGGAAAATTTCTTTGCCCTGCGCATCAACGCATCCTGTCTTCAGAAACTCCGTGAGAGGCCGCGTAAATGTTAGCACCAATACATTGGGCATATTCTGAGTACGAACGAACTGAGCTCTTCTCAAGAGCACATTTGTTTTTCCAGATCCTGGCGGACCAAGTATAAGCTGAGATTTTCGTAGAGGAAGATTCTCGATCAACGCAACTTGGTGCTTGTCTAATTGATCCTTGCGTGCCCACCAAAGCGTCATTTGCGTCCCTTAATGATTGAAGTCGCAAGCCGAGGCATTGCGGCCTTGGCACTATCTAATAGCATTTCAATTACGTTCGGGCCTTCTTCAATATCGGGAAGGCTCAGGCTTTCCATATTGCCGTTTTCGTCACTGAGTTCAGTAGAGACCTGAAAACTATCGGCTGAAGGCGCGCTCACGAGCGTCAAACGGATACGAAACTCGAATTTTGCTACATCTGTTGAACCGGCTTTGTCGGTGCTCCATCGGAAATAGACAGACTTTGAGCGATCAAGGTCCGTATGAGCTACACCATGCTCCGCAGTAATTTTGTGTTCCCTCAAATGCTCGGTAACGGCGCTTTCTAAATTGCTGGCCACTTCTGCGATCCTACGTAGTTTCGCACCTTCATTAACATCGTCGCTTACCTGCGATGCATCATGCACGAAACCAATCGCATTCAACGCGTTGCTCTGCACGCGCGAGGTATCAGACAAAAAATCCTCGAGCTTCAATTGGGATCGTCTTCTCCAGTCTTTGTCGAGAGCGGCGCGCGCAATCAGTATTAAATCGAAATCGACATCTGACGCTCGTATCTCTGGCGTCACCGTGGCTACAGCCCAAGCGAAACGGTATCTATTTTCCTTTGATCGCTTAAACTCCTTCTCAAACAGTGGTTCACGCATTATTAGATCATACAGAAGCGCGCCGAGCTGATAAATATCCACCGCGTGCCAGAGTTCGATCGAAGGTTCGATTAGTCGGAAGAGATAGTCTGGCGGTGAGTATCGAGCCGTAGCAACGATGGGAAGCTGCTCTCCGTGGTCGGTTCCTAAACCCACTGGATCGAATACGTCGCGCATGACCGAGAGGTCCAACAGTGTAACCTGCTCGTAATCATCACTTACGAAAATGTTCGCAGACTTAATGTCTCTGTGACAGAGATTCTCCTTCCTGAGAAAAATGCATGCCCGCGCAATGCTATCGACTATGTGACGTATTTTGTTTCGTGGTACTGTGTGGAGAATTTTCTCTAGTTCGTTTCCGGGTGCGCGACTCATCAAAACAAAAAGGCGGCCTTCAAATCGACCGCCATCGTAGATTTTGACAAGATACGGACAGTTATGCATTCCGAGACGCTTTTGGTGAGCGACGCGCTTTTCCTCGACAGCGCCTTTTGCGCCAGTAGAAAAGAATTCATCGTATATTTTTAGAGCTCTGCGTCCATCGGGCGATTGAATTGAGAACACGGGTGCAGTGCCGCCCCTTCCTGCTTGATCGAGGACCTTCCAACCGTCACCTTGCTGAATGCACCAACGACGCGCTAACTCAAGATTAAGGATGTCGGTTTCAATTTCGTCGGTCACTCAAGCCTCGCAGCTAGCCAGAATCTCATTTAAGTTGCATAAGAACGACGCTGCAATCAAGTCGTTAGGGCTCAACACTTCCTTTTGCGTCGCAGAGCTTTAGAAGGATTTGCGAGAGCCTGTGTACGCTATCGGGCAACCGACCCTGTACGATTACCCGTGACTTGATATGTTTCTGCATCCTGACAGATCGATCAGGAGCAAAGTCATGTCTCTCGGAAAGCAGGCCAAGCCCTTAACGAAAGCCCAGGTTGAAGCCGTCCTGGGCTCTCTCGCAAAGACCCGCCATCCCATCCGCAACAAGCTGATATTCCTGCTCTCGATCCGGGCAGGACTTCGTGCCCGTGAAATAGCCCTACTCACCTGGAGTATGGTGACTGATGCAGAGGGCAAGGTCGGCCACACGATCGCGCTACAGGACGAGGTGAGCAAAGGTCGGTCCGGACGGGTGATTCCAATAAACTCTCAGCTCGGGGCAACCCTCATTGACTGGCACGAGATCCAGAAACCAACTTCAAATTCTCGGATCATCTGCACTGAACGGTCGAAGCAGACCTCCCCTCAGGCTATCGTGAACATGTTTTCCCGATGGTACGAGCAGATCGGTTTCGACGGGTGTTCAAGCCACAGCGGGCGACGCACCTTCATCACCAATGCAGCGAGAAAGATTTCGCTTGTGGGCGGATCACTCAGGGATGTGCAGATGTTGGCGGGGCATACGAGCCTGCGCGTTACACAGAGATACATAGATGCCGATCAAGATGCCCAACGGAAGATCGTCGAGATGATTTGAGCAGGTAACTTGACTCAGCATCCGGGGAATGTCCGATTGTACGCATGACGAATTCAATCTCACCATCGCGCTAGGTCCGAATCAGACTTGTGTTGCAGTGCAGCACGTAGAGGAGAGGCAACCGTTCTGATCCCCGAGCACGCTGTTGACAAGCGGGCGCTGGGTCGGATGCTTGAGATCATGGATCGCGATGACCTGAAGCGGCTTCTTGGCCCCTTTCCAACACGATGCCCGCTTGATGCTGTTGTTCTAGAAACAGCCGATTGTGGCGTTTACGTGCGAGAGACTGTCGAATACGCAGTCGAGACCGATGAACGCGTCAAATGCTTTTTGCTCGTGCCCAAGCATATCAATCGCCGTGTACCCGCAATCTTTGCGCATCATCAGCATGCGAGTCAGTTTCATTTGGGAAAGAGCGAAGTTGTCGGACTGAAAGGCGATGCAAATCAAGCATACGCTTCGGAACTTGCAGAGCGAGGATATGTCGTCATCGCGCCCGATGCTTTGGCGTTTGAAGAGCGGAATTGGAGCAATCCATCCGGACATGCCGAGTATTACGAACTCGCCACGCGTCTTGTACAAGGCAAAACGTTACTCTCCAAATGCCTCCATGATGTCAGCGTAGCCCTGGATTTCTTAGTGGCGCGGCCGGAGGTTGATCCGCTCCGGATCGGATTCATAGGCCATTCTTATGGTGGCAGAATGGCCATCTGGGCTCCAGCGCTCGATAACCGCATTCGAGCATCGGTCTCAAATTGCGGATGCGTGAGCTACAAGCAGTCGTTAGTCCGCGACATTGGCGTTCAGATGGAATTTTGTCTGCCGGGTGTGCTTCAATTTGGGGATGTTGAAGACATCGTTCGGCTTGTTTCTCCTCGCGCGCTACTTATACAGGCGACTTCAGACGATGTATGGTCTCGGGGAGCCACCGTGACATTTGACTATGCTAAAACCGCATTTCCAAAAGGAAAGCTGGAGCTTCGATGTTGGCCAGGCGGTCATGTGTTCACGCAGGAAATGCGAGAAGCGGCATATCGGTTTCTTGCCGAGCATCTATAGAGAAGGAATAGTCCAACCCGGACGTAGCCGTGTGATATCCGGTTATGGGGTACTCTAGGAAGCGCCGATATCTAGCTTCGCCCGGCAAAAGGCATGAAGCTCATCCATGCGCATTGCTCTCATCCAAAAAAATCTTTCGAGGAGTCAATTTGGGCCACCGTGAACTATAAATATTCCTGAAATCTCAGGATCGACGCTAAGTGCGCGTCCCGTAACGTCGAACTAAAGAGAGTTCGGGGCAATGCGGTCATAAATCCGGTGGACTGAGACACTGGTGAGCTGGCGAGCTTCATACAAGTGGCCAGAGCAGACGAGGTCAGCATAAAAAGTCTGCACGAGAGGCGGAAAAGCTTTAGTCCGCCGAGCGAGAGGGATCGTCGTCGAATCGGCCCCTCAAGTTGCGCGCAATAGCAGAAGGTAAACGGTCAATCCGCAGCGCCTGATCTTACCTGTTGGTTCTTCTGATTCGACTATGTCCGACCAATAGACGCAACGCGGGCATGGCTTCTGTCGCTGGCAAAGCTATGCCCTCTCAATCCGCAACCTTAAGAATCGGATCAGAACAAAAGAGCTGATGCCGAAGGCATCATCACCCGAACGAAGTGAGGGTGAGTGACAGGATCAGTAGGAATGGTTTTCTTGCGGTAAGTTAGCCAAACACTAGTTGGTAAGCCTCTGGAAAAACACTCTATCCGGCAGATCCGAAGGATTCACCCGAGCGAAGGGAGGGTGAGTGAATCAGACTTCCGTTTGGTTGCCACCGCTCAAGTCCTCGCGAAACTAGCATGCAGATCAAATCTGTTGGCACCAGTCGGCTGATGCACCATCAGCGCACGTCAAGTACGGGGCGGCATTCTCATGACATCCCAGAGCATCGCTTGGACAGCTTCGAAATCGTTATCTCATTTGGCTCTGTTCCTCACCTCACTCCCGTACCCTTGCAGCGTTGGCACTTTAAAACCTTGTCGCCTTTCTTGAGCAAGCCCTTACCCTCACAGTTTTTGCATGTCTGTTTTTTCTTTATGTTCGGGCCTTTTTCATTGGCCATCGTGTTCTCCAATCAATGAGATAAAGCAAGAGTTGGGGAGTGATCGCGAAAATGCGCCCGATCAAGCGATAACTTCTAATCATGAAGCGAAATATTTCGAAGAAACGGTGGCCATAACTAGGGCTGCCTAGACTGACAGTGCTCTTGGGTGCTGCCTAGCATGTACCTAAATCCGCATACTACGAGCGGGCATCACCCCTCGGAAGCGGAAATGGAAGGCGCACATGGCCGAGGCTCCTTTCGCCACCTTGCCTGTCGTAATGGAAATCAGCAAAGTCGTTGCTGCGCCTCAGTGCAGGGGGATTGAATGACGAGCAAGCGATACAAGCCTCTCTTAGCCGCTGACTTGCAGAAGGCAAAGAAAGAGCAATTGAAGCCTACGGATCCAGCTCAATGGAGGCGAAGTGAGTACAGTTACTCTTCCCCGGAAGGAGCTAAGTTTTATCATGATGTCGGTGAATGGTTTGAGGTTGTTTCGAACATCGTTGTAGTCGCAGATGACCGTGTTGAGGGGAAGCGGCTACACGGAGCAGCGGCCGTTCGGCGGGCGTTTGCTGAGGCCGGGCTCGATCCTCGAAATCCAAATCACTGGCTCCAGCTCGTACAGATCTTTGCCGATGCACACTATTTGCGACGACCGACCGATAAGAGAAAGACGCGTTCGAAACTAGATGAAATTAAAGCTCATGCGGAAAGTATCCGGAAAAAGAAGCGGGGTATCAGCAAGACTCATCTGATCGATGAGATGAAGAGATCATCGAAGAAATATCCCTCGGAAAGCACCCTGGAAAAGCTACTGCATAAGGCGGGGGTCCGTTGGTACACACAGCCGGCGAAAAAGCGATTTTCGAAAAAGTCAAAATAAGGGGCCCGTGTAAACGCCCACCCTTCTGTTGCGGCCTGTTTTATTTGATTGGGCAAGCAGAGCAGCCCGCTCTGCTGCAACAAGAGGAGAGTTACAATGAATCGAAAGCAGCGCAGAGCTTCGAAAGCCAATGATCAATCGAGCGCATTTAAGCTCGAACACTCCACTTACGCTGGCGCACTCGCGAGCCCTTCGCAGGGATCGTTCTGCTATTATCGGGTGACTGAGCAAAACGGCATTAGACGAACGATTCCAAAGGGAGAGCCTCCGAAGCGGTTCGACCTAACCGACGCGTTCAGGGCTCAAGCCAGCTGGGGGGATGGTTCTCAAGAGCAAGAGTCAGAACAGGACACGGGTGTGGTAGTCGTCCGGATGATGCGATCCATTGATCCTGAAGATTATAATCGTCGATGCAATTGGCTCGAAGCCATCAATCTCGAACGCACAAAGGAAGATTACTCAGAGTTCGTTCGAGTCAATCGCGAATACATGCGTGATAGACTTTATGAACTGCGACCGCCGGGTCTTGATTTCATTCACGCAGGCCGCGCGATCGTTGAAAGCGCGGGTTTTGAAATCGAATCAGCGTTAGTCCAGCATTGCCTCCACCTCACGGAAGCAGATTCCGATATTGAAAAGGCGTTCTATTGCGCGATCACAGCAGCCGTGAACAGCTGCCCCGGACCAGCAGACTGGGATATGATTGCCCTCGCGTTAGCGACATTCGTGCACACTTTGCCACACTTCAAGTCGATCGTTCAGCCAGGCGAGTTTCATCAGCCGTTTGGAGACAAGACCGGTTGGCGAATGGCAAAGAACCCCTGTAGCTCCACTCGGCTGCAACCCTAAATCCAACCACAACCTCTCTACGAAACTGTCCGGACGCTTTTCCGCGTCCGGACAGAGGGATGTGTCATGTCACAACGAAAAGATATCAAGGCTAAAACCACGCCCGTCATTCCACGGATGAGCCTCAGCATCAATACCGCGCTGATCGATAAGCCTGATCAAGGCGTCATGAAAGCGCACAGCGCAAGTGGCTGGGATTCAAAGGAGCTCAATGTCGCCGAACTTATCCAGCATGTCACCGACGGCCACGCATTTGCACCGCAATTCAAAGATGGGCAGCGAAAGGGAAAAAAGTTTCTCGCCGCTGGCTTTCTCGCCGCGGATTTAGACGGGACTTTGAGGATCAATGAAGCCCGAGATAATGCGTTCATAAACGGAAATGCGGCGTTCATCTACACAACAGCGTCGCACACCGACGCGGAGCATCGCCTGCGGGTTGTCTTTGCGTTGGAACGATCCATCTTAGCAGCACAGGATTGGGCCGATGCCAATCTAGCCCTCGCATTTCGACTAGGTGCAGACCTGTCGATCAGCGATAAGGCGCGATGCTTCTTCGGCTCCAGCAAAGCGTCAACGTGGAGCTATGACAACGTGATGCCTCGTGAGGTTCTCGATGATCTCATCGAGAACGGCAGGGAGCTCCGAAGCGTCCAAAAAAGCAAGCTGGCGATCAACTCGTCCAAGAGAGTCAAGAGCGAAACGCCGCTCATGCTTGCCAGCGGCGATACGGCATTTCTCGGTGACCTTGAGCCCGGGACGAGCGTCCATTGTCCGCATCACGATGATCGCCATGCAAGCGCTTTCGTCGTCCCTTCGTGGACTCGGGGCGGCTTGGGAATTCACTGCCGTGCATGCGGGCTGACCTACTGGGAGCTTGAGCCCGATCAGTATGATTTTGGAGCATTCGAGCGGATGGTTCAGCGGCGGCTTGAAAATCCGGAACGCACGTCGGAACCCAAGACCCTGTTTGAGGAATTCTTCCCGCCAGATTCCCACTGCACCGTGATTCAGGAGAGATTCCTGCCGGCCCTCAAATTTGAACCGGGCATAACCCTGGTTAAGAGCCCAAAGGGCAGCGGCAAAACAACTGCCCTGAAACAGCTTATCCATGAAATCGAGAAGAACGCTGGAAAGAATGGCTTTCCAAAATCCATCCTATTAGTCGGCCATCGACGCGCGCTGCTCAGAGAAGCGGCAAGTCGTCTGGGCCTGGCTTACTATCTTGATCTGGGACATGTCATGAAGAACCCCAGCAGGCTGGCCGTCTGCATCGACAGCCTTCCGAATTTCACCGAGAGCTACGTCTATCGATGTCAGGGTAAGCGACCATTCTTTCGACAGACCCGCCATTTGAACTCGTGATCATCGACGAATCGGAGCAGCTGTTTTCGCATTTGGTGGGCGATACGATCACAAAAACCAAAGGTGGCTTGGAGCGATGCTACGACGCGCTGGCTTTCGAGATCCAAGGGGCAAAGTCCGTCGTCGCGCTCGATGCCGACTTAGGTATGCTCACCTCCCACGTGCTGGGGTATCTTCGACCACAAGACTGGCGTGACAACACCAGCATCATTTTGAACAAGCCACTTACTCAGAAATCAGAACGGAAGCTGCAACTCTATGCCAGTGAGAAGGTGCTCAGGGAGGAGCTTATCTCCAGCATTCAGAGTGGAGAGCGATGCTTTGTGACCTCAAACTCAAAAAAGCAGATCAAAGTGCTCGCGGAAATACTGCGAGAAAAATGTGGTTCATCCCTCAAGATGAAAGTCATCACCTCGGACAATTCACAGGACCCTGCAGAAATCGATTTTGTACAAAATGTCTGTGAGGAGATTCTCAAGATTCAGGTCTTAATGTGCTCCCCGTCTCTCGGAACCGGTATTGACATCACGTTTCCCGATCCACAGGGCCTTGAGGAGAGCGGTCTATGCAAGGTCGACCGTGTGTTTGGTTTCTTTTACCCCAAGGTCAACACCCACACCGATATGGACCAGCAGTTGTGGCGCGTCCGAAATCCCGGGCAAGTCAAAGTATGGATCAGCCCCACCCGGTTTCAGTACGCGTCCAATTTTGACGTGATTCGCGACGATCTGGCGCGCGCAAGGGTCGTCCCTCGCGCGGTCACCGGCTACGCCCCGGATGGTTTGACAAAATATAATCCCACCGACCCGCTGCTGTTGATTTATACGCACGTGGTGGCAGCACAGCGCGCATCAAAGAATAATCTCATTGAATTGTTCTGCGATCTTAGACGATCCCAAGGTTGGGAGATCGAAAAGAACGACGAACAGTCACTACCCAACAAGGACCGGTCTGAGGCCGAGAAGCGACTTTGGAGCGATCACGTTCGCGGGCTACTTGAGGCTGACGATGTGGATGACGACGAATATTTGGATCTTTGCATTCTCCATGAAAATCAGACGTTGTCTCCCGCGGAGCGCCTCCGCTACGAGCGCAATTTTCTTCAGCGGGCTCTTTCGGTCGACCTGACCTACGACATTTTGGTCTTGAATCACGACAACAGGCTGCTGGAGCGCGTTGAAGCGTTGTCTAAGCTTCAGAACCGCTGGAAAGATCTTCTGAAAACCGTCCGGATGATTCTCGTGAGCCTGGACGATGAGCTTTCTCGCCTCTCCGGGGATAAGACGATTCTCATGGCTGTGCTCGCGGTTGCAGCAGGCATCGCTGACGAATCGGGATTTCGATCTGACGTCCGAATCACCGTTCAACAGCTGTCAGCGTTCGCTGATCTCTGTGAACGGAATCGTAATTTCATTCACGAGCGTACTGGGGTTCCCATTCGTCGGGACGTGCGCTCCAATCCTGTCCGGCAGCTGAATGGGCTCCTCAAGACCCTGGGCCTTAAGGTGAATCCCGTCGCCCGAGAAAAGCGAGCGAAACGGGCCACCCGGTACTACGCGTTGGATCCGGCAAAACTCGAACTCATGGCGCGATTGGCGTCGGCGTATCGCTGCAACAAGGACATCAAGGCTGAAATCGTGGCGGCAGCATAGGGGCCAGTACCCCGATATTTTAGGTTAAGTATCCTCCCTCGATCTATTGGTCCCATTACCCCAAAATGGCTCGGGTTAATTGTTCATAATATCCTGATGGTCGGCTCTCCCGGCAGCGGCAAATCAATGCTCGCGGCACGCCTGCCTTCGATTCTCCCACCGCTGTCGCCGGCCGAGCTGCTGGAAGTGTCGATGATCGCGTCGGTTGCCGGCGCAATCGACGGCGGTGCGCTCACCTCGCACCGGCCGTTTCGCGCCCCGCATCATTCCGCCAGCATGGCCGCGCTGACGGGGGGCGGCACGCGCGCCAAACCTGGTGAAATCTCGCTCGCGCATAACGGCGTCCTGTTTCTCGACGAGTTGCCGGAGTTCGATCCGCGCGTGCTGGATTCGCTCCGGCAGCCGCTCGAGAACGGCGAGATCGCGGTGTCCCGCGCCAATCATCGCGTGACCTATCCTGCGCGTTTCATGCTGGTGGCGGCGATGAATCCATGCCGCTGCGGCCATGCCTTTGAGCCTGGCTATGCCTGCAAGCGCGGCCGCATCGATCGCTGCACCGCTGACTATCAAATGCGCATCTCGGGACCTCTCCTGGACCGCATCGATCTGCGCATCGAAGTGCCGGCTGTGACCGCCTCCGATCTCATTCTGCCGCCTTCGTCGGAAGGTTCAGCCGAAGTCGGCGCTCGTGTTGCCACGGCACGGGACATTCAGGCAGCGCGCTATGCTGCGCTCGGCCTTACGAATGTCCGGACCAACGCCGAAGCCCCGGCGGCCGCGCTGGAAGACATCGCGCAACCGGATGCACAAGGGCTGAAGCTGCTCCGCGACGCCGCGGAAAGCATGCGTTTGTCGGCGCGAGGCTATCACCGGGTACTACGCGTCGCCCGCACGCTCGCGGACCTCGATGCCGCTGACAAGATCGGCCGGCTGCACCTTGCCGAAGCTCTGTCCTATCGCGCGCTCGCCGACGACATCAAACGCGCGGCCTGACATTATAGCGTTTTCGAGCGAAGCATGTCCTCGGACTTGACCCGAGGATGGTGACCTGCTCGCGTGAAGAAAACGCTTCAAAATAACAATACAGTTCGCCTCCGTCCGCGACGGATCCGCAAGTTGCCGCCCCGATCTGCCTCGCGACACCGGTCCTGTGATGTCTCGATAAGACCTCGTTAACCTTGTTCGCATCCGAACCGTTTCCGGTGTGGCCCTCGAGGACTTCCGCAATGTCATGCTTTCATGCTGACAGGGACACACACACGCTGCGCGTACTTTCGTTGGCGGCAACCGCCTCCGACGAACGCTGCAGAAAATTCGGGAAGGTCGATGGCAGCGCGATTATTCTGGATGAGGGCACGCCTGCGTGGGCTGATCCGGCAACATCCCCGGCTGAATGTTGCTTTTCGAGCCTTCATGACCTTTTCAATCGCGTTCGGAGGTGCCTACGGTTTCATTTCCGGAAGCCGAAGCGCCGATTACGACCCTCACGCCTTCGCAATCGGCATCAGCTTTCTGTTCGCGCTCGCTTGTGTCGCGCTGGCGATCCAGAGCATACGCTTGCGCAGGATGCGCAAGAAAATTCGCAAAGTTGCTCTCCACAATGAAGCGCTCGCTGATCGCAATTGGGAGCTGAAGGAAGCGGAGGAGCGCGCGCGCTGCCTTTTCGAGTCGCAGGGCGATCTGATCGTTTTGCGCGATGGGACCGGCGCCATCACCTCGGTCAATGATGCCTATTGCATCCTGGCTCAGCGATCACGGGCGGAGCTGCTTGGAACCCGGTTCGCGCTCCCCGTTCTCGAGCAAAGCGAGAGCATGATTGAATCGAACGGCACGCGAATTTGCGATCAGCGCGTCGAAACCGCACGAGGCCCCCGTTGGATTGCATGGCGCGAAGCCCTGATGCGGATCGACGCCAACCATCCGGCAGAACTACAATGCGTCGGCCGCGACGTCACCGATCGTACCGAGACCGAGCGCGTGCTCGGTGAAGCGCGGGATCACGCGAACGCGGCCAACCAGGCGAAATCGCGCTTCCTGGCGATGACGTCGCACGAGTTTCGCACACCACTTAACGGCATCATCGGCATGAGCGGATTGCTGTTGGAAACCTCGCTAACGCCCGAACAGACGACATATGTCAAGGCAGTGAAGGCATCCGGAGATGCATTGTTATCGCTGATCGAGGAGTTGCTCGACTATTCCAAGATCGAGGCCGGGAAGATCGACCTGGAACGCCGCCCTTTCATCCTGTGCGATCTGATCGAGGACATCACCGAACTGCTGGCGCCGCGTGCGCAGGCCAGGCAGCTTGAAATCGCCGCCTATATCGATGAGACCCTGCCAACCGAAGTGATCGGAGACGCCGCGCGCTTGCGCCAGGTGCTGCTCAATCTTGCAGGCAACGCAATCAAATTTACGGCGTCCGGCGGCGTTGCGCTGACCGTCGCCCCCGGCGTCGGGCACGACGATATTCGCTTCATGGTCCGTGACACTGGAATTGGCATTGCGCCGGATGCGCAGGCTCGGATTTTCCGTGATTTCGAGCAGGCCGACGACCAAATTGCGCGCAATTACGGCGGATCGGGACTGGGGTTAAGTATCAGCAATCGCATCGCTAAACGGATGGGCGGGCGCATCACGCTGCAGAGCAAGCCGGGTGCCGGTTCGACATTCGAGGTCTCAATCCCTCTTCCTGCTCACGAGAGCGCACCAGAACGAAAGCGCTTTGTCACGCCGGATCTGGCGGGACATCCAGTCATGCTCGTGGCGCCTCAGACCATCGAGACATCGCTGCTCGCCCGGCGCCTGGAGCGATGGGGGGCCGAGACTTGCACGACATCGGACCTCGCAGTTGCTCACGCGCTGCTTCCGGAGCGAGCGTGGCACGCCGTGCTTGTCGATCATGCGATGGGCAGAGATGAGATCTGGCGGCTCGGTCAGGTTGCCCGCCAACATTCGGCGCGCCGGATCGTCATGGTCACGCCATCCACAAGGCAGGACCTTCAGGCCACCGGCGCCGCGGCGTTTACGGGCTATCTTGTCAAGCCTTTGCGAGCTGCGTCGATCGCAGCGCGATTGTCTGCGCCGATCGAGGACTCGACCTTCCTTCGCACCACCAACGGCCAACCTGATTGCGACAGGCCTGAACGATCCGAGACATCGACCACGACGTCCGCACCAAGCCTTTCAATTCTCGTCGCGGAGGACAATGAGATCAATGCGCTCTTGACGCGATCACTCCTGACCCACCTCGGGCATGCCGTCATCGTCACCGCAAACGGAGAGAAAGCGCTGGAATCGTGGGACGCCGCCCTAGCCGCGGGTAAGCCCTACGATCTCGTCCTGATGGACGTCCAGATGCCGACCCTCGACGGCATTGAGGCCACCAGGAAAATTCGCGAACGAGAAGCCGCCCAGTTCGGCCGCCGCACGACCATCTTGGCGTTGACCGCCAACACGCTGACTGACGATCGTTATGCCTGCTTCGAGGCCGGCATGGATGGCTTTCTCGTCAAGCCGCTCGATCGCGACAGGCTGGCCGAAGCGCTTGCGGGATTGACGGCCGCTCGTCACGTCCCCGCCTGAGGTAACATGCACCAGTGCGCACGTCTCGTTGCCAATGAGACCTACCTTTGCGCACGAGAAATCTCTAAAGCCGCCTTAGCGCGACCTGCTCGACGACATGATCGGCCCCCTTCTTGAGGATCAGGTTCGCACGGGGCCGCGTCGGCAGAATGTTGTCCTCCAAATTGGCACGGTTGGTGCGCTCCCAGATTGCAATCGCCGTTGCGATCGCTTCATCGTCCGACAGCAGCGCGTACCGATTAAAATAGGACCGTGGGTCCTGAAAGGCCGAATCCCGCAGGGCAAGGAAGCGGGTCACGTACCAGTCGCGCAGCACCGGCTCTTCGGCATCGAGATAGACAGAGAAGTCGAAGAAATCGGAGACGACCGGAACGGCCCTGCCGTCGCGCGGGAGCGGACCGGTCTGCAGAACATTGACGCCTTCGACGATCAGAATATCGGGCTGACTGATCTCGATCCACTTATGAGGGACGATGTCGTAAGTCAGATGCGAGTAAACCGGTGCGCGCACCGGCGCACGGCCGGCCTTGATGTCACTGAGAAACGACAGCAGAACCGGCAAGTCGTAACTCTCCGGGAAACCTTTTTTCTGCATCAAGCCGCGTCGCTCGAGCACCGCGTTCGGAAACAAAAATCCGTCAGTCGTGACGAGTTCGACTTTGGGGCGCGGCGACCATCGTGCGAGCAGCGCCTGCAACACGCGCGCCGTCGTTGATTTTCCAACCGCAACCGACCCGGCAACACCGATGATATACGGCACCTTGCGATCATGAATGCCGAGAAACTGACGCTGAGCAACAAAGAGACGCTGCATCGAGGCCACATAGATCGACAGCAGTCTGGACAAAGGCAGATAAATTTCCTCGACCTCCACGAGATCTAACCGATCATGCATCGACCGTAACGCGGCGATTTCATTCGCCGCCAGCGTCATCGGCATATCGTGGCGGAGTTTTGCCCATTCGGCACGGGGGAAAACCCGATACGGATTATATTGCTGCTGTTCTGCCCGCGAATCCATGAAGCTTGCCTCGGGGCTGGAGCATGATCCCGAAAAGTGGAAACCGGCTTTCGGAAAAGATCATGCTCAAGTTGAATCGGACGCTAGTCGCGATTGCGTGCGGCTTTCTCTTCAAGTCCCGATCTCGTCGTGCGTTGCGCCAAAACAGCTTCGACATCTTCCAGCGTCACATCCCTGGCCTTCAACAGCACAAGGAAATGAAACAGGAGATCCGCACCTTCGGCGATCAAATGATGCCGATCATTCTCGACTGCCGCGATGACCGTCTCAACAACTTCCTCGCCGAGCTTCCTGGCGCAATGTACGGGGCCCTTGTCGAGCAGCTTTCGCGTGTAGGACGCATCGCCCCCGGATGCAGCCCGGGCGTCAATGATGGCAGCAAGATCATGGATCGTGAAACGCGGCATAATCCGTCTACTCGTCCGGTCGCACTTTTAGGCACACGGCAACTGTTGAATACCTAGCACTTATGCGATCCAAAGTCGTTAGGGATCGAGCCGCATGGCCAACCCGGCACGAACCATATGCTCCTTGGCTTCGCGAATGGTAAATTCCCCGAAGTGAAAGATCGATGCCGCAAGGACCGCCGTGGCATGGCCTTCGCGAATTCCATCGACCAGGTGATCGAGATTGCCGACGCCGCCGGACGCGATCACGGGCACGGAAACGCCATCGGCCACGCGCCGGGTCAGCGGCAGATCGAAGCCCTGGCGGGTGCCGTCGCGATCCATCGACGTCAGCAGGATCTCGCCCGCGCCGAGCGACACCACTTCCTGCGCATATTCGATCGCATCGATGCCGGTGGATTTGCGCCCACCATGAGTGAAGATTTCCCAACGGTCCGCGCCACCGGCCCTCGACACCCGTTTGGCATCGATGGCGACCACGATGCACTGGTCGCCAAACTTTTCCGCGGCCTCTTTGACGAACTCACGCCGGCTCACCGCTGCGCTGTTGATCGAGACCTTGTCCGCTCCGGAGCGCAGCAAGGTACGGATATCCTCGATGGTGCGAACGCCGCCGCCCACGGTCACCGGCATGAAGCAGGCTTCCGCGGTACGCCGAACCACATCCAACATGATGCCGCGATTTTCGTGCGTTGCGGTGATGTCGAGAAAGGTGAGTTCGTCGGCGCCGGCGGCATCGTATGCGACCGCCGCTTCCACGGGGTCGCCTGCATCCCGCAGGTCCACGAAGTTGACACCCTTGACGACCCGGCCATCCTTTACGTCAAGACATGGTATGACACGGACCTTGAACATCGTCGCCCGATACTCTCAAGCCGCCGCACGCGCGGCGTGAATCAGCTTCAGCGCTTCAACCGGATCGAGCCGGCCATCGTAGAGCGCCCGTCCAGCAATGGCGCCCGCGAGCTTCTTCGCACGCGGCGCGAGCAGCGCCTTTACATCCACGATGGAGGCGAAGCCACCCGACGCAATCACCGGAATTGAAATGCTGTCGGCAAGCGCAATCGTGGCATCGAGGTTCAGGCCCTTCAGCAAGCCGTCCCTGGCAATGTCAGTGAAGATGATCGCCGCGATTCCAGCGTCCTCGAACCGTCGCGCGATGTCGAGTGCCGACACTTCCGACGTCTCGGCCCAGCCGTCCACCGCGACTTTGCCATCACGCGCGTCGAGACCGACCGCAACGCGTCCCGGAAACGCCCTGGCGGCTTCCTTGACCAGAACAGGATCGCGTACCGCGGCCGTGCCGATGATGACGCGCGCAACACCCTTGCCGAGCCAGGCTTCGACCGTTTTCAGATTCCGAATGCCGCCGCCGAGCTGAACCGGCAGGGCAACGGTTTTCAAGACCCGCTCAACCGCATCCGCATTCACGGGCTTACCGGCGAACGCGCCGTCGAGATCGACCACATGCAGATACTCGAAGCCTTGTGCGGCGAATGAGCGCGCCTGCTCCGCGGGATCAAGATTGAAAACGGTCGCGCGCGCCATATCGCCCTGCTCGAGGCGAACGCACTGACCGTTCTTGAGATCGATGGCGGGGAAGAGGATCACGGTTTCCATCTCAGGAAATTGGCGATTAGAGCCAGCCCGAATCGCTGGCTCTTTTCGGGATGAAACTGAGTGCCGACCGCGGTGTCCTTGCCGACGATCGCCGTCACCGGACCACCATAATCAGCGCGCGCGAGCACGTCGGTCTCGTTGGCGGCGTTCAGGTGGTAGGAGTGCACGAAATAGGCGTGACGGCCCTTCGGTCCCAATGGCAGACGCTCGAGCACCGGATGCTCCCGCACCGGATCAAGCGTATTCCAGCCCATGTGGGGAATCTTCAGTCTCTCGTCACGCGGCGAAATTTTCTCGACGTCACCGGCGATCCAGCCTAGCCCGTCCGTTGTCACGTGCTCCCTGCCCCGTGTCGCCATCAGCTGCATCCCGACGCAAATGCCCAAAAACGGACGCGCTTTATCGCGCACCGCCTCCGTCATGGCCTCCACCATGCCGTCGAGCGCATCAAGGCCCTTGCGGCAATCGGCGAACGCGCCGACGCCGGGCAGTACCACGCGATCGGCCCGGAACACCACATCCGGATCGCGCGTCACGATGATCTTTTCCGAACCTTCCATGTTGCGCGCCGCGCACTCAAATGCCTTGGCGGCCGAATGAAGATTACCGGAGCCATAGTCGATAATCGCGGCCGTCACCGCCTGAACCCGGGTTGAGGAAACAGGCCGACGATGTCGCCGCGCAGCGTCGACGGCGGATGGGAGTGGTCCGAAGCGCCTCGGGTCGGAGGCGGCGCGCCGCGATCGATCGCCAAGGGATCGAAATCCGCGCCCGGCATCGCTCGCCAGCGATCGAAAAAACGCCGCTCAGCGGCTTCCTCGTCGTCTGCGACAACGACGTCGAGCGGACGCCACTTTTGCCGCGACAACGTCCAGCGCCGCAAACTCGCCGCTTCCAATCCCATCAGCACGGCGATCACGGCCATCACCGCAATGCGTGTTCCCCCGCTGACGCGCAGCAGCGTCATCGTGGCTTCCACCGCGATCGACAGAACCAAATACCCACCGAGCGCCAACCAAAGTCGTTGGTAAAGCAGCCACAATGGACCGAACACAAAAGCCCCAAACGAAAAGCCATCGCGAACGAACACGAAATTGTCCGTGGTGCCGCGCACGTCTGGCCCGTCGACCGGTGGCGCATGGACTGTATAGACCGACATTGCACTCTCCGCTGACAACGGAACGGTCAGCCGCCGAGCTGACCCTTTGTTGATGGCACTTCGTCCGCAGCGCGCGGATCGATCGCTACCGCTGCACGAAGCGCTCGCGCCAGACCCTTGAAGCAGGATTCGGCGATATGATGGCTGTTCTCGCCATATAGCGTCTCCACGTGCAAAGTCACTCCCGCATTGACGGCAAAGGCATTGAACCATTCGCGCACCAGTTCGGTGTCGAATTCACCGATCTTGTCGCGGGGGAAATCGACCTTGAACACGAGCACCGGCCGGCCGGAGATATCGATCACGATCCGGGACAACGTTTCGTCCATTGGCATATAGACGCTGGCATACCGGCTGATGCCAACCATCGAGCCGAGCGCCTGCTTCACAGCCTGGCCCAGCGCGATGCCGACATCCTCCGTCGTGTGGTGGTAATCGACGTGGAGATCGCCGACGGCTTTGACCGTGATGTCGATCCGCGAATGGCGGGCGAGCAGATCCAGCATGTGGTCAAAAAAGCCGATGCCGGTTGCAACCTTCGACACACCGGAGCCATCGAGGTTGACCGCGACCTCGATGTCCGTTTCCTTGGTCTTGCGCTTGATGCTCGCCGTGCGCATGAAAAGCTCTCTGCCTCGCGCATGATCCGCCTCCGCCAGAGTGTAAGCGGTTGGGCAACAAGATCACGCGCCATCTAACGATCTGAGCGCGTCGGACACAAATCGATATCCACTCCTGCTGACCGCGCTCTGATAGAACGCGGCTCTTTTAACAGGCTCAGGTCCCCTTCGCTACTGCGGGATGATGCATTTTGCTAGTGTTCTTCGAGCATGGTGACTAGTGGAGGGATTTGACATTCGCCACCCATTTGCCGCGGGCACCGAGATGCGAATGTTGGAATCGGACCACTGGAACGGAATCCAACGCCGATTGCAACGCGGCGCGGCAATGCCTAAATCTGGCGGGTCATCAAGGGGTTCATATGCAAGCATCACAGCCGGAGGTGTGGCACGGCACCACGATCCTGACCGTCCGCAAGGGCGGCAAAGTGGTCATTGGCGGAGACGGTCAGGTGTCGATCGGACAGACCGTCATCAAATCCAACGCGAAGAAGGTCAGGAAGCTCGGAAAAGGCGACGTCATCGGCGGCTTCGCCGGCGCCACCGCCGATGCCTTCACCCTGTTCGAGCGGCTGGAAAGCAAGCTCGAACAGTATCCCGGCCAACTCACCCGCGCCGCCGTCGAACTCGCCAAGGACTGGCGAACCGATCGCTATCTGCGGCGGCTGGAAGCCATGATGCTCGTTGCCGACAAAGACGTCTCGCTGGTGCTGACCGGGACCGGAGACGTGCTGGAGCCCGAATCCGGCGTGATGGCGATCGGCTCTGGCGGGAATTACGCGCTTGCCGCCGCGAGGGCCCTGGTCGACTCCGACAACGACGCCGCGACCATTGTCCGCCGTTCTCTCGATATCGCCGCCGATATCTGCGTTTATACCAATCGAAACTTGACGGTCGAGATGCTGTCCACGGATTGAGCACGACGGCTCCTGCAGGAGGCTCTTGTCGGAGTATTCGTGACAACCGTCGTCGTGCCAATCTATCCAGCTCGGCGTCACTGGCAGGCCGGGCCGCCCATCATTTGACCGCTTGTTCCCCCAACGATCCAACATATCTTCGAGAACATGATGAACTTCTCTCCTCGCGAAATCGTCTCCGAACTCGACCGTTTCATAGTTGGCCAGACCGACGCCAAACGCGCCGTCTCCATCGCGTTGCGCAATCGCTGGCGGCGCCAGCAATTGACCGGACCACTGCGCGAGGAGGTGTTGCCGAAGAACATTTTGATGATCGGCCCGACCGGCGTCGGCAAGACGGAGATCGCGCGACGGCTGGCGAAGCTTGCAAACGCCCCCTTCCTCAAGGTGGAGGCCACGAAATTCACCGAAGTGGGATACGTCGGACGCGACGTCGAACAGATCGTCCGTGATCTCGTGGAAGTCGCGATCGGCCAGACCCGCGAGCGCAAGCGCAAGGATGTTCAAGCACGCGCACAGCTTGCCGCCGAGGAGCGCGTTCTGGACGCCTTGGTCGGCGCCAATTCGAGCGCCGCAACGCGTGATTCCTTTCGCAAGAAACTGCGGGCAGGTGAACTGAATGACAAGGAAATCGAGATCGAGACGCAATCATCCGGCGGAGCACCGATGTTCGAGATTCCCGGCATGCCGGGAGCACAGGTCGGTGCGATCTCGATCGGTGATATTTTCGGCAAGATGGGCGGACGAACCAAGACCCGCCGGCTGACCGTTTCTGACTCTCATGAAATCCTGATCAACGAGGAATCTGACAAGCTGCTCGATAGCGATCAGCTCACGCTGGAAGCGATCGCTGCGGTCGAAAATAACGGCATCGTGTTTCTCGACGAGATCGACAAGATCTGCGTGCGTGACGGGCGCAGCGGCGGCGACGTCTCGCGCGAAGGCGTGCAGCGCGACCTGCTGCCGCTGATCGAAGGAACGACGGTCTCGACCAAGCATGGCGCGGTGAAGACCGACCATATCCTGTTCATCGCGTCAGGCGCGTTTCATATTGCCAAGCCTTCCGATTTGCTCCCCGAATTGCAGGGCCGGCTGCCGATCCGCGTCGAACTGGAGGCCCTGACACGCAATGACTTGCGGCGCATCCTGACCGAGCCAGAGGCCTCGCTCATCAAACAATACGTCGCGTTGATGCAGACCGAAGAGGTCACGCTCGACATCACCGATGATGCCGTCGACGCACTCGCGGATATCGCGGTTGCGGTGAATTCAACCGTGGAGAACATCGGTGCGAGACGGTTGCAGACCGTCATGGAGCGGGTGCTCGACGACATCTCGTTCACGGCTCCTGACCGCAAAGGCGAGACGGTCCGCATCGACTCCGGATATGTCCAGAAGCATATCGGGGATCTGGCCAAGAATGCCGATTTGAGCAGGTTCATCCTCTAGAGTCTGTCACCGCGTCACGGAAACGCTGAAAGATTCTATTTTTTTGACGCGTTTTTTCCCGCGAACCGGATTCCATTTTTGGGTCAAGCCCAAGGACGTGCTTCGCTCGAAAACGCTATGGAGACTGATTCCGACATCAGACTCGAGCGCTGGCTTTTGATCGCACCTTTTGATCGCGGATGATCCAATCCCGAAAACCGGTTCGTTTTCGGGATTATGCTCTGACTCGGCGTCGCAACCGCACGTAAAGCGCGCCCTCGCCGCCATGGCCGGAGTGGGCCTCGTCGAAACCCACGACCAGCGAGCGAAACTCGGGGAGAGCAAGCCATTGCGGGACCTGCCGGCGCAGTACGCCCCGCTCGGAGTCCAGCCCCCTCGCGCGGCCCTTGCCGGTAATGACAAGCACGAAGGTGAGGCCATCGCCCGACGCGTTTTGTAAAAATTGCAGAAGGGCTCGATATGCCCGCGTTTGCGTCATGCCATGCAGGTCGATCCGGGCATCGATGTCTTTCCGCCCTCGTGACAATTGCGATCGCTCGCGGCGGGTGAGCGGCGCTGGCTGCGGGCTATTGAATCTGGCCGTTTTTTTGATTGAGCTTGATTCGGACCACGTCGCGGGGTTCGCAATCCTGGCGGACTTCACTTCAAGCCGGAGTTGCAATGGATCTGGCCGAGGCCGTTTGCGCAATGGCTTGGCTTGCCCCGCAACGCCTTCCCACAAACGGCGCTCTTCCTCCGTAAGTACGCGCTGGCGGTTTGGCCGCGCGGATGCGTCGGGCGACAAGCGTTTCATCGCGCCCAGCGATGCCAGCGGCGGCGGTAATGGGTGCGATGCCGCCGGTTGTGCATGGATCTGACCTCAGGCCGCGCCGAGGGCAGCGGGGTGGCGTTCGATGGTGCGGCTTTCGCCGCTGGCGTCGGAGCAGCCCCGGCTTGTTCACCCGCGGGAAAAGAAGAGGGCGCGGAGGTATGCGGGGTGTTGGCCGGCTTCTGATCCTTGGGCGGAAAAAGCTTTGCTATTCTTGCCGAGGGTCGTGTTTGCGGAAGCGGCATGGTTCTGGCGCGAGCGACCGGATCAAGGCTGTTCGGGACGAGCATGACGAAGTGCATATGGTGTCGCAGACGGCCCGACACCCGCCCCGCTTCCGAACCGGCGCCGAAGTAAAGGTCCGCGCGGGCCGGACCAACAATGGCAGAGCCTGTATCTTGCGCAATCATCAGTCGATGAAAAGGCGTTTTCGCCTGTTCGGATTCGATCGGCAACTCGCCTTCGATGAAGAAAGGCGTGCCATAGACATGCAGCGATTTGTCGACCGCAATCGACCTGCCCGGCGTCAAAGGCAGACCCTGTGCTCCGATCGCCTCGTCGTTGTCCGAGAGCTTCACCTCGTGAAAGAACACGTAGGAGCGGTTCTGACGGCGCAATTCCTTGGCGCCATCCGGGTTTTCATTCATCCACTGCCGGATGCGTTGCATCGACATCTGATCCTTCGGGACGATGCTGCGTTCGATCAGAATACGACCGACTGCGGTATATGGATATCCGTTATAGGAATCATAGTTGATGCGTAAGGTGGAGCCGTCCTCGAGCCGAACGCGCGCTGAGCCCTGGATTTGCGTGAAGAGCAGATCGGTCTGGCTCTTGAGCCAGCAGATTTCGAGGCCGCGGCCTTCGATCGCGCCATCCTCGATTTCGGCGCGATCGTAGTAGGGGACCAGCTTTCGGCGGCCAATCTTGCGATACACCGGCCCGCTGTTGGGCAGGCTCGGCGCGCTTTGCGTGAATCCCCGGACAAAAAGGTTCGAGGGGCGCCGGTAAACCGGGACGGTGTAGACATCCGTTCTGGCGCGCGACCCGTCGATGATTGGCTCGTAATAGCCGGTAACGAAACCGTCCGTTTCGCCGAGACGTGAAATGCGCACGGCCCGGAAATGGTTTTCGAAGAAGGCTTTCGCTTTGGCGTCGTCTGAGATGTTGGCCGTCTTCGCCGCTCGGCACGGCTCCCACAAGGTTGCGCCGAGCGCCTTCTGACTGACGGCCGTTATACGCCGCACAGTGACGGCGCGGCAGCTGGCGCGAAAAGCCTTGAACGCGTCAAGATGATTGTCGTTGTTCCAGCCAGCGATGCCAGCCCAGGAAACCGGCGAGTATTGACCATCAACGATCTCGAGCGGCCCGGCCGAACGATGATGGCTATCGTGAGCTTGGGCGGCGACAGGCGCAATCGCGGCGGCGACGCATAATCCGACCGCGCACCTTCTTAACCGATAGAAGTCAGCTGACGCTTCCGGTGCCAACCAGTTTCCAGTTCGGATCGCGCGACGAGATATCGCGGGCAAACGTCCAAACATCGGTAATATCGGAAATCTTCTCAGGGTTTCCGTCGACGATCACTCCGGTCCTGTCGCGGGTGACAGAAATCATCTGCGAAATGAAGCGGACCGTCAGTTGCTCGGCGCCGTCTCGCAATTCCGCACCGATCAACTCGGCTTTATCAATTGATACAAATCGCGTTTCGGTCTTCTGCTCGAGTCTCTCTCTATCCTTGATAGCCGCATCAAAGCTTTCATAGACATCCGACGACAGCAGGTCCTTCAAAGTCCGGCGATCCCCGTTGGCGAATGCCAGTACGATCATCTCATAGGCACTGCGTGCGCCGCTCAGGAAATGCCCGGGATCGAAGGAGGAATCCTGGGCTGCAATAGCATCGAGCCCTAAAGCGAGTGTCGTGCCCGGTTCAGCCAAATTCTTCCAGCGATCGGAATTTGGCCCCACATCGGCGGTGGGCGTCGCGGATGACTGATTGATCACGGTTCCCGGCACCGGAACGACGTTGTTGTCCTGGGTACCACGCAGGACTTCCCGCGTAGCATCGTAAGGCGGACGCTCACTTCCTGTCCGCTGCCCGAGAACACTGCGCAGACGCAGGAAAATAAAGACCGCCAGCGCCAGGAAAATGATGGTGTAAATATCCACGTCGTCTTCACTTTCTGATCGGCTAGGATCACGGCCTGCGAACAAACGTCCAGCCGTGGGCCAGGTTCGCATCGGACGGCCGGATTTATTTAAGTACGAAACATAGTCCGGCCAAGGGCGGATTTTAGCATAACGAGCGGACCAGGGAGGGTGCCTCCTTTGCCAAGTTGACCAAACATAGCGCGTTTCCGATCAAAGGGGAAAGTCCGATTGCAGGCAGAAAGCGCATTCCCTCAACAGTTTGAGGGCACGGGCGAAAGGCCTGTGGTGCGGCCGAGGGACGCCCCCGGGTTCACTGGCGCGTCCGCCGTCCTTGTGGACAGCGGCAGGCTTATGTTAGCCACTCGCCCCGACGCGGCACTTCGCTCTTCAAGCAGGCGCATCGTCTGACAAGTCGGCTTGAAGTTTTAGGAGAGAGAGATCCATGACCAACGGCAACGGCACGCCTCCCGAGGCAGCCCCTTCACCCCAATTGAACGTGCTGGCCCAGTACACCAAAGATTTCTCTTTCGAGAATCCCAACGCGCCCGCCTCCCTCGCGCCTCAGCAACAGCCTCCGTCGATCAGCGTTCAGATCAATGTGGGCGCCAGCAACGTGGCGGAGAACGACTATGAGGTGGTGCTTAAAGTCGAAGGCAAGGCTGAACATACCGGCAAGCTGATGTTCAGTTTCGAGCTCGCCTATGCGGGCGTGTTCCGAATCGTCAACGTCCCCCAGGAAAATCTTCACCCCCTGGTCATGATCGAATGCCCACGGCTGCTGTTCCCATTCGCTCGCGAAATTGTCGCCACAACCGTTCGTGGCGGCGGATTTCCGCCACTGATGCTCGACCCAATTGATTTTGTAAGCCTGTATCGACAAAACATGGAGCGTCAGGCCGCCGCCGCGGCGCAACAAAAGCCAAGCTAATCCACGGCGAGCGAGGCCGTCGCCCTTAAAGGCGATTCATATACGTGAATCAGACGCCATCCCGTTCCAGGACTGGATTCAGCTTTTCGGATTCCTGGGCCAGGAATTCTGTCCAGATCGCCTTCTCGCCGAGCGTAGCGACGAAATTCCGATGCGCAATGCGGTCGGCCTCGGTCACGCGCGAGGACAGCGGCACCGTTCGCTGACGTCTTGGCAGTTCCAAAGTTCCGCCGGATTGACGGGGCGTGGCTTCAGCCAGGATTAATTGCGACTGGCGCGCGCCAATGAGATCAATATAGACTTCCGCAAGCAGCTCGGCGTCCAGCAATGCGCCGTGTTTGGTTCGGCGGCTATTGTCGATGGCATAGCGCGAGCACAGGTCGTCCAGCCGGTTCGAGACGCCGGGATGTTTTCGACGCGCCATCAATAGCGTGTCTACCAACCGCTCGCGGCCGATCGCCTGCCTTTTGAGGCGATCAAGCTCGGCATTGATGAAGCTGATATCGAACGATGCGTTGTGAATGATCAGAGGCGCATCACCAATAAATTCCAGAAACTCATCAACGACGTGCGCAAACAGCGGTTTGTCGGCAAGGAATTCGCTCGACAGGCCATGTACCGCGAACGCCTCTTGTGGCATATCGCGTTCCGGATTGATGTAACGGTGGAACGTTTGCCCCGTCGGCATGCGGTTGAATATCTCAACGCAACCGAGCTCAACCAGACGATCGCCTCGCAGCGGATCCAGGCCGGTGGTTTCGGTATCGAGAACGATTTCGCGCATGCGCTTTCGTGATATTAGAGCGTTTTCCAGCGAAGTGAATGTCAGTTCGCGTGAAGAAAACGCGTCAAATCAAAATCATAGTGCTCGCTTCTGATTCCCTCAGAAGCGGACCGGCTCAGGAGAATCAGAGCCGCCGCCGCGGCATCTTAGCAGCTGCTGCCAAGATTTCCCGGATTTGCGCGCGCACGTGATCAAGACCGTGCGAGGTATCCACTACGAAATCCGCCCGCGTGCGCTTTTCGGCATCCGGCAACTGCCGGGCAAGGATTGCTTCCAGCTTTTCGCTCGTCATGTTGTTGCGAGCCATGATGCGCTTGCGCTGAATGTCAGGCGTTGTCGTGACGACAACGACCGCGTCGACATCCTGCTCGCCGCCGGTTTCAAACAGCAACGGCACATCAACCACCGCTACCGCTGCACCTGACCGCTCAGCCTGCTCGAGAAACGCGCGACGGTAGACATGCAGCATGGGGTGCACGATCTCCTCAAGCCGCTTCATGGCTGCGGTATCGTGCACGACCTTTGCCGACAATTTCTCACGGTCGACTTTGCCGTCGACGGTCGTGCCGGGAAACGTGGCCTCAATCACCGGGGCCGCCTCTCCTTCATAGATGGCGTGAACGGCCGCGTCCGCATCGTAAACCGGAATCCCCGCTTCTGAAAAAAGTCGGGCGGTGGTCGATTTCCCCATTCCGATCGAGCCGGTCAGCCCAAGCACCAGCATATCCGAACATCCGCTGTTACAGCGATAGCAACTCTTGAGAGCGCAGAAAAGCAAGCAGCGGCAACAGCGGCAAGCCTAGAATGGTGAAATGATCTCCTTCGATCAGGCTAAATAGATGGATGCCGAGGCTTTCGAGCTGATAGGCGCCGACACTGGAGGAAGCCGCATCGCCAGCCGCGTCCAGATACACTCTGATCGTGTCCTCGCTCAGTTCCCGCATCGTCATCCGCGCGACTGAGACATTTTCAAACAGCGGCTTACCATCGCGCACGACCGAGACGCCGGCGTGCAAAAGATGAGTCCGCCCAGAAAGCGCACGCAGATGTGCGGCCGCCCCCGCGCGCCCGACCGGCTTGTTGAACAGACAGCCATCGCATTCGAGCGTCTGATCCGCCCCGATGACGTAGCGGCCGGGCGAGCGCAACGAAACGTCACGTGCTTTTTCACAGGCCAAACGGGCCGCGATCTCACCGGCGGTCGTGAGGCCGGAACTTTGCTGGACGGTTCGCTCGTCGATCGCAGCCGGGACTGTCTCGAATGACAGACCTGCATTGGCGAGCAATAGTTGTCGCACCCGGCTTTGCGACGCCAGTATCAGGGGTTTTGATTCGCGCCATATCGCCATTTCCGGCCTACCCCGGACCACGCTGCCGGCGCCTGTCGGCAAACAGCTTCATGATCGCCGCGGCCGTCTCCTCGATCGACCGGCGAGTGACATCCAGTTGAGCCCAGTCGTGTTTCATACTCAGGCGGCGGGCGTGGATCACTTCGTCCGTAACAGATTGGCGATCGATATAGGCCTCATTGCCTGGTCCTGCCCCGATGCTCAACAACCGGTTCTGCCGGACCTGAATCAGGCGCTCGGGTGTTGCATGAAGACTGACAACCAAGGGGTTCTTCAACGATTCGAGTTGACGTGGAATCGCGATGCCCGGCACTAGCGGAACGTTCGCAGTGCGGATGCCGCGGTTGGCAAGGTAGACCGACGTTGGTGTCTTCGAGGTGCGCGACACACCGACCAAAACAACGTCCGCCTCCTCCAGACCTTCGACGTGCTGCCCATCGTCATGCATCATCGTGTAGTTCAAGGCGTCGATACGCTTGAAATAGTCCGCGTTCAGCGTGTGTTGGGCACCAACGCGGCCGGTCGTATCAGCGCCAAGGTAGGCCTGAAACAGCTGCATGACCGGGCCGATAATCGAAAGGCTTGGACTGTTAATCGCCTGGCACTTGGCCTCGAGGCGCGCCACCAGATCCTTTTCCAGCAGTGTGAACAGAACGATTCCCGGCGCTTCCTCGATTTCCGCAAGAACGCGATCGAGCTGCTTCTGGCTGCGAACCATAGGGTAGACGTGTTCGATAGGCGTGACATCGGCATATTGGGCGGCCACCGCGCGTGAAACGGTGATCAGCGTCTCGCCAGTCGAATCGGAGACAAGATGAAGATGAAAATCGCGGCCGGTCACGGGTGCCATGGACCTGCATACCCTGTGTATCGTTGTGGAGACCTAGCCGCAATTTCGCTTATTCTGCGACAGCTACGGGATAACCTTGATTTTTCTTCACAGGTCTCCTGAAGGCAAAACTCTGTCCGCCGTCTCGGAAGATAGTAGGGCTGTGTGGACTTGTCTCTTGATAATCACGTACGAATGCGGGGTAAGTACCTGGCTCCACGATGATCTTTTGATTGATCGTGAATGCCTCGGAATCTCGTGCCTATGTGGGCAAGGTACGGAAAAGACGGGGACGACATTGTGTTCGCCCAATTCACCGTCACTTAAACTCAAACTGAAGAATCTTAAGATTTTCTTTAGAAAGAGTCGCTTGCGGATATCGCTCCGATTCTGGCAGGTACTGGACGCGCGGCAGATCGTAAGACCGAGACCTGAACGAGACGATCGATGTACGAATGGATCAAAGCCTTTCATGTCATTGCGATCATTTCCTGGATGGCGGGAATGCTTTATCTGCCGCGGCTGTTTATCTATCACTGCGATGCGGAGATCGGCTCGAAGCAATCCGAGACGTTCAAGATCATGGAGCGCAGGCTCTTCAAGGCCATCATCAATCCGGCGATGATGGTGGCTTGGGGACTCGGTCTTTATATGATGTGGGAGCGTCAGTGGTATTCGGTCGGCTGGTTTCAGGGTAAATTGGCGCTCGTCATCCTGATGTCCGCCGTTCACGGCTATTTCGCCCGCCGCGTGCGCGATTTCGCGGCCGACCGCAATGTGATGAGTCAGAAATTCTATCGTATTATCAATGAGGTTGTAACAGCCCTCATGATAGGCATCGTTATTCTGGTCATCGTCAAGCCATCTTAGGCCGGAAAACGACCGGCAAGAGTCTGTCAGCACCTCCTTGCGCGGAGGCAATCAATTTTCTATATTGTGCGCATCCCACCCTACGCAGGCGGATGTGGTCGCGTCCCGGTTTCTAAATCGAACCGGTCGCCACGTCAGGTTTGAAGCCTTTCGGTGCCCTTCCTCGCTCGAGGTTTTTCCCGGTACGGGCAGGACTGCGGACTTTTCTTTCGGTCGTCGTCCGCATCTTCACGAAACCGCCTGGCAATCCTCCTCAAGCATTCCACAGGACTTCTCCCAATGCGGGAAATGAAACTTCAAGACCTCAAAGCCAAGACTCCAGCTGAACTCGTCTCGTTTGCGGAAGAGCTTGGGGTTGAAAATGCCAGCACCATGCGCAAGCAGGAGCTGATGTTCGCGATTCTGAAGCAGCTTGCCATCCAGGAAACCGATATCATCGGCGAGGGTGTCGTTGAGGTGCTCTCGGACGGCTTCGGCTTCCTGCGCTCGCCGGACGCTAACTATCTGCCTGGTCCGGACGATATCTATGTTTCGCCATCGCAGATTCGCCGCTTCGGTCTGCGAACCGGAGATACCATTGAAGGGCACATTCGTAGCCCCAAGGAGGGCGAGCGCTACTTTGCGTTGTTGAAAGTCAACACGCTCAATTTCGAGGATCCCGAGAAGTCCAAGCACAAGGTCAACTTTGACAACCTGACGCCTTTGTTCCCCGATCAGCGGTTCCGGCTCGAGCTGGAAGATCCCACTCGTAAGGATCTGTCGGCGCGGGTTATCGATATCGTCGCTCCGATCGGCAAGGGTCAGCGCGCCCTGATCGTGGCGCCGCCACGGACCGGCAAGACCGTGCTGATGCAGAACATCGCGCACTCCATCACCGCCAATCATCCCGAATGCTATCTGATCGTTCTTCTGATCGATGAACGTCCCGAGGAAGTCACCGACATGCAACGCTCGGTGAAAGGCGAAGTCGTGTCTTCCACTTTCGACGAACCGGCGGTGCGCCATGTCCAGGTTGCCGAGATGGTGATCGAAAAGGCCAAGCGTCTGGTCGAACACGGTCGCGACGTCGTTATCCTGCTCGATTCGATCACGCGTCTGGGCCGCGCCTACAACACCGTGGTGCCCTCCTCCGGCAAGGTGTTGACAGGCGGCGTCGATGCTAACGCCTTGCAGCGGCCAAAGCGGTTCTTCGGCGCAGCGCGCAACATCGAGGAAGGCGGCTCACTGACCATCATCGCTACCGCGCTGGTCGATACCGGAAGCCGTATGGACGAAGTGATCTTCGAAGAGTTCAAGGGTACCGGCAATTCGGAGCTGATCCTCGACCGCAAGGTCGCCGACAAGCGAACCTTCCCGGCGATCGACATCGCCCGCTCCGGGACGCGCAAGGAAGAGCTGATCACCGATCCGCAACTGCTCAAGAAGATGTATGTGCTGCGGCGCATCCTCAACCCGATGGGTACCATGGATGCGATCGAGTTCCTGCTCGACAAGCTGCGCAACACTAAGAACAACGGTGAGTTCTTTGAGTCGATGAATACTTGATCATTCGGGCTTGGGTGCGCGGCTCTCGCGCAAGCGAAAGTGTTTGGCTTCTCAACCCGCTTTCGAGTCTCCTAGAGCATTATTGCTTCTGATTGAATCAGAAGCGAAGCTCTGGATTATCGTTTTGACGTGGTTCCTTCACGCGAACCGGTCACCACTTCGCTCGAAACGCTATAAAATCCCGCTAAGGGCCTCGGGATGGGTCAACGGCAGCGAGCAGGACTGACCGCGGCAGATGAAAGCGGCGCTTTGCGTCACCGCCGTAATCTTTGCTCGCGCCGAATGATCCTGCGGCAGCGCATCGGCATGCGGCGCGTGCAGCACGATGCTTGTCGCGTGCGGCAGTTTTCGTGCGGCGCTGAGCAACGCGTCGGCTTGTGCGCCCTCGCCGACCACGACGATCTCCGCGCCGCTGAGGCGAAGATCAAGCGCATTCATGAGCGACAGCTGGCCAAAGCCGTTCTCGGTCGCGCTCGGCAGCAAGGCAGCGAAGAGGTTATCGATGCAGTCGCGCCATTTTGTGGCGCCGGTCAGCGCGGCGAGCCGTACCAGGTTTTGCGCGATTAGTCCGTCGTGGTTGGGGATGGCGTCATCGGCCGTCGAATGCGGCCGCACGATCAGCCCTTCGGCGTCGTCGGCCGTTAGGTAATAGCCGCCATGGTCGACATCGGCGTAGTGCGTGTCCAACGTGGATTGCCAGCGTAACGCCTGCGCAAGATATGCGTTGTCGCCGGTCGCTTCGAACAGAGCGAGCGCGGCGCGTCCCATCGCGGCATAGTCGGACGCGAGCGCCGGAATCAAAAGCCTTCCCTCGCGCCAGGAATGTCCAAGCCGCCCGTTGCGGGTCATGTTGGTCCGAACGAACTCGAACGCCGTTCGCGCGGTTTGCAGCCAGTCAGGCTTGTCGAAGACGCAAGCGGCGTGAACGAGAGCGGCGATCATCAAGCCGTTCCAGTCGGCGAGAACTTTATCATCGAGTCCCGGACGAACCCGGCTTTCCCGGTGCGCCAGTAGCTTTTCGCGCAGCGCCCGCATGTGAGCGATGTCGTCGCTGGCCACATCGATGCTTCTGAGGCGGTTGGGAATATTGTGACCTTCGAAATTGCCGTTTGCGGTGATGTCATAGCGCGCGGCAAAATCGGCGGCGTCGGCAGGGCCGAGCACCTCATTGACCTCTTTCAGAGACCAAACGTAGAACTTGCCCTCCTCGCCTTCGGTGTCCGCATCGAGTGAAGAGGCAAAACCGCCCTCGGCCGCCAGCATTTCCCGGCGCAGCCAATCGACCGTCTCGATCGCGCGTTCGCGGTACAACTGATTATTGCTACGTGCATAGTCGAGCGCGAGCAGATCAAGGATCTGTGCGTTGTCGTAAAGCATCTTCTCGAAGTGCGGCACCAGCCATCTGTTGTCGACCGAATAGCGTGCATAGCCGCCGCCAAGGTGATCGTAGATACCGCCCTGGCTCATTCGGGTCAGGGTCAGCGTTGTGGCCGAGAAGAAGCGGTCGTCGTGGGTGCGCGCACCGGCGCGCCAGAGAAATTCCAGCACCGAACACTGCGGGAATTTTGGTGCGCCCTGCAGGCCGCCGTGCACCGGGTCGGTTGAACGTGTGATGGCGACGGCTGCGTTATTGAGTTCGGCAACGCCGAGATTGGCCGGGTTTTTCGACTTGGCGCGTTCGGAAAGCCGTGCGATCAGCGCGTCGCGGTTGCGCGAGATTTTATCAGGCTGATCGCGAAAGACCTGCGCCACCGATTGTAGAACGTCGGTGAATGCCGGGCGGCCGAAGTCCGGTAGCTTCGGAAAATAGGTGCCGCCCCAAAACGGCGATCCATCGGGCAACAGGAACATCGTCAGCGGCCAGCCGCCCTGCTCGCCGAGATGGTGCAGCGCGCTCATGTAGATCTGATCGATATCAGGCCGCTCCTCGCGATCGACCTTGATGCAGACGAACAGTTCGTTCATCACTGCGGCGACCTCGTCGTCTTCGAAGCTTTCGTGCGCCATGACATGGCACCAGTGACAGGCTGCGTAACCGATTGAGAGCAGGATCGGACGGTTGCTGCGCTGCGCCTCAGTGAGCGCCTCGGGTCCCCAGGGCCACCAATCGACGGGATTGTGCTTGTGCTGCAGCAGGTAGGGACTGGTTTCCGCGGCCAGACGGTTCTCTGGGCGGTCTGACCCCGTAGCGACGTGATTCATATCGGAGTGCCCTTCTGCGAATCTGCGATAGCGGAAAACGTACGGCGGGGTTCGTTGCAATTGCTTTGAAGTTCAGATCATCGAAGTAGTCCAAGACATAAGTCATGCATCCGCGAGAACAAACGATCTTTGCGCTGTCGTCGGGCCGGCCGACGTCGGCGATCGCTGTTGTGCGTGTGTCCGGCCCAGAGGCTGGCACCGCACTTCGAGACATCGCAGGTGCAGTTCCCGTTGCGCGTATGGCGACGCGCGTATTGCTGCGCGACCGGGCCGGTGAAGCAATTGATGATGCTATTATCTTGTGGTTCCCCTCGCCTGCGAGCGCAACCGGTGAAGACGTTGCGGAGTTTCACATTCACGGTGGCCGAGCCGTGCTGAATGCCTTGTTCGCGGCGTTGTCGTCGATCGACAATACGAGAACTGCGGAACCGGGAGAGTTTACCCGGCGCTCCTTCGAGAATGGCAAGATTGATCTCACTGAAGCCGAAGGTCTCGATGATCTGGTTCATGCCGACACCGACCGGCAGCGCCGTCAGGCCTTGCGTCAGTTGCAGGGCCTGCTTGGCGATCGCGCGCGAGGTTGGCGCAAGGAGCTGATCGATGCCTCGGCCCTGATCGAAGCCGGAATCGATTTCGTCGATGAAGGCGATGTACCGGAAGACCTGCTGAAACCGGCGCTGGAGAAGATCGCGCAGCTCCGTCGCGAGATCGAACAAACCCTTGCGACATCAGTACAGAGTGAACGCCTGCGCGACGGTCTGACGGTCGCGATCGCCGGTCCGCCGAATGCCGGCAAGTCGACGCTGCTCAATCGTCTTGCCCGTCGCGAAGCGGCGATCGTGTCGCCGCACGCGGGAACGACGCGTGACATCATCGAAGTCTATCTCGATCTCGATGGCTATCCGGTGACGCTCATCGACACGGCCGGCATTCGCGAGACGGACGATCCCGTCGAGCAGGAGGGCGTGCGGCGGGCCCGCGACCGGGCGGCGTCGGCCGATCTGGTGCTGTGGCTTTCGGCCGATCACAGCGCCGAGCCGGATGGATCAATTGTCAACGGAGACGTTTCACTCTGGCTGATACGAAACAAGATCGACCTTTCTAACCCGGAGAACGGTGGGGCGAACCTGGGGCAGGTCGAAACCAAAATGGAGCAACGCGCCCCGACGCGGCAATTTCGCATTTCGGCGGCGCGGGGTGATGGCGTCGATGAACTGGTGGCCGCGCTCACGGCTTTCGCGGGCATCTGGCTTGGACGGGGTGAGACGGGCGCAATCACGCGATTGCGGCATCGCAGCATATTGCGGGATGCTGCAGCATCGCTTGTAAAGGCAGAGGCGCTGGCCGGTCGGGGCGACGAACTTGTCGCCGAGGAGGTGCGAATTGCAGTTCATTTTATCGGGCGGCTGCTCGGTCGTGTCGATATAGACGATATTCTTGATTCACTCTTTTTAGAATTCTGCGTCGGTAAATAGTGAATAATATTTCATTTCTTAGTGCAAGATCAAGTGTGCCGGGAGGTTTGGGGATGCGGTGTTTCACGTGAAACACCGAGCCTTGTATCCCGAGTCCGAACTTTCGGATTCTGCGAGCCTGAGATAGAAGTCGCACCGGGTATTGGCGAGAAGCCGAGAAGCTTATGGCATCAGCATTCGATGTGATCGTGATCGGGGGTGGCCACGCTGGCTGCGAGGCCGCGTCTGCGTCCGCGCGTACCGGCGCGCGAACCGCGCTGGTCACCCATCGGTTTAGCACCGTGGGCGCGATGTCCTGCAATCCAGCGATCGGTGGACTCGGCAAGGGCCATCTGGTCCGCGAGGTCGATGCCCTCGACGGTCTGATGGGACGTATGGCCGATGCTGCCGGCATTCAGTTCCGAATGCTCAATCGTCGCAAGGGCCCAGCCGTCCGCGGTCCGCGAGCCCAGCAGGATCGCAAGCTTTACGCCGCGGCCATGCAGGCTGCGATTCGCGAAACCGCGAATCTTGAGGTGATCGAAGGCGAGGCGGATGACCTGATTGTTTCCGGTAGCAGGATCGCCGGCATTCGACTGATCGATGGCCGGCACTTCACCTCCGCCGCCGTCGTGGTCACCACCGGCACCTTTCTGCGCGGTTTAATCCATCTTGGCGAAAAGAGTTGGCCGGCAGGGCGGGTCGATGAAGCACCTGCACTTGGCCTATCCACGTCGTTCGAGCGGATCGGCTTCGCCCTTGGCCGACTCAAGACCGGAACCCCGCCGCGGCTCGATGGCGCGACCATCGACTGGGCTGCGGTCGAGATGCAGCCTGGGGACGATCCGCCGGAGCCGTTCTCGGTCATGACCGAGCGGATCACAACGCCCCAGATCCAGTGCGGCATCACGCGCACCACGCCGGCGACGCACGAGGTGATCCGCGCCAACGTGCATCGTTCGCCGATCTATTCCGGCCAGATTACGAGCTCGGGTCCGCGCTATTGTCCTTCGATCGAGGACAAGGTGGTCCGCTTCGGCGATCGTGACGGACATCAGATCTTTCTCGAGCCGGAAGGCCTCAACGACAGCACGGTTTATCCCAACGGGATTTCGACCTCGCTGCCGGAAAACGTGCAGCTCGCGATACTTGCGACCATTCCCGGCCTGGAGAAGGTCAGGATGACCCGTCCGGGTTATGCCATCGAATATGACCATGTCGATCCTCGCGAACTTGAACCGACCTTGCAGACCAGGCGAATGCCCGGGCTGTTTTTGGCTGGCCAGATCAACGGCACGACAGGTTACGAGGAGGCGGCGGCACAGGGGCTTGTTGCGGGGCTGAATGCAGCATTGGCCGCGGGCGACGGCGATTTGGTCGTGTTCGACCGCGCTGACGGTTATCTCGGTGTGATGATCGATGATCTTGTGACGCGCGGAATCGCCGAGCCCTATCGGATGTTCACCTCCCGAGCCGAGTATCGGCTGACGCTCCGCGCCGACAATGCTGACCAGCGGCTGACGGACAAGGGCATTGCCATCGGATGCGTCGGGGCAGGGCGCGCGGCTCATCATCGGGGCAAGATGGCGGCCTTGCGCGCGGCAAAGGCGTTGGCGATGTCGCTGTCGGTGACGCCGAACGAGGCTGCCCGCTACGGACTCTCGCTGAATCGCGACGGCCATCGGCGGTCTGCGTTCGAGTTGTTGTCTTATCCGGAGATCGGCTGGCATGACGTGGCCGCGATCTGGCCGGAGCTGTCGGCCGTGGATTCGGGAATCGCTGTGCATCTCGAGATCGATGCCAAATACGACGTCTATCTGAAGCGCCAGACCGCCGATGTCGAGGCGTTTCGTCGCGACGAGGGGCTGATTCTCACCGGGATCGACTACAGTGCGGTTCCCGGCCTCTCCAATGAAGCCCGAAACCGGCTGGAAAACGCTCAGCCGCGCACTGTGGGGCAGGCAGGCCGTCTCGACGGACTCACGCCGGCCGCTCTGGGGATTCTCGCGGCCTATCTCCGTCGGGAAACGCGGAAGAGAGCGGCTGCTTCCGCGCGATGATCCGGTTCACCGATTGAAATGTTTCACGTGAAACATCGGACAAACGAGTCCTGCATTTCGACGAAGATGATTCCGAGCCGACGACTTGTTTCACGTGAAACAATTTCTAACCGGATCCGCACTCGGCGCACGAGCTAGCGGAGGATGATCGGGCGGTATCTCCCGATTCGTCGACTGCTGTCGGCCAATGGCCGACCAATCCCAAACCGGGATCCACCAAACGTCTGGCCAGGAATCAGAGGGCCGTCTATGTTGGCCATGATGCCCACGCCCGAACGAGAGAGCTCCCCAATCTCGGCTACCGACAAGATAGCCGCGCTGGCGCTTACCCCCATTTCACGTCAAATCGAAGCGCGGCTGGACGCCTATGTCGATCTGCTGGTCCAATGGCAGACAAAAACCAATCTCGTCGCGTCGTCGACGATGCCGCAGCTCTGGACCCGCCACATCGCGGATTCCCTTCAGCTTCTGACGCTGGCTCCGAATGCAAAACGCTGGGCTGATTTCGGCAGCGGCGGCGGCTTTCCCGGTGTCGTGCTTGCTTGCGCGCTTGCGGGCGTTGAGGACGCGCGCGTCGATCTAATCGAGCGCAACGCTAAAAAAGCGGCATTTCTGCGCGAGGCCGTGCGGGTCACTGCGTCACCGGGCGTTATTCACCTGATGGATATCGGGGATTATGTGGACAGAGTGGAGGATCGGATCGATTGCGTGACCGCGCGTGCGCTGGCGCCTCTACAAGTGCTGCTCGGCTTCGCAGAACCCTTCGTAACAAAGGGCGCCACCGCGCTTTTTCTCAAGGGCCAAGATGTAGAAGCTGAATTGACGGAAGCTACTAAATATTGGAATATTAAGCCTCGGATTCATTCTAGTTGCACCGGCGGACAAGGCTGGATCGTGGAACTCGATCATATCGAGCGGCGTGATCGTCCTCAGGCAAAACAGGCATGGCGTGGTGCATGACGGTAATTGATGAAGTCTCCCGACACGAAGACGGAGGCGAATCTCACGTCCGCCATCCCCGCATCATTTCGCTCGCCAATCAGAAGGGTGGTGTCGGCAAAACCACGACCGCGATCAATCTTGGCACTGCACTGGCCGCGATCGGGGAGCGCGTCCTGATCGTCGATCTCGATCCGCAAGGCAACGCCTCCACGGGTCTTGGCATCGACCGGCGCGATCGCAACGTCTCCACTTATGATGTGTTGATCGGCGAAGCACCGCTGCGTGACGCGGTCGTGCCGACCGCGGTGCCGCGCCTGCACATCGCGGCCTCGACCATGGACCTCTCCGGTCTGGAACTTGAGCTCGGAACCACAAAGGACCGTGCCTTCCGTCTGCGGGACGCGATCACCGCGCTCAACGGCAATGCCGCCGATGCTGCCGATTACACCTATGTGCTGATCGACTGTCCGCCGTCGCTCAATCTTCTCACTGTCAACGCGATGGCGGCGTCGGATGCGATCCTTGTGCCGCTGCAATGCGAGTTCTTCGCCCTCGAAGGTCTGTCGCAGCTGTTGCAGACTGTCGAGCAGGTGCGTTCCACGCTCAATCCGAATCTGTCGATCCACGGCATCGTGCTCACCATGTTCGACTCGCGCAACAACCTGTCGAACCAGGTGGTCGCCGACGTGCGCCAGTTCATGGGCTCAAAAGTCTACGACACCATGATCCCACGCAACGTGCGGATTTCAGAAGCGCCGTCCTATGGCAAGCCGGTGCTGGTCTATGATCTCAAATGCAGCGGCAGCGAAGCCTATCTGAAACTTGCGACCGAGGTGATTCAGCGCGAGCGCGAGTTGCGCACGGCGCATTGAGAATCGGAAATCGGGTCGTGGGGCGCGTGAGTAACTCGATGAGTGCTGCCACGATGCGCAACCTGCTCTCTTCCACAAGGGGAGAGAAGAGTGACCTTACGTTTCCTTCAAGTCTGGAGTACAGCGCGTGAATCCAAGGGAGCTGGCGATGGCCGACGAAGCGCGTTCTCGACTGGGACGCGGTCTTGCAAGTTTGATCGGCGACGTCGGTGGCGAGGCCGCCCATGCCGAGCGTCCGCGCGTGCAGCGCAAGGTGCCGATCGAGTTTTTGAAACCGAATCCGCGCAATCCACGCCGCGCGTTTTCCGATGTCGAACTCGGCGAGTTGTCCGACTCCATCAAACAGCACGGCGTCATCCAGCCAATCGTGGTGCGGGCCGTGAAGGGGACGCAGGATCGCTTTGAGATCATCGCAGGCGAGCGCCGCTGGCGCGCGGCGCAGTCCGCGGGGCTGCACGAGGTTCCAATCGTTCCGGTCGAGGTCAGCGATCATGTCGCGCTCGAAATCGCGATCGTCGAGAACGTGCAGCGCGAAGATCTCAATGCGATGGAAGAAGCGCAGGGCTATCACGCGCTCGCCAATGAATTCAAACACACTCAGGATGACATTGCGAAGATCGTCGGCAAGAGCCGCAGCCATGTCGCCAATATGATGCGGCTGACAAAACTGCCGGACGATGTGCAGGCGCTGATCACCTCCGGCGAGTTATCGGCAGGCCATGCGCGCGCGCTGATCGGCATGCCCGATCCTTCCGCGGCGGCGAGGCGCATCGTCACGGAAGGTCTCAATGTGCGGCAGGCTGAGGCGCTTGCGCATGAGGAGGGCGTTGCCGAGCGCAAGCCGCAGAAGGCCCGCGCTGACAAAGCGCAGAAGGACTCCGATACGTTGGCGCTGGAAAAGCGCGTTAGCGACGCGCTCGGCCTTGCGGTGACGGTCGATCACAAAAATCCCGGCGGCGTCGTGCAGATACGCTATCGCGACCTCGAACAGCTTGACGAGATTTTGAAAAGGCTGGATTCGAAGGGGTAACGGGCTCTTTTAGAGCGAGATGAAATGAGTTTGAATCATCGTCATTGCGAGGAGCGCAAGCGACGAAGCAATCCAGTCTTTCGGAGTGGCTCCTGGATTGCTTCGCTCCGCTCGCAATGACGGGGAAGCCGAGCTGGCCTCAATCGTCACGATCTCGCGTCGTTGTGAGCGAAGCAATCCAGACAGCGGCATGAAACAGCCCTGCGTCTATATTATAACAAGCGGTCGGAACGGGACCCTTTACACCGGTGTAACGGCAGATTTACCGCGTCGTATCTTTGAGCATCGAGAAGGCCTGATTGCAGGATTTTCGAAGAAATATGGATGCAAGAGCTTAGTTTGGTACGAATTGCACGAGACCATGACAAACGCAATTACACGCGAAAAGCAGATAAAAGCCGGCAGCCGTGTAAAGAAACTCGTATTGATTGAAGGCCTCAACCCGGCTTGGACCGATCTGTTTGAATCGCTTTTCTAAGAGCTGGATTGCTTCGTCGGCCTTGCCTCCTCGCAATGACGACCTGTCATCCTCTCCGCCGTGCATTCACCGCGATCGACATCAGAGCGCGTTGCGCGATCGCGGAGGCCAGCGCCGCTTGCTTGCGGGTTTCCAATGCGGCGCCGGCAAGCTGATCCATCACCTGAATCAGCCGCGCGGCGCTGAAATTGCTCAACGCCGTTTCCACGGTCGTCTTGCGCGAAAAATGCAATCGCGGAAATCCGCTATCGGCGGCCGATGAGGCGGACGCGCCGCCTTCCATCAAAAGCGCAGCCTTGTGCAGGGCGGCGACCTGACGCTGCGCGGCCAAAATGACGAGGCCCGGATAGGTGCCAGCGACCATGGCCTTGGCGAATTCGGTTTCGACCACCGCCGGCTGTCCGGCGAATGCGGCGTCGATGACGGGATCGAGTTTGAAGTCGGATGCGTCAGAGACCACGGCCATGACGTCGATGAGCGTGATCTCGCGTTGCCCATGAGCATAGAGCGCAATCTTGCGCAGCTCATTGCGCGAAGCCTGACGATCACCGCCGAGCAGGGACATCAGCGCCGCGCGGGCATCGGGCGCGATCTTCAGGCTCGAGAGGCGCAACTCCTCGTCAATCAACCGCGTCAGATCGCGTTCGGTGTCGGGATAGCAGGCAATTGCCACCGCGTTCTTCGCACGCTCGCAAGCCTTGCGCAGCGGTGATTCCGGCCTCAGCTCGCCGGCTTCGATCACGATCCGGCAATCCTGGATCGTGGAGTTCGCCAGCACATCGACGCCGCTGGCAAAGCTGCGTGACCCCGCCTTGATCCGGATCGCGCGGCGGCCGCCGAACAGCGGCACCGTCATCGCCTCATCGACGAGACGCGACGGCTCAGTTGCGAGATCGTCGCCGTCGAGCCGAACCACCGAAAACGGATCGTTGGGATCTTCCACGGCCGACGCCATCAACGCGTCAGCGCGCTCACGCACCAGACCAGCGTCGGGACCGTAGAGCAGGATGATCGGGCGGGCCGGATCGGGCCGGGCGAGAAAGCTGTCGATGTCCTTTCCACGCAGCGCGACCATTCGCCGGCGATCAGGTGCCGGCGTAAAAGAACGCCGCCAGCCGGGTATTGATATTCTCGGCGATTTGCTGCGCGGCGCGGTCTTCCGCATCGCGATAGGCACGCGCGCGGGCGAAACGCTGGAGCTGGCCGGGAATGTCATAGGAGGTGCGGGAGAAGGTGGACGCGTTCAGGACGGTCTTGCCGGTGGCAACCTCGATCAGCTGGTAGCTCGCATTGATACCGTATTGCTCGTTGGAGGGCAGCGCGGTGTTTGGGTCGAGCATCAGCGACGAACGGTTAGTGGTGAAGCGGATCTGAAGCTGGTGTGTCGGGGGCGCTCCGGTGGCGCCGCCGTAAAGTTTGAATGCAAGCGCGTTGCGAAGGGTGACACCGATCCGCGCATCCGGAGACCCATTGGGTTTATCGATCGGCAGGAGTTCGACGCCCATCAGCCTGTCGCGAAGCGCCGGGCTGCCGTCGGCGTGTTCGGCATACATCGGACGGAAGCAGCCGGCCGTCAGCGCGGCCAGCACTGCAATGATGCTTAGCCGGGCTGCGATGCGCGGATTGGCCCATTTTCCAGCCCGGCGACCCGACAAACTACCCCACCACATTCACGATCCTCTGCGGAACGATAATGATCTTTCGAGCCTGCTTGCCGCCCAAGGCCTGCTTTACCGCATCGAGCGCCAAAACGGCAGCCTCAATTTCCGGATTTCCCGCGCCGCTCGCCACGGTCACCTCGCCCCGCTTTTTGCCGTTTACCTGCACGGGCAGCGTGAGGGCGTCTTCAACCAGCAAATCGGGCTCGATTTGTGGCCAACGGGCTTCCGAGACCAGGCCAGCCTGGCCGAGCGCCTGCCAGCATTCCTCGGCGAGGTGCGGCATCATCGGGCTGAACACCTGCACCAGAATGATGGCTGCCTCGCGCAGGCTCCAGCTCAGATCCGGTGCGGGGGCGGACTTGTTGCTGCGGGAGCGGGCAAGGGCGTCGGCCAGTTCGTTGGCGAACTCGCGGATATTGGCGAGGCAGACGTTGAAGTGCAGCCGCTCTATTCCCGTAGAGACCTTGTCGAGCGCGCCATGGGCCGCCTTGCGTAGCGCCAAAGCATCGGTGCCAAATGCCGCTGGTCTCTCTTGCGGCGCGGTCTTGCCGGCTTCGGCGGATTCATTGACCAGTCGCCATAGCCGCTGCATGAAGCGCGCCGCACCCTGTACGCCTTCCTCGCTCCAGATCACGTCGCGATCCGGCGGCGAATCCGACAGCATGAACCAGCGTGCGGTATCGGCGCCATAGCTGCCGATGATATCGTCGGGATCGACGGTGTTGCGCTTCGATTTCGACATCTTCTCGACCGCGCCGATCTCGACCGGCTCGCCGGTTGCGATCAACGTGGCGCGGCGGTTGTTGCCGTCGACCTCGATCCGCACCTCCTCGGGCGAGGCCCAGCCGCCGTCAGGCTTGCGGTAAGTCTCGTGCACCACCATGCCCTGCGTGAACATGCCCTTGAACGGTTCGTCCATGCTGACATGGCCGGTGGCCTTCATCGCGCGGGTGAAGAAGCGCGAATAGAGCAGATGCAGGATCGCGTGCTCGACGCCGCCGATATACTGGTCCACCGGCAGCATCCGGTCGACGACTGCGCGCGTGGTCGGTGCGTTGTCGTTCCACGGATCGGTGAAGCGCGCGAAGTACCACGACGAATCGACGAAGGTGTCCATGGTGTCGGTTTCGCGGGTGGCCTTCGCCCCGCATCGTGGACAACTGACGTGCTTCCAGGTCGGGTGATGATCGAGCGCGTTGCCGGGCTTGTCGAAGGTGACATCCTCCGGCAGCGTCACCGGCAAATTCTCGTCCGGCACCGGAACGACGTCGCAGGCCGGGCAATGGATCACCGGGATCGGACAACCCCAGTAGCGCTGGCGTGAAATGCCCCAGTCGCGCAGACGGAAGTTCACCTTGCGCTCGGCGACCGGGGCTTTGCCGCGCGTTTCGCCTTCCAAGCGCTTGGCGACTTCTTCCTTCGCCGCATCAGCGGTCATGCCGTCGAGAAAACGCGAATTGATCATGCGGCCATCACCGTCGTAAGCGGTGTCAGTGATGACGAAGCTCGACGGTTCCTGTCCCTCGGGGCAGACCACCGGCGTGTTGCCAAGTCCATATTTGTTGACGAAGTCGAGGTCGCGCTGGTCGTGCGCCGGACAGCCGAAGATGGCGCCGGTGCCATATTCCATCAGGATGAAGTTGGCGACGTAGACCGGCAGCTTCCAGGTCGCATCGAACGGGTGCACGGCCTTGATGCCGGTGTCGAACCCCATTTTCTCCGCGGTGTCGATCTCGGCTTGCGCGGTGCCGCGCCGCTTACACTCGGCGATAAAGTCGGCGAGCGCGGAGTTATTCTTCGCTGCCGCTTGCGCGAGCGGATGATCCGGCGCGATCGCCATGAACTTCGCGCCGAACAGGGTGTCCGGCCGCGTGGTGAATATTTTCAGCTCGTTCTCACCGTTTGGCGTGGTCGCCGGGTCGAGTGCGAAGCGGATCAAAAGGCCCTCGCTGCGGCCGATCCAGTTGCGCTGCATCAGCCGCACCTTGTCGGGCCAGCGATCGAGCGTGCCGAGCGCGTCGAGCAGCTCCTGCGAATACGTCGTGATCTTGAAGACCCACTGGTTCATCTCGCGCTGCTCGACCACGGCGCCGGAGCGCCAGCCGCGTCCGTCGATCACCTGCTCGTTGGCGAGCACGGTCATGTCGACCGGATCCCAGTTGATCTTGCGCTTCTCGCGCTCGGCGAGACCGGCGCGCAGGAAGTCCAGAAACATCTTCTGCTGGTGTTTGTAATAGGAGGGATCGCAGGTCGCGAACTCCCTGGCCCAGTCGAGCGACAGCCCGATCGAGCGGAGCTGCTTCTTCATGGCCTTGATGTTGTCGTAAGTCCACGCCCTCGGCGCGATCTTGCGCTCGATCGCAGCGTTCTCGGCCGGCAGGCCGAAGGCGTCCCAGCCCATCGGATGCAGCACGTTGTAGCCCTTGGCGCGCATGTAGCGCGCGATCACATCGCCAAGGGTGTAGTTACGGACATGGCCGATGTGGATGCGCCCGGACGGGTACGGGAACATCTCCAGCACGTAGTATTTTTCGCGCGAGTCATCGTTTTTGGTGGCGAAGATCGCCTGCCTGTCCCACTCGGCTTGCCAGCGCGGTTCGGCGTCACGGGCGTTGTAACGTTCTGAGGTCATGGAATTGCAATGTTTTTCGTGATTTGCAGTCGCTCGACTAGGCCATGAAGCGGACCGGGGGTCAACGGGTCGGACGGGCGGTTTGCAAGCGGTGTGGTTTTGCGGTGTAAGCAGGGAACGTTTCCCGCCTTCCGGAGTGACGATGGCCGACCTTTCCGCTTTTTCGATCACCCGCCGCTGGCCGGCGGCCCACCCGGAACGTCTGCAGCTCTATTCGGTGCCGACGCCCAACGGGGTGAAGGTCTCGATCATGCTGGAAGAAACCGGATTGCCCTATGAGCCGCATTTCGTCGATTTCGGCAGGGATGAACAGAGGAGTCGTGAATTTCTCTCACTCAATCCCAACGGCAAGATTCCCGCGATCCTCGATCCCGATGGGCCCGGCGGCAAGCCGCTCGCTTTGTTCGAGTCGGGCGCCATCCTGCAATACCTCGCCGAGAAGACCGGACAGTTTCTGCCAGCCGATCCGGCGCTGCGCTGGCAGACCCTCCAGTGGCTGCACTTCCAGATGGGCGGCGTCGGGCCGATGTTCGGGCAGGTGGGATTCTTCCATAAGTTCGCCGGCAAGGATTTCCAGGATAAGCGGCCACGCGACCGCTATGTGACGGAATCGAAGCGGCTGCTTGGCGTGATGGACGCGCATCTGACGACGCATCGGTGGTTTGCAGGCGACGACTACACCATCGCGGATATCTCGATGCTTGGCTGGGTGCGCAACCTGATCGGGTTTTACGATGCGCGCGATATCGTCGGGTTCGATCGTTTCCGTCATGTCGGCGGCTGGCTGCAGCGAGGCCTGGCGCGGCCGGCGGTGCAGCGCGGTCTCGCGATTCCGGCGCGACAATGACCACTGGTGAGGCGGCGCCGATCGATGGCTTTGCTTCCGTGGAAGCCGGGATTGTTCGCGCGTGCCGGGACGCACAACGCGAACGCTCCTCGGTGACGCTGGTGGCGGTGTCCAAAACCTTCGATGTCGGCGCGATTATGCCGGTGATCGCAGCCGGCCAGCGCGTGTTCGGGGAGAACCGCGTGCAGGAAGCCAAGGGGAAGTGGCCTGCATTGATCGCGGCGCATCCCGGTCTCGCGCTGCATCTGATCGGCCCGCTGCAGTCCAACAAGGCGAAGGACGCCGTCGCCCTGTTCGATGCCATCCATTCGGTCGACCGCCCGAGCCTTTGCGAGGCGTTGGGAAAAGAGATCAAGAATCAGAACCGGCGGCCGGATCTGTTCGTGCAGATCAACACTGGCGAGGAGCCGCAGAAGGCCGGCGTCGCACCTGCGGATGCCGACGACTTCATCGTACGCTGTCGCGATACTTATGGCCTCACGATCTCAGGCTTGATGTGCATTCCACCGATGGATGATGCGCCTGCGCCGCATTTCGCGCTTGCCGCCAAGATCGCCAAGCGCAACGGGCTCACGCAGCTGTCGATGGGGATGAGCGCGGACTTCGCCATAGCGATTGCGCTCGGCGCGACGCATGTGCGGATCGGCTCGGCGATTTTCGGGACGCGGTAATTCTTCCTATCTTCCGCAAGGGAGAAGGAAAGCCCTTCAGCTTCACCCGATCATGATTTTCGTGCGTGGACCGATCCGCCGCAACAGCCGCAGCATGGCGGGTTGCGTCATCGCCACGCATCCAGCGGTCGGGCCAAAGTTGTCGCGCGCCAGATGCAGGAACACAGCGCTGCCGCGCCCTGCGATACGCGGGCGGGTGTTGTGATCGATTTCGATGATGAAGTCGTAGAGATGATCCTCGCGCGTCAACCGGTCGCCGGTTGCGCTCTGCGTCAGCCGAATCGGTCGATTGTAGCGCCGGTCGGCCGGATCCTCACACCAGGCATCAGTAGGTGTGATCGCGCGAACCGGCAGAAACGTCCTTGGCCGTGGATGCCGATCGGGCCGCCACCACAGCCGTATGGGCCGAAAAATCCCCTTTGGGGTGCCGCCATCGCCCTCGCGTTTGTTGGCCCGGATACCGCCGCGGCCGAGCGCCACCGCAATTGTCCGCCCTTCCGCGATCAACCAACCTCGCTGCGGTCGTCCGGCGGCGGCCCGAACGTGGATCGCCGCGAGCGGTCGATCACAGGAATGTGTCGTGCAAGGCATTGAAAAGTCTTAGCTTTGTGTGGAATGAGGAAGCCCCGCGCATTCTCTCAGCCGAGACGTCGATCCTGTATGTCATGACAGGGAACATTCATCCAAATTCTCCCCAGTTCTGGAGTACTCTGTTTGGACGATGAATCGCTGCAAATTCATGCGCCCGACGAATCGGGACTTAAATACCTGATGAAGGTAGCTGGCGCGCCCGCCGGGTGTTTCAGCCGCCAGGAGGATTGCATAAATGGCCAACGCCCGCAAAATCCTGATCGTGGACGACGATAACGATCTGCGCGATACGCTGGTCGAGCAACTGTCGCTGCATGAGGAATTCGAGGCGTCCGCCGTTGATACCGGCGCAAAGGGCGCCAGCGCGGCCAAAGCCCATTCGCCCGATCTCGTGCTGATGGACGTCGGCCTGCCCGACACGGATGGTCGCGAAGTGGTGCGCAGTTTGCGCAAGGGCGGCTTCAAGGCGCCGATCATCATGCTGACCGGTCACGACACCGATTCGGATACGATTCTGGGCCTTGAGTCCGGCGCCAATGACTATATCGCCAAACCGTTCCGCTTTGCGGTGCTGCTGGCACGCATCCGCGCGCAGTTGCGTCAGCATGAGGCCAGCGAGGACGCGGTATTTTCGGTCGGACCCTATAGTTTCCGGCCCGGCGCCAAAATGCTGACGACCGCCAATGCCAAGAAGGTGCGGCTGACCGAGAAGGAAACGGCGATTTTGCGCTTCCTCTACCGGGCCGGGCAGATTCCGGTGTCACGCGAGACCCTGTTGCAGGAGGTCTGGGGATACAACTCCGGAGTCACCACGCATACCCTGGAAACTCACATTTACCGGTTGCGCCAGAAGATCGAGAATGACGCTGCCAATCCGGAGATTCTGGTGACCGAAGCGGGTGGCTACAAGCTGGTGCCCTGATTCGGATGGAGTCAGAAGCGAGACTCTATGGTAGTTTCGAGGCGTTTCTTTCCGCGAGCCGGTATCCACTTCGTCCAAAAACGCTATAGGTTGACGACTCGTATCAGCTCCCGTCAAAACAGCCTTTGGGTGATCCGGAGCCGACCGGTTTTGCATGTCGATCGACGATGACGTTGTCCTGCTTGAGCGCGTCCCGACCCTGCGCTTGCTGGGCGCCGAGGCTTTGCGCGTGCTTGCCATCGGCGCAGAACAGCAGCAGTTCGCCAGCGGCTCGATCCTGTTTCGCGCGGGTGACGAGGCGGATGGGGGGTACGTCGTTCAGGAGGGCAGCTTTCGTATCCACGTCCCGGACGGCCACGATCGGGAAGTCGTCGCCGAGTGCGGCACGCTGATCGGGGAACTCGCTTTGATCGTCCCGATATCGCGGCAGGCCACCGCGATTGCGCGGGAATATTCGATGGTGATCCGCGTTTCACGCACCCTGTTTCTGCGCGTGCTTGACAGCTATCCCGCCGCCGCCCACCGCCTTCGCGACGAACTCGCCAACCGCACCCGGCAAACGACCAGCGACATCCTGATGGCATCGGCGAAACTGAGTAGTTAAAGCGTTTTCGAGCGAAGTGGATACCGGTTCGCGTGAAGAAAACGCGTCAAATCAAAAACACAAAGTCTTTGATCCCGACCCGACGGGCTGTGCCATCGCAAAGTGGAAACCGGCTTTCGGATAAGATCCGCCGTGGCGTCGGCACTCACACCTCGATCACCGCCGTCACCGGCACATGATCGGATGGACGCTGCCAGCCTCGGGCGTCGCGGGTGATGCGGAAGTCCCGGATTCCGCCGCGCAGCGCTTCGGAGACCCAGATATGGTCAAGTCTGCGGCCGCGGTTGGCGGCAACCCAGTCAGCGGCGCGATAGCTCCACCACGTATAGACTTTCTCCGACATCGGAATCCGCGCGCGAGCGATGTCGATCCAGTTGCCGTGATTCTGCACGCCGAGCAGCTTCTCGCATTCGATGGGCGTATGCGAGACGATTTTCAGGAGTTGCCTGTGCGACCAGACGTCGTTCTCATGTGGCGCGACATTGAGATCGCCGACCAGCACATGCCGGTCGCCGTTGCCCGGATGCAGCGGCGCACAGGCTTTCATCTCGTCGAGAAATTGCAGCTTGTGGGCAAACTTCGGATTGAGCACGGGATCGGGAATGTCGCCACCCGCGGGCACATAGAAGTTATGGAGCACCAGCGGCGCGGCGAGACCCGCTCTTCCGCCGAAGATCACACTGACGTGGCGGGAGTCGATCTTGTCGCAGAACGTGCGGATGTTGCTGGCGTCAAATGGCAGCTTCGAGACCACCGCCACCCCGTGATATCCCTTCTGCCCGTTGAGCGCGACGTGCTCATAGCCGAGTCGGCGGAAGCGTTTCAGCGGAAAGGCGTCATCGGGGCATTTGGTCTCCTGCAGGCACAACACGTCCGGCCGTTGCGCTTTCAGAAACTTGGCGACCAGATCGATGCGCAGCCGCACCGAATTGATATTCCAGGTGGTGAAGGTGAGATGCATGAATTCCGGTGAAGACGTCGACAGGTCTATGTGCCGTCATACGCGGGCCTGACCCGCGTATCCATCAATAATCGATCTGCGCGTTGTAGCGCCTCAGTTATTCGTCGAGGTCGGATAATTGGTATAATCGATCTTGAACAGAGCGGGATCGAGCTTCGCCGTGGCATTGAGATTGTAGATCGCCACCGTGGTGTCGTAGCCCTGCGGATCGGTTATGGTCCACTGCTTGAGCTTGCCGTCCTTGACGCCGACCATCAGCATGAGGCGGGAGGTGCCGACCAGCGCCTGCTTCTCTTCGATGGTGACGCTGATGTAGAGATCGTCCGACGTCACGGCGACGACGTTGGTATCCCTCATCAGGTCGATGCGGTCCGACAACAGATAGCGCAGCGGCGTTTGCGCCAGCGGGTACACATCCTGGGTCGCGAGCTTGGTGTCACGAACAACGAGCGACGAGCCGTCGGAAATCATCGCGATCGGTGACGGAGGGTCGTATTCGAACCGTACTTTGCCCGGCTTCTGGATGTAAAATTCGCCGGTTGATCGGCTGCCATCAGGGCCGACCTGTACGAAATTTCCGGCAAGCGTCCGCAGCGACGATAGATAGGCACTGACTCGTGCCGCCGCCGCTTTCTGATCCGCGCTGAAAGTTGCAAAAATATTGGCCGGTACGTTGCGGCGCGGATCGGGAATGATCGGGTCCGGCGGTCGCGTGGTTCCGGTCACCTCCGGCTGGGCCGTCTGCACCACCATCGCCGCGGGTGCTCCGTTGCGGGCCTTAGGGGCCGGTTGCGGGAGCGGAACGGCCTCGGCGAGGGCAGGCGTAACAAGAACAAGAAGACCCATGGTCAGCGCCGCCGCGAGCCGGACCACGCCGAGGCGCGCGCGGATCGGACGACTGGCCGCGGATGAATGTGTCACGTCTCTACTCAATGTTTCGTCCTGTCCGCCGGAGGCGTTCCTTCTACAGTGCTTCGCGGCGTTGCGGATATCGCTTTTTTCCCCGACCGGATCCGAGGGATGGCCGCCGCGCGGGAGTTCGCCTCAACTGCGCTGAACCCGATACCATCGCATCTCTCTGATCGAGCGTGATCTCGTCTGAAAATCTGCTTCCAGTTTTCAAAAATCATGCTCAAGCGGAAGGTGGCTGCAACGATATGCAAGTTTGAACCGGGCCCCTAGAAGCGGAATGAGGAAAAGTGTCGTGCGGTTTTCCGCCCGCATTCCGCTTCTCATAATCGGAATCGATCACGTTGATGATTTTGGATCGATTCGATCCAGAATCATCGTGATCTAGTTTGGTGCTGTGGCGATTTCGCGGCTCCGGAAACTCGATCATCGTCATACCGTCATGGATCAGAAGTGGCCTTCTTCTTCCTCGATCAGGATTTCGCGCTTTCCTGCGTGATTGGCCTGCCCGACGATGCCTTCGAGTTCCATGCGCTCCATCAGCGAAGCGGCGCGGTTGTACCCGATCTGAAGACGGCGCTGGATATAGCTGGTCGAAGCCTTACGGTCGCGCTTCACGATCGCAACAGCCTGCGCGAACAGATCGCCGCCGCCGTCGCTGCCCATGCTCGTGCCGTCGAACACCGCGCCGTCCTCGCCCTCAGCGGGCTCTTCGGCCGTGACCGCCTCGAGATATTCGGGAGCACCTTGCGTTTTGAGATGGCGAACCACCTTCTCGACTTCTTCGTCGGATGCGAACGGCCCGTGCACGCGCGAGATGCGGCCGCCGCCGGCCATGTAGAGCATGTCGCCCTGGCCGAGTAGTTGCTCGGCGCCCATCTCGCCGAGAATGGTGCGGCTGTCGATCTTGGACGTCACCTGGAAGGCGATGCGGGTCGGGAAGTTGGCCTTGATGGTGCCGGTAATGACATCGACCGACGGACGCTGCGTTGCGAGGATGACGTGGAGGCCGGCGGCGCGCGCCATCTGCGCAAGACGCTGGACCGCGCCTTCGATATCCTTGCCCGCGACCATCATCAGGTCGGCCATTTCATCCACGATAATGACGATGAAGGGCAGCGGCTCGAACTCGAGCTTCTCTTGCTCGTAGATCGCCTTGCCGGTTTCCTTGTCGAAGCCGGTATGCACCGTGCGCGTCAGATCCTCGCCCTTGGCCTTCGCCTCGAGGAGGCGGGTATTGTAGCCGTCGATATTGCGCACGCCGAGTTTGGCCATCTTCTTGTAGCGCTCTTCCATCTCGCGCACGGCCCATTTCAGCGCGACGACCGCCTTCTTCGGATCGGTCACCACCGGTGTCAGCAGATGCGGGATGCCGTCATAGACCGAGAGTTCGAGCATCTTTGGATCGACCATGATGAGACGGCACTGATCGGGCCGCAGCCGGTACAGCAGGCTGAGAATCATGGTGTTGATTGCGACCGATTTGCCGGAGCCGGTGGTGCCGGCGATCAGCATATGCGGGGTGCGCGCGAGATCGATGATGACCGGGTCGCCGCCGATCGTCTTGCCGAGGCAGAGCGGCAGCTTGGCGACCGAGTCGGTCGCCTCCCTCGCGGTGAGCAATTCGCGCAAGTAAACTTTTTCGCGGTGCGCGTTCGGCAGTTCGATGCCGATGGCGTTGCGGCCGGCGACCACCGCGACGCGCGCCGACAGCGCGCTCATGGAACGCGCGATATCGTCGGCAAGGCCGATGACGCGTGACGACTTGATGCCGGGCGCGGGCTCGAGTTCATACAGCGTCACCACCGGTCCGGGATTGGCTTTCACGATTTCGCCGCGCACGCCAAAGTCGCCAAGCACGCCTTCCAGCGCCCGCGAATTGGTTTCCAGTTCGGACTTGCTGAGCGGCTGGCGGTCGGAGGCGCGCGGCGCGCTCAGAACGTTGACCGAAGGCAATTCGAACTTGCCGGGTTTCTTCGCTGGCTGACGGGGAGCGGCCTTCCGGCGCGGCGCGCTGACAACCGGCGCATCATCGCTCTCCTCCTCGTCGTCCGCTTCGTCCTCGTCATCGTCATCAAGGTCATCGTCAAGGTCGCTCCGGGTCGGCGCCAGGGAGGGAGCGATATGTCCGCCGCCGAGGTTCGGTTCCTGACGCTCGAACGCCAGCGCCCCCGACTTCTGCGGCGCGCTCGACACCAGCGACTTATAGGCCAGCGCGAGCAGTGCCCCGAGCCTGAGGCGCTTGAATCGCGCCTTCGCGCTCATCATCGCGTGAACCGCCCAGCCCAGCGAGACCGAGGCGTGGTCGCCGCTCTCATCAAACGGCAGGTCGTCCTCGATTTCGCGCGACTCGTCGGCGGGCTGCGATCTGATTCCGCTGGCCCAAAGGAATGTCGCGGCCATGACCGGCAGGAAGATCGCGCCGAGCACGATGCTCTGCACCACGCTCGCCGGGCCGAACAGAATCGCGGGCGCCCGCACCAGCGCGTCGCCGACCACGCCACCGAGACCGGTGGGCAGCGGCCATGCGCCGTTGTGAGGCCAGCAACTGGCGAAGCCGGCGGCGGTTATGGTGCAAAGAATCCAGCAGCCGAGACGCGTGGCCTCGCGATCGAACGGGCGATGAGTCAGCATCCGCCATCCCCAGATCGCCACCGGCAGGATCAGCATGATCGCGCCGAGACCGAGAATCTGCATCAGAAGATCTGCGCCGATCGCGCCGGGATAGCCGAGGACGTTGTGGATCGCGCGCGAGGTGGCGTGGCTGAGGCTCGGGTCCTGTACCGACCACGTCATCAGCGCGGCCGCAGCAGCGCCGGACAAGGCGATCATGCCGAGCCCGGTGAGTTCGCGCAAGCGCCGGCCGAGCGGCTCGCGGATCGACGGCGGTATATGATCGACGATGGGAAAAAGGCGTTCGATCGCTGCCATGCTCATGGGATCCCGCGATTAGTCGAGAGTTTTCACCAGCCGATGCAATGCCTCGGCCGTTGTTTCAGTGTCCGCTACGAGCGCCAGACGGATATAGCCCGCGCCGGGATTTAAGCCGTCGGCTTGCGGACGCGCCAGATAGCTTCCGGGCACGACGCGAATGCCGGCTTCCTTGTAGAGCCTGACGGCCACGGCCTCGTCGCCGCCATAAGCGGAGACATCCAGCCAGATGCAGAAGCCGCCGGCCGGGCGGCTGTAGCCGAAGCGATGGCCGAGGATCTGGTCGGCGAGGTCGAATTTGAGCCGGTAGAGCCGGCGGTTCTCCTCGACATGCGCTTCGTCGCCATAGGCCGCCACCGCGACATGCTGCAGCGGCACCGGCACCTGAGGCGACGCGACGTTGCGCAATTCATGAAACGCGGAAAGGAATTTGCCATCGCCGGCCGCGAAGCCGACCCGTAGCCCCGGCAGGTTCGAGCGTTTCGACAGCGACTGGAACGCGACGACGTTGGCGAAATCCGGCCCCGCGCATTCCAGCGCGCTGCCGGGCGCGTCCCGCGTGTAGATTTCCGAGTAGCATTCGTCCGAGAACACGAGGAAGCCGTGACGGCGCGCCAGCGCGATCAGGCGCGAGAGGTAATCGCGCGAAGCCGTCGTTCCTTGCGGGTTGGCGGGGGAGGCGAGATAGATCGCGACCGTCCGCGCCAGCGTGCTCTCATCGATGGAATCGAGGTCGGGCAGGAAACCGTTGGCGCGCGTGGTCGGCAGGAAGATGGTTTCGCAATGGGCAGCGCGTGCGCCCGCGCCATACGCCGGGTAAAACGGGTTCGGCATCAGGATGGCCGGCGTGCCCATGCGGGGCGCGACGTAGCGGGCGGCGGCGATCGCGGCGAAAAACAGCCCCTCACGGCTGCCGTTCAGCACCAGAATCTCGGTCTCGGGATCGACGGCACGGGGCAGGGCGAAGCGCCTCGACAGCCAGTTCGCGGCCGTGCGGCGGAACGGCTCGATCCCCCGCGCCATCGGATAACGTCGGAACTCGTTGATATATTGAGACAATATCGGAGCGACGAAGTCGGGCGGCGGGTGCTGCGGCTCGCCCAGCGACAACGTGATCAGAGGTTGTCCCGGCTCGTAGGGCGCAAGCAGCTCCGCCGTCCGCGCGAACGGGGACCGCTCGGCCGGCGTCGTGGACGCAGCTCTGCTGGCGGCGGACTCGGCCGGACTGACGGCGTCTGGCGCCGCGCACGATGAAGCGGTGGTTGCCATCGGTTAAGCGTCAACACTTTCAAGACGTTCGGCCGCACCCAATAGCCGGACGAAAGACAGTTGAGTACCATAGGTACGGCGAGGTTAAGACGCGATTAACCATCGGCGGGAGAGCGTGTTTTCGCACTCTGTTCTGATGCCTTCATGGGGACTGTGTGCTTTCCACACCCATCCTCCATTTGGACTCCCGAGTCCGCTTGCGACTCGCTTAGGTTGTAATTCTTCCAATCACGACCAAGGAAAGTTCAATGTTCGGTTCTACCAAATGCGGAAAGTGTGAAGGCGCTGCGTTCAAATTGCAGGAAGTGAACGTGAACGGTGCCGCATACAGGATGTACGCAATCCAATGCACGAGTTGCCAGACGCCAATTGGCGTTACTGAATATTTCGACAACGGTTCTCTTCTGAAGAAGCAAGAGAAGGCGATTGCTGATTTGGGCCAGAAGATTAGTCACATTGAAAATGCGGTGAATCAAATCGCTTACGCCCTGCAATCGTTGCGGCGATAGCTGCTCGGTATTAATCGTTAACGCACATCCCAACGGTTGCTCTAACTGTAGTCGTAGCGCGGCCGTCAATAATAGCGCGGTCTTCGATTTTTTTGCAGGAGCGCGCGGCTTCCTTGAAGGTGTCTAGCCTGCATGCCGGTATCTTTCGTTGTGTACATTGATGAGTCTGGTGATACGGGACTCGAACAAATCAAAAAACCGGATGATCCAAAAGGGGGGACCGAATGGCTCGTTCTGTCCGCCTTTTTAGTAAGGATTCAAAACGATTCCGAGATGGTCACATGGACTCGGGACGTTCAAAAACAGTTTATCAGTAGGCGGGCTGACTTGCATTTCAACAAGCTGCTGCCTTTCAAAAAAACACACGTTTGTGCAGCCTTGGCGACGAAGCCTGCGAGGTGTTTCGTCGCGATGTCCAACAAAAAGAACATCGAGAAATACAAAAATCCGCGCCTAGACGATGACAATAAAGCCTGGATTTATTGGTTTCTGACTCGCTTGCTATTGGAACGCGTCACGGCGTTTTGCGCCCAACATGTCCCAGAAGCGCGGAAAGACCAAGACAAGCTTCGCATTATATTTTCCCGACGTGGTGACCTCACCTACAAGGATTTTACCGATTACCTTCGGAGGATGTTCTACGAGAGGGGCGCTCAGGTTTTAGGCTACAAGGAGCTTGTTTGGTCTGTCATCGATTTCGATGAAATTTATGCACACGATCATGGTGACAGAGCAGGCCTTCAACTGGCCGATGTAATCGCGGGTTCTTTTTTCCAAGCCGTTGAACTCAACCGAGGTGCTCAAGTCGAGTGCGATCCGTCCTATGCAAAGCTTCTAAAGCCACTCATGCATCATAATGGGAGACGCTGGTATCTCGGGTTTGGCGTAAAACCAATGCCGCTGCTTGGAGAAATGAACCTTACCGATCCGCAGAAGGAGCTTTTCACTTTCTACGGAGCTAATGCGAATAGTTGGAGGAAAAAGTGAGCAGGCCCCCGGCTCCTAATATGATCCTTTTGAAGGGATCATTGCCTCGCGCGATTGGAGACTCGGAGTGGTCCCGACGTTGCCTGCTCAGGTTAAACCTATAGCAGATTCATCGTTGTGAATCAATACGTTAGTAAACTATTGGTATGACTCGTTTATTCTAAGGCTTGATCCACGCCAAGCACAATCCGGCTGTTGTAGCGGAAATCAAACTTCGACACCGATCTCGCGAGGCCTACAGCGCCTCGCCTTTTAGAAGCCGTGGCATCTCGCCGGTCAGTCCCGCCGCCTGGCGGATGAACGCGTTCTTCAAAGGCGGCATTCGGTCGACCAGACCGAGGCCGATGTCGCGCACGCTGCGCAGCAGCGCCGATTCGTTCGAGAACAAAACATTGAGCGTGTTGGTGGCGAAGCCCATCGCCATGGTGTCGAAGCGCCGCCAGCGCTGATAGCGCTCGAGCACATCGGGCTGCCCCGGATCGATGCCGAGCCTGACAGCGTCGACTATGGTTTCCGCCAGCGCAGCGACATCCTTCAGTCCGAGGTTCAGGCCCTGACCCGCGATCGGGTGAATCACATGCGCCGCGTCGCCGACCAGCGCCAGCCGCTCGGCGATGAATGAGCGCGCGACGAAATAGTGAAGCGGGAATGCGCGCGGCTTGTCGAGCGCCTTGATCTCGCCGAGGTGCAGGCCGAAGCGCTGCTCCAGTTCGGCATGAAATTCTTCTTCGGCAAGCGCGACGATGCGCGCGGCATCCGCCCGCTTCTCGGTCCATACCAGCGACGAGCGTCGGCCTGTCAGCGGCAGGATCGCGAACGGCCCGGCGGGGAGAAAATGTTCTTCGGCGCGGCCCTGATGGTCGCGTTCGTGGCCGACGGTGACGACGATGCCGGACTGGTCGTACTCCCAGCCGTGGGTGGCGATTCCGGCGCGCTCGCGCAGCCTTGAACGCGCACCGTCTGCCGCCACCAGAAGGCTTGCGTCAATCGTCGAGCCGTCGGCCAGCGAGACCATGACTCCGCCCGGCCGCACGTCGTTTCCCGTCACCGCGGTCGCGCGCAACTCGACGCCCTCCGCTTCCGCACGAGACGCCAGCGCCTCGATCAGATAACGATTCTCGACCATGTGCGCGAACGGTTCGCCCGGCTCGACCTCGCCGGTAAACGTCAGAAATGTCGGACGGGTGGCGTCCTCGAGCTTGGAATCCGTGACCACCATATCGAGGATCGGCTGCGCGGTGCCGGCGACCTCGTTCCAGACCCCGAGCGTCTCGAACAGGCGGCGGCAGGCGGCAACGATCGCGGTAGCGCGCGGATCGCGGCTCGGCCGGTTTGCCAGCGCCGGATCGGCGACCACGATCGGAACTCCGGCGCCCAGCCCCTGGCGCAGCGCCAGCGCCAGCGCCAGTCCCGCGAATGCGCCGCCGCAGATGACAATGCTCTGTTGTGTCGTCATGGTACGCCTTGCTTCTGTGCTGCCGCAGTATAGCCGGTCGAAACGGGTTTCCAAACGTTGCTTCTTTAGCACCCGCTCGGCCCGTGTCGTCGTTCCAGGACGGCTAGAGGCCGCGAACCCCCGGGATTTACGGTATGACAACGCATGAGTTCATGGTGAAGGCGCCGCGATGTCCAAAAGTCTGATCGATCTGATCTCGATCCTCGATCTGGAGCCGATCGAGGAAAACCTGTTCCGCGGCAACAGCCCGAAGACGGGCTGGCAGCGGGTGTTCGGCGGGCAGGTGATCGCGCAGGCGATGGTGGCCGCGTGCCGCACCGTCGAAGGCCGCCTGCCGCATTCACTGCATTGTTATTTCATTCTGCCGGGCGACCCCGCGATCCCGATCATCTATCAGGTGGAGCGGTTGCGCGACGGCAAAAGCTACTCGACGCGGCGCGTCACCGCGATCCAGCACGGCCGCGCCATCTTCTCGCTCATGGTGTCGTTCCATGCGGAAGAGGAAGGCGCCTTCAATCATCAGGATCGGATGCCCGACGTGCCGCCGCCGGAGCAACTCTCGCCGGAGGAATTCGTCAAGCAGCCGATGTTCAAGGAGGTGCCCGAGTTCATCCGCCGTTACTATGAATCGGACAGGCCGATCGAACTGCGCCCGGTCGAACTCAACCGCTACTTCGGCGAGAAGATCGAGGACGGTCGTGTCCATGTCTGGATCCGCACCGCGTCGAGTCTGCCTGACGACCCGGCGCTGCACATGTGCGCGCTGGCCTATGCGTCGGATTTCGCCCTGCTGGATGCGGTGATGGCGCGCTACGGCCGCACGCTGTTCGATAAGCATATGATGGCGGCATCGCTCGATCATGCCATGTGGTTTCACCGCCCGTTCCGCGCTGACGAGTGGCTGCTCTATGCGCAGGATTCGCCGAATGCCCAGAACGGCCGTGGTCTCGCCCGCGGCCTGATCTTCAAGCAGGACGGCACGCTGGTCGCGTCCGTGGTGCAGGAAGGCTCGGTGCGCGAGCGGCGCTAGAGCGGGATGAGGAAAAGTGTGTGCGGTTTTCCGCCCCGCATCCCGCTTTTCAAGATGTGAGAATCGATCACGTGCATGATCTTGGATCGATTCGATCCGAAATCATCATTATCTAAGCCGCCCGCGGCGACAGTTCGATCTGCGAGATGTACCAGCGCGCGATCCAGCTGAGCACCCATGGGATCGGGATGATCAATATGCAGCCGATCGCAACCACCACCGTTCGCCACAACACCTCAAGGCCGCTGGCATTGAAGATAATCTCGCGCCGGGTGCCATCAATGTTGCGGAACATCCAGCGCGTCATCGCCGTGATGACCCATGCCCCGCCGATGATGGTGATGAGCGAGAGATGGAGCAGCACAGTCCAGCCGACGTAATGCATGGCGTCGCCCCGGAACGAAAGCTGAAGCGGCCGTCCGTTGGCGCTGATATTCGCCACGATCCATTTAATCGTCATCCACGACAGCCAGGCCTGCACCGGAATCAGGATGAACTCGATATAAGGTATACCGGTCACGCCGGAGTAGGTGCACAGCGCGCTCAACACGAATACCCACCAGATATCCATCGGCTGGCCGGTAAATCCGAGATCGGGCCGCTGCGGCACCCGTACCTGAGAGATGAACCATCGGTAGAAGCTCGTGGCCACCCAGGGTGCCGGAACGACCAGCAGGAAGCCGATGACGAAGATCAGGCTGCGCCCGAGCAACTCCCAGATGCTGAAATCCGCCGACAGCGAGTCGCCGGCACGGCCGTCACTGCCGGTCAGCGACTCGCCTCCATGCGCGGGCCCCGGCGGCATGCGCGCAGCGGCCATAGCACCGGACAGGAGGCCCGGAATATCGCCGGCTCTTTCCCAGGCGGACATGCCCTCGGTCCAGACGCGAGTGTCGGCGTTCACGGTGCCGCGGACGATGAAATCCCGCAGCCGGTCTTCGGAATACGGGCCTTGCTGGGTGTTTCCAGAGGCGAAAAACCACAGACGGTTCGGCATGAATTTCCCCAAGACGCATCGGCTCTTGCCGGTGGTCCCCTTTAGTCGCAACGACGCGAACCTGGTTCAGGCGAAAAACCGGCCCCGTCCGTGCCGAGGTCTCCACACTGTGACAAACCCTCGGCATGTTTTTCGTCCAGGCTGCAAGTTTTTTGTGCGAGTTGCACGGAAAGATGTCAGACTCAATCGTGCGGAGTCAGCTAACGTATTGTCCATTGAGCGGAAGCGTCATCATGAAATTCGTCGTCGCCGTTATTAAACCTTTCAAGCTCGACGAGGTCCGCCAAGCGCTGACCGCGATCGGGGTGCATGGCATGACCGTGACCGAGGTCAAAGGCTACGGCCGCCAGAAGGGCCATACCGAGATCTATCGCGGCGCCGAATATGTCGTAAACTTCTTGCCTAAGCTACGGATCGAGGTCGCAGTGTCGTCGGAGCTTGCGGACAAGGCGGTGGAGGTCATCACCGCGGCCGCGCGCACCGGCCAGATCGGCGACGGCAAGATCTTCGTGATTCCAATCGATCACGCCCTGCGCATTCGCACGGGCGAGACCGACAGCGACGCGCTGTGACGATGTGAACGTGTTCCCGGCGCGGCGAAGCAGCGCGAAGACCGCTGCACCACGTCGGTGACATAAGAGAATCCGAAAGTCGGGGAACAACAATGGGGGCACTTTTGCGTTGGGCAGCAGGCGCTGCGACGACAATCGTTGCAATCACGATTTTCGTAACGACAGGGACGCCGGCCTTTGCGGACAGCGCCACTTCAACTGTCAGCGCCGCCGATACCGCATGGATGATCGTCGCCACGGCCTTCGTGCTGATGATGACGATCCCGGGGCTGGCGCTGTTCTATTCGGGCATGGTGCGCAAAAAGAACGTGCTGGCGACGATGGCGCAAAGCCTCGCAGCGGTGGTGGTGATTTCGATTCTGTGGGTGGCGTTCGGTTACTCGCTGGCGTTCACAGGCGACGGGCCGTGGCTGGGATCGCCCGGCCGCATGTTTCTCGCCGGTATGAGCATGGACGCCGTCAATCCCGCGGCAAAGACCATCCCCGAAGCACTGTTCATGCTTTACCAGATGACCTTCGCGATCATCACCGTGGCGCTGGTGGCGGGCTCGGTGGCCGACCGGATGCGCTTCTCGGCCTATCTGCTGTTTTCGATCGGCTGGTTTATCTTTGTCTACATTCCGCTTGCGCATTGGGTGTGGGGCGGCGGCTTCCTCGGCGCTGCCGGCGTGCAGGATTTCGCGGGCGGGCTGGTGGTGCATCTCAGCGCCGGCGTAGGGGGGCTGGTCGCGGCGAAAGTCCTCGGTAGCCGTCACGGCTATGGTTCGGACAATTTGTCGCCCTACGATTTGTCCCTCGCTGTGATGGGCACGGGGCTTTTGTGGGTCGGCTGGTTCGGATTCAACGGCGGCTCCGCGCTGGCTGCGAATTCGCGCGCGGTGATGGCGATTATCGCCACGCATCTCGCCGCCTGCGCCGGCGCGCTGACATGGGCAGCCATCGAGTGGGCGACGCGGCGCAAGCCCTCCGTACTCGGCATGATCTCGGGCGCGGTTGCGGGTCTCGGCACGATCACGCCGGCCTCCGGCTTTGTCACGCCCCTGCAAGGCATCATCATCGGAATCGTTGCCGGACTGATCTGCTATTGGGCCTGCACCAGCCTCAAGCATCGCTTCCGCTATGACGATTCGCTCGACGTATTCGGCGTCCACGGCATTGGCGGACTGACCGGGACCCTGCTGCTCGGGGTGTTCGCGACCTCGTCGATCGGCGGCGTGCCTGGCCTGCTCGAAGGCAATCCGCGCCAGTTGCTGCTGCAGCTCTATGGCGTGGCCGTCACCCTGCTCTGGTCAGGTGCGGTGACTTACGGCCTCCTCAAGCTGGTCGGCGCTTTCGTGGCGCTACGGGTCTCCCGCGAGAACGAGCTGGAAGGTCTCGACATTTCCCAGCACGGCGAGGCGCTGCAATAGCCGCATGACGACTTCGATATGACGGCGTTTTCCTTGGCCCGGTTCTGGTTTCAGAAGCGGGGGCTTTTCTGATCGGTACCGGTGTTTCGAACCTCTCGAACGCACTCCTGATGCCTTCCCCTTGAGCAAAATATCCTGAAAGCCGGACGCTGCCTTTCTTTTGGGCAGGTGTGGTCAGGCTTTGAGCGGAGTGTTCCGTCCGATGGCGCACCGCGTGGCAGCCGAGCCAAAAAGCCTTGAATTCATAGGTCGTTAAGCAATTGGGCCGGTTTGGCACAGCATTTGATTCCCTGGTTGCGGCTGCGCCTGCGCCGCGACCCTTCCCGGCGCGGAGTCTCAGCCGAGACCGCCCGGCATGTTGCAGCCGGGCCCAGGCGGGGGCCGGACACATGAAAAAATCGTTATGGCGATCATCAAGCCCTTCAAGCTCGAAGAGGTCCGCGATGCCCTGACCGCGATCGGCGTGCACGGTCTGACAGTGACGGAAGTCAAGGGATACGGCCGCCAGAAAGGCCGTTCGGAAATCTATGCGGCGCCGAATACACCGTGAGCTTTCTGCCGAAGATCAAGGCCGAGGCCGCGGTCAATTCCGGCCTGGTCGATGCGGTCGTCGAAACCATCGACTCGGTGGCGTGAACCGGCAGGATCGGCGACGGCAAGATCTTCGTCATCAACCTCGAGCATGCGGTTCGCATCCGCACCGGCGATCTCGATGCCGCCGCGATCTGATTTCGCGCTCATCCTTCCTCAATCAGGAGTAAAGCACATGACGTTCGAACGCCCGGCCCGCGCGGGACTGGCCATCGCGGCGATACTCGCCGCAGCCGGCCTTGCGGGATTTGCCGACGTCGCGCTTGCCCAGAGCGCCGCAGCGGTCGCCCCTGCCGCGCCACCGCCGCCCAAACTGGATTCGGGCGACACCGCGTGGATGCTGACCTCCACCGCGCTCGTGCTGATGATGACGATCCCCGGCCTCGCACTGTTCTACGGCGGCATGGTGCGCAAGAAGAATGTGCTCGCCACGGTGATGCAGAGTTTCGCCATCACCTGCCTCGCCACCGTGCTCTGGATGGTGATCGGCTATAGCTGGGCCTTCACCGAGGGTACGAACTTTCTCGGCAGCGCCTCGCGCATGCTGCTGATGGGCATGGGTACGGACTCCATCGCCGCCGCCGCGCCGACGATCCCGGAATCGGTGTTCATGTGCTTCCAGATGACGTTCGCGATCATCACGCCAGCGCTGATCTGCGGCGCGATCGCGGATCGGATGAAGTTCTCGGCGATGATGTGGTTCATGGGCCTGTGGTCGCTGTTGGTCTATGCGCCAGTCGCGCACTGGGTCTGGGGCGGCGGATTCCTCGGAGGTCTCGGCGTGCTGGACTTCGCCGGCGGCACCGTGGTCCATATCAACGCCGGCGTCGCGGGCCTCGTCTGCGCGCTGGTGCTCGGCAAGCGCAAGGGTTACGGCAGCGAGAACATGGCGCCGCATAACCTGGTGCTGACCATGATCGGCGCGTCGCTCTTGTGGGTCGGCTGGTTCGGTTTCAACGCCGGTTCGGCGGTGACGGCGGGCGGACAGGCCGGCATGGCGATGGCGGTGACCCAGATCGCAACCGCCGCCGCGGCGCTGGCCTGGATGGTCGTCGAGTGGGGCTTGCGCGGCAAGCCGAGCGCGCTCGGCATCTGCTCCGGCGCGGTCGGCGGTCTCGTCGCCATCACCCCGGCCTCCGGCTTCGTCGATCCGTGCGGCGCGCTGGTCATCGGCGCCGTCGCCGGCATCGGCTGCTACTGGGGCGCCACCGGCCTCAAGCACATGATGGGCTATGACGACAGCCTCGACGCCTTCGGCGTCCACGGCGTCGGCGGCATCATCGGCGCGCTGCTCACCGGCGTGTTCGCCCGCACCGCCATCAACAAGGCCGGCACGGGCCTGATCGACGGCAACACCCATCAGGTGATCGTCCAGATCTACGGCATCCTCGCCACGGTCGTGTACGACGCCATCGTCACCCTGATCATCCTGCTTGCCATCAAGGCGGTGATCGGTCTGCGGGTCAGCGGCGAGAACGAACGTGAAGGTCTCGACATCAGCCAGCACGGCGAGGTGGTGCAATGACGCGAGAGCACGGCTGCGGCGCTCCGAGTGGCGTCGCCGCCGTCAGGACGATGCCTCTTCCGATGAGAAATGAAGAGCCAGGGCGGCGTGCATCATCCTCGCTCGATTTACCCTCACTCGATCTTCCTAGCCTCTTCCGGCAGCATGATCGGAATGCCGTCGCGGATCGGATAGGCTAGTCTCGCCGAGCGCGAAATCAGTTCCTGCCGTTTGCCGTCGAATTCCAGCGGTCCCTTGGTGACCGGACAGACCAGAATCTCCAGAAGCTTTGGATCGACGGTATCTTCGGGACGATCGGAGGGGGGCGGCGTCATACGGGTCTCTTCGAAGGATCAAGTCGGGCGGGTGGGTTCATATGGGTTGTGGTTGAATCTGACATTCGCTTGCCGAGTTTGCCGCACGTCGGTGGCGAATGTCCAATCAACTCCACCAGTTGAGACGTTTCGTTAGCTACTGCAATCCGGGGTCGCCGCTGGTGCGTTTTTTTGCGAGGTCCATTTCGGTCACCGCGATCAAGATTTCCGCGCGCGTTTTAAGGTCAGTTGCCTCCAGCATCGCCTGCTTCTCCAACGGGCCATAGGGCGACATCATTGCTAGCGCGTTGACCAGTGCCTCGTTCGGGGCGTTCTCGATGTCGCTCCAGTCTACCTTCAAGTCGTTGACCTTGAGAAAATCGTTCAGCACCTCGAGCAGTCGTTTGCGGTCGACGGCGTCCTCGCCTTTGCGTGCGGTCAGATCATCGGCGTAAGCAAAGAAATCGACCTTGCACTGGCGATAGGGCGTCAACACCGTCGGCTCTTCCACGACCTTGAAACGCGAGACGCCGGTGAGCTCCAGGATATAACGGCCGTCGCCGGATTCGGCGAACTGCGTGATGCGCCCGACGCAGCCGACATGGAACAGCTCCGGCTTGTCCTCGCTCGCAGAATGGGCGATGTCGGGCTGGATCATGCCGATCAGACGATGGCCGTCCCGGAGCGCGTCGTCGACCATTGCGAGATAGCGCATTTCGAAGATGTTGAGCGGCATTTGGCCGCGCGGCAGCAGCAGTGCGCCGGGCAGCGGGAACACTGGTATCACTTCGGGAAGGTCACCGGGTCCGCGGTATTCGGCATTGATGGGCATGAACGAGTCCGGTGCTAGCGCGTATTCCGCAAAAGTGGATACCGGTTTTGCGATGAGAATACGCGCAAGTTATTAAGTGAGAGCATTTTCTAACGTCTAACCGGATTCCACTTAGCCGGAAAATGTTCTCACGGGCAAAGCTTGTAGCGGTCCTGCCCTGTCTTACATTCGCAGGCCGTTCGCTGAACGGACGCAAATGTGAGACCGGACCGCTTAAGAAAACAGGATCGTCGACAGGCGTTTGCGGCCCTCGACGGTGGCTTCGTCCGCGGCGCCCCACGCTTCGAAGAATTGCACGAGCTGCCTGCGGGCGGCATCATCGTTCCATTTGCGGTCGCGCCTGATGATTTCCAGCAGGTGATCGGTGGCCTCGCTGCGTTGGCCACCAGCGTTCAGTGCGGTAGCCAGGTCGAATCGCGCCTGATGATCGAGCGGGTTGGCCGCAACCTTCTGCTCGAGTTCGACGACCGGACCGAGTGAACTCGCCTGTTCGGCGAGGTCGATCATGGCCTGCACGGTTGTCACGGCGGCGTCGCCGCGCTTCGACTCCGGCACCAGCGCGAGTGTTTGCTTGGCTTTGTCGATCGCGCCGGTGGTCGCATAGCAACGCGCAAGTCCGGCGATCGCCGGAAGATTGGCGGCGTCGATACCGAGAACCTCGGCATAGACCTCGGCCGCCGTGGTCGGGTCGCCTGCGGCGAGCGCGGCTTCCGCCTCTTGCAAGATTTCCTCGATATTCGGAGTGCCGGGCGCCGCCCCCGCGCCTTGCGTCAGCTTGTCGATGAAGCTCTTGATCTGGGTCTCGGGCACAACGCCCATGAAGAAGTCCACCGGTCGCCCACCGGTAAAAGCGAACACCGCCGGAATCGACTGATTACCGGTTTGTGCCGCAAGCTGCTGAAAAATGGCAGGATGCTGGTCGATATTCATCTTCGCCAGCTTGACCTTGCCGGCGGCGGCGTGCACCGCCTTTTCCAGGATCGGGGTCAATTGGCGGCATGGTCCACACCACGGCGCCCAGAAATCGACCAGCACCGGCTGGCGCATCGATTCCTCGATGACATCCTTCATGAAGGTCTGGGTCGTCGTCTCGTTGATCAGATCCGACGCCTGCGGTGGCGGCTCGCTGCCGTGCTCGACTATGGTCACGTGATCCTCGCCTGATGTCCCCGGAAGGAGCGGTCTGCGCCGCCCCAAAGTTCACATATCCGTGCTAGCACGATCCGAACCCATAAATTGGTCCCTGCGCGGAAATATTGCAATTGGCGGGCGGGGCATCGTTCCCTCCTGGTTCTCCGATGGCTCCGGTATCGCGGCTGCCGTCCAGTGGAGGGGACTTTGGGAGAGACGACCTCATATCTGGCTGTTGCATTCGCACGCCGCATTTGGCATAGCTCTGCCCTTCGGCGGCCGTCGATCGGCTGCCTGTTTTCGGATGCGGGTGTAGCTCAGGGGTAGAGCACGACCTTGCCAAGGTCGGGGTCGAGGGTTCGAATCCCTTCGCCCGCTCCAATTTTCCCGTGTCCGCGTTCCAGTTGGCCCTCGGCAACAGGCTAACGGAACATGCCAGACCATAGGCGACAATCCCGTGCGGAACGGATTTGTCGCTGGTCCAGATGGTTCTTTGGTTCCAGCTCGAAGTGTTCGAGATCGCAGCGCACCATGCTGACGACCTGCGGGGGCGACTTTGATGCCGTTCTGACCGTCGAGGCTGGAACTAGACTCACGCGACTCAAGCATACCGAGGCCGCAGCAGGCGGTTATGAATGTTGCACTTCTTCAGGAAACGGTCGCTGCCATCGCGGTGCAACAAAGGCGGATAACCTTCGCCGGCTGCTTCGTCGCCGATACCAGGGGAAGCGTTAGCCGTTGAAAAAACTAAGAAAAGCGGAAAGTCCGGGCGGCTGCCGAAGCTCTCTGACACCAAAGAGCTGCGGGTATGTCTTCGCGATCCAGGCCGATTAACCTCGTTTTAACCGATTCCATTCATCATCAAGTTACCAAGCTTCGCCCGCGAGTCGTGAGCTTTGGTAGTCTTGGATCTAACTCCTGGGGAGGATCAATGTTTTTCTTCAAAAAATGGTCGATCGCGAAAGAAAATGCCGCGAAAGCCGCAGCGATCAGCAAGTCTCAAGCCGTCATCGAGCTCGGAATTGATGGAACGGTCATCACGGCGAACGAGAAGTTTCTCAGCATACTCGGTTACACGCTGGCGGAGGTTCGCGGAAAGCACCACGGCATGTTCGTGGAGACCGACGAACGGTCCGGCGCCGCATACCGCGACTTCTGGGCCAGGTTGAATAAGGGCGAGACCCAATCGGCCGAGTACAAACGCATCGACAATCACGGCCGGGAAGTCTGGGTTCAGGCGTCCTATATTCCGGTGCTGGATTCGAGGGGGAATCCGACAAAAGTTATCGCGCTCGCGTCCGATATCACCGCGAAAAGAATCAAGAATCTGGAAAACGCGGGTCAGGTTTCCGCCATCGAACGCGCGCAGGGAGTGGTCGAATTCAAATTGGACGGCACGATCATTACCGCGAACAGAAACTTCCTTAACGCGATGGGCTTCGCCCTTAGCGAAGTGCAGGGGAAGCATGATGGCATGTTCGTGGAGCTGTCGGAGCGGTCAGGTGCGGCCTATCGCGAACTCTGGGCCAAGCTCAATCGCGGCGAGACTCAATCGGCCGAATACAGGCGGTTTGGTAAAGGCGGGAGAGAAGTCTGGATTCTCGCGACTTACAATCCGATCGTGGACGAGACCGGAAAGCCGTTCAAGGTTGTCGCGTTCACGACTGACGTCACCAAACAGAAATTGAAGGCGGCTGAGCTGGAGGGCCAGGTCGCGGCCATCGGAAAGTCGCAGGCCGTCGCCGAATTCGGAATGGATGGAAAGATCCTGACCGCGAACGATAACTTCCTGAAAGCGTTCGGCTACTCTCTCCTCAACGAGGTCCAGGGCAATCACCATCACATGTTCGTGGAGGCCGGCGAACGATCCAGCGCCGCCTATCGCGAATTCTGGGCCAAGCTCAATCGCGGCGAGTCACAGTCAGCCGAGTATCAGCGTATCGGCAAGAACGGCAAGATCGTCTGGTTGCAGGCTTCTTATAATCCGGTCCTGGATTCGAGGGGCAAACCCACGAAGGTTATTGAAGTCGCGACCGATATCACCGCCAGGAAACTCGAGGCGCTGGAAAACGCGGATCAGCTTGCCGCCATCGAACGCGCCCAGGCAATGGCCGCATTCAAACCGGACGGTACGATTATCGCCGCCAACGACAAGTTCCTGAAGGCGATGGGTTACACCCTCGGCGACGTTCGTGGCAAGAATGACGGCATCTTCGTGGAGGCTTCGGAGCGTGCAGGTTCTGCCTATCGCGAATTCTGGGCCAAGCTCAATCGCGGCGAGGCTCAATCGGCCGAGTACAAGCGCATCGGGAAGGACGGCAAGGAAGTCTGGATCCGGGCCTCGTACATTCCGGTCCTCGACGCCAAGGGCAAGGCGATCAAGGTCATCCAATACGCCACGGTGATCGAATCTGACCGTGGCGAAGAGATGGTACAGGAGGCGCTTGTGTCGTTGGCTGATCAGGCTGAAGCGTCGAGCTTGAGCATGGAGCGGCTGGAGACCCGTCGCAAGAGCGAGAGCGTCGGTCCGTCGCCCCTCGCCCAGTTCCTGACAAGCCTTCGCGCGGGATTTAGCTCCGCGATGGCATCCTCGACGAAAGCGGTCGCCAATTTCTTGTGACGATTGGTTGATCAGGAGAACGATGGGGTTGATGGTCGATGCTTTGGCGATGACCTCGAACCCATCGTGAATGTCACAGGAGTTAGCCGTTGCCAACCTTCCTCCCTCAGTTGGCAAGGCTAACTGGCCGCGATTGAGTTGACGCTAAGAGAAGCGACGCCCGCTGCGGGCGTCGTTGGCTTTCGAGAGAAGGCGGATCAACGTCGGGCGACATCGTTCCGGGAGTTGGCATGGGCCGGAAAATCGTTCTGCTCTCTGATGGCACCGGAAATTCCGCGGCGAAGGTCTGGCGCACCAACGTCTGGCGCACATTCGAAGGGCTTGATCTTTCCGGATCGGATCAGGTGGCGTTCTACGATGACGGCGTCGGCACGTCGTCGTTCAAGCCGCTCGCCGTGCTCGGCGGCGCGTTCGGCTTCGGGCTGAAACGCAACGTTATCGATATCTACAAGTTCGCCTGCCGCAACTGGCTTGACGAAAGTGACCAGATATTCGGCTTTGGCTTTAGCCGGGGCGCCTTCACCATTCGCGTGGTGATGGGGCTGATCCTTAATCAAGGACTGATTGCCGCCGCCACCGAGGAAGAACTGGATCGCAAGGCGCGCGCAGCCTATCGCGCCTATCGCCGCGAACGCTATCATACGGTCTGGCGCATCGAGCATCTGTTCAGGGCTTTGCGCGATCTGGTTTGGCGCGACGATTACGACAAGGCAGACAATCGCGTGATCCAGCGCATCCGCTTCGTTGGCGTGTGGGATACTGTCACCGCCTACGGGTTGCCGATCGACGAGATGACGCGAGGCGTCAGCCGCTTCATCTGGCCGCTGCAATTGCCCGACCACAAGCTCGATCTGACGCGGGTGATGCGGGCCTGCCAGGCGCTGTCGATCGACGAGGAGCGAACCACTTTCCATCCCGAATTGTGGGATGAGAGCGGAGCACAGTCTGCCCGGCTTCGCGGGGACGGTGAGCGCTATCTTGCCGACGAACAGGTGAGTCAGGTCTGGTTTCCTGGCGTTCATTCCAACGTCGGCGGCGGCTATCCGGACGATTCACTGGCTTATATTTCACTGGTCTGGATGCTGCGGGAAGCGCAGGCCTGCGGTTTGCGCTTCAAGTCGGATCAGGGGGCACCGCCAGCCGATCCCGACACCTTCAAGCATGCCGTCGCAATGTGCGACAAGGATGGCCGGCTCTATGATCCGCGCAAGGGTGTCGGCGGATACTATCGTTACGGGCCGCGCAAGATCGAGCTTCTCTCCAGCTACGCCTACACCAAACGGGACGTGGTGTCGGTGGCGAGACCGAAGATTCACGAGAGCGCTTTGTGCCGAATCGCAAGCCGCGCCCACGCCTATGCGCCGGTGGGGCTTCCCGCGGTCTACGATATCGCGACTTATGATGGGCGAATCGTCACGCCCGATGCGTTCGGGCTTGAAACCTCGGATCAGGCGGCGAAACGCGCCGAAGCGCAAGAGCATGTCTGGAACCAGGTGTGGAAGCGCCGCATCGTCTATTTCCTTACTGTCGGCGTTTCGCTTTGGCTCGCGCTCTACCCGCTGTTGCGCAAGCTGCCTGCCAAGGACGAGTATCTCAGCCCGGTCCGCTGGATCTCGGACATCATCCGCCTGGTCGGCGGCTTCCTGCCCGGATTCGCGCAGACCTGGATCGACGGCTACGCTCGCAGCCCGGTGCAGTTTTCACTCCTGCTCATCACCGTGATTGTGCTGATCGCCTGGAGCGCATGGCTCGCGGCCGGCATCTCTGATACGATGGGCGCGATCTGGCGGCGCGCCCCGTGCGCGCCCACCAAGGGACCGACAAACTGGATTTATCGGCTGCGTACCAGCCGCATCTACGTCGCTTTTCACGACTGGCTGAAGCGGCGCGGCGCGCCGGCCTTCTTTGCGCTGCTGTTCGTCTATCTCGGGGTCACGCTGACCAGCCACCTGCTTTACAACGCGCAGGATATCGCGGGCTTCACCTGCCGCGAAAACTCCCAAGCGAAAGCGCTAACTCGCGGCGAGGAAGCCAGCGTGACCTTCGCCACATCCGGCCTGTGCAACAACACCGGGATTTTCGTCCAAGGCAATGGCGCGCGCTATGTGGTCAAGGTGGAGACCACCGAGCCGTTCCGGGACGGCGGCATTCGGTCCCCGCTCGGCGGATTCTACTCGACCGATGCGCCGAACTGGCATCAGCAGCTGGCGCTGGTGCTCGGCGTTCCCTTGCGTCGCGAGCTAACGCGGCCGTGGTTCCGCCTGGTGTTGCGCTACGGCGCGGTTGGCGGCGAGGAGGTGTTTCTCGATCCCGATCCGGAAGACGGCACCATCGAGGCCGTGATCCGGCCGACGCGCAGCGGCGAGTTGCTTGTGTTCGTCAACGATGCGGTGCTGGGCATCCCCGGATTCTACGACGCATTCTATCGCAACAATGAAGGCTCCGCCAAACTCACAGTTAAGCGCAGATAGAGTGGCCTTCCGGATGCTCGAGCCGGATAGCCCGCCGAGGAACGTTTCGAGATGAGGATGCTCGCCGCAGGCCGGGCATGATCGGCCATCCGCTGATTCAGAAGAACTCCGCCACCGCCGCCAAAATGCGCGCGATGTCCTGTGGACGCGACAGCCGGTGGTCGCCGTCCTGAATCATGGTCAGCACCACGTCATCGCTCGGCAACCGTTCGGTCAGCGTTAAGGCGTGACGCCACGGCACGTCGAGATCCTGCGCGCCCTGCAGGATGCGCACCGGGCAGCCGGTCGAGATGCTGCGGTCAAGCAGCAGATGGCTGCGGCCCTCCTCGATCAGTTCGCGCGTGATCGGATAGGGATCGCCGTAATCGGACGGCCGCAGCCAGACACCATCAGTTTCGATGGCATGTCTGGCCTCCGGCGAAAAGGTCTTCCACATCAACTCCTCGGTAAAATCCGGCGCCGGTGCGATCAGCACGAGGCCGGTGAGCGTGGCGCGGGAGGATGCCCGTCGCGCGATCTCGCGCGCGAGCAGAAGCGCCATCCAGCCACCCATCGATGAGCCGATCACCACCTGCGGCCCCTCGCAAAAAGCGTCGAACACCGCGAGGCTTTCCTCGAGCCAGCGTCCTATGGTGCCATCGGTGAACTCGCCGCCGCTAGTCCCGTGACCGGAGTAGTCGAAGCGCACGCAGGCCAAATCGCGTTCGGCCGCCCACGAATCGAGCGCCAGCGCCTTGGTGCCCGCCATGTCGGATTTGAAGCCGCCGAGCCAGAACAGGCCCGGGGAGTCCCCGCGCCGTGCCTGCACGGCGATCCGGCGCATGGCGTCGCCGCCGCCGACCTCGATAAATTGCGCTGCCGTCTCGCTCGTCATGGCGTCCGTCCGTTTGCGTGTTTCCGGCAGTGCCGTTCCCCCATTTGAATGCCTGCTCGATGCGGAACAAGTAGCGGATCGAAATTGATCGGCGTGACCAAAATACCTCGCGTTCGATGGTTTTGCCCCGCGTTAAATTCCCCCGCTTGCCCGCAGCCGCTTATTCCTTCAAAGTAGGCGCTTCTTTCACAACATTGGAGAGCCACCCATTCGCCGTCCCAGTAGAGCGCCAATGCCCGTCGCGAAAGACGGACCGCGCACCAACGATGAAATCCGCAATGCCCAGGTTCAATTGATCGATCAGGACGGCACCAACCAAGGTACCGTGGAAACGATCGCCGCCATCAAGATGGCCATGGATGCCGGTATGGATCTGGTCGAGATTGCCCCGAACAGCAGTCCTCCCGTCTGCAAGATCATGGATTACGGGAAATACAAGTTTCAGGCCCAGAAGAAAGCCGCCGAAGCCCGCAAGAAGCAGAAGGTCGTCGAGATCAAGGAGATCAAGCTCCGTCCGATGATCGACGATCACGACTACGACGTGAAAATGAAGGCGATGCAGCGGTTCTTCGAAGAGGGCGACAAGGTCAAGATCACCCTGCGCTATCGCGGCCGCGAGATGGCTCACCAGGAGATCGGCACCAAACTGCTCGACAAGGTGAAGGCCGACGTCGCCGCCTACGCCAAGGTCGAGCAGGACGCCAGGTTCGAGGGCCGCCAGGTCGTCATGGTGCTGGCACCGCGCTGAGGCTGCGTTCATCTCTTTAAGAGTTCGACCGAAATTGGCTCGCGAGACATCTGGCGGGCCAGTTTCGACGAGCCTCTGCAAGACCTAACCCGCAAGCGGAGAGGGAGCGCGCCGTGTCTGTTCCAAGCGACTTGCCTTCAGCTATTTTTTAAGTGGGCACATCTCCCCGGGCAGCCCCTTCCGGCTGGGAATAGCGATCGTTCTTTCCCTAAATCGTTGCCAATCCGGCCATCCTCTGCCATAAGCCCGATCTTCGCCGCCCGGCTGATTCAAGGGCTGCCGTGGCGACGACCATGCCGGCGATGTCATTTCAGATATAGTCGAGCATTTTCAACGCTCTAGCGAGCATTTCGCCGCGAAAAGCGCCCCTTGGGGCGCATTTTTTCGTGGCAACAGGAGAGCCAAATGCCCAAGTTGAAGACCAAATCGGGCGCTAAAAAGCGCTTCAAGGTGACCGGGACCGGCAAGGTGGTGTCCGCCCACGCCGGTAAGCGACATGGCATGATCAAGCGGACCAAGAAGCAGATTCGTCAGCTTCGCGGCACCCGCATCCTGTTCAAGACCGACGGCGACAACATCAAGAAGTACTTCTTGCCGAACGCCTGACGGCCGACCTGTTGCAATCCCGCCGCGCCAAGCGGCGTCAAATTCACCAGTCACTTTGAAGGAGATCGGTCATGGCTCGCGTCAAGCGCGGTGTGACGGCTCATGCCAAGCACAAGAAAGTCTACAAGATCACCAAGGGTTTTTCCGGCCGCCGGAAGAATACCATTCGCGCCGCGAAGGCCGCCGCCGACAAGGCCGGCCAGTACGCCTTCCGCGACCGCAAGCGCAAGAAGCGCACCTTCCGCGCCCTGTGGATCCAGCGCCTCAACGCCGCCGTCCGGCCATTCGGCATGACCTACAGCCGCTTCATCGACGGCCTGTCGAAGTCGGGCATCACGGTCGACCGCAAGGTGCTGTCGGATCTCGCCATCAACGAGCCCGCCGCGTTCCAGGCGATCGCCGAGAAGGCCAAGGCCGCGCTCGCGGCCTGAGGCTTCGCGACGGTCGGCCGTCGGGAGCGACGGATGATCGATATCAGCTATGCCCGGCGGATGGCCCGGTACAACCGCTGGCAGAACGACAACCTCTACACGGTGGCCGATGGGCTGTCGGACGGCGAACGCCGCCGCGATCGCGGCGCGTTCTTCGGCTCGATCCACGGCACGTTCAATCATCTGCTTTGGGCCGACCGCATGTGGATGAGCCGGTTCTCGGACTGGCCGAGGCCCGGGTGCGGGATCGGCCAGTCGCCGACGCTTGTTTCCGACTGGAGCGAACTCAAGCGCGAGCGTCGCGCCGCGGACGCCCGGCTGATCGAGTGGGCCGACGGTCTCGATCCGGACTGGATCAAGGCAGATCTTACCTGGTTCTCCGGCGCGACCGGGAGCAACGTGACCAAGCCGCGCTGGCAGCTCGTGATGCATCTCTTCAATCATCAGACCCATCATCGCGGGCAGGTTCACGCGATGCTGACGCAGGCGGGCGGCAAGCCGCGCGAGACCGACTTGTTCATCATGCCGGAGTAAAAGGGATGGCCGACATCGAGATTCTCGAACAGGAGCTGACCGGCGCTGTCGACAATGCAGGCGACGAAGCCGCGCTGGAGGCGGTGCGCGTCGCGGCGCTCGGCAAGAACGGCGCGGTGACGGCGTTGCTCAAGACGCTTGGCGCGATGTCTCCGGACGAACGCAAGACGCGCGGCGCTGCGATCAACATGCTGAAGGACCGGGTGGCCGCCGCCATCAACGCACGCCGCGAGGTACTGAAATCCGCTGCGCTCGACGCGCGCCTTGCGTCGGAAACGATCGACGTCACGCTGCCGCTGCGCGAGACGCCCGCGGAAGCCGGCCGCATCCATCCGCTGAGCCAGGTGTGGGACGAGGTCACCACGATCTTCGCCGACATGGGTTTCGCGGTCGCCGAAGGTCCGGATATCGAGACCGACGACTATAATTTCACGCGGCTGAATTTCCCCGAAGGCCATCCGGCGCGGGAGATGCACGACACCTTCTACTTCAACCCGAAGGAGGCAGCCGGCTCGGAGGCCGGAGAAAAGCCTTCGCGCCTCCTGCTGCGCACCCATACCTCGCCGGTGCAGGTGCGCACCATGTTGAGCAAGACACCGCCGATTCGCGTCATCTGCCCTGGCCGCACCTATCGCAGCGACTCGGATCAGACCCACACGCCGATGTTCCATCAGGTCGAGGGGCTTGTGATCGACAAGTCATCGCATCTCGGCCACCTCAAATGGATCCTGCACGAATTCTGCAAGGCCTTCTTCGAGGTCGACAACGTTAACATGCGTTTCCGTCCCTCGTTCTTCCCGTTCACTGAGCCGTCGCTGGAAGTCGATATCCAGTGCCGCCGCGACAAGAACGAGATTCGCTTCGGCGAGGGCGAGGACTGGCTGGAGATTCTCGGCTGCGGCATGGTGCATCCGAGCGTGCTGAAGCTGTGCGGCATCGATCCCGAAGTCTATCAGGGCTTCGCCTGGGGCATGGGGATCGACCGCATCGCCATGCTGAAATACGGCATCGCCGATCTGCGGCAATTGTTCGAAGGCGACGTGCGCTGGCTTACTCACTACGGCTTCAAGCCGCTTGAGATCCCGACGCTGGCGGGGGGATTGTCGTCGTGAAATTCACCCTCTCCTGGCTGAAAGAGCATCTCGACACCGACGAGCCGCTCGACAAACTCGCCGACAAGCTCACCATGATCGGGCTCGAGGTCGAGCACATCGCGGACAAATCGAAGACGTTCGCGCCGTTCACCATCGCGCGCGTGGTCTCCGCTGTGCAGCATCCGAACGCCGATCGTCTCAGGGTCTGCATGGTCGATACCGGCGAGACCAGCGACAAGGGTGAGCCTGCTTACATCCAGGTGGTGTGCGGCGCGCCGAACGCGCGCGAGGGCCTTGTCAGCGTGTTCGCGCCGCCTGGCACCCACATTCCGGGAAAGAATATCACGCTCGGCGTCGGCACCATCCGCGGCGTCGAGAGCCGCGGCATGTTGTGCTCGGCGGCCGAGCTTGAAATCTCCGAGGATCACGACGGCATCATCGAATTGCCGGCGGATGCGCCGGTCGGTGTGGGATATGCGGAATGGGCCGGACTCGGCGATCCCGTGATCGAGATCAACCTGACGCCGAACCGGCAGGATTGCACGGGCGTGCACGGCATCGCGCGCGATCTGTCCGCTGCCGACATGGGCCGCTTCAAGGACCCGACCATCAAGCCGATCAAGGGCGAATTTCCGTGTCCGGTGAAGGTGACGGTGGAGGATGCCGCGCTGTGTCCGGGTTTCGCGCTGCGCCTCGTCCGCGGGGTGAAGAACGGCCCGTCGCCGGAATGGCTGCAAAAGCGCCTGACTTCGATTGGCCTGCGCCCGATCAATGCGCTGGTCGACATCACCAACTTCATGACCTACGACCGCGGCCGCCCGCTGCACGTGTTCGACGCGAAGAAAGTACACGGCCATCTCACGATCCGTCGCGCGCGCGACGGTGAGACGCTGCTGGCGCTCGACGGCCGCACTTACACACTCGATCCGAATGTTTGCGTCATCGCCGATGACAAGGGCGTCGAATCGCTCGCCGGCATCATGGGCGGCGAGCAATCCGGCTGCGACGAGACCACCACCGATGTGCTGATCGAATCGGCGCTGTGGAGCGAGATCAATATTGCGCAGACCGGCCGCAGGCTCGGCATCAATTCAGACGCGCGCTATCGCTTCGAGCGCGGCGTCGATCCTGCTTTCATGGTGCCCGGTCTCGAAATGGCGACGCGGCTCGTGATCGAGCTTTGCGGCGGCACGCCGTCGGAGAACGTCGTTGCCGGACAGGCGCTGCCCGATGATCGCGTGATCGATTTCCCCTTGAGTGAAATCAAGCGGCTGGCGGCTATCGATGTGCCTTTGGTCGAAGTGCGGCGCATTCTCGGCCATCTCGGTTTCATGGTGGCTGGCAGCGGCCCCGTTGTGAAGGTCGCTATCCCCACCTGGCGCACTGACGTTCAGGGCAAGGCCGACATCGTCGAGGAGATCGTGCGTATCGTTGGCGTCGACAAGGTACCGATGACGCCGTTCGATCGTGGCGAGGCTCCGCGCAAACCTGTGCTGACGCCGATCCAGTCACGCACCCGACGCGCGCGGCGTGCGCTGGCGGCGCGCGGCATGGTCGAAGCCGTCAACTGGTCATTCATCGCCAAGCCGCAGGCCGAGCTATTCGGCGGCGGAAGTAAGGAACTGGCGCTCGCCAACCCAATTGCCTCGGATCTTTCCGACATGAGGCCGAGCCTGCTGCCGGGTCTCGTCGCGATCACGCAGGCCAATGCCGACCGGGGCTTTCCCGACGTCGCGCTGTTCGAGGTCGGGCAGATTTTCAGAGGCGACGGTGCGCAGGATCAATTCATGGCCGCCGCCGGGCTTCGCCGCGGCATGGCCTCGTCGGCGGGTCTCGGGAGGCACTGGTCGGGCTCGGCCACCGCGGATGCGCTTGATGTAAAGGCCGATGCGCTTGCCTTGCTGGCTGCCGCCGGTGCGCCGGCACAGGCATTGCAGATCGGCGCCGGCAGCGAATCGAAAAACTTTCCGGCATGGCTGCATCCGGGACGATCGGCTGCGATCCAGATCGGACCGCAGAACGTGCTCGGCTATTTCGGCGAACTGCATCCCCGCGTGCTCGAAGCGCTGAAGGCTGATGGTCCGCTACTCGCATTCGAGGTGATTCTCGACCGCATTCCGGAAGCCAAGCAGAAGCCGACTCGCGCAAAGCCGGTGCTGGAATTGCCGCCGTTCCAGCCTGTGGCGCGCGACTTCGCGTTCATCGTCGATCGCGTTGTGAAAACGGCCGATATCGTGCGCGCGGCGCAAAACGTGGACAGGAAGCTGATCTCGGGCGTCACGGTGTTCGATATCTACGAAGGCAAGGGCATCGATGCGGACAAGAAATCGGTTGCTATCGCGGTGACGCTGCAGCCGCGTGACAAGACGCTGACCGATCAGGAGATCGACGCGGTGGCGGCGAAGGTCGTCGCTGAAGTCGCGAAAAGAACCGGCGGCAACTTGCGCGGTTAAAGCGTTTTGACGCGAGGCGGATACCGGTTCGCATCAAGTACACTGGAACGATTACGCAGGCACAAGATCGCAGTAAGCGAATCCCTCGCGCTCGACAATGTCGCCGCGTACGACCTCGATTCGCTGCGAGAATATCGGCGCGGCAAAAACGAAAGTGTGGAACTCGCCGTTTTCGCCGCACGGATCGATTCCGGCCGGAAGGTCCTTCAGTAGCCTCTCATCGAAGTTGCGGCCGGCAAACGAACGGTCGAGCTTCGCTCGGTCGATCGAGACCAGATGCGCTTCCAGTCCGCTCGCGATCATGTCGCGCGCAAGCGCCGAAGTAGGCCGGCGCCACAATGGAAACACCGGCGTGATACCAGTGCCGGCGAGCTTTTGTTCGCGATAGGCGCGGATATCCGCGAGAAACAAATCGCCGAAGATGACATGCGTGATGCCGGACCGCTTTGCATCCGCCATCGCCCGCGTCATCCGCTCTTCATAGGCATCGTTCGGGCACGGATTGGGAATCGGCACGACGAGCGGCGGCAGTCCTGCGGACGCGAGTTGCGCGTGCAAGAGCTTTTCGCGCACGCCGTGGATCGAGACGCGGCCGAAACTGTCGTTCACCGTGGTCAGTGCGCCGACGACATCGAACGCGCCCTCGCGGCGAATCTCATGCAGGGCGAAGGCGCTGTCTTTGCCTGACGACCATGAAATCAGCGCCCTCGGTTGCGTCATCGGGGCAGCGGAAAGCCGAAGGCGTCGTTTGCGCTTCGCGACGGCGTTCGTCTGTCGTGTCGCAATGGCTTGTGCTTTGACGCTGACGGCTGTGCTGGCTCCTTGCTCGCGCCGATTTTTCGCAGCGCGGCGTCAGCCGCTCGCTCGCCGCTCTCCCATGCGCCGTTGACGGTACCCCACAGCGTCTCGTGCGCGGCATCACCGGCGAGAAACAGGTTGCCCAGCGGCTCCATCAGGATTCTCCGCGAGGGGTGGCCGCCGGGTTCTGCGGCCGACATCGCCCCGAGCGCATAGGGGTCGGCGTTCCATCTGGTCACGGCGGACTGCTTCACCCCAGCCGCAGCATCGCTACCGAATAACTTTGTCAACCACTCCGTGGCGAAGGCCGTCATCGCGCCTGCTCCTTGCGCCGACAGATCGCGACCGAAGCTGCCCGCGATATCAATCGTGCACAACGACGATCCGCCCGCGTTCGCCACGAGAAGCGCGGTCTTTCCGTCGCTGCTCTGCTCTATCATGGTTTCATTGTGTCCAAGGCCGAGCGGATTGTTGGGCAGCCACAGCGCGATGCGATCGTAGCTGCCGAGAGACAATTTCGCAGCCGCGTCGAGCGAGCGCTTCGGCAAGTCGGGCGTGAAGCGGATGTTGCCTGCGGTCAGCACATTGACGGATACGGTGATGATGACGGCGCGTGCGTCGATACGGCCCGCGGGCGTCTCGACTCCAATGGCGCGGCCTGCCCAGGTCACCCGGCTGACAGGCATCGACAAACTCACCGGTATGGCTTGGCCGAGCGTCGCGAGCAGCACGCCGAGGCCATGTTTGCAATCAATCGCGGCGTTGCGCTCAGGCGCGCTCGCCCGATCCATCACCGAGAGATCTTTCAGATCTTTTCCAGTGGCGCTGGCGCCGATCACGAAATCGATCGTCTGAGCCCAAACGTCGAGATCGCCGGGCAGCACCGAGGCGCAGGCGACGTCGATCTTCCCGCGCGCGGCCTCGCCGATGGCGCGCCGTGCGCGCACCAGCGCCGCGAGGAATTGCTCGGTTTCGCCCGCCCGCGCGTTACGCCGCCCGATGCGGATTTTCTGGCCGAGCTGGGCCGGAAACATCTCCGTACCCACGCTTCGCGCCAGCCGGATCATCGGATTGGTGTCGGGCTCAAACAGCCAGCGTGCGCCGCGATCGAACGGCGTCCCGAAAGTCCTGGTATCGGTGTGACAGCGTCCGCCGATCCTGTCTGCCGCTTCGACCACAAGCACGGTGCGATTTGCCGCCTGAATCCGTCGCGCCGCCGCGATACCTGCGGCGCCTGCGCCGATCACGACGATCTCGACATCACGCGGCAGCGGCGCGGCCGGCGCGCGGCCGATGCCCATTCCTGCCACACAGGCGGCGGATGCCGACAGGAAATCGCGGCGTGTCATTCTCATGGCATGGTTTCCAAGACTCAAATGCAGGAATGACCGGCGTGGTGGTTTTAAAAAAAATCGCTTCCCGTTTTGCATGTTCCAAAACGAACGGTCTGATTCCATGCCACCAGAGAATCGTAGATTTTCAGTGTTCTTTTCGGATCCGACGGTCTGGCAGGCTTAGGATTCGGGACACGGCGAACTTGCCGCATCAATCAGCCTGCGGCAACTGTCATGGTGAATCGATGGTTATTTCGCGATTGCAGCTATGAACCGAATTGCAACGGGTTTTGGCCATGGTAAGGAGGGAAAACCGGTCAGGTCGAAAGGCGGAGAGAGACTGCCATGGGTTTCGTGCTCGATACGGTCGGAAAATGGATTGCGGCGTACCTCCAGAAGGAGCTGCCGGGGTACGAGCCGTTCACGCCGAGCGATCCGGAGCGCGTGCGCGGCCTCATTCAGGAGGGCGACGTTCTCCTGGTCGAAGGCAATAGCCGTATTTCCGGCATCATCAAGTATCTGACGCAATCGACATGGTCGCATGCCGCGCTTTATGTCGGCCCGATCGACGGCGCCAGCGAGCCCGATGGCGAGTCGCATGTGCTGATCGAGGCCAATGTCGGCGAAGGTGTCATCTCGGCGCCGCTGTCGAAATATCTTCCGTATCACACCCGGTTGTGCCGCCCGGTCGGGCTGTCGCACGAGGATCGCGTCACGGTGTGCCGCTACGCCATCAACCGGATCGGCTTCGGCTACGACACCAAGAACATCGTCGATCTGATGCGTTACCTGTTTCCGCTGCCGGTGCCGCAGCGCTGGCGGCGGCGCATGATCGCGTTCGGGTCTGGCGATCCGACCAAGATTATCTGCTCGGCGTTGATCGCGCAGGCGTTCGGCGCGGTGCGCTATCCGATCCTGCCGAAGATCACCCGCGCCGGCAGCCGGAACGCCCGGCGCGAGATTCTGCACATTCGCGATTCCTCGCTCTATATGCCGCGAGATTTCGACATCTCGCCCTATTTTGAGATCGTCAAGCCCACGATCGTGCGGGGTTTCGATTACCTCTCGCTCCATTGGGCCGACAAGCAGAAGCCGCTCGCGGAAGTGGCGAGTGTTTTGGACCCGATTCAAGTCGGGGCGGGCTTGCCGTCGTTCGCTCCCGCGCCGGTGGAAGAGATGATCGCCGACGAAAGCTCCTCGCCGCGGCCGCGATCCGAAACGGGGGACGCGGCACATGTCCGCAGCGCGCGGGCACGACAGCAGTCCTGCGTGCCCGCCGCAACATCCGACCCGGAGAGCGTGCCGGATCCGGTCCTCAAATGGCCTCGCGAGGCAATTCCATGACCGACGCCGACATCACCGCTCCCGAACTTGCCGTCTCGCAATGGTTCAACACGGCCGAGCCCCTGACGCTGGCTGCACTGCGCGGCCGTCCGGTGCTGCTCCATGCCTTCCAGATGCTATGTCCCGGCTGTGTCGCGCACGGCACGCCGCAGACGCAGCGCGCCTATGAGTTGTTCAAGGCGACCGATCTTCAGGTGATAGGTCTGCACACGGTATTCGAACATCACGCTGCAATGACGCCGGTTTCGCTTCAGGCCTTTATTCACGAATACCGGCTGACGTTTCCGATCGGCGTCGATGCCGCGGGCGACGGCACCCCGCTGCCGGTCACTATGGACCGCTACGGAATGCAGGGTACGCCGACCAGCATCCTGATCGGCCGCAACGGCCGCATTGTTCATCACGGCTTCGGTCAGCAGAGTGACATGGCGCTTGGCGCCATGGTCGCGGCCGAACTCGCGGGCGCGCAGACCTACGCCACCTAGAGCCTTTCCGTGTCTGAAAGAATCAAAAGCGTGGTTCTACGGTTTTGATCTGACGCGTTTTACGGAAAACCGCTCCATACTTTTTCTCATCCCGCTCTTGTGCCCCGAATCCGAAGTTCGCATCTCGCTTGCAGCATTTGCGCTCCTCGAGGCGCTCATGGTCCCGTGCTCTTGCCGGCGCGGATCGCGGTGTTTATCTGAGCGCAGGATTCCTTGGGGAAACGCACCCTTATGATCGGCGCTGCTGTCAACGCCCTTACGCAGATTCTTTCGCCGCCGATGCGCGCCATCCTGTGGCGCGCGATAGGGCTCGCGCTTGTGCTGATCGTCGTGGTCTCGATCGGACTGCAGCGGCTCTTGAGCTGGCTCGCCGGATCGGGCGAACTCTGGGCGGAGACCATGCTGGGGCCGGCCTTCCACACGCCGCTCAATATTCTCGCCTGGGTCCTTTCAATTGCCGCAGGCTTGGGCATCGTGTTCGGCGCGGTGTTTCTGATGCCTGCGATCACCTCGCTGGTTGCTGGCGTGTTCGTCGACGACGTCGCGGAGATCGTCGAGCACGAGCATTATCCAGCCGACCGTTCAGGCGCGGCATTGCCGATTGGCCTTGCGATGGCCGAGGGCGTCAAGACGGCGCTGCTGACGCTGCTCGTCTATCTGATTGCGCTGCCGTTCGTGTTCGTGGGCGTGGGCGTGATCGTGTTCTTCGTTGCAACGGCGTGGTTGCTCGGCCGGGAATATTTCGAGCTTGCGGCGATGCGGTTCCGTTCACCGGCGGAGGCCAAGGCGATGCGCCGCGATAACGCCTCTACAGTGTTTGTGGCCGGCCTCGTCATCGCAGCTTTCGTGGCGATTCCGATCGTTAATCTGGCGACGCCGCTGTTCGGCATGGCCTTCATGGTCCACCTGCACAAGCGGCTGTCGGGGCCGCGACCCGAGTTAATCACGCCGGACCGGCGCAGCCGCTAGCCGGGGCCAAGTCAAACGGCCAGGTCAAACGGCACGGTTTCACGTTCCGGCGCATGATCGGAGCCGGCCATGCTTTCTTCATATTACGCCGCGATTGGTGTAGTTTGACGAGCCCAAATGTCATGCACCGGCGACGGTGTGATCGACCGCAATATTCCTTGAGGAGAAATGTCGATGTCGATGGAATCCGATGTGATCGTCGATCGCCGCAGGTTGCGCCGCAAGCTTACCTTCTGGCGCGTGGCGTCGGCTTTGATCGTGATCGGCGCTGTCGTTGCAGTCGGCGCTTACGCCACGCCTTGGGGCGGCAAGCTGACCGGCGCCTCCGCGATCCAGCGTGTCAACATCGACGGTCTGATCCGAAGCGACCAAAAGCGAGTCGAGGCGCTGGAGCGACTCGGAAAATCGAACGCACCCGCGGTCATCGTCCACATCAACTCGCCGGGCGGCACCACCGCCGGATCCGAAGAGCTTTACGACGCCCTGACGCGCCTGAAGGCCAAGAAACCGATGGTTGTGGTGGTGGAAGGGCTCGGCGCGTCGGGCGGGTATATCGCGGCGCTCGCTTCCGATCACATCGTCGCGCAGCAGACGGCGCTGGTCGGCTCGATTGGCGTGCTGTTTCAATATCCGAATATCACCGACCTTCTGAAAACTGTCGGAGTCAAGGTTGAGGAGGTGAAATCATCGCCGCTGAAGGCGGCCCCGAACGGATATGAACCGACCAGTCCGGAGGCGCGGGCCGCGATCGATGCCCTGGTGAAGGATTCCTACGCCTGGTTTCGGGGTCTGGTGCGGAACCGGCGCGGCATGGACGATGCACAGCTCGAGAAAGTCGCCGATGGGCGCGTTTTCACCGGACGGCAGGCGGTAGACCTCAAGTTGGTCGATCAGCTTGGCGACGAAAAGGCTGCGATCGCGTGGCTTGTGGCGGAAAAGAAAGTCGCGCCCGACCTGCCGGTGCGTGATTTCAAATTGTCGCCGCGTTTGACCGATCTGACGTTTATTCGTACCGCCGCTTCGGTGGCCTTTGACGCGTTGGGATTGAGCAGCATCGCTCGACAGGTCGAGCAGACCGGCATCGTGGGGGCGGCAGATCGCCTCAATCTCAACGGAATGCTGGCATTATGGCAGCCCGCACCGTCGAACTGAGGTCCGAGCCGGTCGTAAGCGGGCATTTTGCGCCGCGGGGAACCTCGGATGCTGCGATGCAAGGCATCGCGGCGGGTTTCTCTAACGGCCCGAATCGCATTTAGCGTCTTGACAGTCCTGACCATTTCCAAGGAAATGGGCTTCCCACGCACGGGCCTCAGTCTCGATGATCAAATCCGAACTCGTTCAACGCATCGCCGAACACAACCCGCACCTCTACCAGCGGGATGTGGAGAACATCGTGAACGCGATCCTCGATGAGATCGTCGCCGCTCTTGCGCGGGGCGATCGCGTCGAGTTGCGTGGTTTTGGTGCGTTTTCAGTTAAACATCGTCCTGCCCGCGCGGGCCGTAATCCGCGTACGGGAGAACACGTCCCGGTCGATCAGAAAAGTGTACCGTTTTTCAAGACCGGTAAGGAAATGCGTGAGCGGCTCAATCGCGAGAATGCGACGAGCGAAGCGAGCGCGTAGGAACGTTCAGGGGAGCGGCCCCATCAATCGGCGAGTGAACCTGTCAGCACGATTGCCGACTGACGCTGCGTCGCGAGAGAGATCATGCGCAAATTCCTCACCGGCTTGATCCTGATTCCGCTTGGTGTCCTTTTCATCGTATTCGCATTCGCCAATCGCCGATTGGTGACGGTGACGTTCGATCCCTTCGGTGGAAGTGACCCTGAGACCGGCGTCACGCTGCCGCTGTTCATTCTCATTATCGCGGTTGCGATTTTCGGCGTAGTCGCCGGGAGCACCGCGACCTGGCTCAGGCAGCGCCGCTGGCGGCATACGTCTCGCCAGTACGAGACGGATGCGCGAGAAGCGCGCGTGGAACTGGCCGATCTGCGATCCCGCTACGAGTCGCGTGAGACGTCGCGGTTGCCGGACTTGACCCGGCGGACCGGATAGCGCCTTTTGGATCGATTCGATCCAAAATCATCGTGACTGGCCGCCAGCCGCAAGGAAAAGAACGTTCAAATGGCGTTCTCGCCCGGGCGAGACAAGCCGCTTGCGACGTTGTAGAACTCCCGTCGCGCTTGATAGCGGCGATCGGCCGGCTTGCGCCGGATCATTCGAGACCATGCCCCTGATCGTCAAGATATGCGGCCTGTCCACCATTGAGACGCTTGACGCTGCTTTGCAAGCCGGCGCCGATATGGTGGGCTTCGTATTCTTTCCACCGTCGCCGCGGCATCTTGAGCTTCCGCGCGCGCGAGAACTCAGCCCGCAGGTGCGGGGCCGGGCGGGCAAGGTGGCCCTGACCGTCGACGCCGACGATGCGACGTTGAGTGGAATCATCGAGGCCATGCGGCCGGATCTGCTGCAATTGCATGGCAAGGAAACCGTTGCCCGTATCCGCGAGATCAAGCGGCTGTTCGGGCTGCCCGTGATGAAGGCGATCGGCGTTGAAACCGCCGCCGATCTTGCAGAGCTGCCGGGCTATGCCGCCGTCGCCGACCGCTTGCTGTTCGATGCGCGTCCGCCAAAGGACGCGACCCGGCCGGGCGGACTCGGCGTGCCCTTTGACTGGCGCCTTCTGGAAAATCTGTCCCTCGAAGTGCCATTCATGCTGTCGGGAGGTCTGGCCGCAGGCAATATTCACGATGCGGTGTGCATCACCCGCGCCGGCGGGGTCGATGTCTCGTCAGGCGTGGAAAGCTCGCCGGGGGTCAAGGATGCCGGAATGATCAGAGATTTCATTCGTGCCGCGCGAGCGGCGGAAACCAGTTTGCGCGGAGTGACCTCGCATGTGGAGTAGTCCCGGAGCACTACGGCAGCTGTCATGCTCGCGCAGAGCAGTCGTGGATTGCGTAACTTTGTCTGCGCCGCGGGCATCAACCTCTATCGAGATTCACAGCAAGCAAGACGTGGATGGCCGGAATAAATCCGGCCATGACGAAGGGTGAAAATGAATTCCCTCCCCAACTCCTTCCGGTCCGGCCCCGACGAACGCGGGCACTTCGGCATATTCGGCGGCCGCTTTGTGGCGGAAACGCTGATGCCGTTGATCCTCGATCTTGAGAAGGCCTATGCCGATGCCAGGGTCGACGCCTCGTTCCAGCGTGACATGGCGCGCTACCGCAAGGACTACATCGGCCGGCCGTCGCCCTTGTATTTCGCCGAGCGTCTCACCGAGCATCTTCGGGAAATTTCCGTGGCCTCGGGCCGCGCTGGCGGCGCCAAGATTTACTTGAAGCGCGAGGAGCTGAACCACACAGGTTCGCACAAGGTCAATAACGTGCTCGGCCAGATTCTGGTGGCGCGGCGCATGGGCAAGAAGCGCATCATCGCCGAGACCGGAGCCGGACAGCACGGCGTTGCCACCGCAACGCTATGCGCGCGCTTCGGCCTCGACTGCGTGGTCTATATGGGTGCGGTGGATGTGGCGCGGCAGGAGCCAAACGTCATCCGCATGGAAATGCTTGGCGCCAAAGTGGTGCCGGTGCAGTCCGGCACCCGCACGCTGAAGGACGCGCTGAACGAGGCGCTGCGCGACTGGGTGACCAACGTGCACGACACCTTCTATTGCATCGGCACGGTGGCGGGGCCGCATCCTTATCCGATGATGGTGCGCGACTTCCAGTCGATCATCGGCGACGAAACCCGCCAGCAGATGCAGGAGGCAGAGGGTCGGCTTCCGGATTCGCTGGTCGCCTGCATCGGAGGGGGTTCCAACGCGATGGGGCTATTCCATCCTTTCCTCGACGAATCCTCGGTGGAGATCTTCGGCGTCGAGGCCGCGGGCCACGGCCTCGATAAGCTGCATGCGGCTTCGCTCACAGGTGGACGGCCGGGCGTGCTGCACGGCAACCGCACCTATCTCTTGATGAATGACGACGGCCAGATCCAGGACGCGCATTCCATTTCCGCGGGGCTGGATTATCCCGGCATCGGTCCGGAGCATTCGTGGCTGCACGAGACCGGCCGTGTCACATATCTGTCTGCGACCGACGAGGAGGCCCTGGCGGCGTTTCAGCTGCTCACGCGGCTGGAGGGCATCATCCCGGCGCTGGAATCGTCGCATGCGATCGCGCGGGTCATCGAACTCGCACCCGAGCGACCGAAGGATCATCTGATGGTGGTCAATCTCTCGGGCCGCGGCGACAAGGACGTGCCGCAGGTCGGCGATATTCTGAAGGGCAGGAAGAAGTGACCACCCGTATCGACACGCGCTTTGCCGAGTTGCGGAAGCAGGACCGCTCGGCCTTCGTCACCTTTCTGATGGCGGGCGATCCGGACCCCGTGACCTCGCTCGCCATTATCAAGGCGCTGCCCAAGGCCGGCGCGGATATCATCGAAATCGGAATGCCCTTCACCGATCCGATGGCGGATGGTCGGGTCATCCAGGCTGCGGGCCTGCGGGCGCTGAAGGCGGGCATGACGCTGACCAAGACCCTCCAGATGATCCGCGATTTCCGGAAAGACGACGATTCGACGCCGATCGTGCTGATGGGTTACTACAATCCTATCTACATCTACGGCGTCGAGAAATTTCTTGACGATGCGAAGGCAGCTGGCATCGACGGTCTGATCGTCGTCGATCTGCCGCCGGAGGAAGACTCCGAATTGTGCATTCCGGCGATGAAAGCCGGGTTGAACTTCATTCGCCTCGCAACGCCAACGACTGACGACAAGCGGTTGCCGGCGGTGCTCGCGAATACGTCCGGCTTCGTGTACTACGTCTCGATCACCGGGATCACCGGCAGCGCGGCGGCGAATTCGGCGGCTGTCGGCGAGGCAGTCGGGCGCATCAAGCGCCATACGAGCCTGCCGGTCTGCGTCGGCTTCGGCATCCGCACCCCGGATGCGGCCCGCGGCATCGCCGAACGCTCCGACGGCGCGGTGGTCGGCTCGGCGCTGGTGGATGTGCTCAGCGGCAGCCTTGACGCCGAAGGCAAGGCGACGGCCGAAACGGTCAACGCGGTCGCTGGTCTCGCAGCGTCGCTGGCCGAGGGCGTACGGTCCGCCAAAAGCGGGTGAGGAAAGGTGTGTAGGGATTTTCGGCGTCGTCCCTCTATAAGAATTGGGACGGAAGGCCCGGGCATACCGGTTTCAACACTCCCTTGCAGAAGAGGGACCCAAGCCGCATCTATGCGCGAGAAGGCCGAGAGGGGTCGCTCCTTCGCGTTATTTAAGCTATAGCGTTTTCGAGCGACGTGGATACCGGTTCGTGTAAAGAAAGCGTGTCAAAACAACAATCTAGAGCTTCTGATTCAATCAGAGCAAAATGCTCTAGAAAACTCCGGCGGAGCGCCCCTTTGCCTTGCGCCGGCCGCTGCCGCACCGGGGGTATTGCTGCTCGCTTATGGAGCGTCTTCGATGAATTGGTTGACTAACGTCGTCCGGCCGAAAATCCGCAATATCCTCAAGCGGGAGACGCCGGATAATCTCTGGATCAAGTGTCCCGACACCGGGCAGCTCGTGTTCTACAAGGACGTCGAGAGCAACCAGTTCGTCATCCCCGGATCGAACTATCACATGCGCATGAGCGCGGATGCGCGGCTGAGCTCGATCTTCGATAACGAGACCTGGTACGATGTGGCATTGCCGGAGGTGCCTGCAGATCCGCTGAAGTTCCGCGACGAGCGCAAGTATGTCGACCGCATCAAGGACGCCCGCGCCAAGACCGGGCTCCATGATTCCGTGAAGGTCGGGTTCGGCAAGCTGGAAGGCTCCGCCGTCGTGGTCGCGGTGCAGGACTTCGATTTCATGGGCGGCTCGCTCGGCATGGCGGCGGGCGAGGCGATCGTGCGAGGTCTCGAACTCGCGGTCGAAAAACAATGCCCCTTCATCGTGTTCGCGGCGTCGGGCGGCGCGCGGATGCAGGAAGGCGTGCTGTCGTTGATGCAGCTGCCCCGCACCACGGTCGCGGTACAGATGCTGCGTGAGGCGTGCCAGCCCTATATCGTGGTGCTGACGAATCCGACCACCGGCGGCGTCACGGCCTCCTATGCGATGCTTGGGGACGTTCAGATCGCGGAGCCCGGCGCGCTGATCGGCTTCGCCGGAGCCCGCGTCATCGAGCAGACCATACGCGAGAAACTGCCGGAGGGTTTTCAGCGTGCCGAATATTTGCGCGACCACGGCATGATCGACATGGTGGTGCATCGTCACGAGCTGCGGCCGACGCTGGCGCGGCTGTGCCGGCTGTTGACCAAGGCGCCGGAAACGATCGAGACGGCGCCAGAACCAGCTTCTCTTGTCCAGCCGGATGAGCCGGCCGAACCGGCTGCCGTTCCGGAGGCTCCGCCGGCGACGCCAGCCGCACCTCCGGCGTGAGCGCCGTTCCGCCCCGCCAAGCGCCGCTCGACGACGTTGTTGCGGGGATCTCGAAGCTGCATCCGAAAAAGATCGATCTCACGCTCGGCCGGATGTGGCGCATCCTCGACCGGCTCGATCATCCCGAACGCAAGCTGCCGCCGGTCATTCATGTCGCCGGCACCAACGGCAAGGGCTCGACCATTGCCTACCTGCGCGCGATTCTCGAGGCTGCAGGTTTGCGCGTGCACGTCTTTACCTCGCCCTACCTGGTGCGGATCAACGAATGCGTGCGGCTGGCCGGAACGCTGGTGGCCGATGACCCATTGCGTGACGCGCTGCTTGAATGCGAGCGTGCTAATGGCGGCGATCCGCTCACTCTTTTCGAGATGAAGACGGCGGCGGCCTTTCTGCTGTTTGCGAAAAATCCCGCCGACGTGCTGCTGCTCGAGGTCGGCCTCGGTGGCCGGCTCGATAGCACCAACGTCGTCGAAACGCCGCTGGCGAGCGTTATCACGCCGGTCGGCATCGATCATGTTGAGTTTCTCGGCGGCACGCTGATGCAGATTGCCGGCGAGAAAGCCGGCATCATCAAGCGTGGCGTGCCGGTGATCTCCGCCGAACAATTGCCGGAGGCGCAGGCTGTGATCGAGCAGCGGGCGAAGCAGATGCGCAGCCCGCTGCACGCCGCCGGCCAGGACTGGCACGTCCACGTGGAACACGGGCGACTGGTCTATCAGGACGAACGCGGTCTGCTCGACCTCGCCGCCCCTCGGCTGTTCGGCCGGCATCAGTTCGACAATGCAGGCCTTGCGATCGCGACGCTGCGGGCGCAGGACCGGTTCAGCATCGAGACAACGGCGTTCGAGCGCGGCGTTACCGGCGCGGAATGGCCGGCGCGGATGCAGCGGCTGACATCCGGCCGGATCGTGGATCAGGCGCCACGCGACGCCGAGCTTTGGCTCGACGGCGGCCACAACGCCGATGGCGGACGGGTAGCGGCGGCGGCGCTCGGCGATCTTGAGGAGCGGCTGTCGCGTCCGCTGGTGGTGATAACAGGCATGATGGGCAACAAGGACGCGCAGGGCTTTCTCGCCAACTTCGCCGGCCTAACGCGCCATGTCATTGCCGTGCCGATTCCGAACATGGAGAATGCGATGCCTCCGGAGGTCCTGGCGGAAGCGGTCCGCGCGCTCGATATGCGCGCCGAAACCGCGGTGAGCGTCGGGGCCGCGCTGCAATCGGTCGCGCGTCTCGCCTACGAAATTCCGCCGCGCATTCTGATCGCCGGATCGCTGTATCTCGCCGGCCACGTGCTGGCGGAGAACGGCACGCCGCCGAACTAAAGTTTATTGAATTCGGGCTGGATCGAACCCACCGTCATTGCGAGCGGAGCGAAGCAATTCAGGACAAAGTAAGAGCTGGATTGCTTCGTCGCTTACGCTCCTCGCAATGACGCCGACAAAACACCTACTCCCGCAAGGGGAGAAGGACGGCGAACGCACCCAAACAAAACGGCCGGCGCTGAGCCGGCCGTTTGCGGGATTCGGTGCGAAAAGATCAGACTGTGGCAGTGATCCACTGCTCAAGTTTTTGCTTCGGTGCGGCGCCGACCTGACGCGAGGCCAGCTCGCCGTCCTTGAAAATCATCAAGGTGGGAATCGACATCACGCCGTATTTCGAGGCCGTCCTCGGGCTCTCGTCGACGTTCAGCTTCACGATCTTGACCTTGCTGCCCATCGCGCTGGAGATTTCGTCCAGAACCGGGCCGATCATGCGGCAAGGGCCGCACCACTCCGCCCAGAAATCCACCACGACCGGGCCAGTCGCCTTGAGCACTTCCGCTTCGAAATTGGCGTCCGAAACCTTGCCAACAGCCATGGAATACCTCGTTGTGTCGATGAGATCGTGCGCTACGAACGAATGCACGTGAAACTGCGATCAAGGTAAGAAGGCGATCTTCCCGGGTCAAGGTTTCTCACACCGAGATGATCGCTTCCAGGCCAGCATCCAGCGCCGCGGCTGAAATCTCCATCATTTCAAGCGCCTCGGTCCAGAGCAGCGCCGCCTTGACAGGCAGTTCCGGGTACAGGCTTGCAAGCACCGCGCGATAGAGCGCGAGCTGGCGGATATAGGCCGGCGGTACGCCGGCAACGTTCGGGGGTGGTGCGTGGCCGGTCTTGTAGTCGACGACCAAAATTCCGTCGGGAGTTACCACGAGACGATCGATCTGACCGGATACCAGCACGGGATCGCCCCGCCGAGTGGTCAGCCGCCCGGCAATCGCGACCTCAGCCCGGCTGCCCGCGGCGAACACGGGCGCAAACCTCGCATCATCGAGCACCGCCATGACCTGCGCCGCCAGCGCATCGCGTTCGGCGGCGCTCCAGTCGTTCGCGTTGCGCGCGAGATAGGAAAGTGCCGTGTCTCGACGGCGATCTGGCGGCAAGTCCGGCAGGGATTGCAGGAGGCGATGCACCAGCGTGCCCCGCAGTCGCGCGCGGTGGCGCTGATCCGGGAAGGCGCTGGCCGGCAAGCGAAGATGTATGGCCTCGTCAGTATCCGAGGGCTGTAGCGGTCGGCTCGCTGGCGGTTCCGGCGTGGCCATGCGGTGCAGCCAGGGCGGCGGCAACCTGATCTCGGCGACGGTGGCGGCCGGCAGCGCCGGACGTGTGTCATCCGATGTTTCCCCCGGCCGGGCGAAACGCTTAACCTTGCCGGCGGCGGTTTCGAACTCGTGCATCGCAAGGCCGGAATTGCCCAGACCTGTCTCGATCAGGTCGTACCAGGAGAACTTTCGGACATCTTTGCGGTTTCCCGGTTTGCAGCCGCCGACGATCAGGCGGTCGGCCGCGCGCGTCATCGCGACGTAAAGCAGACGGCGATATTCGTGCTCGGTTTCCGTGGTCATGGCCGCGCGAGCTTGCGCCACGCAAGGCGGATCCTCTGCCTTCTTGCCGGCCCAGATCGTCACGCCGGCAACGCCGGCGGGAGCATTGCCGCGCGCCATACGAATCAGGCTGAGACGCTCGGTGTCGGCTGGCGATGTCGAAGTGTCGGCGAGAAACACCACCGAGGCTTCGAGTCCTTTCGCGCCATGCACGGTCATCACGCGCACTTCGTCGCGCGAAATTTCCATGTCGCGCTTCACCTCGGTATCCGCAGCGCGCAACCACGCCATGAAGCCTTGCAGCGACGCGGGGGCCTTGCGCTCATAGGTCAGCGCCAGTTCAAGAAACTCATCGAGCGCATCATTGGCTTCATGGCCAAGCCGGCGCAGGATGCGCCGTCGTCCGCCATCGATCTCTCCCTGGCCGCCCAGGAGCCACGCGAAAAACGCGAACGGCGTCTCGCGTGTGGCGCGACTTTCGCACCGCTTGAGGCGCTCGAGTGCGTCACGGAGTTTATCGTTCGTTGGCGCATGCTCGGCGAGTGCGTCGCGCAGCGAGCCTTTGCGCTGCCATGCCAGCGTGAACAGGTCGTCGTCGTCGAGGCCGAACAGCGGGCTTTTCAGCGCCACTGCAAGCGCCAGATCGTCCCGCGGCAGCAGCAGCGCATCCGCAAGATTCATCAGGTCGATGATCGCGATGTGCTCGGTCAGCTTGAGGCGGTCGGCGCCGGCCACGGGAATGCCGGACTGCTTCAGCGCCTGGATGACGGCGTCAAAGGTGTTACCGCGTCGCCGCACCAGCACCAGGATATCGCCATAGCCGAGCGGACGACGATTGCCCAGATGCCCGGTCATGGTGCCTTGCGTGATCAGCGTCTTGATCTCGGCCCGGATGCGCCGTGCAAGTTTGACCTCGGGGCTGGTTGAGGTGACCTGATCGAACGGCGCGCGCCAGCCCTCGATCTCCTCGCGCTGGTCGCGCTCCTCCAGATTCCAGAGATCGACGATGCCGGGTGCGGCGTCCGCCAGCGATTCATGCACGGGATGTGCGCCGACCGCATGGATGCTGGAATAGATATTCGGATCGCGGAACACATGGTCGACCGACTCGAGGATCGTTTTTCCGGATCGGAATGAGTAGATGAAATCCTCCTTGCGAAACGGGAGCTCGGCATCGCGGAATTTCTGCTCCAGCTTGCGCCGCCGCTCGTCGAATTCGCGCGGGGCCGCGCCCTGGAACGAGAAAATCGACTGTTTCTCGTCGCCGACCGCGAACACGGTTCGCTTGACGCCTTCGCGCGCGCCTTCACCGGTGGTGAACTCCGCGATGATGCGCTCGACAATGTCCCATTGCTTTGGACTCGTATCTTGCGCCTCGTCGATCAGCACGTGATCCACGCCGCGATCGAGCTTGTAGTGGACCCATCCCGGCGATGTCTGCTCCAGCATCCGAAGCGTCTTGTCGATCAGGTCGTCGTAATCAAGAAGGCCGCGCTCGTGCTTCTCGCGCTGGTAGTTGGAGGCGACTGCGGTCGCGATGATCAGCAGGGATTGCGTGCGGTCGCGGATGTTGATGGCGCGTCGGCGTTCGAGCAGCGCGATCACACGGGTGCACTCGCGATCGAGCATTTCAGCGATGTCGGGCCGGACATCGCTGATCTTCTTTGTAACGAAGGATTTGCGCCGGCCGCCATCACCGGTCAGGAAGACGTCGAGATAGCGATCGGCTTGCGCGGCATCTCCCACCATGACGTGCGCCTCGCAAAGGCGGTTCGCCTGGTCGATGTCGGATTTATTGCCTGTCTTCAGAATCGCGGCGAGCGATTTCCATTCCGACCTCGGCAGGTTCGGCCCGTCGACGATCTCGCGCTCGATATCCTCGACGCGCTCGGCTGGATCGACACCGAGCGCATCGGCAACATCCCGGATCGTCTGCTCGATGCCACGGTCTTCGGTCCGGACCATGACGTGATCGCGGCTGAGACAGGCCTGGTTGACGACGTCCCGCAGTGTCGAGTCAGCGGCCGCCCCCATGGCGTATCGCAGCGCTCGCCCGGCCGGACTGTCAGGATTTTGCGAAGCGTCAAGCATGATACGGATGCTCGCGCGCTCCATGATCTCGGTCTGGTCGCGCTCGTCGAGCACGGTGAAGCGCGCCGGCACCTGCGCCTCGAACGGAAACTGCTGCAACAGCCGCGTGCACAGCGCGTGAATGGTCTGCACCTTCAGGCCGCCCGGCGTTTCCAGCGCGGATGCAAACAGTTTGCGCGCCCGTTCTCGCCATTTCACGTCAGGCTGCGCGATACCGACGCCGCGCAGCGCTGCGTCCAGCGCCTCATCGTCGAGCGTGACCCAGTGACCCAGCGTTGAAAACACCCGCTCCGCCATGTTCGCGGCGGCGGCCTTGGTGAAGGTGATGCAGAGGATGCGCGCCGGGGGAACGTCGTTGAGCAACAGGCGGATCACGCGCTGCACCAGCACGTGAGTCTTGCCCGATCCGGCATTGGCGGACACGAACACCGAGGTTGCCGGATCGGACGCACGCTGCTGGCGCGCGCTGGCGTCGGGATGAACGGAGCGGGATGCCTTCACCATTCCTCTAACCCCAGCCCGCCCGCAGCCGACCATTCCTTGACCCGTGCGAGATCGTCATAGGCACCGTAGCGTGTTTTCCACATCGGCAGGTCGAGCGATACATAGCCCTGTTGCTCGTCGTCGAAAGCGCGGATCAGCGCCGTGAGTTCTTGAAGAGCGCGATCGGCTGCCTCATCCGGCGATTGTTTGTCGGTCTTGCTGTTGTTGAGATCGACCTGACGTGGCTCGCCGGGTGGGTTGTTGCCGCTAAGCCGGACATACATCAGCTCGCTGACCGGTGCGCCGGGGGGAATGCCCGCGAAACCGCCCTTGCGCAGGATCGCGGATTCCAGCGTGAGCTGTGGCGACAAGCCGAGCCGCACCTGCTTATTGCTCGGCGGGCTGCCGGTCTTGTAGTCGAGAACGGCAAAGCGGCCGTCGATGAGATGCTCGATGCGGTCGGCGCGCGCCGACAGAATAAAGTTGCGATCACCGTCGATCGGGATCTCGATCTTGCCGCTAACCTCGGCGTCGATCTTCACGAGTTGCGTTCGTCGCGACGCTTCCCATTCCGCGAACCACGCCGCGATGCGCTGGAAGCGTGGCCACCACAGCGCGCGCGCCTCTGGCCGCTGCATGAGCGGCGCGAAACGGCTTTCTCCGATGGCGCGCAACACGTCCTGCGCATCGTCGGGCAGGTTTGCCGGATGCAGCTTTGTGAAATCGCCGAGCGCGTCATGAATCGCCGAGCCGCGGTCCGCCGCCGACAGTGGCATGTCAACGGCATCGAGCGGCAAGAGCTTCAGAATGTATTTGGCATAGATGGTGTAGGGATCGCGCAGCCAGTCCTCGATCGCAGTCACGGACAAGTGCGTCGGCCGCGCCACACGCGGCGGCTTTGGTTCGGGTTTCGCGACCGGCGTAACCTCGTCGGGCCGATCGAGCACTTCCGCATATTGAATGTATCGCGCTCCCGCCTGTTTCGCAGCCGTCCAGCGTGCCGTGCCGGCGACGGCTTCGAGCCGATGCAGGAAACGGGATGCAACCGCCGGCGCGCCGCCGGCTTTGGCGGCGTGGCTGAGGATGACATCCTCGGCACCGAGAAGCTGAGTGAAATCGTGCGCGGAAAGTCCGATGCGCCGTTCCGGAAGATCGAGCCCGAGTTCGTGTCGCATCGGCCGGCTGAGCCAGGGATCGGTCGGCGGCGCGGGCGGCCATACGCCCTCATTGAGTCCGCCGAGAATGATGCGGTCGCATTGAGTGAGACGCGCCTCCAGCGGCCCATAGATGCGCAGGCTCGCCGTGGTCGTCTGCGGCCGGCGCACGACGCGGTCGCCGAACGCGGCCTCGAACGTTTCCGGATAATCCGCGATCTTGACCGTCAAACCGCTGCGGTCACCCGCCTCGCGCAAATCGTCGAACGCCTCGGCGAGCGCACGGCCATGCTGGCCGTCGAATGCGACGGCAACGCCTTGATCGTCATGCGACATTGCTTCGACTACCTGGCGATGCTGCGAGGCGAGAATGGTGAAGTCCGCCGACCTTGATGCGCCATCGCTTTCGAGCGGCGTAAGTGCCTTCTGCAAGGCCGTGATCAGGGCGCGGGCTTCGTCAAGATGATGTGGCTTCAGCGCGGCGCGGGGCTCGCTGCGATGCAGAGAAGAATTCTCGCCGCGATCGAGCTTGTCGCGTTCGCCGCAGAATTGCGCAAACTCATCCGCGAGTCCCTTGCTGCCCGGCGGCGGCCGGGTGCCGCGCAGGATCGCAAGCTCCAGTGTTGTGATTGCGCGCGCCCATCCTCCAGTGGAGCGACCGAGCCGGCACAGCGGATGCTTCAGCAGGGCCAGCAGGGTCGGCGGCTCCAGGCCGTTGCACGCCGTCTCGGCGACCAACCGTGCGAATATTCCCGCAGATGTGTCCATCAGCGGGTCACCGCCCGAATCGTCAAAGGCGAGATTCCAGCGGCCGAGCGCCGCCATCACCCGGCGCGCCAACGCTCGGTCGAACGTCACAAGCGCCGCGGTCCTGTTCAGGTCGCGAGCCTCGCGCATGGCAACAGCGATGCTGAGCGCTTCCATTTCCGGATTGGCGGCGGTGATTACTGCGAGGCTTTGCAGTCCGGCCGCGATCTTCTCGGCGACCTCGGGCTCGGCAAGCCGGGTGTGCCATTGCGCGGTCGCCTCCGCCGGCCGCATTGCCTCGGACGCCAGCATCTCGCGCCCGTATGGCGCAGGGGAGCCAAGCGCTCTCACGTCGCGTCGCGCGATGCCGAACCGCGTGAGCAGGCCGTGCAGCGCGAACTGTGGATGACCGGCGGCGGGCGGCGTGATGAATGCGCCGCTTTTATCCTTGCGGCCGCCAATCAGTTGCCATGCGTCTTCGTCGAGGTCGGTATCCAGTCCCGGCAGCACCACCGCGCCTTGCGGCAGAGTTGCAATGATATGCAGCAGTTTTGCAGTCGATGGCATCGAACCGGTGGAGCCGGCCGCGATCACGGGTCCCGCATGATGGGTGAGGAGACGCGCGGCCTCGGCTTCGATCAGGCGATCGCGCCGCGCCACCGGTTCGATCCGCTCCTTTTCCTGAAGATGATCCGGCCAATAGTTTCGCGCGATCTTCAGGAAATCGAGCGTGAGCTGCCAATAGCGGTCGAGCGCCTCGGGCACGAGCCCGTCAAGCGCGCGCCAGTCCACGCCGCGCGTCGCCATGTCATCCATCAGTCGCGCGAGATCCTCGGCAAGCGTCAGCGTCGAGGCCGGGCCGCCGAGAACCAGCGGCGCTTGCGCCGGCTCACCCGGTTTCAGCCGATCCGCCCATGCATTGATAAGCTGCGCGAGCGCGAGGCGGCGCGCGAGCCCGTCGAGCGCCGGCGGCAATTCGAGCGACTCCGGCGACAGCGAGACTGCCTGCGCGAAAGCCAGTTCGTCCTCGTCGATGCCGCCGAGCGCGACGATGCGCGGCAGGATCACGGCGTCGAGATCCAGGACGTCGAGGAAGATATCGCGCGCCATGCGGCCGGCGCGGCGGGTCGGCAGGTAGAGCGTGGCCTCGGCAAGTCGTTCGGGCTGCGCGCGCGGACGGAATCCCTCGATCAGTTCGCCGTCGATCAGTGCGGTGATGACGGTACGTAGAAACAGTACTGACGAGGGGACGTTGTGGACGCGCATGAGGAATCCTGATTCGAGATCAGGCATATCATGACATGAGCGGGAGAGGAGCGGCGGCCGGTTGAAAGGCAGGCGTCAGATGACGCCCGCGAGGACCGCTTTCTCGGCCTCCTGAACGGCATCGGGTGTTCCGACATGCATCCAGAGGCCGTCGAGCCGCAGCCCGAACAGCCGGTCCCGCTTGCCGGCCTGGTCGAATATCGTCGTCAGCGAAAACTCTCCTGTCGGCGCGCCGGCGAACAGCGTGGGCGACATGATGGCGGCGCCGGCATAAACGAACGGCACGACCTGGTTCTCTTTCCGTCTGCGAAGCGCGCCGTTGGGCAGCATGGCGTAATCGCCGCTGCCACTGTAGCCGATGCTGCTCACGGTCGGCGCCATTAGCAGCAGAATGTCCATGCGCGCGGGATCGAAGGCCTCGGTCAACCGCATCAGATTGGAACGCGCGCCGTCGATCCACATCGTATCGGCGTTGAGATGGAAGAACGGCGCCTCGCCGAGCAGCGGCAGGGCCTTGACCACGGCGCCGCCGGTGCCCAGCACCTCATTGCGCTCATCGGAGATAATGATCCGCGGCCTGATGCGGTGCGCGACATGATCGATGATCTGATCGGGAAGATAACGCACGTTAACGACCGCTTCTTCGACGCTGGCCTCCGCCAACTTGTCCAGTACGTGATCGAGCAGCGGCTTGCCGGCCACCGGCACCATGGGTTTTGGCATCCGCTCGGTCAGCGGTCGCATGCGCAGGCCGAGGCCCGCGGCGAGTACCATGGCTTTGGTAGGAGTAACTGGCATGTCTTAGCTCACGCACATCGTCGATTCAGCGAACTATAGCGGTTTCGAGCGAAGTGGATACCCCGGTTCGCGTGAAGAAAACGCGTCAGACCAGAATCATAAAACCACGCTTCTGATTCCATCAGAAGCGTAAAGGCCCTGTATCACGCCGCGTTACGAATCGCACTGATAACCCCGGCGATACACGCCCGAGATGATGACGCGCCCATGATAGCGGAGGGGGCTGCCGGATTGAATGACGGGATCCGGGCGGAAACCGCACCGCGCTTGTTCTTCATTCGCTCCAGGATCAGGTGTCCGCCGTGGCGCTGTTTTGCCGGCTTGTCTTTTTCTTTTTGTCGCTCTGCTTCAGGAAATTGACGCCAACCTGGTCGCCATTGACCCAGGCCAGTTCGCAGCGGCGATAGGCGAGGCCCGTGGATGACAGCAGCAGAAAAAACTCCTTGAGATGCAGGCCTTCGATGGAGCCTTCGATAGTCAGCTTGGCGCCGATTTCCGATACGTCCTCGATGGTGCAGTCGCGGCGCCAGGTGCCGTCGATGCCCATCATGCGCGCGCTGTAACCGCGCTCGAAGGTGACGCGCTCGCCCTTGCGCCGTTCTACACCCATGATGTGCTCCCTCTTGGAAGGACGACTGTGCCGCGATCCGCAGGATAGATCCCGGGCTCCGAAGCTACGGCGCTACTTCTAAAAAAAGGCGTAAAATAAAACGGTTCAACCCGCCGGAGGCGGAACGTGATTCTGATACCACTCTTGGGCCGCTGATAACGCCGGGTGAGCCAGCGAGCGCGTGAGATAGGTCCAGATCCGGGGTTGATGTCGCAGATAGTGCGGTTTGCCATCGCGCCGATTGAGTCGCGCGAACGTGCCGAGCAGCCGGGTGTTGCGTTGTGCCGACATGATGGCATACAGCTCGGCGAAACCGGCGGGATCGAACCGCGCGTCCGATTCCAGCCGCGCCTTCACGTAGCGGGTAAGCAACGCGAGTTCGATCGATTCGGGAACATCCACCCGTGCATCCTGCAAAAGCGAGACCAGATCGTAGGCGGCGGGACCGAGCACGGTGTCCTGAAAGTCGATGATGCCGACCTTTCGGATATCTCGCTGTTGCTCCAACCAGATTAAATTGGGCGAGTGGAAATCACGCAACACCCAGGTTCTGGACGCAGCACTCGGTTTCGCCAGCAATGCGCGCCAGATTGTCATGAACTCCGCGCGCAGGTCTTCGCTCGGTTCAATGCCGCGGTCGATCAGATACCAGTCCAGCATCAGGCCGACCTCGACCAGCATCGCTTCGGTATCGAACACCGGAATGGTGTAGGCGATGTCCGCCGCCACCGGAAGCGTGTCGGGCAGTGTCTGACAATGCAGCGCGGCCAGCAGATCGGTAGCCGTTTGATAACGCTCGACGATCGGCGTCGGCGGCGTGCCTTCGACGAAGCTGGCGCTGCCGAAATCTTCGGTAATCAGGAATCCCGACTCCAGATCGGCATGATGGATCACCGGCGCGGAGAAGCCGTGGTCGCGCAGGCCGCGGGCGATCGCGACGAAGGGCTTGATGTCTTCGGCAAGATGCACCGCCGCACTGTAGGATTTGCCGTCGTGGATCGCCGGTCCATCGGGTCGCCGTGGCGCGTTCATCAGGATGAAACTGCCGTCGCTGCAGATTATCCGGGCGTATGAGCGCGTCGAAGCGTCTCCGGGCATGCGGCGCCGTTCCGCGTCCAAGCACCCGGCATCGTCGAGGAATCGGCGCAGCGCGGCAAGCCGCGAAACCTGAGAGGCGGCCTTGCCATACCCGGTGATTTCGGCGGCGCGCGCGGCTGATCCGAGTGCCGGACTGTGGCTGATGGCGATGTCGATCCGATCAGCAGGCAGGCCGCCGGCTGCGCGGTCCGGCCATTCGATCAGGACCAGCGTGTCTTCGGGCAGCGGCGCGAGGCCAATCTCCTCAAGTTCATCGGGGCCACTGATGCGATAGAGGTCGGCGTGGAGCAGCGGACAGGGCGGCAGATCATAATGTTGCGCCAGGGTGAAGGTCGGGCTCGGTACCTCGATCGTGTCGTCGCTCGCGAGATACCGGATCATGGCGCGCGCGGCGGAGGTCTTGCCTGCGCCGAGATCGCCGGACAGGGTGATGACGTCCCCGGGACCGATCAGGAGCGCCAGGTCGGCCATGAGATGCGCGGTCGCAGTCTCGTTGAGGAGCGCGGTCGCGAATCTCGACGGTCCACTCATTCGGCGGCGTTTCGGTGGGCGGTTTGGTCAAGTGGAAAATCACACACGACCCGGGTGCCGCTCTTGGTGGTGGAATCGAAATGCACGCGCCCGCCATGGAGTTCCACGAAGGAACGCACCAGCGAAAGGCCCAGACCGGGGCCGCGATGGCGCGATCCGTTCGCGTGGCTTTCGAACCAGTCGAACACCTTGTCCTTGACGTCGGGCGAAATGCCGGGACCTTCGTCCATCACGGCAAATCTCACGTTGTGCTCGGCGCGCCGGGCGCTCACCGTGATCACGGCGTCCGGCGGCGAGAAATTGGCGGCATTGGCAAGCAGGTTATAGAGAACCTGAACGATGCGGCGCTCGTCGCCGATGAAGTTGCCGATGTCCGGATCGACATCGACATTCAGCACGATTCGATCGCGGGTCAGGCGGTCCTGAATGCCTTCCGCGGCCGCCGCGATGGTCTTACGGACATCGACCGGCCCGAGTTCAAGCGTCATGGCGCCGGCGTCGATAGTGGCGAGGTCGAGGATGTTGTTGGTCAGCGCCAGCAGCGCGTCTGTCGACGAGGTGATGTAGTTGACATACTCGGCCTGCTTCTCGGTGAGCGGCCCCGTGCCGGGATCGTTCATCAGATGCGCGAAGCCGATGATGGTCGTCAGGGGCGAGCGAAGTTCGTACGAGACGTGATGGACGAAATCGATTTTCATCTGATCGGCGGTCTCGAGCGCATCGTTGCGCTCGCGCAACGCGCGTTCCACGTTCTCGCTATCTGTGATGTCATGGAAGGTCAGCATGGTGGCGCCGTCGGGAAGCGGCATGGTCATGCAGTCCAGGATGCTACCGTCCTTGCGCTCGAGCTTGAGCGGCACTGAGGTGCGATTGTCGATGCCGGTGACCGCCCTGCGGATCGTCTGCCAGGCGTCATTGTCGTCGAACAACGGTTTGCACCACGCCTCGACCGTATCGATATGCGGCTGCTGCGAAAGCGCCTCGGGCGAAAGCTTCCACATCCGCGCAAAAGCCGGATTGAAAAGTTGCGCGCGTCCGTTACTGCCGAAAACCGCGACTGCTTCGGTCAGGCTGTCGAGGGTCTCGCGCTGCACGGTGATGAGCCGGTCATATCGCCGAGCCAGATTCAGGCTTTCCGTGACATCGTCAAACAGGTAGGTGACACCGCCTTCCGGATTCGGCGTGGTGACGATGCTGAGTGCGCGCCCGTCCGGCAGATACCATACGTCCTTGACGGCCTCGTTGGCGCGATAGGCTTCATGCAGGCGTGCTTTCCATGCGCGGAAGTCCGGCTGTTCCGGCAATCGGCGCGCCGCGCGCAGGCGATCGAGCACGCTGGAGTCGTCGGGATGCCCATCGAGAAAGGGACGGTCGAGATCCCACAGCCGGCGGTAGGAGTCGTTGTAGAAAGCGAGCCGCCGCTGCCCGTCGAACACGGCGACGCCCGATGACAATTGGTCGAGGGTTCGGCGATGTGCGTCCGCCATCCGCGTCAGCGCCTGCCTTAGCTCCGTAGCCTCGCTGACGTCGAGCGCGATGCTGGCGCTCCCGCCGGTGGTCCGCAGTGCGTGGATGTCGTGCATCCGCCGCTCGCCGCCGATAACGATCGGCAGCCGCGCGGTAAAAGTGGCATGATCGTTCAGCGCCCGCGCCATCGCGATACGGTCCTCGCTGTCGAGCAGTTCGAGATTGCGCTGGATTGCGTCGGTTGCGTGGGCGGCTTCGGTGGCGCGCGCATAGGCCGCGTTGGCGAAGGAGATATTGCCGTCTTCGCCTCTCGCCCAGAGAGGCCATGGCGCTGCGGCTGCGAAGGCCCGCAGCATCTCTGTTTCTGCCAGGAGACTGTTATGACGCAGCGTCATCTCGGCGAGGTCGCGCCGCAAACCGCCGAGATCGCGGATACGCACGATGGCCTGGCCGCCGATGGCGCGGCCCATCGCTTCTACGGTGCGTCCGGCCGACGTGACCAGATTGAGCAGAAAGCCTTCTCCGGCATTGCGCAGCGCATCGACCGCGTGATCCATCTGCAACGCCGGCTCAGGCAGCAGCCAGGTTCCGAACGCCAAAACCCGCAAGGGCTGTTTTGGCTCCTGCGGTAACAGCAGCGCGGTATCGCCGCTGACCTGGGGACGGTCCTCGCCCGCGCCCCACGAAATCAAAATCTGCGGTTCCACGAATAGAAGGGCGCGAAAGCGGTCGGCCTCCGATTGAAGGTCGCGGATTTCGGCACGCAGCCGCTGTTCGTTCGCGGCGGCGCGGATGCGCGTGCGCATCAGCAGGATAGCGGCGACCACCGAGAAACTCAGCACGCCGAGCGCCATTGCCAGCGCAGTCAAATCCTGCCGACTGAGATTCATGAAAGTCTGGAGCAGCCGTTCGGCCAGCGCTGGTTCGGCTGCCCAAGCGGGCGATATGTCAATGAGGCTGACCGCGCCGGCACCGGCGATGCCGCCCGGCACCAGCGAGGTGCACGACAGTAAGGTCCGACGCATCACGCCGATTACGCCTGACATCTTTGCCCCAAAACCGCACGACGATGTTCGACCGGCAAACCGTTCGCCGTTCACGAATCGACCACCATTATGCTTAAGCGGACTCGGGGGGTAAGAGTCCAGACCGTGAACGGGAATCCGGCAATGGAAAAATGCGCGGCCGCGACATTTTCGAAACGATTTTCTTAAAGACGCGCGGCAGGGGCTAAAGCGGGATGAGGTTTGATTGAATCGTCATGCCCGGTTTTATGCCGGGTATGACGTCGCGAAGTATGAATCCCACCAAAGACATGGATGGCCGTCATCCTGGCGCCCGGTTCCTCCCCGACAGTGGCCGAAACTGAGTCGCGTCGCCGCGCGCTTGTCCCGCGCGCAAGAGGAAGAGCCGTCATGTTGCGATTAGCAATCGCGTTTGTGTTGGCACTGGTCGTGACCGCGGCCAACGCGCAAGATACCAAGTCTGGACAATCGCACACGCCGACCGTTGGCAGCGCGGATGGGACACGGCCGTTCCTATTTGATGGACGAATGCCGGGTGATGGCGTCCGGCGGGGAACGCTCGCCGAAGATCATCACCCCAACGCCGGCGCCATTGTGGTGCCGCCAAAAGCAAACGAGCCCGCGCCCGAACGATGAGTCCGCGCATCCGTGAAGCTAGCGTCCGGTCGAACCAAATCCACCGCTGCCGCGGGTCGTTACCGACAACGACACTGCGCGCGCGAGTTCAATCCGCGTCACCGGCGCCACGACCATCTGCGCGATGCGCTCGCCGCGGCGGATGGTGAATGATGCCGTTCCGAGGTTAACGAGGAGAACGTTGATCTCGCCCCGATAATCGGCGTCCACGGTGCCGGGCGAATTCAGCACGGTAACGCCGTGCTTGACAGCGAGGCCGGAGCGCGGCCGCACCTGCGCCTCGAATCCGTCGGGCAATGCGATGATCAGCCCGGTCGGAACCATCGCATGCTGTCCGGCGATGAGAACCAGCGGCGCCTGTTCGGGAATTGCGGCGACGAGATCAAGGCCGGCCGCCTGGCTGCTTTGGTAGCAAGGCAGCGGAAGACCCTCGGCATGAGGCAGTTGCACGACGTCAACCTTGATCGGGCCGCTCACTTCGACGAATCCGTCATGGTTGAGACAATGCGTTCGATCAGCATTGCGGCCACCTCTTCCTTGGTCATGACGGCGAAGGACTCGGTCTTGATCTCGCCGCCTTCGCCGCGCGTCAACAGATGCACGGTGTTTCGGTCGCCGCCCATCACGCCGGTTCCGGGGGAGACATCGTTGGCGACGATCCAGTCGCAGCCTTTGCGTGCGAATTTTGCCTTGGCATTCTCGATGAGATGTTCGGTTTCGGCGGCGAAGCCGATCACGAGGGGCGGGCGTTTGTCGCGCAGGTTTGAGATGGTTGCGAGGATGTCCGGGTTCTCTGTCAGTTGCAGCGGCGGAATCCCGGCCGCGGTCTTCTTCAATTTCTGCGCGCCTTCGTGCGCGACGCGCCAGTCGGCAACCGCAGCCGAGAAAATCGCGATGTCGGTGGGCAGCGCGGCTTCCACAGCCGCCAGCATCTCCCGCGCGGATTCGACATGCTCCACGGTGACGCCGGCGGGGTCATCGAGGTCGACCGGACCGGAAATCAGCGCCACCTCGGCTCCGGCTGCCTGCGCCGCCGCTGCAATGGCAAAGCCTTGCTTGCCCGAGGAGCGGTTGGCGATATAGCGCACGGGATCGATCGGCTCGAGGGTCGGTCCGGCGGTGATCAGGACTCGGCGGCCCTTCAATGGTTGCGCCTGCGGAGGCCTGAGAATCCGCTCGGCGGCGGTCGCGATCGTCACAGGCTCGGCCATGCGGCCGACGCCGGCCTCACCCGCTTCCGCCATCTCGCCGGCCTCGGGGCCGACCATGGCGACGCTATCGCGCGCGAGCTGCGCCACGTTGCGACGTGTCGCCGGGTTGTTCCACATCAGCGGGTTCATCGCCGGTGCCAGCAAAATCGGCTTGTCCGCGGCGAGTAAAATGGCGCTCGCGAGATCGTCAGCGTGGCCGTGTGCCATCTTTGCCATCAGGTCGGCTGTTGCAGGCGCTACGACGATGAGGTCACAGTCCCGCGCGAGCCGGATATGGCCCGCGTCGAATTCGCTGCCTTGATCGAATAAGTCGGTATAGCAACGCTCATCTGAAAGCGCCCCGGCGCTCAGGGGCGTGACGAATTGCTGCGCAGCATTTGTCATGACGCACCGCACAATAAAACCGCGCTCCTTCAATCGTCGGATCAGATCGAGCGCCTTATAAGCGGCGATCCCGCCGCCAATGATCAGTGTTATTCTAAGTAAACCATTGCTATTGTGTCGTAAATTATGCCAGCGTGGGATTGCTGCGTTGCGGGATGCGTTGCTGGCGGTGGTGACCGTCGGCGCAGCGGGAGTTGCAGCCTCGCGCAGGATAACGCGGACCTCGTCCTCGACCGAACGGCCGTTGCGGGCGGCCCGCATCCGCAGCTCGGCCTTGATGGCGTCGTCGAGCTTGCGGATGGTCAGGCTGGCCATAATAGTCCCGCGATACGTATGATAGCATTGATATCAGTCGATTGGTGTCACTGCAATCAACTCAATCAATGTGCGGTCCAGAGCAGACCCATAAGCGCCGCGGCGATGACCCAGAGCGCCAGAATATTCCAGCGCTGACTGCGTTCTTCAGCCCGCTTGATCTCCGCAATGGTGTCAGGCCCCAATGTCAGCCCTTCGCGCGCCATCGCCTCGAACTGCTCGATGAGAGAGACCGTTCGCGAGGCGATCGCCGGCAACCCACCGAGCAGGCGGCCAAGCTCGCCGGCGCCGGCAATCGCGCCCTGCATCCGTCCGATCGGGCCGAGATTCTCCGTAATCCATTCGCGGACGACCGGATCGGCCACCGTCCAGATATCCAATTTAGGGTCGAAGCTGCGCGCCACTCCTTCGACCACCACCATGGTCTTCTGCAACAGGATCAGTTCGGGGCGCGTCTGCATGTCGAACAGGCCGGTGACCTCAAGCAGCAGCGTCAGCAGCTTGGCCATCGAGATTTCCTCGGCGGTGCGATTGTGGATCGGCTCGCCGATGGCGCGGATCGCTTGCGCGAAATTCTCCACCGAGTGATGGCCCGGCACGTATCCGGCCTCGAAGTGCACCTCGGCGACGCGGCGGTAGTCACGCGTGATAAAGCCGAGCAGAATTTCGGCAAGGAAACGCCGCTCTTTCAATCCCAGCCGTCCCATGATGCCGAAGTCGACCGCGACCAGCCGGCCCGAATCGTCGAGAAACAGGTTGCCCGGATGCATGTCGGCGTGAAAGAAGCCGTCGCGCAGCGCATGGCGCAGAAAACTCTGGATCACCTTGCGGCCGAGTTCGGGCAGATCGGCTTTCGCTTGCGCAAGACGCGCATGATCGTTCAGCGCGATGCCGTCGATCCACTCCATCGTCAGCACGTTGTGAGTGGTGCGATCCCAGTCCACAGTAGGAACGCGAAAGTCCCGATCGTCGCGGGTATTCTCCGCCATCTCCGACAGTGCGGCCGCCTCCAGCCGCAGGTCCATTTCCATCGCTACCGATCGCGACATGGTGTTGATGATTTCGATGAGGCGCAGCCGCCGCGCTTCGGCCGAATGCGCTTCGGCCTTGTTGGCGACGAAAAAAAAGTCCGAGAGGTCGCGTCGAAAGCGTGCGCCGACGTTGGGCCTTAACACCTTGACCGCAACCTGCTTTCGGACGCCGTTCTTCTCGACCTCGCCGCGATGGACCTGTGCGATCGAGGCTGCCGCCACCGGCGGTCCGAAACTTGCGAAAACCTGTGTCACGGGTCTTTCCAAAGACGCCGCGACCACCGCTTCAGCTTCCGCTTGTGAAAACGGCGGCAAGCGGTCCTGCAGGCTTTCCAGATCGCGAGCCATGGCGATGCCGATGACATCGGGGCGCGTGGCCAGGAATTGTCCAAGCTTGAGATAGGCCGGCCCGAGCCGCGTCAGCGCGCGCGTCAGCCGCGAGCCGGATTTCGCGCCGCGGCGCTCGACGAGGCGGGCCATGCGCAGCGCGAGCTGTCCGGGCGGCGGCACCAGCGAGGGATCGACGACGCCGAACACGCCTTCGCGCGCGAACACGAACGCGGCGCGTGCCAGCCGCGCGACGTGGGATAATGCGGAGATCACAAACGCCAGCCCGAGTGTAGTGCGACGATGCCGCCGGAGAGCGCCTGCCAGGTCACGCGGGCGAAGCCGGCGTCACGGATCATGTCGGCAAAGGCATTCGGCTTCGGAAAATTGCGGATTGATTCGACCAGATACTGATAGGAGTCGGCGTCGCCTGTGACGGTGCGGCCGAGCGGCGGGATCACCTTGAAAGAGAACAGATCGTAGATTTTGTCGAGTCCCGGCACATCGACCGTCGAGAATTCGAGACAGAGAAGCCGGCCGCCTGGCTTTAGCACCCGAAACGCTTCGCGCAGCGCGGCGTCGATGCGCGGCACGTTGCGGATGCCGAAAGCGATGGTATAGGCGTCAAAACTGCGATCCGCGAACGCCAATGCCTCGGCGTTACCTTCGACGAACGACACCTGATGATCGAGATGTGTCTTGATGGCGCGCTCGCGGCCGACCGCGAGCATATCCGGATTGATGTCGCAGACGGTGGTCTGAAATCCGTGGCCCGCGGCTTTCGCGGCCCGAAAGGCAATGTCCCCGGTGCCGCCTGCGACATCGAGCAGCGAAAATGGCGCATCGCTGCGCGGCGGGTTCAGCGCCGTGATCAACACATCCTTCCAGACGCGGTGCAGTCCGCCGGACATCAGATCGTTCATCAGGTCGTAACGCTGCGCCACGCTGTGGAAGACGTCGTTCACCAGCGTTTGCTTGTCCACCAGGGGGACGTCCCTGAAGCCGAAATGCGTTTGGTCCTCTCGATCCATGCCCATTTTCTCCATGACCGAACCATAGCCTGCCATGCTGCGCTGCGCTACAAGCCAGGTCGATCTGAGGATGGATCGCCATCGGAGAGTGGTTAACCGGCGACATCAAGAGGGAAGCGTCCATGTCTCCAAAGTTTGCCAGCGTGACCCCCACCCTCCGGATGTTCGATGTCCGCAAGGCGCGGGAGTTCTACCTCGATTTTCTCGGCTTCAAGGTCGATTTCGAACATCGGTTCGAGCCGGATCTGCCGCTCTACATGGGGATATCGCTGGGCTCGGCGGTGCTGCATCTCAGCGAACACCATGGAGGCTGCTCGCCCGGCGCACGGATCATCATCGAGACGACGGGGCTTGCGGATTATCAGGCTGGGCTGCTTGCCAAGCGTTACGGCTATGCCCGGCCGGGATTGGAGCGCCAGCCCTGGGGCGCTACCACCATGACGGTGACTGATCCGTTCTATAACTGCCTGGTCTTCAGCGAAGAAAACGAGACCCCGGCTTAGAACGCCGGAGAATCCCACGAAACGAGCGCAGCGGTGCCTGAACTTCCCGAGGTCGAAACCGTACGCCGCGGCTTGCAGCCAGCGATGGAGGGAGTGACCATCGTCCGCGCCGAGACCCGGCGCAAGGACTTGCGGTTTCCGTTCCAGACCGATTTCGTCGCCCGTCTGGAGGGCCAGGTCGTGACCGGGCTCGGGCGGCGGGCAAAGTACCTGCTGGCGGACCTCGCATCCGGCGACGTGCTGCTGATGCATCTCGGCATGTCCGGATCCTTTCGCGTGATCGATGCGGCCGGAGCCGCGGCTCCGGGCGATTTTCACCATCGGCGTAACGAGGGCCGCGCCCACGATCATGTGTGTTTTACGATGTCCTCCGGCGTCGAGATCGTGTTCAACGATCCGCGCCGTTTCGGGTACATGAAGGTTGTCGCGCGCGAAGCGCTCGACGACGAGCCGCTACTGAGAGGACTCGGCCCGGAGCCGCTTGGGAATGAATTTGACGCGGCGATGCTGGCGCGTTCGTGCCGCGACAAGAAGACCAGCCTGAAGGCCGCGCTGCTCGATCAGCGCGTGGTCGCGGGGCTCGGCAACATCTATGTGTGCGAGGCGCTGTTTCGCGCGCGGCTTTCGCCGCGCCGTCTCGCCGCAACGCTTGCCCTGAAAACGGGTGCGCCGTCTGAGCGCGCCGAACGACTGGTCGCTGCCATTCACGACGTGCTCAATCAGGCGATCAAGGCGGGAGGTTCTTCGCTTCGCGATCATCGTCAGACCACAGGAGAACTCGGTTACTTCCAGCATTCGTTTCGGGTCTACGATCGCGAGGGCGACAAGTGCCGGACGCCGACATGCAAGGGCACGGTGAGGCGCTTCACCCAGAACGGACGCTCGACGTTCTGGTGTCCGGGTTGCCAGACGTAACCCGGTTCAGCCAGCCGAGTGGATGTGTCGACCTATCTCCGCACGCAGATGACGCGAACCACGGCGGCTTCTGCATCAAGCGTTCCGTCGGACGTCATCGTTCGCTTTCAGAAAATCGCGGACGGCTTCCACTGGAGCGAGCACGGCCTGTGCGGCCGTCGCCGCATCCGAAAGTCCGGCGATGTCCGCCGGCTTCAGGAGTGCAAGCCCTGCGAGCTTTCCGTTTGCATCGAGCGCCGCCGCGCCGGAAAAACCCAAGGCCGGTGCCGGCGTCAGCATCAATTCATCGCCGCCCTGCGTCACCGAGGCCTTGATGCGACTGACGGCGGAGCCGCCGCCCTGGCTTTGGGGATCGGTGATGCCGACCAGATCGACTCCACCTTTTGCCGCATCGCGACCGAGCGCGATCGGATGCAATCCATGTGCGCCGTAGATGCGCAGCAGCGCGAGGCCGTGATCCTTGTCGTCGGCGATCCGGTCGGCATTGCCATGGCCCGCGACGACAATCGACCGGCATCCGTCGGTGGCGTCGCGTCCGGTGATGATCGCGCCGTCGCTGCTGACAGTCACGCCGCTTGCATATTCCACCATCTTGCGAAGCGCCGGACCGTTCGCCGGAAACGGGTCGAATGCGCTCGACATGGCGATCACTACCGGCTCCATGACGCCTTCGGTGGCCTGATCGTAGAGAATGGTCAGGATGCGCGCCTCGCTATCACGGAGTTGGCCGCGCATGTAGAACTTCTTCAGACCCTGTGTGCCTGACAGCACGAAGACATCCGGTTTGACGGCGCTGTAGTCGATCTTGCGACCGGCGGGCTGCTTGCGTTCGTGGTCGACCAGCCTTGCGGTTGTGAGGCCGGCTTCCTTGCGGCGCATGACGAAGATCTGGATCGTGCCGGTTGAAGAACTCCATTTCGTGCTTTCGCCCTCTCTCGATTGCTGCGGCACCAGCCTCGCCGGCAGGCCCAGCCGAACGCCGATAGCGGCATCGGCGACGATCTTCCAGCCGACATTCGCGCGCGCTTTCCGCGCCGCCGCGGCGAGAACGCCGCGTTCCTGCGGGTTAAGCACACCGGTCTGCTTGCCGCCCTGATCGTTCTGGAATGCCTTGATCGCAGCGATGAGCCTGTCGCTGACCTCGCCATTGATGAGGCCGTTATAGTGGCTGGTCCATGCCAGGTCGGATTGAAGTGCCTGAAGCGCCGCGGGTGCCATCGCGCTCACGGTATCGGCCGGGGTTTGCGCCGGCGGGCGGGCGGCTGCCGGTTTGTTTTTCGCGCTTCCGGCAGTGCCGCCGGTTTGCGCCTGGGCATACATCGTGGTGGCCACGATCATCAATGCCGCGGCCATCGTCGTTCGCATGGCAGCTTTCGCCTCCGTTGAAACGGCGTTAGAGTCTTGGTTTGACGCGTTTTCGTCACGCGAACCGGATTCCACTTCTCTCGAAAACGCTATATTGAAACACATCTGCGTGGCCGGCAACAGCAGCCACTGAGGTTCTGGCCCGCGTGCGGCGCTGGATCGAGACGAGAACGGCAGGACGATGCTGAGCGCCGACGAACTTGAACGCTATGCCCGCCACATCGTGATGCGCGAAGTCGGCGGCCCTGGCCAGAACGCGCTGCGCAATGCGCGCGTGCTGATGATTGGAGCCGGGGGTCTCGGTGCGCCGGCGCTGATGTATCTGGCGGCCGCGGGCGTGGGTACGCTCGGCGTCATCGATGACGACGTGGTGACGCTGTCGAATTTGCAGCGCCAGATCATTCACGCGACGCCGGATATCGGCAGTCCCAAGGTTGAGAGCGCCGCTGACAAAATCCGCGCGCTCAACCCGCACGTCGCATTCCACGCCCATCATATGCGGCTGGATGCGGCGAATGCGTTGTCACTGTTTGCAGACTACGACGTCGTCGCCGACGGCTCGGATAATTTCACCACACGCTATCTGGTGGCGGATGCCTGTTATCTGGCGAAAAAGCCGCTGGTGACCGCCGCGCTCGGGGTGTTCGACGGATCGCTGACGACGATCCGCGCGCACGAGACGAATGCCGATGGCGAGTTCAATCCGACGTACCGTTGCCTGTTCCCCGAACCGCCACCGGAGGGCACGGTGCCGAGCTGCCAGCAAGCGGGCATTCTCGGCGCGCTGGCCGGCGTGCTCGGCTCGATGACGGCGTTGGAAGTGATCCGTGAGATCGTCGGATTCGGCGAGGGGCTGGTCGGGCGTTTATTGATGGTGGATGCGCGCGCGATGCGGTTCGAGACGCTGAATTATAGGCGCGATCCGTCGAATCCGCTCAACGGCGATCATCCGACCATCAGGGATTTAAGCGCGTATCGCTGACGGATGATAGTGCAGGTTCGCTTGCCGTCATTGCGAGGAGGCGAAGCGGACGAAGCAATCCAGTTTTTTTATGCGGTCCTGGATTGCTTCGCTTGACGCAAACCCGGCGCAGCCGGTCTTGCGCCGCTCGCAATGACGGGGTTTGCGGAGCGCTTCCTCACAACATGCTCGGCAGCACGCGGTCCGGCGGCTTGTGCGCATCGAGGAAGGTGCGAATGTTGATGATAACCTTCTCGCCCATTTCGACGCGGCCCTCGATGGTGGCGGACCCCATATGCGGCAGCAGCACGACCTTGCCGGCCTTGGCAAGGCGGACCAGCCTGGGGTTGACTGCAGGTTCATGTTCGAACACGTCGAGCGCCGCGCCGGCGATTTCGCCGGCCTCGATCAGTTTCGTCAGTGTGTCCTCGTCGATCACAGTGCCGCGCGCAGTGTTGACGATATAGGCGTCCTTGCGGATCAGCTTGAGGCGGCGCGCCGACAAGAGGTGGAAGGTGGCCGGGGTATGCGGACAATTCACCGAGATGATGTCCATCCGTGCCAGCATCTGGTCGAGCGAATCCCAATAGGTCGCGCCGAGTTCGTCGGCGATCTTCGGCGCCACGGGCTTGCGGTTATGGTAGTGGATTTGCAGGCCGAAGGCGTGGGCCCGGCGCGCCACGGCCTGACCGATGCGGCCCATGCCGATAATGCCGAGCCGCTTGCCGCCGAGCCGCCGGCCGAGCATCCATGTCGGCGACCAGCCCGGCCAGTCACCGCCCGCGGTCAGCAGCGCGGCGCCCTCAATGAAACGGCGCGGGACTGCGAGAATCAGCGCCATGGTCATGTCGGCGGTGTCTTCGGTAAGAACGTTCGGCGTGTTGGTGACGGTGATGCCGAGCTCGTGCGCGGCGACAACATCGATATTATCGACGCCGTTGCCGAACTGCGCGATCAGCTTCAGCTTGCAATCCGGCTGTTTCAGCACGGTCCCGTTAATATCGTCGGTCACCGTCGTGACCAGGATGTCGACGGTGCGGACGGCGTCCATGAGCTGTTCGGTCGTCATCGGCCGGTCGTCAAGATTGAGCCGCGCGTCAAAGAGTTCGCGCATTCGAGTCTCGACCGAGTCCGGCAGCTTGCGCGTGACGACAACCAGAGGCTTTTTCTTGATCGACATTTGATGCTCTCTAGTTTCCGATTTTCGAAATTCGTAGACCCCTGCGGCAACCTTTGATGAAACATTGGAGTGACGCGGTGACGCCACGCGTTCGAGTTCGGAAACTGCCTGTGGCAACCCACAATCCAAGCGAATCAGGTTCTGCGGACATACCGTTCAGTCCCTGTTAACCCACACGTTCGAAACTGCAGTCGCTGGCTGATATCGGCTGTCTCCCTGGTATCCCGGGTCCCTCGCATCTTCCGTGCACTTTCCCGGGCTTCTCCCCGGTCATCCTGGGTTTGATCCTCTCTAGCAGAAGGTCGTGCCAAGGCAAGACGGGTCCGGAAGACGGGGCGGCCGGTTCGGGTGGTATGGTGGACGTCTCGGGGGCAGGTGATGATGGTGAAATGGCGCACTATTTCCATGGTGTTCGCAGCGGCGATGCTGAGTGCGGCTGGGCTCGAAACCACCGCCGCCGCCAAGGACTCCGCGCTATCCACCAGCGGACTGCCGGTTCCGCGTTATGTGAGCCTGAAGTCCGACCACGTGAACGTCCGCGCCGGTCCGACCAAGGATAACGACGTCGCCTGGGTCTATACCAAGGCCGGCCTCCCCGTCGAAATCACTGCGGAATTCGAGAATTGGCGCCGCATCCGGGACTCCGAGGGAGCCGAGGGGTGGGTCTATCACTCGCTGCTGTCAGGCCGTCGCACCGCAGTCGTCACGATGAAGACGAAGAACGACTTCGCGCTGCTGTATGATCGCGCGGATGTTCAAGGCAATGTGGCTGCCCGCTTGCAGGCTGGCGTCGTGGCGCAGGTCAAACATTGCGCGTCGGGATGGTGCCATGTTGCGGGTGACGGCTTCGACGGCTGGATCGAGCAGCAGCGACTCTGGGGCGTCTATGCCGATGAGAAAATCAACTGATCGTCGTCCGGCCACGTTCGCCGGAACGTTGGACTAAACACCTCTCACAAAACCAAATGCCCGGCGCAGGGCCGGGCAGCGGGAACATCGTTCGAAACTGCGAGTCGGATTACCGCTTCTTGCGCAGCCGTACAACCATATCGATACGGCTGATCTCGTAGCCTTCCGGCACGTTCGGCATCTTCGGCATCACCAGATGCGGATCGGGGATGTCGACCAGTTCGTGATTGTTCTCAAGATAGAAGTGGTGATGGGCGGTGACGTTGGTATCGAAATACGTCTTGGTGCCGTCGACGCTGACCTGGCGCAGCAGTCCGGCGTCGGTCAATTGATTGAGCGTGTTGTAAACGGTGGCGAGCGAAACAGGAACCTTGGCGAGAGTCGCTTCTTCGTAAAGCATTTCCGCCGTGAGATGGCGTGCGCCCTTGCCGAACAACAGCCAGCCAAGCGCCATACGCTGCCGGGTCGGCCGCAGCCCGACCGATTGCAGCATTTCGTTGACGTCGTGCCAAGGGCAGCCTGTCAGAGTCGGCTGCCGCCCATGACCGACCGCTGATACATCATGGTCGTCCTCGGTCACAACTACGATGTTCTCGCTTGTACTCACGCCATGCATCCGAAAAACTCTTAATCCAACCGTCAACCGTTCCCCAAGGGAGCTTGCTGTCTCCTACTATAGGAAAGAAGGTCCTTAGATGCAAGTTTTTCGCAACTAGAACGGCTCAAAACTCGTATCCGAGTTCCGCGCTTTTCAGCGGGCCTGACGCGTGCGGAGTACAAAATATATATACTTATCAATAATTTCCGTTTTCTGGCCCGGATCGCAAGTGGGGACGAAGGGTAGCTGTCCCCGTAACCGTCACCTTACGATCGGCTTGGCAGGTCAGGCGAATCGCACGGTTGCCCGCCTCGCTCGAATCATCGCCTGCATCACATAGGATCGCCAGACGCTCACGCGAAACGGGTGCTCTTTGCCCCCTCCGGACCCTGTGTTAGAGAGCCACAATGCGCTGATCTTTAGGATCAGTGTCCGTCTCAGTTGAAAAAGCACACGTCTCGTGCGCCTTTCCAACCATCATTGCCCAACAGAGAGAAAGGCCACGCAGCATGCAGGACCGGCGCAGCAGCTATGATTACGAGGGTTTGCTGGCTTGCGGCCGGGGGGAGCTGTTCGGGCCGGGAAACGCCCAGTTGCCTTTGCCACCGATGCTGATGTTCGATCGCATCACCGACATCACTAAAGATGGCGGGGAGTTTGGAAAAGGATTGATCCGCGCCGAACTCGACGTCAAACCCGACCTCTGGTTCTTCGGCTGCCATTTCAAGGGCGATCCGGTGATGCCCGGCTGCCTTGGCCTCGATGCGCTATGGCAGATGGTTGGATTTTTTCTGGGCTGGACGGGCGGTGAAGGCCGTGGACGTGCGCTCGGTATCGGCGACCTGAAGTTCTCCGGTCAGGTGCTGCCGCACATTCGCAAGGTCGTCTACAATGTCGACGTCAAGCGGGTGATGCGCTCGAAGCTCGTGCTCGGAATCGCGGACGGGTGGCTTTCCGCCGACGATGATATTATCTACCGCGCGAAAGACCTGAAGGTCGGTCTGTTCAAGCAGGATGCAAAACCGGGGACGTGACGGCCGAGGTCGCCGGACGATGCAGGTTGGGTTTTTGACGAGGACGCTTCATGAGACAATATGACTTTGATGCGAGGAGATCATGAGGCGGGTGGTCGTCACGGGGATGGGCATTGTCTCGTCGATCGGAAACAATACTCAGGAAGTGCTGTCCAGTCTCTTCGAGGCCAAATCCGGCATCACGCGCGCGGAGAAGTATGCGGAGCTCGGTTTTCGCTCTCAGGTGCAGGGCGCGCCGACGCTGAATCCGGCCGACGTGATCGATCGTCGCGCGATGCGCTTCCTTGCCGAAGGCGCGGCATGGAATCACGTTGCGATGGAGCAGGCGATCCGCGATTCAGGTCTGGAGCCGAATGACATCTCCAACGAGCGAACCGGAATCATCATGGGTTCCGGTGGCCCGTCCGCTCGTACAATCGTGGAAGCGGCTGATATCACGCGGAGCAAAGGCCCCAAGCGCGTCGGTCCGTTCGCGGTGCCCAAGGCGATGTCATCCACCGCGTCGGCGACGCTCGCCACCTGGTTCAAGATCAAGGGAGTCAACTACACGATTTCATCGGCCTGCGCGACGTCCAACCACTGTATCGGCAACGCCTATGAGACCATTCAGATCGGCAAGCAGGACATCATTTTCGCCGGCGGTTGTGAGGAACTCGACTGGTCTCTCTCGGTGCTGTTCGACGCCATGGGCGCGATGTCCTCGAAATACAACGATACGCCGGCGACAGCCTCGCGTGCTTATGATGTCAGTCGCGACGGCTTCGTGATCGCCGGCGGCGCCGGTGTCGTGGTTCTGGAAGAACTCGAGCATGCGAAGGCCCGCGGCGCACGCATTTACGGCGAAGTCGTCGGCTATGGCGCAACGTCCGACGGCTACGACATGGTTGCGCCGTCGGGCGAGGGCGCCGAGCGCTGCATGAAGATGGCGATGTCGACGGTGAAAACGAAAGTCGACTATATTAACCCGCATGCGACCTCGACGCCAGCGGGAGATCCGCCGGAAATCGAGGCGATCCGCAAGGTGTTCGGCACGGGTGACAAGTGCCCACCGATTTCCGCTACCAAGTCGCTGACGGGACATTCGCTCGGCGCGACCGGCGTACAGGAAGCGATCTATTCGCTTCTGATGATGAACAACGGCTTCATTTGCGAAAGCGCCAACATCACCGAACTCGATCCGGTGTTCGCGGATATGCCGATTGTGCGTAAGCGTATCGACAACGCCAAAATTGGCACGGCGATGTCGAACTCGTTTGGTTTCGGCGGGACCAATGCCACGCTGGTGTTCAAACGATTAGATGCGTAATCGGTTTGAGCGGCGGTGCTGAAGATCTGCGGCGTCGCGGCGATATCGATATTGTCAAGACCGGGCTTAGCGCCAAGCATGTCTTGCGCGGATGACCCGGCCATCCAAACCTTTTAACCTGTCCACGTCGCTAAGGCGTGGATGCCCGGCACGGAGCCGGGGACGACGGAGTCTCGCATGACACACCTGATGCAAGGCAAGCGCGGCTTGATCATGGGGGTCGCCAACGACCACTCGATCGCCTGGGGTATCGCCAAGACACTGGCCGCGCACGGCGCGGAACTGGCCTTCACCTACCAGGGCGAGGCGCTGGCCAAACGGGTCAGGCCGCTCGCCGAATCGGTTGGCAGCAAAATGGTGCTGCCGTGCGATGTCGAGGACATCGCCTCTGTCGACAAGGTGTTCGCCGATATCGGCAAGGCCTGGGGCAAAATGGATTTCCTGGTTCATGCCATCGCGTTCTCCGACAAGAGCGAACTGAATGGCCGTTATGCCGACACGACGCGCGCGAATTTTGCGCGCACCATGCTGATCTCGTGTTTCGCCTTCACCGAAGCGGCGAAACGCGCCGCTGCCCTGATGCCGGACGGCGGCAGCATGCTCACGCTGACATATAATGGCGGCGACCGCGCGATGCCGAACTACAACGTGATGGGCGTCGCTAAGGCAGGGCTGGAAGCATCGGTGCGCTATCTGGCGGTCGATTTCGGCGGGCAGAACATCCGCGTCAATGCCATTTCGGCCGGCCCGATCCGCACGCTGGCCGGTGCCGGGATCGGCGATGCACGCTTCATGTTTGCGTTCCAGCAGAAGCATTCGCCGCGAGGACGTGGCGTCAGCCTCGATGAACTTGGCGGCGCCGGGCTTTATTTGTTGTCGGATCTGTCCGGCGGGGTTACCGGCGAGATTCATTTCGTCGATTCCGGCTACAACATCATTGCGATGCCGCAGCCCGACGCGCTGCGTAGCGACGGCATGAGCAACGGCGCGTCGAACGATGCGGCGAAGTAGGGCTTTGAAGCGGCGCGTTAGTTGCGTCTTCTCTCACAAGCGAAAAAGCTGAATCATCCTGCCGCGATTGTCTCCGCACGTTGAAACGCCGGCCGCGCCATGCAGCGGTCGATGTAGCGATCGAAGGCTGGCCGTGGCGGCACCATCTTGAACTGGCGGATCGCGAAGTTCAGTCCGGAGCCGATTACGATGTCGGCGGCGGAGAAGTCGTTGCCGAGAATCCACGGCCCCTTTTCCAGCGCCTTGTCGAGCACATCGAACACCTGAGTGGCGTTCCCCCACGCGGCCGTGCTCGACGGCACCTCGAGCTTGGTGAAAATCTGGATCAATGCCGGCTCGATGCAGCTCGGTCCGAAGAACAGCCATTGCAGATATTTTGCACGGCGCGCATCGCCGAGCGGCGGGGCTAGCTTTGCATCCGGAAAACGCTCGGTGACATAGGCGCAGATCGCCGCCGCCTCGGCGGTCGCAATGTCGCCGTCAGTCAGTGCGGGCACCTTGCCCATCGGGTTGATGGCGAGAAATTCCGGCGCTTTCTGCGCGCCGGTTGAGATGTCGATCAAGACCCGCTCGTAGGGTTGTCCGGTTTCCTCCATCAGCCAGAGCGTAGTGAACGAACGCGAGCGCGGCGACCAATAGAGTTTCATCATCGAACAGTTATCCTTTCTTCCGGAGTCTGTTTCACCTGCATTGAATCGGACCTGATCTGCTTTTAGTTGAGCATGATCTTGTCCGAAAACCGGTTTCCACTTTTCGGGATCATGATCCCGCGATCGTTTGGCCGTTGGTGTGGCGGGCTGGATAGCCCCTTGTAAGTGAACGGGATCGCCATATCGCGACACTGGAGCGGGATGAGAAAAAGTGTGCAGCGTTTTTCCATCCCGCTCTCAAATATCGGAATCGATGACGAAGCCCCTGCGATGTGATCGCAGGGGCTTTGTGCTGAACTGCATTTCGCGACGAGAATCGTCGCGCCGCGTGATCGCTGCGATCAGGGCTTCAGATCGAAGCGGTCGGCGTTCATCACCTTGGCCCAAGCGGCGGCGAAGTCGTTCGCGAACTTTTCCCTGGAGTCGGCGCAGGCATAGACTTCTGCAAACGCGCGGAGCTGGGAGTGCGAGCCGAAGATCAGATCGACGCGGGTGCCGGTCCATTTCAGCGTATTGGTCTTACGGTCGCGGCCTTCGTACACGCCATCCTGACCGGCAACCGGTTGCCACTCGGTATCCATGGTGAGCAGGTTGACAAAGAAGTCGTTCGTCAGCTTGCCCGGCCGGGTGGTGAAGACGCCGTGCTTGGAGTCGCTGGCATTGGTGCCGAGCACGCGCAGACCGCCGATCAGCACGGTCAGCTCGGGGCCCGTCAGCTTCAGCAATTGCGCGCGGTCCACCATCGCTTCCTCGGGCGCCATGAACTGCTGCTTCTTGCTGTTGGTGTAGTTGCGGAAGGCGTCGGCTCGCGGCTCGAGCGGAGCGAACGAGTCGACGTCGGTCTGGTCCTGCGACGCATCCATGCGTCCCGGCGTGAACGACACCTTCACGTCGATCCCGGCATCCTTGGCCGCCTTCTCGACCGCAGCCGATCCGCCGAGCACGATCAGGTCGGCGAGCGAGATCTTTTTGCCGCCCGTCTGCGCGCCATTGAATTTGGTTTGGATCTCTTCGAGCTTCGCCAGCACTGCTTTCAGTTGGGTCGGCTGGTTGACCTCCCAGTCCTTCTGCGGAGCGAGGCGGATGCGCGCTCCATTGGCGCCGCCACGTTTGTCGGAGCCGCGGAAGGTCGAGGCCGAGGCCCAGGCGGTCGAAACCAGTTGCGCCACGGTGCAACCGGATGAGAGGATTTTCGCTTTCAGGTCGGCGATGTCGTTGTCGTTGACGACTTCGTGGTCCACGGCAGGAATCGGATCCTGCCAGATTAGCACCTCCTTCGGCACCAGCGGACCGAGATAACGCTGGCGCGGTCCCATGTCGCGATGGGTGAGCTTGTACCAGGCGCGGGCGAAGGCGTCCGCGAACTGGTCCGGGTTCTCGTGGAAGCGCTTTGAGATCTTCCCGTAGATGGGATCGAAGCGCAGCGAGAGGTCCGTGGTCAGCATGGTCGGCACGTGCTTCTTCGATCCGTCGAAGGCATCAGGCGTGATGGCGGGCGCGTCTTTCGCTTGCCATTGATGAGCGCCAGCCGGGCTCTTGGTCAGCTCCCATTCGTATTTGAACAGCGTATCGAAGAAGTTGTTGTCCCACTTCGTTGGCGTCTGCGTCCAGGTGACTTCCAGGCCGCTGCCGATTGAATCGGCGCCTTTGCCTGAGCCGAATTTGCTTTTCCAGCCGAGGCCCTGATCCTCGATCGCGGCCGATTCCGGTGCCGGGCCGACCAGCGATGCATCGCCTGCGCCATGGGTCTTGCCGAAGGTGTGGCCGCCTGCGATGAGCGCGACGGTCTCCTCGTCGTTCATCGCCATGCGGAAGAAGGTTTCGCGGATGTCCTTGGCGGCTGCGATCGGGTCTGGCTTGCCGTTCGGTCCTTCCGGATTGACATAGATCAGGCCCATCTGCACGGCGCCGAGCGGTTCGGCAAGCTCGCGTTCGCCGCTGTAGCGCTCGTCGCCCAGCCACGTTCCTTCCGGACCCCAGAACAGTTCTTGCGGCTCCCATTCATCGGCACGGCCACCGGCAAACCCAAAGGTCTTGAAGCCCATCGATTCCAGCGCGGCGTTGCCGGCGAGAACGTAGAGATCGGCCCAGGAAATCTTGCGGCCGTACTTCTGCTTGATCGGCCACAACAGACGTCGCGCGCGGTCGAGCAACACGTTATCCGGCCACGAGTTGAGCGGCGCGAAACGCTGCTGACCGCCGCCGGCGCCGCCGCGGCCATCGGTGGTGCGGTATGTTCCCGCGCTATGCCACGCCAGGCGGACCATCAGCCCGCCGTAATGACCGAAGTCGGCCGGCCACCAATCTTGGGAGTCGGTCATCAGTGCTTTCAAGTCGTTGATGACGGCGCTCAGGTCGAGGCTGGCGAACTCCTTGGCGTAGTCGAAGTCCCTGCCCATCGGGTCGGACAGGTTCGATTTCTGATGAAGGACCTGAACGTCCAGTTGCTCCGGCCACCAGTCACGATTGCTGTGTCCGTGACCGCCCGCGAAAGGGCACTTGCCCGCGCCTTTGTCATTGGTCTTTGCGTCCATGATTGTCTCCGATGCTGTGCTGTCGCGTTGCCGATGGCTGCCTTGGCAACCCAGAAGCCGCGGTCACCCGATGGAGGCCTCAACGCGGAACCATGCTTGTCCGTTCGGGTGTGCCGGCGTTGATGGTGACAAAGGTTAGGCCCGACGGTGCCGCAGTCCTCCGGCAACACGAGGATGACAGCAGTTTGGGAGAAGTTTTTGATAAGGTCCAGTCGATTTGCCTTCACACCGTGATAAGCTTATCTGATCGAAAATGGTCACGCTCAGACAGCTCCGCTACCTCGCCGCGCTCGCGCGCCACTGTCATTTCGGACGCGCCGCGGAGGCTTGCGCCATCACCCAGCCGGCGCTGTCGATGCAGATACGGGAGTTGGAACAGTTCCTTGGCGTCACGCTGGTGGAGCGGCGTCCCGGCGAGGTGCTACTGACCGAGCTCGGCCGGGAGATCTCCCGCCGTGCTGAGGACGTGCTGGCGTCGGCGCGCGATCTTGTCGATTTCGCCCGCCATCGCGCAAGCCCCCTGACGGGACGCCTAACGCTTGGCATCATCCCGTCGTTGGCGCCGTATCTGCTGCCGCGTATCCTGCCCGCGCTGCAATCGAAGTTTCCCGAGTTGCAGCTTGAACTGCGGGAAACGCAGACGCGGCTGCTTGTCGAGGAGATCAAGGGCGGCGCGCTCGACGCCGCCATGCTGGCGCTGCCGCTCGGCGAGCCTGACATCGATACGCTCGAACTTTTCAACGACCTGTTCCTGCTGGCGGTTCCGGCAAGCGATCCCCGGTCCTGCGAACGTCGTGTCGCCGCGCAAGACATCGATCAGTCGCGCCTGATCCTGCTCGAGGACGGCCACTGCCTGCGCGATCAGGCACTGGCGTTCTGCGCCACGATCCCGCGTGGGCCGACGCCGGGCGCAACCGGCATGACATTCGGCGCCTCCAGCCTTGCCACGGTGATGCAGATGGTCGCTGGTGGTTATGGCGTGACGCTGATCCCGCAGATCGCCGCCGATGTCGAGGCGCGCGACAGCCGCGTGAAATTTCTACGGCTGGAAGAGCCGCAACCTGGCCGCAGCATCGGACTGGCCTTCCGCAGGACCTCTCCGCGCAAGGCCGATTTCGAGGCGCTCGGCGATGTGGTTAAGGATTGTGTTGCGACGAACGGCTCCTAACCCTTCCCTGCAAGGGGGAGAAGGAGCTGGCTGTACTCCGATGAAGCGTTTCAATCGAAAGAAGCGCTCTATGATTTTTCTGACGCGGTGTCATTACGCGAACTGGTGCCCACTTCGCTTGAAAACGCTTTAGTGGAACAAAAAAAGGCGGCTCCAAAGCCGCCCTTTCGTAACTTTGACCGCGCCTGACGACGCCTACTCGCCTGCGGCCTCGCGTGCCGGCGCTTCGGCCTTCTGTTTGGCCTCGATGTCTTCGCCTGTCTCTTGATCGACCACCTTCATCGACAGCCGAGTCTTGCCGCGATCGTCGAAGCCGAGCAGCTTGACCTTGACCTTCTCACCCTCCTTGACGACGTCGGAGGTTTTCTGCACGCGGCCAGCCGCGAGTTGGCTGATGTGGACGAGGCCGTCCTTGGCGCCGAAGAAGTTCACGAAGGCGCCGAACTCCATCACCTTGACCACGGTGCCCTCGTAGATCTGGCCGACCTCCGGATCGGAAGCGATCGACTTGATCCACTTGATCGCGGCCTTCATCGCTTCGCCGTCGTTCGAGGCCACCTTCACGGTGCCATCGTCCTCGATGTTGACCTTGGCGCCGGTCTTCTCGACGATCTCGCGGATCACCTTGCCGCCGGTGCCGATCACTTCGCGGATCTTGTCGGTCGGAATCTTGAAGGTTTCGATGCGCGGCGCGTATTCGCCGAGCTCGGCGCGGGCGTTGGTCAGAGCTTTCGCCATCTCGCCGAGGATGTGGATGCGCCCGTCCTTGGCCTGACCGAGCGCGACCTTCATGATCTCCTCGGTGATCCCGGCGATCTTGATATCCATCTGCAGCGAGGTGATGCCGCTTTCGGTGCCAGCCACCTTGAAGTCCATGTCGCCGAGATGATCCTCGTCGCCGAGAATGTCCGACAGCACCGCGTAGCGGCTGCCTTCAAGAATGAGGCCCATGGCGATGCCCGCGGTCGGCCGCTTCAAGGGAACGCCGGCATCCATCAGCGCAAGCGATGCGCCGCAGACCGAGGCCATCGACGATGACCCGTTGGACTCGGTGATCTCGGAGACGACGCGGATGGTGTAGGGGAACTCGTGATGCGGCGGCAGCACCGGATGAATCGCGCGCCACGCCAGTTTGCCGTGACCGATCTCGCGGCGCTTGGTGCCGCCGAGGCGTCCGGTCTCGCCGACCGAGTAGGGCGGGAAGTTGTAGTGCAGCAGGAAGGTTTCCTTGTACGTTCCCGACAACGCGTCGATGTACTGCTCGTCCTCGCCGGTGCCGAGCGTCGTCACGACCATCGCCTGGGTCTCGCCGCGAGTGAACAGCGCCGAACCGTGGGCGCGCGGCAATACGCCGACTTCGGCGACGATGTTGCGCACGGTCTTGACGTCGCGGCCGTCGATACGCTTGCCGGTATCGAGAATGTTCCAGCGCACGATCTTGGCCTCGAGGTGCTTGAACACGCCGGCGATGCGAAGCTTGTCGTATTTCGGCTCCTGGCCCTCCGGGAAGTAATGCGCGATGACCTTGGCCTTGGCAGCGGCAACGGCATTCTGGCGCTGCTGCTTGTCGGCAATGGCGTAAGCCGGGCGCAGGTCGGCTTCGATCAGGCTGAGCATGTCTTTCTCGAGCGCGCTGTCGTCGGCCTGGCTGACTTCGCGCGGCTCCTTCGCAGCCTTCTCGGCCAGCTCGATGATGGCGTTGATGACCGGCTGGAAGTGACGGTGGCCGAACATCACGGCACCGAGCATGATGTCTTCGCTCAACTCCTTGGCTTCGGACTCAACCATCAGCACGGCGTCGGCGGTGCCGGCGACAACCAGTTCGAGCCGGGTATCAACCATTTCGTCCAGCGTCGGGTTGAGCACGTATTCGTCATTCATGAAGCCGACGCGCGCCGCGCCGATCGGCCCCTTGAACGGGGCGCCGGAAAGCGTCAACGCGGCGGACGCAGCCACCATTGCCAGGACGTCGGGATCGTTCTCCATGTCGTGGGACAGTACGGTGACGATGACCTGGGTCTCGTTGCGCCAGCCGTCGGCGAACAGCGGACGGATCGGGCGGTCGATCAGGCGGGAAACCAGCGTCTCTTTTTCGGTCGGCCGGCCTTCGCGCTTGAAATAGCCTCCGGGAATGCGGCCCGCAGCGTAGGTTTTTTCCTGATAGTCGACTGTGAGCGGAAGGAAATCGACGCCTTCGCGCGGCGCCTTGGCTGCGACGACGGTAGCGAGCACGACGGTCTCGCCGTAAGTGGCGATCACGGCGCCGTCGGCCTGGCGGGCGATCTTGCCGGTTTCGAGTTTGAGCGGACGCCCGCCCCAGTCGATCTCGACTGAATGCTTGTTGAACATCTTGTTGTCTTTCATGGGTTCACGAAAGCACGGACGCCAGACGCAAAGACCATGCGCAAGATTGCGAGACGCTGGCCACAACGATCGTAGTTGTGTCAGCGTCCGGCGATCCTGCCATGGTCTTCAGGTCTTGAATGGCGTCCATCCTTCCGATGGTACGGGCATTTGACCCGTCATCGCCCAGCCGCCGGATTGCTGCTGGACACGCTCTTCTTGGGCGTGATCTGTTTGCAAAAAGCGCATTTCGTTTTTTGCAGATCACACACATGGCGCGGACATTCAGTCCACGCATCAAGCGCGCAAGGATGCGCGCGGACTTTGCTCAACGGCGGATGTTGTGCTTCTCGAGCAGAGCCTTGTAACGCGCCTCGTCCTTCTTCTTGATATAATCAAGAAGGGAACGACGCGTGGAGACCAGCTTCAGGAGACCACGACGGGAGTGATTATCCTTGGTGTGGCTCTTGAAATGGTTCGTAAGGTTGGAGATGCGTTCCGACAGGATCGCGACCTGAACCTCCGGCGAACCGGTATCGCCCGACTTGCGGGCGCTGGACTTGATGATTTCCGCTTTGCGTTCGGCGGTCACCGACATCGTCAGCCTCTTTCGTTTTCGTTGCGGCCGGAACTGGCTGTCAGCCCGGTCAGGTTGAACACGCGCTTGGGGATGAGTTCGCCGTGCCCCAGTTCGGCGAGGGCCAGCAACCGGCCCGCCACCGTGACATAGACAACGCCGCTACTCTGGGGTGCATCCCGTCCGCGCAACAAAACGGCCTGGCCCCGATGGAGCCTTGCCGCATCAGCCCGAGTGACGGCCAGCGCCGGGATGTCGTCCAGCGCGGTCTCAACGGGCAGAAGAGCGTCCGCGAGGTTTCCCTCGCCGGACGCGGCTCTATTGCACAAAGCTTCCAATTCTTCCAGCGGAATCATGTCCGCCTCGCCGAACGGGCCGACGAGCGTCCGCCTTAGCGAGCTGATGTGGCCGTAACAGCCAAGAATCCGTCCCATGTCGCGAGCCAGTGCCCGCACATAGGTACCCTTGCCACACTCGGCCTCGAACGCGGACCGGCCATCATCGGTGTGTTCCACGAGGGTCAGTTGGTGAATTTCGACCTGTCGCGGCTGCAAAGCGACGGTCTCGCCGTCGCGGGCGAGGTCATAGGCCCGTTCGCCCTGGATCTTGATCGCGGAATATTGCGGCGGGGTCTGCTCGATCGTGCCGGTGAAGCGTGGCAGCAGCGCCCGGACCGCGTCCGCATCGGGGCGGTTCGCGCTTGTCGACGTAACCCGGCCCTCGCTGTCGTCGGTATCGCGCTCCTCGCCCCATTGCACCGTGAAGCGGTAGCGCTTGCGGCCGTCCATGACGAAAGGAACGGTTTTGGTGGCTTCGCCAAGCGCGATCGGCAGACCGCCCGAGGCCAGTGGATCGAGCGTGCCGGCGTGCCCGGCGCGTTTGGCCGAAAACAGCCGCTTCACGACCGCCACCGCATGGGTCGAGGTCATGCCGATGGGCTTGTCGAGAATCACCCAGCCATGCACGTCGCGCCTGTCGCGGCGCGGCTGGTTGTTCTGTTTCTTTCTTCCCTCTCCCGCTTGCGGGGTGGGGTGGCGAACCTCACTCGTCTGACGGGTCGCCGAGGAAAACTCGCCCACCCCAATCCTCTCGGAGCGAGTTCTGCTCTCTTCGAGCTCCGAGCGGGAGAGGGAGCTGTCCTCGTCATGTGGCGATGTGTCGGAAAAATTATTTCCGCGATCAGAATTATTTTTCTCGGGCCCGTCCGATTCGCCGATTGGCGAATCGAATGTGCCGTTTTGCATCGTCATGATCGTTAGCTTTCGTCCGAATCCGGTGCGAGGTCTCTCTGCACCGCAGGTGTTCTCAATAATTTCTCGATACGTTCCGCTTCGTCGAATCGTTCGTCGGCGCGGAAGCGGATATCAGGTGCGAATTTCAGGTTAACGCGCCGCGCGATCTCGCCGCGCAGGAATTTCTTGTTGCGGTCGAGCGCCTCGATCACGTCGGTGGTGTCGCGACCGCCGAGCGGCATCACGTAGATCGTCGCGAGCTTGAGGTCGGGGGACATGCGGACTTCGGGCACCGTGATGAGACGTCCTTCAAGCACGGGATCATGCACGTGACCCTGCGTGAGAATTTCGGCGATCGCGTGACGCACGGTCTCACCGACGCGCAACTGGCGCTGCGAGGCACCGGGTTGTTTAGCTTGCTGATGATGGCGCGGCATGAAACGGCGTCTTTCAAACAGTCGTCATGCCCGCGCTTGTCGCGGGCATCCACGTCTTTCTCGAGATATCTGGCTTTAGACGTGGATGGCCGGAACGCGTCCGGCCATGACGCCGTATCCCAATTAACGCAGCTCTCTTGTGAGATTCGGACTCACAGCGAGCGCTGAATGGTCTCCACGCGATAGCACTCGATAACGTCGCCGACGCGCATGTCGCCGTAGTTATCGAACGCCATGCCGCACTCCTGGCCCGACTGGACTTCCTTCACTTCGTCCTTGAACCGCTTCAGCGTTGACAGCTTGCCTTCGTGCACCACGACATTATCGCGGATCAGACGGACGTTGGCGCCGCGTTCCACGTTTCCGTCGGTCACGCGGCAACCAGCCACCTTGCCGACCTTCGAAATGTTGAACACTTCGAGAATTTCGGCATTGCCCAGCATGGTTTCGCGCAGCGTCGGCGCGAGCAGGCCGCTCATCGCCTTCTTCACGTCGTCCACGAGGTCGTAGATGATGTTGTAGTAGCGGATCTCGATGCCGTTGCGCTTGGCTGCGGCCGCGGCTTCCTTGTTGGCGCGAACGCTGAAGCCGATGATCGCGGCGTTGAAACCCTCCGCCAGCGTGACGTCGGATTCGCTGATGCCGCCGACGCCCGCATGGAGGATGCGCGCGGCGACTTCGTCGGTGCCGAGCTTTTCCAGCGAGCCGAGGATGGCTTCCAGCGAGCCCTGCACGTCGGCCTTGATGATTAGGGGGAAATCCTTGCGGCCCGCGGTCTTGAGCTGCGACATCATCTGCTCGAGCGAGCCGCGCATGCCCGAGGCGCTGGCGGCGGCGTTTTCGCGCTTCTGGTGAGCGCGATAACTCGTGACCTGGCGGGCGCGGGCTTCGTTCTCGACCACGGCAAGGCGGTCGCCGGCTTCCGGCGGTCCGTTGAATCCAAGCACTTCGACCGGCACCGACGGGCCGGCCTCGTCGACCGTCTCGCCCTGATCCGAAATCAGTGCGCGGACACGGCCCATTTCGGCGCCGGCTACAATAATGTCGCCGACCCGCAGCGTGCCGCGCTGGACCAGCACGGTGGCCACAGGGCCGCGGCCGCGATCCAGCTTGGCCTCGATCACGGTGCCTTCGGCGGGGCGCATGGCATTGGTCTTAAGGTCGAGCAGGTCCGCCTGCAGGGAGATCATTTCAAGCAGCTTGTCGAGGTTGGTCTTGTTCTTCGCTGATACCTCAACGTCGACGACCTGGCCGCCCATCGATTCGACCTGTACCTCGTGCTGCAACAATTCGGTGCGCACGCGCTCCGGCTTCGCGTCGGGCTTGTCGATCTTGTTGATCGCGATGATCATCGGGACCTTGGCGGCCTTGGCGTGATTGATGGCCTCGATGGTCTGCGGCATGACGCCGTCGTCCGCAGCGACGACGAGGATGACGATGTCTGTAACCTTGGCGCCGCGGGCGCGCATCGCGGTGAACGCGGCATGGCCAGGCGTGTCGATGAAGGTTATCTTCTTGCCGCTCTCCGGCGAGGCGACCTGATAGGCGCCGATGTGCTGGGTGATGCCGCCGGCTTCGCCCGACACCACATTGGCGTGGCGCAGCGCATCGAGCAGCGAGGTTTTGCCGTGATCGACGTGGCCCATCACGGTAACGACCGGAGAGCGCGGCTCGGTATCGGTGGAATCGTCAACCACATCGAACAAGCCTTCCTCGACGTCGCTCGCGGCGACGCGCTTGACGGTATGGCCCAGTTCTTCAGCGATGAGTTGCGCGGTGTCGGCATCGATCACGTCGGTGATCTTGTGCATCGCGCCTTGCTTCATCAGCATCCGGATCACGTCCACTGCGCGCTCGGCCATGCGGTTGGCGAGCTCCTGGATGGTGATCGCTTCCGGCACGATGACCTCGCGAATCAGCTTTTCCTTCGGTTCATTCGAGGCATGACCCTTCAGGCGCTGGGTGCGGCGGCGGAACGAGGCGATCGATCGTTCGCGCACGTCGTCGGCGCTCAACGCCGTCGCTAGCGTCAGACGGCCGCGTTGCTTGGCGGGCGCCGGTTTGGCAGCCGGCTTCGGTGCGATCACAGGACGGGCGGGGCCGCCGCCGGGACGACGGACCAGGCGCGGAGCCTCGTCCTCGTCGCTGCCGTCGGCGGCGACAGCGGCCGGCCGCGCCGGAGGCGCCGCGCGCGTGGTGGTGGTCGTGGTCTTGGCCGGTGCAGCCTTGGTCTCGGTTTCGCCGAACCGGCGTTTGGCTTCGAGTTCGGCCTTGCGCTTGGCTTCCTCTTCCTGACGATGGCGCTCTTCCTCGGCCTTGCGGCGAGCCTCGGCGGCCTCGCGCTCGGCCTGTTCGATGCCTTCCTTGCTGTTGCGCCGCGCAGCTTCGGCTTCCGCAATACGGCGCTCTTCTTCGGCGCGCACTTTGGCTCCCGCCAGGGCGCTCGCTCGCGCGCTGCGCTCGTCCTCGGTCAGCTTCCGCAACACGACGCCTGAACCCGAGCGCGGGGCGGCGGGTGTCGCGGCACGAGCCGGTGGAGCCTTGGGAGCCAGCGTCCTGGGGGCGGCCGGCTCCGAGGTTCCCACCGGTTCTGGGCTGGGAGAGTCGCCGCCGATTCGACGCTTGCCGCGTTTTTCGACCACCACCTGCTTGGTACGGCCGTGGCTGAAGCTCTGGCGCACGGTGCCCTGCTCGACGCGAGGCTTGAGCGTCAAGGTCTTGGACGGGCTGACGCTCAGAGTCTTGTCGCCAGGATTTTTCGTATCAACCATTCAGCGGTCCCAATCTTGTTGCGCTGTACGCGATCGCACAGGTGGTGTCGTTAGAATTCTTGCCGTGTTCAGCTGCCTTGCCGCTGCCCGCCATCCTGGTATCGAACCAGGATCTGGCTGCGCTGCAGGAAAGTCTTGCTCGCCGGGCCTGCGAGCAGGGCTGCATGTATCACATTTGCCCTGCCAAGTGCCAAATCCAATTCTGCCGACGTCAGGGTGGTGACAACCGGGATTTCCTGCGTTTTACCGGACTGGACGGCTATTTTAGTGACGGTAGCGTCCAATTTCCGAATTCCGTCTGCGGCGCCGTCTGCGGCGTGAAGCAGGGCAACCGCCTGATGACGAAGCAGCGCGTCCTCCGCTTTTGCGAAACCGGCGACGACCTGACCGGCCTTGGCGGCGACCGCCAGCGCGTCGATTGCGCTGCGGACCATCAACTGCCGGGTCTTCTCAACCAGAGAGGCCGATACGTGAACGTCCCGCTTGAAGCCCTTGCTAAACTGGTGGCGGCGGACCGCCTCTGCAACAGCAGCATGCGAGGCTGAAATCCAGAGACCCCGGCCGGGAAGTTTGCGTTTCAGATCCACGATAACCTCGCCCGAAGGCGAGACCACGAACCGGATCAAGTCGCCGATCGGGCGCACCTCGCGCGTAACCACGCACATCCGCGTCGTCGCGGATTTGTTGGTCCGCGGTCCGTCGTCAAGATCTGCCGGGTCGGCGATGGCGAGCATGTCGTGAACATTCCCTTGTCATCGGCGGCGAGGTCTTCCCGCGAAGCCGAGTCTGCTTTCGCGGAAGGGGTCCTGGCGCACGTTCCGCAGAAGCGGTGACTGCAAGTTACTGGTTGTGAGCATTTTCTTCACGCTAACCAAACCCACTTAGCCGGAAAATGTTCTGGAGTGTGAATCCCTGCACTGAGATCAGACTCCAGCCTAAATCCTACGAACGAGCATGATCTATCGAAACCGGCTCCCACTTTTCCGGATCGTGCTCTATGCCGGCTGATCTTCAGCGGCGACGGCCTCTGCCGGTTTCGCCAGGTCAGCTTCGCTGATCCAGCCGGCCATCAGGCGCGCTTGCATGATAATGGCCTCGGCATCCTCGCGCGAAATCTCGATGCCGTCGAAATAACCCGCGTGCTTGACCGCTTCGCCTTCCTTGCGTTCGGTCCAGCCGACCAGATCGTCGGTGGCGCAACCGGCCAGATCCTCGACTGTCCTGACGTCGTTCTCGCCAAGTTTGACCAGCATTTTCAATGTCACGCCAGGTACCGTCTTCAGAGCGTCGTCCACGCCGAGTTCCTTTCGCCTGCTTTCCAGTTCGGCCTCGAGTTGCTCGAGATATTCGCGGGCGCGGCTCTGCAATTCGCCCGCGGTTTCATCGTCGAATCCCTCAATGCCGGCGAGTTCCCGCGTATCGACCAGCGTCAGTTCTTCAACAGAGGTAAAACCTTCCGACGCCAGCAATTGGCCGACGACCTCGTCGACGTTGAGCGCTTCCATGAACATGCGAGTCGCATTCTCGAAGTCCGCCTGGCGTCGCTCCGATTCCTCCTGCTCGGTCAGGATGTCGATATCCCAGCCGGTCAGTTGCGAGGCGAGCCGCACGTTCTGTCCGCGCCGCCCGATCGCGAGCGACAACTGGTTGTTGGTATCGGGAACCACAACCTCGATCCGCTCCCGATCTTCGTCGATCACGACTTTTGCGACCTCCGCCGGCGCCAGCGCGTTGACGACGAACGTCGCGATATCGGGCGACCACGGGATGATGTCAATCTTTTCGCCCTGCAACTCGTTGACGACCGCCTGAACGCGCGACCCGCGCATGCCGACGCAAGCCCCAACCGGATCGACTGAGGAATCCCTCGACACCACGCCGATCTTCGCTCGGGAACCCGGGTCGCGCGCCACCGCCTTGATCTCGACGATGCCGTCGTAAATTTCCGGCACTTCCTGTGCGAACAGCTTCACCATGAACTGCGGATGGGTGCGCGACAGGAAGATTTGCGGCCCGCGAGTTTCGCGGCGCACGTCGAAGATATAGGCCCGGACCCGGTCGCCGTTGCGGAAAACCTCGCGCGGCAACATCTCGTCGCGGCGTATGACGGCCTCGCCGCGGCCGAGGTCAACGATCACGCTGCCGTATTCGACACGCTTGACGATGCCGTTGACGATATCGCCGATGCGATCCTTGAACTCCTGATATTGCCGGTCACGCTCAGCCTCGCGCACCTTCTGCACGATCACCTGTTTGGCGGATTGCGCGGAGATGCGGCCATATTCCAGCGGCGGCAGCGTGTCGGCGATGGTGTCGCCGATCTGCGCGCCCGGATTGGCTCGCTGAGCGTCCTTCAGCGAGATCTGGTTCGCGGCGTTTTCGACCTGATCGACCACCAGCATGTGGCGGGTGAGCTGGAGCTGTCCGGTTTTCGGATGAATTTCCGCATGAACGTCGGTCTCACTGCCGTACCGCGCCCGCGCCGCTTTGGCGATCGCATCTTCCATCGCGGCGATCACGATGCCACGGTCGATGGATTTTTCTCGCGCTACTGCGTCCGCGATCTGCAGCAGTTCGAGTTTATTGGCGCTGACAGCGGCCATGACTTAGTCTCCTTCGATGGGATCAATGTCGCCGCGCCGCAGTCCTTCTGCGGTCAGGCGATGTTCCTTGGTGTTCTTCGGCGGCTTTTTCCCGGGGGTTTTTGAGCCGTTTTTGAGTTTCCGTTTCGGCGCGTTGTGTTTCGGTAGATCGTTTTTAGCGTGCGGCGGAAGCGGGGGCAGAACGCCGAGATTCCGTTTCATCTCGCGCTCCGCGATCTTGCCCCGCCGCATCGATTCCGCGATTAACTCGTCGGTCAGAACCAGCCGCGCGTCGGCGATATCCTCCATGATCAGCAGGACATCGGCATCGTCGTCCCGTTGGACGTCGTCCCGATGCAGGCGCACTGCGTTGTCCTCGACGCCCCGAAGAATGCCGCGGAACCGCTTGCGACCCTGATGGGCGACGGCCATCTCGACCTTCGCGAGGTGGCCGGCGTGACGTTCGAAGTCGGATCGGCGCACCAGCGGCCGGTCGATGCCGGGTGACGAGATTTCCAGCCGATAGGCCTTGTCGATCGGATCGGCAATATCGAGCACCGGCGACAGCGCCTTCGAGATCGCCTCGCAATCCTCGATCTGCATCGATCCGTCCGGCCGCTCGGCCATGATCTGCACCGTGCAGCCGGCTTCGCCCGACACCTTGATGCGGACCAGGCGGTATCCCATGCCTTGCAGGACCGGAGCGACGACCGACGAGACCCGCGCGGCGACGCCCGGCTCGACCACGAGACGAGGCTCGTCGAGCAGGTCGTGATCCGGGATCTGGGCAACGGGATTGGTCATATCCGGTTCAAGGATCGCTTTGCAGATATTAATGGGTCTGCCGGTCACAGGCTCTGCCGCTCACTATTGTCGTCCGTGTCGGCATTGTTGACTGAAGGAACCTGGATACGCCGCGGCGCATGAGGCCCGTTCAGGTAATAAAAAAGAGCGGGTCCCGACGGGTCCCACTCTCGCTACGCACTCGTATGAGAAAGTTTCCACAAATATAGCCGTGTTCGCGCTCCCCGGCAAGGCCCGGCGAGGGCGTGAGAGGCGAATTTCATCGTTCGCAGCTCTCCCCGAGCGTGGCACTGGAGATAAGACGGGATATGCCAAGCCGATCCCGCCAAAGAAAACCTACGCTCTGCCCTCAGGCGCGGGCGACGTCCGCAATGATCGGTCTGTTCGCCTGAACCGCAGATACGTCGCGCGGCGGCCTTCGCGCGTGGCTTTGCGACCGTAGCGCGTCATGGTGTAGCCCGGCCATGGGTTGCGCCAGTCGGCCGCGCGTTCGGCGAGCCAGAGGAAATCCGGCGATCGCGCCAGATGCGATAGCGTCCATGCGCAGTAGTCGGCGATGTCGCTGACGAAGCGGAATTCGCCGCCCGGCCGGAGGACGCGCGCTATCGCCGCGATGGTCGCGTTCTGGACGAAACGGCGTTTCCAGTGACGGCGCTTCGGCCACGGATCGGGATGGATCAGATCGATCCGCGAAAGCGAGCTTTCAGGCAACCACGCCAGCAGTTCCGATGCATCGCCGGCGAACAGGCGGATATTGCTGATATCACGCGCTTCGATCTGCGCGAGGATCTTGGCCATGCCGTTGACGTAGGGTTCGCAACCGATGAAGCCGGTATGCGGAAAGGCCAGCGCTTCGGCGATGAGATGCTCGCCGCCGCCGAAACCGATCTCAATACGTATTTCATCAACCTGGCCGCCGAACAGCGCGGTCAGGTTGGACGGCTCGATCTTGGCGGGATCGAAACTGAGGCGCGGCAACAGATGCGCGATCAGGTCGCTCTGGTGCGATCGCAGCTTATGTCCCTTGCGGCGTCCGAAAAACGAGCCGTGACCGGACTCACGGCGAAGCGATGTATCGTCGGCAATACGACACGGATCGTGAAGGTCGGAAGCGACAGCCATCATCACCACGCCCGGTGAAGGCCTAGCGCTGGTCTAACGGTTCCTTGGCTGCAATTTGTTCAACCATATCAACGATGCTGCGGCGCAGCTTTGCATCGGTGATCCGGGTAAATGCGCGGGTCAGCGCGAGACCTTCGGATGTTGCAAGAAAATCGGAGACATAAGCAGGGGATGGCGCCTCGCTCAGACCCTCGGTCTTGGAGATACCCGTGGGGCTACCCTCGAACAGAAATGAAACCGGAACCTGAAGTATCTCGGAAATCTGCTGGATGCGGCTGGCGCCGACGCGATTAGTGCCTTTTTCGTATTTCTGAACCTGCTGGAATGTCAGTCCCAGAGCTTCTCCGAGTTTTTCCTGACTCATGCCGAGCATGATGCGGCGCATGCGCACACGGCTGCCGACATGCTTGTCAACAGGATTGGGCGCCTTGGTCGACATCTCCTGGGTCTCCTCGAAGGGGGCCGCGATCCTTGAATACGCTCCCGGTGCCATGATCGTCAAACTCAACTCAATCACATGATAAAAATTCGAAGTTAATCCCACAGTCGGCTGCATTATACCACTCGCGCAAATTGTTACACGAACTATATCGATCGTGCGATTGGAAGCGCTGTAGCGAAACTCGCATGAAATTATTCACGCGCCGCGGCTAGTCGCGACGCCGTCGAATCACCAGAACAAACGCGATGATCACCATGATTGCGGCGGGAATATCGCCAGCGCGGGCGTAGGGTGTTGCCGTAACGGCAGCGGGCAGGCGGGAATCCAGTATGCCTTCCACGCCGAGATCGAGCTGCGCGACAATACGTCCTACGGGGTCTGTGACCACCGAAATACCGGTGTTCGCCGCTCGCACAAGGGGCAGGCCTTGCTCGATGGCCCGCAGCCGCGCCTGCTGAAGGTGCTGGTGAGGACCCGTGCTGATCCCGAACCAGCCGTCATTGGTGAGGTTGACGATCCAGCCCGGCCGGCCGCCTCTGGATTCGATGTCACCCGGAAAGATCGCCTCGTAGCAGATCAGCGGAAGCATGCTTGGCGCGTTTGGAAGTTCGATAGTCCGTCGGCCGGTTCCCGAAATGAAACCGCCTTGGACCTTGGTGAGTTGAACGAAGCCCAACTTTTCCATCAGTCCCTGAAACGGCAAGAATTCGCCGAACGGCACCAGGTGGAGCTTGTCGTAAATCGACAGGATGCCGCCATCATCGCCGATAACATAGATCGAGTTATACGCCCGTGTGATCCTGGCGTTTGGCGGCAGGTCGGGCGCGCGGACCGAACCGGTAATCAGGATCGTTCCTTTCGGCAAGAGATCGGCGATCTCCGACATCGCGTCGGCTTCGCGGGTAAGAAAAAACGGGAAAGCCGATTCCGGCCAGATCAGAACGGTTGCGCCGTTGACGCCGGTTGACTGCGGTCCGGTGGCGCGGTCCGAGAGTGCCAGATATCTCTGCATCACCGCCTGCTTGGCGGAATAGTTGAACCGCGCGTCCTGCGCCAAATTGGGCTGCATGATGCGCAGTCTGACGTTATCTGTGAATTCTGTCGGATGCTGCGATAGCCGGACTGAACCGTAGACGCTCATGGCGACGAGCAGCAGGCCCGCGATGACCGGGGCGAGCCATGGCCGGCGACCGCGGCTCCAGCCATCGATCAGTACGGCGGGGCTCGCGAAGATGGCGACGCTAAGGAACGTCAAACCCCACAGGCCGATCAGCGAGGCGGTTTGCGCCAGGGCCAGCGGCTCAGTCAGCGCATAGCCGAATGCATTCCAAGGGAACCCTGTCAGAGCGTGTCCGCGCAGCCATTCGCCGACCGTCAGCGCGGCGGCGAGCGCGAGAATGCGCGAAGCATCCTTGGTCCAAATCAAGCGCGCCAGGGCGAAACCAAGCGACGTAAAGAGTGCGAGATAGGCCGGCAGGCCGATGACGGCGAACGGCATCAGCCATGCGAAAGTCTGTGCATCGACCAGAAAGGCGTTACCGATCCAGTAGAGTCCGGGAACGAAATAACCGAACCCGAACAGCCAGCCGGCGAGCGCCGCGGCCGGCACGCCGCCGAGACGGCCGGCGGCCGATCCGTCGATCAGCCAGGTTGCGACCGGGAAGGTTACGAACAGCAACGGCCAGACGTTGAAAGGCTCCATGGCAAGCGAGGAGAGGGCGCCGGAGACAAGCGCAACGAGGGCGCGCTTCCAACCCCATGACAACGTAATGGCAAGGCCCGCCGTTCTGGCGCTGCCTGCGATGCTCATGCTCACGGGGTTTCGCCTCCATCGCCCGGCGGTGAAAGAGAGGCCGAATCGCCGTGCGGTTGAGAGGTTATATCCGATGCATTCTCTCGTCGTCGCCCGTCGCGCGGTCGAACGGGGGGACGCTCCTTGCGCAGTCCGATCCGCAGCCGCTTGACGCGGCGAGGGTCGGCATCGAGCACTTCAATCTCGAACGGTCCCGGCCCTAAAATGACCTCCCCCCGCACCGGCAGGCGACCGACATACGTGACGAGAAAGCCCCCGAGCGTGTCGACCTCCTCGCCCGCTTCGCCGGTTTCGAACGCCTCGCCGATCATGGCGCAGACGTCCTCGAGGCTGGCGCGGGCGTCGGCAATGAAGGAATTCTCGGTCTGGCGCACGATCGATGGCGGCTCATCGCCGTCGTGCTCGTCATCGATTTCGCCGACGACCTGCTCGACGATGTCCTCGATCGACACCAGGCCGTCGGTGCCGCCATATTCATCGACGACGAGCGCCAGATGGATTCGCGAGGCCTGCATCTGCGCGAGCAAGTCGATCGCAGGCATGGACGGCGGCACGTAGAGCAACTTGCGAATAATGTTGGCTTCGCTCAGTGGCAGCGCCAAATCGACAGCGCGCAAATCGAGACCGGCAGGCGGCGGTTTCTTTTTGCGTTTCGCCGTGGACGGCAGTGTGGCGCGCGCGCGCGCAGCCATGAAAGCCAGCAGGTCGCGAATGTGAACGATGCCTTCGGGATCGTCGAGATTCTCGTGATAAACCACCAGACGGGAATGTGCCGCGCTTTCGAAGAGGTTGATCAGTTCGCCGAGCGGAATGTCGCGCCTGACTGCGACGATATCGGCGCGGTGGACCATCACATCGGCGATGCGCCGTTCGTGCAGGCTGAGGATATTGCGCAGCATGGTGCGCTCAATGGCGGTGAAGCTGGCCTCGTCCGGCGTCGAGGCGTCAAGCACCACCTGAAGGTCGGCTCGGACTGATCCCGCCTTCCATCCAAACAGCGAGCGGATCGCACGCATCAGCCAGCGCTCGGGGGCCGGGCGCAGCACCTCGCCATTGTGCACGGGTACCGGCAGGTTGCGATTCTCCTGCGCCGGCCGGTTATCGCTGGGTTGGTCTTCCGAAGGCACTCACGTCGTCCATTCTTGGGGTGCGTAGGGATCTGGAATCCCGAGCCGCGCCAGAATTCTCCGCTCGAGGTTTTCCATTTCTCCTGCTTCTCCATCGGTTTCGTGGTCGTAACCGATCAGATGCAGAAACCCATGGATAGCCAGATGGCTGAGGTGATGACTGAACGGTTTGTGTTCGTCATCGGCCTCGCGGCGCAGAGTTTCATAGGCGATCGCAATGTCCCCGAGCATACGCGGCGGATCGTCGGGAAGGGACGGACCCGTAGGCTGTAGCGCCGGGAATGACAGGACATTGGTCGGCTTGTCGATGCCGCGCCAGTTGGCATTGAGCGTGTGGATGCCGGCGTCGTCAGTCAGCATGATCGCGAGCTCGGCATCGCCGGTGTCCTCATCGACCATCCCGGCAGCGGTCTCGATGGCGCGATGAATGATAGCCTCGGCATCCGCCTCCGCTCGCCAGCAATCGGCGACCACAAGGATTTCAGTCACGGGAGAAGCGGAGCTGATCATTGTATGTTTTTCGCCGCCAGCGCCTTGCGCAGGCCGGCCCTTCTCTACACTCATGTCCGGCATCAGGTTTTTCCGGTGGCCGGCCGCCGTGACAACCCTTCATAGGCGGCGACGATCCGTGCGACCAGTTCATGACGGATGACGTCCTCGGCGGTAAATCTCACCTGAGCTACGCCCTCGACACCCTCGAGCAGCCGCGTCGCTTCCGCCAGGCCCGATGTTTGACCGTTCGGCAGATCGACTTGCGAGGGATCGCCCGTGACGATCATGCGGCTGTTTTCGCCCAGTCGTGTCAGAAACATCTTCATCTGCATCGAGGTGGTATTCTGCGCCTCATCGAGGATGATCGCCGCATTGGTCAGGGTGCGTCCACGCATGAAGGCGAGCGGAGCGATCTCGATCTCGCCGCTTTGCAGCGCGCGCTCGACGATGCGGGAGTCCATCAGATCATATAGCGCGTCGTAGATCGGCCGCAGGTACGGGTCGACCTTTTCGCGCAGATCTCCCGGCAGGAAGCCCAGCCGCTCGCCGGCCTCGACCGCGGGGCGCGTCAGGATGATGCGATCGACCTCCTTGCGCTCGAACAGTTGCGCGGCCTGCGCCACCGCGAGCCAGGTCTTGCCGGTGCCCGCGGGACCGATGCCGAATACCAGTTCATGACGCTTCAGGGCGCGGATATAGAGATCTTGCGCGGCTGTGCGGGCCCGCACCGGGCGCTTGCGCAGGTTGATGGCCTCAAACGTCGAGGGCGGCGCCTTGGCATCGTATTCGAACAGCGAGCCTTGTGCGATCACGGCGCGAATCGCACCCTCGACCTCGCCCTGCGAGAGATCATGGCCCTGCGCTGCCTGGGTGTAGAGCATTTCCAGCACGCGCCGTCCCGCGTCGCAGCCGTCGCGCGATCCGGTGATGGTGATGTGGTTTCCGCGCGAATCGACGACCACTCCGAGTCGCCGCTCGAGTTGTGCGAGATTCTGTCCATAAGGGCCGACCAGCGCGGATACCGCACGATTGTCCTCGAAATCGATGACGACCTGCGTTTCGGGCGGGCCGTGTATGTCGGGTTTCCGGCTGGGAGCAAGTGGAAGGGAATCCGATGCGCTCTTGGGCAAGGGTTCAGACTCCGGCGGTCGTCTGGAACTGTGCGCCGGCCGGCGCAGCATCGTTCAACTGCGCGCGGAATGTCGGCATGGACGCCAGCGTTCCGAACAGGCTGTAACGTTCCAGGCTCGCCACGGTTACGGGTAGCACCTGTCCGATGATGGCGTCGGATGCATTTACATGGGCGGGCTGCAGATAGGGGGTGCGGCCGGCGATCTGGCCCGGCTTGCGTCCGGCACGGTCGAACAGCACATCAACCGTCCTGCCCAGCGCAGTCCGGTTGAAGGCGGATTGCTGGCTGTCGATCAGGTTCTGAAGCCGCACCAGTCGCTCGTCCATGTCGGCCGTTGACACCGTCTCCTGCATTTCCGCCGCCGGCGTTCCTGGCCGCGGCGAGTACTTGAACGAATAGGCGGCAGCGTATCCGATTTGGCCGACGAGCGCGAGGGTCGCGGCGAAATCTTCCTCGGTTTCGCCCGGGAAGCCGACGATGAAGTCCGACGAGAACGCGATGTCCGGCCGGACATGACGAAACCGGTCGATCACCCGGCGATAGTCATCAGCGGTATGTCTGCGGTTCATGGCGGCGAGAATGCGGTCGGATCCGGACTGCACCGGCAGATGCACGAACGGCATCAGGGCGTCGAGATCGCGGTGGGCATCGATGAGAGAGTCCTCGACGTCGCGCGGATGGCTGGTCGAGTAGCGCAACCGGACGATGCCCGGAATTTCGGCGAGACGATACAGCAGCTTGCCGAAAGGCCAGGGTTGCCCGTCGGGACCGTCGCCATGATAGGCGTTGACGTTCTGCCCGATGAGGGTGATCTCCCGCACGCCGTTGCCTGCCAGGCGCTCGACGTCCTCGATGATCTTCGCCACCGGACGTGACGCTTCGGCACCGCGCGTATAAGGCACGACGCAGAAGGTGCAAAACTTGTCGCAGCCTTCCTGCACCGTCACGAACGCCGAGATACCGCGAGAACGAATTGCCTGCCGTGACGGCTGCGGCAGAAAGCCGAATTTGTCTGCGATCGGAAATTCGGTCTCCAGTGCGCGGCCGTCGGTCTTTGCGCGCAAGAGCAATTGCGGCAAATGATGATAGCTCTGCGGACCCACCACCACATCGACCACCGGCGCGCGCCGAATGATCTCCTCGCCCTCGGCCTGCGCGACGCAACCGGCGACAACAACGCTCATGCCGCGGCCATCACGCGCCGCCTGATCTTTGGCGGCGCGCAGCCTGCCGAGTTCGGAATAGACCTTCTCGGACGCCTTCTCGCGAATGTGGCAGGTGTTGAGAATGACGAGGTCGGCATCCTCAACGCTGGCTGTCTCGACATATCCTTCCGGCGCCAGCGTGTCCGCCATGCGCTGGGCATCGTAGACGTTCATCTGGCAACCGTAGGACTTGATGTGCAGCTTGCGCGGCGGCGTCATGGAACCTGGCTCGGTGGACGTGGCGCGCTTATTGGCGCCCTGTTCACTTATAGGCGAGGGCGGCGAAAATCCAGCGCCCGTCCCTTGTCCGATATCGGTGAGGTCGCGCCGGACGTCCTTGTCTTTGCGTCAGCATGGCGGCACGAGCCCCACACGAAATGACTTCGCACTGAGGAGCTTACGGCGTAGCAGCGTTTCGACAGGCACTCAGGACTTATCGTCGTCCATCGGAACGCAATAGAGCTCGAGCCGATGGTCGACCAGCCTGTAGCCGAGTTTGCGCGCGACCTCAGCTTGCAGCTCCTCGATTTCATCCGACGTAAATTCGATAACCTTGCCGTCGCGCAGATTAATCAGATGATCGTGGTGACTGTCGCGCATCGTCTCATAGCGCGCGCGTCCTTCGCGAAAATCGTGCCGCTCGATGATGCCGGCGTCCTCAAACAGCTTCACCGTGCGATAGACTGTCGAGATCGAGATCTTGTCATCCACCGCGACGCAGCGTCGATAGAGCTCCTCGACGTCCGGATGATCGGAGGCCTCCGCCAGCACGCGCGCAATAACCCGGCGCTGTTCGGTCATACGCATTCCAGTGGCCGCGCAACGCTCCTCAATTTTAGTGGGTTCCTGCACGGACGTTGATTTAAGAGCCGTCATCAAAGTGTCCGGTTCCGATGGCGCATGATCCGCTCATAGAAACGTAGATAATGCGCGCGAACGATGGAAGGGAGTGCGACCGGACAAAAAACCGATGCACCGTTGCCGATGGTTTTCCTAGTTCCTTTTGCCACCGCTTGGATATTACGACAAGTTACGGCGCAACACCAATGCGTTCAGTTCCTGACCGCCCGCCTCGCGATAGTAGCGTTCGCGACGTCCGACAACGACAAAGCCGGCGCGTTCATAGAGACGCCGCGCCGGCTGATTATTTTCCTCGACTTCGAGAAATACGGTCCGCACGCCGCGTCCGGCGAGGTGGCCAAGGTGCGTGAACAGCAGACCGGGCGAGAATCCCTGGCCGCGATAGCCGGCGTCGATTGCAATCGACAGGATTTCAGCCTCGTCCGCAGCGATGCGTGACACGGCAAACCCGATCACGTTCGATCGTAGCCGCAGACGCTGAACCAGTGTGTTGCGCTCGGCGAGCATGGCCTCGAATTCGCTTTCGCCCCAACCGCGGTGAAACGATGCGCCGTGAATCGCCGCAAGGCGCGCCGTGTCGTTTGGGCTCGCGGGCTCGACAATGGGAGCGGCGCGCTCTTTGCCTGGGAACCAATTCATCATAATGCGGCCAGCGTCTGTGTTTTAAGCAAGAAATTGCCGGCCGGCTTAGCGTCGGGCGCGCGCAGGTAATATGGGCGGGGCGGCGCGGCGTTCGGACTGACTGCTGCGCCGAGCCATGCCACCCAGGCGATATCAGGTGCGGGCTGCGGATCCACCGCGACGGGGGGCGCTAGGTGCGTCGGCCAGCGGTCGGCGAGAAGTTTTGCGGCATTCCCGACCAGATGCGGAGCGCCGAAGCGCGACGCGGCGAGCGCCTCCTCGATCGGCGCGACACGCGGGTGGACCAGCGTGGCGCCGTCACCACTTATCGTTTGAAAATAAACCTGATCATGTCGGGCATCGATCGCGGAGATCACCGGCGACTTGCGGTTTTCGCCGATAACCGGTGCGGCAAAGGCTGCCAGGGTGGTCACGCCCACCACCGGTTTGTCGGCGGCAAGCGCGATGCCGCGCGCGGCCGACAGCCCCACCCGCAGGCCGGTGAAGCTGCCGGGACCGGTGGTCGCGACGATGCGGTCCAGCGCCGCAACGGCGATCCCGGCGGATTCGATGACCCTGGCGATCAGCGGCATCAGAGTTTCTGCGTGGCCGCGCCTCATCGGTAGCGTTTCCTGAGCGATCAGGCGGCCGGCGTTGGTGTCCAGGACGCCAGCGGCGCAGGCATCGAGTGCGGTGTCGATCGCAAGGACGAGCATGGGGCCAGATTAGCACCCCTGCCCAGGATTTACCTGCGGTTTGGACGAAGGAACCCGAGTTTTAGACACCAGATTGCCGCGATCTGGCTGTTTACCGTGGTCTCGGGGTCCGGCTCAGATTTAATCCGCATTTAACTAAAAGTCGCCTTAATGGCGCTCAGCGAGTCTGCGAACAGCTTCGCTGGAACTTGGGGTTACCGAATCAGCCATGCGCAGTCTTGATCCGGACATGCCGGCGGCGTGCAGACTATCGGGCACTGCCTGCAGGGATCGGAAGTAGAGTGTCTCTGGACGTGGGGCGAATGACATACGTTACGGGCAGACGTTACTATGATGTGGCGGCCTATTCCGCCGACTCGCCCCGCAAGGCGGTCCCGCAAAATATTCTGGGCGCCGCCGCGCTCGCCTGCATCGGGCTGGCCTGCGCCTGGACCCTTTATACCCATGTATCCGGCGGACCCACGGAGTTGGTGACCGCATCGTTACCGCCGCTTGCATCCAGGCTTTCGGTGGAACCGGTTCGTCGCATCGCGGCGGCCTACGAGGCATTGGGGGAAATACCCGCGCCGCGTGTGGTGAGGGCGACCACCGGAACGCCTGTGGCCAAGGCCCGTGCTCAAGATCCTGAAGCGCGAGCCCGCACGGCATGGCTCTATGGTCCGCGCTTCCTCGGGCCGCCGCCCGGCTCATTTGAGCCGGCTCAGGATGCCCCGCAGACCGTAGCCTCAATTCCGGTCGAGACCGCACCTGAGACCCTGCCGCTCCCGCCGGCACCCCAAGTCGCCGCGATTGTTCCGATGCCAGCCCCGCGTCCGTCCGAACTGCGTCAGCTGCAGGCTGCCAGCTCTTCCCGCGAGGTCGCGGAAGTCCCCGCCGCTGTCGAGCCGGAGCCGAAGAAACCGTCGATCTTCGAGAGACTGTTCGGCAAGCCCGCGGCCGGCCTGCAACTGGCGTTCGCTGCACCGGACGGCGGGGTGACCAGCGACGGTGAGAGCCTGACGCTCGGCCGCATCCCGCAATACAACCAATTCACCGCCGTCTATGATATTTCCGCGCGTAAGGTCTACCTCCCGGACGGCAATACACTTGAGGCGCATTCCGGGCTTGGCAATATGATGGACGATCCGCGTTCTGCCGACAGGAGAATGCGCGGCGTGACGCCGCCACACACCTACGATCTGTCGTTGCGTGAACGCCCTTTCCACGGCGTGGAGGCGATCAGGCTGAAACCGATCGGCGGCGAGGATAAGATATACGGGCGCACCGGGCTGCTGGCACATACCTACATGCTTGGGCCGAGCGGCGCCTCCAACGGCTGCGTGTCGTTCAAGAACTACCACGCGTTTCTAAACGCCTATAAGAGCGGCAAAATCAAGCGGCTGGTTGTCGTTGCCAAACTCTGAACTATAGCGTTTCGAGCCAGACGATACCGGAATCGCGTGAAGAACGCGTCCAATAAAAATTCAGAGAGCCCGCTTCTGAATCCATCAGAAAGCGGAAAGGCCAAAGCCTCCTGCGAAAAGACGCGCTCTTCTAGACCGGCCGCACTTCGACGACCTCGGGCACGAAATGTTTCAGAAGGTTCTGGATGCCATTTCGCAAGGTCACGGTCGATGACGGGCATCCCGAGCACGAACCCTTCATGTTCACGTAAACGACGCCATCCTTGAAGCCGCGGAAGGTGATATCGCCGCCGTCATCGGCGACTCCCGGCCGCACCCGCGTCTCGATCAGATCCTTGATCAAGGTCACAGTCTCGGCGTCTGCTTCATCGAAAAATTCAACGTCGTTGTCTGTGTTCGTCTCGCCCTCGCCGTCCGTCAACAGCGGCGCGCCCGACATGTAGTGTTCCATGATGACGCCGAGGATGGCCGGCTTGAGATGTTGCCAGTCGCTGTCGTCCTTCGTCACCGTGATAAAATCCGAGCCATAAAAAACGCCGGTGACGCCGTGCACGGCAAACAGCTTCACGGCGAGCATTGAGCGGCCGGCCGTGCTGGGGTCGGTGAATTCCATTGTTCCTTTGCCGAGCACGGTGCGGCCCGGGAGGAACTTCAAGGTAGCGGGATTGGGGGTGACTTCGGTCTGAATGAACATCGATCTCTCCGTCGCCGCCGGTTCAAGGCCGGCGCGTGGGTTCTCTAGCAGATAGCGATCACGAAGGCACGATCAAGGGCGCCAGCGGGGCAGCCGTTCCGCGGCCGAATGGACGGAAATAGCCTGGAGCCTGATCCGACTTCGTGGAATCACCCTTCTTTGATTAAGCATGATCTTATCCGAAAACCGGTTCCCACTTTTTGGGATCATGCTCTAGGACAGCGCGTCGATCGCGTCGTTCGTCAGGGTGCCGGGCACGATCGTCACTGGAATCGGAAAGTTTCCAGCGGTCTTGGCCAGCGTCGTGATGATCGGGCCGGGACCTTCGGGACCGCCGGCGGCGGCGAGCACCAGCATCGAAATATCCACGTCCTTCTCGATGACATCCAGAATTTGTTCAAGCGGATCGCCTTCGCGAATGATTCGTTCAGGCGTAATCGCGGCGATCCCGTTGGCTCGGCCGGAGGCGCGCTCGAGCGCCGCATCCGCACCTTCGTAGGCCTCAGCCCGCATCACTTCGGCGACACCGAGCCATTCCTGATTGCGGTCTTCCGGCTCCACCACCCGCAACATCACGATGCCTCCGCCGACGCGGATGGCGCGGCGGCTGGCGTAATAAACGGCGCGATCCCATTCAGCGCTGTCATCGACCACGACCAGATATTTTGGCTTGTGACCGCTCTCGTAGCTTCGACGTTGTGCGCTCATGCATGTCCCGATGCTGAATCAGCAACCCGTCGCTATGCTGCCACGGCACCGGCTGCCTCGACAAGCAGGTTCCGGACCGCGACATACTATAGCGTTTTCGAGCGAAGTGGATATCGGTTCGCAAACGGAAAGGCTTTAGCGCCCGCGGATGAAACCGACGATGTCCTTCACCGCGTCCATGGTCTCCGATGCGATCACGCTGGCACGCTCGGCGCCCTCGATCAGAATCTGGTCGACATGGGCCGGATCGTCGGTGAGCCGTTTCATCTCGCGAGCGATCGGCGATAGCTTTGCGACCGCGAGATCGACGAGGTTGGATTTGAAGCTCGAGAACTGCGCGCCACCGAACTCTGCGAGGAGCGCGGATTTGGGCTTCCCTGAGAGCGCCGCATAGATGCCGACCAGGTTGTCGGCCTCGGGGCGGTTTTCCAGCCCCTTTTCCTCCGACGGCAGAGGTTCCGGATCGGTCTTGGCCTTACGGATCTTTTGCGCGATGGCATCGGCGTCGTCAGTCAGATTGATGCGCGAATAATCGGACGGATCCGACTTGGACATTTTCTTGGTGCCGTCGCGCAGGCTCATCACCCGCGTCGCAGGCCCCGTGATCACGGGCTCCGGCAGCGGAAAAAATGTGTCGCCATGACCGTTGGCGGCGATCGACTCCGAAAAGTCGTTGTTGAATTTCTGCGCGATGTCGCGGCTGAGTTCGAGGTGCTGTTTCTGATCCTCGCCGACCGGAACGTGCGTCGCGCGATAGACCAGGATATCCGACGCCATCAGAACCGGGTAATCGTAAAGCCCGACCGACGCGTTCTCGCGATCCTTGCCGGCCTTTTCCTTGAACTGGGTCATGCGGTTGAGCCAGCCGAGCCGCGCCACGCAGTTGAGCACCCACGTCAATTCGGCGTGCCCGGCCACCTGACTTTGGTTGAAGATGATGTGCTGCTTCGGATCGATCCCGCTCGCGATAAAGGCTGCCGTCACTTCGCGGGTGGCGCGGCGGAGCTCATTGGGCCCGCCCCAGACGGCGACGGGCACGGTGATGGCATGAAGATCGACCACGCAATAGAGACACTCGTGGTCAGCCTGCAATTTTACGAAATTAACGATGGCGCCGAGGTAATTGCCGAGATGCAGATTGCCGGTCGGCTGAACGCCTGAAAAAACCCGTGTCGTCATCGTTTGGTTCCTGCTTGCCCGCGCGCGATTCGGAAAACATGCGGCGAAACGCGGGGCTCATGCCTTCGGTCCGGCGCGCCGTCCATTGCCACGCGGAATCTAAGCGCGCAAGTCGCCGGATCGCGATCGCATCAGCGCGGCTTGTATGTCGTTCCGATCGATGACCCTGAACGTCAACAGCAGCAGGCCGTAGATCACGACGCCTGCGGCGATCAGGACGACCAGCGTGGCGGCCTGGAGCAACCCGTGCACGCTGGACATTGGGTATAGTAGCCGACCAGCGAACCACAAAACGCCGCCCATCACGAGCGCCGCCAGCCCGATGCGCGGCAGACGCCGGCGCGCTTCGGCATCGATGGAAAATCCAAAGGTACCAGCAATGCTGCGGACGAGACTCACCGCATTGCTCCATGCACCGAGCGCGACGGCGACAGCTATTCCCGCGACCCCGAACAGCCGTCCGAATACGAACGCGAGTACCATCGCGACCGCCACGCCCCTCAGTGTGGCCATAAGCGGCGTCATTGTATTGCCGCGTGCGAAGAACGCCGGAGACAGCGCCTTGATCAGCACATAGGCGGGAAGGCCGAAGCCAAGACAGCCCAGCGCGAGCGCCGTTGCGCTCGTGTCGGCCGCGGTAAACGCGCCGTGCTCGAACAGCACCCGCACGATCGGCTCGCTGAGGACGATCAAGCCGACCGCCGCGGGCAAGGCGAGAGCTCCCGCCAGTTCGATCCCGCGTGACTCGGCATTGACCATCGCCGCTCTGTCGCCCTTGTTGAGGGCTTGGGTCATTTCGGGCACCAGCACGGTGGAGATGGCGACGCCAATCATTCCCAGCGGCAACTCGATCAGGCGGTTTGCGAAGTAAAGCCACGACACGGCCGACGGCGATGTCGACGCGACGATTGCGCCGGCTAAGATCAGCAGTTGCGGCCCTGAATTCGCGATCATGCCGGGGACGGCCTTACGGGCAAAATCCCGCATTCCGGGATCGAGCGATATTCGTAAGGGACTTGCGAGATCGTCGCGGCGAGTCAGGAGCGCAAGCACCGCGAGTTGCAGCAATCCCGCGACGCCGACGGTTGTCGCCATCACCACTGCGGCAAAATGTGAGTCCTGATGCAACGACAGCAGCAGCACCGCGACGAGGATCAGGGCGACATTGAACAGCAGCGGCGAGAACGCGGTGATCGCGAAGCGATGCCGGGCGTTCAGCAGGCTCATGATGACGGTCGCGGGACCTGCGAAAGCGAGATAGGGCAGCATCAGCCGTGCGTCGGTGACGACGAGTTGCAAGCTCTCGCTGCCGACAAAACCCGGCGCGAGCACCCTCATGAGAAGCGGCATCGCCACGCCGGCGATCACGGCCAGCGCAATCAGCATCGCGCTCACGGTTGCGAGCACGTTGCCGGCGAAGGCCGATGCGGCGGCAAGGCCGCTACCGTCGCGCAGGCGCATCCACGCCGGCACCAGCGCCGCATTCAGGGCACCTTCACCGAGCATCCGGCGGATCACGTTGATGAGCTGAAACGCCATCAGAAAAGCGTCGGCGACCGGGCCCGCGCCGAGCAGCGCCGCGGTCAGCGCATCGCGCGCGAAACCAAGCAGCCGCGAGGCCAGGGTGCCTGAGGAGACTGTGAGGACGGAGCGGATCATGGCGAGGTTGGCCGTACCGTGCTTGATGGCATGGAGGTGCCGTGATACGCGGCACCTTCACAGGTCAGGAGTCTGACCGGATTCCTCGCTTTACCGCAATTGCCGCGACAGGATATTCTTAATGACTGCAGCGAAATACGACGTGCTTGCGATCGGCAATGCGATTTTCGATGTTCTGGTGCGGACCGATGAGGGCTTTCTCGCCGCCCACGGCATGACCAAGGGCGGCATGGCGTTGATCGACGAGGCGCGCGCGGCCTCGATCTATGCCGACATGGGACCCGCGACCGAGATGTCGGGCGGCTCGGCCGCAAATACCATCGTCGGTCTTGCGGGGTTCGGGGCTCGCACCGCCTATGTTGGCAAGGTGAAGGACGATCAAATCGGCCGTCTCTATACCCATGATATTCGGGCCGCCAAGGTGGCCTTCGATACGCCGCCAGCATCCGACGGCTCCGCCACCGGCTGTTCCTACATACTGGTGACGCCGGACGGCGAGCGCACCATGAATACCTATCTTGGCGCGGCTCAGGATCTGTCGCCGGCGGACATCGATCCGGACACCGTCGCCGCCGCGTCGATCCTCTATCTCGAGGGCTATCTGTGGGACCCCAAAGCCGCCAAGGAGGCGTTTCTCAAGGCATCGCAGATCGCGCATGACGCCAAGCGACAAGTCGCGCTGACCTTATCGGATGCGTTCTGCGTCGATCGCTACCGGGACGAATTTCTGCAATTGATGCGAAGCGGCGCCGTCGATCTGATCTTCGCCAACGAGACCGAACTGCATTCGCTCTACCAGACCTCCGACTTCGAAACGGCGCTGGCGCAATTGCGCGAGGACATTGCGCTCGGCATCGTCACCCGCAGCGAGAAGGGCTGCGTCGTCGTGACGAAGGATGAAACAACGGCGGTCCCGGCGTGCTCCATCGACACGTTGGTCGACACCACGGGAGCCGGCGATTTGTTCGCCGCCGGTTTCCTGTTTGGGCTGGTGCGCGGCGCGAGCCACGAAGACGCGGGGCGGCTCGGCGCGCTCGCCGCGGCAGAGGTCATTCAGCACATCGGCGCACGGCCGCAGGTGTCGCTCAAGGAACTGGCACAAGCGAACGGCTTGCCGGTGTAGGCCATAGCGTTTTCAAGCGAAGTGGTGACCTGTTCGCGTAACGAAAACGCGTCAACATAAAGATCAGTTTTCCGGCAACGGAATGAACTCGTGCTCGTTCGGCACGGGTGCGAAGTGGCCGGTTTTCCAGTCCTGCTTTGCCTGTTCGATACGCTCCTTGCTCGAGGAGACGAAATTCCACCAGATGTGCCGCGGTCCTTCGAGCGCGTCGCCGCCAAGGAACATCATACGCGCCGGCTTTGTCGCGCGTACCGTGATGCGGTCGCCGGGACGAAAAATCAGCAGCTGCGGCGCTTCGTATCGGTCGCCCGCGATCTCGATCTCGCCGTCAACGATATAGATCGCGCGCTCTTCGTGGTCCGCGTCGAGCGGCACGCTCATGCCGGCCTCGAGAGCGACCTCGACGTAGAACCACGGTGACACCATCTCGACCGGCGAGGTTGCGCCAAACGAACGGCCGGCGATGATACGGGCGCGGAATCCCTTGTCCTGCACCGTTGGCAGGCTGGCAGCGCCGTAGTGCTGGAAGGACGGCGCGATCTGCTCCTTGTCGTTCGGCAGCGCTATCCAGCTTTGCAGGCCGAGCATCATCTGCCCGCTGGCACGCTGCGCGTCGGGCGTGCGTTCGGAATGTGCGATGCCGCGACCCGCGGTCATCAGGTTCATGGCGCCCGGCTGGATTTCCTGGATGTTACCTTCGCTGTCGCGGTGCATGATGCTGCCGTCGAACAGGTAAGTGACGATGGCCAGTCCGATATGCGGATGCGGCCGCACGTCCATGCCCTTGCCGGAGACGAACTGCACCGGACCGAAATGGTCGAAGAAGATGAACGGGCCGACCATCTGTCGCCTGCCATGAGGCAGCGCCCGGCGCACGGCGAATCCGTCGCCGAGATCTCGGGTGCGCGGCACGATGACAAGTTCGAGCGCATCGCAGGATTTGGGATCGCCGAGGGTGGGGTCGTTGGAAGGAAGCCAGCTCATGATGTCTCCATCAGACAATAACGATTGAACCCTAAAGGTCGATTCAGCTGCGTTGAAATCAAACTCTTTTGATTCTTTGACTGAGCATGATCTTGTCCGAAAACCGGTTTCTACTTCTCGGGATCATGCTCTGAATTATCGCGGTCGGTCGGTTGACAACCGCGCGGGAGAGAATGGACTTCAATTCCGGCTTCACGAAGCCGTCGTTCACTGGATCAAACTTTGTTCTTGTCCGTTGGGTGAGCGTAATCTTGCCCGAAGATTGGTCAGTTTTGGGATGCGCTGGACAGTCGTGCCATGGAACGAGATACGCCCGCGACCTATCCGCCGCTCGACACGCTTAAGCGCGTCGCCGACGACGTCTGGATCGTCGATGGTCCGACGATCCTCTTCGGCCCGCCTTTGCTGAAAATGCCGTTCTCGACCCGCATGACAGTCATCCGCATCGGGAGCGATTTGCTTGTCCATTCGCCGACGCGGCTGACGCCCGAACTCAAGCGGAGTGTCGAAGGCCTCGGCCGGCCGCGCTGGGTCATCGGACCCAACCGGATCCACTACTGGTGGATTCCGGACTGGCACAACGCCTTTACTGATACCGAGGTCTATCTCGCGCCGCGCATCCGCGAGCAGGCAGGCAGCCGTATCGATTTCGATTGCCAAGCGCTTGACCGGGATCGGGGTTACCCCTGGGACAGCAGCGTGGCGACGCTTCCGGTCGAGGGCAGCTACATGACGGAAGTCGTTTTCTTTCATCGCCGGAGCCGGACGCTGGTGGTGACCGATCTGATCGAGAATTTTGAGCCTCACAAGCTGCACTCAGTTTTCATGCGCTGGCTGACGCGGCTCGGCTGCGCGCAGGACCCGAACGGATCGATGCCGCGCGACATGCGTGCATCCTATCGCAACAAGGCGCGGTTGAGGTTTGCCGTGGAATCTATGATCGACTGGAATCCGGAGCGGATTATTCTGGCCCATGGCCGATGGTACGATTGCAATGGCACGGACGAATTACGCCGCGCCTTCCGGTGGCTATTGCGATAACGGTGGGCTCGCGAGGCCGCCGGCATCAGTCGAACAGACCGAACGGATTCCACGCGGCGTTGCGGGCATAGCGCGGGCGCTCGGCCTCTTGCGCGATCCTTGCCGGGCGGGCATGGGCAATATGCTTACGCGTCGCTGGCTTCGCGGCGACCTTGGACCGTTCCGCGGTCGCTTCCTTCGGCATTTCCGCCCGCGCTTCGTAGACGTGGTCCGCCGGCAGATAACGGAGATGGCGTTCCCACTGCAGACGATCGGGGGTTGGCGCCAGCGTGGCGACGTTCGGATAGACGACAGGATGGGGATGTTGCTTCGCCCGCTCGAAACGTTTCTCCGACCGGCGCCAATTATCTATTGTATTGAGAACCGCCTGCCCTGCGGCCGATGCCTGGCTCGCAGATCCGGATTCTGCCGTTGACGCTGCCACGTTTATGGCAGCCGGGCGGTTATCAGCAATCTCCACGTGATCACTGGGCCACAGCAAACCAGCGACAAAAAGCAAGCCTGCAAGGCAGCAACCCATCACCACAAAATAACGGAAGATCGGCATCATACCCACCAACGCACAGTCAGAAACAAAAACGCGACCTGTACGATTAGGTTCCTGATGATGGGTTCGGGTTCAAGCGAATATCGGAAATATGGTTCACACGCGCGTGTTCGTCGCCCGGAACAGCGACTTACGACCGCGAGCCGCCAGTTGGCGGATGGCCGTACTGACGGCAATCCTTGATGTAGACGAGCGGCGCCATTTGCTCATGTCGCAGGCGGCTATCGCGTTCGAGCGAAGTGGATTCCAGTTCGCGTGAAGAAAGCGCGTCAAAACAACAATGTGGAGCATTGGCGCCATGGGCGTCGCGGCGGATGCGGACGTATCCGCGTTATCCGCCCGTTCCTCCGACCGTTATTCGCTCCATTCGCAAGGTCGGCTGACCGACGCCAACGGGTACGCCCTGACCGTTCTTGCCGCACGTGCCGATGCCGTCGTCCAGCGCGACATCGTTGCCGACCATGGTGATGCGATGCAAATCGGTTGGCCCGTTGCCGATCAGCATGGCGCCTTTCAGCGGAGCGCCGATCTTGCCGTTCTCGATCAGGTAGGCCTCGGTGCATTGGAACACGTATTTGCCCGAGGTGATGTCGACTTGGCCGCCGCCGAAATTGACCGCATAGATGCCGTTCTTCACCGACGCGAGGATTTCCGCCGGATCGCGATCGCCCGCCGGCATATAGGTGTTGGTCATGCGCGGCATCGGTACGTGGGCATAGTCCTGACGGCGGCCATTGCCGGTCGGCTTCATTCCCATCAGCCGTGCGTTCTGACGATCCTGCATGTAACCGACCAGGATGCCGTCCTCGATCAGCACGGTGCGGTTGGTCGGCGTGCCCTCGTCATCGATGGAAAGGGAGCCCCGTCGGGCCGAAATGGTGCCGTCGTCGACCACGGTGACGCCTTTGGCCGCGACCTGCTGACCCATCAGCCCCGCGAAAGCGGACGTCTTCTTGCGGTTGAAGTCGCCTTCGAGACCGTGTCCTACCGCTTCGTGCAGCATCACGCCGGGCCAGCCCGGGCCGAGCACCACGTCCATCTCGCCGGCGGGCGCAGGGATCGATTCCAGATTGATCAGCGCCTGACGGATAGCGCCCTCTGCCGCTGACCGCCACGCTTTGGTCTCGATGAAGCGGGCATAGCCTTCGCGGCCGCCATAGCCCTGGCTGCCGGTTTCCTGCCGGTCGCCCTGTCCGGCGACGACGGAGATGTTCACTCGCACCAGCGGACGGACATCGCGGTAGCTTTCGCCGTCCGGCCGCATGATTTCAACGACCTGCCATGTCGCCCCGAGGCTGACGGACACCTGACGCACCCGCGGATCCTTATCGCGGACATAGGCGTCGATTTCGGCAAGCAGCTTGACCTTGGTCTCGAAGCCGAGGCCATCGAGCGGATTGTCATCGCCGTAAAGCCGTACGTTAGTATGGGAGGGAGCGGCCGCGAAAGTGCCCTGATAGCCGCCGCGCACGGCGCCGACGGCATCGGCAGCGCGGATCAGAGCGGGCAGCGAAACGTCGGACGAATGGGCGTAGCCGACGGCGTCGTCCTTGACCGCGCGAAGGCCGAAGCCTTGCGAGGTATCATAGGTCGCCTGCTTGAGCCGGCCGTTATCGAACATCAAAGCTTCGCTCTGGTTATATTCGAGAAACAGTTCGCCATCGTCCGCGCCTTTGAGGCCCCGCGCAACTTCGTTGCGTACGGAATCGCGGTCGAGATCCGCGCGTTCGAGCAGAGATGTGCTAGTGGGGCTGGTCATGCGAACTCCGGATGCAACGTGCCCGTTCCGTATGGTTCAGGCGGACAGAAGTTCAAGATAGGTATGATTACCGCCAGATGGGAGGCTTTTTCTGCCGAACTTCTCGAGTGGCGTCGCGCTACTCGCTGAGGCGAGCTTCAGATTCGGGCTCTAGGGCAGCTTGTCGTAACCTTCGCCGAGCCCGTTCAGGCTGAGTGGAAAGCCAATGCCTTCCTCGGGTGTTTCGAAGATGATGAATGTCGCCGTCTTTGCGCTGCGCAATTGCCCAAGCAGCTTGTCGTCCAGAACGACCTCGGCGACACAGCCGTTTGGGAGGCAGCGCACGAAACCGGCGCGGCCAACGTCGACGTTGTCGAGCTTCAGCCCGAGGCCGGAGGGCAGCAACACGCCGAGCGGCGCCACCACGCGCATCAGCCGGCTTTTTTGGTCGGCGGTCTTGAGCACAATCACGGTCAGACCGGCATTGGAGCGATCCTCCGCCACCACGCTCTGGATCAAGGCACATTGCTCGGCCTTCGCTCCGGGAGGAGTATCGCAGCGGATCTGCCAATCGCCATGAACGGATTTGACGGCTCCCTGGGCCTCGGCCGCACTGGTAAAGCCGACCACGAGAAGTGCGGCGGCGAAGCCCGCCAAAGCGCGGAGCGGCTGCCGCCGAGCCGCCATGCGCGGGAATGCATATCTCATATGTTGTTTAGAAGGCTCCATCCGGGTCGATCCCCTGCTTTCGACCATGCCTCGCCGCCTGACGGTCAATGACGGCGCCTTGAAGGCGGTCCCGGCCCGGATTAGCCCGAACCACGGCCGAATCTGCGAAGCGGCCGAGCCTGTGCCTACATCGGACAATCCGCCTGTCAAGCGGCGTCCTGCCGTGAACCCTGTGTTTCGCTCCGCGTCGTCGGCCCGATGCGTTTATAGCCCACGCGCCGCACGGCCGTTTTAAGCATCGCTCAACTCGCTGTCCTTGGTCCTTGCGAGGCGCGACAAATTATGGTTTGAGAGGGGCGGCTTTGGACGCATTCTAGCTAAACGGCGCGCAGGCTGTTTGCGGAAGCGTCAGAGGAGCAGCAGGCTCGTCCTCGGCGGGAACTGCTTAGGGGCTTGTTTAGGGTTTATTTATGACAAGGAGCGCGAGCGGCATGAAGATGTCGATGGGCCAGTCTGGCCGCCGGTTTGGCCGCCGGTTTCTGGG
>NZ_JBXASZ010000003.1:0-685872 GCF_058809865.1 Nitrobacter sp. MLSD-S21 | reverse complement strand
CCGCCGCTGATAGCGGACGAGGGATTGAGCTTCACCCTGCCCGTCGTCTTCCGCGTCAAAGGCAAAGGATAAGGCGGGGGCAGAAACCACGCGCATTGAGACACTCAGCCTGGAAGCGACCGTAGCATGTTAATGCGCGGCGGGGATCTCGCCGTGAATTGGGGACGGAGAGTAGCGAAAGTGCTCAGGGGGTCGCGCGTTTGGCGGCTTTAGCGTGTCATGCTGAAAAGAAACAAGCCACCCAAGCTGTCTCGAAAGTTGAAGGCGTCTCTTTTGCCGCGCAATTTATTGAAGCGGCCGAACGCCATTATATTGATCGGCTTTCTGTCAACGTCATTGAGATGAGGCTCCATGGAGCAGAAAAGCGCTAATGCGCCTAGGTCGCTCATGGCGCGCCCTTCTTCGAAACTCAACGACAACGACAAGACTCAATGGTCTGCGGCGGTTGTGTGAGAACCTGGCTTGGTCCCAAACCTCGCCTTGATCCGTTCGCGAAGGTCCTGGAAGAGAACGTACAGCGGAGGGATAGCGAAGACGCCGATCAACGATGCCGCCAGCATACCGCCGAAGACGGGAGTGGCGACGTTGCGAAACGCAAGTTTGGAGGCGCCGGACGCGATGACGAGGGGAACGAGTCCTAGAATGAAGGCAAACGACGTCATCATGACCGGCCGAAATCGTAACCGTGCACCTTCGACCGCCGCCTCATGCAGGGGGTGACCTTGCTCGCGCCGCGCCTTGGCGAATTCAACGATCAGAATGCCGTTCTTCGCTGCCAAGCCGATCAGAACGATCATTCCGATCTGCGCGTAGAGATCGAGCGTCAGCCCCGCGAGTACGATGGAAAGATAGGCACCCGCCACTCCGACCGAGACCGACAGCAAAACCGGTACCGGTATGGTCCAACTCTCATAGAGCCCGACAAGGAAGAGATATGCAAACAACAACGCGAACGCGAGGATGACCGGAGTCTGCCCCTCCGCCCGCTTTTCCTGGAACGAGATGTCGGTCCACGACCCCCGATATCCGGATGGCAATGTCTTCGCCGCCACAGCGTCCATCGCGGCGAGCGCTTGCCCCGAGGACACGCCCGGAGCCGGCCCGCCCAGAACGGTCGCGGCACGTGTATTATTGTAGCGGATCAGCCCCTGCGGGCCGAGCGCGATGCGCACCTCAACGAGGCTGCGCAGTGAAACCATTTGTCCGTCCTTGCTGCGTACATTGATGCGATAGATATCCTCAACGGAGGAACGGTCCTCGCTTTCCGCCTGCACCTGGACCTGCCAGGTACGCCCGAACAGGTTGATGTCATTGACGTAGAAGCCTCCGAGCGAGGTCTGCAGCGCCTGGAATATCGAGTTGATTTCAATCCCGAGGATGCGCGCCTTGTCGCGATCGATCTCCAGGAACACCGATGGATTGGTCGCAGAGAAGGTCGTGAACACCCGCGAGAGCTGCGGGTCCTGGTTCGCCGCGATCACCAGCCCACGCAGCGCCTGAGCCATGTTGGCAGGTTCGCCGCCCTGCAAATCCTGCAGCACGTAGCTGAAACCGCCGCCGGTACCGAGGCCGATGATCGGCGGCGGCGCCAATGGAACGGCGCTGCCTCCCCTTACGCTGCGCAGCGCGGATGCGAGCCGTGCGATGATTGCATCTGACGTTTCGGTAGCTCCTGTACGCTCCTCAAAATCCTTGAGCGTGACGACCATGAAGCCGGAGTTGGGCTGGGAGTAATTGTCGACGAAGTTCAATCCGATGATAGAGTTTACATCGGCGATCGAGCTTTCCTTCTTGAGGATGTCCTCGGCTTGCCGCACCACCTCCGATGTGCGCCCGATCGAGGCGCCGTCGGGCAATTGGACGACAACGAAGAATGCGCCCTGATCATCGGACGGGATGAAGCCGGTCGGGGTTACCCTCGCAAGCAGCCCAATGCCGGCAAACGCTGCCACAACGACGACGATCCCCACAACTGCAAGCCGAACCAGCCGCGCAACGGCCAAACCGTAGCCATCGCGGACGACGTCGATTCCCCGGCTCAACCTCCCCATCAAGCCGCGTTTCGGTCCGTGATGAGGCTTCAGCAGAACTGCGCAGAGAGCCGGCGATAGCGTCAGCGCGTTGATAGCCGACAGGAACATGGAGACCGCGACCGTGACGGCAAACTGCCGGAACAATTCGCCGGAAATCCCGGAAATGAAGGCAACCGGCACGAACACCGCGAGTAGCACCAGTGTGATTGCGATGATGGGTGCGAAGATACTCTGCATCGCGAGTTTGGTTGCTTCTCCTGCCGACAGCTCGGGATGCGCCTCCATCGTTTGTTCGACGGCCTCGACCACCACGATGGCATCGTCCACCACGATGCCGATCGCCAGGATCATCGCGAGAAGCGACACGGTATTGGCGGAGTACCCGATGGCGTTGAGCACGATGAAGGTGCCAATCAGGCTGACGGGAACGGCGATCATTGGAATCAAGGTGGCGCGGATGTTTCCCAGGAAGATGAAGACCACCAGCAGCACCAGCAGGGCGGCTTCGAGGAGGGTGTGTTTTACCTTCTCGATCGTCGCCCTGACGAAGACAGTTGGATCATAGGTGACCTTCCAAGCCACGCCTTCCGGAAACGACTTGGCATTGTCCGTCAATAGCTTGTTGAGCGCGTCGACGCTCCGGAGGGCGTTCGCGCCGGGAGTCTGATAGATTCCGATCAGCGTCGCCGCAGCGCCGTTCAGGCGCGTCGACCTGTCCAGATTTGCGGCGCCGAGTTCCAGGCGGGCGATATCGCCGAGGCGCAGGACCGATCCGTCGGGATTGCTCCGGATGATGACTCTTTCGAACTCCTTCGTCGAGGAGAGTCTTCCCTTGGTCTGGATGTTGAGCTGGAGCTGCTGGTCGTCGGACACCGGACGCGCACCGATTCGTCCGACGGCCGCCTGCACGTTCTGCGTTTGGATGGCCGAGATCACGTCGCCGGCGGTCAGCCCAAGGCCGGTCAATTGATCCGTCTTGAGCCAGATTCGCATCGAATAGTCCTGCGGACCGAACAATTGGGCATCGCCGACACCGGGTGTGCTCCGGATCTGGTCCAGCAGATTGATCGTGACGTAGTTGGACAGGAACAGTTCGTCGTAGGCCTGCGTCGGCGAATACACCGCGACAACGGCGAGAAGCGCGGACGACTTCTTCTTCACCGTAATGCCCGATCGCTTAACTTCTTCCGGCATCTTGGCGAGTGCGATCTGAACACGGTTATTGACATTGACCGTGTTGATATCGGGATCGGTGCCGAGTTCGAACGAAGCCAACAACGAATAGCTGCCGTCGTTGCCGGAGATGCTCTTCATGTAGATCATCTTGTCGACGCCGACGACCTGGGATTCGATCACCTGGGCGACCGTGGAATCGACGACCAGCGAGGATGCGCCTGGGTAGACGGCGGTCACCGAGACTTGCGGCGGAACGATGTTTGGAAGCTGCGCGATCGGAATCACAAGCAGCGACACCAGCCCGGCGATGGCGGTGACAACGGCAATGACAACGGCCAGACGCGGACGCTCGACGAAGATGGATGACAGCATGGCTAGAGCCCGCGAACAGGGGGCTGGGCCGGCGAAGCGGTGACGGCGGCGCCCTGTCTCAGGCCCTGCACGCCCTGAACGACAACCATCTCGCCACCGGTCAATCCTTGGAGGACGACGACCGAGCCACCCTTCGTAGGTCCGAGTCTGACCCGTTTGACCACGGCCTTGCTGTCCTCGATGACGAATACATAGGTGCCAAGCTGATCGGCGATCAGGGCGGCCTGTGGGACAACAACACGCTCCTCGGGTTTGCCGCTCTCGACGGCGACGTGAACGAGTTGGCCATCGACAAGTTCGTCATTCGGGTTAGCGATCTTGGCGCGCACCGTCACCGCGTCGGTCGCCCGGTCGACCTTGACGTCGACGAAGTCGATCTGCCCTTTCTCGCCATAGGCCGCGCCGTTTGAAAACTGAATGTTGACGTTGAAGTCCTTCGCCGATTGCTTCCTGGTGCCGCGACCTTCCTCTTTTAGCCGCAGAAATTCGCGCTGGCTGACCGGAAAGACGACATACATCGGATCAGAGCTGACGATTGTGGTCAGCACGCCCGAATTTGGCCCGACGACATTGCCGCGCGTGACAGCAGTTCGACCGATCCGCCCATCGATCGGCGACGTAATGTCGGTGTAGGCGAGGTTGATCTCTGCCGTCTTGAGATCAGCTTCGGCGGCAGCAAAATTCCCTTCGGCCTCCCGCGCGGATGCAGTGCGGTCGTCGCGCGTGGCCTGGGAAATCGCGCTGGTCTTTATCAATTCATCAGCACGTCGCTTCTGGATGTTTGCATTTTCCAGAAGAGCCCGCATTTTCTCGACGGCCGCCCTTGCCTGTTGGACCGCGGCCTCGAACGGCCCCTTCTCGATTTGATAGAGAGGTGCGCCCTGTTTCACCCGGTCGCCGTCCTTGAACTCGACCTTCTCTAGAAAGCCGGTGATGCGCGCACGCACGTCGACGCGCTCAATGGCTTCAATCCTGCCCACGAAGCGGGTTGTGTCGGCCAATGCGGTCTTTTCCGCCGGCACGACGCTTACTTGAATAGTGGGTGGCTGCTGCGCCAGAGCGGCGGATGAAATGAGAAACAGGCAGGAAAACCAGATCTTCGCGCGAGCCGCCATATGAACCCCCCGGCTGCCGATCGGATAGCGTCTTTTTATTCGAATCCGACAGACCTTGATCTACGGCTGACCAGATATCCACAATCTGCCAACTGACTCAGGTTGGCAAGTGGGGCAGCTTTCAAACCTCAGGTAGAAACCAAAGAAGTCTCGGCGCCCGAGCGCGCGAAGGAAATCGAAAAGCACACGTCGGCTGCCGTCATAAGGTTGGGCAGTCCAGTCGGGGCTGCCGAGAATTTCTTCCTGTTCGGTCTGACGGCCGCAGAGGTCGAGCGATTGAAGGCTGGGGGCTACGCGCCGCGCGAATTCTACGAGTCAAATCCGGAGTTGCGCGAAGCGATCGATCTCATCAGTTCGGGGTTCTTTTCGAACGGTGATCGCGCACTCTTCCAGCCCCTCGTCGAATCGCTGATCACCCGCGACGACTACATGCTGCTAGCCGACTATCAGGCCTACGTGGAATGCCAACAAAGCGTCAGTCGAGCGTACTCCGATCAGAGCGCATGGACGCGCATGTCCATTCTGAACTGCGCGCGAGTCGGTCGCTTCTCATCCGACCGCTCGATCCGGGAGTACTGCCGCGACATCTGGAACGTTAGGCCAATCCAGAGTGTAGCAGGGCGGTGGGTACGCTTGAGAACGGCCGTCGACTGACAGTTGATCTAGATCAAAGCCGGCGATGCGATTCCTTCCCTAACATGTGCCGTTGCGACAACGGCGCAGCCGGCCACCGCGCCCATCGCGGCCCGCTTGCAGGCGGGGACAGATGCAAACCAGACAAGCGTGCTGCGCGGCTTGACCTGCAAGGTCGCGATTGCTGACGTCAGGCTAGCCTGCGGCCGATAGCTTGGCGACGGTATGTCTGCCCTCAAAAAGAGGTTGTCCTTGAAAACCTTTCGCCAGTACTTGCCCGGAGACGACGTCATTCAGCTTGTGATCCGCCTCGGGTTGCTTGCTTTCCTGATCTACTGGACGATCCTTCTGATCCGGCCTTTTGTGCCTGTCTTGGCCTGGAGCATCGTGCTTGCTGTTGCGCTCTATCCTGTCTTCAATTTTCTTTCCAAGCTTCTTGGCGGTCGTCCAAAGCTCGCAGCGGCAATTCTCACCCTCATCAATCTCGGAATTGTCATCGGACCAGCAACCTGGCTTGGCTTGAGTGCCTTGGACGGAGTGAAGGAGTTCGCTGGAAATCTGGGTGCTGGTAACCTCGTGATTCCATCACCGCCGGAAAGCATTAATAACTGGCCGCTCATCGGCCCGAGTCTTTACGAGTTCTGGAATCAGGCATCCAGCAACATTCGAGCTGCTTTGCGTGAGGTGGCTCCTTATCTGAAGCCACTGGCAGGCGTTTTATTAGCTCTTGCCGGCAATGCCGGCGTGGGCTTGCTGAAATTTATTCTGTCTGTAGCGCTGGCCGGGTTTCTCTTCCCTTATGGCTCGCAGCTTGTAGAGGCAGGCAAGAGCTTCCTCTATCGCATCGTGCCTGAGCAGAGCGAACATTTCCTCGAACTAGCGGGTGCGACCATCCGCGCGGTATCCCAGGGTGTCATCGGTGTCGCAGTCATCCAGTCCTTATTGGCCGGCATTGGCTTCAAGCTGGCAGGTATTCCAAGCGCCGGTTTGTTGGCCTTCGCAGTTATGATCCTGTCGATCATTCAAGTCGGCGCGGCAATCGTCCTGGTTCCGGTAGTCATTTGGATATGGACGGACAAGGATTTCACCACAGCGCTTCTGCTGACGGTATTCCTGGGTCTCGTCGGCGTAATCGACAACATCTTGAAACCGCTGGTAATGAAGCGTGGCCTGACCACCCCGACACTCGTCATCTTTGTCGGGGTGATCGGAGGAACGCTCGCGCATGGAATTGTCGGCCTCTTTGTCGGACCGATCATTCTTTCTCTGGCCTGGGAATTGACGGTGGCCTGGATACGTAGCGATCGCGCCGACACAGCGCCATTGTCGGGCTGAATATCGAACGTTGACCTAAATCAACGCTCGATACCTCGATGCTCCTTGAATGAATTGCACGATAGCGAGGTCGAGACATCAGGGCAGACAACGAAATTGGCGTTGCGATGAAAGTAGGTCATCTCGGCTATCTGATCGGCTTCCTGCCCGAGCTGATACTTGGACAAACGATCAGGCGTATCGCGCGCCGAAGCATGTTGATCGAGAGTGTCATCAGCCGTTACCCGCAAGCCGCCGGCAAGCCATGTGTGATCGAAGCTACCAGGCCGACTCGCTGCGGCTCTCGGTGCGAGTGCTAGACGTTAGAAAACCTCAACAGTTGCCGCGTGATCGCTATGGATACTATCCTCGTCGTCAATGCAGGCTCCTCAAGCGTCAAGTTCCAGATCTTTTCGGTCGAGGGTGAGGGAGATCTGCGACGCCAGATCAAGGGCCAGATCGATGGCATTGGCAGTCGTCCTCGCCTGCGGGCGAGCGGCGTGCGTGGCGTACCACTGGCCCACCGCGCCTATCCGATCGAATCGGTTTCGGACGTCTCAGCCGCGATGGGCGTTGCCAGCGGATGGCTGCGGGATGAACTCCGCATTAGCCCGATGGCAGTCGGCCATCGCGTGGTCCACGGCGGTCCGGACTTCGTCGGGCCGGTGCTGATCGATCATGGCATCGTAGCCCAGCTGGAGCGGTTTGTAGCGCTGGCCCCGCTTCATCAGCCGCATAATTTGGCTCTCGTCCGGTCACTTCTCGCTAATTTTCCAACACTCCCACAGGTGGCTTGTTTCGATACTGCGTTTCACCGCACGCGTGACGCTGTCTCTGACCACTATGCAATTCCTCACCAATTATATGCCGAGGGTGTGCGGCGTTACGGATTCCACGGTCTCTCATATGAATATGTCGCGAAGACTTTGCCGCACGTCGCGCCCGAAATCGCCAAGGGGCGGGTGATTGTCGCGCATCTCGGTAGCGGAGCCTCGATGTGCGCGTTGAAGGGGGGACGCAGCATCGAGAGCACGATGGGATTCACGGCGCTCGACGGGCTACCTATGGGAACGCGTCCAGGCCAAATCGATCCCGGTGTCGTGCTCTATCTGATCTCGGAGAAGGGAATGTCGCCTGCTAAAGTACAAGACTTCCTTTACCGGGATAGCGGATTGAAAGGACTCTCGGGCGTCAGCAACGACATGCGCGAACTGGAGGCGAGCGAAGACCCTAAGGTGAAACTCGCGATTGATTATTTCGTTTATCGGGTCGGCCTCCATGCTGGCATGCTCGCAGCCGCGCTGCAGGGTCTCGACGCCTTTGTCTTTACCGCCGGTATCGGCGAAAACTCGATCCGGATACGGGCGCGCATCGTCGATCAATTGAGGTGGCTTGGCGCTACGCTTAATCCCATCGGGAATTCCCGTCACATGCGTCTGATATCCGGTTCCGACAGCTGCATCCCGGTTTACGTCATACCGACCGACGAAGAGTTGATGATTGCGCAGCACACGTTGTCGCTGTTGCTGGAGAGGCCGTCGCCGGGTGTTAGGCATGAGAGAGCATCATGATTTCTGTTTTTTCGGATGCCAGGCAATCGAAGTACCGCGCGCAATCTCGTCAGCATCGGGGACGTCGGAACGCAAGCATTTCTGGAACCCGACGGTGCCAACTCACGGGGTGAAGTCGCGGCAGGATGCATCCGTTGACGATCGTCGAATGACCTTCGCGGCGTGCTGCATGGCGACGATAACGCGCTTCGCGCCACTCATGAGGTCCATCGTCCCGCCCATTTCCGTATATCGCAAGATCCTCGACTACCTCGCGTCGATCGGCGCTCAAGGAGTCAGTTTTGCAGATCGAGGGTAGCGAGCTGCCTTCGATTCAGAAGGGTGATCTGACGTCGATTGGTGCCTATGAAACCGATGATACCGAGTTCATGTAGTCGCGATAGGGCACGCGATACCGTTTCCAGCGTCAGCCCGAGGTAGTCGGCAATGTCGCGCCGCGACATCGGCAGTGGCATGACGCCGGCTGCTGCAAGTCGCCGATCCATCTCGACCAGGAAGGCCGCGACCCGCTCCAGAGAGGTCTTTCGGCCGAGCAGGAGCATGTGATTTTCGGCATGCTCCAGATTTTCCGTGGTCATGCCGAGCAGATTCCGCGAGACCATGGCATCGCTCTCTGCCATCATCTCAAGGCTCCGCCGTTTGATCAAGCGAACCGTGGTGTTCACGATCGCCTCTGCCGTAAACCGATGCTCGCTTCCGTTTTCCAGTCCGAAGATGTCGCCGACGAGGTGAAACGCACCGATCTGGCGGCGACCGTCTGGAAGCAATTTGTAGCTTCGCACCGAGCCCGCCTTGACCTGATAGACATAGTCCGCAGGCTCCTTTTCCCCATAGATTTCAGAGCCTTTCTTGTAGGTAAATTCGTTTAAACTTACTTTTTGATTTGAATCACCCGCTATTCCGAGCTCGCCGAAAGAGATGGCACGATACGCCAAATCGTTGGTGATGCGGACAAACATGGCCAACTCCTGTGTAACTGGTTGTTGGATATGGTCTGCCTCTAAGAATATGTTTCCGTGGGAGGAAGGCTCTTTGCCGTGGCCGTGGAGCTTCCGCTAAGACATGTTTCTTGACCATTGTCTGAAGGGACATTGTACCTAGGGACAGGTCTGCAATAGGATGTCCGAAAAAATGAAAACCGGACCCCTTGGCCGCAAATGCCCTGGGTGATTCTGGAAGCCCGATATCGGCCAGGGTGGCGGCTGGGAGGCGGACTTGTCTAGCCTTGTTTACATTGTGGACGACGATGCTTCGTTTCGTACAGCAGTCGAACGCCGCCTGAAGCTTGCTGGCTATGAAGTTGAGAAGCATTCGTCGGCTCAGACACTGCTGGATCGTCTGCAGGGCTCTGAAGGACCTGGTTGCGTCTTGCTCGACGTTCGAATGCCCGGACTGAACGGGCTGGAATTGCAAAGCCGCCTCATCGAGCTTCATTCGATGTTGCCTGTCATCTTCGTCACCGGCTATGCGGACATTCCGACGACCGTACGAGCGATCAGGGCAGGTGCCGAAGATCTCCTGATCAAGCCGGTATCATCAGAGCAGCTGATAGGGGCGATCGAGCGCGCCTTGGCGCGCCATGAGTCGGTCCGCAGCCAACGAAGCAAGCTTGATGCGAGTCTCGCACTTCTTGCGAGATTGACGCCCCGCGAACGACAGGTCTTCGATTTGATCGTGCGCGGAAAGATCAACAAGCAAGTTGCCAGAGAACTTGGAACAACTGAACGCACCGTGAAAGCGCATCGCCATGAAGTGATGGAAAAGATGCGAGTGCACTCGCTCGCAGAACTGGTTTTGATCGCGGAGCGGCTTGGGTTGATCGATCCGAACGAAAATTCAGGCAGATAGCCTTTGTTCGCAGAAAACATTTACGTCGCGTACCATGTACGAAAGGACAATATAAATATTAGCAGACAAGGCATCTGAATGAACGCGCGATGGGCCTTCATCAGGTTTCTGGGAGGCCGATGATACCGAAATCCAAGTCAATTCTTGTCGTCGACGATAATCCGTCAATGCTCAAAGGCATGAAGCGGTTGTTGAGAGAGCATGGTTTTAACGTAACACTGTTCGGATCCGGCGCTGCGCTGCTGCGTCATGCGGATTTCGACGACGCCTTTTGCGTGATCCTTGACATCGATCTGTACAAAGAATCAGGCATAGACTTGCGTCGCCAACTCGCCGGCAGAGGTGTCGAGCTGCCAGTGATCTTCATTACCGGAAACGACAGTGACGCAAAACGCTCAGCCGCAATCGAATCGGGATGTATCGCGTACCCAACCAAGCCATTTTCGGCAAGATCGCTAACCGAGCCGGTCGAAAAAGTGCGAGAAGCGTCATTCTAGCGCGATCGGTTGTTGGCGTCCTGCTCGAATGCCTGCTCGCCGCGCCCTTATCGATGGAAGCGAAACGATCGAGTGGCAGCGACGTCGTAATTCCAGCCACAGCTCCTTCCAGGAGCCATTTCCTTGATCATCGCGGGTATTCAGGAAATTCGTCGAGAGCTTGATCCAGATCAATCCGCGTCGGGCTCGACGCGCCGCCTATGCCGTCAGGATCTGCTGCAACTCGTGTAGGGCGGCCGTGGACGTCTGTGCAACGAAGGGCGTACCCAATCTCGTTCCTGGTCTCCCGGCGGGTGCCTTGCTGATCGTCTTGTTTCGCTGCGAGATACATCCCAACAAGGAACACCTATGACGTTGCGCGCGTTTCAGCGAGCGGGTTGGATAGGGGTTTTCCCGCCGTTGACGTGGCTTGCCGAATACAGATTGTCCTGGTTGCGTTATGATGCCATCGCCGGAGTGACCCTCGCCGCCTACGCGATCCCGGTGTCACTGGCCTATGCGGGCCTTGCCGGGTTGCCGCCGCAGGTGGGCATCTATGGCTATCTGCTTGGCGGTTTAGGTTATGCTCTCATGGGGTCATCCCGCCAGCTTGCTGTCGGCCCGACCTCCGCAATCTCGCTCATGATCGCCAGCAGTGTCGGGGCCCTGGCAGGGGGAGACGCGATGCGTTTCGCTCAGATCGCGAGTCTTGCGGCATTCGCTGTGGCGTTGCTTTGCCTGATTGCCTGGCTTTTCAAGCTGAGCGTTCTTGTGCGGCTGGTTAGCGACAGCATTCTTGTCGGCTTCAAGGCGGGGGCGGGGCTTACAATTATAATGAGTCAGTTACCGAACCTGTTCGGCGTAGCTGGTGGCGGGCACAACTTCGTTGACCGTGCAATTCGGCTTGCAGGTCAGATCGGCAACATCAATCCACTTGTATTGGCAATAGGAATTGCGGCGGTCGTGCTCCTGCTCCTTGGCGAGCGATTCCTGACGGGCAGGCCCGTCGGACTCATGGTGTTGGCATTGTCGATTCTTATGGCAACTTTGTTAGGGCTTCCGGCAATGGGTGTCCCTGTCACCGGGAAGATACCGCCCGGATTGCCTGCCTTCGAGGTGCCAACTTTCGGAATGCTGGATTTCCAGGACTTATTTCCAATAGCAGCCGGGTGTCTGCTGCTGGCCTATATAGAAGGCGTTTCGGCGGCGCGGAGTTTTGCGGCGAAGCATGGATATAGTATTGACGTCCGACAAGAATTTCTGGGATTTGGGGCTGCCAACCTCGCAGTTGCATTCGGTCACGGCTATCCCGTCGCAGGCGGATTATCGCAGTCCGCCGTCAATGACACGGCTGGTGCGCGAACGCCCCTGGCATTGTTATTTTGCTCGCTAACCCTCGCGCTCTGCCTGCTTTTCTTTACGGAGTTGCTGACCAACCTTCCGCGGGCAGTATTGGCTGGAGTTGTCATTACTGCAGTTTACAGACTGGTCGACGTCCGCGCGCTGCTTCGCATGTGGGAAGTGAGTCGTATCGACTTTTATGCCGCGGCCATTGCCCTCGTATCCGTGTTGCTGCTTGGGATTCTCCAAGGTGTCCTGCTTGCAGCTCTCGCATCCATCCTCCTGCTGCTTATCCGGGCGTCACGGCCCAACATAGCGTTTCTCGGACGGCTTCCTGAATCGGGCCGCTATTCCGACAGCATCAGGCATGAGGGCGTGACGCCGCTGGTTGGCGTTGTTGCGTTCCGCCCTGAAGCCTCGTTGCTCTACATCAATGCCGAGACGATTCTGGAGGCCGTTTTGGAAAAACTGCGAATGGTCTCTGACGTCAGGCTGGTTGCCTGCGATCTATCCGCATCTCCCTACATCGATCTGGCGGGTGCGCGGATGTTACTTGATCTTTATGATGAGCTGGCGTCGCGTCAAATAACGTTCTGCATTGTCGGCGCTCACGCGCAGTTGCGTGAGTTGCTGCGAGCAGAAGGGTTGGCGGAGAAGACGGACAGTAGCGAATGGCTCCGTACGCTCGACAGCGTGTTGAGCGAGGACAATGTTAGCGAACGATCCGGTCTCCGGGACGAACGGCCGCCTGGATAGTAAGCTCTCCCGAGTTTGACGGTGATCGAACCCGATGACTCCAGCACCGGGTGACTCCTGCAGCCAAGGATCTCCGGCTGGATGTGTCTGACACCAAGTTGCATGATGCAGTTTGGCATTTGCCGCAGCTTGGCCAGTCGTGTCACGAGATTAAGATATTGACTTGGATCAAGGTGGCGGAAGGCAAAAAGTAAAATCTCCAACGACACCAGCCCGCACAAAATGTGTCGATCAATTTTCTCCCGGTTTGGTTCGAAGCTGCTGGTTCATCAGAGTGTGAGTCATCAGAGGGAAAAGGAAAAAGATATCATGAAGAAATTTAGCGTGAGCTCTGCCTTGTTAGTCTTCCTCGTGGGAGCGGCTGCCATCAGTACGCCCGCTCGCGCTGAAACAGGGCGCGTCGCGGTGATCTTCACCAAAGGCGGGTTTGTTGTAGGAGTCGGTGGCGGCGAGGGCGTACTGACGCTCCGGGGCACTCACTATCCATTCACTGTCTCGGGCATGAGTGTCGGCTTCACGATCGGAGCCTCGACGACCAAGCTTGTTGGACGAGCCCTTAATCTAAAAGGGCCGGCTTCGATCGAAGGCAGGTACACCGCTGTCGGAGCCGGCGGCGCTGTCGTGGCTGGAGCCGGCGGAGTTCAACTGCAAAACGCCAACGGCGTGATCTTGCAACTGAGTGGCCCGAGGGTAGGCGCCGAAATGTCGGTCGCTGTCGGTGGGGTATCGATAAGCTTGAAACAGATGCGAACCAGTCGGACCACGCAGTAGGCGACCTGGTCCACTCAGTAACGTTCAGCCACGAACGTCATCCCACGCAGGCCCGCCTGGTCGTCAAAGCGCTCCTTCGCGGAGCGCTTTGGCAGCTTGACCTTGTTTTTATGTATCCGTTTATACGGAATCAACTCCAGCAGATGCGCGATGCAGTTCAGTCGAGCTCGACGCTTGTCGTCGGAGCGAACGATGTACCATGGCGATTGCTTCGTGCTGGTTGCCTTCAGCATCAGGTCCCGAGCTTCTGAGTAGTCGTACCATCGTTGGTAAGATGCAGTATCCATCGGACTCAACTTCCACTGCCGCAGCGGATCGTCGATTCTCGCCTTGAAGCGACGCTCCTGCTCGTCCATCCCGACCTCAAGCCAGAGTTTGATCAGGATGATGCCCCCTTCGATGATATATTTCTCCATCTGGGGGCAGAGAGAAAGGAATCGTTTGTGCTCGGCGGGCGTACAAAAGCCCATCACATATTCCACGCCGGCGCGATTGTACCAACTCCGGTCGAAGATCACAATTTCACCTGCAGCCGGAAAATTCTGCATGTAACGTTGAAGAAATAATTGCGTCTTCTCCCGGTCGGACGGAGCTGGCAAGGCGGCAACGCGAAACACGCGCGGACTGACCTTCTCCGTAATCGCCTTGATCGTGCCGCCCTTCCCGGCGGCATCCCGGCCCTCGAACAGGACGATGACTCGAATCTTGTTCGCCTTCACCCATTCCTGAAGATAGCAAAGCTCGACCTGGAGCTTTTCCAGCTCTTTCTCATAGACCTTGCGCTTCATCCGTGGCGTGTCCGCGTCGGCTGACATGTCTACCTTCCGCTGCTTCAGACCAGACTCCACCAACCGTTCCTAATCTCCCCAGGAGATAGTGACGGCGATGTCGCCAGGGACACCTCCGGGGTAATCAATAATCTGGTAACTGATGCGATAACCCCGCGGTTTCAGATAGTCGCGCCAGAGCTCGAATATTTCTTTCGGAATCCCCGTCAGTGTGTTCTCCCAGCCGGCCTCCTGCTGATTGATGGCTCGGCCTTTATCCGTGCATAGCGAGTTGGGGAACCGATACACCTGCACTTCGGTTAGCCCGTTTCGGACTGCTCGCTGGATGACGGTCGAGGCGAGCTGGATTTTTTCCTCCTCGGACTTGCCGGATGAACGACTGAGCCGCTCGATCAGTGCATGTTTCTCGGCTTGGGCGGCCGCTGCCAGGCGGGCATATTGATCCGCCTTTTCGGCTTCCTTGAGGGCCGCTTCTTTCCGGATCTGTTGCGCGCTCGGGATGAGGTCATCAATGCTGCCTGGCATGACGAGAAACTCCTGACGAATGTATTGTCATGACGAGGCTAGGTCGGGTCGACGTCGTTACCTTGATTCAAATCAACAAATTCGCATCCATGGTTACCGGGCACGCTAAAGTCTGAGGCCAAAGTCGGGGAGAGGAGAGTTGAACGAGGCGATACATTCCATGGCGCCGCACCATGTGCTTTTCTATCTTGCCACCGCGAGCGCAACCGGTGTTTGTTAGCGGTGATGGGCAATTGTATCAGGCAAAGAATGAGCCGGCCGTCACCGTAGCGTTCGCTGCAAAGCTACTCTGCAACAATGGCAATGTCCCTGGACCGTTGCGGTCAGTGCTACAGGCGCATATTATGATGCCACTTGCGTAAAGGTCGTGGAAGCCCACGGTCGGGTCGCGACGCTTGGTTGACGGTCTCGTCCGGCTCGGCTGAGACCGTTGAAGGTCGTGCGCCCGCACTGAAACGTGCTGCAAGACAGTCGTTCGGGCCGCCGGGTACGAGGATGAATGGACGCGCCCCGATGGCAGCGACTAACCCATCCTGGCTGGGTCTTGTTACCCGTCTATGTGTCTGTCTGCTGGTTTGGACGATCATCCCGTCCGAGTTTGCGCGCAGCGGTCAGACTCGCGAGATCAAACGGGTATTGATCCTGCATTCCTTTGGACGAGATTTCAGACCATGGGGGACGTATGCAAAAGCCATTCGGGAGAATTTGGAGCAGTTGTCGCCGTGGCAGATTGATATTCAGGACCACTCGATGGTTTCCGCACGCTCTGGCGATGAAAATCCTGGGCCACCGTTTATTGCCTACCTGAATGCGCTCTATTCCGAACGCCCTCCGGATATTGTCATTGCCATCGGCGCTCCTGCCTCGAATTTTGTTCAGCAACACCGCCGACATTTGTTCACTCAAATTCCCCTGATACTGACAGCGGTCGAGCAGCGTCGTATCCAGTTCTCGGATTTGCCGGATAGTGACACCGTCATTGCTGTTTCTCACGATTTTCGCCTTTCTTTCGAGACGATCCTTCGTGTTCTTCCCGGCACGGAGCGAATTGTCGTTTTGAACGGAACGTCGCCCAACGAGAAATTCTGGCTCGGCGAACTCCGCAAGGACGCTGCATCTGTCCAGAAGAAGGTTGAGTTCATCCGGCCCAATGATATTTCGTTCCAGGATTTTCTGAAGAAAAGCGAAACGTTGCCGCCGAAAACAGCTATTTTCTGGCATCTGATGAACGTCGACGCAATTGGAGTCTCCTACGAGGGGAATACCGCGCTTCAGCAACTTCACGCAGTGTCCAATGCTCCGCTTTTTTCTTACGACGATGGCTTTTTTGGCAATGAGACTGTCGGCGGGCCGATGTATTCCGTTCTCGAAATTAGCAGGCTCACAGCCGCTGTGGCGATCCGTATTCTGAACGGAGAAAAAACTCGCGATATAAGGCTGGTTGCGATCAAATATTCCAATCCGAAGTTCGATTGGCGCGAAATGCAGCGCTGGGATATCAGCGAGAGAAACCTGCCTCCAGGAAGCGAAGTCTTGTTTCGCGAGCCCCGCATATGGGAGGTCAATCATTGGCAGTTGTTGTTGATTGCGACCGTAATCCTGATTCAGGGAGCGTTGATCAGCGGACTGCTGCATGAGCGTCGTCGCCGCCGTCTTGCCGAAGTCGAATCGCGCCAACGCTTGACTGATCTTGCCCATATCAACCGCAGTTCGACTGTCGGAGAACTGACGATTTCTATCGCGCATGAGTTGAACCAGCCGCTTGGTTCGATTCTCACCAACACCGAGACAGCCGAGCTCATGCTGAAGAGTCCCTCACCGAATCTCGATGAGGTGAAGGAAATTCTTGCTGACATCAGGCGTGACGATCAGCGCGCCAGCGAGGTGATACGTCGGCTACGCAGCGTGCTGAAGAAAACACCATTTGAGATTACCTGTATCGACTTGAACGAGACGGTACGGCAAGTGATGGGGTTTATCGCGACCGTCGGCAGCGAGCGGAATATCGCATTGAAATGTAGTACGGAATCGATCGACCTGAAGATCATGGGAGACGTTGTTCACTTACAACAAGTCTTTCTGAACTTGATGATCAACGCGATGGATGCAATATCCGAAGCGGAGGCAATAGAGCGAGAAGTCAGCGTAACCACAAGGCGCTCGGGCGCCTGGGCGGAAGTCAGTATCAGCGACACCGGCCCCGGTATCGCGATCGCCGATCTTGCGAAGGTTTTCGATCCGTTTTTCACGACGAAACCGCAGGGCATGGGTATGGGACTTGCAATCGTCCGTTCCATTGTCGAAGCGCACCACGGACAGATTTCTGCGGCAAATCAGTCACCCGGCGGTGCACTTTTCACGCTCAGGCTTCCGATTCTTCGGGATCAAGCTACTTCGGTCTGAGACTTGCAGTCAGACCCTCGCCCCGCAGAAGAACGGTGCCGTTCGTTTCGTTGATCTTTATCAAAGAACGAGCTCGGCTTTGCTCCATTTTTGTAGCGATGAACCCGAGGAGAGGTGTGATGTTTCGCTGCGGCAAGGCCCTGATCGCGCTCGCATTGCTAATGGCGGATCCTATCGCCATCGTGGCACAAACGGCCGATAATCCGCCGGATCCAAACGGTACGCCACAGCAAGCCACCAAATCTGTGCCCGATGCAGAGCTGTTGAAACCCGAGCAACTCGAGGCGCTGACTGCCCCGATTGCGCTCTATCCCGATGAACTGCTGGCGAATGTACTGGCGGCATCAACCTATCCGCTGGAGGTCGTGCAGGCCGATCGCTGGCTCAAGGAACGCAAAACCCTGAAAGGTGATGCGTTGAAGAAGGAGGTTGAAAAGCAATCGTGGGACAACAGCGTCAAAGCGCTTTCAAGCACTCCAGATGTCATTTCAATGATGAGCGACAAGATCGACTGGACCAAGAGTCTCGGCGATGCCATTCTCGCGCAGCAAGCCGATGTCATGGATGCAATCCAGCGCCTTCGTTCCAAAGCCTACGACAACAAGAAGCTGGTTACCACCAAGCAGCAAAAGGTGAGCGTTCAAGCGCAGGAAAGCAAGCAGGCGATTGTCATCGAGTCGACCAGCCCCGATACGATGTACGTGCCGTACTACGATCCCGCCGCGGTTTACGGAACCTGGCCCTATGCAGCGTATCCACCCTATTACTTCGGGTATCCGTCCTACATCGGTGCGGGAGTGATCGCGACGGGGCTCGCGTTCGGTGCGGGCTGGGCTATCGGACGCTGGGGTAACTACTGGGGTGGCGGATTCAATTGGGGTAACCGCAATCTCTACGTCAACCACTACAATCGGATAAATAACGTTGGAAACAGCTGGCAGCACAATTCGGCGCATCGTCAGGGTGTGCGGTACAATAACGCGAATGTTCAGCAGCGCTTCGGCAACAACAATCTGAGGGCCGGCGCATCGAACCGCATGGATTTTCGGGGCCGCGGTGGGCAGCAGGTGCTTCGTCCAGGGCAGGATCGACCTGGCGGCGGAGATCGCGCAGGCGACCGTGCGGCCTCACGCGACCGGCCGGGCGGCGATCGTGGAAATCGACCGGGCACAGCCGATCGCGCCAGGGGCGGTGGCGACCGTGCCAAAGCAGGTAACAGGGCTGCTAACCGTGCTGGCGGCGCGGCGCGCGGTGGCGGCAATCGTGGCGGTGCCATGAACATATCGTCGGGCAGGGCTGCTTCCGCGGCTTCGGCTCGCGGTCATGCAAGCCTGGGCGGGCGAGGAGGAGGTGCTGCCAGCTTCGCCGGACGTGGCGGCGGCGGCTTCCGTGGCGGCGGTGGACGGCGGTCCGATGTCCAACTGAAACACCACCTCGTACTGCTGGGTTATCTTACCAACGGCCTTGGTTACTACCGCTTCAGCTATCTCGGTAGCAGCAAGTCATATGTTGGTGTGATCGCGCAGGAAGTGCAGAATCTGATGCCGCAAGCCGTGACCCGTGGTAGCGACGGTTACCTCAGAGTCTACTATGAGAAGCTTGGATTGAAGCTGCGAACCTACAGCGACTGGCTTGCTGGAGGCGCAAAAATTCCTGCGCTGCGGGAGGTGTCGCCATGATCGCATCAATGTGGATGTCCCGCGCCGCTTCGACCGGCGCGATAGCAATCGTTGTCGCGCTGTCGATCGGCGTGAGTCAGGCTCAGCAGGCTTTTTCTTCGCCGGAAGATGCGGCGGCGGGATTGGCGGCGGCGGTCAAGACCGGCACGACAAGCGCCATTCTGAAAGTCCTTGGCAGTCGTGCCGAAGACGTGGTCGAATCCGGTGATAGCGTTGCTGACAAAGAGACTCGTGAGCGTTTTCTTTCCGCTTACGATGCCAAGCACTCGATCAAGGCTGAGGGAAACAAGAAAGCCACGCTCATTTTGGGCGCCGATGAATTTCCGTTCCCAATTCCACTTGTCAACAGCAAGAGCGGCTGGGAATTCGACACCTCCGCTGGACGTCTTGAGATTCTTTATCGCCGCATTGGGCGCAATGAGTTGGATGCGATTCAGGCCTCTCTCGCCTTTGTGGATGCCCAGAACGAATATGCCGAGAAGGATCGTACAGGCGAAGGTGCTGGCGTTTACGCGCAACGCATTGTCAGTACCCCGGGCAAGAAGGATGGCCTTTTCTGGCGCGACGATGGCGATCCAAGCCCGCTTGGTGAGTTGGCGGCGCGAGCATCATCAGAGGGCTATAAGGTTGATGGGCAAGGCGCCCCGTATCACGGTTACGTCTTTCGAATATTGAGGGGGCAGGGGCCAGATGCACCGGGAGGCGCACTTGACTACGTCGTCAAGCGCAAGATGATCGGTGGTTTCGCGCTGATTGCCTATCCTGCCGAATACGGAAACTCTGGTGTCATGACCTTCATGGTCAATCATGCCGGCACTGTCTATCAAAAGGATCTTGGTAAAAACACGGAAGTACTCGCCAGTCGCATCAGTTTGTTCGATCCCGATCAGACCTGGAAGAGGGTGGATTCGGCGAAGCCTTGAAGGTGGGTAACAACGATACCCAGCGCAACACAGGCCTTGGCGGTCTTGGCAATTGGTGCCGCTTCATTCCAGCGGCATGAATCTCGGCAATGAGTTTGATTGCCGGTTCGATGCTGCCGCTTCCATCGGGCTCCTTAAAAGTTGGTCCCCTGCCGCTTTCCTGCCGCGCAAAGTCGAGCGGATACTGGATAATCCTGTGACGAAGATCGAGGGCGCTGGATCACGATGCGATTGCAGGAGACGCCCCGGAATTGATGTTGAGATTGAAAATCCAACAACAGCCAATTTGAGACAGGCTCTGATCGATGAAGTCACGAATGTCTCCATCTTTAAAATTTGATCAGAAAATAGACCTCGACTCGCAGCGAAGGAATGCTGAGCGATCGACTTGTCGCGCGCACCTATAACTACGTCTTAGCTAGTACGAGCAATTACACACTCGACAACCAGTTGCAGGCGGATTTCAGAACCGGCGACCTGGTACACAAGGTTCTGGCCGGGTTCGACGACTTCAATCTGTCGGCAAACACCGACTACCGTAGCGCTGGGATCGCGCCGATCGACGCCTATGCCCCGGTCTATGGTGCGGCAGTTCCGTCGTTTGCCTCACTATCGCCATTCATCCTGCGCTCGGACAGCCAGAGTCAGGCCGGTCTCTATTTGCAGGACCAGATCAAGTGGGATCGCTGGACCCTCGCGCTCAGCGGTCGTCAGGACTGGGTTAGTACCGGCTTCACCAGCAAAGCGTTCTTTCCGCCGGCGGGTACCTATACGTCTTTCAATTCCGCGCAGACCGGCCGCGTCGGCCTGAACTATCTGTTCGATTTCGGGCTGGCCCCCTACGTCAGCTATTCGACCTCGTTCACGCCGAACCTCGGCGCGGATCGCTTCGGCAATGTATTCAGGCCAACCACGGGCGAGGGGCAAAGAGATCGGCGTCAAGTTCAAGCCGAATGATATGAACCTCATGCTGACAGCTGCCCTGTTCGATATCAACGAGAACAACATCCTCACCGGCGACCCGGTCAATCCCTTTTTCAGCATCCAGACCGATGCGGCGCGGGTGCGCGGGTTCGAGTTCGAGGCGCGGGGCAACGTAACCCGGGAGTTTGAGGTGATCGCGGGGTACAGCCACATCGATCCTCGGGTGACCAAAAGCCTTGCGGGCAATACCGGCAAGTACTTGCAGGGCACGGCGCTCGATCAGGCATCGCTCTGGGCCAAATACACTTGGTACAACGGGCCGCTGGCCGGATTTGGCGTCGGCGCGGGTGTGCGCTATGTTGGCGACAGCTATGGCGATGCCAGGAACACCTTCGTCATTCCGCCCTACACCCTGTTCGATGCAACCGTGAGCTACGATCTCGCTTATCTGCGACCGGATATGAGGGGCTGGAAAATGCAGGTCAACGCAACCAATCTCGCGGATCGTTTCTATGTCCAGTCCTGCCTGACTGGATTGGCATACTGCGCGATGGGCACGAGCCGCACCGTGCTTGGCACCCTGAGGTATAGCTGGAATGCGGATGACCCGCATCCCGCGCTGATCTCGAAGTGAGTGAGCTAAAGGATGACACCAAAAGCGTTGCGCAAATGGAGCTGGACCCACAAGTGGTCCAGCATCATCTGCACCTTGTTCATGCTGATGCTGTGCATCACCGGCCTGCCGTTGATCTTCCACGAACAGATTGACGAGCTGCTGCACGGCCAGGTCGAGGCGGCCGTCGTCCCCCAAGGCACGCCGCCGGCGAGTCTCGATCGCGTGGTGGCGAGCGCCGTGGCGGCGATGCCCGGGCAGGTGCCGCATTTCCTGATCTGGGATCACGACGACCCGAACGCGATGCTGGTCAGTGTCGGCAAGAGCATCGATGCCGATCCGGCCGACAACCGCATCGTCCGGGTCGATGCCCACACCGGCGCCTATCTCGACGCGCCTGACGTCACCGGGCGCTTTACGTTCATCATGCTCAAGCTGCACACCGATATGTTCGCCGGCCTGCCCGGGAAGCTGTTTCTCGGGCTAATGGGCATTCTGTTCTGCGTTGCAATCATATCAGGTGTCGTCGTCTACGCGCCGTCGATGCGCAAGCAGAGCTTCGGGGTCTATCGTTCTGAGCGTCCGCGCGTGGTGCGCTGGCTCGATCTGCATAACCTCGCCGGCATCCTGCTGGTGATGTGGACGCTGGTTGTGGGATTCACCGGCGTCATCAACACCTGGGCCGACCTCGTGCTCAAGATGTGGCAGTACGGCCAGCTCGCCGAGATGACGGCACAATATAGCGACCGCACTTTGCCCGCGCACCCGACCCCGGTTCAGGCGGCGACGGATGTGGCTGCGAAGGCCGTGCCCGGCATGACGCCGTCGTTCATCGCGTTTCCCGGCACGATTTTCTCAAGCAAGAGCCACTATACGGTCTTCATGCGCCGCGATACGCCGCTGACCTCACGGCTGCTTAAGCCGGCGCTGATCGATGCAGAGACCGGCAAGCTCACCGACAGCCGCGATATGCCCTGGTACGTCACTGCACTGTTCATCTCGCAGCCGCTGCATTTCGGCGACTATGGCGGGATGCCGCTAAAGATCATCTGGGCGCTGCTGGATGTCATGACCATTATCGTCCTCGGAACGGGCGTCTATCTCTGGATGAGGCGGCGCAAGCCTGGCGAGAGCAGCGTGCGCGAACCCGCAGGCGCCGCCTTCAAGCGGCCGATGCTGTCGCCATGATGCCAGCACGTACCCGACATCGGACCCTTCGCGAGATTTTTGCATGGCCGGCCATCATTGCTGTCCTGAGTACGGTTGGATTGATGTCAGCGTTACTCGGCGATGGCATCTGGGACGGCGTTTCGTGGATCGTTCTGGCCGTTCCTGTGGCGTTGTATTGCGGCTTCTTCCAGCGCGGAACGTAAACGGTCGCGCGGCGTGTGTAATAGGAGGACGGCCCAGGCGCATCTTCGGCCGGCCGCGCTTGGCGCTCGGCTTCACGCCTCGACTGCGGCCGGGCTTCCACTTACTGCCCACATGGACTAAGAGACCGCGATACTTCTTTCGCGCAAAAAAGATCGCATGATCCGTCTCGACAACGTCAGCAAGCAAGCTGGCCACCAGATCCTTTTCATCGAAGCCTCGGCGGCGCTCAACAAGGGCGAGAAAATCGGCCTCGTCGGTCCGAACGGGGCCGGTAAGACCACGCTGTTCCGGATGATCACAGGCCAGGAACTGCCCGACGAAGGGCAGGTCTCGATCGATCGCGGCATCAGCATCGGTTATTTCAGCCAGGATGTCGGCGAAATGTCCGGCCGCAGTGCCGTAACGGAGGTGATGGATGGAGCGGGACCCGTCAGCGTGGTCGCCGCCGAACTCCGCAAACTCGAGGCCGCGATGGCCGCCCCGGATAGCGCCGACGAGATGGAGACGATCATTGCGCGCTATGGAGAGGTGCAGCATCGTTTCGAGGAGCTCGACGGCTATGCACTTGATGGCCGAGCGCGCGAGGCGCTCTCAGGCCTGGGGTTTAGCCAGGAGATGATGGAGGGCGATGTCGGCGCGCTCTCTGGAGGCTGGAAAATGCGCGTGGCGCTGGCGCGTATCCTTCTGATGCGCCCCGATGTCATGCTGCTGGACGAGCCGAGCAACCATCTCGATCTCGAAAGCCTGATCTGGCTCGAACGCTTCCTCCGAGATTATGAAGGCACGCTGTTGATGACTTCGCACGATCGCGAGTTTCTCAACCGCGTGATCGCCAAGGTCGTCGAGATCGACTCTGGTTCGCTGACGACTTATTCCGGCAACTACGAGTTCTATGAGCAGCAGCGTGCACTGAACCAGAAGCAGCAGCAGGCTCAGTTCGAGCGCCAGCAGGCCATGCTCGCCAAGGAGATTAAGTTCATCGAGCGCTTTAAGGCGCGTGCCTCGCACGCTGCGCAGGTCCAAAGCCGGGTGAAGAAGCTCGACAAGATCGAGCGGGTGGAGCCGCCCCGGCGCCGTCAGACGATCGCATTCGATTTTCCGCCAGCGCCGCGCTCCGGCGAGGATGTTGTCGCCTTGAAGAATATCCACAAGGGGTATGGTGGCAAGCGGATCTATGGCGGGTTCGATTTCATGATCCGCCGGCGCGAGCGCTGGTGCGTGATGGGCGTCAACGGAGCCGGCAAGTCGACGCTGCTCAAGTTGGTAGCCGGCGCGAGCGAGCCCGACGCCGGCACGGTAGCCGTGGGGGGAAGCGTCAAGATGGGCTATTTTGCCCAGCACGCCATGGATCTGCTCAATGGCGACCGCACGGTATTCCAGTCACTGGAAGATGCGTTTCCGACTGCGGGGCAGGGTAGCCTGCGCGCACTCGCCGGATGCTTCGGCTTTTCCGGCGACGACGTTGAGAAACGGTGCCGGGTTTTGTCGGGCGGAGAGAAAGCACGGCTGGGGATGGCGAAGATGCTGTTCGATCCGCCGAATTTTCTGGTTCTAGATGAGCCGACCAACCATCTCGATCTTGCGACCAAGGAGATGCTGATCTCAGCACTGTCGGATTTCGAGGGCACTATGCTGTTCGTCTCGCACGACCGACATTTCCTCAGCGTCCTCTCCAATCGCGTGCTGGAACTGACGCCCGATGGCATCCACCAGTATGGCGGTGGCTACACCGAGTACGTCGCACGCACGGGCCAGGAAGCGCCGGGGCTGCGCAGCTAAACGCGGCGGCCCGTTTCTTGACGCGAACCTGCCGCTCAACAGCATGGTGCACCGGACTCTCCTTCATCCAACACCGAAAAGTGCTTTGCAGCGGCCTACATTTCCTGCGGCGTCGGGCAAGTGCCGGACGGTCGCGATCCGACAAAAGGCCACGCGGCTTGGTTTCTTCACCCTGGAGCGGAGAGACACGCTTCATTCTCGGGCTTGCTTTTGCCTAACGGTAGCCTCGACCCCGGCACGGCCAGTCTCGACCATGCACACGGCCAAGACCCAAATCATTCGCCAGCCACACGGGAATCGTTGTCTCCTGAGCCCCATATCGCATGACCGGCACGACCGGTCCGCCACACGGATCTACTCGATCGTCCTCGGGTCGATAGCGATATCGCGGAACGATATAGGAGTCCCAATAGGGTTGCGGAGTTGGAGGCGTGACGATGATAACCCGCCTGGGCTTCGCATCGGCTGCGGTAATGAATGCCCCCGAGCAACACAGCAACAAAGCCGATACGAGAGCGAACGCGACGGTCAGTATCTTCATCCTCGATCTCCTTGCCGAGCACTGCCTCCAATCCGGCGAGCATATGCCTATGGTATCATTTGGCAATGATAGCAGTACCGGCGCCGGCGGCGAAAACCGGAATTTTGACACCCCAGTCGCGGGTTTCGGGAAATTTGTCATTGGACAATAGCTACGGGAGCGCAGCCATGACTTTTGAAAAGGCAATCGAGGGTCGCATAGTGCCGTCACAGCGTCCTTCCATCCGGCCGGAAGTGCATCGTGAATTTGGCGCCACCGCCGGGCGCGTCCTCGACAGAGACACTCCCCTGGTGCGCTTTTACAATTTTTTCGACGATCGATAGTCCCAGACCCGCGCCTCCGGCAGTGCGCGGGGATCGCCGCCAGAATCGCTGGAAAATCGATTCGCGGTCCGCCAACGGCACGCCATCGCCATTGTCGATCACGCTGATCGAGCCATCCGCGGTAACGATGATCTCGATGATCGTACCCTGGGGAGTGTGATGAAGAGCGTTCTCAACGAGATTTCGTGTTGCGCGCCGGATCATCTCCGCGTTTCCTTTGACGAGAACGGGCTCATCGGCGCACATCAATTCAATGCTCTTTCCTTGCTTCAGAGCCAATGGCGCGATGAATTCCGCAACTTCGACGCAAACCTCGTGAATATCCGCGACCGCATCCGGATCGACCACGGCTGTCTCGAGCTCCGTCGCGTCGAGCAACTGGCCAACAACACGGCTCATGTTGTCAACGTCCCGTCCTAAGGCATGGCTTGCCTCTCCATGCGGTAGGGTCTCGATCCTCGTGCGAAGGATGGCAAGTGGCGTTCGTATCTCATGTGCTGCATTGGCGGCAAACTCGCGCTGAGCGAGGAAGCCATGCTCAAGCCGATCGAGGGCCTGATTGACGGCTTCCACGAGCGGCAGAATTTCGGGAGGCATGTCGTCGGTCGGTAAACGGACGTCAAGACGTGTGGGACTGATATGCCTCGCTCGGCTGGACGCGCGATGTAGCGGTCTAATCGCCAGACGGAAGATGATGATGTCAGCAGCAAGCAGGAGAAGAAGAACTGGAACGATGATCCAGACAACCTGCCGGAGGAAGTTGACCAGGATATCGTCGACGACCACGTCGCTATGCGACAGCTCTTCTGCAACTTGTATCCAGACGGGATGGTCGCCAATATCCTTGCGCGCGCTGGCACCGGCGATCGTTTTGGCTTCGCCCCGGGTCAAGGCGTTGTGCGGAATAATGCCGTTCGCGTTCAAATCGATGGTAAACAACGGATTCTTGCTGGGACTCGATGAGAAGATCACCGAACCCGTATCGTCAATGATTGCATATTTGTAGCGGCCATAGGTTTCCGAATACTGATCGCGTGCGCCATCAGGCAGGCTAAGCGACCATCCTCCCGCCGACGAAGGCTTTAGATTTCGGGCAAACATCTCGATTTGGGCCGTCATCTTGTTCAGCTGGAATTTGGCGACGTCCGTTGCCAGCGACCAGTGCAAGATGGACCGCAATACAAGCGCCGCAATGATGATCGCGACAACATGAAGGACGACAATGCGGGACAGAATTGATCTTCGCCGCGGCATCTAGGTCCCGATTCCGAAGTTCGCATACCCTTGCAGCAACCTTTGATGCGAACTTCGGAATCAAAGGGACACTAGCAACCTTATAATTCTAGTGTGGTTTAGGCTCAGAAGTTCGCCTGGCAGACTCGTTGGACGCTGAAAGCGAACTTCTGAACCACCACACTAGTCGCTCTCCATCATCACATAGCCGACGCCGCGAATGGTGCTGATCTTGACCTTTGCACCAATGTCCAGGAGCTGTTTGCGCAGACGATGGACATAAACCTCGACGGCATTGGAGGCGACATCTCCGGTCAGGCCGAAGATCTGATCTTCGAGAAGCTTCTTGGAAACGACGTTGCCCTTGCGGCGCAAAAGCAACTCAAGCACCGCGATCTCTCGGGCGGATAGGCTCTGAGGCTTCATGTCGACAAAAGCTTGCCGGCCTTCGCTGTCGAAGGTCACGTTAGCAAGCCGCAATGAGCTGCCGAGCAACTGCCCCGGCCGCCTGAGCAGCGCTTCGAGCCGCGCTACCAGCTCGTCAAAGGAAAAAGGTTTGACAAGATAGTCGTCTGCTCCGCTTCGGAGCCCGCTGACTCGATCCTCCACGCCCCCACGTGCCGTGAGTATAAGGACAGGGATCGGATCCTTGCGGCGCCGCAGTTCACGCAGGATCGAAAGTCCATCGCCATCGGGCAGGCCGAGATCCAGGATCAATGCCGCGTAACGATTGGTTTCCAGTGCGCTGGAGGCATCGGCGACATTGGTGAGAAGATCGACCCCGTACCCGGCCGCTTGCATTCCCTTCGCCAGAAGGTCGGCCAGTTCTTCGCTGTCCTCGACGACCAAGATTCTCATGGGCGCGAACGCTCCCTTCCCCCTTCTGCGGCCGTGACTTGCAGGGGGCGAGCGGGTACTGGTGTCTTTCCGGCCGCGCCGAAGCCCGACTGTAAGCTCTGTGTAAGCGTCATCATATTGCCGTTGTAAGGCTGCCGTAAGATGTTAAATCTATATTATATACGGTCGCGTGATGAGGATTCATCGCCCTCATCGGCGACAAGCGCTGGGACAGGCAAGGCCTTGAGCCAGCATAAAAATCATTGGTTTTTGAGGGGACAGGCTTGCCTCACCAATCGGCGGGGCAAGGGGATACGGGATCATGCGTAATCTGACGTCACTCTGGCGTGCGATGACAATCCCTCGGATTGTCATCGGTCTCACGATCGCATTGGCCCTTGTCGGGACGGCTGCAACCGTCCTGAGAGTCGATCGCGGCAGCGCCGCCCGCAATTCAGTGCTGGACAGCGAAATCAAAGGGTCTGACGGAAAGCTGCGTTTGACGGCATCGCAATGGGACACCGTGTCGGTGCAGCCGGTCGAGGAACACGTGTTCCGTTCCGAATTCCGTACCGAGGGGAAGATCGCGCTCGATCAGAACCTGTCGACCCGCATCTTCGCACCCTATGCGGGCCGGGTGACAGAATTGATGGTCGCGTCCGGCGATCACGTCGAGAAAGGCCAGCTTCTTTTTGTGATCGCGGCGGCCGATTCCGTGGATGCCCAGAAAGATTTCGTCGTCGCCCTGACCACCCGGAACAAGGCGGTTTCCCAGGTCAACCTCGCGCAGATCGTCGAGCGAAGAATGTCGAGCCTGGCGAAGGATAGGGCCGCGTCGCAGAGAGAATGGCAGGAAGCTCAGGCCAATCTCACTTCTTCGGAGAACGATTCCCGATCAGCAGAAGTTGCGCTTGAGGCCGCGCGCAACCGGTTGCGGCTCGTTGGGAAAACCGACGCGGAGATTGAAGCGTTCGAGAAGACGGGCGCGCTCACGCCCGACGCTCCCGTCTACGCGCCGCTGGCCGGAACCGTTCTGCAACGCAAGGTCGGGATGGGACAGTATGTCAATGCCGGGGCAAGCGAGAGCGATCCGGTGTTCCTGATCGGAGACACGTCGAAAGTCTGGATCGTGGCCTATGTTCGCGAGACCGATGTTGCCAAGGTGCAGATCGGCGAACGCCTGATGTTCAAGGTCCTGACGCAGCCCGACCGTATGTTTGAGACCCGGATCGACTACGTCGCACCGGGAATCGACCCGGACAATAGGCGGCTTCTGGTCCGCGCCACCGTCGATAACGCGGACGGACTGCTCAAACCCGAGATGTTTGCGAGCGTTACGATCGTTGACAGCGACGGAGAGCTAATGCCGGCGGTGCCTCTTGAGTCAGTGATCTATGAAGGAAGCAATGCGCATGTCTGGGTCGTTGGTGACGATCAAGGCGTCGAATTGCGTCAGATCAAGTTAGGTCAATCAAGCGCTCGGCTGATCCAGGTGCTGGATGGGCTCCGTCCGGGCGAAAAAATCGTCACCCGCGGCAGTCTGTTCATCGACCGGATGGCAGTCGCCAAACAGACCTGACGAACACGGTAGCTCGTCATGATCAATCCGATCATCGCGTTTGCATTGAAGCAGCGCGTTCTGATCCTGGTCCTCTTCATTATGACCCTGGCCGGTGGGATCGCCGCGTTCAGGGTCCTGAATATCGAAGCCTATCCCGATCCCGTTCCGCCTATGGTGGACGTCATCACTCAGAGCGCCGGACTTTCGGCCGAAGAGATCGAACGTTACATCACGATTCCGATCGAGACGCAGCTGTCCGGCGTGCCGAACCTCCGGGTAATGAGAACCATTTCTCTTTACGGACTGTCGGACGTCAAACTGCAGTTCACCTATGCCTATACCTACGATGAGGCGCTCCAGCAGGTTCTCAACCGTTTGGCGCAGCTCAACGGATTGCCGGATGGCGCTCAGCCCACCATCAGTCCCGTCAGTCCCGTCGGCGAAATTTATCGTTACAGACTAGTCGGCCCGCCCGGCTATAGCGTGCTCGATCTGAAGACTCTTCAGGATTGGGTTCTGCAACGCCGCTTTCGCGCCGTGCCCGGGATCGTGGACGTCATTGGCTGGGGTGGGAAAACCAAGACATTTGAACTGCAGGTCGACCTCGATAAGCTCGTCGCCTACAGGCTGACCCTGCCGCAATTGCTGCAGACGCTGCGCGGAAGCAACCTGAATGTCGGCGGAAATATCGTCAATCTGGGCACGCAGTCGGCAGTCGTGCGGGGTGTCGGGCTGATACGGTCGAGCGATGACATCAACAATACCATGTTGACGCAAGCCGAAGGCAATCCTGTTCTGGTTCGAGACGTTGCGACGGTTATCATCGGGCATCAGCCCCGCCTCGGCATTGCCGGCCAGGACAACGACGACGATATCGTCGAAGGCATCGTCCTGATGCGCCGCGGCCAGCAGAGCACTCCGACCATCGAGCGGTTGAAGGCCGAAGTCGAGCGTATCAATATTTCCGGGATTTTGCCGCCCGGCGTACGAATTGAGCGCATTTATGATCGTCAGGATCTGATCGACACCACGACGCACACTGTCTTGCACAACATGACAGTCGGCATTCTGCTGATCTTTGTATTGCAGTGGGTGTTTCTCGGGAATCTTCGCAGCGCGTTGATCGTGGGCGCGACGATTCCCTTCGCGTTGTGCTTCGCCATCGGGATCATGATTCTGCGCGGCGAATCCGCCAACCTGCTATCGGTCGGTGCAATCGATTTCGGTTTGATCGTCGATGCCACTGTAATCATGGTCGAACGAATATTCCGGGAACTTGGGCATAGCGGCGAAAAGACTTTGCCTGAGGACGACAACGCGTCCGGATTGCGCGGAAAGCTTCTCGCGATTTATATTGCGGGCATCAGCGTCAACCGCTCAATCCTGTTTGCGACCGGCATTATCATTGCGGGGTTCATTCCGCTTTTCACCATGAGCGGCGTTGAAGGGCACATCTTTGGCCCCATGGCCAAGACTTACGCCTACGCCATTGCGGGAGGCCTGCTCGCAACCTTTACGGTGACACCGGCGCTCAGCGCACTTCTGCTGCCGGAGCATGTTCGGGAGACGGAAACATGGCTGGTGCGCACCCTTCACCGCTTCTACAGTCCGGCTTTGCGAGTCACTGTCGCGAACAGAAGGTTGACGGTCGCCGTGACGTTGGCGGTGTTCATCCTGGCGGGGATCGCGATACGATTTCTGGGGTTGGAATTTCTTCCCAAGCTGGAGGAGGGCAATCTGTGGATACGCGCCACCATGCCGGCAACGATTTCCCTTCAGGAGGGGAACGGCTATGCCAACCGGATGCGCAAGCTGATCCGCAGCTTTCCCGAGGTAGAGACAGTCGTGACGCAGCATGGCCGTCCCGACGACGGCACGGACGCCGCCGGTTTTTTCAATGTCGAGTTCTTCACTCCGCTAAAGCCGATCAGTCAGTGGCGCCATGGCGTGGATAAGGAAAAGCTGACCGAAGAAATCCAGGGACGGCTTAAGATAGAATTTCCGGGAGTCGAGTTCAATTTCTCGCAGTATCTGCAGGACAATGTGGCCGAGCAGGTATCGGGTGTTAAGGGCGAGAACTCGATCAAAATGTTCGGCAATGATTTGCAGGAGCTGACGGACACAGCCGACAAGATCAAGGCCGTGCTCGAGAAGGTTCCGGGTGTGACAGACCTTGGCGTTTTCACGTCGCTTGGCCAGCCGACGATACAGATCGATATCGATCGTGAGCGTGCCGCACGCTATGGACTCTCGCCGGGTGATATCAATTCGATGATCCGGACGGCTGTCGGCGGAGAGTCAGCGGGCGACGTTTACGAGCACGGAAGTGATCGCCATTTTCCGATCGTCGTGCGGCTGGCTCCCGAGTATCGTCAGAGCGCGGAAGCTATCAGCAAGCTGACGATCGGCGTATCAGGGGCTAAAGGAATAACGCAGATCCCGTTGGGCGAGGTCGCGCACATCCGACTCGTCACCGGAGCTTCATATATTTACCGGGAACAACAGCAGCGTTACCTGCCGATTAAGTTCAGTGTTCGTGATCGCGATCTCGGTAGCACCATCAAGGAAGCCGAACAGCGAATTGCGCAGGACGTGCAATTGCCTGCCGGAAACCAGCTTCAATGGGTCGGCGAATTCCGCAATCTGCAGGAAGCGATCGCGCGTCTGGAGATTGTCGTGCCGCTCAGCCTTGCCGTTATTGGGCTGCTGCTATGGATCAATTTCACATCTATACGGGACACGTTGCTGGCGTTGAGCGTCATTCCGATGGCGGTGATCGGTGGTGTCTTTGCGTTGTTCGCGACGGGCATTCCTTTCAGCGTCTCGGCCGCCATCGGCTTTATCGCGCTGTTCGGCATCTCGGTGATGAACGGGATTCTGATCCTGTCGCAATACAATCAGCTCATCGAGTCGGGCCTGCAGCGGATCGATGCGATCATAAGAGCCGGAGAGGCTCAAATGCGCCCTGTCCTGATGACGTGCGTCATTGCGGGAATCGGCTTGTTGCCCGCCGCCATGTCGACCGGAATCGGATCGCAGGTGCAGAAGCCGCTGGCTGTCGTCGTGGTCGGTGGAATGATGGTGGCTCCACTTGTGATCCTCGTCGCGCTGCCAGCTCTCATCGCGCTGTTTTCCCAACGAAAAACGGTGGCGGCTGCTCCCGAATCGGCGTTCGATCCGGCAGAATAGAAAGTCGGTTCGTGTGAAACCGTGGTTGAAGGGGCATCTCGTGCGGTCAAGCCAACAGAATGGATCGGTGGTTCATTCACCGAAAACAGGATGGGGGTTGGCGTTTTCCCGTGTGCGATGTTGCATCGTGGCGTTTTTGACTGCCGCGTCGCCTGCGCTTTCAGGCTGTGCGGTTGGACCTGACTACAAACCTCAGGCGCCTCCGGAAACTTCCAGGTACTTGTCCGATCCCGCCGGAGATCGTGTGCCTGGACATCCGATCGTGCGCACCGCAGAGGTTCCTCCCCAATGGTGGGAGTTGTTTCGTTCGCCTGCGCTGAACCAACTGGTGGAGGATGGTATCACGCACAATGCGGACCTCGCCGCTGCGGAGGCTGCGGTCAGGATGGCGGAAGCCAACGCGCTCGCCCAGCGCGGTTTGCTGTTTCCCAATGTGACGGGAGGCTTCAATTCGTCGCGCCAGCAGGTGCCGGTCGATCTGCAGTCTCCCCTTGAGTCCAACGCCCACCTTTTGAGTCTGCACACTGGCCAAGTGACCGTGTCGTACCTTGCCGATGTGTGGGGGGGGACGCGGCGTTTGGTCGAGTCCACGGATTCGCAGGCCGAGATGCGCGCATTCCAGCGCGAAGGAGTCTACCTGACATTGGCCAGCAACATCGCACTTGCGGCGATCGAGGAAGGCCGGGTACGGGGACAGATCGCGGCGACCCGTCGCGTCCTTGGTTTGCAGACCGAGGTTTTGAAGTTGCTGCGACGGCAACAGGAGCAGGGGCAGATTGCCCAGACTGATGTCGCGGCGCAAGAGACCTCGGTTGCGCAGACCCGGCTGTTGTTGCCGAATCTCGAGAAACAGCTCGCGCAACAGCGTCATTTGTTGTCATTCCTGACCGGTCGTTTGGCGAGTGACGCTCCAAAGGAAACATTCGATCTCGGGTCATTTCGAATGCCCCGCCGTCTGCCACTCAGTCTTCCGGCCGATCTCGTAAGACAGCGCCCTGATATTCAGGCTGCCGAAGCGAACCTTCATTCGACCAATGCAATGGTCGGAGTGGCGATCGCCAATCGCCTTCCGCAGATAACCTTGATGGCAAGTGGCGGTGCCGCGGCTGCCAAATTTTCGCAATTGGCCACTCCAGGAGCGGCCCTCGGGATGATCGCTGGCAATGCTGCGCAGACCATTTTTGACGCAGGGACGTTGGCAAACAAGCAGCGTGCGGCGGAAGAGGAAACGAATCAGTCACTCGCTCAATATCGCAGCGTTGTTCTCGCGGCTTTTCAGAACGTTGCGGATGTCTTGCGAGCCCTTCAGGCGGGCACGCGTGCGATCAGTGCGGCGACGGACGCGGAACGATCGGCGACAGAGAGCATCACGTTAGTGCGTAAACAGGTCGATCAAGGGCAAATCAGCGTGCCGCTCCTACTAGCCACGCAGCAGGCGTATCTGCAGACCTCCCTCGCGCGTCTCGATGCGCAGGCCGCGCAACTGGCAAATACGGTCGCGCTGTTTCAGGCGCTTGGCGGTGGGTGGTGGAACCGAGACGGTCATAAGCAGGCAGACCTGGGTCATGGACCTGTAAAACGGGATTCCGTTTGAAGTCATTGTAGGGGGCTATACGCTCGTAAACGCCCTACCATCCCGTGCGGACACGATTTTATCCGGACGAAGCCGCACGTCCTGCGCATACCAAGCGGGCAGTTTGCCGCGCCTTGTCGATTCGAATCTGACTGGGTCCGAGGTGGTTCGAAAATTGAAGCCGATGCCGGGGCGTTTCCTGTAAAATCTTACGCTTTCCGGTGGGGCGCCGCGCGATCGCTTGCCATCGCGCCGCCGCTCGGATTTTATGCCATATGTGATTGACGGGAACGCAGGCGGAAATTATTGCCGTGCAATAAAGGAGACAAGCGATGACCGCGTTTCGGCACCTGACCCTGGCGGTTGCTGCTATGGGCAGCCTGATGCTCTCGGCCACGCTCGGTTTTGCGCAGCAGGTTACGCAGCAGGTCGACGGCGATCAGCCCGGTCTCGTTGCCGATGATTCGTTCCAACTCGACCCGGAATTTCGCAAGCAGGTGGTGCTCTATCGCACGACCGAGCCGCCTGGCACCATCATTATCCAGACCGCAGAGCGTCACCTTTATCTCATTCAGGGCAACGGCCGCGCGATTCGCTACGGCATCGGCGTTGGCCGCGCGGGTTTTCAGTGGCAGGGGATTCTCAATATTTCGCGAAAGGCGGAATGGCCGGATTGGACCCCGCCTCCGGAAATGATCGCGCGCCAGCCTTACCTGCCGCGCTTCATGGCGGGCGGCCCCGGCAATCCGCTCGGAGCACGCGCGATGTATCTCGGCACGACAGTATATCGCATCCATGGTACCAACCGGCCCGATACCATCGGAACTGCGATTTCCTCGGGCTGCTTCCGTCTGGTCAACGCCGACGTTGTCGATCTCTATGGTCGCATTCCGGTCGGCACGCGTGTGATCGTGCGGCAGAAACCCAGTCTCTAATCATCATTACGTTATTTGCGCCGATACTTTTCGATATTGCGAAAGGGGCTATCCATGCGAACATTTCGAGGCGGCCTCCTGATAGGCCTCGCCATCGCCACCGCTATCGCGGTGATGGCGATCACCTATGAGCGCTACGATACCAAGACCCTGAAACGAACGCTCCGGCGCGACGCCGTGCTGTGCGGCGTCAACACTGGCCTGCCCGGGTTTTCGAATTCGGACGAGAAGGGCAACTGGTCAGGCTTCGACGTTGATTTTTGCCGCGCCGTGGCAGCCGCTATCTTCGACGATCCGGCGAAGGTGAAGTTGGTTGCGCTTGAGGCCGACGAACGTTTCAAGGAATTGCAAAGCCGCAAGGTCGACATCCTCGCGCGCAACTCGACCTGGAGCATGTCGCGGGAAACCAATTACAACCTCTACTTCCCGGCGGTCGCATATTATGACGGCGAGGGTTTCATGGTCCGTACCTCGCGCAAGGCGGACTCGGCGCTCGATCTCGATAGTACCAAAATTTGTGTACAGGATGGCACAACGACGCAGCTCAACCTCGCGGACTTTTTCAAGAGCAACAACCTGAAGTACGAGGAGATCAAGTTTGGTAAGCTGGAGGACATGCTAAGGGCCTATGACGAGGCCAAGTGCGATGTTCTGACCGCCGATGTTTCTCATCTCTATGCGTTGCGGCTGCGGCTGACCAAGCCGAACGAGAGCTTCATCCTGCCCGATGTGATCTCGAAGGAGCCGTTGGCGCCTGTTGTTCGCCAGCGTGACGACGACTGGATGATGATCATCAAATGGACGCTCTATGCGATGATCAATGCCGAAGAACTCGGCATCACTTCGAAGAACATCGACGAGGCGATGAAGTCGAAGAAGCCAGATGTGATGCGGCTGGTCGGTACCGATGGTCAGTATGGTGAGGGTCTCGGATTGACGAAGGACTGGGCGGCACGCATCATCCGCCGCGTCGGCAACTACGGCGAAATCTACGACCGCAATATCGGCAGTGATTCAAAGCTGAAGATTCCACGCGGCTTGAACCAACTCTGGAGCGCGGGCGGCATCATGTATGCTCCGCCGCTGCGGTAATCCCGCAGGCTGGGGAGGCGGCTGCGACGCTCATCCCTGATTTCGTTCGAACGCAAGGATCAGATTATTGGCGGGCATTTCAGTGATGTCCGTCAGCGTCAGGCCGTTTTGCTGCGCCAGCGTCGCCACCTCGTCAACGTCGCGTACGCCCCACTCTGGATTGTTATTGCGAAGGCTGGCATCGAACGCCTCGTTGCTTGGCGCGGTGTGTCGCCCGTTTCGCTTGAACGGTCCATAGAGAAACAGCCGCCCATCAGGACGCAGACAGTGTGAGGCGCCCGCGATCAGGCCCTCGGCGACGCGCCACGGCGCGATATGGATCACATTGGCGCAGAACACCGCGAGCAACGCGCCGTGGCCATCGTTCATTTCCGCCAATTGGCATGGATTCGATAGGTCGATCCGCTGGGGCTGCCGGACGTTGGCTAGGTTCTCGTGAGCGGTCCACGCTGCGATGCTCCGGAGATGATGGTCGTTAAGATCGGTCGGCCACCAGGTAATGCCGGGCGACTGCCGCGCGAAGAAAACGACATGCTGTCCGGTGCCGCTGCCGGCCTCGAGCACGTTACCTGTCTTGCCGCGCAGGAATTTTTCGAGAACCGTCCAGATCGCGACATGGTTGCGGTGAAACGCAGCCGCGTCGAGCCGTTCATCGGAAGCTCCACGCCGGCTGTCGTTGCGAAATTCACCGTAGTCGGGCATGGGCGGATACCTTTCATTCCGAGGGAATCCTGCAGGATCGCTGGTCCGGGCATCATTCCAGCTTGCCAGACATCCAGTATAACGCCGACGGAATCGTGGATGTACTGAGCGATCCGATCTAACATGCGGGCCGTGAAGACGGAGATCAAGTCGGGGATTATGCCGAAGCTACTCGGCCCCGTTCCGCTGTAATTTGGCAGGGTTCTGCACGGCGGTTCGCGCAAGCTGGTTTTAAGGCTGGTCGATGACTGCGCGAGATGCCGGCAGGGCCGATGCCATCACTCGCGCGCGGCGGCATAGATGCCGCTCTCAAGCTTGGGGCTGGCTCAGAGTGGCGCGACGCCGTCATCGATGCCGGGTCGATTGGATAAATTGCTCGGGTGTTCAACCTTGAGCTTGCCAAAGGCAATGTGCGCGACGTACGCTACTGTTACCGGTGTTCTCCGTGCTGCCCGAGCCTGATCCCGCGAGAGGATTTGTTCGAGAACACGCAGGCGCCGACACAGCGACCGTGCCCAGAAGATCGCGACGGCTACAGGAGGTATCTATGCGCCGATTTATGCGTCCTATCATCGCCGCAGCAGGGCTGTTGATCGCATTCACCTCGCATGGTTTCGCCGCCGAGCCGCAGCCGCAGCATCGCCTTGTGATCCAGGTCGACCAGAACGATCGGCGCACCATGGACTTCGCGCTGAACAACGCCACAGACGTGATCGAGCACTATCGCGGACTGGACCAGACGGTGGCCGTCGAAATCATGGCGTGCGGCCCGGGTATCCACATGCTGCGCATAGATTCGTCGCCTGTGAAGGAGCGCATCAAGCAGATACGGGAAACGGCATCCCCCAGTAAGATCCAGTTCTCGGCCTGCAACAACACCAAGCAGAGTATGGAGAAGAAGGAAGGCCATCTGCTTGAGATGCTGCCCGGAACAACGATTGTGCCCTTGGGCGTGGTGCGGCTATTGGAGTTGCAGGAACAGGGTTGGAGCTATGTGCGGCCGTGATCAACGGTTGACCAACGCTCTGAAGCACCGCATTCGCGGCTGTTGTTGATCGCTTCGGCCTGCTGGGGTTGCTGCGTAACCGTTATGCTCGCCGCCGCGCTGTGATCGAGACCAGTTGACTCCGTGGCGATAGAGGCCAGCCGCCAGAGCGGCGGTCGAGTGATCAGCGATCTGGACTTGTGACCGGTTGCAATCGCCCGCCAGCAGCATAAATTTGCTGGAATACCTCACGGTAAGAAAATCTGCACAGGAGGAGGGTCGTACGATTATGATCTTTCGCCAGTTGTTCGACAGCGTTTCCGGCACCTACAGCTACCTGATGGCGAGCCGTGCTGGCGGTGAGGCGTTGATTCTCGATCCGGTGCTGGAAAAGGTCGACCGTTACTGCCAGTTGCTGCGTGAGCTCGATCTCAAGCTTGTGAAGGCCATCGACACACATCTTCATGCCGATCATGTCACCGGACTAGGTGAGCTGCGTGATCGCACCCAATGCGTCACCGTGATGGGCGAGCAGACCAAAGCCGACGTGGTTTCGATGCGAGTCAGCGACGGCGATAAGATCAAGATCGAGGGCATCGGCCTCGACGTGATGTACACGCCGGGCCACACCGACGATTCCTACAGTTACCTGATGGGCGATCGTGTCTTCACCGGCGACACGTTGCTGATCCGCGGCACCGGCCGCACCGATTTCCAGAACGGCAGTGCGCGTGCGCAGTACGATTCGATTTTCAACCGGCTCCTGAAGCTGCCCGACGAAACCATGGTGTTTCCCGCGCACGACTACAAGGGCGATACGGTCTCCACTATCGGAGAAGAGAGGCGCTACAATCCGCGGCTTCAGGTGCGCTCGATAGACGAATACATTGAACTGATGAACAATCTGAAATTGCCGAATCCGAAGCTGATGGATGTGGTGATTCCTGCCAACATGCATGTCGGTCTCAGGCAGGACGATCTGGCGAAGCGGGGACTGGCGCTGACGCCGCGCGAGGCGATCGCCCGGCTCGGTCAGCCCGATATCCTGCTGGTCGATCTTCGCGAAGCCCATGAGCGCGCCAAACACGGCACACTGACCGGCGCGCTGCATGCGCCCTATCCTGATATCGCCGACAGTCTGAAACCAGGCGGAATGTTGCGCGAGGTAGCCGCCGCGACCGGGCGCCGCATCGTGTTCTTCTGCGCCTTCGGCGAGCGTTCGGCCATGGCTGTTACCGCGGCGAAGGACGCTGGCCTGACCAACGCGGTGCATATCGAGGGCGGGATCGATGCCTGGAAGAAAGCCGGCGGACCAGTGGTCGCGGGCTGACGGGTCACGGTGGGCGTGTGCACCGGGGCCATGACGGCCGTTAACCGTCAAAATTCCTCAGAAAGGAAGGTCACCGCCCGTGTCGAACAGTCGACGACTGTCACAGCGTTCATTCGGCCTTTATTGCTTTCTGAAGGTCCGAGCAGGCGTCGTCCGCAGCGCGATTGAGAATGAAGAGGCTGTCTGCCGGTCCGAAAGCAATGTACTCGCCCGGCCCCTCCGTTACCCGCGCCTCTGTTCGCATGTTGATGTCATCATCGATGTAGACCTTTAGTCCGTTATCGGTGGTTTCAATCATGAAGATGCCGCCTTCCGCATCGAGATTCTCGCCAGTCATGTGGCAAGCGATGCCGTCCGCATGCGGATAGCCTGAGACGATGGCGTGCTCATCGGCGCGGTTCGCTTGCTGGTCAAACGCGCATTGCCCGATAGCCCGCCACGGACGGGCGTCGTTACGCCGCATGATTTCCAGCCGGGCGAATGTTTGGAGCGGAGTGTCAACACTATCGGGATAAGTTTCGCGCCGCAGCGCGAACCGCATGGAAGTCGTCTTCTGAGTCGGGTTTTTTGCCAGATGAGCAGCATCGTAACTGCGGGTGAAGCAGGCCTGAGAGCCGGCTGCGTCGTCAATAAGATCGGGCGCGGCGTGGACGTCAGGGGCCGCAACCAAAATGGCGATTAAAACGAAAAGTGCTTGTTTCTCCATGCTCGTCTGCATTGTCATCCCTGCTTACCAACTCCATTCAGGGGACGGAATATAACGAAGAGAAGTTAGCGGGGCAGCCGTTATTTATAGCGCTTCGAGCGAAGACCGTTTCGCGTGAAGAAAACATGTCAGATCAAAATCATGAGTCCCGCTTCTGATTCCGTCAGAGCGAAAGCCCTAATAGAAAGTGGTTCTAGCTAGAATGTCTTTTGCGTCAGCCGGCGACACTGCCGCGATTGTCAAATGTCGACAAAGTGTTGAGTTCGGTGCGCAGACGATCCGGGTCTGAGAGCTCTTTTTCGATTTCCGCATGAAGATGTCGCCAGATCGGCACCGCCACGGCCAGAACGGCCCGGCCATGAGGCGTCAGCTGCAACAGTCGGGCGCGCCCGTCCTTTGGGTCGGCCATTGTTTTGACAAGACGCCGACGCTCCAGCGGCTTGAGATTGGCAGTCAAGGTTGTCCTGTCCATCGCCAGCAGCGCCGCTACGCTGCTGAGGTTCGGTGGCTGCGGCCGGTTGAGCGACATGAGCAGGGAGAACTGTCCGCTGGTGAGGCCAACCGGCTTCAACACGATATCGAAGCGGCGTGCGATCGCTCGCGCTGCCCTCTGGGCATGGAGGCACAAGCAGGTGTCGCGCACCAGAATCGTGGTTTCAAAAGCAGGATCCGAAAGCGTACGCATCAGGGAGCTTGACTCCGCGGCTACATTACGTTGATATCAACTTATGTAGGAGGTCGTCAATCGGCGTCGGCGGCGTGTCCTGGCAGCTCAATCTTTCATAATGCGAGTCAACACCCCTGTGAGAAAGGAGCCAACATGAAGATCGTGACCAGCCTTAGCTTCCGGGGCCAGTGCCGCGAGGCATTCGAGTTCTACGCCAAAGTCCTCGGCGGGACGATCAAGGCAGCCATGCCCTACGGCGATGCGCCTCCGGGCATGCCGATCACGGACGAGAAGTACAAAACCTGGCTGATGCATTGCTGGCTCGATGTTGGCGATCAGGCGCTGATGGGCGCCGACATGGACGTCGGATGGGCATCTAACATCGACAAACCCAAGAATGGCTTCGACGTTACCCTGCACACGAATGACATGGCCGAGGCCCGGCGCTGGTTCGATCAGCTCTCCGAAGGCGGCAAAGCAGGCATGCCGTTCGCCGAAACCTTCTGGTCGCCCGGCTTCGGCACGCTGACCGACAAGTTCGGCATCCCCTGGATGATCAACGTCATTCCATCGGCTGACTGGAAACCGCCGCAAGGCTGATCGCATGTCTATAGCGTTTCGAGCGAAGCATGCTCTCGGGCTTGACCCCGAGGACAGATAACGGTTCGCGTAAAGAAACGCGTCAAACAAATTATAGAACCTCGCGTCTGATTCCATCAGGCGCGGGGTTCTAAACACCAGGAATAAAAAGCAGGCGGCTGTCGGCACCGACCGTGCTGATGCGTCCTTGGGACATCGGGCGGGCAGGCCGCCCGATGGAGCAGGAGCGTCGGGCAAGGACCATGAATCATTACTATCGCTGGGTGATCGTTGCGGCGGGCGGCCTCTTGGGCTGCGTCGCGATCGGCGCCATGTTTTCGTTGCCTATCTTCCTGCGGCCGATGTCGCAGGACACCGGCTGGTCCGTCACCGGCATATCCACGGCGATGACGATCGGTTTCCTCGCCATGGCGGCGGCCAGCATGGTGTGGGGCAACCTCTCCGACAGGTTCGGCCCACGCCCGGTGGTGCTCACGGGGTCGGTCGCGCTGGCGGCGAGCTTGGCGCTCGCCAGCCGGGCGGAATCGCTAATCGCGTTTCAATTTCAATTTGGTCTTTTGATCGGTGCGTCAACCGCCGCCATCCTTGCGCCGATGATGGCTTGCGTGACCGGTTGGTTCGATACGCAGCGCGGTCTTGCCGTCTCGCTGGTCTCCGCAGGCATGGGCATGGCGCCGATGACCATGGCGCCGCTTGCAGCCTGGCTGGTCACGATCCATGACTGGCGGACATCGATGCTGATCATCGCTGCTCTCACCGCGGTTCTGATGATTCCCGCCGCACTGCTCGTGCGTCGGCCGCCGGCGTTGGAGGGCGGACCGGCCGGGATGACAATGAGTGAGACGCAATCGAACATGACCGTCCGGCAAGCGGTGAGTTCACCGCAGTTCATCATTTTGATGCTGGCGAACTTCTTCTGCTGCGCCACTCACTCAGGCCCGATCTTTCATACGGTGAGCTATGCGGTGACGTGCGGCATACCGATGATTGCTGCGGTGTCGATCTACAGCATCGAGGGGTTGGCCGGCATGTTCGGTCGCATCGGGTTCGGCCTTGCGGGAGATCGGTTCGGTGCGCAACGCGTTCTGGTGATCGGACTGATGGCGCAGGCCTTCGGCGTACTCGCCTATGCTTTCGTCAACCAGCTCGGCGGTTTCTACGCCGTGGCGGTGGTGGTCGGCTTCCTTTACGCCGGAACGATGCCGCTCTATGCCGTGATCATCCGGGAGAATTTCCCGTTGAAGATGATGGGCACGATCATCGGCGGCACCGCGATGGCCGGCAGCCTTGGCATGTCGACCGGCCCGCTGCTGGGCGGGCTGATCTACGACCATTTCGGCAGCTACGCGCTGATGTATGTCGGTTCGTGGGGCATGGGCCTGATGGCTATGCTGATCCTGATGAGCTTTCGGCCGTTCTTCCCTAGGAGGGAGGCTATGGCGGCGGCTTAAGTTAGGTGTGGTGCTTCCGATTTATTCGGTCGGCATTCTGCGGTCCTGTTAATCCCACGCAAGTGCGCCGCCATTCTGGTATTCGATGACGCGGGTCTCAAAAAAGTTTTTCTCCTTCTTGAGATCCATCGCCTCGCTCATCCACGGAAAGGGATTGTCGGCCTCGGGAAACACCGGCGCGAGCCCGAGCTGAGCGCATCGCCGGTTGGCGATGACGTGCATGTAGGTCTCGCACAGCGCGGCATTCAGGCCAAGGAACCCGCGTGGCATGGTGTCCCGCCCATACGCGGCTTCGAGCTCGGCGGCATTCTTCAGCATGGCGCGCACCTCTTCCTGGAAATGCTTGCTCCAGAGATGCGGGTTCTCGATTTTGATCTGGTTGATGATGTCGATGCCGAAGTTCAGGTGGATCGACTCGTCGCGCAGGATGTATTGATACTGCTCGGCGATGCCCACCATCTTGTTGCGCCGGCCGAGCGAGAGGATCTGCACGAAGCCCGTATAGAACCACATCCCTTCGAACACGACGTAGAACGCGACGAGGTCGCGCAGGAACGCCTGATCCGCTTCCGGCGTGCCGGTCTTGAAGCCGGGGTCGTCGAGATGCTGCGTGTGTTTGAGCGCCCAGGCCGCCTTGTCGGTGATAGAGGGCACCTCGCGATACATGTTGAACAATTCGCCCTCGTCGAGACCAAGACTTTCGACGATGTACTGGAAGGTGTGGGTGTGGACGGCTTCCTCGAAGGCCTGGCGAAGCAGATATTGCCGGCATTCGGGATTGGTGAGGTGGCGGTAGATCGCCAGAACGATGTTATTGGCGACCAGCGACTCAGACGCCGCGAAGAAGCCGAGATTGCGCTTGATCATGCGCCGCTCGTCATCGGTGAGGCCGTCCTTCGATTTCCACAATGCGATGTCGGCCTGCATCGACACTTCGGTCGGCATCCAGTGATTATTGCAGCCGGAGAGATACTTCTCCCAGGCCCATCGGTACTTGAGCGGCAGGAGCTGGTTGACGTCGGCGCGGGCGTTGATCATCCGCTTGTCGTCGACGCGCACCCGCGCAGCGCCGCGATCGATTTCGCCGAGGCCGGTGGCATCGACAGAGGTGTCGGTCATTGTCACGCAAGGCGATGGATCAGACGTCACGTCGTTATGCGCGAGCGTCTGCGGCGGAGCGGATCGTGCCAGTGCGGGAGAAGAGGTGTCGGACCAATCGAGCATGGGGTGTTCCTGATTGTTTCTTCTTTGTGCAAGCGACGCGCGAGCACGAAATGAGGCTACTGACACGCCTCGCAGGTGGGATCCTCGATGCGGCAGGCTTTCCAGCCTTCAGTGTTGTCGGAGCGATTGTGTCCATTCGCATGGCCGTCCTGCGCTGCGGCGGAAACGGCCGCGGACACAGCGTTGAGCTTGCCGTCGGTGCCTTTGAGCGTGGATTTCTCGACATGCGTCGCCGACCGCGAGCGCAGGTAATAGGTCGTCTTCAGGCCGCGTTTCCAGGCATGGCGATAGAGCGCGTCGAGCTTTTTGCCGCTCGGATTGGCAATGTAGAGATTGAGCGACTGCGCCTGGTCGATCCACTTCTGCCGGCGCGACGCGGCGTCGATCAGCCAGCCTGAGTCAATCTCGAAGGCGGTGGCATAGAGTGCCTTGAGATCATCGGGAACGCGGTCGATCTGACCGACGCTGCCGTCGAAATACTTGAGATCCGAGATCATCACCTCGTCCCATAGGCCGCGTGCCTTGAGATCGCGCACGAGATGCGCGTTCACTACCGTGAAGTCGCCGGACATGTTGGATTTGACGTAGAGGTTCTGATAGGCGGGCTCGATCGACTGCGACACCCCGCAGATGTTGGAGATCGTCGCGGTCGGCGCGATCGCCATGCAGTTCGAATTGCGCATCCCGATGGTCATGACGCTCTCGCGCAGCGAGGCCCAGTCGAGACGGCTGGAACGGTCGATCTCGACTGCTACGCCGCGCGCCTCATCGACCAGCGTGAGGGAATCGAGCGGCAGGATACCCTTCGACCACAGCGATCCTTGATAGGAGGGATAGCGGCCGCGCTCGGCCGCGAGATCGACCGACCCGGAAATCGCGTAATAGGCGATCGCTTCCATGCTCTCGTCTGCGAAGGCCACGGCGTCGTCCGACGCATAAGGCAGGCGCAGGATGTTGAGCGTATCCTGAAAGCCCATGACGCCGAGCCCAACCGGCCTGTGCCGCAGGTTCGAGGTCCGCGCCTCCGGAATGGTGTAGAAATTCACGTCTAGCACGTTGTCGAGCATGCGCATCGCAATCTTGACCGTGCGCGCGAGGTGCTCGTGGTCGAGCTTACCGTCCTTGAGGTGGTTCATCAGGTTGACGGAGCCGAGATTGCAGACCGCGATCTCCGTTTTTGAGGTGTTGAGCGTGATCTCGGTGCAGAGATTTGAGGAATGCACGACGCCGCAATGCTGCTGAGGTGAGCGCAGGTTGCAGGGGTCTTTGAAGGTGATCCAGGGATGCCCGGTCTCGAACAGCATGGTCAGCATACGCCGCCACAGGTCGACAGCTCGGACCTGCTTCGTCACCCGTAGCTCGCCGCCCGCAGCCTTCTTTTCATAGTGAGCGTAGCGTTCAGCGAAGGCCTTGCCGGCGAGATCGTGCAGGTCCGGCGTCTCGTCGGGTGAGAACAGCGTCCAGACGCCATCTTCTTCGACGCGCTGCATGAAGAGGTCCGGCACCCAGTTCGCCGTATTCATGTCATGGGTGCGGCGACGGTCGTCGCCGGTGTTCTTTCGCAGGTCGAGAAATTCCTCGATGTCGATGTGCCAGGTTTCGAGATATGCGCACACCGCGCCCTTGCGCTTGCCGCCCTGGTTGACGGCGATCGCGGTATCGTTCGCGACTTTCAGGAACGGCACCACGCCCTGGCTTTCGCCGTTGGTGCCCTTGATATGTGCGCCGAGCCCACGCACGCGCGTCCAGTCGTTGCCGAGCCCGCCCGCATACTTGGAAAGCAACGCATTGTCCTTGATCGCCTTGAAGATGCCGTCGAGGTCGTCGGCGACAGTCGTGAGAAAGCAGGACGAGAGCTGCGGGCGCAGCGTGCCGGCGTTGAACAGCGTCGGCGTCGAGGCCATGAAGTCGAACGATGAGAGCAGGTCGTAGAACGCGATCGCCTTCTCCTCACGATCGATCTCGCGCAGCGCGAGGCCGCAGGCGACGCGCATGAAAAATGCTTGCGGCAGCTCGAAACGCACACCGCGGACGTGCAGGAAGTAGCGATCGTAGAGCGTCTGGAGTCCGAGATAGTCGAATCGCAGGTCGCGTTCCGGCTTCATCGCAGCCGCAAGCCGGTCGAGGTCGAAACGGCCGATCTCCGGATCGAGCAGTTCGTTGTCGATGCCCGTTCGCACATAAGCGCGGAAGTAATCCGCGTGGCGCTCTGCCATCTCGGCTTGCGTGGCTTGCTCGGACCGTCCCGAGACAAAGCTCAAAGCCTCGCGGCGTAGCTTGTCGAGCAGCAGCCGGGCGCTGGCCTTGGCGTAATCGGGATCGGTTTCGACCAGCGTGCGGGCGGCAAGGATCGTCGCCAGCGCCAGTTCGTCCACGCTGATGCCGTCATAAAGGTTGCGATGGGTTTCAGTCAGAATCGCGGAGGAAGAGACATCCGCGAGCCCCGCGCAGGCCTCCTCCACCACGGCGGCGAGGCGTTTGGTATCGATAGGTACCATCGATCCGTCAGCCAACTTCATCCGCAGCACTGGCGTCACCACTGCCTGGATGCCCTTCTTTGCCTTCGACCCTTGCGCCTTCGCCCGTTCGCGAGCGCGCTCCTCGCGATAGAGCACATAGGCGCGCGCGACCTTGTGATGCTCGCTCCGCATCAGCGCGAGTTCGACCTGATCCTGGATGTCCTCGATGTGGAAGGTGCGGCCGGCGTCGGACCGCCGCGACAGGCTGGCGACGATCTGGCCGGTCAACTCAGTGACGGTGTCATGGACCCTGCGCGAGGCGGCGGCGCTGGTTCCCTCGACCGCAAGAAACGCCTTGGTCAGCGCGACGGCGATCTTCGATGAATCGAACGGCGAGACCGAACCGTTGCGCCGAATGACCTGATACGCGGGTTCGCTGGGCGGCATCGCAGCCGCAGCAGGCAAAGACGGACGCACAGCACGCGCAGCTTCGGTTGCGAGAGACATCGGCTCAAGACCCCAGTTTTGTTGCGAGCCGGGGTCAGGCGGGAGACGCGCGCAGGAAATCCCACGGCGGACGCCGCGATTCCCGTCAAGCGGCCCGCTGGGACACCCCGCCCAGGGAACGTTTCGGCTGTCACGGCAGGTTTCCTGGCTTGCGGGGTCTCAGCGTCCGTCCGGTCTTCCCAGGGCCTTGCGATCCCAGTGACACTCAATGGACTTCGGCTCGCCGCTTAACAGTTGCGGGGGCAGCGCCGGCACTACCGGCTTCCCTCTTTAGCTCTCGGTGTTGCGACTCGAGAGACCGTGACCACCATATCTAGTAGCCGCACCAAATTCCGAGTCAACAGATCGTTTCGACTCCGGCTTCACAATTCTCGTAATTCACAGTTCGGCGAAAAACGCTGTGCAACCCTCGCTCTGTCCAACTCTTGACGCTTCGATCATACAGACCATTATCTGCGCAGATTTGCCGCGGCGTTTGTTTCGCCGCTCAACCGCCGAGTCCGCCGTGACCGAATTCGTCCGACCGAACCTGACGCCCCCGAACGGGCAAAAAAAGGTGTTGCTGCATTCCTGTTGCGCGCCCTGCTCGGGCGAAGTGATGGAAGCGATGCTCGCATCGGGGATCGATTACACGATCTTTTTTTACAATCCGAACATCCATCCCCTGAAGGAATACCTGCTGCGCAAGGACGAAAACGTCCGCTTCGCGGAGAAGCACGGCGTGCCGTTCGTCGATGCCGATTACGATAAGGACAATTGGTTTGCCCGTGCCAAGGGGATGGAGTGGGAACCTGAACGCGGGGCGCGCTGCACCATGTGCTTCGACATGCGCTTCGAGCGCACCGCGCTCCATGCGCATGAGCATGGTTTCCCGGTGATGACCTCGTCGCTCGGTATCTCCCGCTGGAAGAACATGGCGCAGATCAACGACTGCGGCCATCGCGCGGCCGGACGTTATGACGGTCTCTCGTATTGGGATTTCAACTGGCGCAAGGGCGGCGGCTCGCAGCGAATGATCGATATCAGCAAGCGCGAGCAATTCTATCAACAGGAGTATTGCGGCTGCGTCTATTCGCTGCGCGATACCAATCAGCACCGCCGGGATCAGGGTCGTCCGCCGATCGTGATCGGGACGCAATTCTACCGGCACGGCGAGGATTCGGACCCGACATAAGATGCGCGGTGCCGGTTGACGGCCCGTGGACGGTGGCCCATAGGGTTGGCGTCGAGGTTCTCCGGGACAATTCAAGCCCGGAGCTAAGAGGGAAGCCGGTGCGCTCTGGTCCATGGGTCTTCGTCCATGGATCTGGGTAATGCCGGCGCTGCCCCCGCAACTGTAAGCGGTGAGCCGTGGTCCATCAGTGTCACTGGGAGCAATCCCGGGAAGGCCGGACCAAAGCTGAGACCCGCGAGCCAGGAGACCTGCCCCGACAACATAGTCGTCCTCGGGCGGGGTGTCCCGGTGGTGCGCTTGCGGTTTTCATGGCGAGCACCCCATGAATCCCATGCCGCGTCGCTAAGGCCCAGCCCCCAACATATGGGGTAAGCCGTGTCAGTTTCCTCTCTTCCTGTTGCTACGCTCGGCACGCCGCGCATCGGTCCGCGCCGTGAACTGAAGATCGCGCTTGAAAGCTACTGGTCGGGCAAGTCCGACGAATCCGCGTTACTTGAAGCGGCAGCCGGATTGCGGGCCGCGAACTGGGCGCGACAGAAGTCGCTCGGCGTCACTGTCATCCCGTCGAACGATTTCACGCTCTACGATCATGTGCTCGACACCAGCGTGATGGTTGGCGCGATCCCGGACATCTACGGATGGAAAAGCGGGCCGGTGCCGCTTGCAACCTACTTCGCGATGGCGCGGGGCGCGCAAGGCGAAGATCACGATTCGAGCTGCACGCATGGTCATCATGGCGACGGTCACGCGCATGGTGCGCCGGCGCAGGAGATGACCAAGTGGTTCGACACCAATTACCACTACATGGTCCCTGAATTCACCAGCGGCCAACGGTTTGAACTCTCGTCGCTCAAGGCCGTCGACGAATATCGCGAGGCCAAGGCACTCGGCTATCAGACAAGGCCGGTGCTGCTCGGTCCCGTCACTTATCTGAAGCTCGGCAAGAGCAAGGACGCGAATTTCGATCCGCTGTCGCTGCTCTCCGGCCTGCTGCCGGTCTATATCGATCTGCTCAAGCGCCTTGCCGCAGAGGGCGCCGCATGGGTGCAACTCGACGAACCCTGTCTTGTTCTCGATCTCGACGATGCGACCCGCAAGGCGTTGCGCGTGACATACGAACAGCTCGCGAGCGCTCTGCCGAAGCTGAAGATCATGCTGACGACCTATTTCGGCGGTCTGGGCGATAATCTCGATACTGCGTTGTCGCTGCCGGTCGCGGGCCTCCACCTCGACCTCGTTCGCGCTCCGGAACAACTCGACATTGTGGTGGCAAAGGCGAGGCAGGATCTGGTCTTGTCCCTCGGCGTGATCGACGGCCGCAATATCTGGCGCGCTAATCTCCCCGTATTGCTCGATCGTCTGGAATTCATGGTCGCCAAACGTGGCATCGATTGCGTGCAGATCGCGCCGTCCTGCTCGCTCCTGCATGTGCCGATCGACGTGGCGCTGGAAGCCGATCTCGATGCCGAGTTGAAGAGCTGGCTCGCGTTTTCGGTGCAAAAGATGGCTGAACTGGCGACGCTGGGTGAAGCCCTGGCCAGCGGCCGCGCGTCGGTTGCCGATGCGGTGGATGCATCCGCGAAGGCCGCGATGGCCCGCAAAATGTCGCCGAAGGTTCACGACGCGAAAGTTGCGGCGCGGATCGCAGCCGTCACCTCGGACATGGCACGGCGCAAGCGCGTGTTTGCAGATCGCGCGAAATTGCAGCGCGAACGCTTCGGCCTGCCGTCGTTCCCGACCACCACGATCGGTTCGTTCCCGCAGACCGCCGAGGTTCGAAAGGCGCGTTCGGCGCACGCCAAGGGGGCATTGAGCGACGCCGACTACGAGACGTTCCTGCGGGAGGAGACGGCACGAACCATCCGCTGGCAGGAAGACATCGGCCTCGACGTGCTCGTGCACGGCGAGTTCGAACGCAACGACATGGTGCAGTATTTCGGCGAGCAGCTGTCCGGATTCGCTTTCACCAGGTATGGCTGGGTGCAGAGCTACGGCTCGCGCTGCGTTCGTCCGCCGATCCTGTTCGGCGACGTGTCCCGGCCCAAACCGATGACCGTCGGCTGGTGGAAATACGCGCAATCCCTGACGCCGAAGCCGATGAAGGGCATGCTCACCGGTCCCGTCACTATTCTCAACTGGTCGTTCGTACGCGATGACGTGCCGCGTCGTCTCGCCTGCCGGCAGATTGCACTTGCTATCCGCGACGAGGTCGCGGACCTGGAGGCAGCCGGAGCGTCGATGATCCAGATCGACGAGGCCGCGCTGCGCGAAGGGCTGCCGCTGCGCCGGTCCGAATGGAAGATATATCTCGACTGGGCTGTCGAATGTTTCCGTCTGTGTGCGAGCGGCGTCGCCGACGCAACGCAGGTTCACACGCACATGTGCTACTCGGAGTTCAACGACATCATCGACGCGATCGCGGCGATGGATGCTGATGTCATCTCGATCGAGACGTCGCGCTCCAAGATGGAGCTGCTCGACGCCTTCAAGACCTACAAATACCCGAACGAGATCGGTCCCGGCGTCTACGACATTCACTCACCGCGGGTGCCTGCGGTTGATGAGATGACCGGCCTGCTCAAACTTGCACGCCAGCGCCTTTCCGACAGGCAGATCTGGATCAATCCGGATTGCGGGTTGAAGACCCGCAAGTGGGAAGAGGTCAGGCCGGCGCTTGTCAACATGGTGGAGGCGGCGAGGCTGATGCGTTAACGCGCGGGCCGCGGACGATCGGCTGCGCCGAACGCGCATATATAGGGAGAGAGATGTGCCCGGCCGTCTCTCTCCCGGCGGTTACGACGTGTGCGCTCCGTGTGCAGTGAGCGATCGAAAATGCGGGAAACCTCGTATGAAGACGAAGAATTGAGCGTACTCGGCGAGACCTGACGATCTGAATGCACAAGACAATGCAGGCACAACGGTCGCGAATGCTATCACGAGTAATGGCGGATTGATCCAAAACAACGCCGATACGCTAACCCTGTCGGGGAGTAACACCTATACCGGCACGACGACAGTGAACGCCGGCACACTCTCGGTGAACGGTTCGATCGTATCGTCGTCGCTGACGACGGTGAATGCAGGCGGCACGCTGGGCGGCAACGGCATCGTCGGCAACACCACAATCAATGGCGGCACGCTGTCGCCGGGCAATTCGATCGGCACGCTGACGGTAGCTGGTAATCTCGTGCTGACTGCGGCGTCGACCTACATGGTCGAAGTGTCGCCAACCGCGTCAGACTTCACTCATGTGACCGGTTCGGCGACGCTGGGTGGAGCGACCGTGGCGGCGCAGTTCGCTCCCGGCGCATACGTCGCGAAACGCTACACCATTCTCACCGCCGATGGCGGCGTCAGCGGCACGTTTTCAGGCCCGGTGAACACCAACCTGCCGACCAACTTCAAGAGCTCGCTGGCTCATGACGGCAACAATGCCTATCTCGATCTGACTTTGGATTTTGTCCTGCCCAGCGGTCTCAATCGCAATCAACAAGCGGTTGCGACCATGCTGACCAACTTCTTCAACAGCACCGGCGAGACTCCGTTGGCGTTCGGCGCGCTGTCGCCGCAGGGGTTGACGCAGGTTTCCGGCGAACTGGGTACCGGCACTCAGCAGGCGACATTCAACGCGATGAACCTGTTCATGGGCGTGATGACCGACCCGTTCATGGCCGGACGTGGCGGCGATGGCGCATCATTCATTCCGACGGCCTATGCGGACGATACCACCGCACTCGGCTATGCCGCCAACGGGAAGACGCGCAGCGCTTCGGAGCGCGATGCCTATGCCGCGATTTACCGCAAGGCGCCTCCGTAGGCGCCGACCTTCGGTCAACGCTGGAGCGTTTGGGCGGCGGGCTTTGGAGGTTCGCAGACCACCGACGGCAACAGCGTTGTCGGCTCTAACACCGCGACCAGCAGTGTTTATGGTGGCGTCGTCGGCGCCGATTACCGAGTATCGCCGGATACGATGTTTGGCTTTGCAATGGCCGGCGGCGGAACCCAATTCCGCGTCGACAACGGGTTCGGCACGGGGCGCTCCGATCTATTCCAGGTCGGTGTCGATGCGCGTCACCGTATCGGAAATGCCTATTTCAGCGGCGCGCTGGCCTATGGTTGGCAGAACGTCACCACGGATCGCATCGTGATGGCGAATGGCATCGAGCGGCTGCGTGCGAATTTTAACGCCAATGCTTTCTCAGGGCGCCTCGAAGGCGGCTACCGCATTGCCACCCCATTGGCGGGCATCACGCCCTATGCCGCGGGGCAGTTCACCAGCTACGATCTGCCGGCCTATGCCGAGCAGGGCGGCGGCGGCAATCTGTTCGCGCTCACCGATGCTATCTTCACATTGCGTGGCCGCGCGGCCTGGGCTCATAATTTCGGCACCAATCCCTCGATCTCAGCGACGTTCCAGTCGCTGCCCGGCGCGTCGTTTGTCGTCAACGGCGCGGCGCAACCCGCCAACGTTGCACTGGTAACGGCTGCCGCTGAAATGAGCTGGGCCAACGGCTTCGCGGTCGCCGGCACCTTTGAAGGCGAGTTCGCCAACACGGTCGAGAGTTATGCCGGAAAAGCGGTGCTAAGGTACTCTTGGTAAGCGGCATCGTTTCAGAAGCCGTATCTGAAGAGGGGGGCGCTTTCTAAACACCCTCGAACTCGGCTTTCGATCGCGCCAAGGCCAGGGTGGCCAGAAGCAATCGGCTCATGGGAACGATGATCGATCAGGCAACCATGATAAGCGAACCAACGATGGGCGCCGCTTGATAGGCTGTGCCCCCCACAATCACGAGGGCTATTCCGGCTGGAAGCAGAATGCCGCCGAAAATGTGAAGCCAGCCCTGAATCCGGGCCAGCGTTGTTCTGTCTGCGGCCGGATCATCCTGTAGCAGAGGCCGAACAGAAACAGCAGGACGCCGCCGACTAGGTTGAGGTGGGCATGAGCCGGCGCAAGGACGAAGTTCTGCTGGATCCCCATTGCGATGCCAGCAATCATGCCTACAAGAAAATCACGACACTGGCGTAATCGTTCGCTCATTCACAAACTAACTTATCTCTTCATCAGGCGTCGTCCAAACCGATCTATATCAATCGGCCCACGAAGCGCCGGCAAGCCTTCGGCCGATTCTTGATAGATAGACTTTCGCTGCGAGCCACCGCCCGTCGAAACGGTCCCAAAAACTGAATCGTGTCTGGCGGTGCGAGTCCACAGACGCGCCACGATCCGTCGCCTTGTGCTCGCCTGCCAATTGCATGAAAAACTTAGGTTCTGATACAAATATTGCAGCTCGTGAATTTTTGGTAGCGTCATTCGTTGGCATTTTCCCGTGGAGATTGAGAAATGGACTTTGAAATGGTTTTCGCAGCCGCATTGCTCACTGACGACATACTCGCTGCAATTCATGACCTGCATGCCTACGCAAACGGCGGTGGAACGTCCATTAGCCGTAACAGACTTCGCGAAATCGTCGATAAATACGTGACCTATGACGAGAAGGATTTTGCAGAACTTCGCAGGGATGTGGATTGGAGCGCTGTTGTATCGTATTGGCGCGAAGCGGTCGCGCACATGGAAGAGGCGATCAAGGGAGAAGTTCCCGTGTACAAATAAGTCTCGGGACAAATTCGAAAGTGCGCCATTTCGCGCGAAGCGGTCGATTGCGCCGGCGCAAATGCTACGAGACGAGATGCCGAGCAATGGCGTGAGCTAAGGGGCATATCGATGCAGTGGAAGCAGTACCGACGACGCTGACAGCGGTGAGTTCGCGAGTGCGGTCTTGCTAAAAGTATGGTGAACCGCCAAGGGATCATCGGCACTTTAAACGGCGCGCGACGTGCTGCTCTGCTCGCGTTCGCGTGCTATCAGGATAGACGCCGTGAATCACCCTACCTATATCGCAGTGCCTCACAACGTAATCTGCTTGCAAGCGTCCCAACTTCGTTGAAGGGCGATTCCCGTGAACACGGTGGGGCCGATACGGCAGTTAACCCATTCACTCTTTGGTGCCCTGGTTCGTCCGTGCTGGCAACCCGCGAACATGTTCGCGGTCCGCTTCATCCGATCTCAGATGACTGACTCGGGCTATGGATGCGTTCGGCAAGTTCGTGCAGGCATTCCACCGCGTGGCTACGTTCCACACCTTGCAAAGTGGTCAACCAATCTTCAACGGCGCACATCACACCGAATGAAACTTCGTGGTCCGAGAACTTCTCGAAGCTCTGCAACTTGCTCAGAAATAGCTTCGTTTGATCTTCAACGATCTCTGAGTTCCAAACGATATCTGAGTTCCGCATAGCATTCTTCCTTTTGGGTCGACTCGATTGTTACTTCAAAAGGCAAACGTGGCAGAACAATAGCGATGAAGTCGATGAATGACTCACGAAATATTACCCGAGTATCCTTTCTATGTAGCAGAGTTGTGCAACGATTTGGTTAAGTGCTCGTTCCATCTGGATCTGGAATCTCTTTAGCGTTTCAAACACAATGCTCCTAGTCGCGAACTATGCGCTTCCTCCTGTTCAGCGCAAGCCGACGAAGAAATAGAAAACCTGTGCCGGGAACGTTGTGGCGGTGAGCGCTCGTTTTGCCGCCTTCGTCGTTCAGATGGCGTTTGGCGCCTGTTGGATCGTTGCTCTGAGAGAGAGAACCTGCCTGATCGGGACTGCCGGCCCGGTACCAACACTGGGGGGATGGACCGGCAGCCCCTAGCCGGACGCCTCCCGGCTCTCCGATCATATTCGAAAGATCACCAGAGAATCCATGCGACGATCCGTCATCTTGGCGGCGATGGTTCGTGATGACGGCCGCGCAACTGCGCGGCGCTGCATACTTCAAGGCGATGTCTGCGGCGACCTGTCAGTGTCACGATGGCCCCGCGATACAACATCCGTAGGGATGTTGTGATGATGTCGGTGCAATCCATGTTCGCAATGCGGCAGGTCTGATCGACCGCAGCACCTGAGTTTTCGTTTTACCGATTTCCTTCCGCGACATGGCGATGTACTTGTCGATTGCATCGCCCAGCGTGGAATGCGTTCAAGTCCACAGCGCTTCTTCATCCGCGCCTGTAAGATATTGGTTAGAATGAAAAAACCCGCAAAAAGATACGAATCCATATTTAGTGTCGCCCCGATGATGGAGTGGACCGATCGGCATTGCCGCGTGTTCCATCGCCTGCTCGCGCGCAAGGCGCGGCTCTATACCGAAATGCTCACGACCGGCGCGGTGATTCATGGCGCGCGCGATCGGTTGCTTGGGTTCAGCGACGTCGAACACCCGGTCGCGCTCCAGCTTGGCGGATCGAATCCGGTTGATCTCACTACTTCAGCAAAGATCGGCGAGGATTTCGGTTACGACGAAATCAATCTGAATGTCGGCTGCCCGTCAGACCGGGTGAAGGACGGCCGGTTCGGGGCTTGTTTGATGGCTGAGCCGGACGTCGTTGCCGAGACTGTCAACGCCATGAAACGCGCAGTGTCTATTCCGGTCACCGTGAAGTGCAGAATCGGAATCGACAACCAGGATCCGGAAACAGGCCTTGACACATTCGCGCGCAAGGTCAACGACGCCGGCGTCGATGCGCTGATCGTCCACGCGCGGAAAGCCTGGCTCCAGGGATTATCTCCGAAGGAAAACCGTGATATCCCGCCGCTCGATTATGACAGGGTTTACCGGTTGAAGGCCTCGCTTCCCGACCTGCCTATCATTGTCAACGGTGGCATCGGCGGGATCTCGGAAGCGAAACAACATCTGGCGCATGCCGATGGCGTCATGCTGGGTCGCGCCGCCTATCACGAGCCGCGGCTTCTGCTGAAAGTCGATACCGAGCTCTTCGGCGAGGCAGCTCTGTACGCGACGATGAAGCGTGCGCTGGAGGCCATGATACCCTACATCGAAGATCAACTGGCAGGCGGCGCGCGGTTGCATTCCATCACCCGGCATCTTGTCGGCGCGTTTCATGGCGTGCCAGGGGGGCGAGCGTTTCGACGCTATCTTGCCGAGAACGCTGTGAAGGCCGATGCCGGTGTCGATATTCTGCGGGAGGCGATTGCGCTGGTGGATGAGCTTCCGGCGTATTCCGTAAACGTGGATAGCTCGGGGCCGGAACGCGCTGCTCAGAGCGCGCGCACGATCAGGACCATCACCAGCACGCCGAAGCTCGCCACGTCGGCATAGCTGGTCCGACATAAAGCGGAAGGAATACTCTTCGGGCGACTGCGAGGCTCTCGGCCTGCCGAACGAAAAATCGGAATCTTTATCCGCGCGACATGCCGCTACGTCGCGTTCGAGAAGTATGACCACGTTTATATTCCAGGTTCGTCAACAAAGGCGGCGATCTGACGATTACGCCAGCATGGCATCGAGAGCCGGTGTGGTCAGTTCAGTGACGGCATCGCCGTGCCTAAAGAGGACAAGCGCCGCAAGCTCGTGCTTGACGGCGAAATCGACACCGGCGTCCGGTCCCAGCACCATCAGCGCCGTGGCGTAGCCATCCGCTTCCATGCACGAGCGATGCAGGACCGTCGCAGTCATCATGCCGTTAGCGATCGGCCATCCGGTTCGCGGATCCAGGGTGTGGGAGAAGTGGTCCGCGCCGCGTGTGAAACCGCGTTCGCATCCGGACGTCGCGATCGCAAGCTGGTGCAATGCGACCAGAATCGGTTCGGCGGCGACATCGGTCGTCGACCGCTCCGGTCGGTCGATCTCGACCCACCACGGGCTGCCGTCCGGTTTGACGCCGTTGCCCCGCAATTCGCCGCCGATCTCTACCAATGCGTTGTGAATCCCAAGCTCGCCCAACGTTTCCGCCACCAGATCGACCGCAAATCCTTTGGCGATGCCACAGAGATCAAGCGGTCCGCAATTGGATCGCCGCAGGCGTCGGGCGCTGGTATCGAGGTCAAGCTGTTGCCATCCGCATTCTCGGTGGCGTCGAGCAACCTCATCCGGCGGTGGTGGCGAGACGCGCGAGCCGCTCGGGCCAAAACCCCAGAGATCGACCAGCGCTCCCATGGTGGGATCGTAGGCGCCGCCGGATTCCGCCGCGATGCGCAGCGCGCTCGCCATGACGCGGCCGAACTCCAGTGGCAGATTCTGCCATTGGTTCAGCGCCAAGCGGTTAAACCGGCTGATGTCGGACTGGCTTTCCCACGGGCTCATCTGCGCGATCACGCGCTCGAGGGCCAGCGGAATCATCCGATGCACCGTTTGCACGCTGGTCGACGAGCCAACAAACTTGACCGACCAGGTGGTGCCCATGGTCGAGCCGGCCAGCTCTCGGATGCGCTCGCCCGCAGGTGCAGCGTGCGGCATCTCCGGGATTGTCGGGATAGCCACACGCCGCGTGATCGACACCGTCATTGGCGTGGTTACTGCGGCAGCACTTCGACCGTGGTGATGTAAGTGCTGCGGCGCTGGGCGTCCTTGATCTTGCTCTTGTCGTCTTGCACTGATGCTTTCATCCAGTAGAAACCGGGATCCGGGAAGGTGATGCTGAAGGTGCCGGTCTCGTCGGTCGTTGCCTTGCTCTCGTTCAGTGTATCGCGATAGCGGATTCCGCCGGGAACAATTTCCACCGCTACACCAGTGGCGGGCTGGCCGTCCATTACGAGACGGAACGTCGCCTTCTCTCCAACCATCAGACTGTTCGGATGCGTCACCGGGATCATCTCGAGTCCGACGCCGGTTGGTTTCAGTGTGTCAACTGAGGGCTTCCCCGATGTAACGAAGGATTCGATTCGGCTGCGGTTTTCCGTGACCTTTACGTCGGTCGCCTTGGCGGGAATGGCCTTGGCTAGTTCGTCAGGCTTGCCGCGCCAGCGCTTGTTCTCTCCGTCCAGTTTATAGCTGGCGAACAGACCCTGCTGGGTCAACATCAATTTGTAGGTGCCGGGTTGCGCCAGTTTGAAATCGAAGGTGTTGCGGAAGTGGCCTTTAGTCAGATTCTCCGGCGCGACGGCTTTGCCGTCGGGGCCCTCGATCGTCAGGTTGTCGAGCGGCAACGGGTTATGCTCAAAATAGAAGAGGTCGTTGGAGATGGCGCCATCGACCGTGACCCAGAGGTCAGGGCCGGACAGCACGGTTGCCGATGGCAGCAGCCAGGGGCGGTGAGCCTGCGCGGGCAGGGCAAGCAGCGAGACCGCCGCAGCGATCAATGCGAACTTGAGGTGGTTGGTCATGGCGAAATCCTTTCCATGAAAGCTGTGAAAGCGATAAATGCACGGCGTCTTCGTAGGCGCGGATCAGAGCGTTTTCGAACGACGTGAATACCGGCTCTCGTGAAGAAAACGCGTCAGATCGAATTGAGAAATTTCGCTTCTGATTTCATCAGAAGCGAAAGCTCTATGGATTCAATTTCAATGTGACCGTGCCAAGCTCACGTTCACCCTTGGCTTCGCTGGTTGCCGGGGCTTTCGGCGGCCATTCGAATGGGATTTTCAGCAGCTCACGGCCGCCGACTTCGCGAGCGGCCTCGATGACGAGCTGGTATTTGCCGGGGGTCAGTCCTTCGAGCGGTTTGCCGGCGCTATCAAACTTGATCTGATGGGTACCGGGCGCGCGGGTTGGACTGGACAATCCATCGACGGGCATCGTCAGTTCGCGGCCCGAGCGGCGCCACCACTGCCGCATGTCCTTGAGCCACTTCGTACCCTCGTTTTTCTTGTGGTTGACGTCGTACCACACGGCGAGGTTGGTGATCTTGCCGCCGTCTGCCTGTTCCACCCACATGGCGATGTAAGGCTTATGGTACTCGGCGACGGCGAGCTGGGGAATATCTATGCTGATCGTCGCCTCGGAGGCCAGCGACGAGCCTGCGGCAAGGGTCGAGAGTGCGGCGGAAATCAGGAGACGCATTGTTTACCTTCTAGCCATGAATGAGAAAAACAACGAGCAGGGTCGGAATAATCAGTCCCATGGTCACGACGGGCCAGGTGGCCGGACGTCGTTTGGCATGAAGCTGCAGAAGCAACAGGCCGGTGAGGCAGAAAATGATTGCGGCGGCGGCAAACACGTCGATGAACCAGCTCCACGCCTTGCCCGTGTGGCGACCCTTGTGCAAATCATTGAGATAGGCGATCCAGCCGCGGCTGGTGACCTCATACGACACCGCACCACTGTCGCGCTGGATGCTGAGCCATGCGTCGCCGCCAGGCTGAGGCAGGGCGACATAAACCTCATCGGGCGACCATTCAGTGTCGCGTCCGGCGGTGTTGACGTTGACCTCGCGCCGCAACCACTCGCTGATACTCGGCGGCAGAGCCGCCTTGGTTTCGCCTGGATCAGACGTCAGGTCGGCGATCAGCGCTTGTGGCAGTTGTGCCTGACGCATCGCAACCGCGGGCTTGGATTCGATTTGACCGGCATTGTTCAGCGTAATTCCGGTCAGGGCGAACAGCAACATACCGATCAAACAGAGGCCTGAGCTGATCCAATGCCACTGATAGAGCTGATTAATAAAGAAAGCGCGACGCTTCTTTCGCTGCCAGAGTTCGTTGCCCTCGACAGTCAATCGATCCGGATTGTCCATTTATCTCGTCGCCGGGCCAGAATTCCGCAAATTCAAGAGGCGCGGGCGGCACCCCTCAGGTAGGCGAAAATTGTTTAGCGAAGCCGACCTGGCTTTACTACAGCACAAAATTAGGTTTGTTCTAAACTGAGTGCCCCGTTCCGAGGCGCACGAGTTTCCCCGGACATTGGCTGGCATAGTTTTGTTGCGGTTTGACCATCGAAGAGGGGTTTGATCGAGCCCCTCACCCTTCCCGTCCGGCTGACAGGCCGAGGCTAAGCGCAAGGCGCGACGCACTGGAATGACGCCCGCATTTTTTCTATATCATCCCCGGTTCCGGTTCCAGAATTCGCGTATTCTTTGCAAACCTATGATGTGAACTTCAGTCTCAAAGAGACACCAGCATCTTATCGTGTGAGTGGTTCAGAACTTCGCTTGACCGGATCCGCGGAAACAACAATTTCAAGTTTCTGAATCACGCTGATTTTTGCGTCAAGTTGATCGAGGGTAAACAATATGACTTCGACAATCGACAAGGATGGTGCGGCCGAAAGCCGGGTGTTTGAAGCGGATGTGGCCAAGCTGCTCCAGATGATGGTGCACTCGGTTTATTCCGACAAAGACGTGTTCTTGCGGGAGTTGATTTCGAACGCGGCCGACGCTTGCGAGCGTCTGCGTTATGAAGCGATCAGCGATCCCACATTGCTGGCAGACGAGACCAGGCCGCAGATTTGCATAACCATTGATGCGGAACGGCGGCAACTGACGGTCGAGGACAACGGTATCGGCATGAGCCGGGACGAGATGGTCGACGCCCTCGGAACGATCGCCCGGTCAGGCACTAAGGCTTTCATTGAGCAGGCTCAGGCCGCAGAGTCGGGCGACGGCGTCACTCTGATCGGTCAGTTCGGGGTCGGCTTCTATTCGGCCTTCATGGTGGCGGATCAGGTCGATGTGATCTCACGGCGTGCGGACGCCAAAGAGGCATGGCGCTGGTCATCGGATGGGAAGGGCACATTCACGGTTACGCCTGTGGATGAAAGCGAAGCCCCTGCGAGAGGAACCCGTGTGACGCTTCATCTTACCGAAGACGCCACGGGATATACTGATCGGTTGAAGCTTGAACAAATGATCAGGGAGCAATCGGGTCATGTGCCGGTCCCGATCGCACTTGTCGAGAAGCCCGGCGCCGCTCCGACCGAGATTGCCGATGGCGCGGCGCTTTGGACCAAGCCGCGCGGCGAGATTAACGCTTCCGAATACGCCGATTTCTACCGCAGCGTCGCAGGCCAATTCGACGAACCCGCGCTGACGGTGCATTTCCGCGCCGAGGGACGACAGGAGTTCACGGCGCTCCTGTTCGTACCGCAAAACCGGCCTTTCGATCTGTTCGAGCCGGACAAGAAGCAGCAGCTCAAACTTTACGTGAGGCGCGTTTTTATCACTGACGATGCCGATCTACTGCCCCGCTATCTGCGATTCGTGCGCGGTGTCGTCGACTCGGCGGACCTTCCGCTCAATATCTCGCGCGAAATGATTCAGGAAAGCCCGATCCTGGCCGCAATCAAGAAAAGCATCACCGGCCGTATCCTCAGCGAACTGGAGAAGCTTGCCGACAAAGACGCGGAGGCTTACGGGAAAATCTGGGAGGCCTTCGGTCCGATGTTCAAGGAGGGCATCTACGATGCCGCCGACCGGCGCGACACCATCCTGGGGCTCTCACGCTTCAAGACCACGGCCGGATCGTTGCGAAGCCTCAAGGACTATGTCGGCGCGCTGAAGGAAAATCAGACCTCGATCTACTATCTCGCCGGGCAGGATGCCGCGCGTCTCGAAGCTTCGCCCCATCTGGAGGGCTTTCGCGCCCGCGGCGTGGAGGTCCTGCTGCTGTCCGATCCGGTCGACAGCTTTTGGGTCACGTCTGGACCGAGCTTCGAGGGAAAGCCGTTCAAATCCGTGACGCAGGGAGCGGCGGATCTGGCGGCAATTTCGCGCCTCGACGCGAGCCCCGAGCCTTCGCAGGACGTCAGCGCTGGTGTCGCGGAGTTCCTTGCCTTCCTCAAGACGACACTCGCGGACCTGGTTTCGGACGTTCGCTCGTCCGAGCGTCTCACCGACAGCCCGGTCTGCCTTGTCGCGTCCGAGTCAGGTTATGATCGGCAACTGGAAAAAATTCTCGTCGGTGTTGGACAATTGGCCGGCGTATCCAAGCCGGTGCTCGAGGTGAATCCGCGTCATCCGCTGATCGCTTCGCTGGCAGCGCTCGGGGAAAGTGATAGCGAGTTCAAGGAGGACACCGCGCGAATGCTGCTCGACGACGCGCGCGTTCTCGACGGCGATCGCCCCAGTGATGCACTTGAGTTTTCCAAGCGTCTTGCCCGCATTGTCGAGCGGGGACTGCGTCGTTCGACCGCGGAGGGTAGCGATTGATGGATGCTCGATGTGAGCGATCAAACCTGTAAATGATTGTGCGGCGGGCATGGCTATGGCGTTTCGAGCGAAGCATGTCCTTAGGCTGACCCGAGGATGGAACGGTTCGCGTGAAAAAACGCGTCAGATTCCATCAAGAGGAAAGGCTCGAACTGATACGGCCGAGAAGAACGTCTCTCAAGACCACCGCATTGTTGCGTGTTTCATCGTGAGCCGCAAAGACAAGCGTTATCCGGCCGGCTCGTGCGCAGGCGCGCAGTTCGTCGAGCTCTTCCGGGTGTTCCTGTATCTCATCCGCGTATCGCTGCCGAAATTCCTGCCAGCGGGCGGGATCATGCCCGAACCATTTGCGCAGATCGGTGCTGGGCGCGATGCCTTTTATCCACCGATCGATAGCGGCGTCCGTCTTTCGGAGACCCCTGGGCCATAAGCGATCAACCAGTATCCGCGTGCCATCATCCGTATCGGGAGCCTCATAGGCTCGCTTCACGTTGATGTTCTTGACCGCAAGCACCTTCGCTCAGTCGCCCTGACCGGGATTTGCCGAAAAGTATTGTTCCAGCTTGTCCGCAACGCCGTCGAAAGATTTCGCGTCGGCGGGAGCATCGCGCTTGATCGTAATGTTCGGCCAGACCGCGGCATATTCGGCGTTCAGCTTGAGCCAGTTTTCAAGGTCCGGCTCGGAGTCAGGCTTGATGGCTTCGGCCGGACATTCAGGCTCGCACACGCCGCAGTCGATGCACTCATCAGGATTGATGACGAGCATATTGTCGCCTTCGTAGAAGCAGTCGACCGGACATACCTCTACACAATCCATGTATTTGCATTTGATACAATTTTCGGTGACAACGAAGGTCATCTCCAAGACTCCGCGAAGGCAGGATAGAAGCGCGACGGGCATCGGCGGAAACCTGACGTAAGCGCGATTTCCGCGAATACCCATGCCCGATATAGGTCGTATACCTAAACAAAGACCGCAGCCAAGATGATCATGTCACCCTGCCAGCAGGAACGCTGGCCGACCCGGTGCGGGATTACGACGATATAGGACCGGATCCAATGCCTTCCGGTTGTTCCAGGGCAAGATTTCCGGCGAGGCCGTAATCCAGCACGCTCTTCTTATAAGATACATTGTGAATAGCCCTTATATGCTCGATTCAGCCAGGAAGCAACATTTCATGTAGTTTTTGCGCGTGGCGGGTACCGCTTCGCCCGAAAAACGGGTCAATACGAAGCGAGCGAATGTTCCAATCAAGAAGGAGACAAAAATGGCCAAGCGGCTGTCGGAGGAAGAACAAAGAACAGCGCTCAATGAGCTGTCGGGTTGGTCGCGGGTCGCGGGCCGCGAGGCCATTACGCGTACTTTCACGTTCCGGGATTTCAACGAGGCTTTCGGCTTCATGACGCGTGTCGCGCTGGTTGCCGAAAAGAGCGATCACCATCCGGAGTGGCGTAATGTCTACAAGACGGTGGAGGTCGTGCTCGCGACCCACGACGCCGGCGGCGTCACCGAGCGCGACATCAAGCTCGCCGATGCGATGAACGCGATCGCAAAACAGCCCCTGGGGACGTGAACGGGCCAATGCCGATCTTGCAACGGAGAAACAGAGTTCCCACGTGGTAAAGACGATTTTGGCGAACCGCGCCATGATGTTTCAGGAACCCGGATGATGGCATCGAAACACAGTGTGGGATTTGAGCCAGCCGATCGGCTGGCGCAGGATCGCGACAGCGTGCGCCGGCGGTTCTGGAGCAAGCTGAAGCGCGTCGTGGCTCATGTGCCGTTCGCCGAAGACCTGTTGGCCGCCTACTATTGCGCGTTCGACAAGCAGACGCCGCGTCATGTGCAGGCGTCCCTGCTCGGCGCCATCGCTTACTTCGTCCTGCCGCTTGATTTTGTTCCCGACATGTTGCCGGTGCTCGGCTTCACCGACGATGCCGCGGTGCTTGCGACGGCGATCAGGATTGTGGCTGCGCATATCACGCCAGAGCATCGTGAGGCCGCGCGCGCGGCATTGAAGCGCGGAATAAAGAACGAAGTGGCGTAACCGCCTTGAACAATGCTGCGCTTCATTGCGAAGGCGACGCTTTCGTCGCGGTCGCTATGGATGCGTGATTCCCTCACGCGACCGTGCGCGACTTTATTGTTGCAGCCCAACGAGGCGAGGCAGAGAGCTTGCGAATCGTGACGCAAGCCGCAAGGATGGACCGCCTTCACAAATCAGGCGTTTCCAGTTATTCCCGATGACGTGTGAACCGCGCACGTCAAGCCATCTTCCAGTCACAAATGATGAAGGACGAGATTTGATGATGTCTATGCGGCAATTGCTGACAGTTCTGGTGGGAAGTCTGCTCGCAGGTGGGCTCGGCCTTGCTCCCGCATTCAGCGCACCGACAGCCGGCAGTTCGGAGCCAACGCTGCTCGGACAGTTCGGCGCGTGGGGTGCGTATACCGCGTCGTCTAGTGGCAAGAAGGTGTGCTTCGCTCTCGCCAAACCGACATCCTCAAAGACCAATCCGCCCAATCGGCCGCGCGATCCGGCCTACGCCTTCGTTTCGACCCGGCCGGCCGAGAAAGTGACGAACGAAGTGTCGGTCACGATGGGCTATACACTCAAACCGGGTTCGGAAGCCACGCTCGAGGTCGCCGGTGCGAGCTACGCAATGTACGCCCAGGGCGACGGCATTTGGATCAAGAACGCCGCCGATGAAGACCGGCTGATCGATGCCATGCGCAAGGGCACGGACGCGACCGTCAAGGGCGTGTCTTCCAAGGGAACGCAAACCACGGACGTCTTTTCCCTCAAGGGGCTGTCTCAGGCGCTGGACAAAATCGTGCAGGATTGCAAGCACTAGCGCCGTTACCATTGCAGCATTTGTCGGCTTTTCAGCGGGGCCTGGAAAGCTTATGTCATGCGCATGAATGAGACGCCCGGCAACCTGAGCACTGTGTCGACTGAGATCGCCATCGCCGCGAGCAAACCGGTTGCGCCCGAAACGGCGACCGGTGGCGCTCCTTTGGAGAAAGTCGCGCTTGAAACCTACGTGCCGCCCGCGAAGCCGTCACTGATCGGCCTCACGCGCGCGGAGATTTCCGAACGGCTCGCCACCATCGGCATCCCGCGGGAGCAACAAAGGATGCGGGTGCAGCAGCTCTGGCACTGGATGTATGTCCGCGGCGTCCAAACTTTCGCCGAAATGACCAGTGTGTCGAAAGACCTGCGCGCCGAATTGGAAAAACACGTCACGGTCGATCGGCCCGAAGTGGTTGCCGAACAGATTTCGAGCGATGGAACACGCAAATGGCTGCTGCGGCTGCCGAGCGGTCATGATCTCGAGAAGCCGCATGAAGTCGAATGCGTCTACATTCCTGAGACCGACCGCGGCACGCTGTGCGTATCGTCGCAGGTCGGCTGCACGCTGAACTGTTCCTTTTGCCACACCGGAACCCAGCGCCTGGTGCGCAATCTGACGGCGGGTGAGATCGTTGGCCAGATCATGGTTGCACGCGATCGTTTGAACGACTGGGCCGACCGCGAGACGCCGCACGGCAATCGTCTTGTCACCAACATCGTGATGATGGGAATGGGCGAACCGCTTTATAATTTCGACGCGGTTCGCGATGGGCTTTTGATTGTCGCCGACAATGAAGGCATTGGCATCTCGAAGCGTCGTATCACTTTGTCGACGTCCGGTGTGGTGCCGAACATCGTTCGCGCCGGCGAGGAGATCGGCGTCATGCTGGCGATCTCGCTGCATGCGGTGCGCGACGAGCTGCGCAATGAACTGGTGCCGTTGAACCGCAAATATCCGATCGCCGAACTGATGCAGGCGTGCCGTGATTATCCGGCGGCCTCCAACGCCAAGCGGATCACGTTCGAATATGTGATGCTGAAGGGTGTCAACGATTCGCTCGACGACGCCAAGCGGCTGGTGAAGCTGCTCAAGGGTATCCACGCCAAGATCAACCTGATTCCCTTCAATCCGTGGCCGGGCACGCGTTACGAATGCTCGGACTGGGATCAGATCGAGAAATTTTCCGAATACGTGTTCAATGCCGGGTATTCCTCCCCGGTGCGTACGCCGCGTGGCCGCGACATTCTGGCCGCCTGCGGGCAACTCAAGTCCGAAACCGAGAAGTTGTCGGCTCGTGAGCGTCAGGCGCTTCGTGCCATGGCGATGACGGATTGAGGCATGATCCCGGAACGTGGGAACCGATTTTCGGATAAGATCATGCCCAAAAACCGATTGAGTTTCTCTTGTCCCTGATAGGCCGGCTGTTCGCGATTCTGTTCGGACTCCTCGCGGCGTGCCTCGTTGCGGGCACCATCATTGTGGTGGCGTTGCTGTATCCCGAGTTCAGCAATCTCGATGTCGCACCGCCCAACCCGGATACGCTGGACATCATTCTCGGATTCGGATTCATCTTCGCCAGCGGCTTTGCGTTGCTGCCGGCGATGATCGTGGTCCTCCTCACCGAAGCCTTCTCTATCCGGGGCATACTGGCCTACGCCGTTGGTGGTGCGATTTGTGGTGCGGCCTGTTACCTTGGCCTGATTCCGTTCGATCCTGGGACCATGCATTTTGAAGGCATCGTGCGCCGCCATCTCGAAATCATGACCGGAGCGGGGGTCATCGCCGGCTTCATTTATTGGCTGATCGCGGGGCGGAATGCCGGCGTGTGGCGGAAAGCTCCACGCGATCCGCGGCCTCCGGATTTGCCGTTGCGGACCTGAGCCGCCTTGGCCTTTTCATGCCTGTTGCCGTCGGCTAAACCGCGCTCATGAACCGCGCCGGATTAATCATTGCGCTTGGACTTGCGCTCGTGATCGGGGTCGCGTTCGGGATCCATCCCGAATACGACCTTCACCTCGCGGCGCTGTTTTATGATTCCGCGACCAAGACTTTTCCGCTCAAGTCAGATGCGCTCGCCTCGTTCGCGCGCAATGCCGCGATGTGGGTGGCGTGGGGGTTCGCGGTCCCTGCGATCATCGCGCTGGTCGTCAAGATGTTCCGCCCGGATCGTCCGCTGATGATGTCTGGTCGGGCCGTTGCATTTCTACTCATCACGATGCTGCTCAGCGCAGGAATCCTGACTAACCTGACGTTCAAGAGCTACTGGGGGCGGCCGCGGCCGGTGATGGTGACGGAATTCAATGGCCCCTGGAAATTCATGCCATGGTGGGACCCACGCGGCGAATGCGGCAGAAACTGTTCCTTCTTTTCCGGCGAGGGTGCGACCGCGTTCTGGACCTTGGCGCCGGCGGCGCTGACGCCACCCGTCTGGCGACCGCTGGCCTATGCGGGTGCGATCACGTTCGGCGCAGTTACCAGTGTGCTGCGGATGGCCTTCGGCGGTCATTTCTTCACCGACGTGGCGACGGCGGGTCTGGTGGCATTTCTGGTGATCTGGCTGGTTCATGGCTACATCTACCGCTGGCCATCGACTCGCAAGAGCGACGCAGAGATCGATGCCGCGTTGACCCGCTTCGCCTGGCCCGGCTATCGGGCGCGGCAGCGATGGCGAGGCCGTGATGTCGGCCCCGTACCCGCGCCGGAGAAGCCGGTATGAGTGTTCGGACCTTGCACGGGGTCCGGTTCCGCCTATAGTCCCGCCGAATTTTGTAGTTACAGAAATCCATAGGGTTTTCATGAATAAGAATGTGAAGAAGGTGGTGCTCGCCTATTCGGGCGGGCTCGACACTTCGATTATCCTGAAATGGTTGCAGACCACCTACGGCGCCGAGGTTGTGACCTTCACTGCCGATCTCGGTCAGGGCGAGGAACTGGAGCCCGCTCGCAAGAAGGCGCAGTTGCTCGGAATCAAGGACGAGAATATCTTCATTGAGGATCTGCGTGAGGAATTCGTTCGCGATTATGTATTCCCGATGTTCCGCGCCAATGCGGTCTATGAGGGCCAATATCTGCTCGGCACCTCGATCGCGCGGCCACTGATTGCGAAGAAGCAGATCGAAATCGCCGAGAAGGTCGGCGCTGACGCAGTGTCTCATGGCGCGACTGGCAAGGGCAACGATCAGGTCCGATTCGAACTCGGCTATTATGCGCTGAAGCCTGACATCACCATCATCGCGCCTTGGCGCGAGTGGGACTTGCGCTCGCGCGAGCAACTGATCGCATTCGCCGAACAGCATCAAATTCCGATCGCCAAGGACAAGCGCGGCGAAGCGCCTTTTTCCGTCGATGCCAATCTTCTGCACGCTTCCAGCGAGGGTAAGGTGCTGGAAGATCCGGCGCAGGAGGTGCCGGATTATGTGTATTCGCGCACCATCGACCCGGAGGCCGCGCCGAATCAGCCGACCTACATCACGATCGATTTCGAAAAGGGGGATGCTGTTGCCATCGACGGCATGAAGATGTCTCCCGCCACCTTGCTCGCGAAGCTGAACGAACTCGGTCGCGCCAACGGCATTGGCCGGCTCGATCTGGTCGAGAACCGTTTCGTCGGAATGAAATCGCGCGGCATGTATGAGACGCCGGGCGGAACCATCCTTCTCGTCGCCCATCGCGGCATCGAGCAGATCACGCTGGATCGTGGCGCGGCGCATCTGAAGGACGAATTGATGCCGAAATACGCCGAGCTGATCTACAACGGCTTCTGGTTCTCGCCGGAGCGCGAGATGCTGCAGGCTGCTATCGACCAGAGTCAGCGATACGTCACCGGTCAGGTGCGGCTGAAACTCTACAAGGGCAACGTCATTCTTGTCGGCCGCGACAGCGAATATTCACTGTACGATCAGGACCTCGTCACCTTCGAGGAAGGTGCTGTGGCTTACGATCACCGCGACGCGGCCGGTTTCATCAAGCTCAATGCACTGCGGCTGCGCACGCTCGGCCAGCGCCGGAAGAAGCTGGGGCTGTAGCAATAGGCTTGCCCGCCAACTGTATAGCTGAGCCCGCTGGCGGGTTGTATCATGAAAAAATGGCCGGGACTGTTCCCGGCCATTTTCATTTTAATATTGTCATCGATCAGTCGTGCGGCGGCGGGGACGCCGAGGCCTGCCCGCCGTTCAACAGCGGCGTGATGCGCCGCGCCGTGACGCGCCGGTTCTCCCGAGAGGGACCGTCAGTCTGCACCTTCAGGTTCTGCTCGCCATAGCCCTGCGTTACCAGGTTCTCCGCCGGCACCTGGAATTGCTGCGTCAACAATTCCGCAGCCGATTGCGCTCGGCGATCCGATAGCGACAGGTTGTCCACGTCGTTGCCCACCGCATCGGTGTGGCCTTCGATCAGGAACACCTCGCTCGGATTGCGCGCGATCGCACGATTGATGCCGTCGGCAATCACCTGCAGTTTCGCGGCCTGATCGTCCGGGATATCCCACGATCCGGTCTCGAAATTGATGGTGTCGAGATCGATGCTCGGCATCCGCGCGCGCACCATCGGGCTGTAGCGGACTTCGTCGAGCGTATAAGGACGCTCGATCGATTCCACGGGCGGCGCCATCAAGGTGTCGTAGATCACCTCGGGCGGCGCACCTTCCGCCTCGACAATGTAACGATCCTGCGGAATTCCAATTTGAGGCGGAGGCAGCGATACGAAGTAGCCGCCGATCGCACCTGCCACCATGCCGGCGGCGACGCCTGCAGCGAGCGAACCGCCTCCGCCGCCGTAGCCGCGACGTCCATTGTCGATGATAACCACTTCCTGGCCGCGCTGGTCACGGCGGATTCGTCGCAGCATCCGCCCATCGCGATCGTTGACGGTGATGATCTGCGTGCCGTCTGGTCGCACCACAATGTTGCGAGTGTCGTTGCCGATACGCTCCTGCCGGAAATCCCGCGCGCCGCGACGGAAACGATCACTTTCGTTGTGCTGGATGAACGAACGCCCGCTCGGATCGCGCACGATGACGCGGCCTGGCTCGGTGATGATGGTGCGGCCATCCTGCTGGGTCTCCCGCCGCGCAGACCGGAAATCCTCGATGCGGCGTGGCCCCTGTGACGACGCTCCGGGCGCAACGACCTTGTCGGCGACCGGCGGCGGCGGCGGCAAAGGCGCCGCGACGGTTGGCGGTGCCTGACGGGAGTCGGGCACGCCTGTAGGCCTTGCGGTCCGGCTGCCGGGGGTGGAAGGCTCGGATCCGGCCTTGGTCCCGTTCGGGCTGGTGGTGGTGGCAGGGACTGCCGGAGCGGCCACGGGTGGAGTCGCCGGTGCGGATGGCGGCGAAGCCGGTGCCGCGCGAGGCGACGTTGGGGCAGCGCTTGGCGCTACGGGAGTCGTGCCGGGTGTCGAGGTTGTCTGCGCGGGCGCTACGCCCTTTTGGCGGTCACCGGAAGCTTCAGGTCCGCCTGGATCGCGGCCGGACCTACCACCACGGCCTCGTTCGTCGCGACGCATCGTATTCGGCTCCGCGCCGGCAGGCGGCATCGAGGGCTGCGCGGTCGAAGCAGGGGTCGTCGGTGCGGATTTTGTCGCGGCCGGAGGCGGCGCGCTCTTTGACTGAGATGGCGGTGCGGCGGCTGGGGGCACCGGTGGCTTCGGAGCTGCCGGAGGTGTAGCCGGCTGCGCCGTCGGCGCAGCTTTCGGCGCGGGCGGAGGAGCGGGAGGCGTTGCGTGTTGAGGTGGTGTCGCCGGCCGCGACGGCGCAGCCGTCGGCGGCGTCACATGCGGTGGCGGCGGCGCGGTCGGCCGTACGGTAGCTGGCGGTGGTGGCGCTGGGGGCGGCGCTGCATGGGGCGGGGGAGCCGCGGGTCGCGCAGGTGCGCCGGGCGGCGGGATCGGACGAGCAGGTGCAGCTTTCGGCGGCTCTTTCCGCTTTTCCTTGTCTCCACTCTCGGCCGATGGCGCCGCCTGCGCGAACTGGACCGGTCCGGATTGCGCCTGTGAAGGCGTCGTCATCAGCGAGGAGACAGTGAGAGCCGATGTGGCGAGCAGGACCAAGCGAAAATTCGTCATGACAACTTTTTTCCAAGAGAAGTTTTGGCAACAGACTCAAGCCTGCTGCCAGTGGCAGGAACGCGATCAACCGATAGCGATAAGGCTGCAATGTGGCAGCCATCATGAGCAACGCTCGATTTATTCATGCCTACGGATCAAGTGCACGCGACATCATCGGCCCATATGGATCGAATCTCCATCGCATTCACGTTTGTTCGGCGATTACATCGTGGCGGGAGGTTGCGCTGGCGGCGTCGGAGGACTCCGCGGCGGCAATTCGTCCGGCTGCTGACCGGGTAATTCCTGCGGAGGCGCGGGAGTGTCCGGTTCTTGCCTCGGCGGCGGAATGTCTGGACCTGGCTGGGGACTTCCGGGCGGGTCTTCGCGAGGCGGCTCCGTCGGACGGCCCGGTTTCGGGTGCGGCACTTCCGTCGGTTCATCACCCATCAAGCTCTCCATTCGCGCTCATTGTCCAAGTAGCTAACAACTTCCGCGGTGTGATGTTCCGAGGCCGCGTATTGCAGTCGCAAGTGCTGGTCATGAAACTTACAGGGAGCGTTGGTATGAAGGATTGCGAACATGCTATCGACTTAAGGTTGAGATCAGGCGCTTTACCGCTGCACGCGTGGGCTGTCAGTCGTGCTTGATGAGGATCGCGCGACAGCAGCAGGCCACGGCGATTAGCGTGGGGCTGGCAGTCACAGGGTGAATGGCGATGCTTTCATTCGGATCGCCTGCGTTCGTGCGGCCGACCGCGGATTTTCTGACCTGCACTGAAACGGCCCAGACAACGTGTGCGGCGTCGCCCGGCGACGAATCCGGTATCGTGCTATGAGTACTTTTGGCTCATGGAGATCGCTGCCCGCGGGGACCGCATCGCGCGGGAATCAAACCTGGCGCTCGACCAGCTTCAGCTTCAGCATGGCGATGGCTTCCGACGGATTGAGATTCTTCGGACACGCCTTGGTGCAGTTCAGAATGGTGTGGCAACGATAGAGCCGGAACGGATCCTCAAGATAGTCCAGCCGCTGACCGGTGGCCTCGTCGCGCGAATCGGTGATCCATCGTGCCGCCTGCAACAGCGCGGCAGGACCGAGAAAGCGATCACTATTCCACCAATAACTCGGACATGATGTCGAGCAGCAGGCGCACAGAATACATTCGTAAAGACCGTCGAGCTTTTCGCGGTCCTCGCGGCTCTGCCGCCATTCCTTCTGCGGAGTTGGCGTCGCGGTCTTCAGCCACGGCTCGATCGAGGCATACTGCGCGTAAAAATTTGTCAGGTCGGGGACGAGGTCCTTCACAACCGGCTGATGTGGCAGCGGATTGATCTTCACCGCGTCGCCGGAAACGTCGTGGATTGACTTGGTGCATGCCAGCGTATTCTGGCCGTTGATGTTCATGGCGCAGGAACCGCACACGCCTTCGCGGCAGGAACGGCGAAAGGTCAATGTCGGGTCGATGTGGTCCTTGATCCAAATCAGACCGTCGAGCACCCTCGGGCCGCACTCATGGACATCGATATGGAAGATATCGACTCTTGGATTTTCGTCGTCGTCCGGGTTCCAGCGATAGACCCTGAATTCGCGCGTTTCGGTCGCGCCTTCCGGCTTCGGCCAGGTCTTGCCGCTGGTGGGCTTTGAATTTCTCGGAAGCGCGAATTTAACCATCGGTGCGTCCTTGCTGTCTGTCCGTCATTGCTAACTTGATCCGGCAATCCCTCTGCTCGCGAAGGTCATAGATGCGCGGGTCAGCGCGGATGACATTTGGTTTCGGATCAATACACCCGCGCCTTTGGCGGAATGTATTGAACGTCGTTGCTCATCGTGTAGTCGTGTACCGGTCGGTAGTCGATCGTGGTAAGGCCGTGATCGCTGAGCCGGACCAGCGTATGTTTCATCCAGTTCTGGTCGTCGCGATCCGGGTAGTCTTCGCGCGCGTGGGCGCCGCGGCTTTCGGTCCGGTTAGCGGCGGAATCCATTGTCACCACCGCTTGAGAGATCAGGTTGTCGTATTCCATCGTCTCCATCAGGTCCGTGTTCCATACCAGCGAGCGATCGAACACGGCGATGTCGGCACTTCCCTCGTAGACTTCGTGAATCAGCTTCTGGCCTTCCGTCAGGATATCCCGGGTGCGGAAGACTGCGCAGTTGGCCTGCATCACGCGCTGCATATTCTCGCGCAGCCTGGCGGTCGGCGTGCCGCCCTTGGCGTAACGAAATTTGTCGAGGCGGCCGAGCGCCATCTCGCTGGAATTCGCAGGCAGATCGGGTTGCTTGTCCTTGGCCGTGAGCTTTTCGGCGCAGCGCTGGGCGGCGGCGCGGCCGAACACCACGAGATCGATCAGCGAGTTGGAGCCGAGGCGGTTAGCGCCGTGCACGGAGACGCAGGCGGCTTCGCCCACCGCCATCAGGCCCGGCACGACCGCATTGTCGTCGCCGTTCTTCTTGGTGACCACTTCACCGTGGAAGTTGGTTGGGATGCCGCCCATGTTGTAGTGAACGGTCGGCAGGATCGGTATCGGCTCGCGGGTAACGTCGACGCCGGCGAAGATCTTCACCGACTCTGAGATGCCCGGCAGCCGCTCGTGCAGCACTTTCGGGTCGAGATGATCGAGGTGCAGGAAGATGTGGTCTTTTTTCTTGCCGACGCCGCGGCCTTCGCGGATTTCGATCGTCATCGCGCGCGATACGACGTCACGCGAGGCGAGGTCCTTGGCGGAGGGCGCATAGCGCTCCATGAAGCGTTCGCCCTCGGCGTTGACAAGGTAGCCGCCTTCGCCGCGCGCACCCTCGGTGACGAGACAGCCCGAACCGTAGATGCCGGTCGGGTGGAACTGGACGAATTCCATGTCCTGCAACGGCAGGCCGGCGCGCAGCGCCATGCCGCCGCCGTCGCCGGTGCAGATGTGCGCCGAAGTGCAGGAAGCATAGGCGCGTCCATAGCCGCCGGTTGCGAGAATGGTGGTCTGGGCGCGGAAGCGATGTAGCGTGCCGTCGTCGAGCTTCAGCGCGATCACGCCGCGACAGGCGCCCTGATCGTCCATCATCAGGTCGATGGCGAAGAACTCGATGAAAAATTCGGCATCGCGGCGAAGCGCCTGGCCATACATTGTGTGCAGCATGGCGTGGCCGGTACGGTCGGCGGCGGCGCAGGTGCGCTGGGCCTGGCTCTTGCCGTAATCGATGGTCATGCCGCCGAATGGGCGCTGGTAGATCTTGCCGTCTTCGGTGCGGGAGAACGGAACACCCCAATGCTCGAGTTCGTAGACCGCCTCCGGAGCGTTACGCACCATGTACTCGATGCTATCCTGATCGCCGAGCCAGTCCGATCCCTTTACGGTATCGTACATGTGCCAGCGCCAGTCATCCTTGTGCATGTTGCCGAGCGAGGCGGAAATACCGCCCTGTGCCGCTACCGTGTGTGAACGGGTGGGAAAGACCTTGGTGATGCAGGCGGTGCGCAGGCCGGCCTGACCGCAACCCACAACGGCCCGCAGGCCGGCCCCGCCGGCCCCGACGACGACGACATCATAAGTATGGTCTTCGATGGGGTAGGCCTTGCCGTTGACGGCCGCCGCCGCGTTGCCGTTTCCGGCCATGAACTAAACTCCGGATGACAGTTTGAAGATGGCATAAGCGGCGGTCAGCGCCAGGGTGGCGGAGAAAAAGTTGTTCGCCATGATCGACGCCAGTTTCAGCTTCTCGTCGTGCACGTAGTCCTCGATAATCACCTGCATCCCGATCTTCATATGCCAGATGCTGGCGACTGCGAATAGCAGCATGATGATGGCAATCGGCGGCGAGCCAAGAATCTGCGCTGCGCCTGCCTGGTTGCGGCCGAGCAATATCATCATGACCACGACCATCGGTACGATGAGCAAGATCATGGCGACCGAAGTGAGCCTCTGGCGCCAAAAATCCGTTGTACCGGAATGGGCGGAGCCGAGGTTACGAACCCGCCCCAGCGGCGTCCGCATGGACTTCGCGCCGGGTGGCGGCTGTACGGTCATCGTCCTCCGCCTCCGATCGCATAAGCGGCGATCCAGAGCAGTACCGTGAGTAGAATGCCGCCGATCAACGCTGCCCGGGTCAGCCACTCACGTTCGGTCGGCTTGAATCCGTAACCGAGATCCCAAACGAGGTGACGAACGCCGCTCAGCATGTGATGCATCAGCGCCCATGTGTACCCGAATGCGATCAGACGTCCCGCCCAACTCGACGTAAAGGACTGGACCGCGGCGTAAGCGCCCGGCCCGGATGACACGGCCATCAACCACCAGACCAGCAGCAACGTTCCGAAATAGAGCGCCACACCGGTGGCGCGATGAACGATGGACAATGCCATCGTCAGGGTCCAGCGGTAAATCTGAAGGTGCGGTGAAAGCGGGCGTTCGATCCTAACGGTCATCGATGGCTTCGCTGGTTGCGGGCAAGCGGCGCAAGCCCGGTTGGGATCCGCGACAAGCAATTCTGTTCATATATTTATGGAGTTAAGCCAGCCTGTGCAACGCTCAAAATCGCCATTTGCGAATAGCTGTTCAGAACTATGCCTTCACATTTCATTAACATCATGCGGCCGAAAGCTGCCAGGGGCCTTTGGCTCGTGACGGCCTAGCTTTGCTTGTATAGACCGGCATAGGCGTCACGCAGGATGTTCTTCTGCACCTTCCCCATGGCGTTGCGCGGCAGTTCATCGACAAAGATCACGCGTTTCGGCATCTTAAACTTCGCCAGTCGCCCATTCAGCGCTACCAGCACCTGTGCCTCCGCGAGACCTCCGTCCTTGCTGCGAACTACGACCGCCGTAACGCCCTCCCCGAAATCCGGGTGAGGTACGCCGATGACGGCGCTCTCGATCACGCCCGCCAGCGCATCAATTTCGCTTTCGATTTCCTTCGGATAGACATTGAGGCCTCCGGTGATCACGAGGTCCGTGCCGCGGCCGAGGATGTGCACATAATCCCTCTGATCGATTTTGCCGATGTCGCCCGTTATGAAGAAGCCATCGTCGCGGAATTCGGTCCTGGTCTTCTCCGGCATCCGCCAGTAGCCCTTGAACACGTTCGGACCCTTGACCTCGATCATGCCGACGCTCTCGCGCGGCAGTTCCTTTCCGGTCTCCCGATCGGTGACGCGGACTGAAACTCCTCGCAGCGCAGGGCCGACAGCACCGGGAACGCGTTCGCCGTCATAGGGGTTCGATGTGTTCATGCCGGTCTCCGTCATGCCGTAACGTTCGAGCACGGCATGACGGGTGCGGGCCGACCACTCGCGGTGAGTGTCGGCGAGTAGCGGAGCCGAGCCGGAAATAAACAGTCGCATGTGCCGAGTGGAATCTTTCGTCACTGCCGGATATTGCAGCAGGCGAGTGTAGAAAGTTGGAACGCCCATCAGTACGGTGGCTTTGGTCATCATCCTGATGACAGTATCCGGATCGAACTTCGGAAGAAAAATCATCGAAGCGCGTGCAAACAGCGTGACGTTACTGGCAACGAACAATCCGTGAGTGTGATAGATCGGCAGCGCGTGGATCAGCACGTCCTTCTCGGTGAAGCGCCACGCATCTGCCAAGCTTAAAGCGTTCGATGTCAGATTATCGTGCGTCAGCATCGCCCCTTTGGATCGCCCGGTTGTGCCTGACGTATAGAGGATCGCTGCAAGGTCGTCGCCCCCGCGCACAACCGTGATGAAGTCCGGCTTTGTTGCCGTGGCGGCGTCGGTCAGTGATCCCTTGCCCTTGGCGTCCAGCGTCTCGACCGTGGCGTTCACCTTCGATGCGATCACCTGGATGCCCTCCGCATTCGAGGGGTCGCAGACCACCAGCGCCGGCTCGGCGTCGATGATGAAGAAGTCGAGTTCGTTGAGCGTGTAGCTCGGGTTGAGCGGCAGGTAGATCGCGCCGGCACGAACGGTCGCGAGATAGAGCGCGAGATTTGGCACCGACTTTTCGACTTGTACCGCCACGCGATCACCCGGCCTGACGCCACGGGCCACCAGGACGTTAGCCAGCCGTCCCGAGAATGCGATCAGATCGCCATAGCTAATGCGCCGTCCTTCCGGGGTTTCGATCGCGAGTCGGTCCGCGTCGTCGAGTTCGTCGAACAGGCGCGAGAATAGGTTGGCGTTCATGACGGTTTCCCGTTAGCGATCATACATCCGCGGCGCGATTACGGTGGCGGCGGCAGGTTTGGATAACAAGGTTGCCCTTGTAAGGCAGCCGATGAGCGGGCAGGCGGCCCGGCTCCCGTTTTTGTGAAGCGGATATCTCGCACGCCGGAGATGATGTGCGGGAATGCTGTCGAGTTCTATCGTAGAATATCTACAGGCTTCCTTACCCGACGGGGCAAGTGAATATCTGGATGGAGCCATGACGAGAATTTCAGCCGATGATCGCCTGGCCGTATCTCAACCCGCCAAGGCGATCCAGCCGGCGTGGGTACGTATTTTTCACTGGATCAATGCCGCGGCGATGATCGTGATGATCCTGTCGGGCTGGCAGATCTACAATGCCTCGCCGCTATTCGATTTCACCTTCTCGCCTTTTGTCACACTTGGCGGATGGCTCGCGGGCGGACTGCTGTGGCACTTTGCGGCGATGTGGCTGTTGATGGTCAACGGCCTCATCTACCTCGTGCTGGGTCTTGCCACCGGACGCTTTCGTCGCAAGCTGCTGCCGATTACGCCCTCGGGCGTGGCCGCGGATGCCAGGGCTGCGCTGACCGGCAAGCTGCGGCACGACGATCTATCGCGGTATAACCAGGTGCAGAAGCTCTTGTACGTGCTCGTCATCGTCGTCGGGATCGTGGTGGTGCTGTCGGGTCTTGCGATTTGGAAGCCGGTCCAGTTTCAATGGCTGACGGCCGTGTTCGGCGGTTATGACCTCGCGCGCTATGTGCATTTCATCTGCATGGCGCTGATTGTGGCCTTTCTCGTCGTACATGTCGCGCTCGCGCTGCTGGTGCCAAAGAGCCTGCGCACCATGATCATCGGGCGTTAGCGTGTGTTCCGCAAAAGTGGATCCCGGTTTTGCGATCAGAATACGCGCAAGTTATTGAATAAGAGCATTTCTTGCGGCTACCCGAAGTCCCGTTAGCCGGAAAATGCTCTAGGAGAATTTGAGCCATGCGCCGTTTCCGTTCGCTTCTGATCCCGGGCGTCGACAAGCAGCTTCTGGTCCAGGACGCCGCGAAATTGCTGCCAGATCCGGCTCGCCGCCGCTTCATCTCGGGCGGGGCGAGCCTCGGTGCACTGACGTTGCTGACCGGATGTGAAGTATCCGACAGTTTCTCGGCGGAACGCCTGCTGATTCAGATTTCGAAGTTCAACGACAAGGTGCAAGCCGCGATTTTCAACCCGAACACACTGGCGCCGACCTATACGAAGGCCGACATCACGCGGCCGTTTCCGTTCAACGGCTACTATCCCGAGGCAGAGGCGCCTGATATCGACGGCGAGGACTACAAATTCGAAGTGCGTGGCCTTGTCGACAACAAGAAATCATGGGCGCTCGATGAACTTTATCAGCTGCCGGAAGCCACCCAGATTACGCGGCACGTCTGCGTCGAGGGCTGGAGCGCGATCGGAAGCTGGAGCGGGACGCCGCTGCGCGATTTCCTCAAATTGATCGGCGCTGATACGAGCGCGAAATATTGCTGGTTTCAGTGCGCCGACGTCGACGGCTATAACAGCCCGCTGGACATGGCGACAGCCTTGCATCCGCAGACCCAAATGGCCTTCAAGTTCGACGGAGAAATCCTGCCGCGCAAGTACGGCTATCCGATGAAGATCAGGGTCCCAACCAAGCTCGGATTTAAGAATCCGAAGTATGTGATCGCGATGGAAGTCACCAACGACTACAAGGGCGGCTATTGGGAAGATCAGGGTTACAATTCCTTCAGCGGTCTTTGATGTGACTGGCCGCCGTCGGTAGCTGCTGCTATATAAGGGCGACAGCATCGACGTTTTCCCGAAGTTCTGATTCCGCAGCGGAGATTCCCCATGATCGCTCGTGCCCTGTTCGCGACGACAGCTTTTCTTGCCTTGAGCGTGACCGCGGTTTCTGCCAATTCGGCCAAGGCTCTGCTGAAAAACGCCGAAGGCGCCGACGTCGGGAAGGTTGAACTGATGCAGGTCAATGACGGTGTTCTGCTCAAGGCCACTCTGAAAGGCCTGCCGCCCGGCGATCACGCATTCCACATTCACGCGGCCGGCAAATGCGAGGCGCCATTCACGTCGGCAGGGGGGCACTTCAATCCGGATAGCAAGAAGCACGGCATGATGGCGGCGGATGGCCATCACGCCGGAGACCTGCCGAACATCGTCATACCTGCCTCCGGCGAATTAAAGCTCGAAGTGGTCAGTACCGCCATCACACTGGACAAGGATAAGCCGAATTCGGTTCTGAAGCCGGACGGCACGGCCATCGTCGTTCACGCGGCACCCGACGACTACAAGACCGATCCGACCGGCGAGGCCGGGGGCCGCATCGCCTGCGGCGTCATCGAGTAGAACTGCCAAAGATTGCGACTCGCTGTTGGCCGTGGGCGTTTCGCCGCGACGGCTCCGATTCTTGCCGGCCATAGCGATGTTGCGCGCACTGTGACGGCTCCTCACGGCAGAACAATACGGTGCAAAGGCGTCTTGCCAACAGCGCAACACCGTCCTAGCAATCGGCACAACATGCGATGTCATCATCGGCCTTGCGTCGGGCATCCAGGCCGTCCTGCCTTGCAGGCAGGTGGTTAGCCTGGGTTCGGCGGCAATACACGCTCGCTTTCCCGGTCATGACGAAGTTCTGAGGATTTGTGATGGCGACCTACAAGCTGCTTCTCCTGGCCGGCGACGGCATCGGCCCCGAGGTCATGGGGGAGGTGAAACGGCTGATCGGTTGGCTTGACGCGCAGGGTATCGCCAGGTTCGAGACCGAGGAAGGATTGGTGGGCGGCGCATCCTACGATGCCGACAAGGTCAGCATCACCGATGCCACCATGGCGAAGGCGCTCGCCGCCGACGCCGTGTTGTTCGGCGCGGTCGGCGGTCCGAAGTGGGATCCGGTGCCCTACGAGGTGCGCCCGGAGGCCGGCCTGTTGCGGCTGCGCAAGGACCTCGCGCTCTATGCCAATCTTCGTCCGGCGATCTGCTATCCGGCGCTCGCGGAGTCGTCGAGCCTGAAGCCCGAGGTGGTCGAAGGTCTCGACATCATGATCGTGCGCGAACTGACCGGCGGCGTCTATTTTGGCGAGCCGAAGACCATTACCGATCTCGGCAACGGCCAGAAGCGTGCCGTTGATACGCAAGTCTACGACACCTATGAAATCGAACGTATCGCGCGCGTTGCCTTCGATCTCGCGCGCAAGCGCCGCAATAAGCTGACCTCGATGGAAAAGCGCAACGTCATGAAATCCGGCGTGCTATGGCACGAGGTCGTGACGCAGGTTCACCAGCGCGAATACAAGGACGTCGCGCTGGAGCATCAGCTCGCGGATTCCGGTGGTATGCAACTCGTGCGTTGGCCGAAGCAGTTCGACGTGATCGTCACCGACAACCTGTTCGGCGATATGCTCTCGGACATCGCGGCGATGCTCACCGGCTCGCTCGGCATGTTGCCGTCCGCGTCGCTCGGCGACATCGACCCGACAACCAAAAAGCGCCGCGCACTCTATGAGCCGGTGCACGGTTCCGCGCCCGATATCGCCGGTCAGGGTGCCGCGAATCCGATTGCGATGCTGGCCTCGTTCGGCATGGCGCTGCGTTATTCCTTCGACATGGGGGAACTGGCTGACAAGCTCGACGCCGCGATTGCTGCGGTGCTGGCCAAGGGCCTGCGCACGGCCGATTTGAAGTCCGAAGGTTTGACCGTGGTCAGCACATCCCAGATGGGGGAAGCGGTTGTGAAGGAGCTTCAGGCGCTGCATGCCTGAGCCTTGCTGCTATGTCTAAACAAAGAAACGCCCGGGCTATCCCGGGCATTTTTGCATGTCGTTGCCGCCGGGATGGCTCCCGCACGCGGCGTAGAACGATCAGTAGAGCGGGAATCTGGTCGGATATCCGCCGAGATCGGCCGGCGAACTGAGTGGCTGCCGGTCGATCGGCCGGTTCAGGTTCTCGCGGGCGAACGAGGGATAGCCGACGGCAGGCGGAAAGGCATAGTCGGTGTATTTGCGCTCGCCCGGCAACACCTCGGTGCCCGCATCCAGCCATGAGCGTTTGGAAATGTAGATACGAGTGCGAGGGCCGGACTGGTACGACACGTTGGGGCCGCTCGGGCCGTAGGCGTCGCCGCGGTCGTGCCTTGGCTGGGCACTCGCGCCGAAGGCGCTGAACCCAACGAGGGCGGCCGCCGCAAGCAACAGCGCGATGGTTTTCGCAGCCCCGGTCGCGGTGGAGTATTTCAAGGTCATCACGCCCTCATGAATCCGTGTGATCGCCTTTTTACCGTCCAGCGGCCTCGCGCCACAAGCCCAATCGGGCCACACATTGCGAGAATAATGCCGATCAGGACGAAATGTTGCTTCGAACCCGGTGCGGTCCTGGTTCAACAGTTTCGGAAGTCCGCCTTGAGAACTCGCCGCTGCCTTGAAGTGGATCGCCGCCCGATTGGTCGATGTGATTTAAATCCCTGTTTTCAATGAACTATCGAGCTTCGGCACGGGCGTGTATCCGTGCACTCGTCCATCGCCCACAAGGTGCGTCCTGTATTGGTGGGCTGATGCCCCGGAACCGTGCGCCCCGGACGGGGAAGCCGCGCTAGCCGGGTGGACTTTGTCAGATGAGCGGTTGAATCGGTCACGTCGGAACGAGGGCCGGCGTTGTCTTAATGACGTTTCTCGCTTAGAAGCGCAGCGTCTTCCCTTGTCTCGCGCCGAGGCGACAAGGGAGTGATTTTCTTCGGAGAGTGAACGATGGGTTACAAAGTCGCGCTGGTCGGAGCGACCGGCAATGTCGGGCGTGAAATGCTCAACATTCTGGACGAGCGGAAATTCCCCGCGGACGAGGTGGTGGCGCTGGCCTCGCGCCGCAGCGTCGGCACCGAAGTCTCCTACGGCGACAAAACCCTGAAAGTCAAAGCGCTGGAAAATCACGATTTCGGCGACACCGATATTTGCCTGATGTCGGCTGGCGGCGCCGTGTCGAAGGAATGGTCGCCCAAGATCGCGGCGGCCGGCGCGGTCGTGATTGACAACTCGTCAACGTGGCGGATGGACCCCGATGTGCCGCTGATCGTGCCCGAGGTCAACGCGGATGCGGTCGCGAGCTTTGCCAAGAAAAACATCATCGCCAATCCGAACTGCTCGACGGCGCAGCTTGTAGTGGCGCTGAAGCCTTTGCACGACAAGGCCGTCATCAGGCGTGTCGTGGTCGCGACCTATCAGTCGGTTTCAGGCGCCGGGAAGGACGGGATGGACGAGCTGTTCGCGCAGACCAAGGCGGTCTACACCGCGAGCGAGCTCGTCGCCAAGAAATTCCCGAAGCGTATCGCCTTCAACGTCATCCCTGAGATCGACGTGTTCATGGAGGACGGCTACACCAAGGAAGAGTGGAAGATGATGGCGGAGACCAAGAAGATTCTTGATCCCAAAATTAGGCTGACCGCGACCTGCGTTCGCGTGCCGGTGTTCATCGGCCACTCGGAAGCGGTCAGCATCGAGTTCGAGAATCCGATCACCGCGGACGAGGCGCGCCGCATCCTGCGCAATGCGCCGGGTTGTCTTGTCATCGACAAGCATGAACCCGGTGGCTACGTCACGCCGTATGAATCGGCGGGAGAAGATGCCACTTACATCAGCCGCATCCGCGAGGATGCGACGGTGGAGAACGGTCTGTCGATGTGGGTCGTGTCAGACAACCTGCGCAAGGGCGCGGCGCTCAACGCCATCCAGATCGCCGAGTGCCTGATCAACCGCAAGCTGATCAGCGCCAAGCAGAAAGCCGCCTGACTTCTAAGGCGCTTTTCGGCGAAGCGTTGTTTCGACTGTCGAACGGACGTTCCTCGCTTCTGATTCAATCCGAAGCGAGGCTGTGTCGTGGAACCGGGTGATCGACTCCGTGTTGCCGGCGGAAGCGGTCAGGCCCAGGCGCGCTCGCGTTTCGCCTTCTTCTCGTAGGCGTCGATCGCCGGCTTTTTTTCCATCGTCAGGCCGATGTCGTCGAGACCGTTCAGCAGGCAATGCTTGCGGAACGGGTCGATTTCGAATGTCGCAGTGCCGCCGTCCGGTCCCCGGATTTCCTGCCTGACCAGATCGATGGTCAGCGTCGCGTTGGCGCCGCGTTCGGCGTCATCGAACAGCTTGTCGAGGACGGCTTGCGTCACACGGATCGGCAGGATGCCGTTCTTGAAGCAGTTGTTGTAGAAGATGTCGCCGAACGAGGTGGAGATCACGCAGCGGATGCCGAAGTCGAGCAGCGCCCATGGCGCGTGCTCGCGCGACGAGCCGCAGCCGAAATTGTCGCCGGCGACGAGGATTTTGGCGTTGCGATAGGCTGCCTTGTTGAGAACGAAATCCGGATTCTCAGAGCCGTTCTCTTTGTAGCGCTGTTCCGAGAAAAGTCCTTTGCCAAGGCCGGTACGCTTGATGGTCTTCAGGTACTGTTTCGGAATGATCATGTCGGTATCGACATTGATGATCTTCAGCGGCGCCGCGACGCCTTCCAGCGTTGTGAACTTGTCCATGACCGGAGTCCTCGTGAGCAGCCCGTTCTAGCCCGATCCCGGCCTCGATCCAAGGTCCAATCATGCAGGGCTAAAGCATGATCCCGACCTGAAGGGCCGCGCCAGCGAAAAGTGGAAACCGGTTTTCGGTTAAGATCATCCTCAATCAAAAGGATGAGGCCAGAGTCTTGCTCAACCGAGTTGGACCAGATCCTAGCCTGCCGCCTCCGCCTCGATCGCTTCCATGTCGGCATCGGACAGCCCGAAGTGATGGCCGATTTCGTGAATCAGCACATGAGTGATGATATGGTCGAGCGTTTCATCGTGCTCGGCCCAGTAATCGATGATCGGACGGCGGTAGAGCCAGATCAGATTAGGCAGCCTGGCAACGTCATCCTGGCTCTGGAACGGCAGACCCGTGCCCTGGAACAATCCCAACAGATCATATTCACTGTCGGCTTTCATCTCGTCCAGCAACTCGTCGGTCGGGAAATCCTCGACGCGGATGATGAGGCCTTCGCACAGGCGCCGGAAGCGCCCGGGCAGGCGCGCAAACACCTCGTGCGCCCTGGTTTCCATGTCAGCCAGCGAGGGGGCTTTGGCGGAGGTCCACATGGCACTTTGTTTAACTCGCGTTTCACCGTGAGAGCAGGGTTTTTTGCGGTCCGGGCCGTCTTGCGGTTGACGCGGTCGCGGCAATCGGAGACCGTTCGCGGGGAGCAGGAGTGATCGGGGCGCAGCCATGGATGTCAGGATGACAGCGGGGGGGCTTGTGACGGGAGCTGCGACGCTGCTGTTGCTGCTGGTGCCGGGGACGTTGCTGTTTATGTACAGCGCTCAGGCTCAAACCACCGCGCGGAGCACGGATCGTGCCGTATCGTCTGACACGTCGGCCCACGCCCGCAAACGGCGACCGCGCGTGCGGATCTATCGCGAGGATGAGCGCGGGGTTTATCCGAGCTATAATCCGGGTTCCGACGCGGTACGCGACTGCACCGCGCATTACGTGCAGGAATTCCGACCGAGCGGGACAGTGATCGTTCCGAGAATGAGCTGTTACTGGCGCCACGGCTGACTCTTCGATCCAAGCGCGGTTTTGCCGGATGGCCGTGAATCGCGGGAATTCGGTAACGCTAACCGCACATACAATGCATGTTTGCCGCGGGTATATTCACGTCGCGTTCACTTCCCCGCTCATAGCCTGTCACTCGCGTCTCGCTCGCGCGTCGCGGCGGCGATGGAATGATCTGCTGACGTCGCGGTTACTTGTTCCACCCACGGAGGTCTAAATGTTTTTGAAGAAAATTTTAGGATTGGCCGCTCTCGGCGCGCTTCTGATTGTCGCGGGTCCCGCGCAGCAGGCGCAGGCGGCGACTCCGGTCAGCCCAGGCATCGCCGTCGGACAAAGCGACGCTGGCAAGCTGACAACCAAGGTGCACCACATCAACGGGCAGCCCCACCATCAGAGCCACCATGGGCGGAACCTACGCCATCGTCAGCAGCATTGGCGGAACCATCATCATCACTATAACCACCATCATCACCATAACCATAACCACCATAACCATCACCACCATAACCATCACAATGATAACGATCGTAACATTCTAAACGGTCACCGGTACTGATGATACCGGAGCTCATGGCAAAGCCAGCTTCGTAAATGGTCGAGCAGGCCCGCTATGCGGGCCTGCTTTTTGAAGCGGCGTGGATCTCCTAAGAAAGAGTGTCATAACGACAGTACGCGTCGACCCACGGAGAAATCGCCATGAAAAGATATCTGGGCGTGAGTCTCGCTGCAGCAATCGTTGCGTTGTGTGGCATCGCATTAGTTAAAAGCGCGAAGGCGGCCCCTCGCTTGGGCGCTGTCGCCACGCAGCCGGTGACACCGACCGAGGTCGGCTCGGCTCGGAGCACCCATCGTCCGCACCATGAAAATCGCTACAGGCATCATCGCGCGCGCGTGTACGTACGTGGTCCTTATCGACCTTACTATGGACGGCCAGATTACTACGCGCCGCGAGGACCGGCTCCGTTCTTTCCGTTCGGCTTCGGCTACGGCCTCGATCCGTCCTGGTGAGGTGAGGGCTGCTCTCGCAACTCATCCAAATCGGATCGCATATTTTCTCTGTAGGCTGGAAAAAAGCTGAAATATCCGACGCCAGGTCGACGGAGTCGGTGTCAATGCCGATCAGATCGGTAACCGCGCTTTCTTCGCCGCATCGTAGATTTCGATACGCAGGATCGGAAAACGTGACTTTAAGTCGGTCGCGGCCTGCTTCGCCTGGGCCAGCGTCTCGAACTGGTTTTTGAAATGCCCATCCACCTGCAGCGTAAAGCCGGCTTCGGGCGGCACGTCGGCACGCAGGACCGGACGGGATACCGGTTGTTTGGTCGTCGTAGCGGCAGGCGTCGGCGGCACAGCCGTGGGCGCCGGAATCGGCGCGGTAATTGTGGGAGCCGGTTTCAGCGGCAAGGTCAGAGCATCGCGCGGCGTGGTCACAATCGGCTTCTCAGCCGCACGCGGCGCGGCCTTGCTGCTGCTCTTCACGACCTCCACCGGCCTCGCGACTTTGACTTTTGCGGACGCCAGCTTGGCAGGCGTCCTTGTGGGCGTCTTTGCCGATGCCTTCGTATTGCCGGATGGGCGCGACATTTTTTCTGCCTTGCGGGCAGGGGTTTTGGTCTTGGCTGTTTTCATGACGTCGTTACGACTGACGGAATTTTCCGGCGAAGGCAACCCACCAGTTGAGGCAAGCTTGATTCGCCGTCGCATCCTCGTTGATAGCTTGTTCGATCGGTGATCGAGCGGAACTGATCGGAAGGCCCGCCTTGCCAGACGAATGTGCACGGGGTTTCCGGACACCTGTTTCGTTCGACAAAAAGCGACGCGGCACGCTCGCCTCGATCACACGGCTGTGTTGTGCTTCATTGCGGTGTCGAGTGCAAGACCATCGCGCGAACTGCGGTAATAACTTTCTTTCGAGTTATCGATCCCTCCGTCGTCTCGTCCGGAGCCGGCTTAACACCGCTGAGCGAAAGAACGCTCAATGCCATTCGCGGATATCGACGAAATGTCCTGCGATTGCAGCCGCTGCCGCCATTGAGGGCGACACGAGATGTGTGCGGCCCTTGAAACCTTGCCGACCCTCGAAATTGCGATTCGAGGTCGAAGCGCAGCGTTCATCCGGCTTCAGTTTGTCGGGATTCATCGCAAGGCACATCGAGCAGCCAGGCTCGCGCCATTCGAAACCAGCCTTGATGAAGATCTTGTCGAGGCCTTCTGCCTCCGCCTGTTCCTTCACCAATCCTGAACCGGGTACGACCATGGCATTGACGTTGCCGTTGACCGTCCGGCCATCCGCGATCTTCGCAGCGGCGCGCAAGTCTTCGATGCGACCGTTGGTGCAGGAGCCGATGAAGACGCGGTCAAGCTTGATGTCGGTAATTCTCGTGCCAGGGCTCAAGCCCATGTAGTGCAGCGCACGTTCCTTCGAAAGCCGCTTGGCCTCGTCCGCGATGTCGGCGGGGTTCGGCACCTTGCCGGTTACCGCGATCACGTCCTCAGGACTGGTGCCCCAGGTCACGATCGGCGGCAGCCTGGCGGCGTCGAGCCGTATCTCGTGATCGAAATGCGCACCGTCGTCGCTGCGCAGCGTCTCCCAGTATCGCATCGCCGCATCCCAATTGGCGCCCTTCGGCGTTTTCGGCCGGCCTTTCAGGAATTCGTATGCCTTCTCGTCCGGCGCTATGAGGCCGGCGCGCGCACCGCCCTCAATCGACATGTTGCACACCGTCATGCGGCCTTCCATCGACAGCGCGCGCACCGCCTCGCCGGCATACTCCAGTACGTAGCCGGTTCCGCCCGCGGTGCCGATCTCGCCGATGATGGCGAGGATGATGTCCTTGGCGGTGACGCCGTCCGGCAGCTTGCCGTCGACCACTGCGCGCATGTTCTTCGCTTTTTTCTGGATCAGCGTCTGGGTCGCCAGCACATGTTCGACCTCGGAAGTACCGATGCCGTGTGCCAGTGCACCGAACGCGCCGTGGGTCGAAGTGTGGCTGTCCCCGCAGACGATGGTGGTGCCGGGCAGGGTGAAGCCCTGCTCGGGGCCGATCACGTGAACGATGCCCTGTCGCTTGTCGAACTCGTTGTAGTACTCGATGCCGAAATCCCTGGCGTTCTGTGCCAGCGTGGCGATCTGCTCGGCGCTCTCTGGATCGGGATTGGGTTTTGAGCGATCGGTGGTCGGTACGTTGTGATCAACCACCGCGAGCGTCTTCTCCGGCGCATGAACCTTGCGTCCGGCTACGCGCAGGCCTTCAAATGCCTGAGGTGACGTCACTTCATGGACGAGGTGACGGTCGATGTAGATCAAACAGGTGCCGTCCTCGGCCTCATGCACCAGATGATCGTTCCAGATCTTGTCGTACAGGGTTGTCGGTTTGGACATGGACGTAAACCTATTGGAATTCTTTGAGCAGGTCGCGCGAGGAGGCGCGCGAGACAATCACCGACGCGAGTGAGCGGCCTCAGGTCGCCGAAGTCGCGAACCGTCCGAAGAAGCGTCCGGGCAAACGGCTGCGGTCGTCGAGCACGATGCGGGCTGTGAACCGGCCGATGTCGCTGCTGATCTGATCCGTATTCATTGTGTCTTTTACCATGGCGGTAGCCGCCGCGACAATCAAACGGCCGACAGCGTTCCCGATAGATAGTCGTGCTCGCGGCAATAAAAAAGCGCGGCCGGCGCCGCGCTTTCGGAAACCTTGGAAGCGAGTCGGCCTGCGCTCAGCTCGTCGCGGCCGCGCGGTCCGTCTTCTTCTCAACAATGCGGGCCGACTTGCCGCGCAGTTTGCGCAGATAGTACAGCTTGGCGCGACGCACCTTGCCGCGGCGCACCACCTTGATGGAGTCGATCATCGGCGACATCACCGGAAACACGCGCTCGACGCCCTCGCCGTAGGAAATCTTGCGGACCGTGAAGCTCTCATTGAGTCCGCCGCCGGAGCGGCCGATGCAGACGCCTTCATAGGCCTGCACGCGGGTCCGCTCGCCTTCCACCACCTTGACGTTGACAATCACGGTGTCGCCGGGGCCGAACTCCGGAATGGTCTTGGTCGCCGACAGCTTGTCGAACTGCTCTTTTTCGAGCTGCTGAATGATGTTCATCGAAATCTCCATCGGCGGCGCGCCCCTCCGGCCGTTTGAGGGGGCTGCGCGGAATTCGTCTGTCCAGTGGCGCGCATTTCGCAAAAGTGGATACCCGGTTTTGCGAAAAGAATACGCACAGCTCAACGAGCTAGAGCATTTTCTAAAGGCAAACCGGATTCCACTTTGCCTGAAAATGCTCGCTGCGCGGATTTGGGCTCCTATACGGCAAAGCGGGCGCGTTGTCACCCGTCTGTCTTGCTTTTTGGCGGATTTTGCCTGTTCCTTGCCGCCCAGAGGTCCGGACGGCGCGCCTCCGTCAAAGCTTCCGACGCCGACCTCCGCCAACCGGCCACCTTGGCATGGTCGCCGGACAGCAGAACGTCCGGGATCGGCCGGCCCTCGAAGTCCTGCGGGCGAGTGTACTGGGGATATTCCAGAAGCCCGTGCGAAAAACTTTCATCCTCACCCGATTCCGCCTTGCCCATCACCCCCGGCAAAAGCCGGACGCAAGCGTCGATCAGCGCCATCGCCGCGATTTCCCCTCCCGACAGCACATAATCTCCGATCGACACCTCCTCGAGCCCGCGGGCTTCAATGACCCGCTGGTCCACCCCTTCGAAGCGTCCGCAGACGATCAGCGGCCCGGGACCGGCCGCGAGTTCCATCACCCACGACTGGGTCAATGGCCGACCGCGCGGACTCATCAGAAGGCGCGGTCGGTCCGGCGAGGTCTCCACTGAGTCGATGGCCTTGGCCAGCACGTCGGCACGCAGCACCATACCCGGGCCGCCGCCGGCCGGGGTATCATCGACGCTGCGGTGGCGGTCGGTGGCGGAACTGCGGATGTCGTGAATGTCGAGCGCCCATAAGCGGGTCGTCAGCGCTTTTCCGGCGAGGCTGATGCCGAGCGGCCCCGGAAACATCTCGGGAAACAGGGTCAGGACGGTCGCGCGCCAAGTCATTAGTCCGCGGATCGCATCAGAGGAATTATCCTAGCTATCTGACTGTACGACGCGGACTTCGCTGCGTTTCCAATCCAAGATATCTCCTTGACTTTCAATCTTCTTGGTATCGATCAAAGCAAGGATTTTCTTCATGATCTCTTGATCGTCCATTTTGATTTGGCGATCCTCGTACCAGTGCAAAACACTTCCAACGACGAATGCAACTTTCCGCCAATCGCTTCTGACGAAAGAAAGGATTATGCGATTAAGATCGTCGTGAGGCTCAAGCTGCAAATTTGCCTCCGTTATCAAATGCCTGGAGAGCCGGAATCCGGCTCATCGCCATCGATCTCGCCGGGCATCTCGATCACCACGCGTCCGCCGGCGATGTCCACGGTCGGCACCACGGCATCGGTGAACGGCAGCATCAGGGTCGGACCGTGCGCACGCGCGATCTCGATGATGTCGCCTGCGCCGAAGTTGTGAACGGCGGCGACCGTTCCGATCATCGCGCCCGCCGCATCAAAGGCGGCGAGACCGATGAGATCGGCGTGGTAAAATTCGCCTTCGTCCGTATCGGGCAGTTTGTCGCGTGCGACGTAGAGTTCGACGCCGTTGAGCCGCTCGGCCTCCTCGCGCGTGGTCACGTCCGTGAGCGTTGCAACGAGGTGATCCTTGGCCGCGCGCGCGTGCGTTACTTCAAGCTGCCGCGCGCCATCTTTCGTCGAGAGCGGGCCGTATTGCGTCACCGACATCGGGTCTTCCGTGAAGGTCCACAGCCGCACCTCGCCGCGCAGGCCATGCGCGGCGCCGATCCGGGCGACGCACACGCGCGCCGTCATGCCGCTTCAGCCTCAGGACTTCGCGGCGGCTTCGGCCTGCGCCTTGCGCTCCTTGCGCGGCACGGCCTTCACGGGGTTGTTGCGTGGCGTGCGCTTCTTGACGCCGGCAGCATCAAGGAAACGGGCAACGCGGTCCGACGGCTGCGCGCCCTTGGCGAGCCAGGCCTTGACCTTGTCGAGGTCGAGCTTGAGCCGGTCGGCATTGTCCTTCGGCATCAACGGATTGAAATGACCGAGCCGTTCGATGAAACGGCCATCGCGCGGATAACGCGAATCCGCGGCGACGACATGATAAACCGGCCGCTTTTTGGTGCCGGCACGGGCGAGGCGGATCACGACGGGCATAAGGTTCTCCTTTTGAAGTCTGTCTGGTGAGTTTGTTGTGTCGTTATAGCGTTGGCGAAATGTGTGAAGCCGTTCGTCTCATTTCTTCTTCCGGGGGAAGCCGAGACCGGGCAGCGTCGGCTTGCCGGTCAGTCCGGTGAGGCCGGGAAGATTTGGCAGGCCACCGCGCAATCCGGCCGGCAGATCCTTCGGCAATTGCGGCAGGCCGTCCGCGCCTTTCGGCATTTTCTCCGCAAGCGCTTTCATCTGCTCGGGACTCGGCATGCCGCCGCCGAAGCCCATGGCCTGCGCGATGCCGGCGAGGGGGCCGCGCTTGCCGGTCCCCATCATCTTCATCATGTCGGCCATGCCGCGATGCATCTTGAGGAGCTTGTTGATCTCCTCGACCTTCTGGCCGGCACCGGCGGCGATGCGCCGCTTGCGGCTGGCTTTGAGGATTTCGGGATGCTTGCGCTCCTGCCGTGTCATCGAGTCGATCACGGCGACCTGACGCTTGATGATCCTGTCGTCGAGGCCGGCCGCGGCCATCTGGTTTTTCATCTTTGAGACGCCGGGCATCATGCCCATCAGGCCGGAGATGCCGCCCATTTTGGACATCTGCAGCAACTGCTCGCGCATGTCGTTGAGGTCGAACTGGCCCTTGCGCATCCTTTCGGTGGTGCGCGCGGCCTTTTCGGCATCGATGTTGGCGGAAGCCTTTTCGACCAGCGAGACCACGTCGCCCATGCCGAGGATGCGGCCGGCGATACGCGAGGGATGGAAATCCTCCAGCGCGTCGGTCTTTTCGCCGGTGCCGATCAGCTTGATCGGCTTGCCGGTGACTTGACGCATCGACAGCGCGGCGCCGCCGCGACCGTCGCCGTCGACGCGGGTCAGTACGATGCCGGTGAGGCCGACGCGCTCATCGAACGACCGCGCGAGATTGACCGCATCCTGTCCGGTCAGCGAATCCGCGACTAGCAGCACTTCGTGGGGGTGGGCGGCGGTTTTGATGTTCGCCGCCTCCGACATCATCTCGTCATCGAGCGTGGTGCGGCCGGCGGTGTCGAGCAGCACCACGTCGTAGCCGCCGAGCTTGCCGGCCTCCAGCGCGCGGCGAGCGATCTGCTCAGGTTTTTGCCCTGCGACGATTGGTAGCGTCTTGATGTCGAGATCGCGTCCGAGCACCGCGAGTTGCTCCATCGCCGCCGGACGATAGATGTCGAGCGAGGCCATCAGGACTTTGCGTTTATCCCGCTCGGTCAGCCGCCGCGCCAGTTTAGCGGTTGTGGTGGTCTTGCCCGAGCCTTGCAGGCCGACCATCATGATGATGATCGGCGGCACGGCATTGAGATCGATGGTCTGGCCATCGGAACCGAGCGTGGCGATCAGTTCGTCATGAACGATCTTCACCACCATCTGGCCCGGCGTCACCGACTTAACGACGGTGGCGCCGACCGCCTGTTCGCGGACCTTGTCGGTAAAACTGCGCACCACGTCGAGCGAGACGTCGGCCTCCAGCAGGGCCCGGCGCACCTCGCGCATGGCGGCATCGACATCGGCTTCCGTCAGCGCGCCGCGCCGCGTCAGCCGATCGAGAATGCCGCCGAGCCGTTCCGACAGATTGTCGAACATGCCTGCTTTTCCTTTTTACCTCGCCCTGCTCTTCTGCGGGGAGAGGTCGCCGCGTCTTCACGGCGGTAGGGGACCTAGGTACCGCGCTCAACTCATCCGCGGGATTCGCGGGAGAAAACGCTCACCCCAGAGCTATAGCGTGTTGATTTTTGGCGATCGCCAAAATCAACAGTCATTCCAAAACACAACTACGCCCGAGGGCGCACAGCGCTGTCGGGCGTTGACCTCCGGCCCCTGCGGCCGGTCGGCGGGTCGAAAAGGAAGTCTTTTCGAGAATTCGGGCGGATTTATAGGCACCGGCTTGCCCGAGTCAAGCTGATCGGGCGGGCCACGCCTTATGGCGCCCCCTTGATCTCCCAGGAGACGCCGACCGTCACGCGGAGCGTTTCTTCGCCGGGCGCGATGGCGGCCTCCGCGGCCATCGGCGCCGCAGCACGGCGGTACATCACCGGCACCGCGCTCCCGTGCTCCGCAATGCTGATCGGCCCGCCGAGCGAGACGCCCGCAGCCTTGGCATAGATCTCCGCCTTGCGCCGGGCGTCGACGATCGCCTCGGCCCGCGCGTCGTCGAGCAGCTTCGATGCGTTGGAGACCATGAAATTGATACTGCCGATGTCGTTGGCGCCGGCCGCGGTGACCGCATCGATCACCCCGGCCATTTTGCTGATGTCACGCAGCTTGACGGTGACGCGGTTGGTGGCGCGGTAGCCGGAGAGGACGTTGGATCCCGAGCGATTTTGATTGGTAAATTGTGGCTGCAGCGACAACTGCGAGGTCTGATAGTCTTTTTCGGCGATGCCCGCGCTTTTCAGCGCCGCGAGCACCTTGCCCATGGCGGCATTGTTGGCTTCGAACGCGTCGCGCGCATTCTTGGCGTCGGTCGTGACCCCTGCCTCGATCTGAGCAAGATCGGGCGGCGCGGAGATTGTGGCCTCACCGGTTACCGAGATTGCTGGTGGTGGCACATCGGCTTGCGCGGGCACCGAGATCAAAGCGGCGATAGTAGCAGCGGCGATGGCGAGCTGGATCCGGTTCTGCATGACGGTTCTCATTTCAGCGGGACATAGACATCAATGATCAGATTGTCTTCCTCGGTCTTCAATGGATCGGTCTTGTACTCCTCGATGAAGGTGTCCTTGGCCTCAAGCTTCTTGTCGTCGAGGGTATTCGTAATCGCCTCATAGGTGTTGTCCATGTTGTCGTAGGAGCCGCGATGTACGAACTTCAGCGCCTTGCCCTCCGGTGATTTACCCATGCTGACGTTCTTGGGCAGATCCCTGATCTCTTGATCGAGGGGGATTTCCGCCAGAAACGAGAAGCCGTTATCGTCCGTTGAGGTATAGACGATCATCATGTTGCCGGCAGGCTTGATGCCCTGCTTGTCGAGAACGGCGGCCAGCGACTTGAACGAATCAATGAGCGTCTCGAATGCGTTTTCCCAGGTGGCGTTGTTGCGCAACGTCAGGACGGTCTTCGGGGCCAGCGTATGTTCTTCGCCGAAAGGATCGGCCGTCTGCACGGGCGCGGTCACCGGCGGCTTCGGGGCTTCGGCGGTCGGATTTTTCGGCGTCTGCACTTCGGCAGGGGGCGGGACCGGCGTGGCCGGTGTCGTCGTTCCGGGTGGGGTAGGTGTGGCTGGTGGAGCCTCTGCGGCCGGCGCAGTCGCGCCGGGAGGTGTCGCGGACGGCGTCTCGGCCATCACGGCAGAGAGCCCGAACATCAAGGTCGCTGGGATCATTGCGATCGCGAATCGGCAAAAAGGGCGGGGGCGATTCATTGGTAGGGTCTCCCTGGTCGTGCTGGCCGATGTCCGCGAGACCCGGTCCTTAGCCGCTGTTACGGGCTGACTTATTACGATGCTTAACACGCGACGCTGACGTTCATCCCATGACAGAACAAAACAGATATGTCATGCCGCATCGTGGCGGGTGTGGGGCGCCGACACGGATTTGCGTTAGCGATGGCGGTCGTGAGTGACACTGGTCAACCGGCGCGCATTCGCCATATAAAGTCGCGGAAGGCGGATGCCGGAAAATGAACGCCGGAAACTGGAAAACCAATGGGCGCGCTCGCAAATCATGCTTTCAGCAAGATGAATGGGATCGGCAACGAGATCGTCGTTGTCGATCTTCGCGACAGCTCCGCCGCGGTCTCGGCCGAGGAGGCGCGTGCTGTCGCATCACCGGCGGGCGTTCCCTATGATCAATTGATGGTTCTGCAGCCCCCGCGGACATCGGGCACCGAGGCCTTCGTTCGCATCTACAATAATGATGGCTCGGAAGCCAATGCGTGCGGCAACGGCATGCGCTGTGTGGCGCGCCAGATCTTCGAGGCGACAGGTAAGGCCGCGCTGACCTTCGAAACGCGCGCCGGTCTTTTGAACTGCTGGCGAGACTCCGCGCCTGGTCTCTACACCGTCGACATGGGATCGCCAAAATTCGACTGGAGGGACATTCCGCTCGCCGAGGAATTCCGCGATACCCGCTATATCGAGTTACAAATTGGGCCGATCGACGCACCGGTGCTTCATTCGCCGTCCGTGGTTAGCATGGGTAATCCCCACGCGATCTTCTGGGTCGACGACATCGATGTCTACGATCTCGCCCGTTTCGGGCCGCTGCTGGAAAACCATCCGGTCTTTCCCGAGCGCGCCAACATCACGCTGGCGCATATCGTAGATCGCGATCACATCACGATGCGGACCTGGGAGCGGGGCGCGGGCCTGACGAAGGCTTGCGGTTCGGCTGCCTGCGCAACGGCGGTGGCGGCGGTGCGGCTCAAGCGGGCCAATCGCATCGTCCATGTCGCGCTTCCCGGCGGCAGCCTGACCGTCGAATGGCGCGAGCGCGACGATCATGTGCTGATGACCGGTCCGGCCGTATTCGAATATGAAGGTACCTTCGATCCGGCGCTGTTCGCGTCGGTGGCCTAATGTCAGTCGACGTCATTACCTTCGGCTGCCGGCTCAACGCCTTTGAATCCGAAGTCATCCGTCGCAACGCGGAAGATGCTGGCCTTGACGAGGTCGTCATCATCAACAGTTGCGCCGTGACCAACGAGGCAGTGGCGCAAACACGGCAATCGATCCGCCGCTTGAGGCGCGAGCGACCTTCGGCGCGCATCGTCGTCACCGGATGCGCCGCGCAGATAGAGCCGGCGATGTTCGCGCAGATGGCCGAGGTCGATCGCGTGATTGGCAACGATGACAAAATGCGGAGTGAGGCGTGGCGTGCCGCACAGGTCGCATTAGCCGCGCCTGATGTGGAAATCACGGCCGAGAAGAAAATCGCGGTGGCCGATATCATGGCGGTGACCGAGATGGCGCCGCATCTCGTCGATGGCTTTCAAGGCGGACTGCCGCGCGCTTTTGTGCAGGTACAGAACGGCTGCGATCATCGCTGCACCTTCTGCATCATTCCCTTCGGGCGCGGCAATTCCCGCTCGGTGCCGATGGACGCGGTCGTCGATCAGGTCCGCGCGTTCGTCGAGGCCGGTCACGCCGAGATCGTGTTGACCGGTGTCGATCTCACAAGTTATGGCGCCGATCTTCCGAGCGGAACGCGGCTGGGCGGGCTGGTAAAACAGATCCTGCGACACGTGCCGGAGATCAGGCGGCTCCGAATCTCGTCGATCGATTCGATCGAGGCGGATCGCGATTTGCTGGATGTCATCGCGAACGAGGAGCGGTTGATGCCGCATTTGCATCTCTCGCTGCAATCCGGAGACGACATGATCCTGAAGCGGATGAAGCGGCGGCATTCGCGCCGCGATGCCATCGATTTCTGCGCGCAGGTGCGGCGGCTGAGGCCGGAAGTCGCCTTCGGTGCCGACATCATCGCCGGCTTTCCGACTGAGACCGACGACATGTTCGCGCGGTCGCTGGACCTCGTTGCCGAATGTGATCTCACCTTCCTGCATGTGTTTCCATATTCGTCGCGGCCGGGGACGCCTGCGGCACGGATGCCGCCGGTCGCGGCCGAGGTGATCAGGGATCGCGCCAGGCAGTTGCGGGCGGCGGCGAGCGCGGCGCTGCGGCGGCGGCTCGCGGCGGAGGTCGGCGCGACGCGCCGAGTGCTGATCGAAAGCGCCATCCAAGGCCGTACCGAGCATTTTCTGCCGGTCGCAATTGTGGGAGCCGAGCCCGGCACCGTGCAAATGATGAGATTTTCAGGGCACGATGGTACTCGGCTGCTGCCTTGATCTTGTTTCCCCAGAAAACGATTTGGATCACTGAGCCTCGCGCCTCCCGGAGAGGCGCATCGCCACAGACGAATGAGGGCGAACGGACCTTTCATCATAGTGAGTAGAACGGTCGGCTGGCCGGATTCCGTTAACGATCGTTCCCGGCTTTTGCAACTGGAGGCGGAACCATGCTGGCGCGGCACGATTGATGTGATGCATCGTCAGGGCGGGACGCTGCTGTTAATGGTGAGACCGGCCAATGTTGCGAATGGTTATTTCCTGATCTCCGGGTAGGCGCGTGGTTCGGCTGGGTTTCGTCATTGGGTTCGTCGCCGTCATCGGAATTTTTCTTTCCGGTCTTGCGGCATGGCGGGCTCATGATCAGGAGTTGGCGATCGACAACATTGCGCTGTCGCGCGCGATCGATGTCCACGCCAGTCTGGTTCAGGAGCGTCTCATCGAACGAGAGCTTTTGGCGCGTGTCGCCTCGGGGCTGTTCCGGTCGCCATCCGCGGTGCAGGCCAACATGCTCCACCCATTGCGTGCTTCGATCTATGCCTTCAAGACTGATTTTGTCATTGCCTGGTGGGTCGCATGTCTTGAGCCGAGCGAATTTCCGCAGGCTCATGATGTCCTGGCGGCGGCTGGATTTCCAGATTCCCAAATCCGGAGTTTTGACGACACCCCGCGCGATCTGCGGTCGCTCGACAAACCGATCGACGTAATAATGGATGTCGAACCCCAAGACGCGCAAACCACCGGCTTCTTGGGCCGCTCGCTCGATCAGCATCCGATCTTGGGGCCGATGTTCGCCCGAGCAATGCAAACCAAGACTTCCGTCGTATCGGATCCGCTCAATCTGATGGGGCGGAACGGGCCGATCGGGCTGGTCATCGCAACACCGGTTTTCCAGGAGGAAAGCGAGACAGCCGCCGGCTTTGTTACGTTCTCCTATAAACTGGCATCCTTGATGCTGACGAATGATGAGCTGTCGCTATTTTCCGTCGTCCTGAAAGATCCGCGCAACCCGGGCTCGGAATTGATTGCCGACGATAGCGGCAATGTCACCTCGCGTCTCGGGTGGGGGGCTAATCCCGTTCCGATGGTGCTCCGGACGGTGACCTTCGGCGGCAGGGACTGGTCGCTTGGCTATTACCCGAAAGTGAATGCCATGCACCGCGCGCAAAAACTGGCCGCGGTGGTGGCCGCGATCGGTCTTGCGTTGACAAGCATCATTTGCGGACTGTTCGGATATGTCGCCTATAATAATTTGCGGTTGAGCCGGGAGATTCAGGTTCGGATCGGCTTCGAGCGGCGATTGACCGCCGTCATCGATGAACTCAATCACCGTGTCAAAAACATTCTCGCAGTGATTCAATCGATCGTCACGCGTACGCTGCGGCACGGGTCCGACATCGAAGTCGCCCGAGAATTGCTGATTGGCCGGATCCATGCCATGTCCAATGTGGTTTCGCTGCTTAGCGAGAGCCAGTGGCAGGGCGTCAAACTGAGGGGATTGTTCGAGGCTCGCGCCATCCCTCACGTCGACCGCATCGCGATCCATGGTCCTGATATCACGGTCAGCGCGCGGGCGGCTCAGAGTCTCTCATTGCTGTTCTTCGAGCTGGCATCGCATTCCGACGAGGGACTCTCGCTGGTCGGCAAGCATCCGAATATTGTAGTGCATTGGGGGATCGAGGGCGAGGCCGACAAGGCGCTGTTTCATTTTCGGTGGGAAGAATTCAACACCAGTGCGGCGACAAGACGCGAGGATAGCGATTTTGGCATCATTCTGCTGGATCGCGTTGCGCCGGAGGCGCTGGGCGGCGTCTCCAAGCGGTACTTTACCGAGGTGAGCTATGTCTATGAACTCGCCGCTCCCATGGACACCGTCGTGGATTTGACCGAGCGAGATCGTACGATGCAGATTTCGAACCCAGCAAGTTCGACAAGCTCCGAATGAGCGGCGACCGCCGCCACTACCGCTCTCGGCCATTTGGATGCGCGGCGAGAATTATCGGCCGTTGCCGATTACGGCCCTGACGGTGTCGTCGGGTCCAAAATCCTCCGTGCCCTCGACATAAAGCAGGGCGCTCAGCTTCGATCGCGCGCGGTTGACGCGACTCTTGATGGTGCCGACTGCGCATCCGCAGATCTTCGCGGCATCCTCGTAGGAAAATCCCGAAGCCCCCACGAGGATCAAAGCCTCTCGCTGGTCCTGCGGCAATTTATCTAGCGCCGCCCTAAATTCTTCGAACTCCAGGTGAGCATTCTGGCTTGGCTGCGATTTCAGCGTTTTCGCATAGTTGCCATCTGAATCCTCGACCTCCCGCCGCCGCTTGCGATAGTCGGAGCGGAACAGGTTGCGAAGGATCGTGAACAGCCATGCCGGAAGGTTCGATCCTGGCTGAAATGAATCGATATTAGCAAGTGCGCGGAGCAGCGTTTCCTGCACGAGGTCGTCGGCTCGATCGCCATTTCCGCTTAACGAAATCGCAAAAGCGCGTAAGTTCGGCACCGATGCCAGAATTTCCTCGCGTAATGAATCTGTGAGAGGCATTAGTCCCTCCCGTCATTTTTTGCATCGAGATCGCCCGTTGGGGTTATGTGTGGTTTCCCGGGCTCAGATGCATCGAGCTTTCGAATTAATTCGGCAAACCGGTCGGGAACACCCTGCCTCACGACGTCGTCATACATGGCGCGAAGCTGATGGCCGATTCGGGATTGAATCTCGGCGTTGAGGCCGTCTTTGGCGGGTGATGGCTTTGAATCTTTCATGACTTCGCGCCCGAGTTTCAAGATATTGAAAATACTGGAAATTCCTGTATTTCGCGCCGCTTCCACGGACCTCGTATGAAAGCCTAATTCAATGATGATGCGAAAGTTCCGGGTCCGGGGAACTTTTGTGATGCTCGGGAGTAAATACGCGAGGGGGACCGGGATGCGGCGTTTGCAGTGCTTACGCCGGACGGTTTGTGGTCCCGAGCATGAGTTATCTCGAGAAGGATGGACGGGAATGTTTCGATCACAGGTCGTTGCTGAACATTTGCCGCTTTTGCGCCGTTATGCACGCGCCCTGACAGGAAGCCAGGCGTCTGGCGACGCCTATGTCGGCGCCATGTTAGAGGCGCTGCTTCAGGATCCGACGCTGCTTGACGAACAGCACGGGCCGCGCGCCGGCCTGTTCCGGCTGTTCACACGAATCTGGAATTCAGTCTCGATCAACGGAGGCGCCGACGAGGTGCCGACGCTCGCGCCGACAGAGCGCCGGTTGACGAATATCACCCCGCTTCCACGTCAGGCTTTCCTCCTGCTGTCGCTGGAAGGTTTTTCGGAGGAAGAGGCTGCGTTTGTTCTGGAGGTCGACGTCGCTGAAGTCCGCAAGCTGAGTGGTATCGCCGGCCGCGAAATGGCGGCGGAAATCGCAACGGACGTCCTCATTATCGAGGACGAGACGTTTATTGCGATGGATCTGGAAAGTCTCGTCAAAAATCTAGGACACCGTGTGATCGGTGTTGCACGTACCCACGCCGATGCGATCGCCCTCGCCAAGACCAAGGAGCCGGGCCTCATTCTGGCCGATATTCAACTCGCTGACGGCAGTTCGGGATTGGACGCTGTCAACGAACTTTTGCGCGTGGTCGAGGTGCCCGTTGTCTTCATAACAGCCTATCCCGAACGCTTTCTGACCGGCGAGCGGCCCGAACCGGCGTTCCTCATCTCCAAACCGTTTCAACCCGCCATGGTTTCGGCAGTAGCCAGTCAGGCGCTGTTCTTCCAGCGTAATTCGCGCAATCGCGAGCCTCGTGCCGCTGCGTCGTGACATGGTAACAACCGCGGAAGGACGCGGCTGATTTATCACGACATCGTATCGCCGGTCGATCCGAAGAATCGGCGGTCAAGGCAACGCGGGTGCTGACAAGCGTTCCGCCCCTGCTTTTTTCTCAAAACATCAGTGAACGAAGTCTGCCGACCGGCGTTGTTGCTGGCGGTTCAGATCCGCGAGCGCGATAGCTTGAGGAAAGAGGCGACAACGATGTTTCAGACATCCGCAGGATTTCTCGCCGGTCTGGCGGCGACCCTGTCATTGGGCGCGGTGCATCTTGAGTCAGGCCATCAGGCGGCCAGCCCCGACGCGAATGCCGCGGTCTATCGAGCCGTCAAGTCCGATCTCGGCATTGTCCCATCTCCACACGCCATCGGCCGCACCATTTCCATTAGGATGGAAAGCCTGCCGCGTATGTCAATCGTATTCCGGATTCCGAGAAGTCCTGGTCGGGAAGTGAACGATCACACGACCACGAAGCAAGATTCGCATCATGCGCCCGCGATGCAAGTCAAGCGAACGATCGCATGCGAACCGGTGGTGAGTATGCTGACGGACGTGGCAAAACAGCTTCAACCGGGTCGCTGCGTGACATGAGGGTTGCCGTCAGAAACTCAGTTTCCTGGGCGAACACTACTCCCCGTTATCAGTCCCGTCATCGCGGTTACGTCCCCGAGCGAACAGTCCGAGCGCCAGACCGCCGACGGCCAGGATCGGAATCAGCTTCTTCACGCCGACTGCGCGCGCCAGCTGAAGTCCCGCCGCCACGACCATCGGGTCGGCGAGAAAGTTCTGCGTCGCGGCTTTAGCTTGCTGTGCCGCTCGTTTCTTGGCGGCCTTTCGTCGAATCACTAACGTTACGACTGCGATCAAAGTGATTAGCGAGAAAATCGCTGCCCCGCTCAGACACGCTTCGATCAAGCCGTAGTTTTGATAAACAAAGACAAACGCGGCTGCGCAAAGGAACACGATCGTGACAAAGGCCGCAAACGCAGCCACCAGGGCCAGGCACGTCAGCCGCATAGCACTGCCTGCGCTTTCCTTGAAGTCATCGATTGTCCGCTGAAACATTCAACGCCTCATCTGAAACGAAATTATCTATTGAAACCATTGGCGCGATCGGCCGGGTGCGGGCCGATCGGCAGAATTTGATGGATACGTCTAGACGGTCATCGACGCCACGTGACGCCGATCAGAAATCCCAGACCCACTGCGAGGCCCACTGTCGCGAGGGGGCGCTGCTGGATGGCCTCTTCCAGGGTGTCCTCGATGGTCGTGACGGCGCTTTGCGCAGCGTCAAGGGCTGCATTGCCGCGATCGGAGACTTCGGAGAGAACGGAATCGACATTCGCCCTCGCCTGCCTATACCCACGGCGGGCCTGCTTCTTGGCGGAGCCGGTCAGCGTATTGAGCGCGTCCGAGACTTGATCAGCCAATGCAGTGATCTCGTTCTTTACGGCTGATAAGTCTTTCTCGAGCCTGTCGTAGGTCGCTTTGTCGGTCAGGTTTTTTATCACATCGCCATCGCTCGCCATCCAACGCTCCTGAAAACTGAGGAATATGAACCCCAACGTGCTGTTGCGGCTAAAGTTCCGCGACGAGGCTGGCGGTCATGGGCAACGGATCGGGCGAGGTTTTGTTAGGAAGGTCTGACCTTAACGGCGTTCCGACTCCAGCCGACTCGTTTAGTTGGAGCAGACGACCGGATCGAAAGGTATGGATCGGCCTGCCAATATCGGCGTGCAACTGACGCGACCAGTGAGCTGCCCCGGGAGACCCGCCAGGTCATTCGCAGGATCGTACAGTCAATCCAACGCGCTCCATCTTGGCCTCGCGCCGCCGTTCGGTCAGGATGTATTCGGTATATCCGTTTGGCTGCTCGCGGCCCTTGAACACCAGATCGCAGGCCGCCTTGAAAGCCACGCTGTCGAAATTCGGAGCCATTGGCTTGTAGAGAGGATCGCCTGCGTTTTGTTCGTCAACGATGACGGCCATGCGCTTGAGCGAGTCCATCACCTGATCGCTGGTGACGACGCCATGATGCAGCCAGTTCGCCAAATGCTGACTGGAAATCCGCAGCGTGGCGCGATCTTCCATCAGGCCGACGTCGTGGATGTCCGGTACCTTCGAGCAGCCCACGCCCTGATCGATCCAGCGCACCACATAGCCGAGAATGCCCTGACAGTTATTGTCGATTTCCTGCTTCACGTCTTCGGGCGCCCAGTTCGAATGAGATACCGGGATAGTGAGGAGATCGGATAGCCTGGCGCGCCTCCCGCTTGCCTCCAGTTCCTGCTGGCGCCTTGGCACGTCAATCTGATGGTAGTGCAAGGCGTGCAGCGTCGCCGCGGTCGGCGACGGTACCCATGCGGTGGTGGCGCCCGCTTGCGGGTGACTGATTTTCTGCACCAGCATGTCCGCCATCCTGTCGGGCGCTGCCCACATGCCCTTGCCGATCTGAGCATGGCCGGGCAGGCCATCGATCAGGCCGATGTCGACATTCCAGTCCTCATAGGCCTTGATCCATGGCTGCGCCTTCATCTCGCCTTTGCGGATCACCGGGCCCGCTTCCATCGAGGTGTGAATCTCGTCCCCGGTGCGGTCGAGAAAACCTGTATTGATGAAGCAGATGCGTTTCGATGCGGCCTGGATGCAGGCTTTGAGGTTGACCGTGGTGCGGCGTTCCTCGTCCATAATGCCGATCTTGAGCGTGTTCTCCCGCAATCCGAGCATCGTCTCGACGCGGGCGAACAATTCGCAGGTCAGCGCTACCTCGTCGGGGCCGTGCATCTTCGGCTTGACCAGGTAGACCGAGCCGCTACGGGTGTTCCGCGTCTTCGAAACTCCATTGAGATCATGAATTGCGAGCAGCCCTGACACCGCTGCGTCAAGCAGGCCTTCCGGAATCTCTGCGCCGCTCTGGTCGAGCACCGCGTCGGTGAACATGTGGTGACCGACGTTGCGGATCAAAAGCAGGCTGCGCCCGTGCAGCGTGAGTTGCCCGCCGTCCGGCGCGGTGTAGACGCGGTCGGCGTTGAGGGCGCGGGTGACGGTCTTGCGACCCTTTTCAAAAGTGTCGGTGAGGGTGCCGTTCATCAGGCCGAGCGTGTTGCGATACACCAGAACCTTGTCGTCGGCATCGACAGTGGCGACGCTATCCTCCATGTCGAGAATGGTGCTGATGGCAGCCTCGATGATCACGTCGGCGACGCCGGCGGGATCATCCTTGCCGATGGGGTGGACGCGGTCGACCTGGATATCGATGTGCAGACCGTGATTAACGAGCAGGATCGCGGATGGAGTACGCGCATCGCCCTGGTAGCCCGCAAACTGCGACTCCCTCATCAGACCGGTCGTGTCGCCGTTTTTGAGTTTGACCGACAGCTGTCCGTTGAACACGCTGTAGCCTGCGACGTCAGCATGAGCGCCATTCGAAAGCGGTGCTGCCGAATCGAGGAAAGCCTTTGCCTTCGCAATCACCTTGCTGCCGCGCGCCCTGTCATAGCCTTTGGCCTCGTCGGCCTCGTGCGCAATGGCGTCGGTGCCATACAGCGCATCGTAGAGGCTGCCCCAGCGCGCATTTGCGGCGTTTAGCGCGTAGCGCGCATTGGTCAGCGGCACCACCAGTTGCGGGCCGCAGATTTTTCCGATCTCGTCATCGACATTGGCGGTCTCGACCCGCCGCGTCTCCGGCTCTGGTTGCAGATAGCCGATCTCCGTCAGGAACGCCGTATAGGCGCCCATGTCGAACGGCGTGCCTTTACTGGCGCGATGCCATCCGTCGATCTTCGCCTGTAGTGAATCGCGCACCGCGAGCAACTCGCGGTTTCTCGGTCCGAGATCGCGGACGATGGCGGCAAGTCCGGCCCAGAACGCATCGGGCGTAACGCCGGTCCGCGGCGTCGCTTCCTCGGCGACAAAATCGAACAGGACAGGCGCGATCTTCAGTCCGTGGGCGTCAATTCTGGTCATGTCGACGGACTTCTCGCGAGAAACGGCTGCGCTGTTTCAAGGCCGGGTCGTCGCCCAATTACGGGCGCTGGACCGTTATTTAGCGCCAAAGCCGGCGCCGTGAGAAGCCCTTCACACGAGTTGAATAGTCTTAGGGCCTTTCCGCTTCTGATGGAGCCAGAAGCGGAACTCTACGATTTTGATCTGACACATTTTCTTCACGCGAACTGGTATCGCTCGAAAACGCTATAGACCGAGACAAGCCGATACATAGCCGCGCAGGGTCCGCGGCTATGGCCCAGTATTCGCAGCCTCAGATGTTGGCGGCGACGTCGGTCAGTTCGTCGAACAGAACGCCGGTTCTGATCAACATCTGCTCGATCTCATCGGCGGCATCACTTACCGTGCGGGACGAGGTATCGATCGTCAGTTCCACCGTCTCCGGGGGCTGATAGTCGTTTCCGATGCCGGTGAAGCCATGCAGCACACCCGCGCGCGCCTTCGCATAGTGCCCCTTGGGATCGCGGCGCTCGCAAACGTCAGCCGGCGTTGCGACATAGACTTCGCGGAAGGTGCTGTCGGCGATGCGCCGCGCCGCGGCGCGATCCTCGCGCGATGGGGAGACCGCAGCGACGATCGCGAGGTGACCATTGCGCGCGAGATGCGTGGCGACTTCGGCGAGCCGGCGGATGTTCTCAGTGCGATCCTGCGGCGAGAAACCGAGGTCGCCGTTCAGTCCGGCGCGCAGCGTGTCGCCGTCGAGCAGGATCGGCGAGCCGCCGTCGCTGAACAACTTTCGCTCCAGCGCGCGGGCCAGCGTGGATTTACCGGAGCCCGGCAATCCCGTCAGCCAGACGACGGCGCCGTTGTGACGATAGCGGGCGGAGCGCTCGTCGGGCCGCAGCGCGGATTCCACCGGTACGATGTCGACCGGAGCCGCGCGCTGTCCTGCGTCGACGCTGAGCACCAGCCCGCCGCCGGCGATGCGGCCGTTGACCTCGATCACGAGGCGGCCGGTGCGGGGGTTGTCGACATACGGGTCGGCGGCGAGAGGCTGCGATAGCGAAATGTCGATTTCACCGACATGATTGCGCGCGATCGCCTTGGTTTCGGCGCTCGAGAGTTCGCCGGGATCGACGGCTTTCTCGATGGCCACGACGACGGCGCGCGTTTCCTTGTTGCCGAGCCGCAGCAGAATGGATGCGCCAGCTGCGAGCGGTTGCTCGTGCAGCCAGAAGATGCGTGCCCGTATCCTTCGGGTATCGCGCGGGGCCGACCCAACATGGGCAATGACATCCCCGCGCTCGACGAACAATTCGCGGTCGAGCGTGATGCCGACCGAGCGGCCGGCCCCCTGCGCACTTTTCGGACTCGAGGGCCAGCCTTCAACGCTGCGGATCTTTGCGATCTTTCCGGCCGGCATGATCACGATCTCGTCGCCCGCGGTCAGGCCGCCCGACTCGATACGCCCGGCCACGATGCGGCGATCATCGAATTTGTAGATCGCCTGAACGGGGAAGCGCAGCGCCAGTTCATCGAGCGGTCGCGCCGGGTGCAGTGCATCGATGGCCTCGACCACGGTGGGACCGCTGTACCAGCCGATCTTCGCAGTCCGCTCGGACACGCCGTCGCCGTCGCGGGCCGATATTGGAATCACGGCCGTCGGCGCGAGGCCGAGGCCGGTCAGGTGTGCCGAAATTTCGTCTCGAATGGCGCCAAAGCGTTCCGTGCTGAAATCGACTCGGTCCATCTTATTGACGACGACAGCGACCTGTTTGACGCCGAGCAGATGCAGCAAATAGCCGTGCCGCCGCGTTTGGTCGCGCACGCCTTCCAGCGCGTCGATGATGAGCACTGCGCCGTCGGCCTGTGCCGCGCCGGTGATCATGTTACGCAAAAATTCGGCATGGCCGGGAGCGTCGATCAGCACCACGTCGCGCGAGCGCGTACGGAAACGGATCTGCGTGGTATCGATGGTGATGCCCTGATCCCGCTCGGTTTGCAGGGCGTCCAGCAGGAACGACCATTCGAACGGCATACCGCGTCGGGTGCTGACCGCTTTCAGCATCTCAAGTTTGCCATCGGGCAGGCTGCCGGTCTCGTGCAGCAACCGCCCGACCAGCGTTGACTTGCCGTGATCGACGTGGCCGACAATGACGATGCGGACCTGGGGGCGGGTCGTGCCGTTGGGCGTCGAGAGGGCAGCGTTCGACGCGAGGTTAGGTGCGATCATGTTCATTGGAAAAGCGCTCGATTCGATTCAGATCAGAGATAGCCGGCGACACGAAGCCGTTCGAAAGCGTCTTCGGTCTCGTGGTCAAGCGCGCGCCCGGCGCGTTCGGGAATCTTGGTGCCCTCGAGTTCGATCAGAATCTCGTCGATGCTCGATGCGGTCGAAGGGACGGGAAAGGTGATGTCGGCGTCGCCGAGCGAACGATAGCGTTTGCCCTCCTTCGCCAGATAGAGCGGAATGATCGGGATGTTCTCGCGTTTGGTGTAGGCCCAAATATCCGCCTCGGTCCAGTGCAGGATCGGATGGATCCGCAAATGCGCGCCGGGAGGCGGCGAGGCATTGAACTGATCCCAGAATTCGGGCGGTTGGTCGCGTACATCCCATCCGCCTTCGGTGCCGCGTGGCGAAAACACCCGTTCCTTGGCGCGGGTCGCTTCCTCATCGCGGCGGATGCCGGCGATCAGTCCGTCGAAGCCATATTTGTTGAGCGCGAGTTTCAGCCCCTCGGTCTTGCGCGCCGCGGAGCGAGCGGCAGGCGGCAAGGTCGGATCGATCGCTTCGACCGGCGGGCAGTAATCAACCTTGAGGTCGAGGTCCCACTCCTTCGAGTAGCGATCACGAAATGCGTACATTTCGGGGAATTTCTTCTCGGTGTCCACGTGCAACGCCGGGAACGGCACCCGGCCGAAGAAGGCCTTGCGCGCCAGCCAGATCATCACGTTGGAATCCTTGCCCAGCGACCACAGCAGCGCGAGCTTTTTCAGCCGGGCAAACGCTTCCCGGAAAATGTAGATACTCTGCGCTTCAAGCGCATCAAGATGGTCCATTCCAGGCTGCATGGCCTGCTCCTTAGCTTCTTTTTTCGTCGTTCACAGTCGACGGCTGTGCCGCTGATCGTCAAAGTCAGCGGTCGCCAGAATTGCGGATTCCGGACGCTGAGAAGATGCATCTCGCCCGGGTGGTGTTTTGAAGTAGGAAATTCTATACTTAGGTCTTCGCATAGAAGAAATAATTTTCTGTTTTGTGATCTTGTCAGATACATAAATAGAAAATAATTTCAGTCAACCCTATCCAGGGAGTAGAGAACACCAGATGAAGTTCCTCCCGATCTTTCTCGATCCCAGTGCCGGTCCGATCCTTTTGGTCGGAGCGGGCGACCTGGTTCGGGCCAGGTTGCGCCTGTTGCTTGCGGCGGGAGCGCATGTGCGCTGGCACGCCACCGACGGTGACTTCGCGGTTCCCGGTCTTGACGCGGCTGCCGCTTCGCGGATCGAGAGAGGGGAAGTCGATCCGCGCACGGTTGATCTTAGCGGCATCGTCGCGGTGTTCTGCGCGAGCGCCGGGGAGATCGGCGAGCACGTCGCTGCGCGTGCGCGGTCGGCCGGTGTGCCCGTCAATGTGATGGACGATCCTGCGCATTCGAGTTTCATCGTTCCTGCGATCGTGGATCGCGGCGACGTGGTGGCGGCGATCGGCACCGGCGGCGCATCACCCGTGGTGGCGCGGCGTGTGCGCGAACGTATCGAAGCAGCCTTGCCGGCGCGTATAGGCGACCTGGCGGCTATGATTGGGCGCTGGCGCAGGTCAATTCATGACCACATTCCCGACCTCCCGTTGCGTCGTCGCTTTTGGGAGCGCGTGATCGACGGCCCGATCGGCGAGGCGATTCTTGCCGGCCGTTCCGATGAGGCCGAAGGCTCACTGAAGGCGATTGTCGATCCGTCTATTTATGCGGGTGCATCTGTTCCGGGCGAGATCGAAGGGCGCGTCACGCTGGTCGGCGCGGGGCCGGGCGATCCGGATCTGCTCACCATCAAGGCGCTGCGGGCGCTGCAGGATGCCGACATCGTATTTTACGACGAATTGGTCACGCCAGAGATTCTCGATCGCGCGCGCCGCGACGCGGTGCGTGTGCCGGTGGGTCGCCGCATCGGCAAACCCGGCATCGGGCAAGACGCCATCAACCGGCTGCTGATCGATGCCGCCAAATCCGGTCAGCGGGCCGTCCGCCTCAAGGGCGGCGATCCCTTCATTTTCGGCCGCGGCGGCGAAGAGGTAGAGGCGCTACGAGAGGCCGGTGTCGCCTGTTCGGTTATACCTGGAATTACGGCCGGGCTCGGCGCGGCTGCGGAATTCGAAGTGCCGCTCACCTACCGCCGAGAGGCGCTGCGCATCACCTTTCTTACCGCGCATAAGGCTCACGACGCTTCGAACGTCGACTGGTCGGCACTGACCGACCGCAAGATGACCGTCGTGGTCTATATGGGAATCACGGCGGCGGCGGCGATCCGCAGCGGGCTGCTGGAGGCCGGGCGTTCGCCCGAAACGCCGGTCGGCGTGTTCGCCCGCGCCACCCGTCCCGATGCCAAATCCGTCATCGGTATACTGGATCACCTTCCGGCGCTGGTTCGCGATGTCGAGGGTGGCCCCGCTATCCTTGTGATCGGTGACGTCGTTTCGCACTCCGCGCCGTGGCGCAATGCGAGCCAGAATTCCTCCCTCCAGACATTTCAGATGGCCGCAGAATGACTTCTCTGCTTGAACGAAAGAGCGCCGCGACGGGTGCGACAGCGCAATCTGCTCCAGCGGCAGAGATCCCCGCATTGCCTGCTGCGGCCGCGCTAAACGAGTCTTTGCGCAGCGCTTCCCCCGCGGATGTGATCAGTGTGGCGCTTCGCACGGTTGGTCGAGACAGGCTGGCGCTGGTCTCGTCGTTCGGCACCGAGTCCGCTGCGCTGCTCAAGGTGATGGCTGACGTCGATCCTGCCATTCCGGTCATCTTTCTCGATACCGGATGGCTGTTTGAAGAGACGCTGACCTATCGTGACACATTGATCGCGGCGCTCGGCCTGACAGATGTTCGCTCCATTCCGCCGTCAGAGGATGCGTTGAAAGGCGAGGACCCTGATCGCGAGTTATGGCACTCAGATCCGGATGCCTGCTGCCGGATTCGGAAAGTGGAGCCGCTTGCGCGCGCACTTCAGCCGTTCGACGCCTGGATCAACGGTCGCAAGCGGTTTCAGGGTGGCCTTCGCGCCGACATTCCATTCGTGGAAGACGACGGCGCGCGGCTCAAGTTCAATCCGTTCGCGAACGCCTCGCGCGCCGACATCGAGGCGATCTATGCATCGGCGAAACTGCCGCCGCACCCGCTTATCGCGTCGGGATTCCTCTCCGTCGGCTGCATGCCATGCACCTCGCGCGCGACCGCGAATGAAGACGCACGCGCCGGCCGCTGGCGCGGCAGAGCCAAGACGGAATGCGGCATCCACACGATGAAGACTTCGTAGAGGAATAACTCTGCACCGCCGCAAACATTGAAATGTCGTTTCGTTGACTTGAAGCTGCCCTTTGACGAGTTTCTTCATGGGTTCTGGCGCTAATGGTCGTCGCGTGAGCGGGCCTTATGGAGATGGGAATGCTTCGTCGAATCTTTATGGTTTTGGCTGGATTGATATGGGCTGGTTCTGCCTACGCGGCCGACGTGTCGTTGCTGAATGTCTCATACGATCCGACTCGAGAGCTTTATGCTGATTTCAACAAGGCGTTTGCGGCGCATTATCAAAAGGAAACCGGCAAGAGCGTCGAGATCAAGCAGTCTCATGGCGGCTCCGGAAAGCAGGCGCGCGGAGTGATCGATGGTTTGCAGGCCGATGTGGTGACCCTTGCGCTCGCCTATGACATCGATGCGGCGGCGGAGCACGGTCTGTTGGCTAAGGACTGGCAGAAGCGGTTGCCGGAGAACTCATCTCCCTATACGTCAACGATCGTTTTTCTGGTGCGTACCGGCAATCCCAAAGCTATCAAGGATTGGGGCGATCTGATCAAGCCCGGTGTCAAAGTCATTACGCCGAATCCCAAAACCTCCGGCGGCGCGCGCTGGAATTATCTCGCAGCATGGGGTTTTGCGCTGAAAAAGCTGGGCGGCGAAGACAAGGCTAAACAGTTTGTGGCCGACATTTACAAACACGTTCCGGTGCTCGATACCGGCGCGCGCGGCTCTACCGTCACCTTCGTCGAGCGCGGCGTCGGCGACGTGCTGCTGGCATGGGAGAACGAAGCCTTTCTCGCGCTGAAGGAGTTCGGAAAAGATAAATTCGAGATCGTGGTGCCGTCGATCTCCATTCTGGCGGAACCGCCGGTTGCTGTCGTGGATAAAGTGGTAGACAAGAAGGGTACACGCGCCGTTGCCGAGGCGTATCTGAAATATTGGTATACGAAGGACGCCCAGGATATCGCTGGGCGAAACTACTACCGTCCGACTGACCCGGAAATAATCCAGAAATATGCCGATGCATTCCCCAAGGTTGAACTGTTCAAGATCGACGACGTGTTCGGCGGTTGGGCCAAGGCGCAGAAGGTGCACTTCAGCGAAGGCGGCATCTTCGATCAGATCTACCAGGACTGATTCAACGGGGCGGAGCGGGACGACGTGAAAGGAGGATTGGGACGACGTCGGACGCTGCCGGGATTCGGCCTCACCATGGGGCTGACATTGACCTGGCTTTCGATCATCGTTCTGATCCCTCTTGCGGGATTGTTTCTAAAGTCATTTGAACTGAACTTTGCCCAGTTTCTCGATATCATCACCAGCCGGCGAACATTGAACGCGCTCAAGATTTCATTCGGACTCGCGTTCCTTGCCGCGCTGGTCAATCTGGTGATGGGCAGCGTCATCGTCTGGGCGCTGGTACGCTACCGGTTTCCGGGTCGCCGCATTCTCGATGCGATCGTCGACATTCCCTTTGCGTTGCCGACCGCGGTGGCCGGCATTGCGCTGACGACGCTGTTCGCGCAGAATGGCTGGCTCGGTGCACCGCTGGCCGAGCTGGGCGTCGAAGTGTCGTTTACACCCCTCGGTATTTTTGTTGCGATGGTGTTTATCGGGATTCCTTTCGTGGTGCGCACCGTGCAGCCGGTACTGATCGATCTCGATCCTGAGATCGAGGAAGCCGCTGCCAGTCTTGGCGCCAGTCGATGGCAGACAGTGTGGCGGGTTGTTCTTCCAAGCCTTGTGCCGGCACTGCTCACGGGGTTTGCGCTCGCATTCGCACGCGCGGTCGGTGAATACGGCTCAGTGATTTTCATCGCCGGTAACCTGCCGAACGTGTCGGAAATCGCGCCGCTTCTGATCGTGATCCGCCTGTCGGAATTCCGCTACGCCGACGCGACCGCGATCGCCGTGGTCATGTTGGTGGTGTCTTTCCTGGTGATCTTCGTCATCAATCGCTTGCAGCGCTGGGCTCGGTCGCAAGAGCAGGCGTACTAGAGGTGGCGTTGATGTCTGAAGCCGCGATCGCGATTCCGCTTGACCAGACCGATGCCCGCTCCGAGCCGCGCTGGGTGCGTGGACTGTTGATCGGCCTTTGTATCCTGTTTCTCACGCTGTTCATCGTGTTGCCGCTGACGATCGTGTTCGTCGAAGCGTTATCCAGGGGCGGGCGGGTGTATCTCGCGGCGCTTGTCGAGCCTGAAGCGTTATCGGCGATCAGGTTGACGTTGACGGTTGCGGCGATCTCGGTGGGTCTCAATCTGGTGTTCGGATTGATTGCCGCATGGGCCGTCGCCAAGTTCGAGTTTCCCGGAAAGACGCTGCTCATCACTTTGATCGATCTGCCGTTCTCGGTCAGCCCGGTCGTTTCCGGTCTGGTGTTCGTGCTGTTGTTCGGCGGACAGGGTTTTCTCGGACCTTGGCTACAAGATAACAACATCGAGATTCTGTTTTCGTTGCCTGGCATCGCATTGGCGACAACGTTCGTGACTTTTCCGTTCGTGTCGCGGGCGCTAATTCCGTTGATGCAGGAGCAGGGAACGGCGGAAGAAGAAGCCGCGCTATCGCTCGGCGCCTCCGGACTGCAGACTTTCTTTCGCGTTACGCTTCCGAATATCAAATGGGGCTTGCTCTATGGCGTGTTGCTCTGCAACGCGCGCGCCATGGGCGAGTTCGGTGCGGTCTCGGTGGTTTCCGGTCACATCCGGGGTGAAACCAATACGATGCCGCTGCTGGTTGAAATCCTGTATAACGAGTATCAATTCGTGGCGGCGTTCGCGGTAGCATCGTTATTGGCGTTGCTCGCATTGATCACGCTGGTTGCCAAAACGATTCTCGAAGGGCAACTCGACGAGGGACGGCAGGCGCGTGAGCATTGAGCTAAAAAATATCGTCAAGAGATTTGGCGCATTTTCCGCGCTTGGTGGTGTCGACCTGACGATCGCGGATGGGGAATTACTGGCGCTGCTTGGCCCGTCGGGTTCGGGCAAGACGACGCTGCTGCGAATTATCGCCGGGCTCGACTGGCCGGACGGTGGCTCGGTGTCATTCGACGGCGAGAACGCCCTGGCGCGCGGGGCGGGTGAGCGGCAGGTGGGCTTCGTATTTCAACACTACGCTTTGTTCCGCCATATGACGGTATTCGAAAACGTCGCGTTCGGGCTGCGGGTGCAGCCGCGCGCCGTTCGCAAGGACGAAGCCAGCATCCGCGCGCGAGTCAGGGAATTGCTCGATCTGGTGCAGCTCGACTGGCTCGCTGACCGCTACCCGAGTCAACTCTCCGGCGGCCAGCGTCAACGCATCGCACTTGCCCGAGCGCTGGCCACCCAGCCCCGCATCCTACTGCTGGACGAGCCGTTCGGTGCGCTCGATGCCAAGGTGCGGAAGGAGTTGCGCCGCTGGCTGCGCTCGTTGCACGAGGAGATTCATGTCACTTCGGTGTTCGTGACTCACGATCAGGAGGAAGCGCTCGAAGTCGCAAACCGCGTCGTGGTGATGGACAAGGGCAGGATCGAGCAGATCGGCAGGCCGGGTGAGGTTTATGACAGCCCGGCGACCGCCTTCGTCCATGGCTTTATCGGCGAATCGATTGTCTTGCCCGTCGATGTTCAGGACGGTGTGATTCGGCTTGGCGGCACACCGCTGAATATCGCAGCGGAGTGCGGTGTATCCGGGCCGTCGAAGCTGTTCGTTCGCCGCCACGATATGCAGATCAGTCCGCCCGGCTGGGGTGGCCTCGAGGGCACCGTGCGGCGGGTGCGGACCTTCGGTCCGATCCAGCGCGCCGACGTCGCATTGTCCGACGGCCAGGGCGAAACCATCATCGAGATCGATGCGCCGCGTGATCGCGAGCTTCGGGATGGCGAGGTCGTCGGATTGCGGCCCCGGCGTTATCGTATTTTCGCGGATCCGGCCTAGCGTGGTTTTGGTTCAGACCTTCATTGTCTCAGTGAGTCCATCAAGCGAACCAAAATCTGGAATCGTGCGGCCGCTTATGTCCCTTTGATCCGGCGTTCATATCAAAGATTGCCGCAAGACAGGCGAAAGCCAGTGTCGGTACGCTAAGGCTTCATTCACCTTTCAGCCACCATTGATGTGCAACACCTGCAACTGATTGGGGACTAGTGGCCCGATTCCGACATTCGCATGCTGTTTTCAGCGCGTCTTTGGCGAATGTTAAGATCGATGGACCTCTAGCAAGTATAAGCTGCTCGCGTCCTTTCGAATCCGAAGTTCGAAGGGCGCAGTGCAGAACTTCGGATTCGGGATACGAGGATGATCCGCACCTTTGCCATGCTTCTTGGCCTGCTGACCGTGGCCGGATGCGTTACGGATAAACCGCCGTCTGACGAGCAGCCGGCGTTCTATCTCGACATGGCCCATGGCGGAGCCAAGCTGGATGCCGCGGTGGCGGCCTCCATGATTTCGGGCTATCGCGCTAATAACAGCCTGGGTCCTGTGACGGTCGATCCCGAACTCATGAAGGTCGCCGAAACCCAATCGATGGTGATGGCCAAACGCAATAAAATGGATCACGACATTGCCGGCACGCTGCCCAAGCGGCTGGCGGCGGCCAACTATCCGGCAACGCTGGCGGTCGAGAATATCGGTGCCGGTTACCATACCCTCGCCGAGGCATTCTCGGGCTGGCGCGATTCGCCCCCGCATCGGGCCAACATGCTCAAGAACGGCGTCACGAAATTGGGCATCGCAGCGACCTATGCTCCGGATACCAAATACAAGGTGTTCTGGACGCTGGTATTGGCGTCCACCGACGAGCGATAACGACTGCGTGGAGCGGTGTCGCCTGCGACCCGAGCGCGAACCGACGTCACGGTGCCGCCTCAGGCGCATTAGCGTGGAGGCGCCGCGGGCCGGCTTGAGCGGTGATACTGTGAGCCCGTGATTTGATAGAAGCACCGCCGTCGATGATCCGCTGTTCCGACAGGAGAAGGCGATGACGAACTTGAAAGGCAAGACCGCGGTCGTGACCGGATCAACCAGCGGCATAGGGCTGGCCTATGCCCGCGCCTTCGCCGGCGCCGGCGCTAATGTCGTGATCAATGGGCTTGGCACTGCGGCAGAAATCGACAAGGAACGCTCCGGCATCGAGGCGGAGTTCAAGGTCAAGGCGGTCTACTCGCCTGCCGACATGACTAAGCCCGCCGAAATTGCGGGCATGATCGAACTGGGCGAAACAACCTTTGGCTCGGTCGATATCCTCGTTAACAACGCGGGCATCCAGTTCGTTGCGCCGATCGAGGACTTTCCCATCGAGAAGTGGGACGCGATCATCGCCATCAATCTGTCGTCGGCCTTCCATGCCATCCGCGCCGCCGTGCCTGGCATGAAGAAACGCGGTTGGGGTCGCATCATCAATACCGCATCGGCGCATTCGTTGGTGGCCTCGCCCTTCAAGTCGGCCTATGTGACCGCCAAGCATGGAATTGCTGGCCTTACCAAGACGGTGGCGCTTGAGCTCGCGCCGCACAGAGTCACCTGCAACTGTATTAGCCCCGGCTATGTCTGGACGCCGCTGGTCGAGAAACAAATTCCCGACACCATGAAGGCGCGCAACCTGACCAGGGAGCAGGTTCTGGACGACGTGCTGCTCGCGGCGCAACCGACCAAGCAGTTCGTCACCGTGGAGCAAGTCGCCGCGCTGGCGCTCTATCTCTGCGGCGACGATGCCGCTCAGATCACCGGAAGCAACCTGTCGATCGATGGCGGCTGGACGGCAGCGTAGGCAATCTTCTCCGCTGAACGATGGATTTGTTTCGTCCATACCCCGGAATAAATCCGGCCACGACGGGGTGACGTTTTTATACAGAGGCCCGCTTTCCAAACGCCAGCACATGCAATCCGAGTCTTCGGCGGACGATCCAGAACAGCAGGACCGTTTCGAACGCGAGCGAGATTGAAGTGGCGGCGGCGGCGCCATGGCCGCCGTAGCGCGGGACGAGCGCGAAGCACAGCGCGACGTTCATGCCGAAGGCCAGCGCATAAGCGGATGCACAGGCGTGCTGATGGCCAAGCATGTTGAGCAGCCGCTCGACCGGGCCGATGGCGGAACGGACCACGAGCCCGATCGCGGCTACGAACATGATGCTGTAGCCGGTGACGAATTGCGGACCGAATAGCCACAGCATCGGTTTGCCGAGTGCGAGCAGCAGCAACGTTGCCGCAAGCGAGGGCCAGAACGTCCATTTGATCGCATGGGCGAGGTAGGCCGCCAACCGCTCGCGGTCGCCTGCGGCATGATATTCAGTGAAGCGGTGCGCCGTTGTCGCCGACATAGCGTAGTGAATGAACGACACCAGCGCCAAGGTTTTAACGACGGCAAAGTAAACGCCGACCTCCTCCGACGAGCGAAACTGCTGCAGCACGAGTACATCGGTGTAGGACAACAGGAGATAAAAGCTCTCGACCAGCAAAATCGGCAACGAGACCGAGAGCCAGCCGCGAAAATCGTGGACCTTCGGCCCGGACGCTACGATCGTGCCCAATCTGCGATTGAGTACGATCATCTGGCCGATCATGGCAATCCAGACCGCCGCTACGCTGGCCAGCATGGCGACGGTGGCGCTGAGGTGAAATCCCAGCGCGAAAGCGCCGGCGGTGAAGCCGATAATCAGCGATTGCCGCACGATGAACTGGGGCATCAGTCCGAGCCGCATCCAATCGTGGGAACGCGCGATGCCGTCCTGGGTGTTGGCGACCACGAATGCCGGTAGCGTCAGGCAGCCGACATAAAGCGGCACGACCGTCGCCGCATCGATCCACGGCGACAGTACTCTGACCAGGGCCGCGAGCGATATCGAGACCAGCGAGGCAACGATGAATGTCATCCAGCGGCTGCCGCTCAGGAATCCGCGCAGCCGTGCATCGTCGCCGCTCGCGCGATATTCCGGAATGATCTTCTGCGCCGAGGCCGAGATGCCGAAATCCATCATGCTGCCGAGCAGCAGAACCCAGGTCCAGACATACACATAGACGCCGTAGTCGGAACCGCCCATCCACCGCGCGAGAAGGATTTGCGCCACGTATGCAAGGCCGGCGCTTATGACCCGGATGATGAAGATCGTGCCGGCGAGCCGCTTGGTCAGCGAAGCCTCGTTCGAACCTCCCATTATTGCGCGCAATCGTCCGGTCAGTAAGGGCGATCGCTTCGCAGGGGCGGGTTGGGTGTCCGTCATGGCCACGGCGAAATCCTCGGCGCGGGAAGCGCGCCATGATCCGGACTTAAGCAACGATTCCTTAAGATTCTGTTGGGTGAAACAGATAGGCTTGCATCGCCTCTGACGGTTCGCCATCAATTCAGATTGATATTGAATTCATAGGCGCTCTTGTCGCCGACCAGAGTCAGCTTCAACGCGGCGCCTTCAGCATTCGCGTTCGCCGGTAGGCCGTCGAGCTTGAATGAAAATCGTTTCACCCCGCGCGGCGCGTGCTCGTGCCGGGTCGGGATCGGCAGCGACCAGTCCGGCGTCGGGCCTTCGACGAACAGGTTGACCTCGTCCCTGGGATTTGAGGTTGCGACATCGACGATCACCGTGGATTTCTCGTCGCGCCTGACGTCGCGAATCGTCAAGGGATTAGGGTCCCCGATCCGGGCCGGCTTTGGCACCATATCGAGCGCCGCGGCAAGCGCGCTGTCCTCTGCGCTGGCGACGCTGGCGAAAGCAAGCTCCATAGTGGCTTCGGCGGGAATGCACAGCTTGGCGCATACCGCGAAATTGACGGTTGCGCGCAGCGTGATCGGTTTCTCGGCATTGGTAGCTGCGATCCGCAACGGCAGCACGATCTGCTCCTTGTAGCCGAGCGCATGACCGCCCGCGCCGTCGGGAAATTTCGATGGCGCGGGCCACAGCACAGTCACAGCATCGACGTTGTCCGACCTTGAGAAGTCAAACCGCGGCGGCACGCCCGAGTCGCCCGGTGTCCGCCAGAAGGTTTTCCAACCCGGCTCGAGCTGAAACGCGATGCCACCGAGCAGTACCGCTCCGCTGCGCGAGCCCGCGAGCAGGCGGACGGCGGCGTGGCTGCCTTGCTGCCATGGCGAGGAATCTTGGGCCGTCGCAGGAATTGAAAGCGCACAACCCAGCAATGCGACCGCAACGCAGGGCACCGCGTAAAGAGGAACTTTGATGATCATGCAGCGTCTTTTTACAGGTTGCTCCGAAGCCAAACTATTGAATTGCTTGTGATGTGCTGTTTAGCCGTGGCGGGATGGTTGATTGACAGAATGGACGCCCAATATCAGGATGGAAGGGCAACATGAGGGTCATTTGCTGATGAATCCAGCGCGTAAAGGGCCTGGCAGGGACCGTCGTCACACCGACGATGCAGACACGGAGACTGATGACCGCAACTATCTCGACGGCCAGCTGCTGATTGCTATGCCGGTGATGGAAGATGAGCGGTTCGCACGATCCGTGATCTATGTTTGCGCGCACTCGTCCGAGGGAGCGATGGGTATTATCCTCAATCGCCCTGCCGGAAGCGTCGACTTCACTGATTTGTTGGTGCAACTCGACATCATTAAGCGAACCGACCAGATCAAGCTGCCGGAAACCGCCGAGACGATGAAAGTGATGAAAGGCGGCCCGGTCGAAACCGGCCGCGGCTTCGTTCTGCACTCGAGCGATTTCTTCATCGAAGATGCGACGCTGCCCATTGACGAGGGCATCTGCCTGACCGCGACGCTCGATATTTTGGAAGCTATTGCCAAAGGCACCGGCCCAAAACACGCGATCCTGGCGCTTGGTTATGCCGGCTGGGCGCCGGGTCAGCTGGAGACGGAAATCCAGGACAACGGATGGTTGCACTGCCCGGCTGATCAGGACCTGATCTTCGGCCACGATATCGAGGATAAATATACTCGCGCGCTGCACAAGATCGGCATCGATCCGGGCATGTTGTCGAACGAAGCCGGTCACGCCTGAGCGAGCCGAGGTTTTGCCTTTCGGGTGTTGCGCATTGGCCGATCTCAGCTTGCCGCCTCAAGCCGCTCCTGGGCCAGGAGCCGCATCGTCGCATCGGCGTCCATCGGCTCGCCGAATGCGAAGCCTTGCGCGTATTCGCAGCCCATCTGATAGAGTTCTACCGCATCAGAGTCGGTTTCAGCGCCTTCGGCGACAACGTCCATGCTGAGATCGTGCGCCATTGCGATGATCGACTTGAGAATGACAGGCCGCGTGCCCCGCGTTGTGGTGCGCACGAACGATTGGTCGATCTTGATAGTGTCGAGCGGGAAACGCTGCAGGTACGATAGCGAGGAATAGCCCGTACCGAAATCGTCAAGCGAGAGCCCGACGCCAAGTTCGCGAATTCGTTGCAGCATCTGAGCTGCATGTTCGGGATTTTCCATGACCAGCGATTCTGTCAGTTCAAGCTTCAGTGTGCCGCGCGCGATTGATGAGCGCGACAGCACAGAGCGGATGTCGTGGATCAGATCATGCCGCAGCAATTGGCGCGAAGAGACGTTGACGCTGGCGAAAATCGGTGGTTGCGACCGGATAGTGCGCTGCCAGACCGCGAGTTGGCGCGTGGTCTGGTCCATCACGAACGTCCCGAGATCGACAATCAGGCCGGCTTCCTCGGCGATAGTGATGAATTCGTCCGGCGCCATCCGCCCAAGCTTGGGGTGATCCCACCGTGCCAGCGCTTCGAACCCCGCGATCGAGCGGTCCTCCAGCCGGACGATAGGCTGGTACAGGATGGCGATCTCACGCCGTTCGATGGCGCGCCGCAACTCCGACTCGAGCGATAGCCGATCGTTTTTCCGGGCGCGCATCGCAGGTTTGTAAACGTCGATCCGATCGCCGCCGATCCGTTTGGAATGGTACATCGCAAGTTCAGCGTCCTTGATGATCTCCTCCGTCAATTGCGTCTGAGGGTCGCTCAGCGCGAGACCGATTGACGCGGTCAGGAAGATCTCGCGGTCATTGAAGGTGATCGGAGCGCGGATGGTCTTGCGGATGGTTTCGGCGAACGCGGTGATGCGGGGCGGGTCCTGCTCCGACAACACGATGAGGCCGAACTGGTCGCCGGAAAGTCGCGCCAGCGTATCCTGTGGCTTGAGGATGCGCGTCAACCGCCGTGCCAGCGTCAGCAGGATCGAATCCCCGACCGCGATACCGACGGAATCGTTGACCTGCTTGAAACGGTCGAGGTCGATTACCATCAGGGTCGGCCGCAGGCTCGGCATGGTCTTGGCGAAGGTCGCGACCGCGTTGAGACGGTCGATGAAAAGCTTGCGATTTGGAAGGCCGGTCAGGTTGTCGTGCACCGAATCGTGGAGCATCCGCTCCTCGGCTTTCCTGGTCTCGGTGACATCGGTGAGAGTTCCGACCACCCGTGAAACCTCGCCGTCGGACCCGACCACCGGGCGCGCTTTCAGTGCGAACCACATGAAGTGGCCGTCGGACATGCGCAGCCGGAAGTCCTGCACTAGCCGTCCCCGACGCTGTTCGAGTACGCTGTCTAGCGCCGCGCGGAACCGGTCCTGATCGAGCGGATGCAGTACCTCCAGCCAGGTCGCCGCCGGACCCTCGAGCGCTCCGCGTTTCAGGCCGAGCAGGCTTTCGGTCTCGGGACTGGTGAAGACCTTGTCGGCGGAGACGTCCCAGTCCCAAACCAGATCACCCGCGCCGGTCAACGCGAGAGCGCGGCGCTCGACGTCGGATACGACGCCCGAGGTGCTGCCTCCGCCAGCGAAAGCATGCTGCATTACCGTGAATCCGATCAGCATCACGATCAGCACGAGGCCGCCGAGCAGGGCGGGGCCGACGATGTCGTTGATGACTTTGCCTTCGATCGCCATTCCGGCGGCGCTGACCCAAACCACCAACAGGAACCAGGTCGGGATCAGCAATACGGCGCGATCAAAGCCGTGAACCGCGAGATAGACGATCAGTCCGAAGCCGAATATGGCGATCAGGGCGAGCGACATCCGCGCGATACCGGAGGCCACCGCCGGATCGAACAGGGCAAGCGCCACCAGAGAGCCGAGGAAAGCCAGCCAGCCAAGGGTGATATGCGAATAGCGGACGTGCCAGCGATTGAGGTTGAGATAGGCGAATAGGAATACGAGCAGCGTTGCCGCGAGAATCGCCTCGCCCGAGGCGCGCCAGACCCGTTCAGCACCGGCCGACATGTCCAGCACCTTGCCCCAGAAGCCGAAATCGACGCCGATATAAACCAGCACCGCCCAGGCAAGCGCTGCGGCTGCAGGAAACATGATGCTTCCCTTGACCACGAACAGGATGGTCAGCACCAGCGCCAGCAACCCGGAGATGCCGATGACGATGCCCTGATACAAGGTGAAGGAATTGACCTTGTCCTTGTAGGCGTCGGGCTCCCAGAGATAAAGCTGCGGCAGCTTGTCGGTGCGCAGTTCCATGACGAAAGTAATGACTGCGCCCGGATCGAGCGTGATGCGGAAGACGTCGGCGGTGGCGCTCTCCTGCCGCTCCGGACGATCACCGGTCGATGGCGTGATGGTCGCGATGCGCGATTGTCCGAGATCCGGCCAGAGCAGTCCCGAAGACACGAGGCGGTAATGCGGTGCGACGATCAAACGATCCAGTTGATCGTCGGTGTTGTTGGCAAGCGCGAAAACGACCCAGTGCTGGCCGCCTTCCCGCGCGCGCACCTCGATGCGGCGAATGATACCGTCGGTGCCGGGCGCGGTCGAGACTTGAATGCGGTCTGAGTCGCTGTGCTGATGATCGAGGATGGCGGTGAGGTCGATGGCGGGCGCGTCGCTGCGGACGCTGACGGCGTCGACTGCGCGTGCCGGCGATGCCACGACGAAAATCATGAGGGCCAGCGAAAGACACGCAAGCCACCTGATCGCACGCAATGTCATTTCCTCATGTTCAACATACAGTCCCGCCTTTTTGCGCGGGAGGAGATCGAGACCCGCGCGGAGACGATCCTGGATGTCACAGACCTGGACGTCACAGAAATGAAAGCGAACCCGTGCAAACCCGCCACCTGCTCTCGCCGAACCAGCCGACCGCGCGAGATAGATGACATAATTTCAAAAGGAATTATAGGCTCCCGCAGGTTCGCAGGAATCTAAACTGTCAACACAATTTTGCCCACATGCGCGCTGGTTTCCATCCGCCGATGAGCTTCCGCTGCCTTGTCGAGCGGGAAGCTGCTGTCGATCAGCGGCTTGATTCGTCCGTCGTGCATCAAGGGCAGCACTTTGGCTTCGATGGCGCCGACCATCAAGGCCTTGTCTGCAACCGACCGCGGCCGCAGCGTCGAACCGGTATGGTGCAGCCGCTTCATCATCAGCCTGGCGAAATTAACGGTTGCCTTCGCACCATTGAGAAATGCGATCTGCACGATGCGGCCCTCGAGCGCGGCGGCATCATAGTTCTTCTCGATGTAGTCGCCGCCGACCATATCGAGGATGAGATTGGCGCCTGCGCCGGCCGTCATCGCCTTCACCTCCGCGACGAAATCCTGGAGTTTGTAGTTGATGGCGTGATCGGCACCAAGGCTAAGACAGGCGTCTGCCTTCTCCTTTGATCCGACGGTCACGATCGTCCTTGCACCGAACGCCTTGGCGAGTTGAATCGCCATAGTGCCGATGCCCGATGAACCGCCGTGTATTAGCAACGTCTCGCCTGCTTTCAATGCGCCGCGTTCGAACACATTGTGCCACACCGTCATCAGGGTTTCCGGTGTAGCGCCGGCTTCAATCATGGAGAACCCGAGAGGGATCGGCATCGCGATCGACTCATGCGCGACGCAGTATTGTGCGTATCCGCCGCCCGAGACCAGCGACATCACTTTGTCGCCGAGTTGATACTTGCTCGCGCCTTCGCCAAGCGCAGCTATCTCGCCAGCGACTTCCAGGCCGGGCAGATCGCTGGTGCCGGGTGGTGGGGGATAGCTGCCGGAGCGCTGTAGGATATCCGGCCGGTTGACGCCGGCCACCGCGACCTTGATCAGGATTTCGTTTGTGCCGGGTGAGGGAACCGGACGAATCTCCGGCACAAGAACCTCCGGGCCACCGGGCTTGCTGATGCCGATGGCGGTCATTTGCACTGGTGGCTTATCCATGGGTCGTCACCGGGGAAAGCGCGGGAAAGACGGTCCGATGCTGACTATAGCGTTTTCAAGCGACGTGCGTACCAATTCGTGTGAGAAGCCCGTCACCGACAAACTCGTCACGGTCGGGCCTCGGATTGCATGAGAAGCGAATAAGCTCTGGACAGCCGGCCGCGAACTGGAAAAACCTGTGACGACGGGCTCTTGAGCCGCAGCGGGACGGACGCATGACCATCGATGACGACGAACCCAGGAAAAAGATCACGCATGACATCGGGCAGGATCTCTCGCTGCTTTCGGTGAACGAACTCGAGGACCGTATCGCGTTGCTGACGGCCGAGATCCAGCGCCTGCGGGCGGCTGAAGTGAAGAAGCGCGCCTCGAAGGATGCGGCTGACCGTTTTTTCAAGTCTTGAGAGATGTATTCGGTCCGGATTGGTCCGACCGGTTCCCCCGGTGCCTGCATGACCGGGGAGAGCCCTGCCCAAACTGCAAACAAAAGCTGAAGAAATTCGTTCGTTTACGATTAATTAAGCTTTCCCGACTATGACTGAAATGTCCTTCATTGGACACCGAGTGGCTTCCTGTCCACTCTGTTTGACGCCTCCCTGTTATCAACTTCAGGCCGCCGGAAACGGCGGCTCTTTTTTTGCCTGCGTCATCTTACTGCGTCATTTTGCTTGGCGTTATCCTCGCAATGTCGCCTTGAATATTAACCCTTATTAATCCTTGCCGATATCTGGCGCTGGACTCCCGCTCCGCGGCGCGCAATGATTTGTTCATCATAAGTCGGCGCGAAGAAGCCGGCAGGCGGCCAAAGGTGTATTCGAAAAATGGATACCGGCCGTCGCGATCAGGGTGTACGTAAGTTATTGATTTAATGAATTTTCTTACGGTAACCGGATTTCACTTGCGGACACTGCGTGAGGCGTGAACCATGTTCGATCCATCGGCAGGCGACAGCGGTCTTGTCCAGTTCAGCGAACATCTCGCCGGCTCTTCCGTATTCACCGCCTTGTTCCGGGAAGGCATGGATCTGGTCGAGGAAACCGCTGCCTATCTCGATGGTGATGGCCGCACCGAGGCGAAATCGCTCGAACGTTCAGTCAGCCTGACCTACGCCACCGAAAGCATGAGGCTGACCACTCGGTTGATGCAACTCGCTTCGTGGCTCTTGCTGCATCGCGCCGTGAAGGAAGGCGAGATGACGCTGGCACAGGCCAATCGCGAAAAGACCAGGGTCAAGCTGTCGGCGGCGGATCCCGGTGCGCAGGACATGATCGCAAAATTGCCGTGGCAGTTGCAGGATCTGATCGAGCGGTCGATGAATTTGCAGGCGCGGGTACGGCGCCTCGATACCACCATCCATGCGCCGCCTGTAGAGCATGGGACGGCCGGTAATCCGCTGGTGTCGCAACTCGACCGTCTCAGGGAAGCATTCGAGCGCCAGACCGGCTAACCCTACCGAGAAAGTCGCAACGGGATGGTCTCGGCCGTCGTGCCGCATGTTTTTTGAAGGCGTAGCGCGACGAGAGCGCTTCACCTCTTGATGGAACGCGATCATTTCCGATGTCATGCGAGCCGGCGGGCCGGCCAACCGATAAAAGACCCGCTAAGCGGGTCTCCTCAGAACGTCCGGATTGTTCCGGCATGATGCGCCTCGCAATGACGCGATCTCGGATTGAGTTTTAAACTCAGTCCTTCTTGAGGAAGCCCGAGAATTTTTTCTGGAACCGGGAGACGCGGCCGCCGCGGTCGAGAATCTGTTGGGAACCGCCGGTCCATGCTGGATGCGACTTGGAATCGATGTCGAGGTTCAGCGTATCGCCGTCCTTGCCCCAGGTGGAACGGGTCAGGTACTCTGTTCCGTCGGTCATCACGACCTTAATTGTATGATAATCCGGGTGAATTTCGGCTTTCATGACGTGTCCTTGCAGGGCGGATGGTTTTGGGCGGATTTGGTCCGCTCTATATCGCACCAAGGTTTGACGGACAAGCGCGCCTGTGCATTTGCCAGCGTGCGCGGGGGGGCATATTAGGTTGCCTTATCAGCAATAGCGTGGTCAGGCGATGAGTCCGGTAGAAGTGCGTGAAAATACCTCGAAATCCGCGGCCGTCACTCTGCCGCTCGACGGTCCCTCAAAGGCCGGACCCGAGCCGGTCGCACCTGTCATGGCGGATCAGGCCTCGCCGCCGGACGCCGGCGCACGCGGCGGCACTCGGTTGCGCCCGCTTCTCGCGCTCTTGCCTTATATCGCCCGCTACCGCGGTCGGGCGCTGCTTGCGCTTGTCGCCTTGGTCGTCGCCGCGCTGACGACGCTGGTCGTGCCGCTCGCAGTGCGCCGGATCATCGACTTCGGCTTCACGTCCGAAGGCGTCGCGATGATCAACAGCTACTTCACCATGATGATCGGTGTTGTCGCCGTCCTCGCCGGCGCCAGCGCGGCGCGTTATTTTTTGGTGACCACCACCGGCGAGCGCATCGTCTCCGATCTGAGGCGCGACGTGTTCGCCCACCTGATCTCGCTGTCGCCGGTGTTTTTCGACACCGCCCGCAGCGGCGAACTGGTCTCGCGGCTGACGGCCGATACAACCCAGATCAAGTCCGCGGTCGGTTCCTCGATATCGGTCGCGTTACGCAACGTCGTGCTGTTCCTCGGCGCGGCCTCGATGATGGTGATCACCAGCCCGCGCCTGTCCGGCCTGGTGCTGGCGGCTATCCCGCTGATCGTCCTGCCGCTGGTCGCATTCGGACGCTGGGTGCGCCGCCTGTCGCGGAGCGCGCAGGATAATCTCGCGGAAGCCACGGCCTATGCCTCCGAACTGGTCGGCGGAATCAGGACGGTGCAGGCCTATACCAACGAGCGGCTCGCCGATGTCCGTTTCGGCGGCGAAGTCGAGCAGGCCTATCTGGCGGCGCGCAATTCGGCGCGCGCCCGTGCCGTGCTGACCGCGATCATCATCTTCATCGTTTTCACCAGCGTGGTCCTGATCCTCTGGATCGGTTCGCGCGACGTGCTGAGTGGCGACATGACGCCGGGCCGTCTCGGCCAGTTTGTGCTGTATGCCGCGTTCGCCGCGACCGGTCTCGGCCAGCTCAGTGAAGTCTGGGGCGAGGTTGCCGCCGCCTCCGGTGCGGCCGAGCGCCTCTTCGAGTTGCTTCGCGTCAAGCCAGTGATCGCGGCGCCGCCATCACCGCGCGCTCTGCCGGCGCCGGCGCGCGGCGATGTCACGCTGGACAACGTCAGCTTCGCATATCCGTCGCGCCCGCAGGTCAAGGTGCTGGACGGTGTCTCGCTGGCCGTGAAGGCCGGTGAGAAGGTTGCCATCGTCGGCCCGTCAGGCGCAGGAAAAAGTACAATATTTCACCTGCTGCTGCGGTTCTACGATCCCGCCGCCGGCACCATCTCGTTCGATGGCGTTCCGCTGCGCACCGCCGATCCACGCGAGGTTCGTGCCCGCATCGCGCTGGTGCCGCAGGAATCGGTGATCTTTGCCGCGTCCGCCCGCGAGAATATCCGCTTCGGTCGGCCGGATGCGTCCGATGCCGAGGTCGAGCGTGCCGCCGAGCTGGCCCATGCCACGGAGTTCATCTGCCGGTTGCCCGGTGGCTTCGAGGCGCTGCTCGGCGAACGCGGCGTGACGCTGTCCGGCGGACAACGCCAGCGTATCGCCATCGCCCGCGCAATCCTGCGCGACGCGCCTCTCTTGCTGCTGGATGAGGCGACGTCGTCGCTCGACGCCGAATCGGAGACTTTGGTGCAGACCGCGCTGGAAGAACTGATGAAGCACCGCACCACGCTGGTGATCGCGCATCGTCTCGCTACCGTGCTGTCATGCGACCGGATCATGGTCATGGATCAGGGACGGATCGTGGAGCAGGGCACGCACGCCTCGCTGGTCGCCGCCAATGGACTGTATGCGCGCCTGGCGCGGCTGCAGTTCGAGGGTGTGTGACGCAATGCTGCGTCATGCCCGGCCACGGCGACTCAAATACGGGCGTCACGGTTTCCATTCCATACGGTTGACCAGCCGTCCCGACGTTGGATTGACATCGTCGCCCGCGTGGACGAATCCGTTGCGCGCGTAGAAGCGGATGGCGCGGCCGTTGTCGGAGTTGACCAGCAACGTAATTCCCGCCGGCGATAGCCGTTTCGTCTCGTCCATCAGGGCGTTTGCAATATCGCCGCCCCAGTGCTCGGGTGCGACCACGAGCTGGTCGAGATAGCCCGCCGCATCGATGGTGATGAAACCTGCCAGCTCTCCGGATTGTTCGGCAACAATGATTTCGGCGTTGGGTACAAGCTCGTTGCGCCAGCGTTCGCGCCACCACGGCACGCGTGCCGCGAGATCGATCGCGGGGTAGGTTTGTTGCCACGTCGCCTGCCACAAAGCGATCGTGGCGTCTTCGTCGGCTGGCGCGTAGGGTCTGAGTTTGAACGACTCGGTTTCTTGTTTGGGCATGATTTCCCCGACAACCGGAGTTCCACCTTTCGGGATCATACTCTTACCGCTCGGTGAGCTTCAGTTCAATACGGCGGTTGCGCTTGAAGGCGTCTTCCGTCGCGCCGGGATCGAGCGGCTGGAACTCGCCGAAGCCCGCAGCGACCAGGCGTTGCGGCGGCACGCCGAGCGATACCAGATACTGCACCACCGAGATCGCGCGCGCCGCCGACAAGTCCCAGTTCGACTTGAAGACCGGGCTATTGATGGGCCTGACGTCGGTGTGGCCGTCCACGCGCAGCACCCAGGCGATCTCGCTTGGGATCTGTTTGTCGAGATCGGTCAGCGCGCCGGCAACCTTATCGAGTTCGGATTTTCCTTCCGGCAGAAGCGTCGCCTGCGCAGTATCGAAAAAGACCTCTGACTGGAAAACAAAACGGTCGCCGACAATTCGAATATCAGGCCGGTTACCGAGAATGGCGCGCAAGCGTCCAAAAAATTCCGAGCGGTAGCGAGACAGCTCCTGCACTCGCTTTGCCAGTGCGACGTTCAGCCGTTGGCCGAGATCAGCGATGCGGTTCTGCGACTCTTTGTCTTTTTTCTCGGAGACGTCGAGTGCGTTCTCCAGCGCCGCCAGTTGTCGGCGCAGCGCGCTGATCTGTTGTGTCAGCACCTCGACCTGCGCCAGCGCGCGAGCCGAAAGCTGCTTTTCGGAATCCAGCGCCTTGTTCAATTGGCTGTTGCGGCCCGCGGCATCGTTACCCGCGCCGGCGAGGCCCTCATAAAGTCCCTTGATCCGATCGCGCTCGGCTTCGGCCGATACGAGACCCGCACGCAACTGGCTGACCTCGTCGCCGAGGCTGACCTTGCCGAGCTTTTCCAGCGACAGCAGATCGGTCAATTGAGCGATCCTGGCATTGAGTTGCTCCAGTGCCTTGTCCTTGCCCGAGACTTCCTGCGACAGGAAGAACTGCACCACCAGAAACACAGACAGCAGGAAAACGATCGCGAGCACCAGCGTCGAGAGGGCATCAACGAATCCTGGCCAGTAGTTGAATCCGCTCTCGTTCCGGCGCCCGCGTGCTAGGGCCATGATGTTTCTCTTAAGATTGTGCCCCTCCCTCCGCGGAGGAAGGCGCCGGCCGCGAAGCAGCGGTCGGGGTAAACGGGACGGTCAGTTGGTCGTCATCCGGCGGCTGTGCGAGGTACTGAAGCAGCTTTTTGATCTCGCGGTTTTGCTCGCCCTGTTCGTCCGCCCATTCGCGAACCAACTGCTGTTCGGTCCGCATATGGCTGACGAGCCCCTGAATGGCTTCTGCAAGACTCGCCATTGCGGAGGTGGTCTCATGGCCGGATCCCGTCTTCTCGACGGTGACGCGAAGCCGTTCAATCGCAGCTTTTATTTCGGCGGCCGGATCAGCCCGGGCCTCGCCGCTATATTCGCGAACGGTGGTAGCGAGCCAGTCCTCAAGGTCGGTATAGAAGCGGTTCTGCGCTTGACTGGATTGCAGATCGAGAAAGCCGAGAATCAGCGATCCGGCGAGGCCGAACAGCGACGACGAAAACGAAATGCCCATGCCGCCGAGCGGCGCAGCGAGACCTTCTTTCAGCGTCTCGAACATGGACCCGGTGTCGCCGCCGATCTTCAGGCCGTCTATCACCTTGCCGACGGAGCCGACAGTTTCGATCAAGCCCCAGAACGTGCCGAGCAGGCCCAGGAAGACCAACAGACCCATCATGTAGCGGGAGATGTCGCGGGCTTCGTCGAGCCGGGTGGCGATGGAATCGAGCAGATGCCGCATCGTCTGCTGGGAGATCGACATCCGCCCGGTGCGTTCGCCGCCGAGAATCGCGGCCATCGGAGCCAGCAGTCGCGGCCTCCGGTCAGTGGCCCGGCCCGGATTGGCGACGCGGAAATTGTTGACCCATGCGACTTCCGGATAGAGTCGGATCACCTGCCGGAATGCAAAAACGATTCCGATCGTCAGCACGCCTACGATCAGCGCGTTGAGACTGGGGTTGGCGAAGAAGGCGGAAACGGTCTGCTTGTAAAGAACGATCAGTACCAGCGCGCACAGCACAATGAACACGACCATGCGCACCAGAAATATCCGGGGCGGCGCTAGCTTGGTCGGTTCGATCTCCGGTGCGGAGCGGGGAGCGGTGCCTTGCGCCATGAGCGAACTTGCTTAACCCATCAAGGAGAGGCGAGGAAGTCGAGACAAGCCGCATTATGGCACGGTGTCGCCGGCAAAAAATAGCTCTTCCAACTATTTTGTCGTCGCTGTTTTGCAGCACCAAGAGCTTTCAATCGTTGCGTTTCTTTTGTGTCGAAGACGTCGTGCAGACTACTGTGAGGCTTAGACGCGCGTCGCGGTTTCAACTGTGCGGACCGACCCGACTCGATGAGATAGCCTTCGTTATCTCGCGGCTCGTCTGTCTCGTGCCGAAAGACATTGCTGCTCTGGTCAATCTTTGTGCTTCGCCTCGTGGCGATCAAACGACACGCTCGGAACGCACGCGCGTTACCATTTTCTTTCAATTCGAATGGAACCTGATCACGACTGTTTGAATCCGAGAAATCGGAGTGATCTCAAACCGATAGTGTCATGTGACATTGCGCCGCCAACGAATCTTATTGCGTCGCAGTCGTTCTCGTCTAACCTGCTTCAGGGGATATTGATACGGATTCGCGCATCAGGCTGCGAAGCATAGCGCTTCGCGGGCGGCGGATTCGTATTTCACTTTGCGAATACGAGGTTTCCAAGTTCCAATGCCAAGATTCAATTCACGTCTGACGTTGGTGGCTATTTTGCTCGCCGGACTGTCGCCGCTCCTTGGCGGCTGTGATGAGCCCGCTACGGCCGAAGCTTCGGTGAAAGCGGTTATCCCCGAAGTCAGCGTCGTCACGGTGGTTCCGAAACCGCATGCGATCGTTCGCGAACTGCCGGGCCGCATCTCGCCGTTACGGGTTGCAGAAGTACGCCCACGGGTTTCCGGCATTATTACCAAGCGGCTGTTTCAGCAGGGCAGCGAAGTGAAGGCGGGCGCCTCGCTGTATCAGATCGATCCGGAGCCGTTCGCGGTCGAAGTGCAGGCCGCGGAGGCGTCGCTGGCAAAGGCTAATGCCGTATTCGAGCAGGCATCGCATCATGCGAGGCGTATCGAGAAACTGACCGCCCGCCATGCCACCTCAGAGGCCGAAAACGAGAGGGCGATCGCTAACATGCGTCAGGCAGCGGCGGATGTCGCTGGCCGCAAGGCGGACTTGGCGCGAGCACGGCTCCATCTTGATTACACCACCATTCGTGCGCCGATCGACGGCGTGGTCGGCGCGGCTCAGGTGACGGAGGGTGCGCTTGTTATTCAGAACGATGCGGCAAGCCTCGCGACCGTGCAGCAACTCGACACGATTTATGCCGACTTCACCCAGTCAGTGTCGGAGCTAAATAATCTGCGTCGTGCATTCGAGACCGGCGAACTGGAGCGCATCGCACCGGGCGCTGCAAAGGTCCGCCTCGTGCTCGACGATGGAACGCTCTACCCGGTGCCCGGAAAGTTCCTGTTTTCTGAAGCTAAGGTCGATGCCTCGACCGGTCAGGTGACGCTGCGCGGCGAATTTACGAATCCGAAGCGCGAGTTGCTGCCAGGCATGTACGTTCGCGTGCTGCTGGAGCAGGGCGTCGACAGCGATGCCATCGCCGTTCCGCAACAGGCGGTGCAACGCGACGCCAGCGGCGGCAGCGAGGTCTATGTCGTCAGAGACGACGGTCGCGTCATCGTGCGTCCGATCCGGACGGCTGCCGTCCAACACGGTCACTCCATGGTGAGCCACGGGCTGAAGGCGGGCGACCGTGTTGTGGTGGAAGGCTTCCAGAAGTTCACGGCGGGCGACAAGGTCAGCGCCGTGATGTGGACGGAAGCCGATGCTTCGCGGGAGACCGGAGCGCTGGCGGGCGAGACAGCGTCCGCGCGGCGGTAACGCATGCCGGCTTTCTTCATCGACCGGCCGATCTTCGCGTGGGTCGTCGCGCTGTTCATCTGTTTGATCGGCACGATTTCGATTCCATTCCTGGGCATCGCGCAGTATCCGATCATCGCGCCGCCTTCGATCTCGGTCGCGACCGTGTATCCCGGCGCCTCGCCGGAGAACCTTTATAACAGCGTCACGCGCCTGATCGAGGAACAGCTCAACGGCGCGACGGGCATCCTCAATTTCGAATCCACCAGTGATTCTCTGGGGCAGGTTGAGATCACCGCGTTCTTTGTTCCCGGCACCTCCACGGCTCTCGCGTCGGTGGACGTGCAGAATCGCATCAAGCGCATCGAGGCTCGCTTGCCCGCGGCCGTGCTGAAGGAAGGCATCCTGGTCCAGGAAGCCTCGAGCGCGGTGTTGCAGATCATCACGCTGCGTTCGACAGACGGCAGTCTGGATGAGGTCGGCCTCGGCGATTTTATGACCCGTAACATCATCGGGGAAATCCGGCGTATCCCTGGCGTCGGCCGGGCCACACTGTTCTCCACCGAACGCTCGTTGCGAGTCTGGCTCGATCCAGAAAAGCTCGTTGGCTACGATCTGACGTCGGAAGACGTTACCAAGGCGATTGCGGCGCAGAACGCGCAGGTGGCTTCGGGCAGCGTCGGTGGACCGCCGAGCCGGGACGGGCAGAAAACTGCGGCGCTGGTATTGGTCAAGGGGCAACTCACCACGCCCGAGGAATTCGGCTCCATTTTGCTGCGCGCCAACCGCGACGGCTCCGCCGTACGCCTGCGCGACGTGGCGCGGGTCGAGGTTGGCGGCATGGATTACCGATTCACCACTCGCCTCAACGGCAAGCCGACCGCGGGTCTTTCGGTGCTGCTCGCGCCGGGCGCCAACGCGCTTGCCACCGCGAGCGCGGTGGAAGCCAAGATGAAGGAACTTTCGAAGTTCTTTCCGGCGAATATCGCCTACGGTATCCCTTACAACATCACGCCCGTGGTGGAAGCCTCGATCGAAAAGGTCGTGCATACGCTGATCGAGGCGGTGGTGCTGGTGTTTCTCGTGATGTTTCTGTTCCTGCAGAACATCCGTTACACGATCATCCCGATCATCGTGGTGCCGGTAGCGCTGCTCGGCACCTGTTCGGTGCTGCTAATCGCCGGCTATTCCATCAACATGCTGACAATGTTCGGCATGGTGCTGGCGATCGGCATTCTGGTCGACGACGCCATCGTCGTGGTGGAGAATGTCGAGCGCATCATGGCGGAGGAGGGACTGCCGCCCAAGGAAGCGGCGCGTAAGGCGATGTCGCAGATCACGAGCGCCATCATCGGCATCACGCTGGTGCTGATGGCGGTGTTCGTGCCGATGGCGTTCTTTCCGGGCTCTGTCGGCATCATCTACAGGCAGTTCTCCGTCACAGTGGTTTCCGCGATCGCCTTCTCTGCTCTGATGGCGCTGTCGCTGTCGCCGGCGCTGTGCGCCACGCTGCTCAAGCCCGTAGAGGCCGGACACGCCCACGCCCGCAGAGGCTTGTTCGGCTGGTTCAATCGCGCGCTGGAGAGCGTGCGTGGCCGCTATGTCTCGACGGTCGGCTGGTCGCTGAGGCGAACCGGACGCCTGATGCTGATTTACGCCGTTCTGGTCGGTGCTCTGGTCTGGGCTTTCGTTCGATTGCCCGCCGGCTTTCTGCCGGTGGACGATCAGGGCTTCATCACGACCGACGTGCAGACGCCGGCGGATTCGTCCCACGGGCGCACCGAAACGGCTGTGGAGGCGGTCGAAAAATACCTGGCCAAACGGCCGGGGATTCAGGATGTCACTTTTCTGACCGGTTTTGCCTATTCGGGGCAGGGCATGAACACGGCGCAGGCGTTTATTACCCTGAAGGACTGGTCGGAGCGGCCTGAGAAAGATTCAGCCGCCAATATCGTCGCTGATGCCAATCGCGATCTGTTGTCGCTACGCGACGCCAAGATCACCGCGCTGCAGCCGCCGCCGATCGACAACCTCGGCAATTCTTCGGGTTTTAGCTTCCGTTTGCAGGATCGCGGCCAAAAAGGCTACCCGGCGTTGTTGCAGGCGACCGCTCAGCTGATCGCCGAGGCCAATGCCAGTCCGATCCTGCAGAATGTCTATGTCGAGGGTTTGCCGTCGGCGGGGCAGGTCAATCTCACGATCGATCGCGAGAAGGCCAGCGCCCTGGGAGTTACGTTCGAGGATATCAACGATACCATGTCGACCAATCTCGGCTCGACCTATGTCAACGACTTCCCCAACCGCGGGCGGATGCAGCGCGTGATCGTGCAATCGGATCGCGACGGCCGCACCACGGCGCAAGACATCCTCAACTACAACGTCAAGAACAGCAGTGGGGGGCTGGTTCCGTTCTCCTCCTTCTCCTCCATCGAATGGTCGAAGGGGCCGACACAGGTCGTCGGCTTCAACTACTATCCGTCAATGCGCATCACCGGAGAGGCGCGGGCGGGCTTCACCTCCGGCGATGCGATCGCCGAGATGGAACGGCTGGCTGATCGTCTTCCGCGCGGCTTTGGCTATGAATGGACCGGTCAGTCGTTGCAGGAAAAGTTGTCGGGATCACAGGCGCCGTTCCTGCTCGCGCTCTCGGCGCTAGTGGTGTTCCTCTGCCTGGCTGCGCTTTATGAAAGCTGGACCATTCCGCTCGCAGTGTTGCTGACGGTGCCGCTCGGGATCTGCGGCGCGGTGCTGGCGGCGACAACGCGCGGGCTTGCCAACGACGTCTATTTCACCGTCGGACTCGTCACCATCATCGGCCTAGCGGCCAAGGACGCTATCCTTATCGTCGAATTCGCCAAGGATTTGCGCGCGCAGGGCAAGCCGCTCATCGAAGCCACGATGGAGGCGTGCGCGCTGCGCTTCCGCCCGATTTTGATGACCGGCCTTGCATTCGTCTCCGGCGTGCTGCCGATGGTCGTTGCAAGCGGTGCAGGCGGAGCGAGCCAGCAGGCGCTCGGCACCAGCGTGATGGGCGGCATGATCGCGGTGGTGGTGCTGGCGCTCTTGATGGTGCCGGTGTTTTTCGTCGTCGTGATGCGCATACTCGGGCGCGACAAGAGCGGATTGGAGCCGGTGGGCGAGCCGGAAATCCACGGGCCGCCGGCACCGCTGCATCCAGCGGAATAACCAGCGGAGTTTCCGTGCGTCACGACAGCGGTGAAAGACTCTGAAGCTTCCAGCGGGTGCGGTATGCGTGAGATATTTCCATCGTCGCGCTAACAATCGTCAGCCATGACCATTGTCCTCGCTGACTCAGTTTTTGTAGCGCAGGCGTCAGAACCGCTTTGCGTCGAGCAAACGCCTTCATTGGCCTGGGCCATTATCCCAGCGGCTTGAGGATTTTTACGAGTTCGGCGTGGACGAACTCGTTGCCGCAGATCACATCACCGGTCGCGAGCGGATCGTCATCGCCCTGGATGCCGCTGACGATGCCGCCGGCCTCGCGCACGATGATCTGTCCGCCCGCAATATCCCACGGCTGCAGGTTGCGCTCCCAGTAGCCGTCGATGCGTCCCGCCGCGACAAAGACGAGATCGAGCGAGGCCGCGCCGAAACGCCGCAGGCCCGCCACCTTCGGCTGCAGGGCGGCCATCTCCCGTCGCGACAATTCATGGTCACCGCGTCCGATATGCGGCAGGCCGCAGGCGATAACGCAGTCGTTCATCTGGCGGCGCCCCGACACGCGCAGCCGCTGATCGTTGAGAAAGGCACCCTTGCCGCGCTCCGCGGTGTAGAGCTCGTCATTGGCGGGATTGTAAACGAGGCCGGCAATCAGCACGCCGTCACGCTGCAGGCCGATCGAGACTCCGAAATGCGGAATGCCGTGCAGGAAGTTGGTGGTGCCGTCGAGCGGATCGACGATCCAGGTGTGGCTCTTGTCCGTGCCCTCGCGGTTGCCGCCTTCTTCGCCGAAAAAGCCGTAGCCGGGACGTGCCTTGCTGAGCTCCTCATACAGGATGTCCTCCGCCCGCTTGTCCGCGAGACTCACGAAGTTCGCAGGTCCCTTCAGTGACACCTGAAGATTCTCGATCTCGCCGAGATCGCGTTTCAGGCTCCGGCCGGCGCGGCGCGCAGCCTTGACCATGACGTTCATGAGAGCGGATTGCAGCATGATTGAGCTCAGGTGGATGATGAGGTCTGGGTGCCCTGCGGGAAGGTTCCCGTCAAGCGGTTCATTGGATTCCAAGCCATTTACGGGCGGCGCTCTCCGCCTTGGCGCGTTCTTCGGGCGTTGCCTGCGCCATCGCTTCGTCGAGCATCAGATCGCCCTTGCCGGCGGTCTTCGCCACGATGTGCCATTTCAGGCCTTCGATCTTGTTTGTTGGCACGCCCATGTCCGTGACGAGAACCCGGGCGAGGCGATTTTGAGCGATCGCGCTGTTTTGCCTGGCGGCTTTGCGCAGCAGCGATACCGCGGCGGCCTCGTTCTTCTCGGTGCCGCTGCCGTTGAACAGCGCGATCGCATACTCGACTTCGGCATCGACGTTGCCGGCGAGCGAGGCCGCCTGCAACAGCCGCACTGACTTGTAGAGATTCTTTTCGAGGCCGTTGCCCTCCTTGTAGAAGGTCGCCAGCGCATATTGCGCCTCCGGGGTGCCGGCGTCGGCTGCGGATCGCAGCAGTTCGGCGGCGCGCTTGAAGTCCTGCGGCAGCGTTTGCCCGTCCATGTAGAGAAGGGCCAGGTTGTAGGCGGCTTTGGGCTGGCCTAGCTTGGCGGACGAAGCCAGCCATTTTACAGCGCTCGCCCTGTCGGGCGGTCCGCCGCGTCCGCTGATGCGAAGCATCGCGAGTGCGAACATTGCTTCGCGATCCCCCAGATCGGCCGCACGCTGGTGCCACTCGATTGCCTTGCCGTAGTCGCGCTTGACCCCGAGCCCATTGGCGTAGAGCTCGCCGAGCATGGTCATGGCGGCGGGAGCCTTGTTTTCCTGTGCCTGTTTCAATGCGAGATCAAACGCGGTCTTGTAGAGACCGCGCTGATAGGCGCCGTAGACCAGATCCGCATTCGGGTCGTCAGGGGCTTGTGCGCTCGCCTTGTTGTCCGGTTCGGGCCTGGCTGGTGGCGTTGGCGGGACCGACTTGATGGTCTTCGTCTTCACGTTCTTGCTGGCGGATGGGGGGGCGGCCGTCGGCGCTGACTGGAGCTGCGCCAGGGCGCTTTCCCCGAGCATGAGAATGCTGGCGACGATGACAACAGGACGCAGGAAGGTCATCCGGCGTCCCCATTAGGATGGTCCGCACGTTGCGCGCTTCCTTGCGATCCGAAACCTTGGCAGATTGCGGTTGCGACATCCGTGAGCGCCAGCGCCGCGCCGCGGGGGTCGTTCCAGACGATGTCGTCGACCAGCACGAAATCCGCACCCGATGCTGCGAAAACCTGTGCTTCATTGAGGTTCGCGGCGTGGGCGACGCAGGGCGGCTCGAACAGTTCGGCCCACCATGTCAACCGATCAGCAATCGCTTCCGCGGACGGCCGATCACCGGTCTTATCCGGCTCGCCGAACAGCACGTAGTCGGCGCCGGTCTCGCCAGCGACCATGGCGTCATGGCGTGTCGACAAGCCGCCAACGCCGACGATGCGGTCGGGTTTTAGTGGCGGCATTGCCTCCTGCAGCGCCTCGATACCGGTAAAATGTGCGCCGTCGGCGCCGGACCGCGCGACCAGATCGGCGTGACCATCGAGCAAAAGCGCAGCGCCGCTATTCTGGATCAACGGCGCGAGAACCTTGATGCGCGACATCATTGTGCGTGGATCGGAGGGCGCGAGCCGCATCAGCACTGCGGCGACATCCGCGGACGCCAGCGCGTCGGCCAGTGGCGTCATGATCCTTGCCGGATCGTCAATCTCCGGCGTCGCCAGATAAAGACGCGGCGCGGGCCGGAGGGGGGCTGATTTCGCGAGCATCGGAGGGCCTCAGGTAGCCGGACAGGTGAAAGTGAGCGGCTCAATGTCAGGACATTTTCGTCGAATTTAGCGTGAGCAGCAGGGGAAAGTTTTAGCGGCGTTCGACCTGCTGGTAGATCACGTTCATCATTCGGATCGATCTGATCCAAAATCATCGCGATATCAGGGCGCAGCACCTTCTCCGCGCCCGTGATTCAGGCATCGACCCTCAAAAACAGTTGCGGCGTCGTACCGCAAGGGCAAATCATGGACAGGCGCTTGGGCGGTAATCCCTCACGCAGCTTTCTCCTCGAGGTCGGCTCTCCACTCTCCTTTGCTTGCGAGCGAATTCATCCGCGCCCGGTGGATGAGAGCCCGTTGCCCGGCTGCGACGTTCTCGGACTTGCCGGACCACGCCTTCTGCGGCGCCGCCTGTAACGCGCGGCCGTAGGAGAAGGTGAGCCTCCACGGCAGGTTGTCTATCCGATTCATGGCATCGAGATGGGCTGTGGCCTCCTCGTCGGACTGTCCGCCGGACAGAAACGCGATACCGGGGACGGCGGCCGGCACGCAGGCCTTCAGCATGCGCACCGTCCTTTCCGCGACCTCTTCGACCGATGCATTTTTCCCGCTCTTTTTGCCCGGGACCGCCATATTTGGCTTCAAAATCATACCTTCCAGCGCGACGCGCTGCTTGCGCAATTCCTGGAACGTCACGTTGAGCACGCGCGTCGTGACCTCAAAGCAGCGATCGATGTCGTGATCGCCGTCCATCAACACTTCCGGTTCGACGATAGGTACGATTTGGGCAGCCTGGCACAGCGCGGCGTAGCGCCCCAGGGCATGAGCATTGACGCCGATCGCCGTCATGCTCGGGATACGACCCGCCGTGTTGATGTCGATCACCGCGCGCCATTTCGCGAAGCGTGCACCCTGAGCGTAGTATTTTTTCAGCCGCTCCGCGAGCCGGTCCAGTCCAACGGTCACGAGTTCGCCGGGACATGCGGGTAAGGGTTGCGTTCCTTCATCGACCTTGATGCCGGGAATGGCGCCGGCCTGCTCGATCAGTTTGATCAGCGGCGTGCCGTCCTTCGCGTTCTGCCAGATCGTTTCGTCATAAAGGATAACGCCGGAGATGTATTTCGTCATGGCGTCGGCGGCGCGGAACATCATCTCGCGATAGTCGCGCCGGCTTTCATCGGTGGATGTCACGCCGATGGCGTTGAACCGTTTGGTGATGGTGGGAGACGATTCGTCGGCGGCAAGAATGCCCTTGCCCGGCGCGACCATGGCCTGCGCCACTTCGTTGAGGTCAGCGAGATTCATCAGCGGCTCCTCCTGCATACCTCATCCGACTTCCGATAAGGTCGGAACTTGAGGATCATGCAGGCATGAGAGTTGCGGTTTTCTGACACCGCAACTCATTTTGCCGCGAGGAGCAGCGTCATTTTGCCCTTAGCACCTCAACGCCGGGCAGCGGCTTGCCTTCCATCCACTCCAGGAACGCGCCGCCGGCCGTTGAAACATAGGTGAAGTCACCGGCTACGCCAGCCTGGTTCAACGCCGCGACTGTATCGCCGCCGCCTGCGACCGACACCAGCTTTCCAGTCTTGGTGCGGGCTGCCGCGTGTTTTGCCGCGACGACGGTGCCATGATCGAAAGGGGTCAGTTCGAACGCGCCGAGCGGGCCGTTCCAGACCAGCGTTGCGGCGTCGTCGATGGCCGAATGAACGCGCTCCACCGACTGCGGTCCAACATCGAGAATCATCCCCTCCGCAGGAATAGCGTCGAGCCCGTAGGCTTGGGACGGCGCGTTGGCAGCGAAATGGAATGCCACGGTCGCATCCACCGGCAGGATGATGGCGCAGTTGGCGGCCTCGGCTTTTTCCATAATGCGTAGCGCGGTCGCCGCGAGATCTTTTTCCGCCAGCGATTTGCCGATGTTGATGCCCTGCGCGTGCAGGAAGGTGTTGGCCATGCCGCCGCCGATCACCAGCGCATCGACCTTGCTGACGAGGTTTTCCAGGAGGTCGATTTTGGTCGAGACCTTTGCGCCGCCGATCACGGCGATGACGGGTTTGGTCGGTGCTTCGAGCGCTTTGTTGAGCGCTTCAAGCTCGGCCTGCATGGTGCGTCCGGCATAACCCGGCAGCTTGTGGCCGAGACCTTCGGTCGAGACGTGGGCGCGATGCGCGGCTGAGAAGGCGTCGTTGACCCAGATATCGCCGAGCTTGGCGAGTTCGGCGACGAACTCCGGATCGTTCTTTTCCTCTTCCTTGTGGAAGCGGGTATTTTCCAGGCACAGGATGTCGCCATCCTTCATCGCGGCGATCGCCTGTTGTGCCGGTTCGCCGACGCAGTCGTCGGCGAACGCGACCGGTTTGCCGAGTACTTTGGCAAGTTCCGCCGCGACCGGCCGCAACGAGTTTTTGGGATCGGGACCCTTGGGCCGGCCGAAATGCGCCAGCAGGATCGCTTTGCCACCCTTGTCCGCTATTTCCGTGATCGTCGGCGCCACCCGTTCCAACCGCGTGGCGTCGGTAACGCGCCCCTGCTCCATGGGGACGTTGAGGTCGACGCGCAGCAGGACGCGCTTTCCTCTAACGTCAACGTCATCGAGGGTGCGGAAGGATTTTGTCATGGTCTGGATGTCCCGAACATGGTGCCGCGTCAACGGTGCGCCGCAAACCGGGACCGCCACGCAGGAAAAGTTGCGGTATGAATGGCGCCGGTTCCGCATCGCGGCGCGTGCGCCGCGATGCGCCCGGACACGTGGTCTCAGATCAGCTTCGCCATTGCTACGGCGGTGTCAGTCATGCGGTTGGAGAAGCCCCATTCATTATCGTACCACGACAACACGCGCACCAGCGTGCCGTTCTGCACTTTGGTCTGGTCGATGTGGAGCGTCGAGGAGTGCGAATCGTGGTTGAAGTCGCTCGAGACATTGGGCTGGTCCGTGGTGCCGAGGATGCCCTTCAGCTCCTGTGATGCAGCCCGCTTCATCGCCTCGTTGATTTCGTTGGTGGTGGTCTCCTTCTTGGCGATCACCTTGAGATCGACCACCGAGACGTTCGGCGTCGGTACGCGGATCGCGACGCCGTCAAGCTTGCCCTTCAACTCGGGCAACACCAGGCCGATCGCCCTCGCGGCGCCGGTCGAGGTCGGGACCATCGAGAGAGCCGCGGCGCGGCCGCGATAGAGATCCTTGTGCATGGTGTCGAGCGTCGGCTGGTCGCCGGTATAGGCGTGGATCGTGGTCATGAACCCGGTTTCGATGCCGACCAGATCGTTGAGGACCTTCGCCACCGGAGCGAGACAGTTGGTGGTGCAGGAACCGTTCGAAACGACCAGATGGTCCTTCGTCAGCTTGTCGTGGTTGACGCCGTAGACCACGGTCATGTCGGCGCCTTCGGCCGGAGCCGATACCAGCACGCGCTTGGCGCCGGCGGTGAGATGTGCGGAGGCTTTTTCTTTCGCGGTGAAGAGGCCTGTGCACTCCATCGCGATGTCGATGCCGAGTTCCTTCCAGGGCAGTTTCGATGGATCACGCTCGGCGATCACCTTGATCTTTTTCTTGCCGATCACGATGCTGTCGCCTTCGACCTTCACCTCGAAAGGGAAGCGGCCGTGCACCGAGTCGAAGCGCAACAGGTGCGCGTTGGTTTCCACCGGGCCGAGATCGTTGATGGCGACGATCTCGATTTCGTCGCGGCCGGCCTCGTAAACGGCGCGCAAAACATTGCGGCCAATGCGGCCAAACCCGTTGATTGCGACCCGGACTGCCATATCTTCATTCTCCTTCAAATGGGTGACGTTCCCTGCGCGCAACCACATTTTGCGCGCGCAGCGTCAACGCCTTTTCGCCCGGTTCTGCCAGGCCGTGACCATTGGTAATGTCTAGCGGTCCGATTTTAACATTCGAATGCCCATTTCAGCGAGCATCTTCCCGAATGTTGAAATCACAGAGACCGCCAGCAAATGTAAGTTGCCAGCGGAATTTTGGATTCTCCATTCGCATCCAGGGCCCATGATTGGCCGAGCAGCGAATGGCCAAATCCATTCCACGGTTTTTAGCTAGCGCCTTTTTGATATTGAGGCAATCTCAACCTCAACCAAGGCGCGTCTCCACCGCTTTGACCACGGCTTCGGCGGTAATGCCGAAATGCTTGTAGAGGTCCTTGGCAGGAGCGCTGTGACCGAAACTGTGCATGCCGACGAAAAGTCCGTCCGCCCCGATCACAGCATCCCACCCGAAGCGCACAGCCGCTTCCACGGCGATCTTGACAGGCGCCTTGCCAATAATCGCCTGCCGGCGATCCTCGGGCTGCTCGAGCAATAGCTCGAGCGAGGGTACCGAAACCACCCGCGACGCGATGCCGCGCTGGGACAGTTGCTGTTGTGCGGCGACGGCGATCTCAACTTCGGATCCGGTCGCGAAAATCGACACCTTCGCCTCGCCATTGGCCGCGACCAGCTCATAGGCACCGTGCGCGCAGCGATTGTCCGCATGCGCGGTCTTACGCACCGGCGTGAGGTTCTGGCGGGACAGCGCCAGAACCGTCGGTCCCTTTGGCCGCTCCAGAGCGAGCTGCCAACACTCGGCGGTCTCGACCGCATCGGCGGGGCGGAACACGCGCATGTTTGGCATCGCGCGCAAGCTTGCCAGATGCTCGACCGGCTGATGGGTCGGGCCATCCTCGCCAAGTCCGATCGAGTCGTGCGTCATGATGTAGATCGTGGGAATATGCGCCAGCGCCGAAATGCGCATCGCCGGGCGGGCATAGTCGGCGAAGCACATGAAGGTGCCGCCGGCCGGGGCATATCCGCCATGCAGGGCGATGCCATTCATGGCCGCGGCCATGCCGAGTTCGCGGATGCCGTAGTGGATGTAGCGGCCATCGTAGTGGCCAGGCTGCACTTCTTTTAGACCCTTGGTGCGGGTGTTGTTGGACGGCGTGAGGTCGGCGGAGCCGAGCAGCAGTTCCGGCACCGCCGGAACCAGCACCTCGAGCGCCAATTCGCTGGCTTTGCGGGTGGCGACCGTCGGCGGCTCGGCGACCAGTTTGTCCTTGAGCTTGCGGATCACCTCGGCGAGGTTTTGAGACGGCTTGCGGTCAATGACGCGGCGCTTGAATTCGTCTCGCTCCGCCTCTGGCCGGGCTGCGAATCGCGCGCGCCACTCCTTGTTGTGCCGCTTGCCCTTGCGTCCAGCGCTTCGCCAGACCTTGAGGACATCGTCGGGAATTTCGAAGGGGCCGTAATCCCAGCCGAGGGCTTTCTTCGCGCCTGCGAGTTCTTCCGCGCCGAGCGCTTCGCCGTGCGCCTTGGACGTGCCGGCCCTGGTGGGGGCGCCGAAACCGATAATGGTCTTGCAGGCGATCAGCGACGGTTTGTCGGATTTTTGCGCCCGGCGGATTGCGGCGGCGATCGCCTTCTGATCGTGGCCGTCGATCCGTTTTGCGTCCCAGCCGCACGCCTTGAAACGCGCCACCTGATCGACGTCGTCGGCCAGCGAGATCGGGCCGTCAATGGTGATGCCGTTATCATCGTAAAGGAAGATCAGCTTGTTGAGCTTGAGGTGACCAGCCAGCGCGATCGCCTCATGGCTGATGCCTTCCATCAGATCGCCGTCGGAGCACAGCACATAGGTGTAGTGGTCGACCACTTCACTGCTGAACTCCGCGGCCAGCAGGCGCTCCGCCAGCGCAAAGCCGACCGAGGTGGCGACGCCCTGGCCGAGCGGGCCGGTGGTGGTTTCGACGCCGTCGGTGATGAAGTTCTCGGGATGGCCCGGCGTCTTGGAGTTGAGCTGCCGGAAATTCTTGAGCTGATCGAGCGTCATGTCCTTGTTGCCCGTCAGGTACAACAACGCATAAAGCAGCATCGAACCGTGGCCGGCGGAGAGGATGAAGCGGTCGCGGTCCGGCCAGTGCGGATCGGCGGCGTCGTATTTCAGGAACTTGGTGAACAGCACCGTGGCGACGTCGGCCATGCCCATCGGCAGGCCGGGATGGCCCGATTTTGCTTTTTCTACACCATCCATCGCGAGCGCGCGGATTGCATTTGCCATACGGGAGGAATCGACGGTCGGCATGGGAGATATCCGATCCTGATAGGGAGGAGGGCTGACGGTTTGCATGGGAATCCGATGGTGTCCAAGGGGGTAAAAACTAGCTTGCCGGGGGCATAGCACCTGCGTCGGCGGAGTCCAAGGGGCGGGAGGCCCTCCTTAGGGCGAGAATGTTTTGCGGTGCATAGTTTTGCAGCGGCGTTGCGTTGGCCTCGTCCGCCACGTAAATTTCGGTCCCTAAGGGCTTGCCGAGCCGCACCTTTGTAGTCTGGCCGGCAGTTGGCCCAAAGGCGCGCAGGACGAACATGAACGACCAACCGGCCAATCGTTCCGGCAGTGCTGAACCGGCCAATAGTGGCGGAACCGATATCGACGCTGCAACCCGGCGACTGACGGCCGCGCTTGATGCGCTGGAGAGAGCGGTGGAGCGACGGCGCGATGCCGACCGCAATGAGGACGAGCTAGCGAGCCGTATTCAGGCTTTGGGTGCGGATCGTTCGCGCCTTGCGGATGAGCTCGACGGATCGCTGGTGCGCACCCGCAAGCTCGAGCGCACCAATCGCGAGATCGCCGAAAAGCTCGACGCGGCGATCGGCACTATCAAGTCCGTGCTCGAGGCGGCGGGAGAGAAGCCATGAGCCACGTCAACGTGACGATCAATAGCCGCCAGTACCGGATGGCCTGCGAGGATGGCCAGGAAGACCGGTTGCTGAAGCTTGCAGGCGATCTGGAAAGCCGTATCGGCCAATTGCGCGGCAAGTTCGGCGAGATCGGCGACCAGCGGCTCGAGGTCATGGCAGCGCTGGTAACCTCCGACGAACTGCTGGATGCGCAACAGCGCATCCGGGCGCTGGAGGAAGAGCTCAAGGCATTGCGCGATGTGCGCGCTGCGGCCGCCGAGCGCGCACGCGCTACGCAGACAGCGGTTGTCGCCGCGCTGAACATGGCGGCCCACCGCATCGAGAAGACCACGCAGATGTTAAACCGCACCGTCGGCGGCGGCATCGCCATCGGGTAAGTATTCGAATGACAGGCTTTGATTGATCGCAATTATGAGATGCCTGCCCAATGGAACGCGCACGCACATATGCAGTGGGCAGAGCCTGAGTTATCCTGAATCTGGATCGGTTTGCGATATTGGAAGTATCTCGCTTCAACACTGATCTGGTCGAGGTGTGCGCGTTTCTAGATCTTTTACAGCAACCATGAAAGTTCGTGCCTGATAGCGTGTCGCACTGGCGCTCGCTGCTCATCGTAGATACATTCCGCAATGCGAGGCTGCGTCGCGCGTCAGGAGCCATACATCCCCGGGGCCTTATCGATCCTTAAGGGAACTGTCCCTGGCCGGGTCCGTGGACCCGGACATATGGTGCCCACCTACTTTCGTAGGGAACTCCGGGATCGAGCGCTCCAACGGCGATTGCGGCTTCGCGCTTCCCTTTGCGCTATTCGATTGTTATGCCCGCCATAGCAGTCGCAGACTTTGTAAATTTGTCCGCATTGCCGGGTTTCTAGTTTCATGTCGCTCGCTTTGAACTGTTAGCGGCTCTGCTTCTGACGGGACCAGAAGCTAGGCTCCGTGATTTTTGTCTTGACGCTTTCGTCGAACGAACCGGGCCCCTTTGCTAAAAAACGCTATAAACATTCTGCATGTCGATTTCCTCTGACGCTCCACCCAAGAACGAATTGCGCGCCGCCGCACTGGCTCGTCGCGATGCGTTGGATCCACAGCAGCGCGCCGGTGCGGCGGTCGCGATGGCGGCACGGATGCCGCCCCTCGATATAACGTCATCAACAGTCGTCGCCGGCTACGCGCCGATCCGCAGCGAGATTGATCCCGTGCCGCTGATGCAGAGCCTCGCCAGGCAGGGCGCGGCGCTTGCGATGCCGGCAATCTCACGGCCTGACGCCGCGCTGGCGTTCCGCGCGTGGAAGCAAGGCGCGGCGCTGGTGCCCGGCGCGTTCGGGATTTCCGAGCCGTCCGCCACTGCGGCCGAGGTCGTCCCGGATATCGTGCTGGTTCCGCTCGTCGCGTTCGACCGCGCCGGCCATCGTATCGGCTATGGCGCCGGCTATTACGACCGCACGCTTGAGGCTCTGCGGCGACATAAGACCCTTGTCGCGATCGGTCTTGCTTTTACGGTGCAGGAGATACCGCAGGTGCCGGCACTGCCCCACGACGTCCGGCTCGATTATGTGCTAACCGAAACCGATCTGTTCGATTTCCGGAGTTTATAAGGTTGCGGATTCTTTTTATCGGCGACGTCGTCGGCAAGACCGGGCGCACCGCGGTCAACGAACACCTGCCGGTGATCATTGCCGCATGGAAGCTCGATCTTGTCGTCGTCAACGGCGAGAATGCGGCCGGCGGTTTCGGTATCACGGAGACGATCTACCAGGAATTTCTCGACGCCGGTGCCGACGCTGTCACCCTCGGCAATCACGCATGGAATCAGAAAGAGGCGCTGGTATTCATCGAGCGGGCGCCGCGGCTCATTCGTCCGCTGAATTTCCCGCGTCATACGCCAGGACGCGGCGCAATGCTGATCGACACCAAGGATGGCCGCCGCGCGCTTGTCATCAATGCCATGGCGCGCATCTTCATGGAGCCGTTCAACGATCCCTTCCGTGCTATCGATCGTGAGTTAGATGCCTGTCCGCTGCGCGAGGCGGTGGACGCGATCGTCGTGGATTTCCACGGCGAAGCGACCAGCGAAAAGCAAAGCATGGGTTTCTTCTGCGACGGCCGTGTCAGCCTCGTGGTGGGAACGCATACCCATGTGCCAACGGCGGATCATCGCATCCTTTCCGGCGGCACCGCCTATATGAGCGATGCCGGCATGACCGGCGATTATGACTCCGTGATCGGGATGCAGAGGGAGGAGCCGCTGCGCCGCTTCACCACCGGCATTTCGAGCGCCCGGTTCGAGCCGGCGGGCGGCGTCGCCACCTTGAGCGGCGTCGCGGTCGAGACCGACGACGCGACGGGGCTCGCGCTCAGAATCGCGCCGGTGCGGCTCGGCGGACGGCTCGAGCAGGCAGAGCCGTCGTTCTGGACGTGATCCGCTGAAGGATTCTGATTCGATGACATGGCCGCACCGCACATTGCCGAGCGGGTCTTTGATTCGGCGCGAACCCGTCTTATAACGCCGCGCCGCTTCCACCTTTGCAGAGGCCGCCCGGTGCCGCCGCCGGGCCTGCCCCGGATTTGAGAGAGACCCTGCCGATGGCCGGACATTCCCAATTCAAGAACATCATGCACCGAAAGGGCAGGCAGGATGCCCAAAAGTCGAAACTGTTCAGCAAGCTCGCGCGCGAAATCACGGTGGCGGCCAAACTGGGGGCGCCCGATCCGGCGATGAATGCACGGCTGCGCGCTGCCATGATCGCGGCGCGGGCAGAAAATATGCCCAAGGACAACATCGAGCGCGCCATCAAGAAGGCCAGCGGCAACGATGCCGAGAGCTATGACGAACTGCGTTACGAAGGCTACGGCCCCGGCGGCGTGGCGGTTATCATGGAAGTGCTGACAGACAATCGCAACCGCGCCGCCTCCGACATCCGTTCGTATTTCACGAAGGCCGGCGGCAATCTCGGTGAAACCGGCTCGGTGTCGTTTATGTTCGACCGGCTTGGCGTTATTGAATACGACGCGGGCAAGGCCTCGGCCGACGACATGCTGGAAGCTGCCATTGAAGCCGGCGCCGACGACGTGGTGTCGGGCGAGGGCGGCCACGAAATCTATGCCTCGCAGGACACCTTCCGCGAGGCCGCCAAGGCGCTGGAAGCCAGGTTCGGCGAGGCGCGCAAGGTCGCCTTGATCTGGAAGCCGCAGAACACCGTTGCCGTCGATGACGACACCGGTGAGAAATTGCTCAAGCTGATCGACCTCCTGAACGAGCACGACGACGTGCAGAACGTCTATGCCAACTTTGAGGTGTCGGACGCTCTGATGGCGAAGCTGGGGGGGTGAGCGCGGTCTCGCATGGCTCCCTGCGTCTGCGCCCCGCGGCGCGGCTGCTGTTGCTCGGCCCCGACGAGCGCTTGCTGCTGTTTCGTTTCGCCCATAAGGACAGCGCGTCGGCGGACAGAAGCTTTTGGGCGCCCCCGGGGGGCGCTGTCGACGATGGCGAAACCTTCGAACAGGCAGCGATCAGGGAGTTATGGGAGGAGACCGGCCTGTGTGTCGCCAGCGTCGGATCGGAAATCGCGCAGCGCCAATTCGTTCTCGAACTCATCGGCGGCGAGCGTGTAATGGCCGACGAGCGGTTCTTTCTGGTGAGAACCGGCTATCATGCCGTGTCCAGCGGGGCGTGGACCGAGCTTGAACGCGAGGTGATGGCGGAATATCGCTGGTGGTCGCGCGCCGAACTCGCGAGGCCTACCGAACAGGTCTTCCCGGAGGATATTCTGGACATGCTTGCGACGGCGGCTTCTTGAGGCGCGCGCCTTGCCGTCGCGCAGGGTCACATCAAATTTCCGAACCTGAGTGATCGCGCTTTTTTCTTGACGCCGTCCGGCTGAAGGATCATGTCAGCCAAGCGGGATGCTTGCGGCCTCGGTCGCACGCCCATCACTGGAAACCACGACATTATGCCAAGCGACAGTCCAGGTACTTTGCCAGGTACCTCGCCGACAGCGGCGCCGGTCTGAGAGCTTGATGGGCTCGCCAGGCCTGCCGTTGCCGGCAGACCACGAAGGTGAGCTATGACGGATATCCACACCGCCACAACGGACGGCGACCTCGATGTGTACGCGCTGGCCTCGCGCCTGAGCGGCGGCCATGTCGCCGATAACGTCGAAATTCTCAACCAGCTCGAACCGCAGGACGCCGCGGCGGTGCTGGTGCTTCTGCCGGTCGATACTTCGGTCGAGATTCTCGACAAGCCGGAACTATATCACGGCGCGGAGGTCATCGCCTCGCTGCCCCGGCGCACCGCCATCATCTTATTGACTGAAATGTCGGCGGACGTCGCCGCCGATATCGTCCAGCAGCTCGATGAGCCGGCGCGCAGCGAACTGATGCAGGGGCTCGACCGAAACACGCGGGCCACTATCGAGAATCTGCTCACTTACCCGGAAAACACCGCGGGCGCGATGATGACAACCGAATTCGTCAGCGTCACCGCGACCTGGACAGTGGAGCAGACCCTACAGCATATCCGCCAGGTCGAACGGACCCGCGAGACGGTCTATGCGATCTATGTACTGGACGCCTTCACGCGAAGGCTGGTGGGCGCGGTGTCGTTGCGGCGGCTGATCGCCGGTGAGCCTTCGGCCCAGATCGCCGATCTGGCGCGCGCCCCGATCACCACCTCCCCGCTAACGGATCGCGAAGAGGTCGCGCGGCTGATCTCGCGGCACGACATGCTGGCGGTGCCTGTCGTGGACAAGGCCGGGCATGTCCTCGGCATCGTCACGGTCGACGACATCATCGACGCCATCATCGAAGAAAACACCGAGGACGCCCAGAAATTCGGCGGCATGGCGGCGACTGACGAACCGTATCTGCAGGTTGGGCTGCCGGGTATGATCCGCAAGCGCGGCGGTTGGCTGTGCGTGCTGTTTATCGGCGAGCTATTGACCGCGAGCGCCATGCAGCACTTCGAGGGCGAGCTGGAAAAGGCCATCGTGCTGACGCTGTTCATCCCGCTGATCATGAGTTCGGGCGGCAACTCCGGCTCGCAGGCGACCTCGCTCCTGATCCGCGCGCTGGCGCTGCGCGAGGTCAAGCTCGGCGACTGGTGGCGCGTGGCCCTGCGCGAACTGCCGACGGGATTGATCCTCGGCGCCATGCTGGGCGTCATCGGACTGGTCCGCGTGGTGGCCTGGCAGAAGCTCGGCATTTACGACTATGGCGAGCACTGGATGCTGATCGGGCTGACCGTCGCGGCTGCGCTGATCGGCGTTGTTGTTTTCGGCTCGGTGTCCGGATCGATGCTTCCGTTTATGCTGCAACGCGCCGGCTTCGATCCCGCGAGCGCTTCGGCGCCGCTGGTGGCGACGTTGGTCGACGTCACCGGGCTGATGATCTACTTCAGCGTGGCGGTGCTGATCCTGAGCGGGACGCTGCTGTAGAGCATTTCCGCTCCACTTTGCTCGAAAACGCCATGGCGCATGCCTAATCATTTACGCCAACCTCCGTCAGAAGGAATCCGGCTGGCGTCCTGGTGAAGGTAAAAATGCTCTCGCCGCAGATGACAAAGTAGTTGTCGTTGTTCTCGCCATCTCGACCGTATTCCGCTTTCTTCCGCTGGATGCACGCACGATCTTTCGCGGGGAACAGTTCCGGATAAGCCTTCGCCCGAAACTGTGCGGCATCCGCGTACGCCTTGTCACCCATGAAAGGCAGCTTGGTCATGCTGGCGACGGCAGCCGGATCGTTCGCTTTCAAAGCCGCTCGGAACTTGACGATAAAGGCATTGAATTCCGCCTCCAAGGCAGGAGACGCGGCGGGTTTTTTCGGCGTTTGCGCGAGTGCAAGCGCAGGGCTCGTGAGGACGGACGCAAGGACGATTCTGAACAGTATGCTCATCGTGGTGAAAACCCCGGCAGAATGCGGTTGAAGGGTTAGCTCGACGCGCGACCTGACTGGCCGCCTCAATTCTCTTGGCGAATACTCTTTCCGTCCGTGCTCCAGCACCGGCGGCTTACGCTTGCCGGCCTGTTGGCTTGATCTGCCGGTTCATCATTCGGCGATGCCTTGCACAATCTCTTCTGCGGCCTTGGTTCTCATTCCGCCGATCGTTGGCTTGTCCTTGCCACATGCGAACGATGCCGCTGCATCGGCGAGTGCATGCGCAGCTTCATTGGCATTCGGGTTCGCTCCGGTGTCAACAGCGCCCATGACGCAGGCGGTATCCTGTGCGACCCGGATCACGGCGAGTACCTGGTCGCCCGAAACCGGCAAATCCTGTTTCTGGAGTTTCATCCTGACGATCGCGGCATAAGGCTCGAACTCCTTGCCCTTGCCAGACCCGCGCCAGTCGACGGCTGATCCGGCGGACCATGCTTCCACCGCCCAGATGATCTTTTGCGGGTGAGCTCCCTTCGGCCAGCGGAAGCCTATCCGCAGACGAGTTCCCAGGGCGTTGACCAGCACCTGCGCGCCACCGACGCCAGGACATGTCTTGAGTTGGTCTTCCTCGTCGCCCGGCTCGTCGCCGATCGGAGCGAAAGTGCAGTCCTTGTTGGCAATGGACGTGAACCGGCTTTGCGCGGCGGTTGGCGAATCGGCCGAAACAGCGGTGCTGACGATCGTCATCATGAAGAAAACGGCAACTGCTGTCCGCATGACGCTTGAGATTCCTCTTCGGTCCTGTCTCGGAGACGGATCTGCCGTCGCTTATGACGTGGCCATCCCGTCTCCGAGCGGACCATGTTCAGCCGAACATGGATCGATCGGTCGGATGGCGGATACGGTTTTGTCGTTACCGGAACGGGCAAGGTTCGACAAACCAGGATTCGCCGCAACGTTGCTTATCATGGCCCCGCCTCGGGAGACTGTCCTGGCCGTGCGATTGCGTTGAAACGAATAGAGCCGGAGCCCGCTTGGGGGACGCAGCGGGATGCTTTGCGCTAACATGGGCCATGACCTCCGCACCGATTCGCATTCTGGGCATTGATCCGGGCCTGCGCCGCACCGGCTGGGGCGTGCTCGACATCGAGGGCAACCGGCTGATCTTCGTCGGCTGCGGCTCGGTCGAGACGCGCGAACATATGGCGCTGGCGAGCCGGCTGCTGGCGATCCATGCCGGGCTCGGCGCGGTGCTTGACCGATTCCGTCCCGCCGAGGCTGCGATCGAGCAGACCTTCGTCAACAAGGATGGCGTGGCGACGCTGAAGCTCGGACAGGCGCGCGGCGTTGCGATGCTGGCGCCGGCGATGTTCGGCATCGCGGTGGCGGAATACGCGCCCAACCAAGTAAAGAAGACCGTGGTTGGCGCGGGACACGCCGACAAGACCCAGATCCAGGCGATGCTGAAAATCCTGCTGCCGAAAGCCGATCCGAAGAGCGCGGACGCCGCCGACGCGCTCGCTATTGCCATTACCCACGCGCATCACCGGGGCGCTGCGGCGCTGCGGATGAAGGTGGCGGGCGCATGATCGGTAAACTGAAAGGCATCATCGACTCCTACGGCGAGGACTACGTGATCCTCGATGTCGGCGGCGTCGGCTATCAGGTGCATTGCGCCTCGCGCACGCTGCAGACGCTGCCGTCGCCGGGCGAGGCGGCGGTGCTGTCGATCGAGACGTATGTGCGCGAGGACCAGATCAAGCTGTTCGGTTTCCGCACCGACCACGAGCGCGAGTGGTTCCGTCTGTTGCAGACGGTGCAGGGCGTCGGTGCGAGGGTGGCACTCGCGGTGCTGGGCACGCTGTCGCCGGCCGATCTGGCTAACGCCATTGCGCTCCGCGACAAGGCTGCGGTGGCGCGCACGCCGGGGGTCGGACCGAAGGTGGCCGAACGCATCGTCACCGAACTGAAGGACAAGGCGCCGTCCTTCGCCAATGTCGATCCGGCGGTGGTGCATCTCGCAGGCGCCGTCGATGACCAGCATGCGCCGCGCCCGGTGCGAGATGCGATCTCCGCACTGGTTAATCTCGGTTACGGTCAACCGCAGGCGACCGCAGCGATCGCGGCCGCCTCGCGCGGCGCTGGCGAAAATGCGGAGACCGCGCAACTGATCCGGCTCGGCTTGAAGGAGCTGTCGAAGTGACCACGCCATCCCGCATCGTCACGCCCGAGCGCCGCGCCGACGATGTCGGCGACACCGCGCTGCGGCCGCAGAAGCTGGCCGAGTTCGTCGGCCAGGCGCAGGCCCGCGCTAACCTGCAGATCTTCATCGATGCTGCCCGTAAACGAAAAGAGGCGCTCGACCACGTGCTGTTCGTCGGCCCTCCGGGCCTTGGCAAGACCACGCTGGCGCAAATCGTCGCGCGCGAACTCGGCGTCGGCTTTCGCGCCACCTCCGGTCCCGTGATCGCCAAGGCCGGCGATCTCGCAGCGCTTCTGACTAACCTCGAAGAGCGCGACGTGTTGTTCATTGATGAAATTCATCGCCTCTCGCCGGCGGTGGAGGAGGTGCTCTATCCGGCGATGGAGGATTTTCAACTCGATCTCATCATCGGCGAGGGGCCGGCGGCCCGCTCGGTCAAGATCGAGCTTGCGAAGTTCACCCTGGTCGGCGCCACCACGCGCGCGGGGCTTTTGACCAATCCGCTGCGCGACCGCTTCGGGATTCCGGTGCGATTGAATTTTTACACCGTCGATGAGCTGGAGAGGATCGTCAGCCGTGGCGCCCGTGTTCTCAATGTCGGCATGACGGCGGACGGCGCCAACGAGATCGCCCGCCGCGCCCGCGGCACCCCGCGCATCGCCGGCCGCCTGCTGCGCCGGGTGCGCGATTTCGCGTCCGCCGCCGATGCGGCGTCGATCGACCGGAAAATCGCCGACCACGCGCTCGGCGCGCTCGAAGTCGATGCGGCCGGTCTCGATGCGATGGACCGCCGCTACCTCACGACCATTGCGCTGAACTATGGTGGCGGACCTGTGGGGGTAGAGACCATGGCGGCGGCGCTGTCGGAGCCGCGCGACGCCATCGAGGACATCATCGAGCCGTTTTTGATCCAGTGCGGCTACCTGCAGCGCACGCCGCGCGGACGGCTGCTCACGTCACACGCGTTCCGTCATCTCGGCCTGACTGAGCCCTCGCGCGATCCCGCGCAGTTCGGATTGTTCGGGCAGGACGAAGATCAATGAATGCGTCGCCGCAGACCCGCCATCTCGACGGCGAGATTCGCGACGGCAGGCATCACATGCAAGTCCGCGTCTATTATGAGGACACGGATTTTACCGGCCTCGTCTATCACGCTAATTATCTGCGCTTCATGGAGCGTGGACGTAGCAACTATCTGCGGCTGCTCGGCGCCGACCAGCGCGCGCTGTTCGCGGAGGCCGAAAGCGAGGCGCCCAGTTTTGCCTTCGTGGTGCGCGCGATGCAGCTCGAGTTTCTGAAGCCCGCGCGGATGGACGACGTACTCGACATCGTGACGCGGCCACTGGAAGTCCGGGGCGCCTCGATCACCTTGCATCAGGAGGTGCGGTGTGGCGACGTGCTGCTGCTGGACGCGAGGGTGAAGGTGGCGTTCATATCCGAAGGGCGGGCGAAGCCGATACCCAAGGCGCTTCGTGTCGCGATGAAGGCCGATCAGGTCTGATCACCGGGGATCACACGAAGATCCCTCTTAAGATTTGAGCGCGCCTCACGCCGATATTCCGGACCACCATGCCCCGACGGTCACGATGATTTGCATGGCCGACAATGGCGGGACGTCGCCGAATCCAGGCGGAAAAATGTCTGATATAAAAATCCCTTAGTGATGTCGATCGCGGCGGGGCCGTTCGTCCTTGGGCCACGTCCTTGCGGAACCCGACGGTTGCTGGCGGGTTGCCTCGCATCAACCGGGGCGCGCAATCATGGAGCCCACGATGCCCAACATCACCCCGTTCCTTTGGTTCGATACGCAGGCCGAGGAAGCAGTGAAATTTTACACCACCGTGTTCAGCAATTCGAAGATCGTCGAAACGACCTATTATGGCGAAGGCGGCTCTAAGCCGCCCGGAACGGTGCTGACCGTCGCCTTTGATCTCGAGGGAAGGCGGTTCATCGCGTTGAACGGCGGCCCGCATTTCCAGTTCAGTGAAGCTGTCTCGTTCAGCATCGACTGTAAGTCGCAGGACGAGGTTGACTACTACTGGAACAAGCTCACCGCCGATGGCGGCGGGCCCCTTAAGTGTGGGTGGCTCAAGGACAGGTTTGGCGTGTCGTGGCAGGTGGTACCCGATATGATGCCGCGCCTGTTGCAGGATCCGGATCGAGCCAAAGCCGGTCGTGCCATGAAGGCGATGTTGAAGATGAAGAAGATCGTCATTGCCGATATCGAGGCGGCGGCGAACGGTTAGCTTCTTTTTCTCAAACCCGAACCCGTTATCCTGGTTGGGGGCCGGGAAGTCAAAAGGCGCGTTTCCATAACTCAATGGTCGCGTCGGCTATCCAAGGGCGTTTGGACCTTGCGCGTGCTGTCGCCCAAAAAATCCCCCCGGAAATTTTGTTGGGTCATGTGTCGGCTATCGGCATACTGGTTCGTCCTGAGAGGAAGAAGGACCATTGCGCATGCTCTATGCCCTACTTTGCTACCATAACGAGGATGTCGTCTGTTCCTGGAGCAAGGAGCAGGACGCTGCCGTCATGCAAAAGCTCGCGGTCGTGCAGGACAAGTTGAAGAAGCAGGGCCGGCTTGGACCGGTGGCACGGCTGCTGCCGACCACCGCGGCGACCACTTTGCGCAAGGAAAACCCGCCGTTGATCGTCGATGGTCCGTTCGCAGAAACCAAGGAGCAGTTGCTCGGGTTCTACCTGATCGACTGCAAGAACCTTGAGGAGGCGCTGGAGGCGGCGCAGGAACTCGGCGAGGCGAATCCGGGTGGCTCCTATGAAATCCGTCCCGTCGGCCTGTTCGATTCCGGAGGGGGTCTGACATGACCGACGTCGCCTGGATCGATGCGGCCCTGACGGCGGCGCGACCCCAGGCGCTCGGCGCGCTCTTGCGCTATTTCCGCAATCTCGACACAGCCGAGGAGGCGTACCAGAACGCCTGCTTGCGGGCCTTGAGGAACTGGCCGGAAAACGGGCCGCCGCGCGATCCGGCGGCGTGGCTGATCATGGTCGGGCGCAACGCCGCGCTTGACGAGGTGCGGCGGCGGAGCAAGCAGCAGGAATTACCGGACGACGATGTGATCTCCGACCTCGGCGACGCCGAGAGTGAAATCGCCGAGCGGCTCGACGGCTCGCACTACCGCGACGATATTTTGCGTTTGCTGTTCATCTGCTGCCATCCTGATCTGCCTGCGACGCAGCAGATCGCGCTGGCGCTGCGTATCGTCTCGGGTCTGACGGTGAAGCAGATCGCGCGTGCATTTCTCGTCAGCGAAGCTGCGATGGAGCAGCGCATCACCCGTGCCAAGGCGGCGGTTGCGAAAGCCGGCGTCGCGTTCGAGACGCCTGGCGCGGTCGAGCGCAGCGAGCGGCTCGGCGTCGTTGCCGCCATGATCTACCTCGTCTTCAACGAAGGTTATTCGGCGAACGGCGGCACCTCCGAGGTCCGGGCGCCGCTATGTGAGGAGGCGATTCGCCTGGCGCGGCTGCTGCTTCGGCTGTTTCAGAACGAGCCGGAGATCATGGGGCTGACGGCACTGTTGCTATTGCAGCATGCCCGCGCTGCCGCACGCTTTGATTCCGACGGCGAAGTGATCCTGCTCGAGGATCAGGACCGCAGTCTGTGGAACAGAAAGATGATCACGGAAGGCACGGCGCTGATCGACAAGGCGATGCGCCATCGTCGCGCCGGCCCCTATCAGGTGCAGGCGGCAATCGCGGCGCTTCATGCGAGCGCGCCAAAGCCGGAGGATACCGACTGGCGCCAGATCGATCTTCTTTACGCGACGCTGGAGCAATTGCAGCCGTCGCCGGTGGTGACGCTCAATCGCAGCGTGGCTCTCTCCAAGGTGAAGGGGCCGGAAGCGGCGCTCGCGCTGATCTCGCCGCTGGAGCAGCGCCTGTCAGGCTATTTTCACTTCTTCGGCGCGAAGGGCGCATACCTGATGCAACTCGGCCGCGACGAGGAAGCCCGCGTTGCATTCGACCGCGCCATCGCGCTCGCCAATACCTCGGCGGAGGCGGCGCATATCCGCATGCATCTGGATCGGCTGATGAAAGACGGCGCGCCTCGCACCAGGGCGGCGGAGTAGGGTTCTGGGGGCTGATTCAAAAAAGTGTCCGGCCCTGTCGGGATGTCGCCTCGCCGTTCGTCCTTGGGCTGTCCTGTTTATCCAGACTTGAGGGATTGCCATGTTGAAAGTCCTTGCCGCCGTCATTGCCATCATCGTCATTGCTCTCGCCGTTGTTCTAATACTGGCTTCGACCAAGCCCGATACGTTCCGCGTTGAGCGGTCGGCCGTCATCAAGGCGTCGCCGGAGAATGTCTTCCCGCTGATTGCCGACTTCCATCAGTGGGGACGGTGGTCGCCTTATGAGACCCGCGATCCCGCGATGAAGCGGACCTACGGCGGCGCCGAACGCGGCAAAGGTGCGACCTACGCCTGGGAAGGCGACAGCAATATCGGCACGGGCCACATGGAAATCCTCGATGCGCCCGCTTCCCAGAATGTCGTCATCAAGCTCGATTTCCTGAAACTCTTCGAGGCGCACAACACCGCCGAATTCACATTGCAGCCTCAGGGCGATGGCACCCGTGTCACATGGACGATGCAGGGGCCGACGCCGTTCATCGGCAAGATCATGCACGTGTTCATCAACATGGATCGCATGGTCGGTACTGATTTCGAGGCTGGTCTCGCCAATCTGCGCAAGGCAGTGGAAAGCTGAATTAACCGCTCATACTTGGGGGAGCAGGATGAAAATCAATTCCCATGTCCCCTTCGAGGACACACGCGAGAGATTCGCTTATTTTTCCTCTCGCGCAGTCGTGTTCGCGATGCCGTGACGGCGGCCGAAGAGCTATTTCACGTAGAAGACGCAGGCTGCGATCACCAGCAGCGCCGTTACCGCCATGATATGCGCGAACATATCGGCGAGCGTGCCGGAAGCCGTCCGCTTTGTGGCATCGGTCATGGTGTCCTCCCCCATTTGGTTTTGGCCAGTGTGGTTCGGGCATGACTCATCACGGCTTGCGCGCGAGCCAAAATTGAATCGATGTTTACGCGGAACGCCCCTTGGAATTGCTGCGCCCGCATCTTGTCCCCGCGGCCGAAGCAATGATGCAAGCGTGATCAAGCAATGCGGCGGGAATTTGTTGCGATGGAAAACGCGCGATACGCGCTCATGTGCGCTTGACGACGCGTGATGGTTTCGTCTTGCGTCATCACATGCAGTGCTGCAAAGCGCTCGCTTATCGGGAGAACATCATGCCGCTGACGCTGTACATGCATCCGCTGTCGTCCTATTGCCACAAGGCACTAATCGCGTTCCATGAGAACGCGACGCCGTTCACGGCTATGTCGGTCGATCTCGGCGATCCGGACGAGCGCGCGGTGCTGCTGAAGCTGTGGGGTGTCGGCAAATTTCCGGTGTTGCAGGATGCCGCCCGCGGCGAGGTGGTGCCGGAATCCAGCATCATCATTGAGTATATCGACAGGTATTATCCGGGCGGGACGCGGTTCATCCCGCAAGATCGCGACGCGGAGCGCGAGGTGCGGCTGAAGGACCGCTTTTACGATCTGCACATTCACAACCATATGCAAAAGGTGGTCGGCGACCGGCTACGGCCAGCCGGTAGCAAGGACCCGCACGGCGTTGAGGATGCGAAAACGCGGATGCGCGCGGCTTATGACATCGCCGAGCGCGAGATGGCATCGCGCAGCTGGGCAGCCGGCGACGATTTCTCGATGGCGGATTGCGCAGCCGCGCCGGCGTTGTTCTATGCCGCCAGGGTGCTGCCATATGCTGACAGCCATCCACATCTTGCCGCCTATCTGGAACGTCTCAAGGCGCGACCGTCCTATGCCCGCGTGCTGAAGGACGCCGAGCCGTATTTCCACATGTTTCCGCAGGGCGACTGAGGGATCAGCGCACACGCCTAAAAATTTCTACCGGACATGTCGGAGAGGCCGCAGTCCGCCCGTCTTCATTGCGGGGCCGCCAAGAAACGGCCTGGATCACTGGATCGAAGGAGAATCGCGATGCGTTTCATGGTGATTGTGAAGGCGACGAAGGAAACCGAAGCGGGCGAGATGCCGAGCACCGAAATGCTGACCGCGATGGGTCGGTTCAACGAAGAGATGGTGAAGGCCGGTGTGATGCAGGCGGGCGAGGGGTTGCATCCGACCTCGAAAGGCGCGCGCATCAAATATTCAGGCGCTGCACCTGTGGTGACAGAGGGCCCATTCCCGGTGACCAGTGATCTCGTCTGCGGATTCTGGCTGATCGAGGTCGGTTCAAAAGACGAGGCGATCCAGTGGATGAAACGCGCGCCTTTCGCACCCGGAGATGAACTCGAACTGCGTCAGGTGTTCGACGCGGAGGATTTCGGCGAGGCGTTCACGCCGGAACTGCGCGAGCAGGAAGAACGGTTGCGCGCAGAGGTCGCGCGCCGATAGGCTCCGCATCAGGCCGCCACAGCCATTGGCCGACTTCCGGCGAACCGGCCTCGTTTGACCGGAGGTCGGGGTTCGCCGCGACGGGTTGCGGTTCTTCATGCTGGATTTCGCCCTGCTTCTCGAATGAAAGCAGGACGAAACGAGTGGTGTTTCCCGCGTGCTCATGTAAAAACTCTTCACATGAGTTGGCGCAAGGACCATCGCCGCCCGGAGCGGGGCTACCATCACGGCAATCTGAAGGAGGCCCTGCTGGAGGCGGCACTCGGCCTGATCGCCGAGAAAGGCGCGGCGGGTTTCACCTTCGCCGATGCGGCGCGTTCCGCAGGCGTCAGTCCGGCGGCGCCGTACCGGCACTTCCGTGATCGCGATGAACTGCTGGCGAGCATCGCGCAACGCGGCTTCGAGCAGTTCGAGGCGGTGTTGACCAAGGCATGGGATGACGGACGCCCGGATACCGTCAGCGCGTTCGAGCGCGTCGGCCCCGCTTATCTCGCCTTCGCCCGCAACGAACCGGCTTATTACTCGGCGATGTTCGAATCCGGGCTGCCGACCGATGTCAATCCGATGCTGTCAGCCGCGAGCGAGCGCGCCTTCAGCATCATTCGCGCCGCGGCGGAACGGCTTGCAGCACTGACACCGCCGGGCGTCGCGCGACCACCGGCTTTGATGATGGCGCTGCATATCTGGTCGTTGGCGCACGGCATAGCCTCCCTGTTCGGCCGCGGCGACGCGGCGCGACGCAAGCTGCCGATGTCCGCCGAAGATCTGCTCGAAGCCGGCGTGCTGATTTATCTGCGAGGGCTCGGCTTTCCGACCGAACGCAGGTCGCCTGAAGACCCGAACGCCCCGGCCAAGCCGCCGCGAGGGCCGTGGGATCAAAAGTCCGCGACCTGACCAACCGTTCAGCTGCGCGTATACCGGGACTGGGTTTTATCGTGCGGTCGCGGCAATCGGCCAAGAGCTTCTTATGGATAGGCTTTCCGATCTGCTCGCCAGTATTTGCCGCTTTCAATGTGACGAGACCTTACAACGGCGGGAAACCGTAGCACCGCCAAAACCCCGCATTTCCAGTCAAAGTCACGCTTGACAAAAGCCTTTAGTGGGCTACCTATGTAAATGTTATTTACATTCACGTGGCATGACGCCGTTCATGGAGAAGGCCTATGGCCCACACCGCTGACTACGATCGCTGGAATGGCCCCAACAATGCGCGGGGCCAAGGTCAGCCCCCGTATTCCCACTGTTTCACGGACGCGCCCTGGCATCCGTTCCGGATTGTCCTGATCGTGCTGGGCTTCATGGTGTGGTGGCCGATCGGTCTCGCGATTCTCTTTTTCACTCTAGGGAGCAGGAAAATGGGCTGCTGGAGCAACGACCGGTTTGAGAGCAAAATGCAACGGATGCAGTACAAGATGGACCGGATGCGGGACCATATGGAGCGCCGCGGTTTTGGCTTCCGCGGTTTTGGCGCGCCGTCCAGCGGTAACCGCGCCTTCGACGAGTATCGCATGGAGACGCTGCGGCGGCTCGAGGACGAGCAGAAGGAGTTCAAGGACTTTCTCGAACGGCTTCGTCACGCCAAGGACAAGGAAGAGTTCGATGCCTTCATGGCCCAGCATCGCACCCAGCCGACGCCGCCGAACGATAGGCCGCAAGACCAGTAGTCACTAATCGGACGCTGCGACCGGCGCTGGTTTTGACGCTGCCCGGCTTCCACCAACCGATAGGAAAGCCCGCCTGTCCCGACAGGCGGGCTTTTTCTCATCTGCGGGTCTGAAGCCTCTCTCGATTCAGGCGTCGGATCATCGCCACACGCCCATTGAGCCGGAACTCCCGTCCTGGGGAATAATCGACGGTCGGCCACCTCCACCCGCTCTCCGCCGGGCACGGCTCACGGTGAGCAAGGGTTGGAATATTAAGGCGGATTTCAGAGCCTCAATCCTCTTTGGTAACCTGGTCTTAACCATGATTAGCGTTTGGTTACAGCCGTAAAGGCGCGCCGTTAGCCCTCGTTTTGACACGTTGGCAGGGGATGCAGGCTCCGGCATTGGACAGACCCCCCAAGTGACTCAACCGGCTTGTTACGTGGCGCTTTTACGCCGCGTGAGTTCGTGGCCGCGAAACTGGCGGCTTGAGGTCGCGCCTCGCGTCGAAGGGATATCTTGCGTTGAGAGGAAACTGCTCATGAATCCGGCCGACGTGGCGCAGTCAGCCTTGCCCCTAGCTTCGGCCGACGTGTCGCTGATTACGCTTTTTTTTCACGCTCACTGGATCGTGAAAGCAGTCATGTTGGGCCTGTTAGCCTGCTCGGTGTGGGTGTGGGCGATCGCGATCGACAAGATCTTTCTCTACGCCCGCACCAAGCGCGCGATGGACCGTTTCGAGCAAGCCTTCTGGTCAGGGGAGTCGATTGAGGACCTGTACCGGGCGTTGTCGGCCAAGCCGACACAATCGATGGCGGCCTGTTTCGTTGCAGCGATGCGCGAGTGGAAACGTTCTTTCGAAAGTCAGGCGCGCTCGATTGCCGGGCTTCAGATGCGGATCGAGAAAGTGATGAACGTTTCCATCGCGCGGGAGATCGAGCGGCTGGAACGGCGGTTGCTGGTGTTAGCGACCGTAGGCTCTGCCGGTCCTTTCGTTGGCCTGTTTGGGACCGTGTGGGGCATTATGTCGAGCTTCCAGTCGATCGCCGCATCGAAGAATACCTCGCTCGCGGTGGTGGCGCCGGGCATTGCCGAGGCGCTGTTTGCAACGGCAATCGGCCTTATCGCCGCCATCCCCGCGACTATTTTTTACAATAAGTTCACTGCGGAAGTGAATCGTCAGGCCCAGCGCCTTGAGGGTTTTGCCGACGAGTTTTCCGCGATCCTCTCACGTCAGATCGACGAGCGGGCGTGAGGTCAAGCGGCATGGAAACGGGCGGTCCATCATGGCAATGAATCCGGCAGCGGCTTCCTCCAGCGGTGGTGGACGAAGAGGACGGCGGCGGTCACAGCCGATGGCCGAGATCAACGTCACGCCCATGGTCGACGTCATGCTGGTGCTTCTCATCATCTTCATGGTGTCGGCACCGCTTTTGACCGTGGGCGTTCCGCTCGATTTGCCGCAGACCCAGGCCAAAAGCCTCGAGCAGGACAAGACGCCCTTGCAGTTGTCGGTTGATGCTCAGGGACGGATTTTCATCAACGACACCGAAGTCACGATGGAGGAGCTGGTTCCGAAATTGACGGCGATCACCGATGCACGCGGCGGTCTTGACGAGCGCATCTTCATGCGCGCCGACAAGAAGGCCGACTACGGCACGGTGGCGCGAGTGATGGGTCGGCTGTCGGGCGCCGGGTTCAAGCGTCTGGCGCTGGTCACCGAAGTGGAGCAGGGATCTTAAGGTTGAAGATCAAGGTCGATAAGACATTGGCAGCATCGGTTGCCCTGCACGTCCTTGTGATCGGGTGGGGGTTGGTGTCGTTTTCGTCGAAGGCTTTCGAATCGGTGCCAGAGGAATCTTTGCCGGTCGACATCATCTCCGCCGATCAACTTGCCCACGTCACGGCGGGAATGAAGACCGGCAAGAAGGAAAAACCGAAACCCCTGGTCGAGAAGGTCGCCGAGGCCACACCTCCGCCGGAGGACACTGTCGGCAAGATCGACGACAAGAAGCCGCCGGTCATGACCGACGTGGCACCCAAAGAACAACCAAAACCAGATGACAAGGCCGCTGCCGAGGCTGCCGCAGCAGCAGCGAAGGCCGAGGCGGCAGCCAAAGCAGCCGACGCAAAGGCCAAGGCGGATGCGAAAGCCAAAGCAGAGGCCGCGAAGGCCGAGGCGGAAGCCTTAGCTGAGGCAAAGGCGGAGGCTCAAGCCAAGGCCAAGGCGAAGGCCGAAGCGCAGGCGAAAGCAAAAGCCGAGGCGAAAGCGAAAGCGGAAGCCAAAGCCAAAGCCGAGGCAAAGGCCAAGGCAGAAGCCGAGGCGAAAGCCCAGGCAGAGGCGAAGAAGGCTGAGCGCGTGTTCGACCAATCAAAGATTGCGGCGCTGCTTGACAAGCGCGAGCCCACCCGCCGCTCGGTCACCGGAGACACGCTGAATCCGAATGCCGCGCTCGGCCTCGCTCATGGCAAGGCCGCGGACAATTCCGCGACCTGGGGGTCGATGTTCAAGTCCCAGGTCGAGCGCTGCTGGAAAAAGCCCTATGGCGGGCTCGAAGCTCAGATGACCGAAGCGGTGTTCAGCATCAAGCTGAAACGCGACGGCACACTGGAGACCACGCCGACCGCGATCAGCAACCCGTCGACACCCTACTTCCGCGTTTATCAGGAAAGCGCGCTGCGCGCGATCATTGAATGCCAGCCGTACAATCTGCCTGCGGCATATTTCGACGAATGGAAGTTTTTCGAGCCCGTATTCACAGAACGAAAGTCGTAAGCAACGAACGTTGCGGATGAAAAGTCTGACCGATGATCGAGAGAAATGGATTGCAGAGAATGCCGTTCCGTCTGAACCGCCGACACATGATTTCCGGGATGGCATCGGCTGCCGTGTTGCTGGGCGGCCGGCAAGCCTTCCCCCAGGCGCGGGTCCAGATCACCGAGGGCAACGTCGCGCCGCTCCCGATCGCCATTCCGAATTTCATTGCCGGTTCGCCGTCGGATAGCGAGGTCGGTGCCGGCGTCGCCAAGGTCATCACCAACAATCTCAAGCGCAGCGGGTTGTTCGCGCCAATCGACCAGGCCGCGTATATCCAGAAGATAACCAATATCGACGTGCCGCCGCAGTTCGCCGACTGGAAGACCATCAACGCACAGGCGCTGGTGACCGGACGTATGACGCGTCAGGGCGACGGGCGGCTCAAGGCCGAGTTTCGTTTGTGGGATGTCGCGACCGGCCAGCAGCTTGCAGGCCAGCAATATTTTACATCGCCGGAATATTGGCGGCGGATCGCGCACATCATCTCGGATCAGATTTACGAGCGTTTGACCGGCGAGAAAGGCTATTTCGACAGCCGCGTGGTGTTCGTCGATGAGTCCGGAACAGCGCAGCACCGCGTCAAGCGGCTGGCCCTGATGGATCAGGACGGCGCCAACGTGCGCTACCTCACGCGCGGAGCTGACCTCGTGATCACCCCGCGCTTTTCGCCGTCGACCCAGGAAATCACCTATATGGAATTCGGGCAGGGCGATCCCCGGGTCTATCTGTTCAACATCGAAACCGGCCAGCGCGAAATCGTCGGCAACTTCCCCGGTATGTCGTTCGCGCCGCGGTTCGCGCCGGATGGCCAACGCATCATCATGAGCCTGCAGCAGGGTGGAAACTCGAACCTGTTCGTGATGGACATTCGCTCGAAGTCGACGACACGTCTGACGGACACGCCGGCGATCGACACGTCGCCCTCGTATTCGCCGGACGGCGCCCGCATCTGTTTTGAGTCGGATCGCGGCGGCAAACCGCAAATTTATGTGATGGGAGCGACCGGCGGCGGGGCCCAACGCATCTCGTTCGGGGAAGGCTCCTACTCGACTCCGGTATGGTCACCCCGCGGTGACTACATCGCCTTCACGAAGCAAGGCGGTGGTCAGTTTTCCATCGGCATTATCAAGCCGGACGGTTCCGGCGAACGAATTCTGACGTCGGGATTTCACAACGAGGGTCCGACCTTCGCGCCTAACGGGCGGGTCCTGATGTTCTTCCGCGACCCCGGCGGCAACGCTGGACCATCGCTTTATACGATCGACGTCTCCGGCCGCAACGAACTGAAAGTTCCCACGCCTGGTTTTGCGTCCGATCCGGCATGGTCGCCCTTGCTCTCATAAGCCGGATCCCCGAGCCGAAACCGGATCGGCGTCGGTTGGACCTTGATCCTATAACATTCTGTTTTACAGGGTAAATTCGGCCTTCAGGTGACTGGTTCAAACGTCTCGCTAACGATGTTCGCTCAGAAAGGCTTCACTAGCGGCCGGTAACACTGTGCGCGCGGAAAGGATGCGCGCGCAGTCGATGCAGTTGGCCGACCACCATCGCGATACCGATACGATGTCGCCAGCGATATATGCGGCGCTTGTGGGTTCGCTATTCCAGAATCCGGCGCCGATGTTGGCTGGCGCGGTCTGCGCTGCGATTGCGGCGGTCATGACCGCATTGAAGACCGGCAACCATCTGCTGTGGCCATGCGCGGTGCTTCTGGTCCTGATTGGCATGCTCCGCACTTTCGACATGGCGAAATACAAGAATCGCCGTTCGGATCTGACCGTAGGCGAAGCCGCGCGCTGGGAGGCCCGCTATCAGATCGGAGCGGTGCTCTACGCAATTGTGCTTGGCGCATGGTGCGCCATCGCGCTTCTGATGACCGACGACGCCGTCGCGCACATGATCTGCATCTCGGTCACCACGGGCTATGTGGCGGCCGGCGCCGGCCGCGCCTACGGACGCCCATGGATTTTCCACCTGCAGATTCTGCTGACCTGCGGGCCGATGGCTGGGGCGATGGCGCTGAAAGGCAGTCCTTACTACCTTGGGATGGCGCTTCTCACCCTGCTGTATTTCCTTGGTCTCGAGAGGATCACGACCAGACTACAGCAGATTTTTCTCCGCGCCTTGATCGCGCGCGAACGCGAAGCCGCGCTCGCCGGCCAGTTCGACACCGCGCTGAACAACATGCCGCATGGCCTGTGCATGTTCGGCGCAGACGGTCGCCTTGGCGTGATGAACTATCGTTTCAGTGAAATGATGCATCTCGCCGACGACTTCGTGCATCGCAGCGTCGGCGCAGCGGATGTCATCGCCGCATGCGTGGCCGCCGGAACGATGTCGTCCGAAAACGGGCGGACGATTATCTCGGAGATCGAGAATTCGCAGGCCGGCGCAATCGTGACCACCGACGTGGATATGGAGCAGGGGCGGGCGTTATCGTGGACGTTCCAGCCGATGGCCGTCGGCGGCGCGGTCGTGCTGGTCGAGGACATCACGGAGCGGCGCAAGGCGGAAGCGAGAATCAACCATCTCGCTCGCTTCGATCCGCTTACCGAATTGCCCAACAGGCTCAGCTTCCGCGACGAAATCGAACGCCTGCTGGCGATTTCCAATAGTGCGCCGAGGCTATCGGCGCTGCTGTTCATCGATCTCGATCAGTTCAAGCAGATCAATGATACGCTGGGTCATCCCTGCGGGGATCGCCTGTTATGCATTGTCGCCGACAGACTCCGGGGAATGCTTCGCCCGGAGGACTTCGTCGCGCGATTCGGCGGCGACGAATTCGTGGTGTTTCAGCAAAACATCCAGTCGGCGGAGGAGGCGGCCGCGCTATCCCGCCGCATCGTCGAACGGCTCACCGAGCGATATGAAATTGATCGCCATCTTGTCGAGATCGGCGCGAGCATCGGTATCGCAATGACATCACCTGGCATCACGGCCGACAACATTCTGAAGCACGCCGACATGGCGCTCTACCGTGCCAAGGCCGATGGCCGGGGAACCTTCTGCTTCTTCCGCAACGAGATGGCTGAAACGGTCGAATCGCGCCGCGCCCTCGAACTCGATCTACGCAACGCACTGGCCAAGGAAGAGTTCGAACTGTTCTATCAGCCGCTGGTCAATCTGAAGTCGGGCCGGATCACCGCCTGCGAGGCACTCCTGCGCTGGAATCATCCCTCGCGCGGTACAGTGTCGCCGATGGACATCATTCCGGTGGCGGAGGAGATGGGGATCATCATCGATCTCGGCCGCTGGATTTTGCGCAAGGCCTGCATGGAATGCATGACGTGGCCGGAGGTTGTCAGCGTCGCCGTCAATTTCTCGTCGGAGCAATTCCATCAGCGCGACATCCTGAGCGAAGTCCGCTATGCCTTGGAGGTTTCCGGTCTTCCGGCGCACCGCCTCGAAATCGAGATTACAGAATCGTCGTTACTGCGCAACACGCAGTGGACCCACGACGCGCTGAGCCAATTGCGCTCCGCGGGCGTGAGGATTTCACTCGACGATTTTGGCACAGGGTATTCGAGCCTTAGCTATTTGCACAATTTCCCGCTCCAGAAGGTCAAGATCGATCGCTCGTTTCTGGAAGGGATCGATACGGACCGGCCCCTGATGCTATTGCGTGGTGTGGCTCGGCTGAGCGCCGATCTCGGCATGGCCGTCGTCGTCGAAGGCATTGAAACCAACGAGCAGCTCGATCTCGTCAGCGTCGATGGCACGGTGACGGAAGCGCAAGGCTATCTGTTCAGCCGACCGGTCTCGGCGGCAGGCATCCGTCGGCTGCTCGACGCCTCTCATGGACGTCGTCTGATGGCAGTGTGAAGGTCGTCCGGTCGATCGCTTAGATTTCTCCCTAAGGGCATGCCACCACCTCCGAGTCGAGGGTGGTCCATTGAAAGAATGTGAGGATACACTAACATTAATGTTTTGTTATCTTTTCATTTTATTAACGAATCGTTAACCTTCGATTGTCTGCTGGAATCAGACGGCGAGGGTGCTCCCAATGAGTTTGGCTCTAACAGTCGCCAAGCCTGTAGACCGAAGTATCGAACTTCTGGATCGGGTTGATTATCGCTTGGTGGAAACGCCGGCAGATAGGGATATCATCTACCGCCTTCGATATCGTGCCTACCTGAATGAGGGCGCGATCGAGACCAACCGCGACCATAAAATCTTCGATCGTTTCGACGATATGCCGAATTCCTGGATTTTTGGCATCTATCTGGACGGCGCGCTCGCCAGTTCCATTCGTCTCAGCATTTCGTCGCCGGAGCATCCGCGCAGTCCCTCGGTGGATGTGTTTAACGATTATCTCCAGCCGGAAGTCGATCGGGGCAAGGTTATGGTCGACCCGACCCGCTTCGTGGCGGATCCGGAGCTCGCGGGCCGATTTCCTGAATTGCCCTACATCACGCTCCGTCTATGCTTCGTCGCCTGCAGTTTCTTCAATGCGGACCTTGGTCTGGCCACCGTTCGCGCCGAACACCGGTCGTTCTACCGGCGTTTATTTGATCACCAGCCGTTGAGTCCTCCACGCCGGTATCCTGGTCTCGTCAAGCCGATCTGTCTGATGGCGGTCGATTTTCCGGCCTCGCGCGAAAAGGTCTTTGCCCGCTATCCGTATCTCCGTTCGAGCTATTTCGAACGTCGAATGTTATTCGAGCGCAGAGCTGGCGCCGCAACTCTGGTGCCCACCGATTCTCCGTTTTCGTTCGCGCGACCCTCGATCGTCCCGAGGTCCTGATATCCGACCTATTGTTGTGATGTATGATGTGGGTTCAGGGGCGGACTCCGCGGACCGCACGGTTGTGAAATCGCTGTCGGTTCACCCTCGCGCCACATTTGCGGCTTATTAACCATCGCGGGCGCTTCTTTCGCAAACATGGCATTTGATGCAATCGAGCAACCTCTCATCAAGGTTGACGGAACGTTCGCTTAACCATCACCCTGTAGAGCGAATAACAGTGGAAAACGCGAGCGTGGAGGCTCCGGAATGTTAAATCAGAAGCGATTCCTCCGGGGATTGAAGCTCGCCGCCGTGGTTGCGGCGGCGCTGTCGATGGGTGCTTGCGCTAATAAAAATCCGATGGACGGGAGGGGCGGCGGGATGGCCGGCGCCGCGACCCCGGGCAGCCAGCAGGATTTCGTGGTCAATGTCGGCGATCGCGTTTTCTTCGAGAGCGACCAGACCAGCCTGTCGCCACAGGCGATAACGACGCTGGAGAAACAGGCGCATTGGCTGCAGACCTACAATCGCTATTCCTTCACCGTCGAAGGCCATGCGGATGAACGAGGCACCCGCGAGTACAACATTGCGCTCGGCGCCCGCCGCGCGCAGACGGTTCGCTCTTTCCTTGCGTCGCGCGGCATCGATCCGGGCCGGATGCGGACTATTTCCTATGGCAAAGAGCGCCCGGTCGCGGTCTGCAACGACATTTCCTGCTGGTCCCAGAACCGTCGCGCTGTCACGGTGCTCAACGCCAGTTCCTGAGGCGTCCCTTATTTTGTTTTCAGCCGGCGCTCTTGGGGCGCCGGTTTTTTTGCGCCAGGACGATCGATGAAATAAAAGCCGGCTTCTGCCTTCTGTCTTGACGATGCAAACCGGCTGTTATCTGCAGCTCAAGCCAGAGGGCGCCGTTTTCACCCTTAACGCCACGAAAATATTTAAGGAGAAGACTGACCGGCAAGATCGTCGTAAAGTGATTGTTGTTGTTGGACCAAGTCACATTTTCGGCGTACTGAAGTTTTCAATGGGTGCGCTTTCGATGTGACGTTTATTCAGTCGACAGGCCAAAATGTCATCCATACCTTCGAGGTTTGCACGCGCAATGGCCGTTGCCACGATGCTCGTGCTTTCGTCACATGTCTCCGCGCAATATGACGTCGATCCCGAACTCCGCATCCAGCAACTGGAACAGCAGCTGCGAACCCTGACCGGGCAGAACGAAGAGTTGCAGCACCGGAATCGGATGCTCGAACAACAGCTGCAGCAGTTGCAGCCTGGAACGGCATCACCTGGCGTCGCGGCGACTGCGCCGGCAAATCCAAACGCCGGTTCGCCTCAGCCGAATTACGATCAGCGAGGAGGTCAGCCACCCCTCGTGCAGGAGCAGGTCGTGCCCGTGCCTGCGCAAGGTCATCGGGGTGATGCCTTCAACCCCAGTCAGAACCCTAATGCCCCGGGTGCGCCGCGCGCGCTCGGCGGCGGACAGATGCCGGTCCCGGCGACGGCCGTAGGTTCGCCCGGCGGCCGCGAAGCCGGCGCTCCGCTCGATCTCGCCAACGTCGGTCCACGCTCTTCGGGGAACTATCCGACGACCGGCAACGCCCCGCTCAATTCGGGGGGCCTGACAACACTGCCGCCATCGGCGACGCCGCGGGACGAATTCGATCTTGGCATTGGCTACATGCAGCGCAAGGACTATGCGCTTGCCGAGGAAACCATGCGCAATTTCACCCAGAAATACCCTTCCGATGCTCTGACGGGTGACGCGCAGTACTGGCTCGGAGAAAGCCTGTTTCAGCGTCAGAAATATCGCGAGGCTGCTGAGTCTTTCCTGGGCGTGACCACAAAGTACGACAGTTCGGCAAAGGCGGCCGATGCGTTGCTTCGGCTCGGACAATCGCTGGCCGCGCTGAAAGAAAAAGAGGCCGCCTGCGCCGCGCTTGGTGAGGTCACGCGCAAATATCCCCGCGCCTCCGCCGGAGTGAAACAGGCCGTGGACCGTGAGCAGAGGCGGGTAAAATGCTAGCGCATGATCCGCCACAGTGTGAGCGGTTTGGCGAAAGATCATGCGTATTCTCAATATTCGAGTGCGATCGGACGCAAAACCGGAAACCACTTTTGCGGATCGCGCTCTAGAGAACATGCGCCGGATCGCGTAAATTCGGGCGGGTCTCCGACTGTAAGGAGCGTGTCCGATGAGCCCTCATGCCCCGCAATTTTGTTCGGCCGCGACCCTGTTCGTGGTCCAGGACGTCCCCAAAGCCGTTGCTCATTATCGCGACGTCCTCGGCTTCAAGGTCGGCTTCACCTACGGTGATCCGGTTTTCTACGGCGGCGTCGAGCGGGGCGACGTCACGATTCATTTCCAGGCCGAGAACAAGACGCCACGCGAATCCGGCCAAGGCGCCGTCAACGTGTTTGTGACCGAGGTCGACGCGCTGCACGATGAGCTGAAGTCGCGCGGGGCGACCATAGTGCATCCGCCGGGCGATCGTCCCTACGGCATGCGTGATTTCGATATCGACGATCTGGACGGCAACCGCCTGACATTTGGGATGGGCATCGGTGGTTCGGACTAGATCGACCGCACAAGCGATGAAGCCACCGAAAACGGGCCCCGCTTTGCCGATTTCGGCAACGGAAGCGAAAACGCTGTTCGCGGACTGGAAAGCGGCCCGCGTACTCGTCCTCGCCGTATCCGGCGGCCCCGATTCCATGGCGCTGATGTGGCTCGCGGCACGTTGGCGGCGCGCCGTGACAGGCGGTCCCGACCTCATTGCTGTCACCATCGATCATGGCCTGCGGCGTGGCTCCGCGCGCGAGGCGCGACACGTCAAGCTGCTCGCAACCTCGCTCGGCGTGACCCACCGCATCGTGCGCTGGAGCGGCGCCAAACCGGAATCCGGATTACCGGCGGCCGCGCGAGACGCCCGCTACCGCCTGCTGGCGAGAACAGCCCGTGCCCACGGCGCATTGCATATCCTCACCGCTCACACCTGTGATGATCAGGCGGAAACCGTTCTGATGCGATTATCACGCGGCAGCGGCATTGCGGGCCTCTCCGCAATGGCACGTGAAACGATGCGTGACGGGTTCATCCTTGCCCGGCCGTTTCTGAATGTTCCGAAGTCGAGGCTGATTGCGACGCTGAAGAAGGCAAAGATCGACTACGTGGAGGATCCGACCAATCGCGACCTCAATTTCACGCGTCCGCGTTTGCGTGCTCTGATGCCGGCGCTGGCGGAGGAAGGATGCGATGCCCATAACCTGACGCGGCTTGCATCGCGTCTGGCGCGAGCTAATACAGCGCTGGAACTCCTCGTCGACGGCGCGGAGCGTTATCTGGCCCTGCAGGATGACGACGCGCAGCATCCGGGCTTTCGAACGGAGGCGTTTGCGGTCCTCTCGGAGGAGATCAAGGTTCGATTGTTGTTGCGGGTGATCGATCGTATCGGCTGCGAGGGACGGGCTGAATTGGGTAAGGTTGAGGCTCTGCTCTTGGCACTCGAAAGCGCCGCAAATCATGCGGGTTTCGGCCGACGCGTTTTGCTCAGAAGGACGTTGGCGGGGGCGCTGGTGACGCTTACCTCCGAGCGGATCAGCGTCGAGCCGGCACCGCCCCGGCGTCGGACCAACTAATGCGGCTTGGTTAATCGCCGCGCAGAGGACCTAGCCTGTAATCCAAGGCGGATCTCATTTCCGCCCCGCGTCAAGTTCCGTCAAGCGCCACTATGCTTCAAAAATATGAAGCGACCGCAGACTCCGCCGGGCGTAAGCTTGAAAGATGAAGCGGATCAAAGAGGTGATAAGCAGAAATATTGGAAATGCGAAACCTTGTGTCAACTGCCAGGGCCGAATAGTTTTATTTAATAAGAGTTTCACCCGGTTCCCTTGGCAGGGGCAACCTCCGCGCCTAGATTGTATACGTCTCGGCAACCCCCATCTATTAAGTCGATGCAGGGATATCCGGCTGCGATCCGCGCGGCCTCGAAGGAAGATCGATGAACGCCAATATGCGCAACTTCGCCCTCTGGGTCATCATTGTCTTGCTCCTGTTGGCATTGTTCACATTGTTCCAGAGTCCTGGTCACCACACGACCGCGCAGGATATTTCGTTCTCGCAGTTGCTGACGGAAGTCGATCAGAACAATGTTCGCGATGTCGTGATCCAAGGGCAGGAGATTCACGGCACCTTCACCAACGGTTCCAACTTCCAGACCTATGCGCCAACCGATCCGGGGCTGGTGAAAAAGCTCTATGACGCCAAGGTGCAGATCACAGCTAAACCCCCCGGCGACAGCGTCCCATGGTTCGTTTCGCTACTGGTCTCGTGGCTGCCGTTCATCGCGCTCATCGGCGTGTGGATTTTTCTGTCGCGCCAGATGCAGGGCGGCGCCGGCAAGGCGATGGGTTTCGGCAAGTCTCGCGCCAAGATGCTGACGGAGGCCCACGGCCGCGTCACCTTCGAGGACGTCGCGGGCGTCGATGAGGCCAAGCAGGACCTGCAGGAGATCGTCGAGTTCCTGCGCGACCCCGGCAAATTCCAACGCCTCGGCGGGCGTATTCCGCGCGGCGTGCTTCTGGTCGGCCCGCCCGGCACCGGCAAGACGTTGATCGCGCGCGCTGTCGCGGGCGAGGCCAACGTGCCGTTCTTCACCATTTCGGGCTCGGACTTCGTCGAGATGTTCGTCGGCGTGGGCGCCAGCCGCGTCCGCGACATGTTCGAGCAGGCCAAGAAGAATGCGCCCTGCATCATCTTCATCGACGAAATCGATGCGGTCGGCCGTCACCGCGGCGCCGGTCTCGGCGGCGGCAATGATGAGCGAGAGCAGACGCTGAACCAGTTGCTGGTCGAAATGGACGGCTTCGAGGCCAATGAGGGCGTCATCCTCATTGCGGCGACCAACCGCCCCGACGTGCTTGACCCCGCGCTACTGCGCCCTGGCCGCTTCGACCGTCAGGTCGTGGTGCCGAACCCGGACGTCGTCGGCCGCGAACAAATTCTCAAGGTTCACGTTCGCAAGGTGCCGCTTGCACCCGATGTCAACCTCAAGACCGTCGCCCGCGGTACGCCCGGTTTCTCTGGCGCGGATCTGATGAATCTCGTCAACGAGGCGGCGCTGACGGCCGCCCGCCGCAACAAGCGCATGGTGACGCAGGCCGAGTTCGAGGAAGCCAAGGACAAGGTGATGATGGGCGCCGAGCGCAAGTCGCTCGTCATGACTGAGGAAGAAAAAATGCTGACGGCCTATCACGAGGGCGGTCACGCCATCGTCGGCCTTAATGTCATCGCTACCGATCCGATTCACAAGGCGACCATTATTCCGCGGGGCCGGGCGTTGGGCATGGTGATGCAACTTCCCGAACGCGACAAGCTGTCGATGTCGCTGGAACAGATGACCTCGCGACTCGCGATCATGATGGGTGGCCGCGTGGCAGAGGAAATGATTTTCGGCCACGAGAAGGTGACGTCCGGGGCTGCGTCCGACATCGATCAGGCGACGCGTCTTGCGCGCATGATGGTGACGCGCTGGGGCCTCTCGAAAGAACTCGGCACCGTGTCCTATGGCGAGAACAATGACGAGGTGTTTCTCGGCATGCAGGTCAACCGCCAGCAGAACGTGTCCGAGGCGACCGCCCAGAAGATCGACTCCGAAGTCAGGCGTCTGGTCGAGACCGGTTACAAGGACGCGACCCGCATTCTTGGCGAGAAGCGTGCCGATCTGGAGACGCTGGCCAAGGGCTTGCTTGAGTTCGAAACCTTGACCGGCGATGAGATCACCGATCTGCTCAACGGCAAGAAGCCGAACCGGGAATCGGTGCTGGAGCCTGCGACACCGCGCACGTCGGCGGTGCCGCCTGCCGGCAAAACACGTCCGCGCCCGGAACCCGATCCAGGTCTCGAACCACAGCCGCAGGCCTGAGCACCGAACGTTCGGTGCTATCCATCGGCGTCTAAAATCAAAACAGCCCGGCGTAAGCCGGGCTGTTTTGCGTTGTGCTCCGAACTTGAATTGTACGTGGATATCACTTCAGAACGAGGCCGTTCGCGTAGCTTGCGCGGCGTTGTCGAAACGTGGTGTAAGGCGCGCACGGTTTCCCTTACGAGGAATGGTTTCAAACCATGGCCAAAGCTGCCTCGAAGTCGAAAAAGCCTGCAACGAAATCAAAACCATCTACAAAATCCCGGGCGAAAAAGCGAAATTCCGCCGGTACGGGGAGGGCGACGAATAACGCAACGCCGCCGGCGAGGGGCAAGTGGGTCTATACGTTTGGAGACGGCAAGGCGGAGGGCAAAGCAGAACTGAAGGAGCTGCTCGGCGGCAAGGGTGCCAATCTCGCCGAGATGGCAAATCTCGGTTTGCCAGTGCCTCCCGGCTTCACGATTACCACCTCGGTATGCGCGGTTTTCTATGCGCATGACAAATCCTATCCCAAGGAGCTGAAGCCACAGGTCGAAAAAGCACTGCAGTACGTCGCAAAAATAACCGGCAAGGTGTTCGGTGACGCGGCCAATCCGCTTTTGGTCTCGGTGCGATCGGGAGCGCGCGCCTCGATGCCCGGCATGATGGATACGGTGCTCAATCTCGGTCTCAATGACAAGACCGTCGAAGCTATGGCCGCGCTCTCTGGCGATCGGCGATTTGCTTATGATAGCTATCGCCGCTTCATCACTATGTATTCGGATGTCGTGCTGGGCTTCGCACATCATCACTTCGAAGACATTCTGGATACGTTCAAGGATGGCAGGGGCTATTCGCTTGACACGGACCTGACCGGCGACGACTGGGTCGAGGTGGTGGGCAAGTACAAGACGGCTGTTGCACGCGAGACCGGCAAGGATTTTCCGCAAGATCCTTATGAGCAGCTGTGGGGCGCGATCGGCGCAGTGTTCTCGTCCTGGATGAATGCGCGGGCGGTCACTTATCGCAGCCTGCACAATATTCCGGAGTCGTGGGGCACCGCCGTCAACGTGCAGGCCATGGTGTTTGGCAATCTGGGTGAGACATCGGCAACCGGCGTGGCGTTCACGCGCAATCCGTCCACCGGCGAAAGCCGGCTCTATGGTGAGTTTCTCATCAACGCTCAGGGCGAGGACGTGGTGGCAGGCATCCGCACGCCGCAGGACCTCACCGAGGCGGCGCGCAAGGAGTCCGGGTCCGACAAGCCGTCGATGGAAACGGCAATGCCCGAATCCTTCAAGGAGTTGACGCGCATCTACAGGTTGCTTGAAAAGCACTATCGCGACATGCAGGACATGGAGTTCACAGTCGAGGATGGCAAGCTGTGGATGCTCCAGACCCGAAGCGGTAAACGTACCGCGCGCGCCGCGTTGCGCATCGCGGTCGAACTTGCCAATGAGGGCCTGATCTCCAGGAAAGATGCGGTGGTCCGTATCGATCCGGCCTCGCTTGATCAGTTGCTGCATCCGACCATCGATCCCAGCGCACAGCGCGACGTGGTTGCCACCGGCTTGCCGGCGTCGCCCGGCGCGGCTGCGGGTGAGATCGTGTTTTCTTCGGAGGAGGCAACCAAGCTGCAGGCCGGCGGCCGCAAGGTTATCTTGGTACGGATCGAGACCAGTCCGGAAGACATCCACGGTATGCATGCCGCCGAGGGCATTTTGACGACGCGCGGCGGCATGACCTCGCACGCGGCGGTGGTTGCGCGCGGCATGGGCAAGCCCTGCGTTTCCGGCTGCGGCAGCATCCGCGTCGATTATGGACGCGGCACCATGGCAGTCGGAGATCGCACCTTCAAGGTCGGTGACGTCATCACCATCGACGGTTCGCTCGGCGAGGTGCTGGCGGGACAGATGTCGATGATCGAGCCCGAGCTGTCCGGTGAGTTCGGTACGCTGATGGGCTGGGCCGACGAGATTCGCAAGCTCGGCATCCGGGTCAACGGCGACACGTCAGCCGACGCGCGAACGGCGGTGAGGTTTGGTGCCGAGGGAATCGGCCTGTGCCGCACCGAGCACATGTTCTTCGAGGAGACTCGCATCCGTACGGTGCGAGAAATGATTCTGGCCGAAGACGAGCAGGCGCGCCGCGCCGCGCTGTCGAAACTGTTACCGATGCAGCGCGCCGATTTCGTCGAGTTGTTCGAGATCATGAAGGGCCTGCCGGTCACGATCCGATTGCTTGATCCTCCGCTCCATGAATTTTTGCCGCATACGCAGGCCGAGATCGAGGAAGTCGCGCGTGCGATGAATACCGATCCGCGCAAGCTGGCTGACCGTGCTCGCAATCTCGCGGAATTCAATCCAATGCTTGGCTTTCGTGGGTGCCGCCTTGCCATCGTTTATCCTGAGATCGCCGAAATGCAGGCGCGGGCGATCTTCGAGGCGGCGATCGAGGCCGAAAAGCGCACCGGCAAGGCCGTCGCCGTTGAAGTCATGGTGCCGCTCATCGCGACCAAGGCGGAGTTCGATCTGGTCAAGACGCGGATCGATATGACCGCGCAATCGGTGACACGCGAAACCGGCGGCAAGCCGGCTTACCAGGTCGGCACCATGATCGAATTGCCGCGCGCCTGTCTGGCGGCAGGAGAGATCGCCGAAACGGCGGAGTTTTTTTCGTTCGGCACCAACGACCTCACGCAGACCACGTTTGGCATCAGCCGCGACGACGCGGCGAGCTTCCTTGGCGCCTATATCGCGAAGGGAATTTTGGAGATCGATCCATTCATCTCGATAGATCGTGGCGGCGTCGGAGAACTGGTGAAGATTGGCGTCGCGCGTGGCCGCAAGACCCGCCCGAATCTCAAGGTGGGCATCTGTGGTGAACACGGCGGCGATCCCGTTTCGGTGGCATTCTGTCACGAGATCGGATTGAACTATGTGTCATGCTCACCATACCGCGTACCGATCGCGCGTCTTGCCGCCGCTCATGCGGCGCTCGGCAAGATGGTCGCGAGCCGAGTGGATGATGGACGGTCATGATCGGAAAGCCTGCCGGCCGCCTAAATCAGTTCCTGAAAGCAGAAGCAGGTTTTCAGATAAGATCATGCTCCGCCGGTGAACCGCCTGCGCGTCATCCGCGGCAAATCAAGCGTTGACCGTATCTTTACTATTTCGCTCGAGGCGTTGTTTACCAACGCTCCCGATATTCGCGCGCGCTTTCGGATGCCTCTTGCCTGTTGTGCACTTGCATCGCCGATTAACGCCCTCGCAACTTTAATTGGATATTACCGAGATCGATCGAAATGGACTAAACGTACAAATCGATCACGTGTGTGGCGTTGCGTGAGCGTGTCGATGTCTGTGTTGCGTAACCAACCGAAGAGCGCGCATCTTGCGCTCTTCGGTTTCGGTCTCTGCGTCTTCGCATTGATCCCGAACGAAGTCGGATATCAGGATATTGCGTCATTGCTTGCGAGGCAGCCGGGTGTCGCCGAACGCTGGCAAAGGCGTGTTTCCGCCAACGCGGTCAGCTCCATTCAGGTCGCGACCTTCAATTTCGGGCGTCCGGTCGGCACATCGGTACCGCGCGCGGCCACACTCTTGCTTGCGAGTCTCGATGATGGCGTTGGTGCTGCCGCGCGCACCCGGCTGACGCGGCCGCCGCCACGCTATAGCGCTTCGGATTTCCCCAAGGTCAATCGGACGCTGAAGAGCGACCGTTTAGCCCTCGTTGCGCCGGAGCCGCCGCCCATTGCGCCGACGGATGCTGCGCCGCAGGACCCCTCAACGTCCAATGCGTCGGTGTTCGGGGCAAAGACGGCGACGACCCGTCATGACGGGGAACCCTCGGGGCTCGATCCCGAACTGGCGGAAGCCCTGAACGCACCTCCTTTGCCGCAATACGATATTCCGCTCGATGTGCAGCCGTCAGACGATCTTGAGGCTGACAAAGCGGTCGAGAGGCCGCAACCTTCCACCGACGAGTTTTCCATCAAGACGGCAAGCCTGTACTTCGGCAGTTCGGCACTAGGTGTCGCAAGTGAAGGTTTGGAACATTGGCGCCCCGGCGAAGAACCCATGATCGTGATGCCGGCCCTGGCAGCGGATCCTGACATGAAGGCATCCCGGCCGCCGCAGCGGGATTCTGCAAAAGCCGGCGAAACCGTGGTCGGCAAGGGCGAGGTCAAAACGCCGGCCGAGCGGCTCGGTCTTCTGGATGACAAGAAGCGCGCCAAGCAGGAAAAATGCCTCGCGGAGGCGGTTTATTTCGAAGCGCGCGGCGAAGCGGTTCGCGGCCAGATCGCGGTTGCTCAAGTGGTTATGAACCGCGTGTTCTCGGGTTACTATCCGACCACGGTGTGCGGCGCAGTCTACCAGAACGCAAATCGTCGTTTGGCCTGCCAATTCACGTTTGCCTGCGACGGCATTCGCGACGTCGTCACCGAGCCGGACATGTGGGATCGCGCCCGCAGGATAGCGAAGGCCACTCTCGACGGACGGCTGTGGCTGTCGGAAGTCGGCAAGTCGACGCACTATCACGCCTATTGGGTGCATCCTTCCTGGGTGCGCGAAATGAAGAAAATGTACCGCACCGGTGTTCATACCTTCTACCGTCCGCGCGCGTGGGGCGACGGCAAGGATGCGCCGAGTTGGGGCACAACGGCTCAGACCGCCGAAATCTCCGCCAGACTCGCCGAGGCAGCTCACAGTTCGGCTGAATTTGGTAGCTCTGCCCGGCGGTAGAGTTGCCGGCGCAATCGCCAACAGACGGCCACTGTCATTTTGGATCCTAGGCGGAGTAAGGCGCGGATCAAGGGCGACTGGCTGGCGGCTTGCGAATGATTTCTATTGTTAGAAATATCTGAAATAACTTATGAAATTCGTCTGGAAGCGTTGATCCAGCCGTCACCAGGATTCTCGCGGGCGAAGTTCGCGGGCGCCTCGTGGTGAAAGTTTCCTAGGATATTCAGACTTTACCAACCAAGCTGCTCCAATGTTGCCACGGTTAGTATGGTAAGGAGCGGGTAAAGTCGGCCATCGGCGCCATCCCGCGATCAAGTTGTCGGAGTTGCAGTATGCTCGCGCGTTTCGTGTCAGGAGTCCTGGTTGCAGGTGCGATCGCCGCACCGGCAACGGCCGGTCACCTCATGAATGCCAACGAGGCCAAACGGTTCGTATCCGGCAAGGTTTTCGCGTTCACCTGCTTCGACGGTACGCGTGGCGCCGGCCGGGTGTTCGAGGACGGGGGCGCGGCCGGCGCGGTGCAGTTCAGCGGCGAAGGTCCGGTTCGCCACATGAGGCTGCCGGGCAATACATTACAGGTGCGCGGTCAGGCGGTTTGCGCGTCGATCAAGGGTCTTCCGTTCGAACCGTGCTTCAACCTCGACAAGAAGAGCGAAGCCAGCTTCCGCGGTTCGGTATCGGGCATGGGCTTTGCGTATTGCGACTTCGACCATCAGGGGGGCAGGCAGATGCTGCTGGCGCGCGCTGCTGCACACCCGTATGCTCGCCGCAGGGTTTCGCGCACGGCCGATGCGTCGAACACGGAAGTGACCGCGCGTGTCGAAACCCCGAGGGTCGAGAGCGCCAGGCTTGAGCCCGTCAAGCCGGAAGCCAGGCCGGCCAAGGTCGAAGGCGCTTTGGAACTACGACGTTCCACCGATTAAGTTCGGTAGACACACCGATCGCGCTGGGTCGCGAGCCGCTTTTCCGCGAAAAGCATAATATCGATTATGCCAGATCGATGCGGAACGGTCGGCCTTCGATCGTCATATCGCCGGGACCCATTTCGTCGACCGCGCGCAGCATTCGTCCTCCACGTCCAAGAGCTTTGTCTGCCAGCGCTACGATCAGGCGATTCGGCTGCGCGATTGGCGAGGCCGCTCGGATCTGACGTGCGATGGAGATCTCGTCGCGATGCGGGTTGAGCGCGCAGGCGGCGGTGAAAGCGCTCGCGGTCGACCGGCTGATCCCGGCGTAGCAATGCACCACCAGCGGCGCCTTGCGATCCCAGCCACGGATGAACGTCAGAACCTGCATGATATGATCGTCGTTCGGCGCGACGAAACCATCCACGGGCTCGTTGATGTCGTCCATCGACACCTTCAGATGATTAGCCTCGAGAATCGAGTGCGGCCGCCGCACCTGATCGACGTTCGCCATGACAGTGAGGACATGGCTGGCACCGCTGGTTTTCACGGTTTGCGCAAGCGCGGCAAGCGAGCAGACGTGGATCATGGCGTTCCCGAGTTTTCGGGAGATTATAGGCCGGAGCGCCTTGGGACAAAAGGCGGTCCGCGAAGATGATGCGGTTCCGATATTTTTGGGCGGGACGCAGGCGCCAAATACTTATCCTGATCCCGCTCTAACCGCACAGGCTCTGGAATCGCGCCAGGAACCGGTTCTCGGCCTCGCTCGCCGGCCACGGCGTCAGATAATCCTCGATCATCGCCTCCGGAAGGCCCGGATCGCTGCCGAACAGCCGCTTCGCCTCGGGCTCCGAGAAACCTGCGAGATGGGTCGCTTCGAGATAGGCCGCGCCCATGTCGGCATCCTTGATCTGCTGCTCGATGTCGGCGGGCAATGCTGGTTGCAGTCCGAAGCGGATGTGGATCGCCGACAGCAGCCGCTTCTCCACCGCCTTGTAGGAACCGCCGATCACCGCCTTGAATGGTGAGATCATGTCGCCGATGACATATTCCGGCGCGTCATGCAGCAGCGCCGCCAGCCGCACCCGGATATCGACGCGTGGCGTGTGCTCGCGCATCACGGCCTCGACCAGCAGCGTGTGCTGCGCGACCGAGAAAATATGCTCGCCGTGGGTCTGGCCGTTCCATCGCGCGACGCGGGCGAGGCCATGCGCGATATCCGCGATCTCGATGTCGAGCGGCGAGGGATCGAGCAGGTCGAGCCGCCGCCCGGACAGCATTCGCTGCCATGCGCGCGTCGCGGTCTTCGAAACCCGTCCCGTCATTGCGCAGCGGAACGTGGCTTGCGCGCCTGCTTGCCGCACGTCTCATGGCAATGGCATGTGACCAGATGGTCGTTGACCATCCCCGTCGCCTGCATGAAGGCGTAGACGATCGTGGGCCCGACGAACTTGAATCCGCGCGATGTCAATTCCTTCGAGATTTTGATCGACAGCGGTGTCGAGGTCGGTACGGTCGCGGTGGTCTTGAACCGATTGACCTTCGGCCGGCCGTCCATGAAATTCCACAGCAGCGCGGAAAAGCCCGGACCCTGCTCCATGATCGTCACGTAGGACTTCGCGCTGGTGATGGCCCCCTCGATTTTAGCCCGATTGCGTACGATTCCCGCATCGTCCATCAGCGCGTGGACCTTCTTCTCGTCGTAGCGGGCGATTGTCTCAGGGTTGAAATCCTCGAAGGCGCGGCGGAAGTTGTCGCGCTTGCGCAAAATCGTGATCCACGACAGACCGGCTTGAAAGCCGTCGAGGATCAGCTTTTCGAACAGCGCGCGGTCGTCATATTCGGGTATGCCCCATTCAGTATCGTGATAGGCGAGATAGAGCGGGTCGTCGCCGGGCCACGGACAGCGGGCGAGGCCGTCGGCATGCATACGCGCGGATTGCGTCATGCGACAGTATTCTTCGCCGATAGCTTCAGATCGTCCGGTTCGGCGACATGGATCGGAACGCCGCCCACGGTCAACGGAATCCCGGCCTCGATCGCGTCGGCGGCGCGATCCAGCCGCAGCAGCGCAAGACCCTGGTCCGCTGCCGACGAGCCCATGGTGCCTACGGACTTCTCCCCCGCGACCACGGCCGCCCCTGGCTCGGGCGCGCCATTGTCCAGGCGCACTCGCACAATCCGGCTGCGCGCAGTGCCGCGATGCTCCATGCGTGAAACCACTTCCTGACCGACATAGCAGCCTTTGTCGAAATCGACGCCGTGTAGCCGGTCCATATTGGCTTCATGCGGAAAAGCATCGCCGAACGTGAAATCCAGTCCGCCGCTCGGCACGCCCGCGGCGATCCGGTGAGCCTCATAGTCGGCGCTTTCGACCAGTTCGGCGCCGATCACATTGGCTGCTCGGGCCGCGAGTTCTTCCGGCGCGAGAATGCGCCAGCCGAGCTTGTCGCTGCGCGGGTCTGCGAAGGTCAGGTCGGGGTGCATGGCGGGTTCGCCGTCCCAGGCCGCCAGCACGCCGAGCTTGCCCGAAAGGTTTTCGACCGTGACCTTGGCGCGCAGCTTGTAAAAACCCAGCTTGGTCGCGAGCGGCTGAGCTAGCGGCAACGGGCAATCGATAAGAAAGCCGCCGCCGTGACCGGCCTGCGCTTCGGTGATGAGGAAATCGAAGGTGATCTTGCCTTGCGGCGTCAGCAGCGCGCCAAATCGCCCAAGCCCCGGCTCAACCTTGGTCACGTCCGTGGTCACCAGACCGTTGAGAAAATTGCGGGCGTCGTCGCCGCTGACCTTCACCACGCCCCGGTCGGGAAGAAACGCTGCTTTCATGACACTTCTCTTGGTTCGGGCGTTGCTCTCTTGGCGGTTCCCGCGCAGTACCCACCGGGGAAACCTGCGTGCCGGATTTCGCTTTCGGAACGTAAGCCGCTAAGGTGCGGGCAACAAGGTCCGCGCGGCCGCGCGGAAAGCTTTTGGGAACGATGACCAAGACATTTGACGTGATTCTGAGATCCGGCACCATCGTCAATCAGGACGGCGAGGGGGTCGGTGACATCGCCGTTTCAAACGGCCGCATCGCGGCGATCGGCGGATTTGGCCAGGCCGACGCGGGCGAGGTCATCGACTGCCGGGGGCTGCATATTCTGCCCGGCGTGATCGACACCCAAGTGCATTTCCGCGAGCCGGGACTGACGCACAAGGAAGACCTCGAAACCGGCTCGCGCAGCGCGGTGATGGGCGGCGTGACTGCGGTGTTCGAGATGCCGAACACCAATCCTCTGACAGTCACGGCGGAAACCTTCGCCGCGAAGATGAAGGCGGCGCATCATCGGATGCATTGCGATTTCGCATTCTTCATAGGCGGCACCCGCGAGAATGTGCAGGATCTGCCCGAACTGGAACGCGCTCCCGGCTGCGCCGGCGTCAAGGTGTTCGTCGGATCGTCCACCGGCGCGCTGCTGGTCGAGGATGACGACAGTCTGCGGAAAATCTTCAACGTGATCCGCCGCCGTGCCGCGTTTCACGCCGAGGACGAATACCGTCTGAACGAGCGCAAGAATTTGCGCGTCGACGGTGATCCGCGCTCGCATCCGGTGTGGCGCGACGAGACCGCCGCGCTACTGGCGACGCAGCGGCTCGTTACTCTCGCCCGCGAGACCGGAAAGCGCATTCATGTGCTGCATATTTCGACCAAGGAAGAGATCGAGTATCTGCGCGACCACAAGGATGTGGCCTCCTGCGAGGCGACACCACATCACCTGACCATGGCCGCCCCCGGATGCTATGAGCGGCTTGGCACGCTGGCGCAGATGAATCCGCCGGTGCGCGATGCGGCACATCGCTCAGGGATATGGAAGGGCATCGAGCAGGGCATCATCGATGTGCTCGGCTCCGATCACGCACCGCATACGCTGGAGGAGAAGCAGAAGACCTATCCGGCATCGCCGTCGGGCATGACCGGCGTGCAGACGCTGGTGCCTTTGATGCTGGATCACGTCAATGCGGGCCGCCTGTCGCTGGCGCGCTTTGTCGATCTCACCAGCGCCGGTCCGGCGCGGCTGTTCAACATCGCTTGCAAGGGACGGATCGCAGCCGGCTACGATGCCGACTTCACTGTGGTTGATCTCAGCCGGACCGAGACCATTACGAACAAATGGGTGGCGTCGCGCGTAGGCTGGACGCCCTATGACGGTGTCGACGTGACGGGCTGGCCGGTCGGCACTTTCGTGCGCGGCCGCCGCGTGATGTGGCAGGGGGAACTGACGACCGCATCCACGGGCGAGCCGGTGCGTTTTCTGGAGACGCTGAAGCCCTAGAGCATGATTCCGAAAAGTGGATACCGATTTTCGGATAAGATCATCTCAATCAAAAGGATGGCCGGAGCTGGGCTTATTGCTTCGCCAGCGCGATCGAGAACTCGCCGTTGCGAACGCGGCCCGCAAGACCTTCGACGAACGTCGCCACGGCATCCTCGCCATAGGTGCCGACAAGTTCGGCGAAGGCAGCAAACAGGCTGGCCTGCGCCAGACAATCGCCATCGACACCGTCGTGCCGCGCCTCGGCCCACGCTTCATTGAGGTAGCTCAGCGCAGCCTGCTTCTGCTCATGATCGGGCAGATCGCGGGCCGTGCTGAATGCAAATGGCGGGCGCATGAAAATTCCGAATACGTCTGACGAGGCGAACGCTCAATGGCCGTGGTTTAGCACGCGATTCGGGGCCGGACAGCCAGTTCTTTAGGAAAGGTTAACGCGCCTTGGCGCATTTGACGCGCAATCCCGGCGGCAGAATCAGTTTGCGTATCTGGCGGTCAGGTCGCGGGAAATTTTCGCGCCTTCCTCGACATACCGACGGATTGCGACATTCGCGGCTGGCGTGCATACCCGGTAAGTCTGCTGGAACCAGTTATAGCCGCGGTTAAAGGCTGCGATCATCCTGGAACGGCGTTCGCCCGAGGGCGTTTCGGCGTCGATCAGGGCCTGCATTTCGCTGCGCCATTTCGCGCCGTCGTTGGCGGCGCAGATGTCGCGAAGATAGTGCAGCGTGCCGAGGATTTCGGCCAGACGTTGTAGATCGGCGTCAAAGGGCGCGGCCCCGTCCTGCGCGCGCGCGGGCATCGCGCCACAGATCGCAGCCACCAGAACAACCGCTAAAACCGATTTACGCATGAAGAGGCCCGGATCCGTCGTGATATGCCCCTTCAATGCGATGGAAGCAAGGCGGGACGATCTGCACAGGGCTTTCAACCCCGGTTCAAACCCCGACGAGCCGCCGTGCGGAATCGATGATGGTTTGCAGACCTTCGGTGAGCCGCAATTCGCCTGGCAACTCGGGGGCGACCCAACTGAAGGCGTCGAGTTCGTCGTTCAGGATGGGGTCGCCTGCGATCCAACGGGTCGCGAACGACATCACGATGTAATGCCCGTCGCCGGGCCGAGTCGGCATCACCTCCCGCCAGCCCACGAGACCGATAATCTCGATCGTGAGCCCGGTTTCCTCCGCCACCTCGCGATGTAGCGCGCCAGCGACGGTCTCGCCGAATTCGATTCGTCCGCCGGGTAGAGAGTGCAAGCCCTTGCCGGGCGGCCGGGCGCGGCGCACCAGCAAAATCTTGCCGTCGCGGAAGATCGCGGCGCTGACGGCGAGTTGCGGAAACTGACGCGCGGGAGGCATCAGTGGTTCATAATGTAATCGACATCGGTTTCGCCACCCTGACCATTGATGATGCCGCCGGCCCGCATGACCATCGGCTTGATCCAGCCGACCGCCTGTGTCGCAAGCGCGGCGCGTGTCTCGTGCTGGCGAACCTCCTTCATCGCCGAAGCCACTGCGGTCAGGATTGAGGTCATGGTGGCAGTCAGCTTATCGAATTTGGCGCGAATGTCGGGGTTGGCGTTTTCATAAGCCTGGATCGCCTGCTCGCGTGCCTTGAAATTCGAGGCCATGAAATGCTCCCGGTAGGTCAGGGGCCGCCAATTTAGGAAATCCTCCACGCAATCGGGCATGTCTGGTATCATTTCGAGCAGCATGATGGCTTCGTTGAAGTGATTGAGATAGTCAGTCGCAAGGCCGCTTTGCGGGTTGATATTGGCGGCCGCCAGCGCGGCCCCGCTGCCCGCCCCGTTCTGGTCGGCTTGCGTCGCGATTGCTGGAGAGAAGGGTGATTCGTTGGCCGTCGATGTCATTCGTTCCAGTGTTGGACTCCGATATTAAAACGGATTGAATGTCGCATCTGTTGGGACAATGAAATGTGCGGGCGCTACGTGATCTTGTCGCCGCCGGAGGCGATGCGTCAGGTTTTTGGGTACGCCGAACAGCCGAATTTCCCGCCGCGGTACAATATTGCGCCGACCCAGCCGGCTCCTGTCGTCATCCTTGAGAATGATGCCCGGCGTTTCCGTCTCATGCGGTGGGGCCTGATTCCGGCCTGGGTCAAGGACCCCCGGCAGTTCGCGCTTCTCATTAATGCCCGCGCCGAGACGGTGCTGGACAAGCCCTCTTTCAAGAACGCGATGAAACGGCGCCGCTGCCTGCTTCCGGCCGACGGCTACTACGAATGGCATCAATCGGAAGAACGAAAGCGGCCGTTCTTCATCCGGCCGGGCAATGGCAGGCTGATCGCGTTTGCGGGCCTTGCAGAGACCTGGGTCGGGCCGAACGGCGAAGAGCTTGATACGGTCGCCATCGTCACCACGGCGGCGCGCGGCGATCTCGCGACCTTGCATCCGCGCGTGCCGGTGACGATCGCTCCTGCGGATCGCGCGCGCTGGCTCGACGGCGCCGCTATCGAATCCGAAGAGGCTGCGCTGTTGCTGCGCGCGCCGGAAAACGGCGAATTCGTCTGGCATGAGGTGTCGGCGCGCGTGAACCATGTCGTCCACGACGATGAGCAACTGATTATGCCAATCTCAGCAGAGCAACTGGAAAGCGAGGCGAAGCAGGCCGCAAAGAAGCCAGCGGCTCGCAAGGCTGCGTCCGCAACCTTAAGCGACGATGGTCAGGGCTCGCTGTTCTGACGTGGAAAGCAACATTTCGTGGCCATTGCGCCATTTCAAAAAAGCTGCCGTTTTCCAACCCCTACAGTACCTTGCCCGGATTCATGATGCCGAGAGGGTCGAATAGCGCCTTAATGCCGCGCATCACTTCGATTGCCGTCTTGTCCTTCACGCCGGGCAGATCATCGCGCTTCAGCACGCCGATACCGTGTTCAGCGGAAATCGAGCCGCCCATCCGCAGCGCGATCTTGAAGACGACGGCATTGACCTCCTGCCACCGGGCGAGAAATTCCTGTGTCGTCATCCCGCTCACGGGTTGGCTGACATTGTAGTGAATGTTGCCATCTCCAAGGTGGCCGAACGGGACCGGGCGGGCGTCCGGAATGAGCTTTGCCACGGCGATATTGGCCTCGGCGATGAAGGCAGGTACGGCGGCGACGGGCACAGAGATATCGTGCTTGATCGAGCCGCCCTCCCGTTTCTGTGCCGGCGGGATCGTCTCGCGCAGCTTCCAGAACGCCGCTCGCTGCTGAAGGCTGGCCGCAAGAACCGCATCGCCGACGAAGCCGTTCCTTATGCCCCGATCGAGAACGGCCTCAACGGTCGCAGCCGCATCGTCACGCGACGATGAGATTTCCATCAGCACATACCAGGGATGGCGGTAAGCGAGCGGATCGCGGATGTCGGTGCCGTGCTTGAGGCAGATGTCGACGCAGATCTCTGCAAGCAGTTCGAAACTTGTCAGGCTCCCGGCCGCTTCGGCCTGAGAGATGGCCAGCAGTTTCAGAGCGTCGGCCGGCGATTTCAGGCCAACGAAAGCGGTTTGCACCGAGCGCGGTTTCGAGAACAGCTTCACGACCGCGGCGGTGATGATACCGAGGGTGCCTTCGGCGCCGATGAACAGGTTGCGCAGATCGTAGCCGGTATTGTCCTTTTTCAGCTTGGACAAACCGTTGAGGATGCGCCCGTCGGCCAGCACCACCTCGAGGCCGAGCGCCATGTCGCGAGCCACGCCATACGCCAGCGCGCCGGTGCCGCCGGCATTGGTCGAGAGATTGCCGCCGATGGTGCAGCTTCCTTCAGCGCCGAGCGACAAGGGGAAGAAACGGTCAGCCTCGTCGGCGCGCCGCTGGATTGTCTGCAGGATAACGCCGGCCTCGACCGTCATTGTGTTGGAGGCGGTATCGACTTCGCGGATTCTGTCCATCCGCCGCATCGACACCACGACCTCGCCGCTGTGCGGGGTCTGTCCGCCGACGAGACCGGTGTTGCCGCCCTGCGGGACCAGCGCGATCCGATGTTCACTCGCGAGCTTGCAGATCGCCGATACCTCTGCCGTCGATGCGGGACGCAGCACCAGCGGGGAGCGGCCATGAAACAGGTTGCGCGCCTCCGTGAGGTATTGCGCCAGTTCCTCGGCGTCGGTTACCGCATATTTGTCGCCGACGATGGCCGTGAGGCGCGCAATCAGATCGGGCGACAACGGCGGCTGCAGGAATTCTGGCCTGACGATCGGCACGTCCATCAGCCTTTCGGGGCGGCGGCGCGGCGCAACCTGTCGTTGATGGCTTCCCCGAGCCCCTCGTCGGGAACCGGCATCACTGCGATGGTCCGCGCACCGCTGGTGTCTAAGGCGCGAAGACAGCCGAAAAGATTGGCGGCGGCCTCCTTTAGATCACCGCATTCGGACAGATTTATCACAGCGGCCGCGGTGTCGACACCCGACAGATCGGTCCGACCGAAAGCCAGTAGCGCCTCGCCGCGCGTAAGGTTCGCTACATTGAGCCGCATCCGGGCGCGTGGTGCGTAGTGCGAGTCCAGCATTCCTGACGCCAGCGGCCGTCCAGCGGCCGCGCCGGGATCTGGCGAGGCCAAAGTGTGGCCCAGCACGCGCTCGATGTCGGCGCGCGGAATTCCGCCGGGACGCAGCAACGCCGGCCGATCGAAACAGCCGATGATGGTTGACTCAATGCCAACCTCCACCGGTCCGCCGTCGACGATGAGGTCGATCCGTCCCGCGAGATCGCTTTGTACATGCGCCGCCGTCGTCGGTGAGACGTGGCCCGACAGGTTGGCGGAGGGCGCGACAACCGCGCCGCCGAAATCGCGCAGGATAGCGCGCGCCACTGGATGAGCGGGAACCCGCAGGGCGACGGTGTCGAGGCCCGCGGTGGCAAGATCGGCTACCGGGCAGCGAGTGCCCTTCGGCAGCACCAGCGTCAGCGGACCCGGCCAGAACGCATCGGCGAGCGCGAGGGCGGTGGCATTGAACCGGGCGGTCCGTTTCGCGGCCGCAAGGTCTCCGACATGGACGATTAGCGGATTGAATGCGGGCCTGCCCTTGGCCTGGTAGAGCCGTGTGATCGCCTCCGCGTTGGCGGCGTCAGCGCCGAGGCCGTAAACCGTCTCAGTGGGGAACGCGACAAGCCCGCCGTCGCGCAGCGTCCGCGCGGCTGCGGCTGTCGCGGTCTCCCCGGCCGGTCGAATCTGCGTTGTCAGGTCCACGGTCATAGCGGTTTCGGTTCTCAATTCAGCTTCTTGCGGTGCGCGAAACCCAAGGCTATAAGCCGCGTCTTGTCGGAGTGTGGCTCAGCCCGGTAGAGCACTGCGTTCGGGACGCAGGGGTCGCAGGTTCAAATCCTGCCACTCCGACCATCATTTCAATGACTTATAATTTCGATGCGCCAGCCGCGCAACGCGGCGCGCGACGAATTGACCCCTCATGCGTGCGGTGGCCGTATGCTAGGCGCTAGTGCTTGTTTACGTCGGACCGCTTGTTACGCGGCCGCGAGATTGTCTGGCATGCATTTTCCCGTTTCAGTATCCTGTTATGCGTCGACTTCGATCTTTCGATGCGAAAGATCAAAAGCGTTGACCCGATGCATTTTGCGTCAAGATCGCGCGGTGGTTGCTCACGCGCGAACCTACCGGGCCGATTCACCTGGCCGGCGTAGGCCCCGGATCAGTGCCGCCGTGGCCGAGCGGCGCCTGCGGCAGGAACTGCCGGCCGTTTTCGACCAGGAAATCGAGCATTTCCTGCGCCGGAGGAAGCAACACCTTGTCTTTTCTCCTGACGACGAACCATTGCCGAATAATAGGAAGCCCGGTGATGTCGAGCGTGATCATCCGGCCTTCCTTAAGTTCCACGGCCACGGTGTGCGCCGAGATGAAAGCGATCCCGAGACCGGCGATGACCGCCTGCTTGATGGTCTCGTTGCTGCTCATCTCCATGCCGATCTGGGGCTCGAGATTGCTGTTCTCAAAAAACTGTTCCATGAGGAATCGTGTACCCGAGCCCGGTTTGCGGGACACGAACCTTTCGTGCGCCAGATCGACCGCCGAAAGCCCGGACGCGTTTGCAAGCCGGTGTCCTGTCGGCGCGATGACGACATGCGGATGGTCGCCGATCAAATGCCGGTCCAGTTCGATATCGGGAGGCGGGTGGCCCATGATGGCAAAATCGAGCGCATAGCTGCGCAGAGCCTGACGTATGTCCTGGCGATTGACGATCGTCAGACTGATGTCCATCCCCGGATGAAGCTTCGAAAACGCGGAAATCGCAAATGGGACAAAATATTTTGCCGTACTGACAGCGCCGATCGATATGCGCCCGCCGGTTCGACCGGTGATCATGTCGAGCGACGTTGCGCAACTTTCGATCGCAGCTTCGATGCGCTCGAAAAGCGTGTACAACTCCTGTCCAGCAGGCGTGAGAACCATGCCATCGCTGGTTCGCTGGAGCAGAGGCAGTCCGCAGAGTTGCTGAAGATTCCGCAATTGCAGCGTGACCGCAGGTTGAGTCAAATGCAATTTGTTGGCGGCGGCAGTGACGCTACCTCCTACCGCAACCGATGCCAAAGCACGAAGCTGCCGAATTGTAACGTCGCGAAGCTTCGTGATCATATAAGAAAATTTTTGCCTCGATGAAGGATATTGAAATTGTACTTATTACATGCAACGAGTCAATTCTCGCGATGCTCTGGAAAGCGGCAAATCGGCTGTTTGGAGATTGCGGCCGAGGGGGAGTCTGAATGAGCCAAGAGCTGACACTGCAGCAAAGGATGGATGGCGAGGCGGGATCGGATCCGCTCCGCCAGGCAGTGAAGGAAGCAGTAGCTGCGCTTGCGCGGGCTGCGGTCGATATTTCCGATCTGACCTGCCGCGGAGCGTTGGCCGGGATCACCGGACAGGCACAAGGTCGTAACACCGACGGTGATGTTCAAAAAGATCTCGATGTTCGCGCCGATCAAATTATTCGCGACGCTCTCGGCAAGCTGCCGATCGCAGCGCTTGCCTCGGAGGAAATGGCGGATCTGGATATTTTGAATCCGGGCGCGCCGATCTGCGTTGCATTCGATCCGTTGGACGGTTCGTCGAACATCAACACGAACATGTCGGTAGGTACGATTTTTTCAATCATGCCGACGCCTTCCGATGTCAATGCGGCCTTCAGGCAAGCAGGAAGTGCGCAGCTTGCGGCCGGTTTCGTTGTCTATGGTCCGCAGACCTCTCTCGTTCTCACGCTCGGGCGGGGTGTCGACATCTTCACGCTTGACCGAGCCGACAGGGTGTTCAAGCTCACCGGATCGTCAGTGCAAATCCCGACGGACGCAAACGAGTTCGCGATCAATGCATCGAACAGGCGGCACTGGGACCTGCCGGTTCGCGCCTATATCGATGAGTGCCTTGCGGGAGCCGATGGCCCCTGCGGCAAGAATTTCAACATGCGCTGGATCGGCTCGCTCGTCGCGGAGGCTTTCCGCATTCTTATTCGCGGCGGTATTTTCCTCTATCCCGGAGACGCTCGGGACGGCTATGAGGAAGGGCGCCTGCGCCTGGTTTACGAGGCGCACCCGATGGCTTTCATCGTCGAGCAGGCGGGCGGCGGCGCTTCGACCGGACGAAAGCGGGTTCTCGATATCGTACCCGACAGCCTTCATCAGCGAGTGCCGCTGATTATGGGTTCGATCAAGAACGTCCAGCGGCTCGAACATATGCATACGGTCCCCGACGTCGCTCTGGAAGCGAATGCGCCGTTGTTCGGGAACCGCGGTCTGTTTCGCGTTTGAGGGGCTTATATCGTGTCAAGGAAGCATCCCATCATATCAATTACGGGTTCGTCGGGCGCCGGTACGACGTCCGTCAAGCGAACCTTCGAGCAGATTTTCCGCCGCGAGAATGTCGTTGCGGCCTACATCGAAGGCGACGCCTTCCACCGTTACAATCGCGCTGAAATGCGCACCCGCATGGCCGAGGAATCGGACAAGGGCAACAAGCACTTCAGTCATTTCAGTCCTGAAACCAACTTGTTCGCCGAACTTGAGGGTGTGTTCCGTAGCTATGGCGAGACCGGAACGGGCAACACGCGATACTATGTTCACGACGATGCGGAATCGGCGCTGCACGGTGTTCCTCCTGGAACGTTTACGGACTGGCAGCCTCTGCCGGATGCCTCGGATTTGTTGTTCTACGAGGGTCTTCACGGGGCCGTTGTGACCGACAAGGTAAATGTCGCTCAGTACGCGGATCTCAAGATCGGTGTCGTTCCCGTCATCAATCTCGAATGGATCCAGAAGCTGCACCGCGACCGGAATGCGCGCGGCTATTCCACCGAGGCGGTCACCGACACCATCCTCCGGCGCATGCCGGATTACGTCAATTATATCTGTCCTCAATTCGCTGAGACGGACATCAATTTCCAACGCGTGCCGACGGTGGATACTTCGAACCCGTTCATCTCCCGGTGGATACCGACGCCCGACGAGTCGATGGTCGTCATCCGCCTCAAGAATCCGCGCGGGATCGATTTTCCGTATCTGCTGTCGATGATTCCGAGCAGCTTTATGTCGCGCGCCAACTCTATCGTCATCCACGGATCCAAGCTGGACCTCGCGATGCAGTTGATCCTGACGCCGCTCATCCTTCAGCTCATCGAGCGAAAGAAACGCGCATGAGTGAAATCGCATGTCCGAAATCGCCAGCCCCGGCGGCGTCAAGACGGGGCGTGGCCAACAATACGATCGCGCTAAACGCGACATCTTTTCACGATAGCCAGATGGGGAGGGAACCGACATGGCGCGCATAACTTTGAGACAGTTGCTGGATCACGCTGCAGAGCATGGCTACGGCGTGCCGGCGTTCAACATCAACAATATGGAGCAGGGACTTGCCATCATGGAGGCTGCGGCCGCCGTCGATGCGCCGGTCATCATGCAGGCTTCGCGGGGCGCGCGCTCCTACGCCAACGACATCATGCTCGCGAACATGATCGACGCGTTGGACCAGATGTATCCGCATATTCCGCTGTGCATGCATCAGGATCACGGCAACGAGGAATCGACCTGCGCCACCGCGATCAAGTACGGTTTCACCTCGGTCATGATGGACGGCTCGCTCAAGGCCGACGCCAAGACCGCAGCGGACTACGAATATAACGTCGACATCACCCGCCGCGTCGTTGACTTGGCGCACTGGGTCGGCGCCTCGGTGGAAGGCGAACTGGGCGTGCTTGGCTCGCTCGAGCACGGTGGCGGCGAGCAGGAAGACGGGCACGGCATCGAAGGGCCGGTTAGCCACGATCAACTGCTGACCGATCCGGATCAGGCCGTCGATTTCGTCCGCGCGACCAAGGTCGACGCTCTGGCGATCGCGATGGGCACCTCGCACGGCGCCTACAAATTCTCGCGCAAGCCGGACGGCGACATTCTCGCCATGAAGGTGGTCGAGGAAATCCACCGCCGCCTTCCCAATACCCATCTGGTGATGCATGGCTCGTCTTCGGTGCCGCAGCATCTGCAGGATGAGTTCAACAAGTTCGGCGGCGAGATGCCGCAGACCTGGGGCGTGCCGGTCGAGGAAATCGTTCGCGGCATCAAGCATGGCGTTCGCAAGGTCAATATCGACACCGACTGCCGTCTGGCCATGACTGCGGTATTCCGGAAAGTCGCGGCCAGCAACAAGAGCGAATTCGATCCACGCAAGTTCCTGAAACCCGCGATGGATGCAATGCGCGACCTCTGCCGCGAGCGTTTCGAGCAGTTCGGCACTGCCGGGAATGCCTCGAAGATCAAGGTGATCCCATTGGCTGAAATGGCCAAGCTTTACCGCACCGGTAAACTTGATCCGCGTATCGGTGAAACAGCCGTCGCGGCCGAGTGATACGATCCTGGCTGGCGCAGCCCGGCCTCCGGCTTGACCGCCGGAAGGCCGATTGCCGCAGCATCGCTACACCACCGTCTCCCATGCGGTGACCGCACGTCCCGAGGGCCAGTCTAGCACCTCGTGACATGCCTCCATCCGGTTCCAACTAGGACGATTCATCCTCCCGATCGTCCAGCCCCGGATGTACTGCTCCGTCGTCTTGCATGGCGACGGAGCCTTTCTCTCGGAAGTGCCCTGAATATCCAGGAGAAAATACGAGGGTAAGCCGATCGGGACGCCCGTGCCGCCGCATTCTGGCGCGTGATGTCACAGCACCGCCGAAATATTCGATGGACTTACAATCCCCGCAATCGGGTTCAAACAGTCGCTTCAGTCTCATTCAATCGCATTGTATCAGGCTGAAGCGTTACTTTCATTTGACCATGATCTTATCGATCTTATCGAAAGTGGTTCTTACCCTTCGGGATCATGCTCCAAGCTCTGGCAGTCGGGGGACGATCATGGGAGGACGAATGACATCCACACGCCACGCGGCCATCGTCCTGGCCGCGCTGTCACTGGGCGGATGCGCTAATCTTGAGCGCCACAATTCGAACGCGCTGTCCCAGAGCGATGACGATGGCTATTGCCAGGCGCAGGGCGGACCGCAGGGATCCGCAGCCTACACTGCCTGCCGCAAAAATCGTGACGTCGCCGCCACGCGATCGGATCGGATGGAACGCACCCATCGGGATCTTGCCGAGCGGATGCTGAACGGACAGTAGCCGACTGATTTTCTAAGCCAGCGGACTCACGAACGTCACGGCTTAACTCCCGTCCTGCGAACTGGGCTCGGATCGTGGTTCGTCGCGATATTTCAGAATCCATGCAACATAGAACGTGAAAAGTCCGATAGAAAGAACTGCAGCCGTCACAACCAGGGTGTAGACAAAAGCAACAGGATGGTCGTGTGCTGTGATCCAGTGGCCAGAAGTAAATCGGCCCGAATAATATATTCTGCCCTGACTGAGGGCGTTCCAGAAATTATCTAGCGAAATCCAGAGACACAGAATCGTTACCTCGGTCGCAAAAATCCGATGGCGCTTTAGTTGCTCCAGTGCTTTGCCATTGCGCTTCATTTGTGACCCGAAAGCTCTTGGTACTATCGCTTGGATGGCGTCGCGGACTTTCACGAGAATTGAAGTCGTGTTTGAAACCGTTTGCGTCCGCAATCATATCGCCGGATCCGAACCTTTCAAGGCTGAGGCGACAAACGTTAGCGCTCGTCCTCCTCCTCGGCCTTCTTGCCGCCGATTGTCTTCAGCTTGGCGAATACGGCATCGACGTTGAGATCGTCCTGCTGCTTTTCGGTAGGTTCGAATTCGCTGTCCTGACGGGTGGTCTCGGACGCCGGCAGTAAGGTAGCGCCGCCATATTGCTGATCGGTCGGCTTCTCCTTGGCCGCGCGTTGCACCTCGAAATCGAGTTCGATCTGCGAGCAAAGCCCCAGCGTCACCGGATCCATCGGAGTCAGAGTCGAAGCGTTCCAGTGGGTGCGGTCGCGCACCGCGGCAATCGTGGTTTTGGTCGTGCCTACCAGACGCATGATTTGAGCGTCCTTCAATTCCGGATGATTGCGCACGAGCCAGAGGATCGCGCTTGGCCGCTCGTGGCGGCGTGACACCGGGGTGTAGCGGGGGCCCTTTTTCTTGGCTGCCGGTGGCAGCACCACTTTGCTCTCACTGAGCCTGAGGCGGTAGTCCGGGTCCTTTTCGCCCTTCTCGATCTCGTCGCGGGTGAGTTGGCCGGTGGAGATCGGGTCCATGCCCTTGATGCCCTGGGCGGCATCGCCGTCAGCGATGGCGCGGACCTCCAGGGGATGCATCTTGGTGAAGTCAGCGACCTGGTCGAACGACAGCGCGGTATTGTCGACGAGCCACACGGCAGTCGCTTTCGGCATCAGCGGTGCATTGCTCATGGCAAATCTCCTTTGCGCTTTGCCCACCCCTCAGAGCAAAGCCTTTTGGTCATCGACGATGACGGGAATTGGGGTCTATATATGCTGCCGGAGGTCGGCCGCGCAATGGTTTGCTCTGTCGATCCCTGGTTTACGGAACCTGCCTTGACAGCGCCCGAAAGCCGTCCAAAGTCATCTCTTAAGTATTGGCCGTTCCCGCCCCGCCGGTGTGGGATGATTCGGCCCGGATCGCCTCATGAATGCTAAACCAAAACTTAAAATCGTGCTTTGCTCGCCCCGCGGCTTCTGCGCCGGGGTGGTCAGGGCGATCGATACCGTGGAACGTGCGCTGACGCTGTATGGCGCGCCGGTCTATGTGCGTCACGAAATCGTCCATAATCGCTATGTTGTCGATAGCCTTCGCGCCAAGGGAGCGATCTTCGTCGAGGAACTGGCGGAGATCCCCGACGACACCAAGGCGCCGGTGGTTTTTTCCGCCCATGGCGTGCCGAAGTCGGTTCCTGCAGATGCTCAGAGGCGTAATTTCTTTTCGCTCGATGCCACCTGTCCTCTCGTGACCAAGGTTCACCGCGAGGCGGCGATCCATTTCAAGCGCGGCCACGAGATTCTGCTGATCGGGCATTCCCATCACCCGGAAGTGGTCGGCACCGTCGGCCAATTGCCGGCGGGTGCGGTGACTCTGATCGAAACCGCTGAGGATGCCGAGAAATTCACGCCGAAAGATGCCGGTAATCTTGCTTTCGTGACTCAAACCACGCTGTCCATCGACGACACCGCCGAGATCGTGGCGGTACTGAAGCAACGCTTTCCGGACATCCATGGTCCGCACAAGGAAGACATCTGCTACGCCACCACCAACCGCCAGTTGGCCGTCAAGAAGGTCGCGCCGGTGGTCGACGCGCTGATCGTGGTCGGAGCGCCGAACTCCTCCAATTCGCAGCGGCTGCGCGAAGTTGCCGAGCGCGAGGGTTGCAAAGTATCCGTGCTTGCGCAGCGCGCCAGCGATCTCGACTGGAGCATGTTCGAGGGCATCAGAAGCCTTGGGATCACCGCGGGCGCGTCGGCGCCCGAAGTCATCGTCGAGGAAATCATGGACGCATTCGCTGCGTGCTATGAACTCGAGGTGGAAACGGTTTCGGCTGCGGAAGAAAACGAGTTTTTCCCGCTGCCCCGCTCGCTGCGGCCTGACGCCGCCTAAGGTCTTTCCGCTTCTGATGGAATCAGAAGCGAGGCTCTATGATTCTGATTTGACGCGTTTTCTTCACGCCAACCGGTACCCACTTCGCTCGAAAACACTGTAGCACGACCGGGACCGGAACGAGGATACGAGATGGCGGTCTACACCGACGTCGCCGCCGAGGAGCTTGCGGATTTTCTGAAAGCCTACGATATCGGCGAGATACTGTCCTACAAGGGCATCGCCGAAGGCGTCGAGAACTCTAACTATCTGCTGCACACCACCTCCGGATCGTTTTTCCTGACGCTCTATGAAAAGCGCGTCGCCATCGACGACCTGCCGTTCTTTCTCGGTTTGATGGGTCATCTTGCGACCCACGGCATTGTGTGTCCGCAGCCGGTCAAGGCGCGCGGCGGCGAAACGCTTGGCCGACTCGCGGGGCGTCCTGCCGCCATCATCGATTTTCTCGAGGGCGTGTGGCCACGGAAGCCGAACGTCGCTCATTGCGCCGCGACTGGCGCTGCGCTGGCGAAGCTGCATCTCGCCGGCGGTGATTTCCCCATGAGCCGCGCTAATGCGCTGTCGGTGTCCAGTTGGCGGCCGCTGTTCGAACAGGCCGGAGCTTGCATCGATACCGTGCAACAGGGTTTGCACGATTTTCTCAAGGCTGAACTCGACCACCTTGAAGCACACTGGCCGGAGAAGCTGCCGGCTGGCGTGATCCATGCCGACCTGTTTCCTGATAACGTGCTGTTTCTCGGCGAGAGGTTGTCGGGGCTGATCGATTTCTATTTCGCTTGCAATGATTTCTTGGCCTATGACGTCGCGATCTGCCTCAACGCCTGGTGTTTCGAGCCGGATCATTCCTTCAACGTCACCAAGGCCCGGGCGCTGCTTGCCGCCTACAATTGCGAGCGCGCGCTGTCGGAGGCCGAACAGGCGGCGTTGCCTTTGCTCGCGCGGGGCGCCGCGTTGCGGTTTCTGCTGACGCGGCTGGTCGATTTTCTCAACGTGCCCGCCGGCGCGCTGGTGAAACCGAAAGACCCGCTCGAATACGTCCGCAAGCTGCGTTTCCAGCAGCGTGTCGGCAGCGTTCGCGACTACGGCGTCGCGCTCTCGGGGCTGGTGGCGTGAATTCGCCCGCGCTTCCGCATGTCACGATTTTCACGGACGGCGCCTGCTCAGGCAACCCGGGTCCCGGCGGCTGGGGCGCGATCCTGCGGTTCGGTGAAATCGAAAAAGAACTGAAAGGTGGCGAACCGCATACCACCAACAACCGGATGGAGTTGCTGGCGGCGATCTCAGCGTTGGAGGCGCTGAAGCGTCCGGCGCTTGTCGATCTCACCACCGACAGCCAATACGTACGGCAAGGCATCACCGGCTGGATTCACAACTGGAAGCGGAACGGCTGGCGTACCGCCGATAAGAAGCCAGTGAAGAACGCCGATCTCTGGCAGCGGCTCGACGATGCGTTGAAGCCTCATGACGTGCGTTGGCACTGGATCAAGGGCCATGCCGGCCATGACGAGAACGAGCGCGCCGATCAGCTTGCGCGCGAAGGCGTGGCGATGGCGAGGTTGAAGTAAGTCACTCATCATTGCCGGACTTGACCCGGCAATCTATTTCAAAAATCCTACGAAGAAGATGGATGCGCGGGTCATAACGAGCGGGAGCGACCCCGTTCTTCGAACGGCTATGCCCGCGCATGACATCAATTTTTACAACTGCTCGACCAACGTATCTCCGCCGGAGACCTCGACCTTGCCAGGCGAGTCCTCGACGTTCAGTTTCTTCACCACCCCGTCCTCGACCAGCATGGAATAGCGCTTCGAGCGGATGCCGAGACCCTTCTCGGAGCCGTCGAACTCCAGGCCGATCGCCTTCGCGAACTCGGCGTTGCCGTCCGCAAGGAACATCGCCTCGTTACGCTGGTCGGTATCGCGCTTCCAGGCGCTCAGGACGAACACGTCATTGACCGAGACAATGGCGATCTCGTTCACGCCCTTGTCCTTGATGGCGCGAGCGCTAGCGAAAATACTCGGCAGATGCTGTTTATGACAGGTGCCTGTGTAGGCACCGGGCACCGCGAACAACGCTACTTTCTTTCCTTTGAAGATGTCGCCGGTGCTTTTGGTCTGGACCCCGTCCTCGGTCATGATACGAAACGTCGCATCGGGCAGGCGGTCGCCAACTTTGATGGTCATCGTCAAATCTCCATGGAATGGCAGCGTGGGGAGGGAAGGAGGTACAATATTCCAACAGCGAAATAGCAACGGCTACCCGTTCACCGTACCTCCATAACGCGCTTTCGGGTCTACATCGCGAAAACGTCTCAAATATAACGCTAACGCCCAGGCCTTGATCCATCAAAGTCAAAACCGCGCTAGCCTGCAAACCCGCCCGCGTCGAGAAACGTCTGCTCTTCCGCGCTCGTCGTGCGCCCGAGCACAAGATTGCGATGCGGAAAACGGCCGAACCGGCAAATGATGTCGGCATGGATTTCCGCGAATTTGAGGTTGTCCGGTCGGCCGCGGGCGCGAAACAGCTCAATGCAGCGGTCTTGATCCGCGAGCCGCTCGGAATGCATGAGGGGCATATAAAGGAACTCGACAAGGTCGAGCTCTATGCGCGTGTCGGCGCCGCCTGCAATGGCACGAACGGCGACGGCTAGCGCCTGATCGTCGGTCGAGAAGGTCCGGGCGTCGCCCCGGAACATGTTGCGCGGAAACTGGTCGAGCACGATGACGAGCGCCAGTGCGCCATCGTCGGTCTCCTCCCATCCCGCGAGTTCGCCATCCCGAGCGGCTTCCCAAAGCCTTTGAAAGCGACGGCGTACCTCGGCGTCGAACGCGTCGTTCTTGATATACCATTTGGATATGCCGGCCTCTCGCCAGAAGGCGAGGATATCGGCGGGAGAGGGGAGAGTTGTGTCATTCATGATCGAACAGGCGTTTTCCTGAACCCTGTGCTCCGGAAGAGATGATTGCTAAGCCGGGCCTTTGACTTCGTCGCGCAATGCGCGGCGGAGAATCTTGCCGACATTGGTTTTCGGCAGGGTGTCGCGGAATTCGATTCGCCTCGGCACCTTGTAGCTCGTCAGCTGCGTCCGCACGAACTTGATGAGATCCTCGGATGTGAGATTCGGATCCTTCCTCACCACGAAAGCCTTCACCGCCTCACCCGATTTCTCGTCCTTGACGCCGACCACCGCGCATTCCAGCACGCCCGGATGACTCGCGATCACGTCCTCAATCTCGTTCGGATAGACATTGAACCCGGAGACCAGGATCATGTCCTTCTTGCGGTCGACGATCCGGGTGTAACCGTCCGCGGACATGATGCCGATGTCGCCCGTACGGAAGAAGCCGTCCGCCGTCATCACCTTTGCGGTCTCGTCCGGCCTATTCCAGTAGCCGGGCATTAGTTGTGGACCGTGGACGCAGATTTCGCCGGGCTCGCCGAGCGGCGCTTCCTGGCCGTTATCGTCCCGGATGGAGACGTATGTTGAGGGCATGGGAAGCCCGATCGAGCCGGAGAATTTGGTGCTGTCGGCGGGATTGCAGGTCAGCGTCGGCGAGGTTTCCGAAAGGCCGTAGCCTTCCAGCAACGGGCATGCCGTCGTTTTCAGCCACCTTTCCGCCACGACCTTCTGAACGGCCATGCCGCCGCCGATCGACACCTTGAGTTTCGAGAAGTCGACACGGTCGAAGCCGGGTGCGTTGAGAAGGGCGTTGTAGAGCGTATTCACCGCCGGGAAGACGTTGATCTGATACTTCATCAATTCCTTGACGAGGCCCGGCATGTCGCGCGGATTCGGGATCAGCAGATTGACGCCGCCCGCGCGCATCCCCAGCATGAAGCACGCGGTCAGCGCGAAGATATGATAGAGCGGCAGAGCGCAGACGATGAAGATCTGATCGATCATCGGCGACTTCGTCAGCGCCGGCTGCAGCCAGGCATCGTTCTGCAGCACGTTGGCGAGAATGTTGCGATGGAGCAGCGTCGCGCCCTTCGAGACGCCGGTTGTGCCACCGGTATATTGCAGGAAGGCCACATCGTCAGCTGCGAGTTCGGGCCGGGCAAGCGTCATACCGCGTCCCGCGGCAAGGGCGTCGTTGAACTTGACCGCGCCCGGGATTGATGACGGCGGCACCATCTTTCTGACGTGGCGAACCACGAAGTTGACGATCACGCCCTTGAAGCCGAGCAGATCGCCCATGCTGCCGACAATGACGTGCCTGACGTCGGTTTTACCGATGACCTGCTGTACCGTCGACGCGAAGTTCTCCAGCACGATGATCGCTTCCGCACCGGAATCCTTGAGCTGATGTTCAAGCTCGTGCGGCGTGTAGAGCGGGTTGACGTTGACCACGACATAGCCGGCGCGCAGCACGGCCACTGTCGAAATCGGATATTGCAGGACGTTCGGCATCATCAGCGCGACGCGCGCGCCCTTTTTCAGTCCCCGGCCTTGCAGGTAAGCGCCGAGGGCAAGCGACGTCTCGTCGAGCTCGCGATAGGTTATCGCCTTGTCCATGCAGATGAAGGCCTTGCGGTCGCTGAACTTGGCAAAGCTCTCCTCCAGCAACGTGATCAACGAAGCGTACTGCGACGCGTCGATGTCAGCGGGCACGCCTGCGGGATATTGCCCAAGCCAGATGCGATCCATGTGACGCCCCGGTGATCCTTGTTCAAAGGGAGAGAAAGATGTCGTGGTCAGGGAATATCGGGCAAGGCGGCTGTCCAAGGCAAGCAGTTGCGCGGTAACGACGCATGGGTGCCGCCGTAGCAGGCTCGAGGGCTTGTCTTGGCGTGGTTGGCCCGCGATGGTTGGTGGCCAGCGCCTGGCGGCGGTTTACGGCTTGGACTTGCCTTCGGCTGTTTTCGGCTTGGCGGAAGCTGGCCGGGCACCGGTACGCTTCGCATCAGGCTTTTTGCTGGCGGCCGGCTTCGTATGGGCTGGAGGTTTTGTGGAATTGGGGTTGATCGTTACCGAGACCTGGTTCTTCGATTTTTCATTAGCTTTGGCTTCCGGCGCGGCATTGTCGTCGCGTTTGCTGTGGGCAGTCTTGCTGCGCTTACCGGCTTTTGGCGGAGCATCGCGTGCGGCATCGGCTTCTGCTGCTGCGGCGATGGCAGCACCGGTTCGCGTCGGCCCGGTATAGACAACGATTGGATCCGAGGGCGCCGGAGCTGCCGCCATCATGTCCACCGGTCGCAGCGCTGGCGGTTGCGTGCCAGTCGCGAAGAACGACATCACGGCGGCGCTTGTCGTCGACGTGTTGGCGACAACATCGTTATCTTCATCGCTAGCAGGATGCGCGCGTTTCGATCCGCACATTTCATCGCGCAGATTGGGAGGCGCGGCCGCGATCGGCGCCAGCCCGTCAACAGTGCCGAGCGCCGGACGCAGCCACGACATCGTATTGTTGGCGAAGCCGCGCTCCAGCATTTGCGCGGCGCGCACAGCGCGCATCGTGCCCGACGATGCGCCGAGCACCACCGCGATCAGGCGTTTGCCGTTCTGTGTAGCGGATGCAACGAGATTATATCCGGAGGCGCATATGAACCCGGTTTTAAAGCCATCGGCGCCCGGAAAGCGCCCGATCAGCTTGTTGAAATTGTGCGTCACCCTGCGGCCGTAGCGTATCGAGGGGATGTGCACGAAATATTCGTATTCAGGCAAATCGTGAATGATGGCGCGCGCGAGAATAGCCATGTCGCGCGCCGAGGAAATCTGGCCGTCGGCAGGCAAGCCGTTCGGGTTGACATAGCTCGTCTGCGTCATGCCAAGCCGCTGCGCGGCCGCGTTCATTTCGGCCGAGAAACCGTCGATCGAGCCGCCGACGCCTTCCGCAAGCACCACGGCCATGTCGTTGGCCGACTTCACCAGCATCATCTTCAACGCGTTGTCGACGGTCACCTGCGTACCCGGCCGAAAGCCCATCTTCGAAGGCGATTGTGCGGTGGCGGTCGGCGATACCGTAAACAGCGTGTCGAGTGTGATGCGTCCGTGCTTGACCGCCATCAACGTGACGTAAGCGGTCATGAGCTTGGTGACTGAGGCCGGATACCAGGGAAAGGTGGCATTCTCGGCTTCCAGCACCTTTCCGCTGTCCGCCTCGATCAGCAGATGCGCTTCGGTGGCATGAGCTGCGCGCAGTGGCGCGACCGCAACCAGCAATCCGGCAGCAAGGACCATCCAGATCGGCAGCCATTTGCGAAACAGGACGAAGCAAGAATGCACGGTTGTTCCGGTCCTTTGAGACCTCACTTTGGCAAGGAGGCCTGCTTCTCGAGTATTTTCCGGCTAAGGGGAGTCCGACTTAACCGTAAGAAATGCTCTCAATGAGTAACTGCGCGTATTCTGATCGCAAAACCGGTATCCACTTTTGCGGAATACGCGCTAGGTTTCAAGCGTGTCCAGGCGCCGTCGACGCGGCGGCTCCAATCTATACCGGCCTGGCAAGCCAGAACAGATGGCTCGCAGCCTAATTCCCCAACGAAAGGGGCCGAATTTCGACGGTTGGGCTGGTTCGCGACGATGGCTAGCCTGCTGGGGTACTCTCTTGCGTCATGAATTGCGCTTTCGCAAGTTGAGCGAAGTGGCCGCCGTTCGCCACCAGTTCGTCAAAGGTTCCGTTTTCGATCACACGCCCGTTCTCGAAAACCAGAATACGCGTGGCGTTGCGGATGGTGGACAGCCGGTGCGCGATGACGAATGTCGTGCGTCCCTTCATCACCTCGTCGAGCGCGGCATTGACCTTGGCCTCGGTCACTGCGTCGAGCGCACTGGTTGCCTCGTCGAGGATCAAGATCGGCGGGTCCTTCAGCAACGCGCGGGCAATCGATAGCCGCTGCCGCTCGCCGCCGGACAGCATTCGCCCGCGCTCGCCGGCATGGGTGTCGAATTTTTTCTCGCCGCGTTCGATGAAGTCGAGCGCCTGGGCCCGCTCGGCGGCGAACCGCATCTCCTTCTCGGTGGCGTCAGGCTTGCCGACGCGCAGGTTCTCCGCGATCGAGCGGTCGAACAGCAGTGCCTCCTGAAACACCACACCGATGTTTCGTCGCAACGAGGTCAGCGTCAGGCTGCGGATGTCCATGCCGTCGATCTTGATGCTGCCGGACTGCGGATCGAACGCGCGATGCAGCAGCGCGGCGGCGGTGGACTTGCCGGCGCCGGTCGGGCCGACCAATGCGATGGTCTCGCCGGGCAACGCGACGAACGACAGATCCTCCACCGCGGGCCGCTTGCCGTCATAGGAGAACGACACGTCATGGAATTCGATGAGTCCCTGCAATCGCCCGGCGTCGACGGCGTCGCGACGGTCGCGCACCGCCGGAACGGCGTCGAGCACGTTGAAGAACTCCTTGAGCCGCGGCGCCTCCATGAACACGCTGTTGATGAAGGCTACCACTTGCTCGAGCCTCTGGATCAGCATGGTGGCGAAGCTCACGAACATCACGATCTCGCCGACCGATGTCATCCCCCGCTGATTCAGCACGATGCCGACGGCGAAGATCGCCAGGATGGTGATAGTGGTCGAGGCGCGCGTCATCACGGTGACGACGGCCCACCACGACAGCACCGGCATCTGCGCCGCCAGCAGCTTGTCGACGACGAACCGCAGGCCCTGAACCTCGGCATCGACGCGCACAAAGCTCTGTACCAGTGCGACGTTACCGAGGGCGTCGGAGGCGCGCGCAGAGAGGTCGCTGAAATGCGCCTCCACCTCGTTCTGCATATCGAAGGTTCTGCGAACCACCAGCGTCGTCAGCATCGTGAATACGATGCAAAGCGCGAACAACAGGATCGCCAGCCGCCAGTTGATATAGAGCGATAGCGGCAGCAGCACCACGAGCGACATCATCGCCGCGAAATGCTCGCGGAAGAATCCGAGCCACAGCCGCCACAGGGCGTCCGTGCCTTGCAGCATCACCTTCATCAGCCGTCCCGAATGGGTGCCGGCATGGTAGGTGAGCGGCAACTGCATGATGTGCTCGAAATAGCCCGTCAGCACGGCCTGGCGCTGGCGATGGGAAAGACGGTCGGCCTGCAGGGCCACGATCACGCCGCACAGGATCGTGAAGAGGCCGAAGGCCACCCAAACCGCCAGCAGCGGCCACGGCGAGGTCGAAGTTGTCCCGAAAGGACCCGCGGCGGGATTGCCGGAGAGTACGTCGACGATGCGGCCGAACAGCACCGGCTCGGCGAACTGCGCGCCGGCCAGCAGCAGATTGGCGCCGGCTAAAATCCAGCCAAGCCGCGCTTCTCTGCCAAGCAATTCAAGAACGCGCGTATAAAGGCGGACCATCGACATTGGAAGAGGCTCTTGCGGATCGCAACACTATAGCGGTTTCGAGCGACGTGGATACCGGTTCGCTCGAAAACGCTATAGCCGGGCCGGCAGCGGAATACAGCTTCCTCGTGCCGTCTACTCGGCCTGCGTGATCTTGCGGTCGCTGGCGGGTGGTAAAAAACTGCTGTCAAAAATATCCGTGGCCGCCGGACGATTTCGGAACTTGAAATTTTCGGCGATCTGGTCGAGCAACGTCTCGAACCGGACCGGGTCGATACCGCCGATGCCTCTGTGTCTCACCTCGCTAGTCAGAATGTTGTCGCTCAGGACCGCATGCAGGCGTTGCAGTTCGACGGCCCGTGATCCGCTAGCCATCTGACCCAGCACGTCATCGACAGCCTGCGCGGGCTCCCTGATGGTAAGTCGCAGACCGGCGATCACCGCGCGCACAAATGCCTTCACCGCTTCCGGCTTGTCGGCTGCGAATTCCGGGTTGACGATCAGGGCCTTGCCATAGGCGGCGCAGCCGTAGTCGGAAAATCGCAGCACGGCGATATCGTCGGCCGGAATTCCGCGATTGCGCAGGTCGATCGCCGACAGGTACGACAGGCCGGATATGGCGTCGAGCTGGCCCGCCGACAGCATCGGCTCACGAACGGCGGGGCCGATCTGCTGCAGCTTCACGGCCTTGAGTTTTAATCCGTTCCGCCGTGCGAGTGCAGGCCACAGTCTGATGGAAAGATCGCCATCGGTGACGCCGACCGTTTTGCCCTCGATGTCGGCAAGCGTGGTGATGCCCCGGCTCTTGCGCGCAATGAAGGCGTAAGCCGTTTTGTCGAACAGCACGAACACCGCCTTGATTGGCCGTACGCCTGGCTGATCGCGAAAGCGGATCAGGGCGTTGAGGTCGGCGAGCGCCAGTTCGCTCGTGCCGACCGCGACGCGCGCAATGGCGTCCGCCGTGTCGGTGGCGGCCATCGTCGTGACATTCAGGCCTTCCGCGCTGAATAGCCCCCTGGTCGATGCCAGAACGACCGGAGCCACGGCGGCGTCGATCGGGCGGTCGAGCGAGAATTTGATCTCGGTTGGCGCGCCGGCGTCGGCCCGGCCGCCCGCAACGCCGAGGTATGCAACGCCGACCGCGCTCACGAGCACAAGGAGGACATACCAGAGACGTATAGACCGTATTTGCATGGAAGATGCTGCGGCGGACTGATTGTGGGGCCGCAACGCGCGACCGTAACTCGGTTGCAGTCTATCAGAGGCAATTTAAATGCGCGATGACCGCTGCAATATGTCGCGCATTCAGGTTGTCTTTTACACTCCGTCGGGAACCGATGGGTGAGTCGACCGTCGGCCCCAGTTCGCTGTGCAAGCACCGCTGAATCTTCGCATCAGCCATGGACAAATCGGCTCTGCGATGGTTGATCGCGCCATGCTGAGACGGACCTACAACTGGTGCATCGCCGCCGCTGACAAGCCCTATGCGCTCTGGATTTTGGCCGCAGTGGCTTTCGCTGAAAGCTCATTCTTTCCGGTGCCGCCTGATGTCATGTTGCTGCCGATGGCGCTGGCGCGGCCACAACGGGCCTGGCTGTTCGCGACCGTATGCACGATCGCTTCGGTTGCCGGCGGCGTGCTTGGCTATGCCATCGGCGCATTGCTCTACGACTCGGTCGGCCAATGGCTCATTCATCTGTATGGACTTGGCGACAAGGTCGAAGCGTTTCGCGCGTCGTATGCGCATTGGGGCGCGTGGATCATCATCGGCAAGGGCCTGACGCCGATTCCCTACAAGCTCGTCACCATCACATCGGGTTTCGCCGGATACGATGTCTGGCTCTTCATCCTGTGCTCGATCATCGCCCGGGGGGGCCGCTTCTTCATCGTCGCGATCCTGCTCGATCGCTTCGGCGACGCTATTCGCCACGAAATCGAAAAGCGGCTCGGTCTTTGGGTGTCCATCGGTGCTGCCGTTATCGTCCTGGGATTCGTGATCGCATTCCGCTTGATCTGAAGCATCATCCCGACCCAAAGGGCGGCGCATGCGCGCGAAGCGTTTGCATTGATGAACAGGGCAGAGTTGGAATAGATGGAGGCCGCAGTTCGGGCGAGATCGCTTTTTAACGGCGGAGGAGGGAGGGCCATAAGATGACGGTCAATGATGACCTGGAAAAATTCAGGCAGGCGAGGGCGATGGCCTTCAAACGTGGCTTTGTTGTTCGAAGGGCGGACGACCCGGATGATCCCAAGCCCTACACGCTGGTTCGCCAGGCCGTGGAAACGCATCTTGCGACCATCGATGAGGTGCTGGAGGAACTCAAACGGACCAAGTAATTGTGCCGGACGGGATCGCCAGCTTCGTGAACTCGTCGTGGGGGGGTGTTCCAGCGGCGGTTCGTTCCAAGTCCGCTCTGAGCGGAACCAGAGGACTCCTTGGGGGGCGGTTCCGTTGTTAACACCTCATTAACCACTATCAGACACCTTGTCCGAGACCGATATGTATCTGCCGAAAGAGGCCAGATACCGTTCGAGCGGGCATAAGGCCGATGGAACACGACATCGCGTCGGTAAGAACACCGGCGACCATCCAGGAATTACAGGCGCGAGTGACCGCGGCGTTCGGCAGGCATCCATTGTGCCGCGAGGTGCAGTTCGACATCGTCAGCACGCCGAAGACCCGCAGAGGCGCCAACTGGACGGTCAGCATGAATGCCATCCCGCCAAATGCAATCTGGGAAGTATCCGAACTCGTCGCCGACATCCAGGACGCCTATATTCTGGCAGCCTGACTGCGGGCCACCGCGTCCCGAGATTCGGATTGCGTGTGAATATCGGCCGCCCAGCCCGGTCTTGCCCAGGCAAGCCTTGATTCATATTGAGTTGTGAGGATCAATCGGCTCCGCTCGTGAACTGGACTGGAGGCCTTTTTTGACGCGGACGATGACGATTCTGGCGCTTGCGTGCTGCGTTGTCACGGGGGTGGCGCTGGCGGCGATATTCGGCCGCGGCAACGTTCTGATGGTCCGGTTTGTCGCAACGCCGTCTCCAGTGTCCGTGGAATCAGAACCGACGGAGTTGGCAGCCAATCGCGAGAGCAAGGCAGACAAGCTTCCGGTCCAGACTGCTGTGCCTGACGCTGGCGCCGATCTGACGTTGTCAGGATCGCTGCGGCCGGCGGTTGCGACCGAGCTTCCCCTCGACACCGAGATTGCGCCGTCGACGCCACCGATCGAGGACCCGCCGCTGCCACGTCCCCGACCTAAACTCGCAAACCAGTCCATTCAGAAGGATTATTCGCTGCTTAGCGATATGCAGATCGCTGCGTTGAAAGGAAGGCTGCGACTGACGCCCGGGCAAGAGCCCTACTGGCCAGCCGTGGAAAGCGCATTGCGCGATGCCGCCCATAAAATCCACGAGCGGCGTTCGGCGCCGGGCAAGAACGCCTCGCTCGGAGCCGGTGAGATCGAGCAGATCAAGGTCGCGGCCCAGCCGTTGTTGACCAGGCTGCGAGAGGACCAGAAGCAGGAGGTGCGTGCGCTGGCGCGCATCATCGGGCTAGAGGCGGTGGCTTCGCTGATCTGAGGCTGTTCGCCATTTGACGTCCTAGCCGGCGTCGAATTGGCTTGCCGAGTACCACTCGTACGTCCGACGGCCGTTATGTCGTTCTTACCAACGTCTCGCACATTAAAGGCCGAAGTCACTGAGGTCCGGACCCTTCGGGACGATCCTTGGACTGGACCGGTTGCCAGTCCGATGTCCATTTTCCATTCACCAGCATATTGGAGCCTCCAAAAATGGTGGACAAACAAGCGGAGAGGCTCAGATCATGGCCGCCGTTCGCGTACCGTTGCAAGCGCGCGGGTTTCGGCGCGAATGCGGATACTGAGCACCAGCGCGTTCAGGACAGTGAAGACAAGCGCCAGCAGATACAGATGAAGCGCGAGCGGTAACACTGCGATTTCCGCGACAACGATCGCATAGTTCGGATGCGACAAGTATCTGTAAGGTCCTGATGTCACCATCGGCGCATCAGGTAAGACGATGATGCGCGTGGTCCATCGTGGTCCGAGGGTTGCGAGTACCCACAAGCGAAACACCTGGAGCAGAATGAAAACCGAAAGGGCGACGAAGTTGACATCCTGATCGCGGCCCCACGCCCACAATGCGATCAGCCAGGCGGCATGGGTCGCGACGATCAGCGGATAATGACCAGGCGCGATCTCGATCGCGCCCCGCGCCAATAGTTTCGCGGTATTGTAACGGGACAGGATAAGTTCGCCTAGCCGCTGCACTGTAACCAGCGCGAGAATGAGAGCGGCGAGAGTCACGCGGCGTGACGCAGCGTGACGCAGCTAGCGGTGAAGCCCGGGCCCAGCGAGGTCACAAGCGACCGCGAGGGCAGGCCCTGTGCGCGGGCACGTTCGAGTACAAACAAGACGGTGGCCGCTGACATGTTGCCGTAATCGGCAATGACGCTTCGTTCGTGATCGAGAGTTCCCTGATCGAGGGAGAAAGCACGCTCGATCGCGACGATGACCTTTGCGCCACCGGGATGGCAAATGAAGCGGTCGATGTCTCCGATCGAGAGACCCAGCCCGGACAGAACTGCGGTGACGCCCGGCTTCATGTGCGCGAGCACAAAGTCCGGAATTGTCCGCTGGAAGATCACGCCGAATCCTTCAGGGTCTACGCGCCATCCCATAATATCGAGCGTGTTCGGCCAGAGGTACTCGCCGGTCGCCTCGATACGTGTTGCACCTCCATCTCCGGCGCGCAGCACGACGGCCGCAGCCCCATCGCCGAACAGGCTGGCGGCAACGATATTGGCCTTCGTCAGTTCGTCGTGGCGAACGGCAAGCGTGCAAAGTTCGAGGACCACGAGGAGCACGTTGGTGCCTGGCCGGGCTTGCGCCAATCGCGATGCAATGGATAGTCCCGCGACGCCGCCGGCGCAGCCGAGCCCAAACACCGGCACGCGCGACACATCCGTTCGGAAGCCAAGCCTGCCGGCGACGCGGGCCTCAAGCGTCGGGGTGGCGATGCCGGTCGAACACACCGTAACGACGGTGTCGATGTCAGTTGCGCCAAGATCGGCCCGCTCCATGGCCTTTTGCGCGACGTCGACGAATAGTGCTTCCGCGCCGTCCAGAAAGGCTTGAGTTCGCTCCGGCCAGCCCCGCGGCTCGCAATACCATTCAATCGGCTTCACGCCGTAGCGGTGCTGGATGCCTGTGTTGGCGAAAAGAGCGGATAACGTTTCGAATTGCGGATATCGCGAGCCTAAGATGAAACGCGCCGCGTCGAGAATTTGCGACTGATGAAACACATTGGGCGGAACCCCGGTCGCCATTGAAAGCAAAGCGGCCGTGTGTTTCATATCATCGCTCCTGCTCCTATTGTCTCCTCATACACGCAGCCGCCGCGAAAAGCTTTCGCAGCTAACGTCTCTATGCGCGTGCGGATGGGTTCAAGTTTCAATTCAGGTCTCAGTCCGCCTAAGCGAGCGAACGGGGTTGAGGCGGGAACGCTGTTTTGGGGTGTTGATCATGGAGCAGCACGGCCAGGCGGCGCCGAACTTCAGGGTCAACTGATGCGGCCTCGAAGATCTGTTCCTGAACATCCCGCTTAAGTTCAGGCCAGAGCTGCAAAACCGCACGGCCAAGCAATTGTTCAGACTCGTTCATTCATATCGCCCTTGAAGTTGTGGATGGGACGGGCAGATGACAGAGGCTGCGGGCTCCTATGTCCTTCTAGAAACTGGCGGCATAGTAGTCGTCGACCGTCTTGGTTCGCGCTGGCTCGGCCCAATCCCAGCCGCTCCCAACCCGATATTTCGGGGCACTTTGGAGTTGTTCGATGGTTACGCCGGTCCGATAGCCGCCGAGTAGAATGTCATATTTCAGGGTATGCCAAGGCAAAGGATAATGGTCGTCGCCGATTCCAAGGAATCCGCCAAAACTCAGGACGGCATACGAAACACGGCCGCTTGTCTTTTCGATCATAACCCGCTCGATCGAACCGATCTTTTCGTTGTCGGGGCCAAAGACGGCCGTCCCTTCGACTTTGTCGCTGCCGATCAAGTTGCTGGTTTCGTTTTCTTCCAAGGTCATAGGCATCCTCCCAGGACAGAAAGCAGAAGCGTCGAACGCACCAAAAGTTCCCGAGCGGCGTGTTCCGGAAGGACTAAACAAAACCGGGTAGCTCGACAGAGAGCCTGCTTTCGACCGGGACCAAAGGCATTTGAGGAGTCTCCGCCCTGCGGGCTACAGTTTTTCAAGCGAAGCGGATGCCGTTCGCGGGAGCAGGGCCCGGCGACCATTCCATCGATTCTGTCGTCATCGGTCGCGCGAGCGTCTGACCGAACTGCCTGATCGGCCATGCGCCATTGTGATCAGGCGATCAGCGTGACCCTTGATCGGGCCTTTTCGGAAAATCGATAGACGCGAAGCTTGCCGCGAGTTACTATGTCAAATAGTTGACATAACGACGCCAAGAGTCCCCATTTGGTGTCGCCCGGTAAGTTGGCGTCGCGCCGGCGATACAGAAGTTATGATGAGGAGCGACCGTGGAAAATTTAAATGTCGGGGCTAACCAGGCGGCAGAGCCGTCAGGTAACCCAAGGGTGTTGTGGATCTCAACCTTGGCATTCTCCCTCGGTTTCGCAATTTGGGGAATGTTTTCCGCACTCGCTCCCTTTCTGATCGAGTGGTATCATTTTACAAGCACCCAGGTGCTGATCCTCGCTGCGATGGAGCCGCTTTTTGCGGCCGCTATCAGCATTCCGCTCGGCATCTGGGCTGACAAGTACGGCGGCCGGACGGTTTTCACGCTTTTGCTTGTGGCTCTCTCCGTGGTCCTGATTTTGGGAACCTTCGCCGAGAGCTATTACGGCTTCCTGTTTCTGGGAACGATGCTCGGGCTTGGCGGCGCGAGTTTCGTGGTCGGCAATGCCCATGTGTCGTCCTGGTACCCTAAATCGAAACAAGGGACCGCCCTTGGCCTTTTTGCTATGGGCAATGTCGGGATTACAGTCGGCATGATGGCCGTCACGTTCTTGATCACGAACGTTTTTGACAAAAATGATCCGGACGGATGGCGGATGATATTCCCGATATTCGCTATTCCCACGTTGTTCATGGCGGCGGTCTACATGTTCTTTACGTCTGATCCGCCGAACCGGGTGCTCAAGAATACGTCGATGAGCGAGATCTTCGCCGTCTACCGCTCGGGCATCGTCGTATGGCTCGTTCCCGGTCTTTATTGGGTTGCGTTTGGCACGTTGGTTTTCTTCGCGTCAACGATGCCGACTTATCTGGTTGATCATTGGCGCGTGGATCCAACGACTGCGGTCGCGGTCTATACGCCGATTCTGGTGGTCTGCGTTGCCATTACTCGACCATTGGGGGGCTGGCTCGCCGACCGTTACGATGTTCTCAGCATCTTGAGCATAATGTTCGGATTGATGTCGGCGCTGGCGGTGCTCTTGGCCTTGCAGATCTCGCTGACCATCGAGCTGTTCGCTATTTACGGGCTTGCGTTACTGTCCGGTGCAGCCGCGGCGGCAGTCATCAAACTGATCCCGATGTACTTCGTGCACGTCGGTGCGGTTAGCGGACTGGCCAAGGCTGCCGGCGCAGCATGCGGTTTCACCATGACCGCGATCCTTGCCGGCAGCAAATTTCTCATGGGCGGTTACACTTTGGGCTTCTTCATCTGGGCGCTCATGAATATCGCCGCGTTCTATGTCTCGTTCTCGCGCGTGGGTTTCAAGAACGTCAAACCTATTCACGCGATTGCGGAGTCCGCGCCCGCTCACTGAGGTGAGGTTCGGAAAGGATGAAATGTGATGAGGCCCGGCTCTGTCCTTTGGACACGCCGGGCCTTTAACTTGAATACGGACAGAATCGTTTGACATAGGAGAGGAAGCGCTCAGCCATCGTTGATTTGCGACCGCTTCCCAACCTGGACCCGCGATCGTTGCGTTGTGCGTCGGCCATCGGTATCTCCAGATGCGAGATGAATGGCATAGAACGCTAAGGCAGAGCGTCTGTTCCTAAGGTTTTTGGCACATCCGCTATTCCGCATGCCGACGGGTCAGGTATTTTAGTACGGTCGGTGTGATAGTCCTCACTTGCTCTGGAAAATCCGCGGGCGCCTTTTAAGGTTCGGCTCTACGGCCACACGGCCACCTTCGATACAGGCTGTTCAGCAGCGAACAGATTGCGCGCGCTTCGCCTCAGCGGAATTCCGCCGCTGATTATGTGCTTCAGCGACATCATTTCGTACAAATCCCAATGATCCAGTTGTCTAAGGTTGCGGTGCGTTTGCAGATCACACGAATACCTTGAAATGACCTAGCTTGCATAAGGCAGCCATCTCGATCATATTTTGGGGTGATTTTTAGTCCACGCACGCTCCACGCTGAACCCGCTCTATGTCTCTGTCGTATTGTGTCTCTGTCGTGCCTTTACACCCACCGACCACTTAAGGTCGTTCAACTCATTTCGAATTATCCTTTAGCAGGGGTCCAGATCATGGACATCAAGCGTAGAGATTTTGTCAAAGGGTGCGCAACTGTATCTGTCCTGTTGCTGCCGGGGATCGCCAGCGCTGCGAGCGGTGAAAACACGAATCGCGCATCGGCTGCGGCATCCCGCTTGCAGGTCGAAAAATCGATCAAGGCCAACTTCGGTGGTGGTTTCTCTGTACGGAATTACTCGCAATCAAACGGACGGACTTACGCCAATATCGAACATTTCGGTAACCGGTATGCAGTCGCCTCCGCAGACCTGCTGGATTGGAAAATCGTTAAGGCATCGCTCTAAGCAACCCGAATTTTTTTCGTCAAAAGTATTATTTGATCCTCCTTTAGGTGAGGATACTTGGATATTGATGTTTCCGATGCTCTTTCCGACAATAGCGATTTCTGGAGACAATGAGCTTTGGCCGAGAAGATCAAGAGCATTCGCATTCATCCCGGTATCGGCATCGCTCGTCTGGGCACCAGTGACGAGTTTTACATCGGGCCAGAAACGCCGGGCGTTGTCGTCGATCCCGGCGGGAGCAATGGTCCCGGACCAAACGGTGGAACCTACCGCGATAGTAACGCGCGACTGAAACGCCAAGCGCAGCGATACCGCATCTATGCTTACGACGCCAACGAGAAGGTCGTCGCAGAACTGACCTCCCATTCCGACGTCGTACACTCCGTTCGCTGGCGGGTTCATGTCAGAAACATGAAAGCGGCGAATTATGCATTTCAGGGTGCGTATCTGTTTGATCCGGACAAGTTGCGAAACCCTTCCATCCAGCCCGGTATGAAGCCGATCGAACGCGACAAGCTGATCATCGACCCGGGGGTGCATACGATCGCCTCGGGGCAGACCCAGCCGGTGATCATGAAAGGTGATGTTTTCAGAGACATCGAGAAGGGGACGTTGCCGGGCGAATTGCGGTTTGAGGGTTTCACCCCAAAGGATCCTTCGAAAGAAGTTGATGTCACTTACAAGGCCGCCAGGGATATCGAACTCGGGCAGCTTCGGTTGGATTCGAAGGACCGGCTGCTGTTCGTTCCCGCGCCCGGAAAGGGCGAATGTGTCACCACGCCCAAGGTCGTATTGTCGAACCCAAGCGAAACAATGAGCCCTCCGAACGGTCCGGAGGACGGTAAGAATCCGCTGACGAACCAGTTCGCCTACTTCAACATTCCGGGTTGGTGGGACGACACGTGCTGTGGTGAAATCGACGTCACCGTCACGCTGAAGGACGGAACTGTACTGAGTACGCGCGACAACGTGAAATCAGCGACGGACGAAGGAACGCGGAATCCGCGTGCGGGAGCCTGGATCGTTACCGCGCCACCGAAGTTTGCACCTCACATGTATCATGTGGTCTCTATTCTGGATCGCGTTTACGAGGCTTTTCCTGAGTCTTACCCCCACGTATGGAAGAAGACGAACTTCTACCGAGATGTCTTCCCGATCTTCGCCAAGGCAGTTAGCTACAGCTGGGTGAACGCGGCGGCAGGGGGCGTTTCACCTGACACCAAGGACGCCGCTCACGGTCCGGGGCAGCCGGGCAGCCTGCTCAGTGCCGAATACATGACTGCTTTCACGGATCCGAGCGAGAACAGCAAGCCGACGCGGCAGATGATCTATGAATTGATGCGGCATGCGCCCGGCAAGCGCGGACGGCTGGTTGATTCCCTGATGCCGCCGCCGCCAGCGCGTCCAACCAGCTGGCAGAACGACGACTTCAAGGGCGATGCAGGACCCTTCAAGATGCCCAGGCTGTGGGGCACCGGAGGCAAGCCGTTACAGAATGAGCAATTGGGACTGAGCCTGCCCGATCAGTTTCTCAGCCTGACCGATCGGCAGCTCAATCACCTGAAAGAATGGGCCGAAGGAGACTTCGAGGTTGGCACTCCACCAAAACCCGTTGCGCTTGAGACCTTGCCGCTGGCGGAGCAGCCACATGCACTCGACAGCTCGGCGCTCGAACCTACGATCGGCGGCGGTTTCCACCCGGGGATCGAATTCCCGTATCTGATTCTCTATCGGGAAAATTTTGCTGAGGCGTTCCGTGTCGACAAGGGCATCGAGCCTGGATCGCTCTCCGCCTACATGTCGAGCCCTTGGCAAGGCGACTTCTGGTCGTGCAACGTGTTGTGGTGGCCGACGCAGCGGCCGGATATCGTTTTCGAATACGACAGGAAGAGCCAGACCCGAACCTACAAGGAATGGTTCCGCGGATACGATGAGCACGGTGAACCGCTCTCGTCTGCCGATGGTTACCATCAGATGGCTTATGCCTGGTCAAGATTGGGGATGGTGCTGCCGGTCAAGAATGAGGATGGCAGCTTCCTGAGAGCCAACGGTCAGATCGTGTTCGCCGAACAAGAGCGTGATCCGGCCCTGAACCGGCCGCCCGCCAAGAGCAAATGATCAGTGGCGTCGGCGCCGTTGCTCGACCCGACCGGGACAATATGGGACGTCGTCATTGTTGGTTCCGGACCCGCGGGGGCCGCAACCGCCATCACGCTCGCGAAGTACGGGCAGCGCGTCCTGCTGGTGGAGAAGCGCGCGTCGCCCAGCTTCAAGCTTGGCGAGTCCCTGCCGCCCACGTCGATGGGGCTGGTCAGACACTTCCTGGGAGATATTGAAAGTCCCGAACAGCAACTTCCTGGTCTTTTCAGAACTGCCGGCAACATCTCGCTATGGGGAACCGAACCGACCGAGATCGCGGATTTTTTCTTCGCGTCGGCCGGCCATGGCCTCTGCGTCGAGCGGCTAGCGTTCGATGAAGCGCTGCGTACGAAAGCGGTCGCGGCTGGTGCGACCTTGCTCAAGGATGTCTGTTTCCAGTCCTGCACGCGGATTGAAGGCGGCAATTTCAATTGGCAACTGACGCTCACCTCGCGCAACGTCACTCGGCAGGATCGCGCCCGTTATCTCGTCGACTGTTCGGGTCGCCAAGCGGTCGTGGCTCGCATACTTGGTGTCCCGACACTGAGTCATGGCGATCGGCTGTTCGCCTATGCGCAATGGTTTTCCTGCTCGGGCGGTGATGATGACCGTTATACCCGCATTGAGGCCGCGCCATACGGCTGGTGGTACAGCAACCGCTTGCCCGGATCCGAAGACAATGAAACCCGGCGGCTGGTGGTCTTGCACACCGATAAGGATTTGCCGGCGGCGAGGCTGGCAGCGTCGCGGCAAGGCTTCGATCAACTGCTGGACGGTTCGACGCATATTGCGCCTTTGCTCAAAGCCGGAGGGTATCACCCTTGCGGGATCATCCGGGGAGCGCCGGCCAATAGCCAGCGACTGGGAAACTTTTGCGGCGACGCCTGGATGGCGGTGGGTGATGCGGCACAAGCCTATGATCCGCTGTCGTCGCAAGGTATCGACAAGGCGCTCAGGACGGCGAGCCATGCCGGGCATATGATTCACTACGCGCTGACGGACTCTCCGCAGGGGGCGGCAGGATTGGACGGTCGCAATAGCTACATCCATCGATACGATCAACAGCAGCGCCAACTCTGGCAGACCTACGTGTCGCAACACGATTTCTACTATGGCATCCAGTCCCGCTGGTTCGATCAGCCGTTCTGGCGACGTCGGCGGCAGCTGGCGAATGAAGCCGGTCGCTAGATCTCGTGCCCAGGCGACTTTTTTCTTTTGGAACCGACCTTAAAATCTTGCAACGGCGGCGCACATCAGAAGGAGCAATGCGCAGTGGCCGCATCTGGGTCAGAAGGTTGAGTGATATGAAAAGCGAGATGAAAATTGAGGTGCTATTGGCCGCAATTCTAGTCGCTGCAGCTTTGGTTAGCGTCAACGCGCTGGTTTCGGCGGTTCAGAAGGGGGAGCGCGGGGCGGTTGATCCGGCGGCGATAGATAGCACCAGCAACAGAAATTGACGTGGCTATAGATCTGCCGTCTTTACTGTAGGTCATGCTCATTGGCGCAAGTCAGGACGCGTTTGATCAGTCCGATATGCTGGCGTTTCCCTTGCCTTTCCGGAACGGAGCGCTAGTGGCGGCGTTGATGTTCCGTAGCTTCTCAATTCAGAGGCCACGATGGCAGATTGAGAAACTCTTATCGGCACAGCGACAAAGTGGAAAGCACCGCTGTCTATGGCCGTGACGGGCAAAAATCGGCAGCGTCGAGCGCGTGAGGGCTTGTCGCTATAAGAGGTGTTTCCATGAGCAGGAAAAACGACATCGAACGGATCTGGGACATCATTGAAAAAGTTGGCGTTTGCATGCTGACGACGCAGTTTGCTGATGGACTGCGCGCGCGACCGCTCGAAGCAAGGCCTGACCGTGACGCTGGCCTGATTTTCTTCGTAACCGATATCCACAGCCCGAAGGAAGAAGAGATTGAGGCACGGCCCGACGTCGGCCTCGTGTTTATCGACTCGAGTGATAAAGCCTACCTGTCAATCACCGGGCGCGCCTGCATCATCCACGATGCCGACCTGACGAAGGCGGCGTGGCGAAAGACAGATGAATTATGGTGGCCGGGAGGACCGAGCGATCCTAACGTATGCCTGTTGCAGATTGAACCTTCTACTGTGGAATTATGGGACGGGCCGGCAAGCAGCGTCGCGACTGTATTCGAGTTCGCCAAGGCGAGGTTGACCGGCAAGAAACCGAACCTGGGCGAGAACCGGAAGGTGACGGTCAAGATGTAGGTTTGATATGCAAACGCATGGACCGTTTGAAGCCGGTCGCCGAAGAGGGGGCGGCGGATGCAACTAGGTTGGGACGAAGCGGCAGCGTCAAGACCTACGTGACTAGAAAGGGAGTGGCGTTCACGATGGTCGACCTTTCGTCCATGACGGACGAGACGGCGATGGATATTCCAAGAGCACCAATGCTGGATATCCAGAACCTGACCAAAACCTATCGTTCGGCGCAGGAACAGATCGCCGTTCTTCGCGGGGTCTGCGTGCATGTTAGCGCCGGTGAGAGCGTTGCGCTGACCGGGGAATCGGGAAGCGGCAAAAGCACGTTGCTGCACCTGATTGCGGGTCTCGATGAGGCGGACGGTGGCTCAATCCGGCTCGATGCCACGGAGGTGACTGCACTGGCGGATCAGGGCCGTGCAGCAATCCGCCGGGACCGGCTCGGTTTGATTTTTCAGCAGTTCAATCTGATCCCTTCTCTAACCGTCGCCGATAACCTAGCTTTTCAGTCGCGTCTCGCCGGTCGCCATGACAGCCAATGGCAAAACGAACTTGTCGATCGGTTGGGCCTCGGCAATCTGCTGAAGCGATATCCCGAACAACTCTCAGGCGGCCAACAACAGCGGGTTGCAATCGGGCGCGCGCTTGCGGTCAGGCCGCCTCTGCTTCTTGCTGACGAACCGACCGGAAACCTCGATGAGGCGACGGCCGACGATGTTACAGATATCGCGCTTGATCTCGTCAAACGGACCGGATGCGCTTTTCTCATGGCGACGCACAGCACACGGCTTGCCGCGAAACTGGACCGGACAGTTCGACTGAGCGCCGGACTGATTTCGTGAAGCAAGGGTATTGGATCCTTGCGGTTCTGCTTAGCCATTGGCGCCGGCATCCGCTGCAACTGACGACACTCATGGTAGGTCTGATCTCCGCGACGGCACTGTGGAGTGGCGTAGAGGCATTGAACCAGCAGGCTCGCACCAGCTACGATCGGGCCGCGGCGGTCTTTGGCGGTTCTCGACCCGCGATGCTGGTCGGGCAGCGTGATTCCACATTTTCTCAGCAGCTTTTCGTCGATCTCCGGCGGGCGGGATGGCAAGTCTCACCTGTCGTCGAAGGACGAATTCGCATTCAGGGAAGGCCATTGCGTCTGTTGGGAATCGAGCCGGTAACGTTTCCAGCGCAGGCAGGGTCGATCCCGGCGATCGGCGCGGCGGATCTGAAATCGTTCATCGGGCCTCCCGGTGAGACTTTGGTCGCGCCGGAGACATTGATCGCGCTGACCGGGACGGAAGGAACGGTCCTTGTCACGGATGACGGGGCGCTACTGCCGCCGCTCAAGGTTCACGCGCAGCTCGCACCGGGTGTCGTGATCGTCGATATCGGATTTGCGCAAAGCACTCTTCACATGCAAGGTCGGCTCTCGCGTCTGTTGATTGGCAACACGCGCAGCCAGCCGCCGCTGCTTGAGGCTGTCACTGGCGACATGCTCAGGTATGTCGCGGCGGACGCCGAAACCGATCTTGAACGTCTGACCGACAGCTTTCATCTCAACCTGTCGGCCTTCGGGCTGCTATCGTTTCTTGTTGGACTCTTTATCGTCTATTCGGCGGTCGGCTTGGCCTTCGAGCAGCGTATGCCGATGCTCCGGACCCTTCGCGCTTGCGGAGTATCGTCCCGGAAGTTGAACGGTGTGGTGCTGATCGAGCTGCTGGTCCTGGCCATCGCCGGCGGCCTGGTCGGATTGGTCTGCGGATATCTGATCGCCGCGGCGTTACTGCCCAATGTCGCTGCGAGTCTGAACGGGCTGTATGGCGCGCGGGTTTCCGGGGCGCTGGCTCTCAGACCCGAATGGTGGATCGCAGGCTTGGCAATGAGCGCCGTCGGTACATTGGCTGCGTCGTCGACAAGCCTCTTGAAAGTCGTCCGTCTTTCGGTTCTCGCGATGGCGCAACCTTATGCATGGCAGCAATCACAGCGGCGATGGCTGGGCTATCAAGGCGTCATGGCCGTCGCGATGCTTGTTGCGGCAATCACCGTTCTGTTAGTCGGCGGCTCGCTGATCTCAGGATTCGCGGTGCTGGCGGCGCTGCTGCTGGGTGCGGCGCTTGCGCTCCCTGTGCTGCTCGAAGTCGTGCTGCGCATCGGCGAGCGAAGCTCGCGGCAGCCGCTTGTGATGTGGTTCTGGGCGGACAGCCGTCAGCAACTTCCCGGACTGTCGCTAGCACTGATGGCCTTGCTGCTCGTGCTCGCGGTTAACGTCGGCGTGGGAACCATGGTGGAGAGTTTCAGTAAAACCTTCGCCGCATGGCTGGACGGCCGGCTCGCTGCGGACGTCTATGTGAACGCCTTCAGTGATGCCCAAGCTCGCGATATCGAAGCACGGCTGCGCTCGCGGCCGGAGGTCACTGCCATCCTGCCGAGCGGCCGCGCCGAGATCGAGATCGGGGGCTGGCCGGTGGAGGTTCTTGGCCTCGCCGATCACGCCACCTATCGCGACCGTTGGCCATTGTTGGAGTCGCGGTCGAATGCGTGGGATGACGTCAAGTCAGGCGAGGGCGCCCTCGTGAGTGAGCAGTTGGCACGGAGACTGAAACTACGGCTTGGTGACCGACTCGGCGTCAGTACGCCCACCGGCATCTGGTCCCTGCGTGTCGCAGCTATCTATGCCGATTACGGTAATGCTAAGGGGCAGATCGCCGTCAATATCGACGCCTTCACAGGCCGATTTCCAGATCTGCCGCGGACCCGGTTCGGCTTGCGCGTGACCCCCGGCAAGATCGGGCCGTTGATCGATGATATGCGCAAGGCATTTCATCTCGACGAAAGCCGCCTCTCCGATCAATCGGCGCTGAAGATGGAATCGACAGGGATTTTCAACCGCACGTTCGCGGTGACCGCTGCACTGAACATGTTTACGCTGGGTGTCGCCGGAGTTGCGTTGTTCACTAGCCTGCTGACCCTCAGCAGTTCCCGTCTTCCACAACTGGCGCCGTTGTGGGCGCTTGGGGTGACAAGGCGGCAGCTGGCCGGCATTGAGCTTCTCAAGACAATGTCCATTGCGTTCATCACCGCGATGTTGGCGCTGCCGCTCGGCTTGCTGGTGGCGTGGTGCCTGATCGCGGTGGTCAACGTCAGAGCATTTGGCTGGCGCCTGCCGTTCCATGTCTTTCCGCTGCATCTCGCCGAGCTTGTCGGCGTGGCGATGTTTGCGTCGCTGCTGGCGACGCTGATTCCGGTCGTCCGGCTGATGCGGCTGCCCCCGGCGGTGCTGATCAAGATCTTTGCCAATGAGCGCTAATGCAAAAATCTCGCGCCGTGCGTTTGCGACGGGGCTTGCCGTTCTCGGTTTCGGACGAAGAACCTCGCTGGCTCAGAATTTCGCTGGACTTGGTGGTGATGCTTCCGGATTCGCTTCGGTGATACCCGGCAGGAGTTTCGAATTTCCCTACGATCACGGCCCGCATCCGGATTACCGCATCGAATGGTGGTATCTCACCGCCAATCTCAAAGACAGCGCCGGCCAGGCGCTCGGCGTGCAGTGGACGTTGTTTCGCCAGGCGATTCAGCCAGGACCGCAACGCGAAGGTTGGGCGAACCAGCAAGTCTGGATGGGCCATGCCGCCGTAACCCGCGCCGATACGCATCTCTATAGCGAAGCGTTTGCACGCGGCGGCGTGGGCCAGGCCGGCGTGGAAGCGGCTCCCTTTCACGGCTGGATCGATTCATGGCAAATGCGCGGGATCGATCGTATGTCGGCGATGAACGTCGCGCCGCTTGAGGTCAACGCATCGAGTGCAGAGTTCAGTTATGCGCTGAGGCTTGAGGCAGACAGAGCTCTCGTGCTCCAGGGCGAGGCCGGCTACAGCGCGAAATCCGAACGTGGGCAGGCGTCCTACTATTACAGCCAGCCGCATTTCACGGCGGCCGGGACCGTCACGATCGACGGCAAGCCCGTCAATGTTACCGGACAGGCCTGGATGGACCGCGAATGGAGCAGCCAGCCGCTGGCCTCGGATCAGACGGGATGGGATTGGTTCTCGTTGCACCTTGAGACCGGCGAAAAACTGATGCTGTATCGCCTGCGACAAGCCCAAGGTCAGCCCTACCTTACGGGTAACTGGACCGGACTGGATGGACGGTCGGTAGCGCTCGCTTCCAGGTCCATTGATATGATCCCGACAGTCACAACAGAAGTCGCGGATCGCATGCTGCCGACAAGCTGGCGTATCGTCGTTCGCGATCGGGCGCTGACGATCGAAACGGTCCCGCTGAATCCAAAGAGCTGGATGGGAACGCGTTTTTCCTACTGGGAAGGCCCGGTGAGTTTCACGGGCACCCACCATGGTGTCGGGTATCTCGAAATGACAGGTTATTGATCGAAGGTGTCCCCTTGATTCCCTCGACCATGCCGGAGGAGATCGTGACCGACTTTGGCAAGCAGGTTCCGATGAAGCGCCCCGGGCAGCCCGCCGAACTGGCAACTGCCTATGTCATGCTGGCTGATCTGCTCTCGAGCTATACGTCCGGCACCACCGTGGCGGTGACCCGGGGGTAGACTCTTTCATCTGAAAGTGAATGAGGCGGCGCCGGTGCGGAGGAGACGATTTTCCTTCCTCAACGTTGTTAGTTCGCAGGAGAGAGGGAAAGAACAATGGCATACGCTTTATTCTATCAGGATCAACGCATCGGTGCAGCCGCGCCCACCGAGCTTGAGGCATGGAGGCGAGCGCTGCACTCAGGTCTGATTACGAATATCCCCGTCTCGGATCACCGGAAAGTTCAGGTGTTGCAGCGTGGTCTTTACGTCAAGCAGGTGAACGGAGACCTTGAGCACAGGTCCGACCGGGAACTTTCGACCGAAATCTCCTAGGCTGCCGACGCGGGATGCCCTGCATAATTTTTTATGCTTACTCCGCGCGGGGCTCTTGCGGCGCTCCCTTGTCCAACAACGGATCAGCGATGCCGTCTTTTGCATGTCGCTGAAGCGCTCCGTCGTTTTCGAGTTTATCCCGAAAAAGTGCAGCATTGACCAGAATCATCAGGCCGATCGGGGTCGTTGTGATGACGAGAACAATGATAAGGAGCTCGTGCAGGACCGGACCCGTTCCTAGCGCGGAGAAGTAGATCATCGACGCGATGGCGATGAAGGCTGTTCCCAAAGTGGTTCCCAGGGTGGGCGCGTGGACCCGTTCGTAAAAGGTCCGGAGGCGTAGCAGGCCGAGCGCGCCGACCAACGTGACCGCAGCTCCGCTGACCAGGAAAACCGCCGTCAGGACGGCTGGCAGCGCAGAAAGTTCGCCTGCTGCACTCACTCGATGACCTCCCCGCGAAGCAGGAATTTGGCAAGGACCACAGTGCTCACGAAACCAAGCAGAGCGATGATCAAGGCTGCTTCGAAGTAAAGCGTGCTGCCTGTTCTTATGCCGAAGGTGAGAAGCAGCAGCATTGCATTCACATACAGGCTGTCGAAGCCGACGACGCGATCCTGTGCTCTTGGTCCCCGGAGGATGCGGAAGGCGGCGCATGCCATCGCGCAGCCGAGCAGGATCTGTGCCGTGGTGACCGACCAGGCGAGCATCATGCTCATGTGAAGATCTCCATCAGCCGCCGTTCGTAACGCTCCTTGATAAGGCCGACCCATTCGGATTCATTGACCAGATCAAGGACATGGATGGTCAAGATGCCGCTGGCTTCGTTGAAGTCCACCCATAGAGTCCCCGGCGTCGATGTGATGATGCAAGCGAGCGCCGCCAGCCCATAAGGATCGCGAAGTTCAAGCGGGATTTCCACAAAGCCCGCAGTCCTTTCTTTTCGTTTCGTCCCGAGGATGATGCGGGCGACGGCGATATTGGATTTCACGATGTCGACGAAGACGAGAGCAGCGAGAAGGAGGATTCGATCCGGTCGCCGTGGATACGCTTTCGGCGGCTGCAATGCTGCGAGCCCCCATCCGCCGATAAGGGCCCCGGCGCTGCCTAAAAGAAAATGCCCCGGCGAAAGCGTCTGATTGAGCAGCAGCCAGAAAGCAAGGAGACTGGCGCTAACTATGGGAAACGGCAGCAGGCGGGTCATGTCGGCCCCCTTGAGTCGTCGGGCTTGATCGGAGAATCCAGAACTCCCCGGACATAGTGGTGAGGAGCATGCAGCGATTGCGCCGTCGCCTGCATGAATCGCATAACCGGACCCGCCTTAACCGTCTGAACTGCGCAAAGCAGCAAGAGGGCCGCAACAGGCGCCATCTCGATAAGGCGGACGCGTGGTATGGTGCGTTCCGGCGAAACCCAGAACGAACGGATGCCGGCGCGCGTCATGGCGATCAGCGCCGCAAGTCCTGAAACGATCAACAGGAAAAGAAAAATCCATGTGGCGGGGGAGAGGGCGCCGATCGGAGAGTGGAGGGTGGCCGTCAGGATCGCGAATTTAGCGACGAAGCCGGAGAGGGGCGGCAAGCCCGAAATGACGACGGCGCAGCCGATGAAAGCCACACCAAGGATACCGATCGTCGCCGGGATCGCAATTCCGGTTTCCGGCAAAATCTCGGAATCATCCTCATCGCCATAGAGTTCCCGGGTGACCGCAAGTACGTCAGCACCCGGTTCGCGGCCACGCTCGACCAGTTCGATCAGGAGAAAAAAAGCACCCAGACCGAGTGTCGAGCTGATGAGGTAGAACAGGGCGGCGCCGGTCACGCCCACTTGTCCCAAACCGATGGCGGCCAGTATTGTGCCCGACGATACCAGCACCGAGAAGGCGGCGAGTCGCGCCATGTCCTGCGACGCGAGGCTCCCGATCGCACCGAACGCCACGGTCGCCATGCCTCCTAGCAGCAGCAAATGATCGCCAAATTGCGCCGACGCTCCCGCATCATCACCGAACAACAGCAGCGATAGCCGCAGCACGACGTAGGCGCCGACCTTCGTCAGGACGGCGAAAATCGCCGCTACAGGCGGTGGCGCGGCCGCATAGGTGCTTGGGAGCCAAAAGCACAGCGGCCACATTCCGGCCTTGACGAGAAACGCAATGCCAAGGATGCCCGCTCCTGCCTCCAGCAGTCCGCGGTCCGCCGCGCTGACCGCCGGAATGCGGGTGGCCAGATCCGCCATGTTGAGCGTGCCGGTCACGCCGTAGATCAGGCTGACGCCGATCAGAAACAGCAGCGACGCCGCGAGGTTGACAACGATATAATGTAACCCGGCCTTGACCCTGGCCGTTCCCGAGCCGTGCAGCGCCAGACCGTAGGAAGCCGCAAGCAGAACCTCGACGAAAACGAACAGGTTGAAGAGATCGCCAGTGAGGAAAGCACCGTTGATTCCCATTAGCAGGAGCTGAAACAAGGGATGGAACAGCACCCCCGCGCGATGCCAGCGCGCCAGAGAGAATACAGCCGCCGCCGCTGCGAGGAGACTGGTTAGCAGCAGCATGAGCGTGGCCAGCCGATCCACAACGAGTACGATGGCGAAGGGAGCTGGCCAGTCGCCCAGGCGATAGACGCCCGCGACGCCCGTCGGGGCAACATCGGCGGCGCGCAGGAGTATGATGGAAATCGCCACCAGCGCGAACGTCGTCACGATACTAAGTGCGGCGCTGACGTTGCGGCGCTGCTCTCCTCCGAGAGCCAGCATGATCGCGGCGGCGAACAACGGCAGCACGATCGGTGCGATCATCAGATGGTTCACGACTACGGCTCCCGTCCGTCGACGTGGTCGGTTCCCGTCAGGCCGCGGGATGCGAGCAGTACGACCAGAAATAGCGCAGTGGTCGCGAAGCTGATGACGATGGCCGTGAGAACGAGGGCTTGTGGTAACGGATCCGGAAGGCTGGCGATGTCATCAGATGCGTGCGTCCCCAGGATCGGAGCGGCGCCGATTTTAAGCCGCCCCATCGCGATAATGAAAAGATTGACCGCATAAGAGAGCAATGACAGGCCGATGATCACCTGGAACGTGCGCGGCCGAAGCAACAACCACACGCCCGACCCCGCAAGCACGCCGATGCCAATCGCGAGTACGATCTCCACTACCCCACCTCAGCCGTTGGAGAGGCGGCGGATGCACGGCTGGAAGGCGTCCGATGACTGCGCACGGTCTGATGCGCGATCGCGATCAACATCAGGACAGTGGCGCCGACGACCAATGCAAATACGCCGATGTCGAACAGCAGTGCGCTCGCCAGAGGAATCGAGCCGATCCAGGGAACTTCGAGGTATGAGAACGACGAACTCAGGAAAGGCCGTTCGAACAACCAGGCGGCCGCCCCCACGCAGGCCGTTATGAGTAGGCCCGCGCCCATCCAGTGCACAGGCAGAATGCGCAGGTGTTCCTCCGTCCAGGTGGTTCCGCGAGCGACGTACTGGAGGATGAATGCCACGGCCATCGTGATGCCCGCGACAAATCCGCCTCCTGGCAGGTCATGTCCTCGCAGAAGGAGGAAAATCGCGGTCGTGCAAATCACCGGGAAAAGCAGGGCCATCATGAGCCGAGGGATGGTCATCGCGCTCCTGAGCGTGTCACCCTTCTCTCGAGTGGGTTGAGCCTCATCGTAGAGATCTTGACTGTGCTGCTGCTCCGGCACGGAAATGCTTTCGGCAGCAGGCCGAAATCGCCGCAGCAATGCATAGACGGTCAGCGCGACGATGCCGAGCACGGTGATCTCGCCGAAGGTGTCGAACGCACGAAAGTCTACAAGAATGACATTTACAATGTTGGTCCCGCCGCCTAGCGCGTATGCGTTCTCGACAAAGAATCGCGCGATGCTGTCAGGCTCCGCTCGTGTCATGACCGCGTAGGCCAGCGCCCCCAAACCGGCTCCGAACGCGGTCGCGATGCCGATGTCCCGGAAGCGGCGCCAACTGGAATCGCGTTCCGGCGGGTCGGCCGCGGGAAATTTCTCGATGCGTTTCGGCAGCCAACGCAGCCCGAGAAGGAGCAATACAGTGGTGACGGTCTCGACCACCAGCTGGGTCAGTGCGAGATCAGGCGCGGCTAGCCAAACGAAGCTGACACACGTCACCAGGCCCGCGCCGCCCACGAAAATGAGAGCCGCAAAGCGATGGAATTTGCCCTGGTAAGCCGCGGCCAGCGCGCAGGCGCATCCGATAGCCCAGATCAGCGCGAATGCGACATTGAAAGACGTTCGCGCCTCTCCCCCAAACTCGATGCCGTGAGCGAACATCGGCGCCAGGCCGACCAGCAAAGCCGCGCAGAACAGCAGCTGCAACTGTGGCTGCAAGCGGCGCGTGCCAAGCAACTCCTCTAACCGTCTTGCGAACTGCCACGAGACGGCGACGAGCACGCGGTCGAAAATGCGCTGACCTTGGATATACCGCAGCAGTGGCGGTCCTTCAGCAACGAGCAGATATGACCTGAACGTCAAATAGATGGCCACGCCGCCGGAAATCGCGACCAGGCTCATCAGGAACTCGGGAGTTAAGCCGTGCCAGATTGCAAGGCTGTAAGTGGGAATGGCGTCGCCGAGGACAGCGTGGAGCGCGGTTCGGAGCAGGGGGCCGATTGTAAGGCCGGGCACAATGCCAACGAGGAGACAGGCAAGAACGAGGAGCCCGACGGGAAAGCGCATCAGGAACGGCGGCTCATGCGGTGTGCGTGACAATTCTCGCGGTGGGGGACCGAAAAATACTTCGGCTATGAACCGCAGCGAGTAAGCGACCGTGAACATGCTTGCCATGGTGACGATGTAGGGCAATGCCTGATCCAGCAACGAGTTGTCGTGAGTCTCGATTGTCTGGGCGAAAAACATCTCCTTGGACAAGAAGCCGTTCAGCAACGGGACGCCAGCCATGGCGGCGGCAGCGACCATCGCGAGCGTTGCCGTGATCGGCATGAAGCGCCGCAGGCCGCTCAGGCGGCGCAGGTCGCGGGTGCCGGTTTCGTGGTCGATGATCCCGGCCGCCATGAATAACGACGCCTTGAACGTCGCATGGTTCATGAGGTGAAAGATGGCGGCGACCTGTGCGAGCGGTGAGTCGAGACCGATGAGCAGAGTGATGAGCCCGAGATGACTGATGGTCGAGTAGGCGAGCAGTCCTTTCATATCCTGCTGGAAAAGAGCAATGAACGCTCCAAGTATGAAACTGATAAGTCCCGCCGAACCCACGAGCCACAGCCACTCGTTCGTTCCGCCCAGCGCAGGCCAGAGCCGCACCAGAAGAAATACCCCACCTTTGACCATCGTGGCGGAGTGAAGATAGGCTGAAACGGGCGTCGGTGCCGCCATCGCCTGTGGCAGCCAGAAATGGAACGGGAACTGTGCGCTTTTCGTCAAGGCTCCGAGAAGGATGAGGACGAGCGCCGGGATGTAAAACGAATGCGCGCGGATCTTGTCGCCCGACGCGAGAACGCGATCGAGATCGTAACTGCCGACGATATGTCCGAGGATCAATATACCGGCGAACAGGCAAAATCCGCCGGCCGATGTTACAATCAGAGCCATGCGCGCGCCATCCCGCGCCTGCGCTGTCTGGTACCAATAGCCGATCAGCAGAAAGGAAAAGAGGCTGGTCAGCTCCCAGAAGAAAACCAGTTGGATCAGGTTGCCAGAGAGGACGATGCCGAGCATCGCCCCCATGAAGGCGAGCAGGAACGAGAAAAAACGCGGCACGGGATCTTGGGGGGACAAGTAGTAGCGGGCGTAAAGTACCACCAGGAACCCGATGCTGGCGATCAGTGCGGCGAGCACCCAGGCGAAACCGTCCATCCTCAGATAGAAATTGAGACCGAGTTCGGGCACCCATTCAACGGTATGTCGGATGACTCCTCCGTTGACGATATGGGGGTAGCTCACGACCAGAAGCATCAGACAGATCAGCGAAATCGCACCGGCCAGCCACGCTTCGGCGTTGCGCGCGTTGCTCTGAAGGAACGCTGCAAGACAGCTCCCGGCGAAAGGGAGCACGAGAACGACGATGAGGATCGTTTCATATGGCATCGTCATTCGTGACCTTTTCGGGACGAGAACTCCAGACAGTGATGTCGGCCGTGGACAAGATATGGTCGATTTGCAGGTGGGAAGGCAAGCTGGCGTCGAGTCGCGGGGCTCCAAGGCTGGCGAGAGGCTCCGTCCTGCCGCTCTCATGCAACGTATCGACACTTGCGAAAGGCGTCGGACAGGTTCATCTTTTTTCGCTAAATCACGCGATGTGCCGCCGGCGAGACCCCGATGAGATTGACAAGCTTTTTCGACTACACTCTTCGACTGCTGATGTATGCGGCCACCCATGGTGATCGGCTGGTCACGATTGAAGAGACCGCAAGCGTTTACGGAATCTCCCGCACCCATCTCATGAAAGTGGCAAATCAACTCACGCGCGCGGGCTATCTCAAAGCCGTACGTGGCAGATCTGGCGGGCTTATGCTTGCCAAACGGCCGAACCGAATCAAGCTCGGCGACGTTCTATGCGCCACCGAGCCGGATTTCGCGCTTGTGGAATGCTTTTCCTCAAATAACCGCTGTCCAATCACGTCGAGCTGCCGGTTGCGAGCACCGTTGAGGGAAGCGCTGACAGCGTTCACCACGACGCTCGATCGCTATACGCTCGCCGATCTCATTCTCAACCCAAAAGATTTCGGGGCCCCACCGGCTGCTTGAGCGGCGCGCGATCCATCATTGCCCTGGGATATCGACAACAGCCCGCCGCATGACGGCTCAGCTCCGCGCCCTGAATGTTGAAGCGATATCACCTCATTTGAAGCAAAGTCGGACACCGCCGATCGCCGTGCATCGGCCTGCTACCGTCTGTCGCTGTTGCACATGAATTTTGGGACTATACAAACATACATTATATGTGCATGTTTATTCCACATTGCACGAGAGTCAGAAGATTGGATCTATCCGCGGCCCGGGGCATGAGGAAAGCGCCTGCAAATCAAACGCAGTACTCCAGAGGCTGGTTAAAGCTGTGCATTGCGTCCTCGGCTGCGGGAGCTGTGGTTGGTATAGCTGCCGCGGTCTGGCTCACGCATCAATCACCTCTCACCACACACCACATAACCGTTCCGCTGAACAGTGCGGCCACGACGTCGCCGATGCCACTTGAAGGCTTGCTCGACTTGCCGAAGCTCCTGGCTGCGGAGCACGCAAGCCAGCCCTGGGCGATCATGGGTGGTGCATTGCTGCAGCTAGGGTTTCCTCGTTTCAGTATTCCGGTGCTTGAGCGCGCGATCGAAAGTGATCCTGACAACAGCGTGCTTCATGTTGCATTGGGGGAAGCGCTCGCGCTGGCGGATGGTGGCATGATTTCAGATCGAGCCAAGTCGGAATTTGAGTTCGCGCTCAGAGGCGATCCAAACGATCTGATCGCACGATTCTATATCGGGCAGTGGTTGCTGCAAAACGGAAAGGCAAAGCCGGCATTGGTCAAATGGGTAGGCTTGATGCGGACGGTGGGAAACGATCAGACCTGGAATGATCGACTATGGACGGTGATGCCGAGAGCGGCGGAAGAGGTCGGTATCAGCCAACTGACGCTGCAAGCTCTTTGCACCTCGGGGATGTAGTCGTTGTGCAGTGTAATCGGCGTCGTCGCGCATTTTGTGAAATGTACACAACGCGGATGCGATCGTCGTCGTGTGTTTTCCCAGCCTTGGCGAACTGTTAAAAGATGAATTTTAAATATTGCTTTATGGAGCTGAAGATGGCAATTATCGATTGTAGTCAGTTCGAGGTTGGGGTTCGCGCGTCATGATCATGAGCACTGTTCAGCATCGGCGGCTCCAGCATGAGCGGGCGCCTGATGGATAAGCGTTCCGCGTCGCCTATGCCTTGGTAGTGGCTTATCGAAAAACATCAATATGAAATGCATGTTATTCCCATGATCCTGCAACGCTGTTCGCTGCGCGCGCATCTCGTGAAAGTCATTTTCGCTGCAAGTGCCTCGTTGTGCATCGTGAGTCCGCGCACCGCGCTTGCTGAGACAAGGCAATTCTCGATGGTCATCGAGGATACGATCCTTAAGCTCGTCGACAAGCAGACCTTCTACGCCTTCTCGTTCAACGGCCAGAGCCCCGGGCCGCTTTTGCATGTGAAGGAAGGCGACGATGTCGAGATCGAGATCGAAAACCAGACGACGTTGCCCCATACGATTCACTGGCACGGCCTGTATCAGCGCGGCACCTGGAAGAACGACGGCGTGCCCGACGTCACGCAACCGGCAATTCCTCCGGGCGAGACTTTCACCTATCGCTTCAAGGCCGAACCGTCCGGCACCATGTGGTACCACTGTCACGTCAACGTCAACGAGCACGTTGCCATGCGCGGCATGTGGGGTCCTTTTATCATCGATCCGAAAGATCCGCCGCCGGTCGAGAAAGAAGTCACCAAAGATTACATCATGATGTTTTCCAGTTGGGCGTCAGCCTGGGCGAAGAAGCCCGGCTATGGCGGCGTTCCTGGTGATGTGCCGGATTTCTTCACCATCAACGGCAAGGCTTACCCGGACACTCAACCGTTGCGGATCAAGGAGGGTGACGTCGTTCGCATCCGCTTGATCGGCGCCGGCGACGAACTGCATTCCATTCACATCCACGGTCATCTCTTCGAGGTTTACGCCAAGGATGGCCGGCCCCTCGCCAATCCCTACCTCGCCGACACGATCCTGTTCGGTCCGGGTGAGCGCTATGACCTGATTCTGCGCGCCGACAATCCCGGCATCTGGATGGTGCACGATCACATCGACAAGCACACCACGAATGGCAGTTCTCCGATGGGCGGCATGATGACCACTATCGAGTATGAGGAAATCCCGTTGAAGGATCAGTCTTTCTACAAATGGAAGAACAAGGAGTTCGTGCCCGATTTTTATTACGAGGAATCGATGAAGAAGCCGCTCGATATGCACGAGAGCCCTGCCTTCAAAGGCGATCCCGCGCCCTGAATTCAATCGAAAGGAGAGTCGACATGAAAGGGCTTTTGCTCGCCGTCGCGGGCTTGACCGCGGCATTACTGAGCAGCGCAAGCGCCGCCGACAAACTTGATCAGAGCTGTTCCGGTTGTCATGCGCTGGTTAAACCGAGCGATGCTTCGCTTGACAGGTTGCTGATGCGCAAAGGTCCCGACCTTTGGTTTGCGGGTAGCAAGTTCAAGAAGGAATGGCTGGTTTCCTGGTTGCAGGATCCCAAGCCGATACGTCCCGCCGGTTACCCGTATTTCAACATGGTCAAGAAGGGCGACAAGAACGATGTGCCCGATCCGTCCAAGATCATTGCTCACCCGAAGCTAAAGAAGGCCGATGCCGAGGCTGCCGCGGAAGCACTGATGGCTTTGAAGGCTCCCGCAGATCTCGTTCCGGCAGGCATTTTCAAGGGTGAGATGAAAGGTGCACGAATGGGTGCGCTTGCGTTCGTCAAGTTTCGCGGCTGCGTCGCCTGCCACCAGGGCGAAAAAGGAGAAGGGGGCCTCTCCGGGCCGCGATTGACCGATGCCGGCGCACGACTGCAAGCGGATTTCATTGCCGCCTATACCGCAGATCCGCAGCGTTTCGATCCGCATATCTGGATGCCGACGTCGAATCTGAAGGATCAGGATATCCAGCGACTGACCGCGTTCCTGGTTCAATTGAGCCAAGGAGACAAGTGATGAAAACGCAAACGTTGGCGGCTTTGGCCGGTCTGGTTCTGCTGCTCGTGTCATCGACAAGCCATGCCGATCAGTCGATCGAGCAGATTTATGGGATCTATTGCGTGCAATGTCACGGCCTCCAGCGCAACGGGACGGGGATCAACGTGCCCGCTCTTTCCGTGAAGCCGCGGGATCACACCGATGCAAAAAGTATGGGTGACACACCAGATGATGAACTGTTCAAAGCCATCAAAGAAGGCGGGCTTGCCGTCAACAAGTCGGTGCTGATGCCAACCTGGGGTCACGTCCTGTCCGAAGAGCAGATCACAGGCTTAGTCAAGTATCTGCGGCAGGTCTGCAAATGCGGCAAATAGATTCAACAAGAAAGCCATACCAAATCATGAAGGGGAGAACGATTTCAATGACCACCGCACATTTGAAGAACAGCGCCATCGTGGGGAGCATGGCAGCAGTCATGGTTCTTTTCGGCGCCGCGATCGCCACGGCGCAGGCCAAGACCGTCAAGATCGAATTGGTAGCCAAGGAAACGACGGTCCCGCTTGATAACCAGGGCAACACCGTGGCCGCCTGGACCTTCAACGGCCAGGTTCCCGGTCCGGTGATCCGGGCCACAGAAGGCGACACCATCGAGTTCACTTTGAAAAACGATGCCGCGAACAAGAAATCGCATTCGATCGACATGCACTCCGCGCGCTCGGATGTTCTGACGGATTTTGCATCGATCAAACCCGGCGAGACCAAGACCTTTTCGTACGTTCCGGAACATCCAGGTGTGTTCTTCTATCATTGCGGATCTGATCCGATGATCCAGCACATCGCCCGGGGCATGTTCGGAGTGGTCATCATCGATCCGAAAGATCCTAATGCGATGCCCAAAGCTGACCGTGAATATGTCCTGATCGAGCATCAGATGTTCGAGAATCCCGAAGATGTCGACAGCATGATGGCGAACAAGTGGAAGCGTAACGCCTTCAACGCCGTGCCCTTTCAGTATGACCCGGTGCATGATGAACACGCGACGCAAACTCTCGAGGCCAAGCCGGGCGAGCGCGTGCGCGTCTATATGGTTAATGCTGGTCCCAACGAGTTTTCCGGATTTCATCCGATCGCTGGCATCTGGGACAGGGTGTATCCCTCGGGCAATCCTAAAAATATGATGGTTGGGATGCAGAATTATACCTTGGCGCCGGGTGACGCGGCGACCTTCGATCTCATTTCACCGAAGGAAGGCGCGTATGCGCTGGTGGATCACTCTATGCGCGCCGCGCTTACTGGCGGCATCGCGATCCTCATGATCAGCAATAAGGCTGATCCCTCAATGGGTCGGGGAGACAAGATCCTCGTGCGCTGATGTTTGGCTTTGGCGTGGAGCGTCATCGGCGTTCCACGCCAAAGGTTTTTCAGGACGCAAAATCAGACGAGACCTGGGTAAAGTATTTGTTTGAGCTGTATCTGTTCAATAGCTCCGTAAATCCCGCTCGTGGCGTCAATTCTTCTCTTAATTATCGCGAGCGCAGAGCTAGGTCTTCGGAACGGAGAATTTAGTGCCCCGGTTCATGCATTGGTAACAATATAACGAAGCTGATATGAGCGGCGCTGCATTTGGTGTGGAAAGTGCGGCCGTGTTTATGCGTCGGATTTAACTAAACCTACAACGTGGCGGAGTATTCCTTCTTGTGAAGGCAGAAGGTGATGCGCTGTATTTGACCGCGACCACCGTTGCTGCCCGCAAGAGCCTGAAAGTCCGGTAGTTTCCCCTTTCAGACGCGGTGAAGGTTGGGAAGTCCATGTCCGGTACGCCTGAGCGAAACGAATTTTCTGTTGTCGCCAGTGAGAGTGGACCGAGACCTCCCGATGGACTGGAGGCCAGCCGAAATGACTTCCCGCTCGAGATAAGGGATTCCTCGCGACTGAATTTCCTGATTGAAGTTGTTAGATCGCTTCCGACAGCCGTGACGGTTCAGGACGAGCAGGGAAACTTCGTGTTCGTGAACGCGGCCGCCGTGGCCCAGTTCAATGTGCCGGCGCGGGACATCGTCGGAACGGTGTCAGGTGCGCCGCTCCCGTCAAAAGAGCTGAATGATCGCATAAATCTCGCTCGCGGGGTTCTGCAATCGGGCGGGAGCAGGATATCCGAAGAGTACATTCGAACGGATCATGCGACGAAGATCTTTCTGACGACGCATGAGCCTGTCGTGATTTCGAACAGAAAGCTTGTGTTGTCGAGCTCGGTTGATATCAGCCGTCAAAAGGCCGTTGAGGAAGAGCTTTTTCGTTGTGCGTATTATGACGAGCTGACGGGCTTGCCGACCCGGCGCGTCATCGAACAGCACGCCAACAGCCTCATCCGCGAGGGGGAACATTCCGTTAGATTTGCGGTGGCGTTTCTCGACATCGACAACTTCAAACACATCAACGACTACTACGGCCATGCATCCGGTGACGGGCTTCTGATCGAAGTTGCCAGACGCTTGGACCTTGGCCTACGTGCCACCGATATGCTCTCCCGGATCAGCGGCGACGAGTTTCTGCTCCTGCTCAACCCGGTCCAAAGCGACGCCGAGCTCGCCGAATACATTGAATTTCTATTGCAGCGGCTTAAGGCGCCATTTTTCATCGACGGATCGGAACTGTTCGCGTCCGCATCGATCGGAGTGAGCATCTATCCGGATCACGGCGACACTTATGAGGTTCTGCGGCAGAACGCCGACACCGCGATGTATCAGATCAAGAACGACACAAAGGGCGGAGCCGCCATCTTTGATTCCGGAATGCAGCACGAGGCATTGACCCGAATGAAGATCGAGCAATCGTTGCGGCTCGCGATTCTCGACAAGCGGTTCTGTTGCGCGTTCCAGCCCAAGGTGGACATCAGAACCGAGCAGATCAAAGGCATTGAGGCGCTGGTTCGGCTGCGCAACGATGACGGTATCATTCAGGCGCCTGGAACGTTCGTTGATCTCGCGATTGAACTCGGCTTGATCGATGAGTTAACGCATCTGGTTCTGGCCGAAATCATGAGGTCAATCGATCTCATCGACGATGCGTTCGGCACCGATGTTAGCATTAGCATCAACGTCGCCGCCAAGCAGGCTGGCAACGTGGTATTCATGACATCCTTCGCACGGGCGCTGGAGAAGACCGGTTGCGCAACGCGATTCATCGTCGAGGTCACCGAAGATGCGTTCGTGGCGAAAACCCGGTTCCAGACGGAGATTCTGCCAGTCCTGCGAAGGCTAGGCGTCAAAATCTCCATCGATGATTTCGGGATCGGATATTCGTCTCTGTCGGCCCTCGCCGATATCACCGCTGATGAAATCAAGATTGACCGGTCGTTCATCGTCGATATCCACAAGCGTCCGCGCAGCCAGGGTATCCTCAAGGCGATTGAATCTCTCGGCGATGCCTTGGGAATGGCGGTGATCGCGGAAGGCGTCGAGAAATTCGAGGAGCTCGCTTATTTGCAGGCAGCGACGCGGATAAAATATGCGCAGGGCTTCTATTTTTCCGAGCCCGTCTTTCTCGAAAATATCGAACCCGGCAAACCCGCGGTGAGTAAACGAGGCACCAGCTCGGACAGCCGGTCCGTGCAGGAAAACCGTTCGGTTTATTCCCGCGCCAACGGCTATAGCCGCTAGGTTCTCATTCAACGCCGTAGAACCAAATTCTGACTTACCTTTGAGCATGATCGCCTATGCCGGACATGTATGATGCGGCTGGGGATGCTTCATAAGGCGAGGCATGAGCCGAACCTTATGCCGAAAATTTGGCGAGCAACTGCGCTAAGCGGTGGATCACAATGGGTACCCGTGCGTTCGCATCCAGTCGCTCGCTCTCCATTTACATGACATTCTTTTCCAGAAAGTTCACCAGGCGGGATGGCCAACTACCCGGCGATGAATAATATTGGCGTTCCGTCATTTTGTTTTCAGCTCACCTGCCGAGTTCCGCAAATTGCCCAGCAACATCGAAGACTATGGAATCATCGGCGACGGCGAGACCGTCGCGCTCGTCGACCGGACGGGGTCACTCGACTGGCTTTGCTGGCCGTGCTTCGATTCCGATGCCTGCTTTGCCGCCCTCCTGGGCGATGAGCGTAACGGCCATTGGCGGATCGCTCCTTCGGAAAAGATCGAGCGATCGAGTCATCAATATCGCGGAGACGGCCTTATCCTCGAAACCCGGTTTGAAACCGCCGGCGGCGCTGTCACTTTGATTGATTTCATGCCGCCGCGCGGCACGGTGTCCGACATCGTTCGCCTCGTCCGGGGCGACCGCGGCCGCGTGAAGATGCACATGGATATGGTAATCCGGTTCGGCTTCGGTAAGAACGCGCCATGGGTCCGCCGCACGGAGGACAGGGCGCTGCTCGCCATTTGCGGGCCGGACATGCTGGTGTTGCGCACGCCGGTTGAGACTCACGGCGAGAACATGACCACCGTCGCGGACTTCGAGGTCAGCGCCGGGCAGACGATTCCGTTTGTCATGGCGTACGGCGCATCGCATTTCGCCGTTCCACCCCCGATCGATCCTGCGAAAGCGCTGCGGGACACGGAGGCGTTCTGGAGCGAGTGGTGCGAAAAGTTTGACTATGACGGTCCGTATCGTGATCTCGCAATGCGCTCGCTGGTTGTCCTGAAAGCCATGATCTATGCGCCTTCTGGCGGCATTGTCGCGGCTCCGACAACCTCGCTTCCCGAAAAGCTTGGCGGTGCACGTAACTGGGATTACCGGTTCTGCTGGCTGCGCGACGCGACCTTTACGCTGCTCGCGCTGATGAACAGCGGCTATTACGATGAGGCGTCGGAGTGGCACGACTGGCTGCTGAGATCGGTCGCAGGCTCGCCCTCCGACATGCAGATCATGTATGGCATCCTGGGACAACGTCGCCTGACGGAATGGGAGGCAGACTGGCTGCCTGGTTATGAGGGCGCGCGGCCGGTCAGGATCGGAAATGCGGCGCATGCCCAGCTCCAGCTTGATGTCTACGGCGAACTGATGGACGTATTTCACCAGTCGAGGGAGGCGAACCTCAAGCTGAGTGAGCCAACCTGGGCGCTGGAATGCGAGCTACTCGAGCATCTCGGCCGTATTTGGAATGAAACAGATTCAGGTATCTGGGAACTAAGGGGACCTGGCAAGCACTATGTCTCGTCGAAGGTGCTTGTCTGGGTAGCGTTCGACCGCGGCGTCAAGAGCGTGGAGCATTTCGGTTTCGAAGCGCCGGTCGAGCGTTGGCGTGAACTGCGTGATACGATCCATTGCGACGTCTGCGAAAAGGGTTTTGATCGCGAACAAAATACCTTCGTCGTATCCTACGGCTCGAAGCTGCTTGATGCCAGCACGCTTCTCATTCCGTCGGTCGGCTTCCTGCCGGCGTCTGATCCGCGTGTTGTGGGAACGCTCGCAGCGGTGGAGAGGCATCTGATGCCGGACGGCTTCGTGCTCAGGCACGATCCGCGCGCGGTGTCAGACGAACAGCCGCCGATCGAGGGAGCCTTTCTGGCCTGCACGCTCTGGCTCGCCGATGCCTATGTCCTGAGCGGCGATATCGAGCGGGCCGAGATGCTGCTGAAGCGGGTTGCGGGGGTGGCGAACGACCTTGGCCTGCTGTCGGAGGAGTATGATACGGTTGCCCGTCGCATGACGGGAAATTTTCCGCAGGCACTGACCCACATTGCGCTGGTCAACACCATCCACAATCTCAACGCGGCACGTAAACCGGCGATGCAGCGGGCAAGGGCATAGCGGCTAGTCGAGGGCCATGATCTGATCGATCGCCTTGGCGAAACCGTCGTTTTCATTGCCATCGGTGACACGAGTGGCTTGCGCCTTCACGTTGTCTTCGGCATTTCCCATGGCAAATGACAGGCCGCTTTTGGCAAACATGGCCAGATCGTTCTGCATGTCTCCGATGGTCGCGATGTTGCGCGTTGAAATGTTGAGGCGCTTCGCTAACGTCTCCACGAATGTGCCCTTGTCCTCTCCGGCAGGTGTGATGTCGAGATAATAGCTCTGCGATCGGACAACCTTCGCCTGGCCGGCGAGGGCCACCTGCATCGCCATCTCGCAACGGGCGAGCTTCTCGGGATCGGCGCTGACGCCAACGATCTTGGAGGCGTCGTCTGTGAATTCCTCAAAATCGGAAACCATAACCGGAGCCATTCGGATTGTGTGCTGCTCATGCGGAACGTAGCGGCCATCGTCGCGCGTGATAAGCCAACGGTCCGCGGTGAACAGCCAAATGTCGGTTTCGGAAGTTTTCAGCGCGTCGATCGCTCGTCGGGCGGCCGACGCTGAAATGGCAGTCCTTCGAAGCATCTTGAGGGCGGGATCGATCATCAGACTGCCGTTGAATGCGCCGAGCGGCAGTTGGATATTGAGCGGCTCGATCAGCATTCGCATACCCAAGGGAGGGCGGCTGCTGGTGATCGTGAAGCTGATATCTCTTTCGGCAAGTCGTTTCACCGCCTGGATTGCAGCTTCCGTCAGACGTTTGTCGGGCGTTAGCAGACTTCCGTCAACGTCCGAAATCACGAGGGAAATGCTGTTCATGAGAGTATCCAGCCCGCGTCGAGCATGGTGACGATTCGATCGGTAATTTCGTCCACGCTCGCATCGATGTCGACAACGATCGGTCGCTCATCCTCGGTAGGCTCCTCCAGTGTTGCGAGCTGGCTCTCGAGCAACGCCTGCGGCATGAAATGATCGCCTCTCGCCTTGAGACGGCTCATGATCAGGCTTCTGTCGCCGCGCAGGTAGACGATGCGGGTGTCGCTATGACCTTGCACGAGAATGTCGCGATAGGCGCGCTTGAGCGCGGAGCAGGCCATGATCACGCTCGTGCCGTTTGCACGTCTGCGGCCGATCTCCGCGGCGATGGCGCGTAACCACGGCCGCCTGTCGTCATCGTTCAATGCGATGCCGGCGCGCATTTTATCAATATTGCTTTCCGCATGAAAACGGTCGGCATCCTCAACTATCCATCCCAGTCGTTGTCCTAGCGCAACCGCAATGGTGCTTTTACCAGATCCCGACACGCCCATGACAATCAGCGCGCAAAAGGCGGCATCTCCGCCCGCATTCATGCCGGCGATCCTGCGGCCGCGGCATCGGTCAGCCACGTTGTGATGCCGCTGGAATGTGCGCGTGTACCGGGCAGATCGGCGCCCGCCATAACTTTCGAGAGGATGCCTTGCTTGGCTTTACCGCTGACGAGAAACAGCATCTCGCGTGAGGAGGCCAGCGCCGGGAGCGTCAGGGTGACGCGGGGAACAAAAGGCTCGACGTGCGCGTGGTCCACGCCGACGACCCATCGTTCGGTCTCGTCGAGCGCTCGATCTTCCGGAAACAAAGAGGCGGTGTGACCGTCCGGTCCAAGCCCCATCAAAACGACATCAAAAAGCGGTTTGGCTGCATCGAGACGACGCGCGTTGTAAAAGAGTTGGAGTTCGCGCTCGTAAAGCCGCGCCGTCGTATCCGGATCGTGAGCATCCGTCGGCATAGGATGGATATTTCCCGGCGGAGCGCAACGGTTCAGAAAAAGGTCCCTGGCCATCGCCATATTGTTGCGCTTGTCGTCCGCGCTCACGAAACGCTCGTCCCCAATGAACCAGTGAACGCGGTCCCAGGCGATCCGCGAACGATAGTCCGGGCTTCCCAGCAGCGCGTAGAGCGCTTTTGGGCCGGAGCCGCCGGTCAGGCAAATCGCCGGCCGCGTTGCATTTTCCGCAATCCGGGAGATCATTCGTTCCGCTGCTTCGGTAGCGACTGCTTCCGCATCTGGGAGCACCTGAAACCTGCGGTCCGCCGCGTTAGCGGATGTCATGTCAGCTCGCGCCACTGGTTGCCGTCCCGCGCCAGCAGTTCGTCGGCCTCACGGGGGCCTTCGCTGCCCGCCTTATAGCCCACCAGCCCGTTGGCGCCGGCCTTCTTCCAGGCGTCGAGGAACGGCTGCACCGCCTGCCAGCCGGCCTCCACGCCGTCAGCGCGCTGAAACAGGATGTTGTCGCCGGTCATGCAATCGTAGATCAGGGTTTCGTAACCGGTACTCGGTGCAGCGTGGAAGTAATCCTTGTAGCGGAATTTCATCTCGACGCCGTCGATCGAGATCGTGGGGCCAGGTACTTTGGTATTGAATTGCATCGTGATGCCTTCGGCCGGCTCGATGCCGATGACCAAATAGTTTTGCGACAGCTGGTCCACCGGCGTGCAGCGAAACATCGCGAACGGCGCCTGTTTGAACTTGATGGCCACCTCGGTGCGCTTGAGGCCGAGAGCCTTGCCGGTCCGCAAGTAGAATGGAACGCCGGCCCATCGCCAGTTGTCGATGGTCAGCTTGAGCGCCGCATAGGTCTCGGTGGTGCTGTTGGGCTTGACGTCGGGGGTGTCGCGGTAATCGACGACCGCCTCGTCGCCGACCTGCCCGGCGTAATATTGTCCGCGCACAGAATTTCTCAGCGCCTCCTCCGGCGTTTGCGTCTGGATTGCGGCCAGCACTTCCGCCTTCTCTGAACGCACCGCGTGAGCTTCGAATCGCCTCGGTGGCTCCATGGTCACCAGCGAGAGCAACTGGAACAGATGGTTCGGCACCATGTCTCTCAGTGCTCCGGTAGCGTCGTAGAAGCTGCCGCGATGTCCGACCGACAGCTTTTCGTCGACGGTGATCTGGATATGATCGATGTGGTTGCGATTCCAGATCGGCTCGAACATGCCGTTGGCGAAACGAAGAACAAGGATGTTCTGGACGGTCTCCTTGCCGAGATAGTGGTCAATCCGATAGATCTGATGTTCGTTGGCGATCTTTAGCAGCCTGGCGTTGAGCGCTCTGGCAGACGCAAGATCGGTGCCGAAAGGCTTTTCGACCACTAGGCGACGCCACGTGCCGTTTGTCTCTCGCAGTAGACCGACGCGGCCAAGTTGTTCTGCGATCGGTGCAAAGGCTGTCGGCGGCACGGCAAGATAGAACAGGCGATTGCCGCACGTCCCCGTTCTTGTCTCAAGCCTTTCACAGGCCTTGCTCAGCGTATCGAATGAGGATGGATCGGAGGGGTCGGCTTCGACGCACGTCAGGCAATTAAGCACCTTGTCGGCAATTTCGGTTTTGACCGGCCGCGTGGCATGCTTTTTCAAACCCTCCATCAGGCTTTGCCGAAGATCGTCTTCCGACATCTGCTTGCGGACGATACCGACGAGGCAAAACTGCTCCGGCAGCAAGCCGGATTCGGCAAGATTGTAGAGTGCCGGAATGATCAGGCGATGGGTGAGATCTCCGGTGACACCAAAAATGACGAAGCAGCATGGCTCCGGGTTGCGCGGCTTGTTGCTTGCGACCGTCATCAACTCGCGGTCCTCCCCTTTGTAGATGGATCGGTTTCTCCTGGCTCCTTGTGCCCCCCGAATCCCTCTCGCATCGCCGAGAGGATTTTCTCTGCGAACGTATGTTGCTGACGCGAGCGAAAGCGCGCGAACAGTGCGGCCGTTAGAACTTCGGCCGGAACGGCTTCATCAATGGCGGCGTTGACCGTCCAGCGACCCTCGCCGGAATCTGCGACAAATCCCGAGTAAGCCTCGAGAGTCTCGCTGCGGGCCAACGCAGAAGCGGTGAGATCGAGCAGCCAGGATGAAATCACACTGCCGCGGCGCCACACCTCGGCAATATCTGCGAGGTCAAGCTTGAACCGATGATGCTCTGGCAGCGCATTGGTGTTCGCGTTTTTGAGAATGTCGAAGCCTTCGGCAAAGGCCTGCATCAGGCCGTATTCGATTCCGTTATGAACCATCTTGACGAAATGGCCGGAGCCAACGGGCCCCGTGTGGAGGTAGCCTTGCTCGACGCGCGGATCACGGCCGTCGCGGCTCGGCGTTCCCGGAATGCCGCCGCGTCCGGGCGCCAGCGACGCGAAAATCGGGTCGAGACGATCAACCACGGCCTTGTCGCCGCCGATCATCATGCAATACCCGCGTTCCAAGCCCCAAACTCCGCCGCTGGTGCCTACATCGACATAGTAGATGCCCTTGTCGCGCAGCGTTCTCGCGCGCCGGATATCGTCCTGCCAGAAGGTATTGCCGCCATCGATGATGACATCATCTTTATCGAGCAGCCCGGCGATCGTCGCGATGGTGGACTCCGTAATCGCTCCGGCGGGCAGCATGATCCAAATGGCGCGCGGCTTTTCGAGCTTGCGGACGAAGTCTTGGAGATCAATCGCGCCTGAGGCTCCCTCCGCGGCAATCGCGGCGACGGCCTGGTCGCTGATGTCATAGACGACGGCCTGATGACCTCCCTTTTTCATCAGGCGGCGAACGATGTTGGCCCCCATTCGCCCCAGTCCGATCATACCTATCTGCATTGGTCCGATCCCTCCTCCGGGAGCCCCTCGTGGTCTGGACATTCCACGGGCGGTCCGATGGTTCAATGATGCGTGCGGTTCACGGTATGGCCCAACACCTCGGGTGTTTCAGGAAGATTGGCGAATGTGGATCGCGATGAACGACGGCAAGGAGCAAGATCCCAGCTTGACGCGGCTGGCGAACGTTTGTTTCCTGACGCAACGTCACAACCTGACGCGTCATGGCCATGGTCACATGAGAGCTCGGCTGATCGCCTCGTCGAGCCGCGACAAGCCGGATTGAAGATCTCCCTTGAGATGCACGCGAAGCGCTCGCCGTCCCCGCCGGATGAGCACATCGAAATCGCCGCGCGCCTGCGCAGCCTTGATAATACTGAAGCTCGTTTTCCGGCCGGGAATCTTCAAATCCCGTGGGTCGTCGGCGGTGATCTGGAGAAAAACGCCGCTGTCGGGACCGCCTTTGTAGGCCTGGCCAGTCGAATGCAGGAAACGTGGGCCGAACTCGGCACAGGTGGCGACTTTCTTCCGGTCGCGAACGGCGAGGCGCATCCGCTGTAGATCACCGATGTGTTCGTCATCGCGCGCGACGTAAGCCAGAAAGGCGACATAATCGCCGGGCTCTGCGCGCGCGAGATGCGCCTTGAGCCACGAGGATAGCTCACCGTCGCCGCCCTTCTCGCGTAACGCGCGCGCATTCTCAGCGTCGGTGTAAAGATCGAAGCCGGCGGCGGAAATCGCCGGCTTTTCCTTGGGAAGCCTGCCCGTTTTCTCGAAGGCTGACGTCAATTCGCGAGTCCTGACCTTGGCAGCTTCGACGTCAGGCTGATCGAACGGATTGATGCCGAGAACCGAGCCGGCGACTGCGACGGCCATCTCGAACCGGAAAAATTCCTGACCGATCTGATCGACCGAGTTCATCACGATCCGGACCACCGGATGTCCAGCGCTTTCGAGCGCGCGCAATTTCTCATCATGAGCGGCATCCTCTTCATCCGCCGTGCGGATATCGATGAAGAAGCGGTCATTACCGTAAAGGTTCGCATCGGCGAGCGGTTCGCCGTCGATCGGAATAAGGCCCTTGCTCTCCTTGCCGGTCGATTCGGCGATCAGTTGCTCGGCCCATGCACCAAAATCAGCGATTTTCGGAGACGCCAGAATAGTGACCTTGTCACGGCCTTCGCGCCCCGCGAGACCCATGGCTAATCCGAGCTGAACGCCAGGATTGTCATGCGGTGGGACCTGGGCGCCACAGGATCGCACCATGACGAGTGCATTCTCGAGCAATCCTGTCACATCGATTCCCGCTGTTGCCGCCGGGACCAGGCCGAAAGGAGACAGGATCGAATAGCGGCCGCCGATTGCGGGATCGCCGTGGAAGGTGCGCGCGTAGCCGAGCTTCGCCGCTTCCTCGTCAAGCGAGGACCCCGGATCGGTGATCGCGATGAAGCGGTGGCCGGCTTTGTCGGCGCCGATGGCCTTGGCCACCCGCGCATGAAAATAGTCTTTCAGTGCATTTGGTTCTGTCGTTCCGCCGGACTTGCTGGACACGATGAAGACAGTCCTGTCGACGTCGATTGCGGCTTCAAGCGAACGAATCTGGGTGGGATCGGTTGAGTCCAGCACATGTAGTTTCGGGAAACCTGCTGCCTTCGGAAAGGTCTTCGCCAGCACCTCCGGACCCAGGCTTGATCCGCCCATGCCGAGGACAACCGCGTCGGTGAATTTTTGCTTCTTCACTCGCTGCGCGTAGTCCTCGTAGTCAGCTGCCCGATTAAACTCGGCGGCAGGACTCGTCAGCCAGGCCAGCCATTTGTCTTCGTCCGCGCCGGTCCACACCGACTTATCCTGCTGCCATAGCTTGCGGACGGTGCCGGCGGCTCGCCAGTCATCCGCCTCTGCTTCGACGGATTTCGCCGTGGCGGGGTCCAGCGACAAGGTCTGTCGGTCGATGGCAGAACCGAGAATCTTTTCCCGCTTCCGGGCGACGGCGCCGAGCAATTTGTCGGCCGCGTCCGCGAACAGCCGCACGCCCTCTTTCACGAGGTCCCGGGTGATCGCATCGAGCGAGATTCCGGCTTCCGCGAGCGCGGTGAGCACTTGCCGTGCGTCATCCAAACTTTCCTCGAGGCTATCGCGCAGCTTGCCGTGATCGCGGAAGGCCTCAAGGGTCGCCGGCGGCACAGTATTGACAGTGTCTGAACCGATCAACTCCTCAACGTAGAGGACGTCACGGTAGTCCTTGTTCTTGGTCCCGGTCGAAGCCCATAGCAGCCGCTGCGGTCTGGCGCCTTCGGCTTCCAGCTTTTGCCAGTCTTCGCCGGCAAACAGCCGCTTGTAATCCTGATAGGCGAGCTTGGCATTGGCAATCGCGACCTGGCCCTTGAGCGCGGCAAGACGCGCTTTCTCCGCAGGATCGTTGGCTTGCGCGATCTTTTCGTCGAGCTGCTTGTCGGCAGCGCTATCGATTCGGCTGACGAAGAAGCTGGCGACGCTTGCAACATGTGCGGGATCCCCGCCATTTCGGACATATTCTCGAAGCCCGGCCTGATACGCCTCAGCTACCTCGACGTAGACCTTTTGGGAGAACAACAACGTGATGTTGATGCTGATGCCCTCGGAAATCAGGTGACGGATCGCGGGCAAGCCATTCGGCGTCGCCGGCACCTTGATCATCAGGTTTTTGCGGTCGACGGCCTTCCACAGCCTCTTAGCTTCGGCAATCGTCGCCTTGGTATCGTTCGCAAGATACGGCGAAACCTCAAGACTGACGAAACCATCGGCGCCATGGAGCCGATCGTAGACCGGCCGCAACACATCGGCGGCGTGCTGGATGTCCTCTACGGCGAGCCGCTCGTAGAGATCGGCGACCGATCGGTCGCCGTTTTTGAGCAGGCTGACTATAGCGCTGTCATATTCGTCCGAACTCCCGATTGCCTTCTCGAAAATTGAGGGATTGGAGGTAACCCCGCGTATTCCGTCGTTCTCGACAAGATGCTTCAAATCACCCTTGTTTATGAAACCGCGCGCAAGGAAATCGAGCCAGATGGCCTGGCCGTGGTTCTGGAGTTTACTGACAGGGTTCATGACGTTCTTCTTTGTTCGAGGACGCGCGCCGTTTAGGAAAATTCCCATAACCCGCTGCAAGCCAGGTTATGTCGACATGACGAAGAAAAGATAGCCTGATCAAGAGCGGGACTCGGTGCTAACGTTTGAGGCGGAATATTGATCCGCGTATGGATTACTAGGAGCTTGAAACGGGACGGACGCAATTTTGCGACAAATAAAGCCTATTGCAGTGCAGGCTTGTCGTTCGATAAAAAACTTGTGAGAACGGCGGACTCAAGGCCCACCCCGTTATGGATTGTTCATGCCCCGATATTTTTTTAACACCCGCATCGGAAGCGACCTGATTCTGGATCCGGAAGGCGAGGATTTGCGCGATCCCGACCAAGCCTGGCGTGCCGCCCGAACGACGATCCGCGAAATTCTCAAGTCGGACGGCGAACAGAAGGCGATCCTCAATGCAGTGCTGGAAGTGACCGACGCCACCGGTGAAATCGTCCTCGAATTTCCGTTCACCGAAGCCATCCTGGACCAGGTCAGCCGGTCTTCCACGCGGCATTGACCGGCACGGAACGGTCGGCCAGTCGTAGCTTGATCGAAAGGTTGTTGAATGGCCAGCGTCTTTGATTTCTGCGCGAACACGCTGGCCGGCGAGCCCTGCGCGTTGAGACAGTTCGAAGGCCGCGTCCTTTTGATCGTGAACACTGCGAGCGCCTGCGGCTTCACGCCGCAATACAAGGACCTAGAGGAACTATATCGCGCGATGAACCCGCGCGGATTTTCCGTTCTTGGCTTCCCCTGCAATCAGTTCGGCAAGCAGGAACCGGGGTCGTCCACTGACATCCAGCAGTTCTGCGCTACCACGTATGACGTGACCTTTCCGATGTTTGAAAAGATAGATGTCAACGGGGCGGACGCGCATCCGTTGTTCAAGCATCTGAAGAACGAGAAGCCGGGTCTGCTGGGCGAGTCAATCAAGTGGAATTTCACAAAGTTTCTCGTGGACCGGCAGGGGAGGGTGGTCGCTCGCCACGCTCCGACCACCAAACCCAAAAAACTAACCGAAGAAATCGAGGCCCTGCTTTGACCGACCAGACCGCGAATGACCGGCTGCCCGACCGTTTGTCGACCGATCCGCGCAGCGCCTATTACGATGCTGAGATTCTGTCGCGCGATATCGGTATCCGTTTCAAGGGTGTCGAAAAAACCAACGTCGAGGAGTATTGTGTCAGCGAAGGCTGGATACGTGTTGCCGCCGGCAGTGCCAAGGATCGCCACGGTAATCCGTTGACCATCAAGCTCAGCGGCACGGTTGAACCCTACTTCCGGACTGGGGGGTAGGATTTGTTTCTATCGGCACGGCTTTGGGCATACGTGCAGCACAGTTCCACCTCGCTTGCTGTGGGTTCACGCTGTAAGCAGGCCTAGAGTCTTTCACCGTTTCATGGAAACGGTAAAAGACTCCAGCTTTTTGATTTGACGCGTTTTCTTCACGCGAACCGGATTCCACTTCGCTCGAAAACGCTAGCTTTCCTACGATCGTTTCCGAAAGTTCAGCCATGCCCATCGCGATTCCGTCGTGGCTCCTGCCGATCCTGATGCTGTTCTGCTCGAACGTTTTCATGACTTTCGCCTGGTATGGGCATCTGAAATTCAAGGAAAGTCCGCTTTCTCTGGTCATTCTGGCCAGCTGGGCTATCGCGTTTTTCGAGTACTGGCTCGCGGTGCCAGCCAATCGCTGGGGTAGCTCGGTCTATTCGGCGGCCGAGCTCAAAACCATTCAGGAAGTAATTACACTTGTCGTGTTCGCCGGCTTCTCCGTGCTGTATCTGAAACAGCCGTTGAGCTGGAATCACGGTCTGGGCTTTGCGTTCGTTGCCCTCGGCGCATTTTTCATTTTTCACAAGTGGTGATTGCGTACTGTAGCGCGGATATAGCGTTTTCGAGCGAAGTGGGTGCCAGTTCGCGTGAAGAAAACGCGTCAAAACATAAAGATAGAGTCTTTCACCGTTTCTATGAAACGGTGAAAGACTCTAGATTAGCTCTGTCCGCTGCAATTCATTGATTTCCTGACGTTCAATCGCTGCTTGATCGGCAAAGCCGCGCACTCGCTGCTCGCAACGCCAGGCGTTTCCATCGCGCGTGATCGAAAACAGGTTGTAAGCGGCAGGTGGATAATGCCGGTGCGGCATCGCGGATGCCGACGGCACACCGATGGCGGGGATCCGGCCGTGCGGTCCCTCGAACCACATGGTCGAATGGATATGATCATGGCCGTGCAGGATCAGGTCCACGCCGCGCCGCTTCAGAAGAGCCAGAAGTGCGTCGGCATCCGTCAGTCGTTTGTACGAATCTTTCGAAGACAGCGGATGGTGGATCAGCAGCACGCGAAAGTTCGGATCGCTCTCAAGCTGTGAGAGACCGCGGTCCAGCGCATCGAGCTGGTCGGACCCCAGCCGCCCAGTGGCCATGAAGGGACCGGTCGGTACCGACGAAGACACGCCGATCAGCGTCAGCGGCCCTCTGCGTCGCAGGAACGGAAAGGAAAGCGGCGTCCCTTCGCGGACGCTATCGCCGCGCATATATTCCTTCCATTCGGAAATCTGTTTTTTCGTCGGGCGAACGTAGGCATCGTGATTGCCGGGCACGAGGGTGACGTCGTGTGGGGTGCCGACGTCGCCCAGCCATGCGCGCGCCTGCGTGAACTCGTCCGGAAGTGCGAGATTGATGAGATCGCCGGTGACCGCGATGTGATCGGGCGATTGCGCCTTGATATCGGCGACCACAGCGTCCAGCACATCGCGCCGATGGATGGCGTGACGGCCGCGTTTCCAGTTTAGATAGCCGATCGCGCGCTTGCCTATGAGCTGATGCAGTCGCGGCGGAGGCAGCGGTCCAAGGTGCGGATCGGACAGGTGCGCGAGCGTGATGGTTGTCATCAGGGGCTGCCGATCAAAGCGCCGGCGGGGAGTGCCATCGCGCCGCCGCCTGCGATCTTGAATGTTGCCCGCCGCGATGGCGAGCCTCTGTCCCTGTCATGAAGCTGCTTCACCTTTACCTCGTACCCGGTATCTCGTACCCGGGAATATTCTGAAGTTTTGGCAAGAGCACCGCTAGGATGCAAGCGATCATGCAAGAGCGAGTCGTCGCGTCGCGGATTCGGGGGCTAAGCGTCATGAATTTCCACCGTCTGCGGTGCTTTTGCGAGCCCGCGTTACGCCGGCTATTTCACCTGTACTTCCGGTTCGCCCGCGGCATGACGCTCGGCGTGCGCGGCGTGGTGCTCGACGCCGACAACAGGGTCTTTCTGGTCAAGCATGGCTATGTGGCGGGCTGGCATCTGCCCGGCGGCGGCGTCGAGGTCGGCGAGACGTCACGTATGGCGCTGCAACGCGAACTCATTGAAGAAGGGCGAATCGAAATACACGGCGAACCGGCGTTGCACGGTATTTTTTTCAACAGCCACGTTTCGCGGCGCGATCATGTCGCTGTCTACGTCGTCAGGGACTTCCGGCAGGATCGCAAGCCCGAACCAAATCGGGAGATCATCGATTGCGGTTTTTTCGCCGTCGATGCCTTGCCGGCCGAGACCACAGTCGGCACGCGGCTCCGAATCGCGGAAGTCCTTCATCATGAGCCGCCGGTACTCACCTGGCGCAGGTGATCGGCCCGGCCGCAATCGGCGGCAGGCGATGGACCGCGCCCGTGACAGATGCTATCCGCCTTCCTCATGTCCGATCTCTCCCTCACTCTCCTGACCGAAACCGCCAATGACGCGCAGGCTATCGAGCGTCTGCACGAACGCACCTTCGGTCCCGGTCGTTTCGTGCTCAGCGCTTACCGCCTGCGCGAGCATGTTGATCATTTGCTGGACCTCTCCCTGACCGCCCACATCGGCACTCTGCTGGTCGGCTCGGTTCGATTGTTGCCGGTCTGCATCGGCGACACGCCGGCGCTGCTCCTCGGTCCGCTGACGGTCGAGCCGCCGTTCCGTGGCCGCGGCATTGGCCGCGCGATGCTCGAGCGCGCGCTCGGCGACGCGAAAGCGAAAGGGCACCGTCTCATCGTGCTTGTTGGCGACGAATCCTATTACGGTCGCGTCGGTTTCAAGATGATCCCGAAAGGCCAGGTCGACATGCCAGGTCCGGTGGACCGGGCCCGCCTGTTGGTATGCGAGCTGGCTCCTGGTGCGTTCGACGGAGTCTCGGGCATGATCCGGCCTGACTGGAGGTTCGCGTGGGAGGGGGCGGACCAGAGCCAATGAACAGAAGTCAAATTCAAGCATCATGGCCGGAACAATCCGGCCATGATGAAAGCCTGCTTAATACTTCACGTTTGCGAATATCCGTACGTTCAGTCCCGGCAGCAACACCTGGTCCTTGTTGAAGGCGACGGCATTGCGAATTTGCTCGTTCAGCAGATTGTCGCCGGCGAGACCGATGGTCACCGGCTGCCCGCCCCACCAGTTGTTTCTGGGCAGCGTGGTCGTATAGCTGACCTCGGCTCGCAGCCGGTTGTAGCCGGGGGTAGGCGTCTCGACGCCGCTCACGTCGTTCTGTGCGAAGGCATGGAGCAGGTTGATGCGAGCCAGCCAGTTGGCGCCGTGGTAGTAGATACCTCCTCCCAGACGCTGCGGCGGAATTCGCGGTACGTTGGAGCCGTCCGTGAAGGTCGCGCGGACAATGTCATACTGTCCCTCGATGCCGAAGAGGCCGTTCCACACCGGCAGAACGTCGTATTGAAACTGGAATTCGCCGCCGCGGAAAACGGCATCGGTCTGGGAGTAGATGGCCTGCTTCAATTCCAGACCCGGTCCGGCCACGCACGCCGTTTCGTCGCAGGTGTTGCCGGTCAGGCGCCGGTAGATGAAGCCGTTGAACCGCGTATAATAGCCGGTCAGTTCGAACCGCAGCGGCCCCGTCGCTCGGCGTAATCCGGCCTCGATCGACTTCGCGGTCTCGATGCCGAGATTCGGATTGCCGATGTCATAGGTTATCGTCGCATCATGCACGCCGCGGGAGAATAGCTCCGCTGGCTTCGGCGCGCGTTCGACGTATTGTCCGGTCAGGCTCGCCACCAGATTCCAGGGCAGGTTCTGAATCAGACCGACACTGGTGCTTTTTGGCGTGAAGTTCAGGGCCCGCGGCGTTGCGGCACCGATCACGCCCGGATCGACGGTGAGGTCGAACAGTTCGGGCATGGTGCTCGGAGTTGAGCCATTGAGGTTCACGTGTTCGATCCGACCGGCGACCTGTGCCTTGGTCGTGTCGCTGAACGTGAACTCGTTGAAGATATAGCCAGCGAACCTTCCATTGCTGTTCGGATCCCACAGGCCGTTGAGCGGGCTAAACGGATCGTCGGGACTCGGCGCGGTCAGTTCCTGGTGCGACCCCTGGACGCCGATCGCGGTTGTCAGAGCAGCGAAGCGCAGGTTGGTCTGAGCGAACTGCACTTCCATCCGGCCTTCCTGCTCCTTGTTGGTGAATGTCTGGCGAACGCCGTCGCTGGCCGGATCAGCTGCGTCGGCAAGGGCGAGTTCATTGTGCTTGTAGTCGGTCGCGCCGACCCAGAACCGAATGGCATCGACCGCCGCCGCATCGGGCCGATATTCGCCTTTTGCGGCGAATTTGGTCTGATGCGCGTTGATCCGGGTGCCGAGCTCTTCGCCCTCTTGGCCTGGAATGTGGTACAGGCTGTTGTTCTGCGTGATCGCGGCTCCGACGAATCCGCCGTCGAACAAATACGAGCCGCCGACTGAAGCTCCATTGGAGTCGGTCGCGGTGTTTTTCTGCACGCCGCCGGGGATCGCATAGTCCTCGGTCCGCCGTGCGAAGGCGTCGGCGTGAATCGCCACGTTGTTGCCGCCGGCATCGAGCAGAACCGCGCCTTCACGACCGTTGTTCACGCTCGAGACCGCTCCTCGTGTCTCTACGTTCACGCAGCCAGGGGGAGTCGGCAGTTGCGGCGCCTTGACGGCATAACCGTAGGTTTGCGTTGTCAACGGTGCCGCGCATGGCGTGGTTTCGGGAATGCGATTGTTGCTGGCGCTGACCATTCCGCCGATGGCCGTCGAACCGTAACGCAGCGCCGCCGGGCCGCGAATGACCTCGACCTGATTGGTCGAAAGCGGGTCAATCGGCACGAAATGGTCCTCGCCGAGATCGGACGCACCGTTGCTTCCGATACCGTTCTCCACGATGCCGACGCGATTGACGTCGAGGCCGCGGATGATGGGCCGGCTCGATGCGCCGGGGGCGAAGGATGAGCCGGTGATGCCCGGCTTGTTGTTGAGCAGGTCGCCCAGCGTCGCGGCCCCGTTGCGCCGAATCTCTTCGTTGGTGACGACGGTCACGGTCGCGAACTGATCGGTCACGATGGGCAACGTGCCCTGCAGATTGGCGGGAGTTGCCGGCGGCGCGGTGCGGGCTACCTCGGGTTGCCGGGGCGTAGGAGCCCTGGTCGTGCCACGGCGAGCCGTGCGCGCGGGTGTCGTCCGAGTCGGCCGTGCGTGGCGCACGATCGGACTGGGCGCGTTGACCACGATTCCGGGCAGGGCCGTTTGGGCGGAAACGTCATCGGAGAACACCACGGCAAGGGCCGGAAGCGACACTGCGCTGAGGCGCGCCAGTGTGAGAAAACGACTGGGAGAAAGGGACATCCTGCGGATCCTGGTACGGCCGGCTTCCGCTCATTGGCGTTCGTATGGCCGTCAAAGTCGATAAACTTGCGAAGTTCCTCGGCAATGGGTTGCGCAGCGCGCTATTGCCGGATCGACATCAGGACGAAGGAGGGGCGCGTGGTTGGAAGGCGATAGGCCGCGATTCAAGGTGATTGAACTCGGCTTCGATCACTAGATGAAGGAAATTACAGGCGTCGGGCAACAGCAAAACAGGAGGCCCGGTGAACAGCATCGTGCCCGCCAGCGCCATGACGGCGCAAACGGCGCATCGGTCGCGTTCCTGATCGTCACCTGTCGGTCCGGCCGGACTCGTGACGAACGTTTTGGCGGAATTGGTTAGAACTGCGTGTTGCGGGTCTACGGTCGCACCGGTTCGGGCAGCGGCCGGGTCGCTGGCTGGCACGGATGCGTTGGTTTGCACCGAGGTCGGTGCCTCAAGGGCGGCAGCACCGTGATGATGCCCGAACGACAGGACAAACTGGATCGCAAGCGCGAACAGCGCAAGCCGCGATCCGTGTTTGATGTTCGACCGGAACCACTTCATTGCAACGTGTCCACGCCTTCGCGGTATCTCAGACGTTACAATATAACATCCGGGTTCCGGCCGGATGTCAACGGCGACCTAATGGGACGGCCCAAAGACGTGGTCGCCAGTGCGAGACTGTGTGGTTTGTGCAACGGATCACAGGAGTGGATTGGAGCTCAGCGTCCTTCCCGAAGCCAGGTTGCGGCAAAGGCGCCCAGCAGCAACAGCAGGCCGATCACTCCGGAGAACACAGGCAGCACGCCGACGCCGCGGACCACGCTGGCGTCACGAATCCGCACGCCCAACCAGCCCTCGCCGCGAAACACGCTTGAGGCGCGCACCGGAACGATGCGCGGAACGTCGATGCTCGAGCCGTCCGCGATCCGCCGGGCGTCACCACCGCTGGCCTGCGCGAGCGGTTTAATCTCGTCCACGGTTGACGTAACCGCCGAGAATTCCTTCGGATTGGCCGGGCCGACATTGACCAGAGCTTTCAGCGTGCCGTCGGTCGCCTGCCATAATCCGAGTTCGTCCGCCATCAATCCCGTCTCCCACAAGCCGGGTTCGGCGGCCTTCAGTAACAGTTCGCGAGTCTTGCCGGAGGGCGAGGTCACAGTGACCGGATTGACGGTGTCGGCCATGGTCTGGCGCTGCACGATGAGATCCTTGCCGTGAACTTTAAGTCGCAGCGTCTCTTCCTCGAGTTCGGGCTGCTTCATCAGCCAGTGCGACATCCGCCGGAGCAGATCGAGATGCGGGCCGCCGCCCTCATAGCCCCGTGCCCACAGCCAGATATGATCCGACAAGAGCAGCGCCACCCGGCCTTCGTCATACCGCGACAGCAATAGCAAGGGCTGGCCGTCGGCACCGGTCATAACTGGTGGCACCGAAACGTTGCGGGTGTCGACTTCGCGGAAAAATCGGCTCCAGTGCGGCGGATCACTCGCGGAGCCTTCGAGCCCCCGGGTGACAGGATGACGCTTGCCGGCGTCGCTCAGCCGGGCATGGAACGGCTTTTCGGTGACGCCGACCGGTTCGGCGGGCAGCACGGTGTCCAGCGGCGTCCGCCAGATGCTGGTGGTCGAGGCGTAGTCGGGGCCGGCCGAAACCAGCACCGCGCCCCCCGCGCGCACGTAACGCGCGATGTTGTCGAAATAGGCGGTCGGCAGCACGCCCTGGCGCGCGTAGCGGTCGAAGATGATGAGCTGAAATTCGTTGATCTTCTCCTGAAACAGCTCGCGCGTTGGAAAAGCGATCAGCGACAGTTCGTGGATGGGCGTGCCGTCCTGCTTCTCGGGCGGACGCAGAATCGTGAAGTGAACCAGATCGACGCTGGGGTCCGACTTCAAAAGGTTGCGCCATGTGCGTTCGCCCGAATGCGGCTCGCCCGATACCAGTAGCACTCTAAGCTTGTCGCGGACGCCGTCGATCGGCACCACGGCGCGATTGTTGACGGGCGTCAGTTCGTTCTCCAACGGCGAGACTTCGATCTCGACGATGTTCTGTCCGGCATGTTTGATGTCGACATCGACGTTGACGGTTTCCCCGCTCAGAACGGTACGCTCGCTGATCACTTCGCCGTCGCGGCGCACCACTGCTTTCGCGCGCTCGCCGCTGACGCCCTGGTCGTCGAGTCGATAGGTGACGGTCTGGGTCTGTCCGACAATACCGAAACGCGGCGCGGCAACGATCGCGACGCGGCGGTCGCGTTCGTCCGTGTGGCCGGTGATCAGGGCATGGACCGGCGCCTTAAATCCCAGGGCAGAGACGTTGCCCGGAATGTCGTGAACGCGCCCGTCGGTGATCAGGAAGGCGCCTGCGACGCGGTCGGTCGGCACATCGGACAGGGTCGAGGAAAGCGCCGAAAACAGCTTGGTGCCGTCGGTCTCGCCATCCGCCTGGCCTGCATCGACGACGCGGACTTCAAGTCCCTTGATCTGCTTGAGGCGGTCGACCAGCGCTTCGCGCGTCTTCGCGGCCTGATCGGTGCGGTCGCCGAAATTCTGGCTCGGGCTTTTGTCAACGATGACGGCGGCCACCGAGGACAGCGGTTCGCGCTCCTCCCGGGTGAACGACGGATTGGCGAGCGCGAGCAGGATCAGCGCCAGCGCCGCCACCCGTACCGCCGCGCCGCGCGCGCGGCCGACCAGGAGCAGCACCGTGATCACGACAATCGCGGCGGAGGCGCTCCACAGCACGATCATGGGAACAAGGGGGGTGAAGGCGATGCCGTACTGCATGCTGCGGTCCTATTGCCCCAGCCGTTCGATCAGCGCGGGAGCATGAACCTGGTCGGCCTTGTAGTTGCCCGTCAGCGTATACATCACGATGTTGACCCCGGCACGGAACGCGAATTCGCGCTGACGCGGCTCGCCCGGCGAGAGCGGCAGCATCGGTTGGCCGTCGGGACGCATGGCCCAGGCGCCCGCGAGATCGTTCGAGGTGATGATGATCGGCGAAACGCCGTCGCCGCCGCGCGCCGGCCGTGAGCCCGCTTCGTCATCCTCATTGCGCGGCAGGGCCTCGACCCAGGTCTGGCCGGTGGTGAAGCGGCCCGGAAAATCGTGCAGAAGATAGAACGTCTTGGCCAGCACATGCTCATGCGGCACGGGTTCGAGCTCGGGGATGTCGAGCGACGTCAGGATGACGCGCAGTTGTTGCATTCCAGGCGTCCGGGATTCGCCATCCGGCCCCGGCAACGCATCGATCGCATCTCGGGTGTCGAACAGAATGGTGCCGCCCTGCTTCATGTAGGCGTCGATCTTATCGAGAGCGTTTTGCGGCGGCTTCGGCGCGCCCGGCACGACCGGCCAGTATATCAGCGGGAAGAATGCCAGTTCGTCGCGTGCCGGATCGACGCCGACCGGATCGCCGGCTTCAAGCGCCGTGCGTTGCGCCAGAAACAATGTAAGTCCGCTCATCCCGGCCTTGACGATGGCGTCGACCTCCGGGTTGCCGGTCACGACATAGGCGAGCCGGGTCTGGGAGGTGGCCTTCGTGGCAAACTCGTCGCTGGCGCTGTCGGCGCGCGAAAGTGAAGGCGCCATCGCCATCGTCGGCAGAGCAAGCGCGACGACCAGCGCCGCTTGAGCCGCGCGGCGACGCAGCAGCATGGCCATGCCGCCGCCAAGCAGCGCCACGATGACGGCGTCGGCCAGAAACAGCGCGAGCGCCGAGGACAGCAGGATACCTCGCAGATCATGCGGTTCGGCGTTGGTGAAACTCGCCCGTCGCGCCGTGAGGTTCGAAGTGTCGAGCGGCACGATCCGGTCGGTCGCCGCCAGCGTGTTGACAGCAATCGGCCCGTCGGCGGGGCCGTAGAACCCCGGTGGATGCTCAATGGTGCCGCGGCCGCGATAGTCGGCCCGCAAGGGTTTGACGGAGGCGGGCGGGGGTCCGAAAGCGCCGAAACCGTCGAGCGTCCGCAGCGGCGCGACGGTTTCCGCCTTGGCATTGGCGTCTGCGGTTCTGCCTGTGTTTGCGGTGTAGCCGGAAGCATCCACGATACGCCGCAGCATCTCGACGAAAGTGCCGGACATTGGCAGATCGGACCAGCGCATGTCGGCGCTGATGTGGAATAGCGCCAGCAGGCCTTTGCCGCGGCGCTCGCCGGTCACCAGCGGCGTTCCGTCGACGAGAGAGGCCCAGCTCTTGGCCGCGAGCCTCGCATCCGGTTCGGCGAGCACCTGCCGGTTGACGGTCACGTCGTTCGGCACCGGAAGCGCCGCGAACGGTCCGTCCGCGGCGAAGGCAGCGAGATGCTGCGGGTTTTCCCAGGTCATGCTGCCACCGAGGCTGCGGCCACCATGCCGCAATTTTACGGGGACCAGATCGTCGTCTGCCTGCGCCAGGCGCGGCCCCGCGAACCGCACCAGCACGCCGCCATGTTTGATCCAATCGTCGATCCGATGGCGCAGTTCCGGGGACAGCGCTCCAACGTCGGCCATTACGATCATTGACAGCTTCTGATCCAGAAATTGGGTGATGATCTGCTGCGGGGCTCCCTTGTCGCCGAGCCGGACATCGGCGAACGGCGCCAGCGCGCGGCTCAGGTAGAAAGTCGATGCAAGCAACGGCTGCGCCCTCTCGGTGCTCGATCCGCTGACCACGCCGATGGCGCGTCGGCGCCAGCGCTTGTCGAGCAATTGCACCGCGCCCGCCGATCGCTCCCCCGCGATCTCCAGCCGGGCGATATCGTTGCGCAACTCCAGCGGCAGGTCGAACGCGGCTTCTGTTTCGCGATCCTGAGGCGCAAACACATATTGCGTCTCGCCGATCGGCGCCCCTTTCTGGTCGAGCGCACGGACAACCCCGGCGGCCGGGCCGTTCGCGTTGGCGCGTAGCACCTTCACGGTCATCCGGGCCGCGGCATTTTCTGCCGCGGTCAGCGCACGGGCGGGCAGCGTGCCGCCTTCGACGATGGTGAGGGAACGGTCGCCGATCACCTCGCGAAGTCCGTCGACGAATTCCGTCCCACGCCCGCTGTCGATGCCATCGGTCAGCAACGCGATATCGCTGTCGCCCGTCGCGTTCAGGAAGCGTTTAAGCGCCGGCAGCGTTTCGACGCGGTCGACCGCGAATGGCTTCGGAGCAAGCTGCCGCAGCGTGACGCGCGCGGTTCCGGCGGACATCAGCGTGATGTCTTGCGCCGGGTCCGACAAGGGCACGATAGCAACGCCCCGCCGGTTGCTGTCGGCCTCAGTGATCAGTTGATCCGCCGCCTTGATCCGCATCTCCCAGCTCGATGCGGCGCTCCAGCCATCGTCGAGCAGGATCGTTAAGGGCGCGGCGCTACGGGCTGCGCCGGTATTAGGATTCCACACCGGACCGGCAGCAGCGAGAATCACCAGCGCCGCCGCCGCAAGCCGCAATGCCGTCAGCCACCACGGCGTGCGCGAAGGCGTGTCTTCCTTCGGTGCGATATCGAACAGCAGTCGTGTCGGCGGAAAATCGATGCGACGCGGGCGCGGCGGCATCACACGAAGCAGCCACCATAGAAGCGGCAGGCTGAGCAGGCCGAGCAGCATCAGCGGTTGCAGGAATGACAGCGGAAGCGCCGACATCATGCGGTGGGCCCCGCTTTGGCCGCGATGACGCCGCTTCCCCTGCTCGCCATCATGCCGCCGTGGAGGAACAACAGCAGGTCCGCCGCGGACCGGTCGGTGGTGTGGGTCGAGAACAGCCAGTCGAGCGTTCTGGTCTCAGAGCGGATCTGGTCGCGATGCAGTGCCACGCGCGCGACGTAGTCTCCGGCCCATCGTTCGGCGCGGCCCGCAGTGATGGCCCGCCCGTCCTCGGGTTCGACGAATTCGACGCGCCCCGAATAGGGAAATGTCTCCTCGGCGGGGTCGACCACCTGTAGCAGCGTGCCATGTGCCCCCGAAGCCGACAATCCGGCCAGCATGGTCCGGATATCGGCGATCGGTGACCAGAAGTCCGACAGCACCACGATCTCCGACCGGGCCGATGGCACGAACGAGGGCGGCAGACTGGCGCGCGCGAGATCGTCATGGAGCATCGCCTGGGCTATTCTGTCGATGACGTTGCGGTTCGCGGTTGGATTTATCAGCCCGGGAACGCCGACGCGTTCACCGCCGGCCACCAGCAATTCAGCCAGTGCGAAGGTGACGATCAAAGCGCGCTCGAGCTTGCTGTCGCGCGCATTTCGGGAGGCAAAGGCCATCGACGCCGAACGATCAGGCCACACCCACACGGTGTGCGCGGCCTCCCACTCGTGCTCGCGGACGTAGAGATGATCATCGCGCGCGGAGCGACGCCAGTCGACGTTCTGCGACGGCTCGCCAGAGACGAAACGGCGGTATTGCCAGAAGCTTTCACCCGAACCTGCGCGGCGGCGGCCGTGCAGGCCGTGAATCACATTGGCGGCGATGCGACGGGCTTCCAGCACGAGACGCGGCAGCGACGCCGCCAGCGTGCGGCTTTCACCATCGGCGCGTCTGACTGCTTCGATTTCCTGCCTGACGTGCCCGGCTGCTGCGACCATCAACCGATCCGCGTTTTAAGTTGTTTAATGACATCGGAAATCGTGCGACCTTCGGCACGGGCCGTGAAGGTCAGCGCCATGCGATGCTTGAGCACCGGCTCGGCGAGATCGAGCACGTCGTCAATCGACGGCGCAAGACGTCCGTCGAGCAGCGCGCGAGCGCGCACGGCCAGCATCAGCGACTGACTGGCGCGCGGTCCCGGTCCCCACGCGATCAGTTTTCCGATTTCGCCGCTTTCCGGTCCGGGGCGCGCCGAGCGCACCAGCGACAGGATGGCTTCGACCACGCTGTCGCCGACCGGCAGCCGCCGCACCAGCCGTTGCGCTGTGAGCAGGACATCGGCGTTCATCGCGGCTTTCGCCAGGGCCTCCTCGGCGCCGGTGGTCTCGAACAGGATGCGGCGTTCCGCGTCGCGATCCGGATAGTCGACATCGATCTCCATCAGGAAACGGTCGAGCTGTGCTTCCGGCAGCGGATAGGTGCCTTCCTGCTCCAGCGGATTCTGCGTCGCCAGCACATGAAAGGGTTTGGGCAGGTCGTGGCGCGCGCCGGCGACAGTGATGTGCTGCTCCTGCATCGCCTGCAACAGCGCTGATTGCGTGCGCGGGCTGGCGCGGTTGATTTCGTCCGCCATCAAAAGCTGTGCGAATACCGGTCCGGCAATGAAGCGGAACGAACGCTTGCCGATGCTGCTTTCGTCCAGCACCTCGGCGCCGAGGATGTCCGACGGCATCAGGTCCGGCGTGAACTGGACGCGCTTGGCGTCGAGTCCGAGCGTCACGCCGAGCGTCTCCACGAGCTTGGTCTTGGCAAGGCCGGGAACGCCGATCAGAAGCGCATGCCCCCCGGAGAGGATGGTCACCAGCGTATTTTCGGTCACCCGGTCCTGACCGAAGATGACGGTGGCAATCGCATCCCGCGCCGCGCGAATTTGCCCGGCGACTTGCTCGGCCGAACGGACGATCACGTCTTCGAGTTTCTCGACACTCTTGTCCGAGTCCATAGCCATCCATCACTCCTTGCGCGAGGCTACGCAATTTGCGTCGTCGCGCCATGAACTGTTAAACATACGAAAACGGCATGTATTCATTGAACTAAACTATTCCCACAATATCTGGTCTCTCGAGCTATGAGCGGCATCACGAAGCGACGAATGATCGCGTCGATTTCGATGCCCGATCCACGCCTAGTGCCTCGATTCCGAAGTTCGTATGTTCCGCAGCGACATTTAATCCGAACTTCGAAATCAAAGGGGCACTAGCAACCTTATGATTCTAGTGTGGTTTGGGTTCAGAAGTTCGCTCGACGGACTTGCCGGGGGAATGAAGCGAACTTCTGAACCACCACGCTAGTGGTCCGATTCCAACGTTCGCATCCCGTTTCAGCAGGTGTTTTTGCGAACGTTAGAATCGCAGGACCACTAGCAACTATAGGTTTCTAGTGGAGTTTTGGATTTGACATTCGCATTTCGGTGCCCGCGGCAGATGGGTGGCGAATGTCAAATCCACTCCACTAGTGGGTTGATGTTCCCCTTTGTGGCAGAAGAGGCGATCAGCGTCGGGGTAAACCATGGCGAAGCAAGGGCGGCCCGCTACTCGGACACTGGATGGCCTGACGGCCTCAGCGCGCAATGCCGCGGGCTCGCCCGGCAGCGGTTTGCCGCCAGTCCATCTGTGGAATCCGCCGTTTTGCGGCGATCTGGACATGCGAATCGGCGGCGACGGCACATGGTATTATACGGGAACGCCAATCGGCCGGCCTGCGCTGGTGCGTCTGTTCTCCACGATCTTGAAACACGAGGATGGCAAATACTTTCTGGTGACTCCGGTAGAGAAAGTGGGCATCAGCGTTGATGACGCACCGTTTCTGGCCGTCGAAATGATCGGGAATCGGGACGAAAATGGCCGCCTGCTGAGATTCCGTACCAATGTCGGCGATTGGGTGCCATGCGATTTTGCGCACCGGCTGCGCTTCGAGTGCTCGGAGGGCGGCGGGTTGAAGCCTTATTTGCACGTTCGGGCCGGTCTCTGGGCCAAAGTGACAAGAGCGTTGTATTACGATCTTGTTGACATGGGTGAGCAACGGATGGTCGATGGTCAAATGATGTTCGGAGTCGAATCGGGCGGTGAGTTCTTCGCGATGGCGGATGCGGAGCAGGTGAGGGACGCAGGTTGAACGTTCCGATGGTGAAGACAGTGGTCGCGTCCCCCGATGTCGGCACTGAGGCGTTTTTCGACCGCGCACGGGCACGGTTGTGTTTCGATATACCGCCCGGGCTGACGGACGCCGGCATCGTTCCGTTGACCGGTGACCATGACAATGATGCCGTGCTCCGGACGATCGCTCAGGAAAAGCCGATCCGGCCGGCGGCGGTGCTGATCCCGGTGGTCGCGCGCGAGCAACCGACCGTGCTGCTGACGCAGCGCGCGGCTCATCTGAGTGAGCACGCTGGCCAGATCGCGTTTCCCGGCGGCAAGATCGACGCGACCGATGCCTCGCCGGTCGATGCGGCGCTGCGCGAGGCGTGGGAAGAAGTCGGGCTGACCCGCGACTTTGTGGAGCCGATTGGGTATCTTGATCTTTACGGCACGAGTTTCGGGTTCCGTATCCTGCCGACGGTGGCGCGCGTGAGACCCGGATTTGATCTTTATATCAATAAGGATGAAGTGGCCGACGCATTCGAGGTGCCGCTGTCGTTTCTGATGAACCCTGTCAATCACAAACTCGGCCGGAAGCAATTCCGCGGCACAACGCGCTCGTTCTACGAGATGCCGTTCGCCGAACGAAATATCTGGGGCGCAACTGCCGGGATCCTGCGCGTACTGTACGAGCGAGTCTATTTGAAATGATCCGTCCAGTTTTAATGGAACTCGGAATCTTCCTGATTCCGTTCGCGATCTACGCGGCATATCTGATCGCCCACCGTGTGGACTTCATGATCGCCGCCTCATGGCCGCCGCACATCGTCGTGCGACTTTCGCTAGCGGCGCTGGCGCTGGTTGTCGTCAGCTTCGTTCTGTTGGCGAATTTCTCGGGCTCGCCGCCGGATTCGACCTATGTTCCGGCGCATCTTGAGAACGGCAAACTTGTGCCCGGAGTCGAGAGGTGAACCCGGCCCGCTCGCTATGCGATGCGGGCTGGCTGAAATCAGGTCCGGCGGCGCGTGTTCTGGCGCTGCTCAGTGAAAACGGCGAGGAAGCGCGGATCGTCGGCGGCGCGGTTCGCAACGCCTTGATGGGTCTGCCTGTGGGCGAGATCGACGTGGCCACCACGGCGCTGCCCGAAGAAGTCATGCGTCGCGCGGCCGCGGCTCGCATCAAGAGTATTCCGACCGGCATTGAGCATGGCACTGTCACGCTGGTGGTCGAGGGCCGGCCGTTCGAAGTCACGACGCTGCGCGAGGATATTGAAACCTTCGGTCGCAAGGCCAGGGTTGCATTCGGCAGGGATTGGGCGCGCGATGCCAAGCGCCGCGATTTTACCATCAACGGTCTGTCCGTTGAGAGCGACGGCACAGTGCACGATCATGTCGGCGGACTCGACGACATCGCCGCTAAGCGGGTGCGCTTTATCGGCGATCCGGATCGGCGTATAGCGGAGGATTACCTGCGCATACTCCGCTTTTTCCGGATCCATGCCGCCTATGGTGGAGGCGAACCCGATCGGGATAGCCATCTCGCCTGCATCCGCGGTCGCGCCGGACTTACCACGCTGTCGGCCGAACGCATGCGGGCGGAGATACTGAAGCTGCTGGTCGCGGAGGGCGCCGTGGAGGCGCTGGTGGCGATGGAGGACGGCGGCTTGCTGCTGACCATTCTCGGCGGCGTGGCGTATCGCGGTCCGCTCGCGGCGATGATCGTGGCAGAGCGCGCGCTGGAACTTGCGCCGGATCCGATCCGCCGGCTCGCGGCGCTTGCGGTATCGGTTACCGAAGACGCGCGGCGGGTTGCGCAGCGATTGCGGCTCTCCAATGCCGAGGCGAAACAACTGGATTCGATGGGCCATCGCTGGTGGCGGCTGGGCAGCATGGACGAGGCAACCGCGCGGCGGCGAATCTACCGACTTGGGGCGCCGCGCTTCCGCGATCGGCTGATGCAGGCCTGGTCGCGGGCTGGCCTCGGCGCCGATCCGGCACCGTGGCTAAACGTCGCAACCCTGCCGCAGCGCTGGCAGCCGCCGGCCTTCCCTTTGAAGGCCGAGGATTTCGTCGGACGCGGAATCGCGGAAGGTCCGGCGCTCGGACACGTTCTCGCGATCGCGGAAGATGCCTGGCTTGCAGAGGATTTCCCGCTCGATTCCGCGCGACTTTCGGCGATTGCCGATCAGACCGTCGCGCGGTTCACGCGCGATCACCGGCTGTGAGGGCGGCAACATTCCGCTAGAGCGGGATGGGGAAAAGTGGATAGCGGTTTTCCGCCCGCGTCCCGCTTCTCGTTCGTGATTTTGAATTGGTTCGGTCCAACCGGATCTAAGGCCATTTCACCTCGGGAGGCATCGACGAGAGGATCGACTCGACGTTGCCTCCGGTCTTCAGCCCGAAAATGGTGCCGCGGTCGTAGAGAAGATTGAATTCGGCGTAACGTCCGCGTCGGATCAACTGTTCCTCGCGATCGGCCGCGGTCCACGGCGTGCTGAAGTTCCGACGCACGAGCTCGGGATAGACCTTGAGCAGCGCTCGCCCAACATCCTGCGTGAAGGCGAGGTCGGCATCCCAGTCGCCGCTGTCATGCCAATCATAGAAGATACCGCCGATCCCGCGGGCTTCCTTGCGGTGCGGCAGATAGAAATACTCATCGCACCAGGTCTTGTATTTGTCGTATGCGGCGATGTCGGCATGGGCATCGCAGGCGGACTTCATCGCCGCGTGAAACGCGAGGCTGTCGGCATCCTCCTGCGTGCGCCGCCGCATCAGCACCGGCGTCAGGTCGCCGCCGCCGCCGAACCATGCTTTCGTGGTCACCACGAAGCGCGTGTTCATGTGAACGGCGGGAATATGCGGATTGCGCATGTGGGCGATCAACGAGATGCCCGACGCCCAGAAATTCGGATCATCCGCCGCACCGGGAATCTGCGCACGAAACTCCGGCGCGAATTCGCCATGTACGGTCGAGCAGTGCACGCCGACCTTCTCGAATAGCCGCCCGTGCATCATCGACATGACGCCGCCGCCCCCGGGTTGGCCGGTGTGGTCGGTACGCTCCCAAGGCGTGCGGACGAAGCGTCCTATGTTACCGGGATAGAGCGAAGCGGGCGCGTCGTCTTCCAGCTTTTCAAAAGCCGAGCAGATATTGTCGCGCAACTGCTCGAACCAGGATCGCGCGCGGGCCTTGCGGGTCTCGAGCAGGGAGGCGTCCATCGGATATTCCTTGAGAGACTCTGTCATTGCGAGGAGCTTAAGCAACGAAGCAATCTAATCTCGCTGGTTTTAAATCTGGATTGCTTCGCTGCGCTCGAAATGACAAGTGAGAATTTCAACTTTCGGGTCCGAAATAGGTGCAGCTTTCGCCGCAACTATCGCGATGTACGCTGACGCGTGTCACGTGTCCTGCGTGCTGGACATGATCCCAGATGAAACGCGCCAGATTTTCCAGCGTCGGCGGGCCAAGTCCTTCGACGTTGTTGAGGAGCTTATGATCGAGTTTGCTCCGGACCTCGCCCATACCGCGCTCGAGCAGGCCGAGATCGAGCACCATTCCGCTCGCGGGATCAGGCTTGCCGCGGACGCTCACCTCGGCGCGGAAAGAATGGCCGTGGATTTCCATGCTCGCGGTGCCCAATGTCGTTGCCGGCAGCGAATGCGCGGCCTCGAAGCGGAATGATTTCGTCAACTCCCACATTCGTCAAACCTGCTTCCGATTAAAGGCGTCATTGCGAGGAGGCGCAGCCGACGAAGCAATCCAGCTCTTTCCTTGGAGCTTCTGGATTGCTTCGCTGCGCTCGCAACGACGAGGGTGTGGTTAATTTCATCCCTACCTGATCCCCAGCGTCTTGTGTGTCTGCAGGCTGAGCCGCCACTGCGGATGCCGCAGGCAATAGTTGATGGCGCGCACCGTGTTGCCTGCCACGTCCGGCCCGTCCATCGGCTGCAAAGAAAACCGTTCGAAGGTGAGATCCTTGAAATCCTCGGGCCGGATATTGGTTTGTGGATAGACGAGCTTGAGTTCGTGGCCTTTGGTGACCAGCAAATCGGCGCCGGCCTTGGGGCTGACGCACAGCCAGTCGATGCCATCGGGCGGCGCAATGGTGCCGTTGGTCTCGATCCCGATTTCGAAACCGCGGGCGTGCAGTGCATCGACCAATGGCTTGTTAACCTGCAACAGCGGCTCGCCTCCGGTCAACACGGTGTAGCGATGGGCGGCCGGTCCGATCCATTGCGCGGCAATGGTTTCCGCCAGCGCATCAGCAGTATCGTAGCGGCCGCCCAGCGTTCCGTCGGTGCCCACAAAATCAGTGTCGCAAAATCGGCAGGTGGCCGAGGCGCGGTCTTTTTCGCGGCCGCTCCAAAGGTTGCAGCCAGAGAAGCGACAGAATACCGCGGCCCTGCCGGCATGAGCGCCTTCGCCCTGCAGCGTCAGAAAAATCTCCTTAACCGCGTAACTCACGAAGACCTTCCCGTTGCGGCCGACCTCGTCTGCCGCAAGGCCTCGCCCACTGCCATAGCCGCTGCCATGGCGACGTTCAGCGAGCGCAGACCGGGCCTGACCGGTATTACCAGGGTTGCATCCGCGGCCGCCGCAACAGCATCCGGAACCCCGGCGCTCTCACGTCCAAATAGCAAAATATCTGTATCGGCAAAACGATAGTCCAGATAGGGGCGTGCGCCCTTGGTCGTAAATAACACCAACCGGCCGCCGTCTTCGGCGCGCCATTGATTGAATTTTGGCCATGAATCGTGGCGCACAATGGTGACCTCGTCGAGGTAGTCCATGCCCGCACGACGGAAATGCCGGTCCGAGACCGGAAACCCGGCCGGTTCGATGATATGGGCTTCGACGTTGAGGCACGCACACAGACGGAGAATTGTCCCGGTGTTCTGCGGTATATCAGGTTGGAAGAGCGCGACCCGCATGAGCTCAATGCTTTCCGAGATGGCTTCGTGGCTAATGGGCGGATTTGTGCACTGCACGAGTGACGGATAGCGCACTTGCGCTGATCCGGCGAGGGTGCCAATAAAACGGCCGCTCGAAAGACGTATCTCTCTGGGGAGTGGGGTACACCGATAGCAACAAGACCGGCAGCGGGTAAGAAAGGGTTGAAATCGTGACGACATCGTCTTCGGCAGGACAAAGCCGCCGTGATTTCCTTTTCGTAGCAACCGGCGCCGTCGCCGCCGTCGGCGCGGCGGCCGTGGCCTGGCCGTTAGTGGCCCAGCTTAACCCGGATGCGTCTACGGTCGCCGCCGGCGCCCCTATCGAGGTCGATCTCGCTCCGATCGCCGATGGACAAGACATCAAGGTGTTCTGGCGCGGCAAGCCGATCTACATCATGCACCGCACCAAGAAACAAATCGAGGAAGCCCGCGACGTCAATGTCGCGAGCCTGCCTGATCCGCAGCCGGATTCCGCGCGCGTCAAGGAAGGCCATGACCAGTGGCTCGTCGTAATCGGCATCTGCACCCATCTCGGCTGCATTCCGATTGCGCATGAAGGGAACTACGACGGATTTTTCTGTCCGTGCCATGGTTCGCAGTACGATTCCTCAGGCCGTATCCGCCAGGGGCCGGCGCCGCTCAATCTTGCCATTCCGCCTTACGCCTTTATTTCCGACAGCAAGATCAAGATCGGATAAGGCCGAAAAGCCCCGAACCGAACGCGTCGCTTCATTCTTCAGGATCGCATCATGAGCGGACCATCCAGCTTCCAGCCGCAAAATTCCGTCCTCAAGTGGATCGAGCGGCGTTTGCCGATCTTCGGTCTCGTCCATTCCTCGTTCGTCGCCTATCCGACGCCGCGCAACCTGAACTACTGGTGGACGTTCGGCGGCATCCTCTCGTTCATGCTCGGGGTGCAGATCATCACCGGCGTCATCCTGGCGATGCACTATACGCCGCACGCCGACCTCGCTTTTAACTCGGTCGAAGCCATTGTGCGCGATGTCGACTACGGCTGGCTGCTGCGTTACCTTCATTCGAACGGCGCCTCGATGTTCTTCATCGCCGTTTATATCCACATGCTTCGCGGCCTGTATTACGGCTCCTACAAAGAACCGCGCGAGATCCTCTGGATCCTCGGCGTCATCATCTACCTCCTGATGATGGCGACCGGCTTCATGGGCTACGTGCTGCCCTGGGGTCAGATGAGCTTCTGGGGCGCGACCGTCATCACCAATCTGTTTTCCGCCATTCCCTATTTCGGCGAAAGCATCGTGACGCTGCTATGGGGCGGTTACTCGGTCGGCAATCCGACGCTGAACCGCTTTTTCTCGCTGCACTACCTCCTGCCTTTCGTGATCGCCGGGGTGGTCGTGCTGCACGTCTGGGCGCTGCACGTCGCCGGTCAGAACAATCCGGCCGGGGTCGAGCCCAAGACCGCGAAGGATACGGTGCCGTTTACGCCTTACGCGACCATCAAGGACGGGTTCGGTCTTTCCTGCTTCATCCTGTTCTACTGCTGGTTCATCTTCTACATTCCGAATTATCTCGGCGATCCCGACAACTACATCCCGGCCAACCCGGGCGTGACGCCCGCGCATATCGTGCCGGAATGGTACTATCTGCCGTTCTACGCGATCCTGCGCTCGATCCCGGACAAGCTCGCAGGCGTGGTGGCGATGTTCAGCGCTATTCTGATCCTGGCCTTTCTGCCCTGGCTCGATTCCGCAAAGACCCGCTCGGTGCGTTATCGTCCTCTCGCCAAGCAGTTCTTCTGGATCTTCGTCGGTGTTTGTCTCGGCCTTGGTTATCTCGGCGCGAAGCCGCCGGAAGGCGTCTACGTGGTTGCCGGACGTATCCTGACGGCGTGCTATTTCGCCTATTTCCTGATTGTGCTGCCGATCCTGAGTCGTATCGAAAAGCCGCGCGCCGTTCCCAATTCGATCGCCGATGACGTGCTGGGAAAGAAAAAAGTCGTGGCTTCGGCCTTGGCGGTGTTCGGCGCTGTCGGGCTGCTGGCGCTGGATAGCGGCTCGAAGGTGATGGCGGCCGACCATGGCTCGATTCCGCCGTCGTTGAGCTGGTCGTTCGCTGGCCCATTTGGAAAATTCGACCAAGGCCAGTTGCAGCGCGGCTACAAGGTCTACAAGGAAGTCTGCTCGGCCTGCCACTCCATGAATCTCGTGCACTATCGTAACCTGACAGACCCGGGCGGTCCGGGCTTCTCCGTCGCCCAGGCCGAGGCGCTGGCTTCCGAAATCCAGGTGAAGGACGGCCCCAACGATGCCGGCGACATGTTCGAGCGACCAGGCCGGGTCGCCGACAAATTTCCGTCGCCGTTTCCCAATGAGAACGCCGCTCGCGCAGCCAATGGCGGCGCGGCTCCGCCCGATCTTTCCCTGATGGCCAAGGCACGCGGCTATGAACGGGGCTTTCCTCAGTTCATCTTCGATGCCTTCACGCAGTTTCAGGAAAAAGGCCCGAACTATATCCATGCCCTCCTGACCGGTTTTGAAAGTAGTCCGCCGGAAGGGTTCGCTCTGCCGGAAGGATCGACCTACAACAAGTACTTCCCAGGTCATGCCACGAAGATGCCGAACCCGCTGGCGGACGATCAGGTGACCTATGACGACGGAACCCCGCAGAAGGTCGATCAGTATGCGAAGGACGTGTCCGCTTTTCTGATGTGGGCCGCCGAGCCGAAGCTCGAGGAGCGCAAGCGGATTGGCCTGCAGGTCATGATTTTCATGATCATCCTTGCCGGGCTGCTCTACTTCACCAAGAAGGCGGTCTGGGCCGACGCGCATTGAATGATGCGCAGGTTCTTCGCATCAAAAAGGCTCCCTCGCGGGAGCCTTTTTGATTGGTGCCGCGATGCAGTGACGGCGGGACATTAAACGCTTGTATCGTCTCACCGCTTGAACAGACCCATCACCGCCGATTTCGCCAGTGTGTTGAAATGAAGCTGGAAACCGATCACTGCCGCTGATGTGTCGGCATTGGCGTTGATGTTGCCGCCGACCGCGTACACGGTGAAGAAATAGCGATGTGGATGATCGCCTTCAGGCGGGCAAGGGCCGCCGTAGCCGGCTGTGCCGAAATCGGTGCGGGTCTGTAGCGCGCCATTGGGAAGCTTGCCACTCCCGGGATTGCCGGCGTCGAGCACAAGCTCCGTCACCGAGGCCGGAATATTGATGACGACCCAATGCCAGAAGCCGCTGCCGGTTGGTGCGTCCGGATCAAAGCAGGTTACGGCGAAGCTCTTCGTGCCTGCCGGCGCGCCGCTCCAGCGCAGGTGCGGTGATCGGTTGCCGCCCGCGCAGCCGAAACCGAAATCCGCCGACAGGATATGATCCTTGTCGAGGTAGTCGCCATCCTTGAAACTATTGCTCACGACTTTGAACGTCATGATGTTCTCCCGGTGTCGAGTCAGGCCAATCTAGCGCGCGTTGTTGGGGGCGCAACCGCCATGGCGGCGGACCTGATCGCGGCAATGCGGCCCGAGTCCGGCCGTGAACGCTCTTGACATCGCACCACCGGAATGATGATTTCGTGGCATGAATCCTGCCATCCGCCCGTTCCGTCTCTGGTGGGCCACCTTCTGAAGGTGGCCGGTGCGATTTTGCTTCAATTCTAATCGTCGAAGGCCGTCATGCAGAGCGACGGCCTTTTTTGTTTGTCCTGTGTGGCGCACTCTTCGCAAGTCTCGTAAGAGGACTGCATGAACAGGACCGTCTTTTCCCTTCCCGCGCAAAGCGAGTACCTGACCGCCAGCGGTCTCTCGATCAGCCGTTCGATCGAACACTTTACCGGCGGCAGCAGGCTCGACGACCTGATCGGTCTGCTCGATAGCCGTCGCGGCGTGGTGCTGTCGTCTGGTACGACGGTGCCGGGCCGTTATGAGAGTTTCGACCTTGGCTTTGCCGATCCGCCGCTCAAGATCGAAACCACAGGATTCAATTTTGTCATCGAAGCCACCAATGTTCGCGGCGAGGTGCTGATCGCTTTCCTTGGTGAAACACTGAGCGTACCCTGTGCGGTCGTCACCGAAAAGACTGCCTGCCGGATCGCTGGCCATATTGTGCGCGGCGATGCTCCTGTGGAGGAAGATCAACGCACCCGGCGTGCAAGCGTGATGTCGCTGGTGCGGGCGCTGGTGGCGGCTTTCGCGTCGACAGCAGATCCCATGCTCGGGCTGTACGGCGCGTTCGCCTATGACCTCGTGTTCCAGATGGAAGATCTGGTGCAGAAACGCGCGCGTGAAAGCGATCAGCGCGACATCGTGCTATTTATTCCGGACCGCCTGCTCGCTTATGATCGCGCCACTGGCCGCGGCGTCGTACTGTCCTACGATTTCGCATGGAAGGGCCGCTCCACCGAAAAGCATCCGCACGATACGCCTGACAGCCTTTATGCGAGAACACCGCGCCAGGGTTTTACCGATCACGCCCCGGGTGAATATCAGGCCACGGTGGAAACCGCGCGCGCCGCGTTTGCGCGTGGCGACCTGTTCGAGGCGGTGCCCGGACAGTTGTTCGCCGAACCCTGCGAGCGCTCACCGGCCGAAGTGTTTCAGCGGCTGTGCCGGATCAACCCGTCGCCCTATGGCGGATTGGTCAATCTCGGAGACGGTGAGTTTCTAGTCTCTGCCTCGCCGGAAATGTTCGTGCGCAGCGACGGCCGCCGCATCGAGACCTGCCCGATTTCCGGGACCATCGCGCGCGGCGCCGATGCCATCGGCGATGCCGAGCAGATCCGCGAGTTGCTCAACTCGGAGAAGGACGAGTTCGAGCTCAACATGTGCACCGACGTCGATCGCAACGACAAGGCGCGCATCTGCATGCCGGGAACGATCAAGGTGCTCGCGCGCCGCCAGATCGAGACCTATTCAAAGCTGTTTCATACTGTCGATCACGTCGAAGGCATTTTGCGGCCCGGCTTCGATGCGCTCGATGGGTTCCTCACCCACGCATGGGCGGTGACGGTGACGGGTGCGCCGAAGAAGTGGGCGATCCAGTTCGTTGAGGACAACGAACGCTCGCCGCGGCGCTGGTACGCCGGCGCATTCGGTGTCGTCGGCTTCGATGGCTCGATCAACACCGGCCTGACCATCCGCACCATCCGCATGAAAGACGGCCTCGCGGAAGTGCGCGTCGGCGCGACCTGCTTGTTCGACAGCAAGCCGGAGCTTGAAGACCGCGAGTGCCAGACCAAGGCGGCGGCGCTATTCCAGGCGCTACGCGGCGACGCGCCAAAGCCGCTTTCGGCGGTGGCGCCGGACGCAACCGGCTCCGGAAAACGCGTGTTGCTGATCGACCACGACGACAGTTTCGTGCACATGCTGGCGGATTACTTCCGGCAGGTCGGCGCGCGCGTCAGCGTCGTGCGCTATGTCCACGCGCAGGATATGCTCGACAAGCAAAGCTATGACCTGCTGGTGCTGTCACCCGGACCCGGCCGGCCTGAGGATTTCGGCATGGCCCGAACCATCGGTACGGCGCTGGAGAAGAACCTGCCGGTGTTCGGCGTCTGTCTCGGCTTGCAGGGGATTGGTGAATATTTTGGCGGCCGTCTCGGCCAGCTGGCGCAGCCGGCGCATGGGAGACCATCGCGCGTGCAGAGTCGTGGCGGACGGCTGATGTGCAACCTGCCAAACGAGATCGTGATCGGCCGTTATCACTCGCTCTATGTCGAACGCGACCGTTTGCCCGACGTGCTGGAGGTGACGGCGACCACCGACGACGGGGTGCCGATGGCGATCGAGCACAAATCGCTACCGGTCGGCGGCGTGCAATTCCATCCCGAATCGCTGATGTCGCTTGGCGGCGAGGTTGGCTTGCGGATCGTGGAGAACGCGTTCCGGATGGGGAGGGCGCGAAGCGCAACGACGTGAAAGAGCCCCATGAGCGGGCTTGACCCCTGCAACTGTCATCCTCAAAAGGATGGATTGCCGGATCATAGGCGAGCGAAGCGACGCCGTTCTTCGAACGGCTATGCTCAGGAATGACGAAGGCAAAGCGCCGCTCCAAATTTGTTCTGCGAAAGAGATTCGATGACCTTCGAAGATGATCTGCAGGCCTCCGTTCGTACCATTCCGGATTACCCCAAGCCGGGGGTCATGTTTCGGGACATCACCACGCTCCTCGGCGATGCGCGCGCGTTCCGCCGCGCCGTCGATCAGCTCGTGCATCCGTGGGCCGGATCGAAGATCGACAAGGTCGCCGGCATCGAGGCGCGGGGCTTTATCCTCGGTGGCGCGGTGGCGCATCAGGTGTCCGCAGGCTTTGTGCCGATCCGCAAGAAGGGCAAGCTGCCGCACCAGACCGTACGGATAGCCTATGCGCTCGAATACGGCATGGACGAAATGGAAATGCACGTCGACGCCATTGCCAGCGGCGAGCGCGTCATTTTGGTGGATGATCTGATCGCCACCGGCGGCACAGCCGAGGGCGCGGTGAAGCTGTTGCGCCAGATCGGCGCTGACGTCGTTGCTGCCTGCTTTATCATCGATCTGCCGGATCTCGGCGGCGCGGCCAAGTTACGCGCGATGGATGTCCCCGTGCGGACGCTGATGGCGTTCGGCGGACATTGAGCCCTCCTTCGAGGGGGAAGGAAATGAATCTCATCCCCCCTGTTGCATCAGTTGTCGTTCGATCTCACGAAAGCCGAAATAGTTGTTGCGGATCCACTGGTGGAGCTCGGTTGAAGAATCTGTCTCCGTTCGCAGATATTCGGTGAACGAGAAGGTCAGCCGGTCGATATAGGTCTTGAGAAACGCGGGAAGTTCTGCGATGCGCATCACCCGATTGTGCATGAAAGCTTCGGGCAGCCTTCCGCGCATAACGAATTCATTTTCGACCGTAACGATAGCGTTGGGCGGCAGCGTTGCCCGTAGGGTCTGATAGCCGCGTGCGGAAACACGATCGCTATCGGCGATGAATAGGACAACCGGCGCCACCTCGCTCCGCGCGGATTCCTTGACGAAGCCGATCTCCTCGATCATCCCGAAAAATTCGTCGAAGGAGGGGTAACCAAGGTCGATCACCTTGGCGAGACCGTCATTGATGATCAACTGGTCCATCAGCGCCATCTTGCCGAACGTGTCATCAATTTCTGCGGTCTCTGTGAGACGCGGCAGATAGTCGACCAGAGACGGCTCCTTCAGGTTGACGTCAAAGGCGAGGACATCGCCTCGCTGCAAACGAAGAAACTCGCTGAGCTGCCGCGCTATCAGCGTCTTGCCGACCTGCGGACGTGGCGAACAGATAATGTAGACAGGAGTGCGAGGCATAGGAGCTACATCGGAGCGACGATCCCGATCTAGCAGGACGCCGACAAACTCTCCACCGACATTCTTGATGCGCCACTGCGCAAATGAGGACGCGGCTTGGTCGCGATCAGGATTTTCAAGCTAAGCGGCAGTCGAGTTGACCCGTTGTGCAGATGCACAGCCGAGGTCTGCGCTGCCGTTGTAAACGCAAGTCCTTATCAACTGATAAGTTCCGGAACGACGGAAAGATCAGTTACTTGTTCGATGCGCGGGAACCGCTCTTCTCCTTTGAGGCGACGATGTCGGTGAGCTTGATGCGGTCGTATTCGCTCCACACATTGGCGAGCCAGTGGCGAACATAGCCGCGCAGAACGAACGAGTAGTTCGCGGCTTCGTTCTTCGGTCCCTTATTGGCTACGAACCTCAGGAAGGGCACTGATGACACCTCGACCTGCTCGTACGCCATCTCGTTGAGCTTCGGGATGGTGATTTCGGTCGCATCCTTGATCTTGCGGAAGTAGGCGTTGTAGGTCGCCTGGTCCCACTCGAAGAAGCTCGTGTTGTTGATGAAGTTCTTCACCAGAAAATATTTGGCGCCGGACATGAATCTGGCAGTTTCCGCGATCTCATCCAGGGAGGCGATGGAGGGGCCAAGAATGTGGAATACCGCGAAGGTAATCTGCCCCGTTTTCGCCGCGTCGAGAAAACCGATATCGCGAAGCGAGGCCAGAGCCGAAGACATGAGTCCGGCACGGACGTCAATCACGGTGACGCTAGCCTTGGCCGTGTTGAGCGTATCGAAGATCTTCATCTGATCCGCGGTCGACGTCATGTCGACGATCTCAGTGACATCTGGATGAAAACGCCTCAGCGTGCCACGAGGCGATTCTGTGTCGAAGGCCCTGGTCGGTACGTTGTTGGCGCTGAAATAGTCGAGAATGGTGCGGGAAACGGTCGTTTTGCCAACGCCGCCTTTGTCCGCGCCAACCACAATCACTGCCGGCTTCGCCATGAGACCCCTTTGAGCAAGCTGAAATCGGCGACCGCGGATGGTCGCGCGGCCGAGCTGTCCCCCCCAGTCGTTGCTTGGAGCGGGACCATGGCAGAAACGAGGGAGAATTCAATTCGATATGTCAAATCTGGCAAAATTCGTTGAGCCGTTGAGCATTCGTGGCGGCTATATTTGCGTTTTCGAGCGAAGTGGATACCGGTTCGCGTGGAGAAAACGCGTCAAATCCAAAAGCCCCACTTCTGCTTCCATCAGAAGCGGAAAGCCTCGAGTATGCCTGCGAGCCTGAAACAGGCTTAGGAAGCGGCAAAATAAAGGTCAGGAGCGATGGCTCGGTGGGCCGGGAACGGGCGGTGCCGGCTCGCTCCAGGGTCCCGGCGGAAGCCCGGGCAATTTCTGATCGGTCGCGGCGCGCTCGGTATGCAACCGCATCGGTCCGGGATCGTGGCCGCCGGCATATGTCACCAGCGCGCGCACCCGCGTTTCGATGGAAGGATGGGTTGCAAAAAGGTCGGCGAAACCTTGGCGCGGGTTGTCGACACACATTTCCATCACGGCCGAGGTTGCGCCCGGCAGTTCGCCACGGTTCTCGATCTTGCGCAACGCCGAGATCATGGCGTCGGGATCCTTGGTCAATTCGACGGAGCCGGCATCAGCCATCAGTTCGCGCGAGCGCGACAACGCCATCCGTATCGCTTGCGATAAAAACCAGGAGAGCGCGATCAGCACCATCGCCAGGATCACGGCGATGACGGCGCCGCCGCCTTTGCCGTCGCCGTTGCGGGAGGAGGATGAGCGCGACGAACCGCCGCCGATCCGCGCGCCGCTGTTGAAGAAGATGCGGAAGCACAATTCCGCGACGAAGCCGACCACGCCCGCGATGATGACAGCGACCACCATCAACTGAACGTCGCCGTTGCGAATGTGGGTCAGTTCGTGACCGAGCACCGCTTCCATCTCCCGATCGTTAAGCTGGTTCATCAGGCCGGTGGTGACGGTAATCGCATATTGACGGCGGTTGAGTCCGGTGGCGAAAGCGTTGATCGCGTCGGTATCGATCACCTTCAGCTTCGGCATCGGGATGCCGCGGGAGATGCAAAGGTTTTCCAGCAAGTTGTAGAGCTGCGGTTGTTCCTTGCGGGTGACATCATGGCCGCCGGTGACCGCATCAATGATCGACTGATGGAAGAAATAGGCGATCACAATCCACAGCGCCGAACCTGCTGTTGCCCAGGGGAGGACGGCGATCAGGTCATGCCAGGCGATGGTGATGTAGAACGCCGCCGGGTAGTCTGCGCCGCGCCGAAACACTTCGGCAATCAGCGCGCCGGCGAACACCATTACATAAATCAGGACGAACAGCCCGGCGAGCAAAAACATCGAACGAATCTTGTTCGACGCGATGTGTGTGTAGAGACCGTAAGCTGCCATTAGGCGAATCCGTTTGCAGCGCTTGTCGCGCAGACGATCCGTTTCCTTCCCTCGGATGGCAGTGGGTGAAGGACGGAGAGGGGGATGCAACAAAATCGGAAAGGGATCGAGCCAACGACAAAATCGATCCCGGTGGTTGGATAGCCCTCTCCATCTCCGAAGAACGGAAAGGAGAGTCCGTTCTGCCCGCTTCGATCCATTGCAAAAGCCTCAGAATTTCACCTGAGGCGTCTGTTCTACGGTCGCGCGGCTGGCACCGAGATCAAAAAACTCCTTGTGCGTGAAGCCAAACGTGCCCGCGAACAACGCTGCCGGCAGTTGCTGGATAGCGGTGTTGTATTCCTGAACAGCGTTGTTGAAGAAACGACGGCTTGCGGCGACCTTATTTTCAATGTCGGACAGTTCGCCGGCAAGCTGTTGGAAATTGGCATTGGCCTTGAGATCCGGATAAGCCTCCGACAACGCGATGAGCCGGCCAAGCGCACCGCTCAACTGGTTTTCGGCGGCGCCGACCTGCGCCGGCCCCTGCGCCGACATCGCGACGTTGCGAGCCTTGATGACGTCATCCAGTGTCCCGCGCTCATGCGCGGCATAGCCTTTCACGGTTTCGACAAGGTTCGGGATCAGGTCGTGACGCTGCTTGAGCTGCACATCGATATCGGCGAAGGCCTGACTGACGCGCTGGCTGAGTGCGACCAGCCGGTTATAGGCGACAAGCGCGAACACAGCGACGGCGACGATGACGCCGAGAACAATCAAGCCTGTCGACATGAGAAAAGCTCCTGATGAGAGGACGCGAACGCGGTCACCGTAGACGATATTCCGCGCGAACGGCAGGTTCCGCCGGGAGACGGCGCCCTTTGGTCGGGAAAACTCTTAGAAAAGTTCAAGTTGTTCGGTATTTTGTTCTGTGTGAAGCAGATGTAGGGTGTGGATGTGGTGGATCAGGATGGCGAGCGCATGATCGTGGACGAGCAATCTTTCGGCGCGGGCGTGGCTAGTGCCGTCGATCCGCGCACTAGCACGTCGCGAATGATGCGCGGCATTTTTCTGGTGCTGGGTATCTGTTTCGTCGCGCTCGGCTTTATCGGCGCGTTCCTGCCGGTGCTGCCGACGACGCCGTTTCTGATTTTGGCCGCCGCCTGTTTCGCCCGCTCTTCTCCCCGCCTTGAAAACTGGCTGTTGCAGCACCCGCGTTTTGGCTCGCTGCTACGTGGCTGGCGCGAGCGCGGCGCAATCCCTGTAAAGGCCAAGCTGATGGCGCTTGGCGGCATGGCGATCGGCTTTGCGGGATTCTGGTTCGGCAGCCATCCCGGCCCTTGGCTCACGGCGGCGGTGGTGCTTCTGATGCTGAGCGGGCTGATCTACGTCTTCTCGCGGCCGTCCTAATTTTCAAATAATCACGTCTCGGTCAGGTTGACGACGTCGCCCCAGCCGACGCGGCGCACACGGGAATAGCTGGCCTTGTCACGACGAGGAAATGTCGCGACGCCGGCGCTCCCATCGGGCTGACACAGCTTGATCCGCATTGCGGCCTTGGTGACGAGCGGCGGCGCCAGAACCCGTGCCGGACGTTGTCGGGCGGGCGTTCGGGCCAACGCGACATAGCTGAATTTTTCGTCCTCGAAAGGAAGCTCCACGCCCTTGATCTGCTTATGCGCGCGGGACCGCGGTAGCCGCTGCACGAAATGGCACCAGTCCGCCACAGCTTTTTGTTTTGATGCATTGTCTTCACGCGAAATGCCTGCCTCGCCTGACAACAACATGAGCGGACACTCGCCGTCATGCGGGCAGGGAGCGATGACATGCGCGCCGCGCGCGACCAGCTGGCGCCGCAGATCGAGGATTCGCTGGTAGCCGGCGGGCGTGCCGGGTTCGACGACCAGCAGCGTGTCGCGCGTCGCCGCCCACATCAAATCAGCGAGCGCGGCTTGCCGATCGGCGCTGAGTTCGCCGATGACATAGCTCGCGAGCACAAGATCGGCGCTCTCGGCTGCATTGTGAAGCCCGGCTGACGCGTCGTGTTGCACATAGCTGAGGCCGTTCAGTCGCACCGCATCGGCAGCGAGGTCCAGTGCGAGCGACCGCAGCGCCGGATTGGCGTCGATCGCCGAGAATGCGTCGAGGGAATCAAATGCCTGCGCAGCAGCCCATGTCGCCGTTCCGGGGCCGGCTCCGACATCGAGCAGGCTGATCGGTGTGAACTGTGGACGTATCTCGCGAAGCGCATTGAGGCTGGCCACCACGGCCGCATAGGTCGCGGGCATTCGCGCCAGCGCATAGGCTAGTGCGTCAGTTTCGTCCCGGATCGTGCTTGAACCGCCGCCGCTCCGATACGTTTGCGATATCGCGGCCGCGCGAGCTGCGGCATCGCTGCGGGTCAGGCCCTGCGCTTTCCGTTGTAAGGCAGCCTTCAGTTCGGCAGGAAGATCGGGCGGGATCATGGTGGTCTTTGTTCCCTCTCCCGCGACGGGAGAAGGAAGAGGTCACGCGACGTTCTGGTCGAGAATTTTCACCGCGTTTTCAAGATCGACCGACACCAGTTGCGAGACGCCACGCTCGGCCATGGTGACGCCGAACAGCCTGTTCATCCGCGCCATGGTGATCGGATTGTGGGTGATGATGATGAAGCGCGTCTCCGTGGATGACGTCATCTCGTGCAGGAGATTGCAGAACCGTTCGACGTTGTGGTCGTCGAGCGGCGCGTCGACTTCGTCCAGCACACAGATCGGTGACGGATTGGTGAGGAACACTGCGAAGATCAGCGCCAGTGCTGTCAGCGCCTGTTCACCACCCGAGAGCAGCGACAACGTCTGCGGCTTCTTGCCCGGCGGCTTGGCGATGATCTCGAGGCCGGCCTCAAGGGGATCGTCGCTCTCGATCAGGTGCAGCGCGGCCTCGCCGCCGCCGAACAGATCGATGAACAGCCGCTTGAAATGGGTGTTGACGGTCTCGAACGAGGTCAGAAGCCGCTCCCGCGCCTCGCGGTTGAGGCTCTGGATGCCGGTGCGCAGCTTCTTGATGGCCTCGACGAGGTCGTCGCGCTCGGTAGCGAGCGAGGTATGCTGGGTTTCGACCTCGCGCAATTCCTCCTCGGCGCGCAAGTTGACTGCGCCGAGACGGTCGCGGTCGCGGCGCAGCTTTTCGAGATCCGCCTCGATCTCCGGCAGCGGCGGCAGGTCGACGCCGGACTGAATTTCGGCCAGTGAAGCCACCGCGTCGGGTTCGACCTCGAGCATGTCGCGGATTTCGCGTTCGGTATCCTCGAGCCGCCGCTTGCTTCCGTCCATCCGCTCTTCGGCGCGCGCCGTAGCCTCGCGTGCGCTTGACAGCGACTCAAGCGAGATTTTCGCGGCGCGGTCGGTTTCTGCCATCACGGCTTCGGCGGCGGCGAGGGTATCGGCCGCGTCGCGGCGATCCTTTTGGGCGTGCTCGATCTCGCTGATGATCGCGCTACGCTTCTCTGAAAACAGCGCCGGCGCGTTGTCGAGGTCCGCGCGCTCGGCTCTGACCTCGGTCACGCGCGCTTCGATGGTCGCGATCTGCGACGCCGCACTTTGCTTACGGGTTTGCCATTCGTTACGTTCCGCCGATATCGCCTGCAGGCGGCGATCCGCGAGTTCGGCTTCGCGTGCGAGCGCTTGCGCCTCGGCGCGAACTTGCGCGGCGGCTCGTCGATGGCCGTCGATTTCTGTCCGTACCTCGCCGAGTTTGGTCTCGGTGTCCAGGCTCGGCGGCAATTCGCCGAGTGCGGATGTCGCCGTCTCATGAGCGGCGGCGGCTTCCATGCGGTCGGCAGTCAGGCGATTTTGCGCTTCGGTCAGCGCCGAGCGGCGCGCCGCGTGGCGATTGATCTCGCGCTCGGCGCTTGCATGACGTTCGCGCGCGGCATCGACCTCGCGCTGCGCTGCGCGCCAGGCATTGCGCGCCTCGCTCTCAGCCGATGCGGCGGCGGTGACGGCCTGGCTTGCTGCGGCGACGGCCTGCTGCGCCGTCTCCAGCGCCTGGCGCCGTTCGGAGACCTCGGTGCGTGCGCGCTCGATCTCGCTCTCGATATCGGCCAGCCGCGCGCGCTCGGCGAGGCGGCGCGCCGCGCCGGTCGGTGCATGGGCCGCGGTCACGAAGCCGTCCCAGCGCCAGACGTCGCCTTCGAGCGAGACCAGCCGCTGGCCGGTCTTCAGATGGGCAACCAGTTCCGCACCACGCTCTTTGGCGACGATGCCGATTTGCTTGAGACGCCGGGCCAATTCGGGCGGCGCCTGCACATGGGCCGCAAGCGATTCCACGCCTTCGGGCAGCGCCGGATCGTCCGCCGTGACGGCCACCCCGGTCCAGCGCATCGGCGCGGACTGATCCACTGGTGCGTCGAGGTCGTCGCCAAGCACGGCGCCGATCGCCTTCTCGTAGCCTTTGTCGACATTGATGCCGTCGATGATCGGCGGCCACAGGTTTTTGCTTTCGCCGTTGAGAATCTTGGCGATGGTCTTGGCTTCGGTCTCGAGCCGCTGCGCGCGCTTGTCAGCGTCCTGCAGCGGTCCGCGCGCCGCTTCGACGCCGGAGCGGGCGACCTCGAGCTGGCTGCGTGCGGCGGTATGTTCGGCCTCGCGCTCGCGAGTCAGGGTTTCCGATTGCGTCAGCGCTTCCTGCGCGCCCTGGATCGCCGCGGTGAGGGCATCGAGATCGCCGAACCCGCTGGTCTGCTGCGCCAGCGCTTCGGTCTCGCGCTGCACGTCTGCGATCTGCTGATCGACGCGAGCGAGGCGATCGCGATGGGTCCGCACGTTCGATTCAAGCTGGGTGCGCCTGGCGGTGAGGTCGGCCAGTACCCGTGTCAAATCAGCAAACGTGGCTTCGGCCGCAGCGAGCGTGGTTTCCGCCTGTGCTGCCCGTTCATCGACGCCACTGCGCGTTTCGACACGTGATTTGATTTCGTCCTTCAGCTCGGTGTCCTCGACATCGAGCCGCTGCAAGGCGGCGTCGGCGTCGGATGACTGTCGCTGCTCGCGCTCGACATCGGAAGCAAACTGTATCAGCCGCCGATCGAGTTCGGCGGCGCGCTCCTTCGCGCGTTCCTCTTCGCGGTCCAGCGTCTCGCGCGCATTGGTAAGGCGCTGCAGACCGGCGGCGGCGCGGGCTTCCGCCTCGCGCAGCGCCGGAAGTTCGGCGGCGCGTTCCGCCTGGAGGCGGGCGGCTTCGGCCTGCTCGCGGGTGCGTTCGGCCAACTCGCGGACATTGAGGTCGTGGGTTCTGGCGGCTTCCGCCACCTCGGCCTGAGCTTCGAGCCAGCGCAGGTGGAACAGCATCGCTTCCGCCTTGCGCACTTTCGCGGCGACGTCCCGATAACGGATCGCCTGCCGCGCCTGCTTCTTGAGCCCCTCCATCTGGCCGGCGAGTTGGCCAATCACGTCCTCGACGCGAGTGAGGTTGGTTTCGGCGGCCTTCAGCCGCAACTCGGCCTCGTGACGGCGAGCATGCAAGCCGGCCACGCCGGCGGCGTCTTCCAGCACGCGGCGGCGCTGTTCGGGTTTAGCCTGGATGATCTCGCCGATCTTGCCCTGGTGCACCAGCGCCGGAGAGCGCGCGCCGGTGGCTGCGTCGGCAAACAGAATCTGCACGTCGCGGGCGCGCACGTCCTTACCGTTGATACGGTAGACCGAGCCGGCCTCGCGCTCGATCCGGCGCGAAATCTCTAGCGCTTCGGAATCGTTGAGGGCGGAGGGCGCAGAGTGATCCGAATTGTCGATCGACATCACCACCTCGGCGTGGTTACGCGCCGGACGGTTGCCGCTGCCTGCGAAGATCACCGCGTCCATGTCGGCGGCGCGCAGCGATTTGTACGAGGTCTCGCCCATGGCCCAGCGCAGCGCCTCGACCAGATTGGACTTGCCGCAACCGTTCGGCCCGACCACGCCAGTGAGACCTGGCTCGATCACGAAATCGGTGGGTTCAACGAACGACTTGAAGCCGTGAAGGCGAAGGCGCGTGAGTTTCATGGACACTCTACTGTGCTTGCAAGACGCGAATCAGCCCACAGCCACAATACCACACGTACTGTCAGCAGCCCTGAGTCGCGCGCCTCGCGAGGTTCGACAATGGCGATAGCGACGTACCAGAGCAACCGCGCAGACAAGCTTTTCCAAAGGCTTTTGCAGGGGTTATAGCGTTTTCGAGCGAAGCGGATATCAGTTCGCGTGCAGAAAACGCGTCAGATCAAACCATAAAGTTCCGCTTCTGATTCCCCAGAAGTGGAAAGACCCTGGAACCTCAGCCGATGTCCGCCAACGTTTGTTTGCTACCCTCAGTTTTTCAACAAGGGATCGATCTTCTTCTTGAAGTCCTCGAATGCGATCTCGCCCTTCACCATGTCGCCGTTAATGAAGAACGTCGGTGTCGAATTCACCTTCAAAACCTCATTGGCGTATTTCTGGTCGGCCGCGATCTTGTCGAGCAAGGCCTGATCCTTCAGGCAGCTTTCAACCTCATCTCCCGTAAGTCCGGTCTGCTTGCCGATCAGTTTCAGCGATTCCGTGGTATTTGATCCGGTCCATGTGTCCTGTGACTTGAACAGCGTATCGATCACGGCGAAATATTTTCCCGCGTCGTCCTTGGCGATGCAGCGGGCCAGCATCGCGCCGGCGGCGGCCTTGATGTCGAGCGGAAACTCGCGGAACACATAGCGAATCTTGTTGGTGTCGATATAGTCCGTCTTGATCTTCGGAAACACATCTTCCGCGAACCGCGAGCAATGCGGGCACGTCATCGAGGCATATTCGGTGATAGTGACGACGGCGTCCTTGGGGCCGAGCGCCATGTCCGGCAGCGAAACGGGTTTGGCCACGTCTGTGGCGGTGGCGCTCTGGGCCATGGCCTCACCGATCAGGCGCAATGGCGAAAGACCTACGAAGGCGGCGAGTCCGCCCAATGCGAGGGCGGCATTAACGGCGCGGCGCGTAATGATCAACGGTCTTCTCCCGAAAACGGCGCAAGCGCCCTGACGACAATTGTTCGCTAGCTTGAAACCAGAATTGTGGCAATGGCGCGCTGTCGGTGTGCTCCACCATCGCGTCAATTCCGCTTGATCGAGGCGCCGAGTCGCGCCAGCGCCGTACGCAGATCGTTGTCCTCGATAGAGGACAGCGTTTCCGCCACCTGTGCCACGTCCGTCGCGTCGGGCAGCCGTGAGGCATTCCGCACGGAGTTGCGCGACAAAGGAGCTTGGCGCAAGGCCAGCCGGCCGACCGCGTTCCAGCCGAAGAACCGATTGACCCTTTGCAGAATGACATCGGAGGAATGCTGGATTTCCAGTGCGACAGGACCTTCGACCCGCAATACCAGCGTCGCCGGTTCCTGCTTCTGCCCCTCGATCGGACGAGGCCACTGGATCTTCATCGGTTCGGAATGTGCGGCGATCTCGGGTCCGGCGATTTCCGCCCAGCGGGTCACCAGTTCGCGTGAGGCGAATCCCTGCCGCGCATAGGCATCGGAGAAGACATCACCGAGCAATGCCGACAACGGCTTGGCTGAGATCGGGCCGGGCTTGGACATCACCGCTTTTATAGCATGTTGGTTCTCATTTGGGATGCGGTTGAAAAATATGCCGTCATGGCTAGGCTTGTTCCAGCCATCCGCGTACGGAACGAATAAAGACGTGGATGCCCGCGACAGGCGCGGGCATGACGGTGAGAGAATGTCGTCGAACGCCTCGAGTCGGTAAATGGCGCTATCCGTGGAAAACAACGAGCGAAGGGAAGCTCCTGCGCCAACGGGCCGTCCCACGCGGCTGCTGGCCTGGTACGACCGTAACCGCCGCCGGCTGCCGTGGCGCGCGCTGCCCGGCGAGGCTATCGATCCCTATCGGATCTGGCTGTCCGAGATCATGCTGCAGCAGACGACCGTGAAGGCGGTCGGGCCTTATTTCGAGAAGTTTCTGGCGCGCTGGCCGGACGTTGAGGCGATGGGACGCGCGTCGCTCGACGATATCTTACGGATGTGGGCCGGGCTCGGTTACTATTCGCGCGCGCGCAATCTTCATGCCTGCGCTGTTGCGGTGCTGCGCGATCACGGCGGTCGATTTCCCGATACGGAAGAGGACTTACGGGCGCTGCCGGGGATCGGTCCCTATACCGCGGCGGCGATCGCCGCCATCGCCTTCAATCGCCGCACCATGCCGGTCGACGGCAATATCGAACGGGTTGTGACACGGCTGTTCGCTGTGGACGAGCCGTTGCCGAAGGCGAAGCGGCGCATTCAAACACTTGCCGCGACGTTGCTCGGACCCTCGCGAGTCGGTCGCGACGGAAAGAACTGCGCTGGTCGCGACATGAAAATACGCGCTGGTCGCGACAGCAAGAGCCGCGCTGGAGATATCGCGCAGGCGCTGATGGATCTTGGCGCCGCCATTTGCACGCCGAAGAAGCCTGCCTGCGTGCTGTGTCCGCTGAACGATGATTGTGCCGCGCGAGCTCGCGGCGATCAGGAGACCTTCCCTCGTAAGGTACCGAAGAAGGCGGGCGAGTTGCGGCGCGGCGCGGCCTTCGTTGTGAGGCGTGGCAACGACGTGCTGGTCCGCACGCGGCCGGCAAAAGGCCTGCTTGGCGGCATGACTGAAGTTCCGACATCGACGTGGCTTGCCGCGCAGGATGATGTGGCTGCTCTGAAGCAGGCGCCATGCTTTGAAAGCGCTCCGCGCTGGCAGCGCAAGGCTGGCACGGTCACGCATGTTTTCACGCATTTTCCGCTGGAGCTTGCGGTTTATACCGCAACCGTTACCGCGCGAACCGCGATGCCTGACGGCATGCGCTGGGTGCCGATCGCGCGACTGAAAGACGAGGCGTTGCCCAATCTGATGCGCAAGGTCATTGCGCATGGCTTGGGTGAGAATAAGGAAATCAGTGTAGCTGCAAACCGCCGCAAGCAACAAAAAGACCCTCCGGCGTGAGCCGAAGGGTCTTTATTCCTCATGAAGCGACGGATCAGGCCACCTTCGTCTTCATGTGGCGATACAGGAAGCCCAAAGCGTCCTCGTCGTTTTCGGTCTTGAAGGTAAACTTGTCCTTCAGCACGCTCGCTCTGGCCGCGGCCGGGCGCGCCGAGACCTCGTCGAGCAGCCGCTTGAAGTTCGGATATTTGGCGACGCTGCTCTCGCCGATAATGCGGGGCGCCATGCGCGCCCAGCCCCAGAACGCCATATCGACGATCGTATATGTGTTTCCGACCATGTAGCGGCTGCCCGCGAGATGATCGTCGAGAACCTTGTAGTGACGATGCGCCTCAAACAGGTAGCGGTTGACCGCATAGTCCATGCCCTTCGGCGCGTAGTCCTTGAAATGCACGGCCTGTCCGGAATACGGCCCGAGGCCGCTCGCGATGAACATCATCCACGACAGCAGTTGCGCGCGATTGGCCGGCGTGTTGTCCGGCATGAACTTGCCCGTCTTTTCGCCGAGGTAAAGAAGGATGGCATTGCTGTCGAATACGACCACGCCGTCGTCGTCGATCGCCGGTACTTTGCCGTTCGGATTCACTTTCAGGAATTCCGGCTTGAACTGGTCGCCCTTGCGGGTGTCGATCGGCACGAGTTCGAAAGGGAGGCCGGCTTCTTCCAGAAATAGCGCAACCTTGTTGGGGTTCGGCGCGCCATTGAAATAGAACTTGAGCATCATAAGCCCCTTTGTTCTTGGCATGAGTTGGGGACGCGGCTGGCTGTCCGCGAGCAGCCATTCCATGCTAGGATTTTTCGATTAAATGCAACCGGGGATTTGGCGCTTACCGCGCGGCTATCCGATGCGTGGATGGAGCGCGTTCGGAACGCCTCAGCCTGCCGCCATCATCTGATTGCGGATTTCAGCGCGCAGCTCATCGATCAGCCGGAGACCTTTGCTGGTTTCGATGTGCCAGAAGGTCCAGCCGTTGCACGCGCCTGCGCCTTGCGCCATCGCTCCGATCCGATGAATCGAGCCGACCTTGTTACCGAGCATGATGGCCCCGTCGGCGCGTACCAGCGCGCCGTGGCGCTTCTTTGCATCGACGAGTTTTGCGCCGGGCGAGATCATGCCGCGCTCGATCAATTCGGAAAAAGCCACGCGCGGTGCCTCGCGCGCCGTCATGAAAGGGGCAAGGGTAGCTTCGGGAAGCGGTTCGATCGCCGCGATGCGTTTCTCGGCGGCGGCCGCGTAGGTTCGGTCGCGTTCGAACCCGATATAGTTGCGGCCGAGACGTCTGGCGACCGCGCCTGTGGTGCCGGTGCCGTTGAACGGATCGATGACGAGATCGCCAGGCTTCGACGACGAGAGCAGCACTCGTGCCAGCAGACCCTCGGGCTTCTGGGTCGGATGAACCTTGCGGCCGTCCTTGTCTTTCAATCGCTCGTTACCGGTGCACAGCGGAATCAGCCAATCCGAGCGCGCCTGCACGTCCTCGTTGGCGGCTTTCAACGCCTCGTAGTTAAACGTGTAGCCTTTGGCGTTCTCGTCGCGCGCAGCCCAGATCATGGTTTCATGGGCGTTGGTGAAGCGGCGGCCGCGGAAATTCGGCATCGGATTGGTCTTGCGCCAGACGATATCGTTCAGCACCCAGAAGCCGAGATCCTGCATGATCGCGCCAACGCGGAAGATATTGTGATATGATCCGATCACCCAGATGGTGGCCGACGGTTTCATGGCGCGGCGGCATGCGAGCAACCAGGCGCGGGTGAAATCGTCGTAAGCAGCGAAAGACGAGAACTTGTCCCAGTCGTTGTTCACTGCATCGACGTGCGATTCGTCGGGACGCTTGAGTTCGCCCTTGAGCTGCAGATTGTAGGGGGGATCCGCAAATACCAGATCGACCGATCCGGATGGAAGCTTCGACATCTCGGCGACACAGTCGCCAACAATGATGCGCGATGCGGGAGAGTCAAATTTGGTGCGGGGCGCCCTTGCAGACGCCCCGCGACGCGACACACCCATGACTCGAATACTCTGACTCAGGCGACGCTGTCGGCGACGCGGGACCAAACAACCGACTGGCGCTACAGTGACTTGCCAAAGTAAAAATCGACTTAATTGTAGAGAGCTTTCGTTCAGCGAAATGCAAGTTTGGCAATGATGCGCGGGTTTCAAAAGCTGGTGCGCGCAACCATTATTTGGTCCGCCCGCGATGGCGGGTCGTGGTTTCATCGTCGGCGCTGATGGAAAGAATTTCGTTTGTGGTATTTTGCAAGCCGCTAGGTCAGTTTTTCTGAACCTGAACCACGCTTAAATTATAGAGCCATTGGTGCCCGCGTGGAATCCGAAGTTCGCATCAGATTATCGTCGCGAACTTCGAATTAGCGGCACTATCTTTTTGATTAGACGCGTTTTCTTCACGCGAACCGGATGTCACTTCGCTCGAAAACGCTATAGGCAATTGTTGCCGGGCAGGCTATTGAATAACGAGATGAAAATTTGAATTGGGCGCCGCCACTTGCGGCTAGGTTAGCGATTGATCGGACACGAGGACGGACCTCATGCGTGATGACGATTTTCGCCAGAGCGACAACATCGACGACCGTCGCGAGGATGGCGGATTCGGCGGAGGAGGCGGTGGATTTGGTCGACGCGGCGGCCTCGGCATCGGCACCATTATCATCCTCGGCCTGGTCGGCTATGCATTCGGCATCGATCCGCGCCTCCTCATCGGAGGTGCGGAGATCCTGACCGGCGGCGGCCAGTCGCCGAGCTATCAGACGGACGACCGCCCGTCACCTGGCAAGTCCGGTGCGCCGACCGACGATATGGGCAAGATGATCTCCGGCGTGTTGGGTGAGATCGACGATCGCTGGCACGAAATCTTTCAGGCCAGCGGGCAAAATTATTCCGGCCCCCGTATCGTGCTGTTCCGCAATGCCACAAATGGCGGTCGCTGCGGTATGGCGCAGTCCGCGATGGGACCGTTCTATTGCCCGCCGGACAAGCAGATCTTCCTCGACACCAATTTCTTCAAACAGGTGGAAACGCGCTTCCGTGGCTGCTCGGGCAGCGCTTGCAGGTTCACCGCTGCTTACATCATTGCGCACGAGGCCGGGCATCACATTCAGAACCTGCTCGGCATTCTCCCGAAGGTGACGCGATTGCAGCAGCAGGCCGGCAGCAAGGCAGAGGCGAACGAACTGCAGGTCAGAGTCGAACTTCAGGCGGATTGCCTTTCCGGCGTTTGGGTCAATCGTGAGGCGAAGAAGCGTCCGAACTTCCTCGAACCGGGCGATATTGACGCTGCGTTGACCACGGCAACGGCGATCGGCGACGATACGTTGCAGCGTCAGGCGACTGGCCGCGTGGTGCCAGACTCGTTCACGCATGGTTCGGCGGCGCAGCGCAAGCGCTGGTTCATGATCGGCTACCAGCAGGGCAGCGTGCAAGCGTGCAACACCTTCGCGACGGACGATTTGTAATGGTGTTGGCAAAGCTCAATTCCTTTTACCTCTCCCCGTGGTTACGGGGGGAGGTTGAGCTTCTCGGTAGCGCAAATGCGCGCCTGAGCAGTTCGGGTGAGGGGATCTTTGCAACGTCGGCAGCCCCTCACCCTAACCCTCTTCCCGCGAGCGGGGAGAGGGAGCGCGCTGAACCTTGATCACGGGACCGCCATGCCGTCCATCGACGAGACAAAGCCCTTCGTCCCCCTTAACATCGCGGTGCTGACCGTCTCTGACACGCGCTCGCTTGAAGAGGACAAGTCGGGTGCGACGCTGTCCGAGCGGCTGACCGTCGCGGGTCACAAGCTCGGCGCGCGCGAGATCGTCATCGACGATGTCGAGGCGATCCGCACCCTGATGAAAAGATGGATTGCTGACCCCGGCATCGACGTCATCATCACCACCGGCGGCACCGGCTTCACGGGGCGCGACGTCACCCCGGAGGCGGTCGAGCCGCTATTCGACAAGCGGATGGACGGCTTTTCGATCGCTTTCCACATGCTGAGTCACGCCAAAATCGGCACCTCGACGATCCAGAGCCGCGCAACCGCCGGCACCGCAGGTTCCACCTTCATCTTCTGCTTGCCGGGATCCCCGGGCGCCTGCCGGGACGGCTGGGACGGTATCCTCGCGCACCAGCTTGATTACCGCACCCGTCCCTGCAACTTCGTCGAGATCATGCCGCGGCTGGATGAACATCTTCGCCGGCCGAAGGCGAAAGGAGCGTCGGCCTGATAGCTGATTGATTGGGGCAGAACATTATGTTCTTGATTTGTTCCGATTTGGTGCTATGTTCTCATTATGAGCAGCGCCTCTCTCGCCCGCAGGTATCCGCCAGTCACGCCGCCCCCCGCATCGGCGGCCGCCTCGCCCTTTGCCGAGATTGAGGTCGCAATCGATCATGAGCGGCGGAGGGGGCGCGGCGCGCAATCCAACGTCAGCGGTCGATACGAGACGGAGGCGCGAACGGCGTTCGACGATGGCTGGCAGAGCCTCGACGATCTGCCGCCGTTCAAAACCACGGTTGCTGTTGACGCCGCGCGGAAAGTCATCACCCGCAACGACTCGCCTGACATCAGTTTCGACCGCTCGATCAACCCTTATCGGGGCTGCGAGCACGGCTGCGTCTATTGTTTCGCAAGGCCGACCCACGCTTATCTTGGCCTGTCGCCGGGGCTGGATTTCGAATCGAAGCTGTTCGCGAAGCCGGACGCACCGGCATTGCTGGAGAAGGAACTGGCCGCGGAGGGCTACGAGCCGAAGATGATCGCGATCGGAACCAACACCGATCCCTATCAGCCGATCGAGCGTGACCGGAAAATCATGCGCGGCATTCTCGAAGTGCTCGAGCGCGCCTCGCATCCGGTCGGTATCGTCACGAAATCGGCGTTGGTGACACGCGACATCGATATCCTTGCGCGAATGGCGAAGCGCAATCTCGCCAAGGTAGCGATTTCCGTGACGTCGCTCGATTCCCGGCTCGCGCGCTCGATGGAGCCGCGGGCATCGACGCCAATGAGGCGACTGGAAGCACTGCGCAAACTGTCGGAAGCGGGCATTCCGACCACGGTGATGGTGGCCCCCGTAATTCCGGCGCTGAATGACTGCGAGATCGAGCGGATTCTCGATGCTGCTGCATATGCCGGCGTCAGGGAAGCCAACTATGTGCTGCTGCGCCTTCCGCGGGAAGTGCGCGACCTGTTCCGCGAATGGCTCATGGCGAGCTATCCGGATCGCTACCGTCATGTGTTCACGCTGATCCGCGATATGCGCAATGGCCGCGATTACGATTCACAATGGGGTACACGGATGAAGGGCGCGGGACCGATCGCTTGGATGATCGGCCGCCGCTTCGAGATCGCTTGCGAGAAACTTGGGCTCAATAAGAAGCGCTCAAAGCTGACGATGGACCATTTCGCCAAGCCGAAATGCAACAGCGGACAGCAGTTGAGCCTGTTCTGAGCAGAGCTGAGGCCGTTGCGGGACGAGCAAACCGGTAGCCATTTTGACTTGAAAGACGCTTCAGGAGAGCGGGCATAAATCCGTTTCGGCATTGTCTCCGGGTTTCCCCACCCGCACTATCTCCGAATGATTCGGGGTCGATCCAGGGACCAGCCAGGGAAATCGCCGGCCGTCGCGCAGCCGAGCTTCCGGCGCGAGCGTGGGCTGATGCAGCGTGGCGTTTGGCCGGTCGCGGGTTGCGACGAGGTCGGGCGCGGGCCATTGGCAGGACCGGTGGTTGCCGCCGCGGTCGTGCTGGATCCGAAGCGTATTCCCAAAGGCATCGATGATTCCAAACGTTTGACCGCTGCGCGCCGCGAGGAGCTGTTCGAGGAAATTGTGGCGACCGCATCTTTCGCGGTGGCCTGCGCGCCGATCGCACGGATCGACCGCGACAATATCTTGCGCGCATCGTTGTGGGCGCTCGCGCGCGCGGTCCATGCGTTGCCGGACACGCCGAAGCACGTCTTCGTCGATGGTCGCGACAGAATCGAGATCGCCTGCGAGTGCGAGCCGGTGATCGGCGGCGACGGGCTCGTGCTGTCGATTGCCGCCGCCTCGATCGTTGCCAAGGTCACGCGCGACCGGCTGATGTGCAAGCTGGCGCAGGACTGCCCCGGCTACGGCTTCGAGACACATAAGGGTTACGCGGTCCCCGGGCATCTCGAAGCGCTCGGCCGTCTCGGGCCAAGCCCTCATCATCGCAGCTTCTTTGCGCCGGTTGCTGCGGCGCGCGAACGTCACCGTGCTTCGCCCACCGGGGAAAGCGTCTCCGCGAGCGAAACGTCGACCCGAGGAGCGGTCGAGGCGGCAATCTGACCTGGTAAGATCTGACCTGGCAGGCTGGTTGCTTCGCCGGTTCATGCGCCGTATCACTCGCAGCCGCCTCCCTCCCGCGCACTTCGGAGCCCGGTTCAACTGTGTTGAATCGGACTCTGGCCTTAACTTTTTGATCGAGCATGATCTTATCCGAAAACCGGTTTCCACTTTTCGGGATCATGCTCTAAGAACTCCGCAAGACCCGCCGCCATCAGGTCCTTCATGCGCTTCACATCGCTGGTCGTCGAACTGATCCGCGCCAGACCGCTTTTGGTATTCTGGATCGTGGTGCTGTTTCAGGCAGCGATGTGGCTGTTGGTGCCCTTGCTGCTGTATCCGGCTCCGCCAGGTGATCTTGCGACTGCGCTGGCGTTTGGCCGGGAATATCTGGTCGGAACGGATCTCGGACCGCCTCTCGCGTTCTGGCTCGCGGACATCGCCTATCGCGCAGCCGGCAACCACATTTTCGGCGTCTACTTGTTGTCGCAGCTTTGCTTCATCGTTGCATTCCGGGTTCTGTTCGAACTGGCCCGGACTATCGTCGGTAGCCAGCAGGCTGTTCTGGCGGTTTTGCTGACTGTGACGGTCACCGCGTACGGGGCGCCCGGCCTGACGTTCGGTCCGTCGGTGCTCGCTCTGCCGCTGTGGTCGCTGTTGTTGCTGCATGGGTGGCGGATTGTCGGGCAGGGCCGCAATGCATGGTTCGCGCTATCGATCGAAGCCGGTCTGCTGCTGCTGACCACGCCGGCTGCCGCCGGATTGTTGCTGGCCCTCACCGTGTTCGCCTTGGCGACGGAGCGGGGCCGAAATGCCCTGGGTTCGGTCGATCCGCTGTTTGCGCTGCTGGTGATCGCGGTGCTCGCGTTGCCCTACCTGATCTGGCTGGTGCGCGCGGATGCACTCGGCGCGCCGCCTTGGCCCGATATTTTCGAACTGCATTTGCGGCTGTTGCGCTGGAGCGAACTGCTCCTCGCGCTCGTGTTCGCGACGGCTGGCCTTTTGCTGCTGGTTGTCCTCAATTCCAGTTTCGTCAATCGGAAGCCTGAGGACGCGCCGGTGATCGTGCGGCCGCCAGTGGATCCGTTGGCGCAGACATTCGTCTATGCCTTCGCCCTCGCGCCGGCCCTCGGCGGAAGTCTGGTGGCGGCCCTGTTCGGGGTCGATCACGTCATCGGAGGCGCACCGATTGCGCTGTCGATGTCTGGTCTGGCGGTTGTCCTGCTTTCCGGCGATCTCATCCATCTACGCCGTCTGCGTGTACTTCGCGTGGCGTGGCTCGCCGCCGTCGTGGCTCCGGCGCTGGCTGTGATTGCGACTGTCATTGTTCAGCCGTGGTTCGCCAACACCGAGGTTGCGACATCTATCCCGGCATCTGCCATCGGCACTTTCTTTGGCGAGAATTTCGAGCGTCGCACCAATCGCCCGCTGCCGGCTGTCGCGGGCGATCCGCTGCTTGCGGCCCTCGTCGCGCTCGGTCCCTCGCGACCCCATCTCCTGCTCGATGCGAGTCCCGAGCGCACGCCGTGGATAACGTCGGCAAAGTTCACCGAACTCGGCGGGGTCGTGGTCTGGCGAGCGTCCGACACCGCGGGTACGCCGCCCGAAGCCATTGCCAAGCGGTTTCCGGGCATTGTGCCGGAGATTCCGCGCACGTTTGGGCGTCTCGTCAACGGCCGGCTGCCTTTATTGCGGATCGGTTGGGCCATCGTCCGGCCGAAAGCGCTGTGACGCCTTCCTTCAGGTGGATGCCGATTGCTCCGGCGTCTTATCTTCCAGTGCCCTGGCGACGGCGCGTAAGTCCAGCCACGCCATCCGCTTGTAGGACGGTGAGCGCAGGAGGTATGCCGGATGGAACGTCGCCATCGCACGGATTGTTCGCATACCGGTGTCGTAGTCGAACCATTTGCCGCGGGTTCTCATGATTCCCTCACGGGTTTGCAGGAGCGTCTGCGTTGAGGGATTGCCGAGGGTGACCAGAACGTCAGGGTTCACCAGTTCGATCTGGCGTCGGATGAACGGCAGGCAAATCTGAGTTTCCTGCGGCGTCGGCGTCCGGTTGCCGGGCGGGCGCCATGGAATGACGTTGGCGATGTAGACGTCGCTGCGCTTGAGGCCTATCGCCCCTATCATCCGGTTGAGAAGTTGCCCTGAACGGCCGACGAACGGCAAGCCCTCGATGTCCTCGTCGCGCCCCGGCGCCTCGCCGACGAACATCAGCCGCGCCTGCGGGTTGCCGTCGGCGAAGACCAGTCGCGAAGCGGTGAATTTCAGCGCGCAGCCCTCGAAGCTCTCGAGCAGGGCGCGCAGAGCGTCGAGTGAGGGGGCGGTGCGGGCGGCCTCGCGCGCGGATTCGATCGCAATGTCTGGCGGCGGGGCAATTCCGGCGCGAGGTGCTGCCGTGGCGGTCTGGCGAGGCGGCTGCCGTGCCGCGACGGGAGCGGTTCCCGCCTCAGCGGCGGCTGGCCGGTCGGGAGGTGTCAGATCAGGCGTGGAGAGGCGGTCGATCGGTTCATCCCCCAGCGCACAGTCGACCCCCGCTTCGAGATAGAAGGTCAGGAGTTCCCGCACAGTGGTCGCTTGATCTGATGTCATGTGGGATCCACGATTTGCCGGACACGAACCTGCAAGGGGGTCTGCGTGGAACGCAGGACGGGTGCTTTCCCTGGTTGTTCTCGAGTAAAAAATCGGAAACAACAAGCCGCAGAAGCATTACAAACGCGAAGGTCGCCGGTTGCGGAAGCAGAACATGAGCAGCGACGAATTGCCACCGCGCGAGTCGATGGATTTCGATGTCGTTATCGTTGGCGCGGGACCATCCGGCCTGTCGGCGGCGATCCGGCTCAAGCAGCTCGATTCCGATCTTAGTATCGTCATCGTTGAAAAAGGGTCGGAGGTCGGCGCCCATATCCTGTCCGGCGCGGTGATCGATCCTGCCGGGCTCGACAAGCTGGTGCCGGACTGGCGGAACGATCTCGATTGCCCCCTCAAGACGCAGGTCAAAGACGACCGGTTCTATTGGATGACGCGGGGTAGCGCGATCCGGCTTCCCGGCTTCCTCATGCCGCCGCTGATGAACAATCATCACTGCTACATCGGCTCGCTCGGCAACGTCTGCCGCTGGCTTGCGCGGAAAGCGGAAGCGCTCGGTATCGAAATCTATCCCGGCTTCGCGGCAACGGAAGTGCTCTACAACGACGATGGCGCGGTGCGCGGCATTGCGACCGGCGACATGGGCGTCGCACGGGACGGCTCGCGAAAGAGTTCCTACACACGCGGCATGGAACTGCTCGGCAAGTATACGCTGTTCGCGGAAGGCGCCCGGGGCAGCTTGTCGAAGCAGTTGAATGCGAGATTTGCGCTCGACAAGACCAGTGAACCGCCAGAATTCGGTATCGGCTTCAAGGAGGTCTGGCAGGTCGACCCCGCCCGGCATCGCAACGGGCTGATCCAGCACTCATTCGGTTGGCCGCTGAACAATTCCACCGGCGGCGGCTCGTTTCTCTATCACTATGACGACGATCGCGTCGCCGTCGGATTCGTGGTTCACCTCAACTATGACGATCCGTACCTGTCACCGTTCGATGAGTTCCAGCAGTTCAAGACCCATCCCGCGATCCGGAGCGTGTTCGAAGGCGGCAAACGGCTCGCCTACGGTGCGCGCGCCATCACCGAGGGCGGCTACCAGTCGGTGCCGCGCCTAACCTTTCCGGGCGGCGCGCTGATCGGCTGCGCGGCGGGATTCGTTAACGTTCCGCGCATCAAGGGCGTTCACAACGCAATGGGCAGCGGAATGCTGGCTGCGGAGCACGTCGCTGCGGCGCTCGGCAGCGGGCGCGCCAACGACGAGATCGCCGAATATGAGAATGCCTGGCGCGGTTCCGCGGTCGGCAGGGATCTATTCAAGGTCCGTAACGTCAAGCCGTTATGGTCGAAGTTCGGCACCCTCGCCGGGGTGGCGTTGGGCGGCCTTGACATGTGGACCAACACTTTGTTCGGTTTCTCGTTGTTGGGAACTTGGCCGCACGCAAAGCCGGACGGTCAGACGCTCGACCCAGCCAGAGCCCATGTGCGGATCGTCTATCCGAAGCCGGACGGCAAACTGACCTTCGACAAACTTTCGTCGGTGTTCCTCTCCAACACCAATCACGAGGAGGATCAGCCGGTTCATTTGAAGGTCGCCGATATGACCCTGCAGAAGACCTCGGAACACGACGTGTATGCCGGTCCGTCGAGCCGTTATTGTCCTGCCGGCGTTTATGAATGGGTGGAGGAAGGCTCGACCGTGCGTTATCAGATCAACGCGCAGAACTGCGTCCACTGCAAGACCTGTGATGTGAAAGACCCAAATGGCAACATCACCTGGGTGCCGCCCGAAGGGGGCGGTGGACCCAACTACGAGGCGATGTGATCTGCGGATGCCTGCGATTATGAGCGCGGCCCTGATAACGCCATACTTGGCGATGCAAGCAGTTGGGTCGCCGCCGATCCTTGCCGCGGGAGGTCAAACGCGCCATTGTCGCGCGGCTGGTTGAGGTCAGTGGTGAATACCAGACAACAAATGTCAATCCAGCCCCGATCCGGGCTTGCGAGCGTTCCTTGATTCGCATTTGCAAAGACACTCGCTGAAACGCGGCGCAAATGTTAGAAGCGGATCATGCAATGGTGCCGGCCGGGTTGCATATTGAAAACCCTGATGTTCGTGCCGTGAAATCTGGAGCTACGCGAATCCCGATGTTGTCCATTCGTCTCAATCGCCTGGCGATGATTGTCGCTGCTGCGACATTGTTGGCTCCGTCCGGTCCGGTAGCGGCTCAGACGCCGGACCATCCGACCGAAACCGCGCAATTTCCGAGTGCCAAGGATCTGCGCACCATGACGACGTCGGGCAGCTATCTCGCTGCGCGCCATGCCAGCGTTGAGCGCGACGCCATGTCTGCGGCGACGTTCTATCGTTCGGCGTTGCGTACCGATCCAAAAAACAACGAGCTTCTGGATCGCGCGTTCATTTCGTCGCTGGCCGAAGGCGATATCGCCATCGCCGTGAAGCTGGCCGACCGCATTCTCGCTATCGATAAATCCAACCGGGTCGCGCGGCTGGTTGTCGGCGTCCATAATCTGAAGTTGAAGAAGTACGCGGTCGCCCAAAAAAATATCAAACAGTCCATCCGAGGACCGATCACCGATCTCGTGGCGACTCTGCTGGCGGGCTGGGCCGACTATGGCGCGGACGACACTAAACAGGCCGTCGCCAACATTGACGCGCTGACCGGTCCGGAATGGTACCCGATCTTCAAGGATCTGCATTCGGGGATGTTGCTCGATCTTGCGGGCCGGAACAAAGAAGCCGGCGCTCGTCTCGAGCGCGCTTACAAACTCGACGATTCGGCGCTCCGCGTGGCCGATGCCTATGCGCGGTGGCTGTCGCGCAACAAGGACGGCGCTGCGGCGTTGGCCGTGTATGAGGCGTTCGACAAAAAGCTGGCGCGGCATCCGTTGATTCAGGAAGGCATCAAAGAGATCAAGGCTGGCAAGAAGCTGCCGCAACTCGTCAGCTCGCCGCAAACCGGCGCCGCCGAAGCCCTTTACGGCATCGGCGCATCCTTGACCCGGCGCGGCGGCGAGGACCTGGCTCTGGTCTATTTGCAGCTCGCACTTTATCTCTCGCCCGATCATTCAATGGCGCTGTTGTCACTCGCCGATCTCTATGAATCAGTGAAGAAGCCGGAGATGGCGATCGGCGTCTATCAGCGTGTACCGGTCGATTCCCCGCTGAAGCGCAATGCCCAGATTCAACTTGCTACCAATCTCGATGCCGTTGATCGCAGCGACGAGGCGATCAAAATTCTCAGGGGTGTCACGGAGCAGGATTCGAGCGACCTGGAAGCCATCATGGCGCTCGGCAACGTCGAGCGGGGCCGCAAGAAGTTTGCCGATTGCGCAAAGACCTACGGCAAAGGCATCGACGTCATCGCCGAGACTAAGGGCAAGCCGAATTGGGTCTACTACTATTTCCGCGGTATCTGCGAAGAACGGTCAAAGAACTGGGGCAAGGCGGAAGCCGACATGAAGAAGGCGCTCGAAATTCAGCCCGAGCAGCCACATGTGCTGAATTATCTCGGTTACTCCTGGATCGACCGCGGCCTCAATCTCGATGAAGCCATGAAGATGATCAAGCACGCCGTCGATCAGCGGCCGGACGACGGCTATATCGTCGACAGCCTCGGCTGGGCCTATTACCGCATCGGCAATTACGACGAGGCGGTCAAGACGCTGGAGCGCGCCATCAACCTCAAGCCCGAGGATCCGACGGTGAACGATCACCTTGGCGACGCTTACTGGCGCGTCGGCCGGACGCTGGAAGCAAGATTTCAGTGGGCGCACGCGCGCGACCTGAAGCCGGAAGCCGAAGAGTTACCGAAAATCGAGGCGAAGATCGAAAAAGGCTTGCCGGCGGACGAAACTCCGTCAGCCGCCTCGGCGGACAAAAAGAAGGATGACGGCAAGGGCGGCTAAGGAGGGCGGTGGCCACCCCGGCCGTCGTGGCGGCGTCGCTTGCGAAAGTTACACCTCCGTCGCGAACTACGCCCGCCGCAATCGCAAAAATCATTTGATTCATGTGCCGTTTTTGGATTTGACATCCGCTATGATCGTCACCGGCGCTACGGATCTGGAAACGGCCACACCGGCGCTGAGCGAGACGGCGCGCGCCAAGGTCAATCTGACGCTGCGGGTCGTAGGCCGGCGCGCCGACGGTTTTCACGATCTCGAAAGCGTGGTGGCATTTGCCGACTGCGTCGATCGTCTCACGCTGACACAGGGCGCGGATCTATCGCTGGTTGCTGGCGGCCCGCGGGCGCAGGAGTGCGGCCAGACAGCCGATAATCTCATTCTTAAGGCGGCGCGGCTATTCAGCGAACGGGTCGCGAATCTGAAGGTAGGCGCCTTCGCGCTGGACAAGCATTTGCCGGTCGCAGCCGGCATCGGCGGCGGATCAGCTGATGCGGCTGCGGCGTTGCGGCTTCTGGCGAGGGTCAACGGCATTGCGATGGGCGATCCGCGATTGCTGGAGACGGCGCGACTGACCGGCGCCGACGTGCCGGTTTGTGTCCGCTCGGCAAGCTGCGTCATGACGGGCGTTGGCGAATCGTTGTTGCCGCTGGATCTGCCGGCGATGCCCGCTGTCCTGGTCAACCCCCGCGTTCCCGTCGCCACAAAGGAGATCTTCGCCGCACTCGGCCTTCGCAAAGGTGAACTGAATGTCGGCGTCAACGATGTGATCGAGGCTATCGTGTGGCCAAAGGCCGGTGCTCCGATGGACGATTGGCTCACTATGCTGTCGGACGGTACCAATGATCTCGAAGCACCGGCGATCCGCATTCAGCCGGTGATCGGTGAGGTGCTGGCGAGGTTGCGGGCAACCGGCGCGCGGCTGTCACGGATGTCGGGCTCGGGCGCGACGTGCTTTGCGATCTTCAGCGACGAGGCGGATGCACATCACGCCGCGCAGACGATCCGGCTCGATCGCCCGCAATGGTGGGTTCATGTGGGGATGCTGGGCGGCGGCTCGTGACGGAGCTTGACGGTTCTCATTCCGCGGCACGGGCGGACATCATCGCTCCGGATCGTCAGTGCGACCGTGCCAGGCAGAACGCGACGACTTGTTCCAGCGCGCTCTTCATCGGCGATGGCGGAAACAGCGCTAGCGCATCGACCGCCATCGCGCCGTAGTGCTGAGCGCGATTGAGGGTATCCTCCAGCGCGCGATGCTTGGTCATCAGCCCGATGGCGTAATTGAGGTCGGAGTCGCCGATCTTGCCTTCCTCGAGCGCCCGCACCCAGAATTCGCGCTCGACATCGTTGCCGCGCCGGAACGCCAGCACGACCGGCAAGGTGATCTTGCCTTCGCGGAAATCATCGCCGACATTCTTGCCGAGCTTCGCCGACTTCCCTCCGTAATCAAGCACGTCATCGACAAGCTGGAAGGCGATCCCGAGGTTCATGCCGAAGCTTGCAGCCGCCGTTTCCTCAGCCTTTGGACGGCCGCCGAGCACCGGACCGACCTCGCAGGCGGCGGCGAATAGCTCGGCTGTCTTGCCGCGGATGACCGCGAGGTATTCGTCCTCCGTTGTGGCGGTATTCTTCGCCGCCGCAAGCTGCATGACTTCTCCCTCGGCGATGGTGGCCGCCGCCGAAGACAGGATGTCGAGCGCGCGTAGCGAGCCGACCTCGACCATCATTCGGAACGCCTGCCCAAGCAGGAAATCGCCGACGAGAACGCTGGCCTCGTTGCCCCACACCATGCGGGCCGAGAGCTTGCCGCGGCGCAGCTCGCTTTCGTCGACCACGTCGTCGTGCAGCAGTGTCGCGGTGTGCATGAATTCCACCGAAGCCGCGAGCTTGACGTGACCTTCACCGGAATAACCGGCGAGATTGGCCATCGCCAGCGTTAGCATCGGGCGCAGCCGCTTGCCGCCAGACGAGATCAGGTGGGTGGCGACATCGGGGATCATCGTGACTTCGGACCCGGTCCGCGACAGGATGGTGGCGTTGACGCGCTCCATGTCGGCGGCGACGAGTTCGACGAGTTGGTCAATGGAGCCTGTCGAGTGACTTTCGAAGGGGACGATGACCGCCAAGCATGGATCTCCGGTTTGCGAAATTCGTCTCATTCCAACCGCTGCACCATAGAAAGTGCCGGTCGACCCGGCAAGCGCAGGTAGTGGTTGACATGGAGGTGTTGACATGGGCCACAGGGGCGTGAAGCTGGTTACGCCGGAGAACGTGACGTTGCGGGAATTGGTTCGAACCAACGATCTGGTGTTGGTGTCGGCGATCGGCGCGTTGCTGGACGGTGCCGGGATTTTTCACCTGGTGCTGGATCAGAACATGAGCGTGATCGAGGGGTCGCTCGGGGTGCTGCCCCGCCGCATTCTGGTGAATGAGGATGACAATCGCGCGGCGCGACAGCTTCTCACCGAGGCCGGGCTTGCTCACGAGTTACGCCCCGATGACCGACAATCGACCTGACGTCGGAGAGGATGCGTTTCTCGGCGGACGGCTGCGGTTGTATCAGCCTTCGTCCGGCCATCGCGCCGGCCACGACGCCATGCTGCTCGCCGCCGCCACGCCGGGCAGGCCCGGCGATCGTATCGTCGATTTCGGAGCGGGCGTGGGTGCTGCCGGGCTCGCGGTGGCAACGCGGATCGACAACGTCGATCTGGTGCTGGTTGAGCGCGACGAAACCCTTGCCGTTCTGGCGCGCCGAAACGCGGTTCTCAACAGTCTCGCGGCGCGGGTCTGCATCCTCGATATCGCAGCAGAGGCGGAGACGTTCGCACGTGTCGGTCTTGGTCCCGACACCGCCGATGTGGTATTGATGAATCCTCCCTTCAACGATGCCGTACGGCACCGGCCGTCGCCGGACCAGGGTCGTCGCGCGGCACATGTCGCGGAACCGTCGGGTCTGGGCATCTGGACTCACGCCGCGCGGCGTATGCTGAAATCCGGGGGCGTGCTCAGCCTGATCTGGCGCAGCGACGGTCTGGCCGAGGTGCTTAGCGCGCTTGATCGCGGCTTCGGCGATATCGCGATCCGGCCCGTGCATCCGGACCCCCGCAAGCCCGCGATCCGCGTTCTGGTTCGCGCGGTCAAGGGGAGCCGGGCGCCGCTCAGACTTTGCCCGGATTTGATGCTCAGCGATGAGATGGGCCGTCCCACCAGAGAGGCTCAGGTTGTTCTCGTAGGCGGTCAGGCTCTTGCGCCCACGGGGCTCCGGTGAAACGGCGGTGCCGAAGGCGCGGTGTCCCTCCGCCCGTCCATTGCAGAGGAGCGCTGGCTGCCTCGCGCGGACTTGACGCGAATTGTCGCAAGAAGGCTACCGGTGAGTGCCTCGGGTAGATAGATGCTATCTTCATCTTAATCAGGCGATTGGATGATGACGAATTGCCGAGGGAAACGCCATGAGCGGACGGATAAAAGCAGCGCTGATAAAACTGGTTCCCAAGCGATGGCAGCGCGGGGCGGTGGTGCCGGTGGTGCGGTTGTCCGGCGTGATCGGCGCGGTCACGCCGCTCAAGCCTGGCATGACGCTCGCCGGCGTCGCCAAAACGCTGGAGCGGGCGTTTGCGGTGGACAACGCCAAAGCGGTGGCGCTGGTGGTCAATTCGCCGGGCGGTTCGCCGGTTCAGTCGCGCCAGATTTACCTGCGTATCCGGCAGCTCGCGCAGGAGAAAGAGCTTCCGGTGCTGGTCTTCGTCGAGGACGTCGCCGCCTCGGGCGGTTACATGATCGCCTGTGCGGGGGACGAGATTTTTTGCGATCCCTCTTCGATCCTGGGTTCGATCGGTGTGGTCGGCAGCAGCTTCGGCTTCACCGAACTGATCAGGAAAATCGGGGTCGAGCGAAGGCTGTATACGGCAGGCGAACACAAGGCGACGCTCGATCCCTTTCTTCCGGAAAACCCCGACGACGTGGGGCGGCTGAAGGCGATCCAGCGCGAGATCCACGCGACCTTCATCGAACTGGTGAAGGCAAGCCGCGGGGAGCGGCTGAAGGGAACGGACGACCTTTTGTTCACCGGAGAATACTGGGCCGGCGAGCGATCGGTCGCGCTCGGCCTTGCGGATGCGGTCGGCGATCTCCGCTCGACGCTGCGGGATCGGTTCGGCGATAAGGTCAGCACGCCGCTGATAGCGCCTTCGACCGGTCTGCTATCGGGGCTGTTTGGCCGCAAGGCGGGAGCTGGAACGATGACCTCGTTTGATGGCATCGCGGGGCTGCCGGACGGGTTGATTTCCGCCCTCGAGACCCGGGCAATCTGGGCCAGGTTCGGATTTTAGGCCGCCGGAGGGCATGCCGAATTCCGGTGTCATCAATTTGAAAACATCGATTGCGGGAACGATCAGGTTGCGCAAGAATATGGGCAATTGGGGGCCGACAACGAAGGAAGAGGATCGACCGATGCCGCCGCTGATTGCACTTGCAGCTACTCTGGGTGGACTAGTTGTGGTCCGCTGGTTCTACAACACCGCCAAGCGGATCAATCAGGAGCTCGAGGAAGCACGGATGACTCGCGTGGCCGAGCCCGTGCGCCGCGATATCCCGACGCTGCGGCGCGATCACACTGGCGCCTATCGGCCTGATTAGGATTGTGCGACCCGCCTGGAGGTCGCCGGACTCGTGCCGGTCGCGGGTGGATCCCGTTAACCCTCAGCGGTAAGTGCTCGTCGTCGCCTTGATTTGAGGAACGCGCGCCGATACGGTCGCGTCGCGTCGACCCATTTCGCGAATTCCCAAAAAGACGATGGACTCCTTGCCTCCGCATATGCGCCCGGAACGCTCGTTCCAGGGCCTGATCCTGACCTTGCAACGCTATTGGGCGGACCACGGTTGCGTCATCCTGCAGCCCTACGACATGGAAGTGGGGGCGGGCACCTTTCATCCGGCGACCACGCTTCGCGCGCTGGGTCCGAAGCGCTGGAACGCGGCCTATGTGCAGCCATCGCGCCGCCCCAAGGACGGCCGCTACGGCGAGAATCCCAACCGCCTGCAGCACTATTATCAGTTTCAGGTCATCCTCAAGCCGTCGCCGTCTGACATCCAGGACCTCTACCTGAAATCGCTCGCCGCGATCGGTGTCGACAGCGCGCTGCACGACATCCGCTTTGTCGAGGACGACTGGGAAAGCCCGACGCTGGGGGCGTGGGGGCTCGGTTGGGAGTGCTGGTGCGACGGCATGGAAGTCAGTCAGTTCACCTATTTCCAGCAGGTGGCCGGCGTCGAATGCGCGCCGGTGGCAGGCGAACTCACCTACGGGCTTGAACGGCTGGCGATGTACGTGCAAGGCGTCGACCGCGTCTACGATCTCAATTTCAATGGCCGCGAGGGCGCGGAGAAAGTCACTTACGGCGATGTGTTCCTTCAGGCCGAGCAGGAATATTCGCGGCACAATTTCGAGCATTCCGATGCCGAGATGTTGTTCAAGCAATTCTCGATGGCGGAAGAGGCTTGCAAGAAATATCTCGACGCGGGCTGGCGGGATGATCCAAAGCAGCCCGGCAAGCGCGAGGCGCATCTGATGGCGCTGCCCGCCTATGACCAGTGCATCAAGGCGAGCCACGTCTTCAACCTGCTCGACGCGCGCGGCGTGATCTCGGTGACCGAGCGGCAAAGCTATATCCTGCGTGTGCGCGAACTGGCGAAAGCCTGCGGCGAGGCGTGGCTGCATACCGAAGCTGGCGGCGTCTGAACAATGCCTGATCTTCTGCTCGAACTTTTCTCCGAGGAAATTCCCGCGCGCATGCAGGCGAAGGCGGCGGACGATCTGCGCAGGATGGTCACCGACAAGCTCGTGGCCGAGGGCCTCGTCTATGAGGGCGCGAAAGCCTTCGTCACGCCGCGTCGCCTCGCACTCACCGTGCACGGCATTCCGGCGCGCCAGCCCGATCTTAAGGACGAGCGCAAGGGGCCGAAGGTCGGTGCGCCCGACGCCGCCGTGCAGGGATTTCTGAAAGCCGCTGGGCTGAAATCGCTCGAGGAAGCCAAAATCCAGCGCGATCCGAAGAAGGGCGATTTCTACGTCGCGCTGATCGAAAAGCCGGGACGGCCTGCGATCGATGTGCTGGCGGAATTCCTGCCCGTGATCGTGCGCACCTTCCCGTGGCCGAAGCAGATGCGCTGGGGCGAGCGTTCGGCGAAACCCGGCGCGCTGACCTGGGTGCGGCCGCTGCATTCCATCATCGCGACCTTCGGCATGGAGACCGAAGAGCCCGACATCGTGCGGTTCGACGTGGCCGGCATCGAAGCTGGACAGACCACGCGCGGTCACAGATTCATGGCGCCGGACGAATTCAGCGTGCGCCGCTTCGAGGATTACGAAGCGAAGCTGCACGATGCGAAGGTCGTGCTCGATCCGCAGCGCCGCAAGGACATTATCCTCGCCGACGCGAAAGAACTGGCGTTCGCGCAAGGCTATGAGCTGGTCGAGGATCAGGTGTTGCTCGATGAGGTGTCCGGCCTTGTCGAATGGCCTGTGGTGCTGATGGGCTCGTTCGATAAGGAATTTCTGTCGATACCGGGCGAAGTGATCCGCGCCACTATCCGCAACAACCAGAAGTGCTTTGTCGTCAACGATCCCAAAACGGGAAAGCTCGCCAACAAGTTCATTCTCGTCGCCAACATCGAGGCATCGGACGGCGGCAAGGCCATCGTCGCCGGCAACGAGCGCGTGATCCGTGCGCGGCTGGCGGATGCAAAGTTCTTCTACGAGACCGATCTGAAAACCAAACTCGAAGACCGGCTGCCGAAGTTCGATCAGATTGTGTTTCACGAAAAGCTCGGCACGCAGGCGGAGCGCATCGCGCGCATCGAGTGGCTTGCCTCTAAAATCGCGCCGCTGGTCGGTGCGGATGTTGCGAAGGCGAAGCGCGCCGCGCGATTGTGCAAGGCCGATTTGCTCACCGAGGTCGTCGGCGAATTTCCCGAGCTGCAGGGCCTGATGGGGAAATACTACGCGCAGGCCGCTGGCGAGGATGCTTCGGTCGCCGCCGCGTGTGAGGAGCACTACAAGCCGCAGGGTCCGAACGATCGCGTGCCGAGCGATCCCGTGAGTGTTGCTGTGGCGCTGGCCGACAAGATCGACACGCTGGTCGGTTTCTGGGCGATTGATGAGAAGCCAACGGGAAGCAAGGATCCTTATGCGTTGCGACGTGCGGCGCTGGGGGTGATCAGATTAGTGTTGGAAAACAATCTGCGGCTAGGTCTCGAACTGATATTTGTCGGCGCCCACGGCTTCCTGTCTTATGGACTAATTTTAAGGGAGCGTCAGAATTTTGCTGCCGCGTTAGAAGAGGCCGGGAAGCGTATTTCCATCGTAAAGCCGATTGCTGAGGCATACGAGGCTGGCTATGAAGAAGGAGCGAAAGAGCGTCTGCGAGCAAAAGCAGCAGCTGATATTCCAAACCTCCTCTCCTTCTTTGCAGACCGCCTGAAAGTACAACTCCGCGAACAGGGTGCGCGGCACGATCTGGTTGACGCGGTGTTTGCTCTGGAAGGACAGGATGATCTTCTGATGGTCGTCCGCCGCGTCGAGGCGCTCGGAAAGTTTCTCGACACCGACGACGGCAAGAACCTGCTCGCTGGCACCAAACGCGCGTCGAACATTCTTTCCATCGAGGAAAAGAAGGACAAGCGCAGCTTCGACGGCGCGCCGGATGCCTCGCTCTACAAGTTGGACGAAGAGAAGGCGCTTGCCGCGGCCATCAACGATGTGAAACGTGAGGCGAGCGCTGCTGTTGCGAACGAAGACTTTGCCGCCGCCATGTCCGCGATGGCGAAACTGCGGCCCGCGGTCGATGCCTTCTTCGAGAAGGTGAAGGTCAACGACGACGACGCGAAGATCCGTGAGAACCGCCTCAAGCTGCTCAACGAGATTCGCGCGGCCACGCGCACGGTCGCGGATTTCTCGAAGATACAGGATTGACGCGCAGCATTCGGCCGTCACGATAAACCGAAGGCCCGTCCCAGGGTACCGGACGGGCCTTCGACCGCGTGACCTCGACATCGTCGTTGTCGCGCGGACCGATACCCGCGCGACGCACTTTTCGTTATCTGCTTAGCGGATTAATCGATCACCTGCATGATGCGCCGCGTGCGCGGCTCGATCAGCACGGTTTCGCCATTCACCACGGTGTAGCGATAAGGCGTTGCGCCGAAACGCTGCGGTACGTCGTAAAGGGTCACGCCTTCTTCGGCCAGGACCGTGCCGACTGCGATGCGTTGGGAAACGGTATAAGATGGCACGCGCTCGGTTACGACGTATTCGCGAAACGCCGGGCGTTGCTCGATTGTAATTCCCCCGTCGGCGCTCACTTCGACCGGCTGGGTGACGACCACATCAGTCGAGGGTGCCGCGCCGATCGTGGTGCTTTGCGCATGAGCGCTGTATCCCGCGCCGAGCGCAGTTATCAGCGTGGCAAAAGCCAGAGCGGTATTCCGCATGGTAGCCTCCATTGAGGTCGGACGCGCTTTTTTTACGCCGTCCGTTCGACGTCATGCCAATTCAGTTCGCCAGCGATCGTTCCGCGCGCAAGTTTGGCATTTCGGGGGCGGGCTTGTGGCGCGGCAAAAGATGAAAGTGAGGTGAAACTCGCCCGAATCTCAGACCATGCTGTCAAGAAGCGCCAGCGGCGGATAGAGTTTCTGCGATTCGCAAACAGCATCGGTGGAGGTTTCTTAATGGTCATCACGGCAGCGCATATCCAGCCTATCGTGGCGTTGGTCGCGGGCGTCTTGATCCTGCTGATGCCGCGTTTTCTCAATCTGCTCGTTGCCATCTATCTCATCTTCGTCGGCCTTTCCGGCCTCGGCGTGTTCAAGATGCTGCATTTCTAACTTCTTCGAACACCCACCCGATTGATGCTCTTCGCTGCGGTGCAATCGTCGCCACGTCAGCGACGTTGAGGTCGGCCGGCTGCGAAGGTGAAAGGCTTTGAGGGGAGGCTGTACGGATGCCAATTGATGCGGCGCGCCGCAGAGCCAGCACGCTCTCTGTATCGCCGAACAGAGCCCAAAGCGATCACGGCGCTCCCGAAGGGCTTATCGTACAAAGCCGCTTGCCTTGCCTTCTGAATGGGTGTTCAGTTTTTCAGCGAGCATGTTCGCGGACTTCGTAGCGGTTTGAAGATGCTGATCTCGCGCCGCTCTTGATTGCGGGGCGAGGGGACTTGGAACCCGCATGGTGTATCGGCGGACTCAGCAGGTCATGAAGCGTCTCGCGGCGCGCCGCCGCGCTATTCTGACGGCCGCGCGGGATATAGCCAGCACTGGGGGAATGGCGGCGGTGCAGATCGCGCCGGTCGCGCTGCGTGCCGATGTCGCCGCCGGGACGGTCTATCGTTACTTTCCGTCGAAGGCCGATCTGATTTCCGAACTGATCGTGGAGATAGCGCAGGATGAGCTGACGGCAATACGCGGTGCCGCTGATGCCGCGCCGGGGCCATCCTCGGCGCTTGCGGCTGCCATCGCCACCGTCGCCGTGCATATGGTCTCACACAGGAAGCTCGCCTGGGGCATTCTGGCTGAACCGGTCGATGTAGATGTATCCGCGACCCAGTTGGTTAGCCGCCGCGAAATCGCTGGCGAGATTGAAGCGCGCATCATAGCTGCGGTGAGTGCCGGACATCTGCCGCAGCAGGACACGTCGCTCGCGGCGACCGCGCTGCTTGGCGCGCTGCATGAAGCCCTGGTGGGGCCGCTCGCGCCGGATAACTTCGATGATCAGGCGACGCTGCGTGATGTGGTGCAGACCGCGACTTTGCTGGCGTTGCGTGCGGTTGGCGTGACGGATGCGCGCGCGCGGGGTCTTGTGGTGCAGGCGGCCCTGCCGGCAAGAATGCCGGCAGGGGAGTAAGGCGGACTGAAGTCTGCGTTACTTCGCCTTGACCTTGCCATCCTTGTCGAACTGCGACACGTAGGCCCAGAGGTTGTCGAGTTCGCTTTCCTTCTTGATGCCGGCAAACGTCATCTTGGTGCCCGGAACCTTGGCCTTCGGGTCCTTGATGTACTCCTTGAACTGCGCCTCATTCCAAGTGATGCCAGAATTCTTGTTGGCATCCGAATAGGCATAGCCTTCAACGGAGCCGGAATGGCGCCCGTCCAGGCCGTTGAGTTCCGGACCGACCTTGTTCTTTGCACCTTCGCCAATGGCATGACATGCCATGCACTTGTTGAAGGCTGCCTTTCCGGCTTCCACGTCTCCAGCGGACGAGGTGCCCACGCTTGCAAGCGTAATGCCGAGAACAGTCAGTGCGGAGATGGCGAAGGTTTTCATGGAGACCTCTTGAGTCCTTGTGGGGGGCTTCAGGCTGAAGCTGATGGGGATTGGCCGCCTCCCCGAAAGGGAAGGGGTGCTTGTGGCTCCGTGGCCTCGCAGATCATTAAATCTATGATTACGAGCCGCAGAATCGGACGATAACACCGATCTTAGAACGATTCGAGTATGATTTGGTTCCAAACGGGCTTCGCATGCTACAGCCTGCCTACAATACGATGGTACCATCTGCTTCAGGTCCGGGTTTGAGTTAGCCTACACAACACGGGCAAAATATGGTTGATTTAGAAGGTCTTGTGGCGATCGGCGCAGCCCGGTCGCGCGATAGCGGAGCGCCTGCCGATGACCATCATGATGCCCGCCCCGGATCAGATGGTGCTCGATCGCCGCGACGCCATTGTCCGGGATTTCCGTGAAATCGTGCCGGGCGAGGGGGTCATTTCCAGCGCAGCGGAAATGTTGCCGTATGAATCGGATGCTTTGACCGCTTATCGTCAGCCGCCGATGGTGGTGGTATTGCCGGAAACCACCGCGCAGGTGTCGCGCGTTCTGAAATACTGCTTCGATCACGGCATCAAGGTGGTGCCGCGCGGCTCCGGCACCTCGCTGTCGGGTGGAGCGTTGCCGTTGGCCGACGCGGTGCTCCTCGGCCTCAGCAAGTTTAAGCGCATCCGTGAGATCGATTTCGACAACCGCGTTGTCGTCACCGAGCCCGGCGTCACCAACCTCGCGATCAGCCAAGCTGTAGCCCATGCCGGGTTCTACTACGCGCCGGATCCTTCGTCGCAGATCGCCTGCTCGATCGGTGGCAACATCGCGGAAAATTCCGGCGGTGTTCACTGTCTGAAGTACGGCATGACAACCAACAACGTGCTCGGCTGCGAGCTTGTGCTGATGTCCGGCGAAGTCCTGCGCATCGGCGGCAAGACGCCCGAGCAGGCGGGTTATGACCTGATGGGCATCATCACGGGGTCCGAAGGTTTGCTCGGCGTCGTCACCGAGGTCACCGTCCGCATTCTGCGGAAGCCGGAAACCGCGCGGGCGCTGATGGTCGGATTCTCGCAGGTGGAAGCGGCGGGTGAATGCGTGGCGCGGATCATCGGCGCCGGCATCATTCCCGGCGGCATGGAGATGATGGACAGGCCGGCGATCCACGCCGCCGAAGCCTTCGTCAACGCCGGCTATCCGCTCGACGTCGAGGCGCTGCTGATCATCGAGCTTGACGGTTCTTCAATCGAGGTTGACGAACTCATCAGGCGCGTTGAGGCCATCGCGCTCGGCTGCGGATCGACGACCTGCCGGATTTCCGGTTCGGAAGCGGAGCGCGACCTGTTCTGGGCCGGCCGCAAGGCGGCGTTTCCGGCAGTAGGCCGCATCTCGCCCGACTATCTCTGCATGGACGGCACCATTCCGCGCGGCGCGCTGCCGCGGGCGCTGGCGCTCATTCGCGATCTCGGCGAGAAGTACGGCCTCGGCGTCGCCAACGTTTTCCATGCTGGCGACGGCAATCTTCATCCGCTCATCCTGTACGATGCCAACAAACCCGGTGAGATGGACAAGGCGGAGGCGTTCGGCGCAGACATTCTGCGCTGCTGCGTCGAACTCGGCGGCGTTCTGACCGGCGAGCATGGCGTCGGCATCGAGAAGCGAGACCTGATGCCGCACATGTTCAGCGAAGTCGATCTCAACCAGCAGCAGCGGCTGAAATGCGCGTTCGACGCCCGGGGTCTTCTCAATCCAGGCAAGGTGTTTCCGACGCTGCACCGCTGCGCCGAACTCGGCCGCGTTCATGTGCACGGCGGCAAGCTGCCGTTTCCGGATCTGCCGAGATTTTGATGATAAGGCGACGTCCTATCCGCATGCTCCGTCATGCCCGGTACTCGGGTTTTGCTTCGCCGGCCCGAGTACAGGCCCATTGCGCCGGGCATCCACGTTTTACTGCGGACCAAGACGGGGATGGCCGGGAGGAGCCCGGGCATGCCGGCCATGACAGCTCCGCCGCATTGAGGCAGCCGTGAACATCCTGCACATACGCGATGCCGCCGACGTTGAGGCCGCGGTGCGCACCGCCATTGCGGGCGAACAGCCGCTTGAGATCATCGGGCACGGATCGAAGCGGTCGATCGGCCATGTGATGATGACCAACGCGGTGCTCGATGTGTCGGCGCTGAACGCGGTGACCTGCTACGAGCCGAGCGAACTCATCATCACGGTGCAGGCCGGCGCACCGTTGGATGAGGTGCTGTCGCTGCTCGATTCCAAGAATCAGGAGTTTTCGTTTGAGCCGATGAATCCTGCCGTGTTGTTAGACTCCCGGTCTGGACGAGGGACCATCGGCGGCATGATTGGCGCCGGGTTAGCCGGACCGCGCCGTATCAAGGCCGGTGGCGTGCGGGACCATCTGCTCGGCGCTCACGCGGTTTCCGGCTTCGGCGACAGTTTCAAGGCCGGGGGCAGGGTGGTGAAGAACGTCACCGGCTATGATCTCTGCAAGTTGCTGGCCGGATCGTGGGGCACGCTGGCGATCATGACCGAGGTGACGCTCAAGGTGATGCCGAAGGCGGAGGCCGAGCGCACGTTGGTGTTGCGCGGGCTCGATGACCTCGCCGCCAACCGAGCAATGACGGCCGCGCTGGGTTCTCCCTACGACGTTTCGGGGGCGGCGCACACGCCGCACTCAGCTCTCAAGGCGGCGCGAGGCGCGCTGGCTGGTCTCGCATCCATGGGACAGACTGCGACGCTGTTGCGGCTGGAGGGTATCGCCGCCTCCGTCGTTCATCGCGGAGCGGCGCTTGCAGCTGACCTTGCGTCTTTCGGCGCGGCCGAATTTGTTGAGAACGCTGAATCGGCGGCGCTGTGGCGCGAGATTCGGGACGTTGCGCCCTTCGCGGCTGATGGCCCACTGGGCGCTTGGCCGGTGTGGAGGATCGTCTGTCCTCCGGCATCCGGGGGAGTCTTCGGACAGACGCTGACGCGTGAGACCGGCGGCGAGGTGATCTACGACTGGGCTGGCGGATTGCTCTGGGCGGCGCTGCCGCCGTCGGTCGATGCACATGCCGCATCGCTGCGTCGTCGGCTCGCTCCGCTCGGCGGGCACGCGACCCTGCTGCGGGCCGACGAGGGATTGCGCCGAACTGTCGATGTGTTTCATCCGCAGGCAAAAGGCGTCGCAGCGCTGGCCGAGCGGGTGCGGCAGAGCTTCGACCCCAAAAGCATTTTTAATCGCGGCAGGCTGACCCGGATGCCGATCTGATGAAAACCGAATTCACGCCCGCTCAACTGAGCGATTCTGACATTGCCGAGGCGGACAAGATCCTCCGTAAGTGCGTCCATTGCGGATTCTGCACGGCGACGTGCCCGACCTATGTGTTGCTCGGCGACGAACTCGATAGCCCGCGCGGCCGGATTTACCTGATCAAGCAGATGCTCGAAAAGAACGAGCCACCAACGGCTGAGGTCGTCAAACACATCGATCGCTGTCTGTCGTGTCTTGCCTGCATGACGACCTGCCCCTCCGGGGTCAATTACATGCACCTGGTGGATCAGGCGCGTGTCAAAATCGAGAAGGAGTATGCGCGCCCGGTTTCCGAACGGCTGCTTCGAGCCGTTCTCGCTTTCGTGCTGCCGCGGCCGAGAATCTTTCGGGTCAGCATGACCCTTGCGCGCTTCGGGCGGCCATTCGCAGCCCTGCTGCCGGGCTCGAAGGGGGGCGTGACGCCGACGTTGCTGCACAGGATCAAGGCGATGTTGGCGCTCGCGCCCGCGTCGCTGCCCTCTCCCGGAGCGGCTGCGGGAAGTGTGTTTCCAGCGACGGGTATGAGGCGTGGCCGCGTCGCTCTGCTGCAAGGCTGCGCCCAGCAGGTGCTGGCGCCGCGTATCAACGAGGCCGCGATCCGCCTGTTAACCCGTCACGGCGTCGAAGTGGTGCTGGTGGCGGACGAGCAGTGTTGTGGCGCGCTGACACATCACATGGGCGACGATCGGGACGCCCTGGCGCGTGCGCGGGCCAACATCAGAGCCTGGACCCGCGAAGCGGAACGGGATGGTCTCGATGCCATCCTGGTCACGACCTCTGGCTGCGGCACCGTCATCAAGGATTACGGTTACCTGCTGCGGGAGGACCGCGACTTCGCCGGACCTGCCGCGAAGGTCTCAGGCTTGGCCAAGGATATCACGGAGTATGTCGCCAGCCTCGACCTGCCGCCGCCGCCGAGCCGCAGCGAGCTTGTCATCGCCTATCACTCCGCCTGTTCGCTTCAGCATGGCCAGAAAATCACGCAGCTTCCGAAAGATTTGCTTTTCAAGAATGGATTCGTAGTGAAAGATATACCCGAGGGTCATTTGTGTTGCGGTTCGGCGGGGACATACAACATTCTCCAGCCTGACATTGCGGGCCGACTGCGCGACCGAAAGGTCGCCAACATCGCAAGCGTCAAGCCGGACATGATTGCCGCCGGAAACATCGGGTGCATGATTCAGATTGCCGGCGGAACGTCGGTCCCTGTTGTTCACACGATTGAACTTCTCGATTGGGCGACGGGCGGCCCTCGGCCAGGACTGAATTGATCGGCGGCAACAGGAGGATCACGATGGCTAAGAAAGCTAAGAAATCCAGCAAGGCGAAGGGCGTTAAGGCCAAGAAGAGCAAGAAGAAGGCCGTAGCGGCGAACAAGAAATCCACGAAGAAGTCCGCAAAGAAGTCTGGCAAGAAGGCGGCGAAGACGGCTTCAAAAAAGAAGGCCGTGAAGAAGAAGTCGGCAAAGAAATCAGCGAAAAAATCCGCCAGAAAATCTCCAGGGAAATCCACCAAAAAATCCGCCAAGAAGTCAGCCAAGAGATCCACCGGTAAATCCGCAAGGAAGCCGGCGGCGAAGCGCAGGGCCTCGACGAAAAAGGCAGTGGCCAAGCGCGCCGCGCCAAAGCCCACCCCTGTGCCGGACACGAGTTGGGCGATGGCTGAGCCTGCGGCTCCGTCCTATGGCCATACGGATCAAACCCCCGGGTCGGGAGAGGACGGCACTTAAAGCAGATGAGGTTGGTTGAACCGACCGCCTCGTCATTGCGAGCCGGGGACCGATTAATTGGTTTGCGCCGGTTTGCGCGTGAAACGAGACAATCCAGAGGTTGAAGAAAAAGCTGGGTTGCTTCGTTGGCGTTGGGATGCCGCCACACGTCGCCATCGGCCGGCTCGCAATGACGTTGATCAACGCACTATAGCATTTTCGAGCGAAGTGGATGCCGGCTCGTGTGAAGAAAACGCGTCAAAAAGCTCTTAGCATGATCCCAACCCGAAGAGCCGAGCAAAGTGGAAATCGGTTTCGAGAAGATCGCGCTCGATCCCAAAGATGACGAGAGGCTGATTCCAGTCCGTTCAACTTGTAGAACGGCGACTGGTTCTTTCAGTCTCAGCTCGTTCAATGAGGGCAGATGGCTGCAAGGTTTGGGTTCGTGTTGGGTGTGGTCCTGGTCGCGCTGGGAGCCGCCGGCGCGTGGCCGGCGTCGGCGCAGGATGGATTTCCGTTCGGTTTCGAGATGACGCTGGATGCATCGCCGCAGCCCGGTTCGAAGCGGGTGCCATCGCTGGACATTGACGACAGTGGCGGGGTCAAACTCGAATTGTGGTGCAAAGGCGGAAGAGGCCAGTTTTCGGTTGCCGGCAACACCGTCATCTTCGCGGCCGGTCCGTTGGAGGATCGCTCCTGTCCGCCGGAGAAAGCTCAGGCCGATGACGATCTGGCTGCGGCGCTTTCCGCTGCCGTGACCTGGGAGCGACAGGACGATGAGATCTCGTTTGTCGGACCGACCACGCTGCGCTTTCATCTTAATACAAATTAGAGCGTTTCAAGCGAAGCGGATCCGGTTCGCGTGAAGAAAACGCGTCACAAAGGTAGAGTCCTTGCACCGTTTCCGTGAAGCGGTGGAGCACTCTAGATTGTGAGTTATGCCGTGCGTGTACGGATCGCGATTCCTTTGCCGCGAAGACCGGATACCCGCTATTTCCAGGCCGATTTGTCGACGTCCCAGCGCTGGGCTTTGAACTGTTTCGCCAGCGCATCCAGCGTGCCGCTGTCATTGGTCTCGTTACTCTCGCCGTCGTCCGCTGACAGATCGTCGGTAAGACCGAGCCTCGGCCCATCGGTTTCGTCCGCAGTGCTAGTCGAGGGAGCGCCGAACCAAAGCATGATGTGATCGGATTCATCGGGCCTGTCAGGGCCTGGCAATGCTGTCACTTTGATGGTGTCGGTCAACCCGAGCGCCGGAACCAGCACGCTGGGGCGTTTGAACGTCAACGTCAGTTTGCCGGTGTTGTCACTCCATTTTGCTGACGCCGGCTTTGCATTCAAAGCTTTTTCCAGCACACCGGAGATAGCGGTCGCAAGCTTGTCGCGATTGAGTTTGCCCTTGTCACGCCATTCTGCGGCCGGAAACCGGATGGTGCGCTCCATATCGAACATCCCGGCGCTCCAGCCCGCGGCGACCACGCCGGGCGTTGCTTTCAACCGAGCGAGAAGGGAGGGGGAGCGCTCAGGATCGACGTTGATGTCGATGACCTGCGCTCCCGCCCGCAGCGCCTCGCAAGTCACCTCGAGGCTGTTCAGCAGCACCTCGACATTTTGTTCTCTCAAACTTTTGAGCAGGTCGATCGCTGCGTCGATCTTCACTTTCACGGCGATTGCTTCGGGAGATACCTCGGTGAAATCCTTCGGCGATGCGCTGATGCCGTCATCGGTCATCCGGGCATCGTTGAACTCAGCCTCGCTGAGGTCGGAATTGTCTGTCGAGGTCACGTCGGTAACTTTTTGGCCGACGCTGATCCTGCCCCCGAACTCGAAGGTATCGCCTGTGGGCTTGCGTGTGAGCTTCACCGTGACCGGCAGCTTGTCGGCGATGCTTTGTGTGCTGCCGGTCAGGGTCGAACCGTTCACCGCGAGGTTGGCGACGAAGCGGTCCTTGCGGCTCGAGCCTTTCTCCGCAGGGTAACACACATCGAGAACGGCGCCCGTGACCGTCTTGCCCTGGCGGGTCTCTTTAAGGATAACGTCCGCATTGCCCTCCATCAGTCCGTCGATGGAGGTGAAGTATCTCACCTCCGCGCCGGGCGTAGCTTTGGGAAGCGGCCGGTCTTGCGCCCGCAGAGGTCCCGGTAAAGCCATCGTTAGACTGATCAGGCACAGCCGCAGCGCGCGCATGGAGAATCCCCGCTTGTCGAATCGGCCCTTACCCTAAAACCCACTTCGCGAAAAAAGAAGGCCGCCCGGAGGCGGCCTTCTGACGAAGTCGTGCCGTTGAAGGAGTTCAAAAGCCCATGCCGCCCATACCACCCATTCCGCCGCCGCCCGGCGGCATAGCCGGAGGCTCTTCCTTGGGCAGTTCGGCGACCATGGCTTCGGTGGTCACGAGCAGCCCTGCGATCGACGAGGCATCCTGCAAGGCGGTGCGCACGACCTTGGCGGGATCGACGATGCCCTTGGCGATCATGTCGACATATTCTTCCTTTTGGGCGTCGAAGCCGAAGGTCTCGGTCTTGTTTTCGAGAACCTTGCCCACCACGATGGAGCCCTCGACGCCGGCATTTTCCGCGATCTGACGGATCGGCGCTTCCAGCGCCTTCAGTACGATGTTGATGCCGGCCTGCACGTCCGGGTTGTCGTTGTTGATGCGGCCGACCGCCTTCTTGGCCCGCAGCAGCGCCGTGCCCCCGCCGGGCACGATGCCTTCCTCCACAGCGGCGCGCGTGGCGTTGAGCGCATCCTCGACGCGATCCTTCTTTTCCTTGACCTCGACCTCGGTCGCGCCTCCGACACGGATTACCGCAACGCCGCCGGCGAGCTTGGCCAGACGTTCTTGCAGCTTCTCGCGGTCATAGTCGGAGGTGGTCTCCTCTATCTGCGCCTTGATTTGTCCGACCCGTGCCTCGATGTCCTTTTTCTTGCCGGCGCCGTTGACGATGGTGGTGTTCTCTTTGTCGATCAGCACTTTCTTGGCGCGGCCCAGCATATTAACGGTGACGTTCTCGAGTTTCATGCCGAGCTCGTCGGAAATGAGCTGGCTGTTGGTCAGGATGGCGATGTCCTCCAGCATGGCCTTGCGGCGATCACCGAAGCCGGGTGCCTTCACTGCGGCCACTTTCAGGCCGCCACGAAGCCGATTGACCACCAGCGCGGCCAGCGCTTCGCCTTCGACATCTTCCGCGACGATCAGCAGCGGCTTGCCGGATTTCACAACCGCCTCGAGCACCGGCAGCAAAGTTTGGAGGCCGGTCAGCTTTTTCTCGTGTAGCAGGATGTAGGCGTCGTTGAGCTCGGCCGCCATTTTCTCCGCATTGGTGATGAAGTAAGGGCTAAGATAGCCGCGGTCGAACTTCATGCCCTCCACGATATCGACGTCGGTTTCGAGCGACTTGTTCTCCTCGACGGTGATGACGCCATCATTGCCGACCTTCTGCATCGCCTGCGCGATCATCTTGCCGATCGAGGCGTCGCCATTGGACGAGATGGTGCCGACCTGAGCGACTTCGGCCGAGGACGCCACCGCCTTCGCGCGCTTCCCGATGTCCTTCACCACGGCGGCGACGGCGATGTCGATGCCGCGCTTGAGATCCATGGGATTCATGCCGGCGGCAACTGCCTTCGCGCCCTCGCGGACGATGGCCTGTGCCAGCACCGTGGCGGTCGTGGTGCCGTCGCCGGCGAGATCGTTGGTCTTGGAGGCGACCTCGCGCACCATCTGGGCGCCCATGTTCTCGAACTTGTCCTCGAGTTCGATCTCCTTGGCAACGGTGACGCCGTCTTTGGTAATGCGGGGCGCGCCGAAGCTCTTTTCGATCACGACATTGCGGCCTTTCGGGCCGAGGGTCACCTTCACAGCGTCGGCGAGGATATCGACGCCGCGCAGCATGCGTTGGCGCGCGTCGCCGGAAAACTTGACGTCTTTGGCGGCCATTGAATGTTACTCCTGGTTTGTTGTGTGCCGCTTCCCTTGGGCGTCTTTGCCGAGCATAGCCGTTCGAAGAACGGCGTCGCTTCGCACCTATGCCGGCATCCATCGTTTTGAAAGATGGATGCCCGGATCATGTCCGGACATGACGCTTCAATCGAAGCGGTTGATTGCGGAGGGACGCTAGCCGACGATGCCCATGAGGTCGGATTCCTTCATGACGAGGAGGTCCTGGCCGTCGAGCTTGATCTCGGTGCCCGACCACTTGCCGAACAGCACCTTGTCGCCGACCTTGACATCGATCGGCGTGAGCTTTCCGGTTTCGTCGCGTCCGCCGGGACCAACGGCCACGACCTCGCCCTGGGAGGGCTTTTCCTTTGCCGTGTCGGGAATGATGATGCCGCCTTTAGTCTTTTCCTCGGCATCAATCCGTTTGACCACAACACGGTCATGCAGCGGACGAAATTTGGTCTTAGCCATAACGCTCCTCCGGGGGGTTCGCAGGACTCTGAATTGCCATCGATGGATGCATGCGCTCTGATTCACGACGGCCGAGCGATTCGTATCTTTTTGGCAATCATATTCCGAGAGTGCTATTCGTGGGCGGGGATATGGCTTGGCAGCCATGCTGTCAAGCAAGCCTCTTAAGCCGTTGGTGAGGGCGTGTAGGATAGACGCAAGCATGTCGTAGCTTCTCCGCCTTGGCGAGTGCGGGTGCTGCGATCTCATTTTTTAGGTCCGGCTGCTGGGGGCACAGCGGTCGGAAATTCGGTCGGGGTATTTACAATGGTCAAATCAGACGGCGGACGCGCGGCTTTGAACCTTGGGGCGGCCGCGGCCCTGGCGGTGTTTCTCGGCGGATGCGGGTCGTTCGGCTCGATCGGACTGTCGCCGCAGCCGGCGCCCCCGCCGCCCGTCGAGCCCGAGATCCCGGCCACGGTCCGTGCCGAGGAACTGGTCGGACGGTGGGGTCTTGCGTCCTATCAAAATCCGAACGACCGGTCTCGGACCGAGGCCGCGGCCAGGGCGCAGTGCAAAAATCCTTACGTGATCAGCGCAGGCGGCAATGGCGGCGTCATCATGCATCTTGCCGACGAGGCGACGCCGCAGGAGTTGCGGCTTAAGGGTAGCCAGAGTGGCAAGAACTACATCGGGCCGGAAGGCCCCCCCGGCGGTCCAAAAGATCGCGAGATCGTCTCCTTCGACGGCCACGTGCTCATCACGCGCTTCATCGACCCGGATGCGGCGACCCGCTACGGCAACATGGTTTATATCCGCTGTACGCCTGCGGCCGCGTCGGCCCCCCGCCACACGGCGGCAAAGCCACAGGCCCATTAGCCGGGCTACGCGCGATCGATTCAAACCAAATGCCCGGCGCGACGGCCGGGCATTCTCAATGAGGGATGTGACGCTTCCTGAGGCTAACCGAACAGCGCGTCGATGTCGTCCTGGGAAGCGTGTCCCTCGTCGCCTTCGAGCTTCGGACCGTTCAGCAGCTTCGCATCGCCGACGCGATCGTCGACGATCGGTGGAGCATGGGCACGGATGGCGTCCACACCGCCCCAGATATCCATCATGACATTGATATGATGCTCGATGAACTTCATCGTGCTCATCACCTTGGCAATGCGCTGGCCGGTGAGATCCTGGAAATTGCATGCCTCGAAAATCGAGATCACGCGCTCCTGGATTTCCTCGCTCAGCAACCGAGCCTGCTCCGGCGACGCCGCCTTCGACAGCGCGCTGGCCGACTGATCGATCGCTTCAGCCGCCTCCAGGATGTGTTGGGTCGCTTGCTCGGTACCTCCTACCACGGCGCCAAGCTCGTCGGTCACCTTCGCCATCTCGTCGCCGCTGAAACTCTTGCCATGTAGAACCGCGATTTCCTGCTTGGTGCGGCTGATGGCGTCGTAGATCAGATCAAGTTCGGTCTTGAGCTTTTCGCATTGCTCGATTTGTGCGCGATAGGTTTGCAGCAGCATTTGTGCTTCGGCGACCTCGCGGCTGGTGGTCCCGTCATTGGCCGCTCCGGCCGCTTCGTCCGGGCCGTCGAGGCTCGGAGCTCCCATCTGTTGGCGGATCGCCCGCAACTCCGCCATGATTTCACGATGCACCGGCATTGGCGCATCGTCGACGACGGCTGTAATAACCGGCGTGCCGCCGTTCAGGATTTCCTCGACGCGGAAGCGCTTGCGTTGAACAGCCATCATATTCCCCGGCTTTTGGACTCGATTGCCTTTTACACCGGCGTGTTTTAACGCCCGGTTCATGCGGGAACTGTTCGCGACGAATCCGCACGAATCCGCAGCGCGCAGAGCGTTTTCGTTCATGGAAAATAAACGCTACGGGAAAGAACCCCGTCATATCGACGGCGTGGTGAATCAAGCCGCCGTTCCGTTTACCAAACCGACGCGGTTTTAATTCTTAATCGCTGTGCGGGAGGGATGCGCCATTGACGTGACTCCCAGCGACCATCCACGGCAAAACAGTGCAGAGTACGTCGATGTTCAGACACATATCCTTCGCGCTCCTTGCGGGCGTGTCGCTTGCCGGCCTCGGGATCCAGCAGGCTTTTGCAAGAGACCCACAGGCCAGGTTCTTCACCCAGCCGACCGCCGTCTACGCCGATCAATCCACGCCGCAGCCGTCCGAGCAGCGCCTTGCATATGCCGAGCGGCCCAACATGGGCGGCGGCTTCATCGAGTCGCTGTTTGGAGATGTCCAGCAACAGGGATCGCATTATCCGCAACAGCGCTATGATTCGCGCCCGCTCTATGCGCCGCAACCGCAGCAGATCATGCTGCAGCAGGACGCGAGCGAGGCCGCTCATCCCGCATTCGATCCGAAATTCGAGAGGCAGCTCGTCGAATATCACGGCAAGGAAGCCGCCGGCACCATCATCATCGATACGTCGAGCAAGTTCCTTTACCTCGTGCAAGGCGGCGGCACGGCGCTTCGCTACGGAGTTGGCGTCGGCAAGCCCGGTTTTCTGTGGGCGGGCGTCAAGACGGTATCAGCGAAGAAGGAATGGCCCGCCTGGACCCCGCCTGCAGAGATGCTGAAGCGCCGCCCCGATCTTCCTCGCCACATGGAGGGCGGCCCCCAGAACCCGCTTGGCGCTCGCGCGATGTATCTCGGCTCATCGCTCTACCGCATCCACGGTTCCAACGAGCCGTGGACAATCGGCACCAACGTATCGTCCGGCTGCATCCGGATGCGCAACCAGGACGTCATCGATCTCTATGATCGGGTTCGCATTGGCGTCAGAGTGGTTGTGATCTGACGCCCGATCATCTTCCCAGATGACAACGGCCGCCTAGAGCCCCGTTTCTGACGGAATCAGAAGCGGGGCTCTCAGATTTGATCTGACGCGTTTTCTTCACACGAACCGGTATCCACTTCGCTCGAAAACGCTCCAGCCGTTGTGCTGTTGAGGACCGGAGACGTCAGGTGTCCTCTCCTTCGTCGAAGTCATCGAAATCGTCGAAGTCTTCGGCATCGATATCGTCCTGATCATGATCATGGTCATGGTCTTGGTCGAGTGAGCCAGTCTGCGATGGGTTGCCGTGCCGTTGCGATCCGAGGTCGTTCACACCGGCATCGCGTGCCAGATTGCTTCCTGATTGATCGCCGGCGCCGCCCGACGGGTTGGACGACCTGCCGAGGCTGCCGGAATCGCCGAAGCTGCTGGCACGGGCTTCGCCGCCGCCCATCATGGAGCGGATGCTATTGAGAAGCAGACCGCCGCCCACGGCTCCCGCGGCGGCGGCCGCCGCCGTTCCGAGAAACGAGCCGCCGCCCGCTTGCGGAGGCGGCGTGCCATAGGGCGAATGGCCGGCTCCCTGATCAAAGCGTCCGGCTTGTCCGGTTTGCTGCAACGCCTCACCGGTATTCCAGGCCGGGCGGCCAGAAGGCGCTGGGGGGACATTCGGGACCGAGCCGCGCGGCGCGGGGCCGCCGAATAAAGTCTCGCGCATCTGGTCGAGAAATCCGCCCCCCGAGACAGCCTGATTGCCGGCTCCGCTGGCCTCAAGCTGCTGAATGCGCTCGTCGGCGCGCTTCAGGGCTTCGTCCTGCACCAAAACCGTTTGCACCAGCGTGTAAAGCGCGTTAGGCGCGCGCCGCAGGCCCTCGGCGATAGCTGCCGCGGCGGCGGGATCGCGCGGCGTGTTTTCGACGCTGGCGAGGCGGGTGAAGAGGTCGTCAACCAACTGTCGTTCTTCCGGCGTCATGGCGCTCTCCCAAAAAGATGGCTGTTGGGATGTAGTGGTATTCTGTGTCGCAAGTAGTGCCGCCGGAGAATATTTTCGTGGCGGACAGATCAGCCCAATGTCACCCGGTTGGCAACCAGCATGTCCCCGAAGCTATCTCCGGCCAGGAATTCGTATTCCCGCTCGCGCTGGTCGGTGAGGGGATCGAGCGCGAGCAAGATTTCATCGACGAAGCCGGGGTGGCACATGATCAGACCACCATCCGGCAAACCGTTCAGAAATCCCTGCATCAGCGCGGCGAAGTCAGACTGCGCGAAGTCATAGGCGCCGGCGAAGGCCGGATTGAAGCGGATGCCGGCACGCGCGGCATGGCGACGAAATCCGGCGCTTAAAAGATCCAGGAGCAACGCCTTCGGCGTGGCGAATTGTTGCGTCAGCGGGTGTCGGCTGCGGCCACACTGCCGCACCCATGCGTCGGGTGCGGCGGTCTTGACGGCGGTCAGGAAGGCGCCCCGCACCTGAGGAAAAATCTGCACATGCTGATGGCCGTCGACATACTCGGGCGCGCGGCCGAATCGTTCCACAAACGCCGCGATCTGCGCTGTCACCTCGTCGAAAATCATCTCGGGCTCGAGCCGGCGCGACAGGCTGGCGCGCAGCATCTTCGAGAGCGGGAGAAACAACCCGCCATCCAGAGGCCGGTAATGCAGGGTGAGCGGATGAAACGGCGCGGTTAAAGTGAGGTGCAGGCCGATCGCGCAATGCGGATGGCGCGCGCACGCCACCTTCAGCGCCTCCACCTCATCGCGTCCCGCGGCGGTGCCGACCACCATCACCGACGTCGCGTTGATACGCTCCCGTTCGATGAGATCGCGGATCGCGCGGTTGACGCCCGGACTGATTCCGTAATCGTCTGCGCACAGCCGAATCCGGCGTTGCGGTTCATCGCCGCTCATTCGGCGACGGTCCGGTGCGGGCCGCCGTCGGCCGGCTCGGGTTCGGCCTGCTTCATGCTTTGCTCGGCGACGACGTAGATCGGCCGTGCCTTCAGTTCCGAGAGAATCTTGCCGATGTATTCGCCGACGATGCCGATCATCAGGAGCTGCACGCCGCCGATCGTCATCATGCCGACAAACAATGACGGATAGCCGGGAACCGACTCGCCGTCGACCCAGGTTTCCCAGAGGATAGACAAACCGAACAGGAAGGCTGCGAGCGCCAGCAGCAGGCCGAGCAGGCTGGCCAGCCGCAGCGGCGCCACCGAAAATGATGTTAGCCCCTCGATCGACAGACCGAGCAGCCGCGCGGCATTGAAGGTGGTCATGCCGTGAGTCCGAATGTCGGGCTCGTAGTCGACGCGGAACTGACGGAAACCGATCCAGCTCGCGAGGCCCTTGAAGAAGCGGTTTCGCTCCGGCATCCGGCGCAGCGCCGAAGCGGCACGAGGCGACAACAGGCGAAAATCGCCGGCGTCTTCGGGAATCCGCTGGCGCGCGCCCCAGTTGATGATCGCATAAAAGCTGTGCACGCCGATCCGCCGCAGCAACGACTCGTTCGTCCGGTGCGCCTTCGCGGTGTAGATGACGTCGTAGCCGTCGTTGATCCAGTGATCCACCAGCCGTTCCACGAGATCGGGCGAATGCTGGCCGTCGCCGTCCATGAACAGCAGCGCGCCGCGCTGCGCGTGATCCAGGCCCGCCATCAAGGCGGCTTCCTTGCCGAAATTGCGCGACAGCGAAACCACCTGCACGTCCAGCGCGGTGGCAGGAAGCGCGCGGGCGAGGTCGAGCGTGTCATCGGCGCTGCCGTCATCGACATAAACGACTTCGCAGGCGAGGCCGAAGCGCCGCCTTAGCTTTACCGCAAGCGCGCTGAGACGTTCGTGCAATTGCTGGAGCCCGGCGGCTTCGTTGTAAACGGGGACGACGATCGACAGACCTTGCGCAGATGCGGTGGCCTTATCTGCAGGCAGACCTGGAAGGCTGGTAGCTGGAGTCATCGGTCGGTTCCGACGGGGTCAATTCATTCCAGTTTGTAGGGTAGTAAGTGACAGCGTGCGCTTCAACGGGCGGAATGCACGATTCTACGTCCGCAGGAACGCTTCCAGCTTCGCGAAAAGCGGGTTCTCGCGATCGAACACATAGTCAAGCGAGGCGATCGACACCGTTTCAGCACCATGTTGCCTTAGAAAACCGGCGAGCGCGTAAAGCCGGTCCGGCGGGCAATGCAGCGTAACCATCCCGGAGGATGTTGGTCCTCCGAACGGGGAGACTACGCCGAAGCGATCATGTGCCTCTGTGAAGAGTGCAGTATCGCAGCCGGTGAAGCGGGTTCGCACCTCGCGGTATTGGCTCGCGCGGGCGCGGGCGGCGATGTGGTCGAGAATGATCCGCGTCGTTTCGCGTGCACCGCTGGACCAGTCCGCGTCGCGTGACGCGACCAGATTGGCCTGGCTGCGCAGGATCACGCCGTCGTCCAGCACCCTGAGGCCGTTGGCGGTGAGCGTTGCCCCGGTCGTCGTGATATCGACGATCATCTCGGCGGTGCCGACCGCGGGCGCGCCTTCGGTGGCGCCCGCGCTCTCGACGATGCGGTAATCGACCACGCCGTGCGAAGCGAAGAAGGCGCGGGTCAGGTTGATATATTTGGTTGCGATCCGCATCCTTCGGTTGTGCTGGGCGCGAAACCCGGTCGTCACGTCGTCGAGGTCGGCCATGGTACGCACATCGATCCAGGACTGCGGCACGGCGACAACCACGTTGGCGCTGCCGAACCCGAGGCCGTTGATCAGCGCCACGCGTTTGTCGGCGTCGACGATGCTTTCGCGGATCAGATCTTCGCCGGTGACGCCGAGATGCACCAGGCCGCGCGCGAGTTGTGACGCGATTTCGCTCGCAGAGAGATAGGCGATCTCGACGTTATCGAGCTCGGCGATAGTGCCGCGATAGTCACGTACGCCCCGCGGTTTCGAGAGCGTCAGCCCGGCGCGGGCGAAAAACGCTTCGGCATTTTCCTGCAAACGGCCTTTCGAAGGCACGGCTAGAACGAGTGGCGTGGTCATTGCGCGCTCCCGCCGATCCGGCTCGCGGAAGATACGTCTGCGGACCGCGTCAACGCCTCGATCCAGACCGCGAAGCCGACCGCCGGGATCGGTGCGGCTGCCCCAAGTCGCGTCATAAGGTCGTCGTAGCGCCCGCCCGCAACCAGTGGCTCGTCGTCCTGGTCCTTGCGCTGCAGTTCGAATTCAAAACCGGTGTAGTAGTCGACGCCGCGGCCGAAGGCGGTAGCGAAGCTGATACTATCAGTTTCTACGCCTCGCGCGGCCATGAAGCCCGTACGGCTTTCGACTTGATCGATCGCACGGTGAATATCGAGCCCGGCGTCTGAGGCGAGTGCGCGCAATTGGCCGAGCGCGTCATCCGGATCGCCCGATATCGCAAGAAACCGCTTGATGATCGTCAACGCCTCGTGCGGCAGCGCGCCGCTCTTCAGGGTGGATTGTTCGAGGAAGCGGTCGGCGATCTCATCCAAAGAACGGCCGCCGACAATGGTCGCGCCTGCGATCGACATCATGTCGGTCACCAGCGCTAAGGCCGCCTTGCGATCGGAGCCTGCGAGAGCCGCCAGCACGCCTTCGTATTCCTTGTGCCCCGGTCCGGACGCCAGCGTCAGTCGTTCAATATCCAGCGCGAGGCTGACCTTGCGGTTGAAATCCTTCATCAGCCGACGCCGCCATACCGGATAAAGGTCGAGCGAATCGATTAACGCGGTGAACAGCGCAACGTCGCCTGTACGGATGTCGACGTCGGCGATGCCGAAAGCGGCAACGGCTTCCAGACCGAGCGCGAGCATTTCGGCGTCGGCGGCGGCGCGGTCTTGGCGGCCGAATGATTCGATGCCGGCCTGCGGGAATTCGCTTGAGCGGCCGCCACGATAGCGAAACACGGGTCCGAGATAGCAGAAGCCGGCCGGCTTGCCGGCCTTGCTGGACGCGAGATAGTCGCGCGCGACCGGGATGGTGAGGTCGGGACGCAGGCACAATTCCTCGCCTCCCGAGTCGGACGTGAGGTAAAGGCTCTTGCGGATATCCTCGCCCGAGAGGTCCAAAAACGGCTCGGCCGGTTGAAGGATGGCTGGTTCCGCCTTGATATAGCCGGCCTGCATGAACGACGACAGCAGGGCCGCTGCCCGGGAGGCGGTTCGGGTCGCCCCAAAGGCGTGCGTGTCGGTCATCGGCATCGTCCAAGCTTGCGCGCCGCCCACGGGTGTCGCGCCTCCTGCCTAACATATTGAAATTCGACGTATATCGATGGCATGGCGAAGGGCGCCGCGCCGCCGGTCAACATCATTGCGGCAGCCCATAGCACGGCGGGCGGTGAGTTTCGACCTCGTTCCGCCGGCTATTTGCCGAGAAGGTTGACGGCGACGGACGGCGCCTTGCGTCAGAATTTCATCGACGCGAATAGGCGTACGTTGCGGCCGGGCTGCAACACCTCGTCCTTTTTGTAGGACTGGTGGAAGCGGATATCGTCGTTGAGCAGGTTCTCGCCCTTTAGGCCGACGGTGAGCGTCACCGGCCAGTCGCCGTTCGGCAACGTCGTCGTGTGATTGATTTCGGCGTTCAGAAGGTTATAGCCCGGCGTCGGCGTTTCAAACGCGCCGAGGTTTTTTTGGGCGAAAGCGTGCAGCAAGTTGACGCGTGCCGTCCAGCTTGCGTCGCGATAATAGACTCCGCCACCGAGCCGCTGCGGCGGAATCTTCGGCACGAAACTGCCGTCGAGGAATATCGCGTGGACGATGTCGTATTGCGCCTCGACCCCGAACACGCCGTTCCACACCCGCGCCACGTCATGCTCGATCTGGATTTCGCCGCCGGTGAAGCGGGCGTCGCGCTGCGAATAGATGATCTGGTCGTAGGTCGCGCCCGGCGTGCCGCAGGATGCGAAACTCTCGCTACAGCGGACGCCGGTGAAGTTCTTGAAGATGAAGTTCTGATAGCGGGTGTGATAGATCGACAGTTCGAAACGGGTGTCGCCACGTGCGCGCTTGAAACCGAGTTCGACGGTGTTCGCCTTTTCCAGCGTCATGGTCGGATCGCCGATCTCGAACGTGCGCGGCGTATCGTGCGGTCCCTTGTAGAACAGCTCGATGGGATCGGGCGCGCGCTCGACATGCTGCAACGTGGCGCGCGCGACGATGTCGTGCGATAGATCATAGAGCAGCCCCGCGCTGGCGCTCATTGGCACGAAGCGGCGATCAACCGGAAACACCGTGGGTTGATTCGGCGGCGGCAGGAATGTCGCAGGAAACCGCGCGCCGGTGCCGTCGGTCTCGGTCTGCTCGATGCGCAACGCTGCCTGCGTTCGCAGACTTCGCGTGACCTGCAATTCCTCGAACAGGAAGGCGGCGAGATTGGCATTCTGCGCCGGAGCGAGCAGGGGATCGGTCGCGCCGGCGACCGATAAGTTGCGCCGGCTCCATTGCACGCCGCCGGAGCCACGCAATTCGCCCAGCATGGTGGCGAACGGCAGTTGCGTGACCTCGACGCGGGATTCCAACTCCTGGTTCTTAAATCGCGAACCGATCAGCGCGGCGGCGCCGACGCCGTTGATCTCGTTGTGCTTGTAGTCGGAGTAGCCGAGCCAATAGCGCACCGTATCGATGCCGCTTTCTCCCACGCGCCACTCGCCGCGACTCGCCCATTTCTGCTGGCGCAGGTCGATGTGGTTTTTCACCCTGGCGGAATCGATGCCGGGGATGAAGTAGGTCATCGCCGTATCCTGAAACGACATGCCGACAAAACCGCGATCGAAAATGTAGGAGCCGCCGACCGCGTGGCCATCGGAGCGATAGCTGGAATTGGTCTGAATGCCGCCGGGGATACGATAGTCGTTGGCCTGCCGGGCGTATGCGTCGGCATGGATCGCGACGTTGCTGCCGCCGGCATCGAGTTGTACCGCGCCGTCGCGGCCGGTGCTGACACTGTTGAGGCCGCCGCGTGCCTCGAATGCGATGCCGTTCTTCGGAATTGTCGTTGGGATGCGGTTGTTGCTGGCGCTGACCACGCCGCCTGTCGCCTGCGAGCCAAAGCGCAACGTGCCGGGACCGCGAATGACCTCGACGTTCTGTGCCGATAGCGGATCAATCGTCACGGCGTGGTCTTCCCCGAGATTGGCCATGTCGCCGGAGCCGATGCCGTTTTCCTGGGTTCGCACCCGGAAACCGCCGAGGCCTCGGATCACCGGGCGGCTCGCCACCGGCGAGAACGACGTTGCCGAGACGCCGGGCGTGGTCCCGAGCGTGTCGCCGAGCGAAGCGGCGCCGCGCCCCAGCACCTGCTTCGCCGTGAGCAGGCTTGCTGAGGCGAGGGGCACGTCGGCGCGAGGTTGTTCCGGCACGGCGGGGAGCGGCGTCGGCGCCTGCACTGGCGTCCGCGTTCGAGTGACGCGCCGAACGGCGACGCGGACGCGGCGTTTGGCGCGCTTCGGCGCGTCGACGGTGATTCCGGGCAGCAGCTGCCCTTGTGCCCGCGCCTCCATGGTTGGGGAGCCGATCAGGCACACCATCCCCGCGACCACACCCAAAACTACCCCACGCATACTTTTACTTTTTCCTGCGATTAATTTGCAATTGCATATAAGATGCAGATGCAATTCACTTGCAAGTGGAAAAAATGGTCGGAAGCCGAGAGAGGCAGGAATACGTCATGGCAGGGGCTTGCTCCGACCATCGGCGGGACTGTCGAGTCGGAAAAGCCGAAATAGGCCGACCATTACGGGCGGCGGCCGAAACAATCTGACTTTGTCTTTTGAGATGATCTGTCGCGCGAGTCTGACCCGGTGCTCCCTTTCCTTTATTCCGGCTGCCAGTCCCCCAGCACGGTCTGGACAAGGGCGAGGACGGCAACCGCGGCGGTATCCGCCCGCAGGATGCGCGGTCCGAGCGACAGCCGCAGGGTATGGGGTTGGTTGAGCAGGCTTTCCCGCTCGTCTTCAGCGAAGCCGCCTTCGGGACCGACCAGAACGTCGATGCCTTGCGCGCCGCCGCGCATCGGCTCCAGTGTCTGCGCCGGATTTGCCGTCAGAGCGGCCTCGTCGCAGAATACCAGCAGGCGTTCGGGCGCGCGCCGGCTGAGCCAACCATCCAGGGACACCGGCTCCTCCACCGCAGCCAGGCTGAGGATGCCGCATTGCTCGGCGGCTTCGATGACATTGGCGCGCATCCGATCGCCGTTGACGCGCCCGACCTGCGTGAAGCGGGTCAGGAGGGGCTGCAGTGCGCAGACCCCCATCTCCACAGCTTTCTGAACCATGTAGTCGAGCCGGGCATGTTTCAGCGGCGCGAACGCGTAGCGCACGTCTGGCAGGTGGTCCTGTTTCCTCGTCACGGCGACGATTTCAAGATTTTCCGGACGCTTGCGGCCTGAAATTTCTGCGCGCCACTCGCCGTCGTGGCCGTTGAAGACCAGAACGTTTGTCCCGGTCCCAAGGCGCAGGACGTTACCAAGATAGTTACCCTGATTGCGGTTGAGCGGGATTCTGTTGCCCGCCGCAAGCGGTGCATCGACATAGAGCCGGGGACTGCGAAAGTCGGTATGAGGCATGAATGAATCCTGCGCGAGCACTTTACTAGAGCAGGGCGAGGAAAATTGCGTAGCGATTTCCGTTCCCATCAAACCCGATGAACAATTTGCCTTGAACAATGCGGGCTGCGGCATCATTCCGATGGAAAATGTGGGATATTGGGGACGTTGCTGATTGCGGCGCGACCAAGCGTCGCGCTCTCGCCCAATTCGTCGGGTTGTTAGGAATCGGCCGCGATCGTACAAATCGGACATCAAGGCAGGTCGTTTGTTGGTAAAGGTTGGCTTGGGCGTTTGACCCTGCCGGAGGAATGCTGTGATCATTCTGCGCATGATCGTTCCGCTGACGCTCGCGGTTTTCGCTATCGGCACCACGGGCGCGCTCGGTCAAACACCGTTTCCGGCGCCATTGCCTAATAGCTCAACCGGAACGGTCAACGATCCGGCGTTTCCGCCGGTTAACGGGGCGCCCACGCAGAACGCTGCTGCGCCTCAGGACTCGCCGTTTCCCCCCGTCAACGGAACCTCTGCGACGGCAGGCGCGCCCGCTTCATTTCCGTCCGGAGGCGCAGCGCCGGTGGGTAGTTTCGGAGCGCCTGCGCGCCAGCAGGCGGGCCCGCCCGGTGGCGAAGATTGCATGAAGGAATTTATGCCGCTGCGTGAGGCGGCTGAGAAACGGGGCAAGTTGATCCAGACCGCCAGCGCCCGTAAGGCGCCGCCCGACGAAGCCTGCAAATTGATCGGGCAGTATTCGCAGGCGGAAGCCAAGATGATCAAATTCATCGATACGAATTCCCGGAGATGTGGAATTCCCGATAATGTCGGGACGCAGATGCGCAACAACCACAAGGCGACCGAGACGATGGAGCAGAAGGTTTGCGACGTGGCGAAGCAGGCGCAGATGCGCGGCCCGGCCGGCCCGAGCCTCAGCGAGGCTCTGGGGTCGGCATCCGGCGGATTGCCTGAGGCAACCACGCCGAAGAAGGGCGGCAGCACGTTCGATACCTTGAGCGGCAACGCTCTCACACGATGACGGGATTTTGATGAGCGATGCGGCTGCGCGCGTCGCGGACTCGGTCGGCAATTGGGTCGATAGCCGCGCGCCGCTGTGGGCGCGCCCCTATCTCAGGCTGTCGCGGCTGGACCGTCCGATCGGGTCGTGGCTGCTGTTGATACCGTGCCTATGGTCGACGGCGCTGGCTTCGCACCTCGCCCGTGATGTGAGCCAGCTTCCTCTCACGATCGCGCTGTTTCTCATCGGCGCGTTTGCGATGCGCGGCGCTGGCTGCACCTGGAACGATATTACTGACCGCGATCTCGATGCGCGCGTGGAGCGTACGCAGTCGCGCCCTATTCCGGCGGGACAGGTTACGGTGACACAGGCGCTCGTGTTTCTCGTTGTGCAGGCGCTGGTCGGGCTGGTGGTGCTGCTGCAGTTCAACCACTTTGCCATTGCAACGGGAATTGCCTCGCTCCTCATTGTTGCGGCCTATCCTTTCATGAAGCGCATTACCTATTGGCCGCAGGTCGTACTCGGCCTCGCGTTCTCCTGGGGCGCACTGATGGGATTCGCAGTTGTGCTGGGCCGCATCGATGCGGCCGCGCTGGCGCTGTATGCGGGGACGGTCGCATGGGTGATCGGCTATGACACGATCTATGCACATCAGGACGCAGACGACGACGCGTTCATAGGTATCAAGTCCACCGCACTGCTGTTTGGTGAGCGCACGCGCTTAGCGCTGGCGATCTTCTACGGGCTGGCCGTCGTCCTGATCGGCGTTGCCGTGCATCTCGGGGGCGCGCGGTGGCCGGCATGGATCGGCCTTACGGCCTTTGCCGCGCATCTCGCCTGGCAGATCGCCCGGATCGAGATCGGCGACTCCCGGCTCTGCCTGTGGATTTTCAAGTCCAACCGCGATGCAGGACTGTTGTTGTTTGCAGGGTTGCTGGCCAGCGCGTGGCTATAGCCGGGACATGATCCCGAAGCGGTTCTAACGCCCTGCAGTGAACGAATAGAACGAACAGCCGAGGATGCTTTCTCGAACGTTTAGTGTCGCGCGATGATCTCGCGTTCGCCCCGATAGATTGCTGCGGGGTTGAGCAGATCACCGCCGCGCCGCCGCATCAGGAAGGTCGGGCGTCGCCCGCTGATGGTATTGCTCCGTCGCCGACGTGGCGCAGGATCGCGCCTGTCGTCGGCAAGCTGAGGAAGCGCGAGGATCTCGCTCCAGGCTTGCCACGCTACGGCACGTTCATCGGCGTCCTCGGTCACAAGAAGGGGAATGACAAGCGACGGATCGCGGTGAAGCAGCACGAGCGCTCGACCGTCGGCAGTCTCGCGCACGGTGACGCCGATGAATTCGCTGACGCGTACGCTGATTGTCATTTTCATGCCGCGCACCGCGCGGTGCAGCGTCACGCACTCGCGATGAAGTTCGATCTGCCGGATGCCGCCGTCGGCTCGGCTGTCGCGCGCGGCGAAACTGACAGGCAGTGAAAGAGGGTCGAGCCGCAGGCTACGGCTCGACCCAGCGGGATTGATCCCGCCTGTTGCTGTTTGACGCCTCACGGCTTCACTCTCCCCGCCGGAATTATGTTTCCGGTCGATGGGCGAGAGCTTGCCAGAGCGCGGTCCGGATTTGCTTAAAAAGGCTGGTTAATCGAAAATAGCCCGCCTACCATTCGCGCGCATGATTGACAGACCGTTGGCCGACATGCTTGACGGGTTCTTGCCGGGGCGCGGATAATCTTTAATACCCGCTTCATTGAATGCTTGAAGTCCGCGTAGAATAAGCACATCTCATGACGGACCCGCTTGCGCGCCGGTCTTGTCGAAGACCCGGGATTTTATTCGTGATATCTTCACCAAATTCATCGACGGAATCCGTCGTATCCGAGCTGTTCGATCAATCCGCCCTCAGTGAACTCGCCGGGCGACTGGTCGAGGCGGCGAAGCGCGCAGGCGCTGATGATGCGGATGCGGTTGCCGTGCGGGGCGTCTCACAAGGTGTCGAGGTTCGCGACGGCCGCGTCGAGGAATCGGAGCGGTCGGAGGGTGATGACGTTGGACTGCGTGTGCTGGTTGGCAGGCGGCAGGCCACCGTCTCGACCAACGATGTCGGCGGCGATAATGTTGCGAAGCTCGCCGAACGCGCTGTCGCGATGGCGCGCGTCGCGCCCGAGGATCGCTATGTCGGACTCGCCGACCCGTCATTGCTGGCACAAAATTTCCCCGATCTCGATCTGCTCGATCGTGTGATGCCGTCGACGGCGGAACTCGAACGCCGAGCGGTCGAAGCTGAGGCGGCAGGTCTTGCGGTCAAGGGCGTGACCAAATCCGGCGGCGCGTCGGCGTCCACCGGCATCAGCGGCATGGTATTGGTGACGAGCACCGGTTTCCACGGAAGCTATCTGCGTTCGAGCCAGGGCATCTCGATGATGGCGATCGTCGGCGACGGCACCGGCATGGAACGCGATTACGATTTCAGTTCCGCACTTCATGGATCTGATCTCATGTCTCCGGCCAGCATCGGCCGCAGCGCGGGCGAACGCGCGGTAGCGCGCGCCAATCCGCGCAAGGTTGCGACCTGCAAGGTGCCGGTGGTGTTCGATCCTCGCGTCGCGGGCTCGCTGGTCGGCCATGTCGTGAGCGCTGCCAATGGTGCGGCGATCGCGCGCAAGACCAGTTTCCTGAAAGATCGGCTTGGCCAGCAGTTGTTCGCGAAAGGAATCCGGATCGTCGACGATCCATTGCGGATGCGTGGTTTGCGCTCGCAATCCTTCGACGCCGAAGGGGTCGCGACCAAGAAGCTCGCGGTGATCGACGACGGCGTTTTGACGTCATGGCTATTGGATTCAGCGACCGCGCGGGAGCTTGGACTAACCACGACCGGTCACGCCCACCGTGGCGTTTCATCGTCGCCATCGCCGGGATCGTATAACCTGCATCTTGAGGCGGGAGAACTGACGCCGCGCGAATTGATCGCGGACGTCGAACAGGGTTTCTACGTTACCGACCTGATCGGCTCCGGCGTCAACGGCGTGACCGGCGACTATAGTCGCGGCGCTTCCGGATTCTGGATCGAGAACGGCGAGATCACCTATCCAGTCAGTGAGATCACCATTGCCGGGCATCTGATCGAGATGTTCAAATCGCTGACACCTGCCAACGATCTCGCGTTTCGCTACGGCACCAACGCACCGACCGTCCGCATCGAAGGGTTGACTGTTGGTGGGCTCTAAGGGGTCCGATTCTAAACATTCGCATCGCGTTTCAGTGAGCGTTCTTGCGAATGTTGGAGTCAGAGAACCGCTAGAAATTATAAGGTTCGAGCAGGGTTCTGAATTTGACATTCGTATCGGGAGATTGCGGTTCAGGTGAGTAGCGAGTGTCAAATCCACTCCACTAGCGCCGACGGCCGCGCCGACATTTTAGCGCGGGACCGCGCCTTACTGATCGAAACGGTGCGCGAGGCGGGATTGCTGGCGCTTGCGATGCGCCGCACCCAGCTGCGAACCTGGACCAAGGGAGTGTCGTCCCCGGTTTCGGAAGCGGACATCGCCGTTAATGATCTTATTGCCAGCAAGCTGCGCGCGCTTCCGGATTACGGCTGGTTGTCCGAGGAAAGCGCCGACGATCTCTTGCGGCTCGGCAAGAGGAGGGTGTGGATCGTCGATCCGATCGACGGCACGCGCGGCTATCTCGCCGGCCATGACGAATGGTGCGTCAGCGTCGCTCTGGTGGAGAATGTCTCGCCGCTGCTCGCGGCTGTGTTCGCGCCGGCTACGGACGAGTTTTTTCTTGCTGAGCGCGGGCAGGGCACGACCTGCAACGGTCTTCCGGTCGGGGCGACCCACGGCGACGATCTGGATTTTTCAAGAATCGCAGGGCCGAAGCCGCTTCTGGAAAAACTGGACCTGCGGCCGAACGATGCCGCCCTTTGTCCGAGGGTCAGTTCGCTGGCGTTACGACTATGCCGCGTGGCGAACGGCAGAATCGACGCGGCGTTTGCCGGCGGCCAGAGCCACGATTGGGATCTCGCCGCGGCCGATTTGATCGTGAATGAGGCGAATGGTAAAATGACCTCGCTCGGGGGCGAGCCGATCCTCTATAATCGTGCCGAGGTGACGCACGGCGTGTTGGTCGCGGCTGGCCATTCTCGCCACGCGCGCATTCTCGCGCATGTTCGGGATCGTCCGCTGGCATAGGTTGGCTGCTGACTTTGATGGTATTTGCCTGACGGCCGGCGACATAGTAGGACAACGGGCAATGCAGCCAGACAGTCCGCCCCAGCAGTTGCTCCATCTCGTGATCGGAGGCGAACTGACCGATCTCGCGCATACGACCTTCAAGGACCTCGACGAGGTCGAGATCGTCGGCCTTTATCCGAACTACGCATCGGCCCATGCCGTCTGGAAGGCGAAGGCGCAGCAGACGGTTGATAACGCCCACATGCGGTATTTCATCGTGCACCTCCATCGGCTGCTCGATCCTGGTCAAGATACGAAGCCCGCCCATTGAGAAAACTGCTTCGCAATTTGCTGCGCTCCCGCGGGTTTCAGCAGTTCGCAGGCCTTCTGGCCGCGGGCTTTTTATGGCTGGTTTGGCGAACCAACAGGTTCAGCTATGATCCCGAGGATGTTTACGACATAGTCGAGCCGCAGATGCCGGTGATCCTCGCGTTCTGGCATGGACAGCATTTTATGACGCCGTTCATCAAGCGGGCGGAGCATCGCGGCAAAGTTCTGATTTCGCGTCACCGCGACGGCGAGTTTAACGCGCTCGCCGCGGAGAAGCTGGGGATTGAGACCATTCGCGGCTCCGGCGACCACGGCTCCGCATTCAATCGCAAGGGTGGCGTCGGCGCCTTCAAGGAAATGGTCCGTGCACTGGAGGAGGGCTACAACATGGCCCTGACCGCCGATGTGCCGAAGCGCTCGCGGATCGCCGGTCTGGGCATTATCATGCTGGCGCGTGAATCGGGGCGGACCATCATGCCATTTGCAATGGCGACGAGCCGCTTCATCCGCCTGAATAACTGGGATCGCACGACGATTAACCTGCCGTTCGGACGCGGCGCCTTGGTTGGCGGGGAGCCGATTGCGGTTCCTGCCGACGCCGATGCGCAGATGATGGAGATGCTGAGGGTGCGGCTGGAGGCGACATTGAACGATGCGACGCGACGCGCTTACACGAAAGTCGGCCGGCCCGAACTCGAGGCTGGTCCCGAATACGAGGCGGGTCATGCCTAGAGCATGATCCCGAAAAGTGGAATCCGGTTTTCGGATGAGATCATGCTCAATCAAAGGGGTAGGGTTAGATTCTGGTTCAACACAGTTGAATCAGAATCTAGTACCGCCGATTTGAAATTCCTGCACCCCTTGCAGCGGGGTCATCTTCGGGAATTTCAAATCGAAAGCGGTACTAGAATCATAAAGTTGCTGGTACCCTTTGCTTTCCGAGGTTCGTTAAGGGGGTGTTGTGATGTCTCACGAACTTCGGAAAGCGGGTACCAGCCTGCCGGCGACGCTGCGCTTCTATCGCAGACTGTCCGCCGCTGCCGGGCCGCTGACGCCCATTCTTCTGAAGCGGCGTTTGAAACAGGGCAAGGAAGACCCGGCGCGCATCAATGAGCGTCGTGGCATCGCCCGACAGCCCCGCCCCGGAGGCCCGCTGGTCTGGATCCACGGGGCCAGCGTTGGCGAAGTGCTGGCGGCAGCGGCGTTGATTGAGCGGCTGCGCGCGCTCGGAATGGGCATTTTGGTCACGTCGGGCACGGTCACGTCGGCGGCCGTCGCCGCGAAGCGGTTCCCGCCGGATATCATTCACCAGTATATCCCCTACGACTCGCCCCGCTTCGTGGAGCGTTTTCTCGATCATTGGCAACCCGGCCTTGCGCTCTTTATCGAATCAGACTTGTGGCCCAATCTGATTCTGGCTGGTGCTAGGCGCCATATACCGATTGTGCTGATCAACGGGCGGATGTCGCGCCGCTCGTTCCCGCGCTGGCGGCGGGCGTCCCGAACAATCGCTGCGCTGTTGAGCCGGTTCGATATCTGCTTGGTCCAGTCCGAAATCGACGCGGAGCGTTTCACAACACTCGGGGCGCGCAACGTCGTCATCACCGGCAATCTCAAGCTCGACGTACAGGCGCCTCCGGCCGACGACGCCAAGCTGGAACGACTGCTGTTCGTCACCCGCGGCCGTCCGGTGGTGGTGGCGGCCTCGACCCATCCGGGCGAGGAAGAGATGCTGCTCACCGCGCATCGAACGTTGGCCAATCATTTTCCATCGCTGCTGACGGTGATCGTTCCACGCCACCCGGATCGGGGCGAGGCCATCGCCCGGATGGTGGTGGCGTCCGGCGCGCAAGGGACGCGGCGCTCGCTGGAACAATTGCCGACGGCGAGAACGGACATCTATATCGCCGATACCATCGGCGAACTGGGATTGTTCTACCGGCTGGCGCCAATCGTTTTCATGGGGGGGTCGCTGGTGCCGCATGGCGGGCAGAATCCGATTGAGGCAGTCAAGCTCAATGCATCCATTGTGCATGGGCCGCACGTCTTCAACTTCCCAGATGTTTATTACGCGCTCGACCGCGCGGGTGGCGCATGGCGGGTTGACGACGGCGATGCGCTGACGAAGCAGTTTGGCTACCTTCTCAACGATTCCGCGGCCCGCGATGCCGCGGCGGCGGCCGCGACTCAGGTGGTGGAAAGGCTCGGCGGGGCGCTGGATCGCACGCTGACCGCGCTCGAGCCATATCTTCTGCAGTTGCAATTTGAACGACGGGCGGCCGATGCGTGAGCCGGCCTTTTGGCACAGGCAATCATCATTGCTTTCGCGGTTGCTCATGCCTGTTGGCGCGCTTTACGGCGCGATCGCCGCGGGGCGGCTGACACGGACGGGTCTGCGCGCGGGGGTGCCGGTGATCTGTGTCGGAAACTATCATGTCGGCGGCGCGGGCAAGACGCCGACCGTGATGGCGCTGGCTGGCATTCTCCGCTCGCTCGGTGAAACGCCGGTGGTGCTCAGCCGCGGCTATGGCGGACGGCTGCACGGCCCGGTGCACGTCGATCCGCACCGACATGCGGCTGCCGATGTCGGCGATGAGCCGTTGATGATGGCACGGACGATCCCTGTGATCGTGTCACGGCAACGGAGGGCGGGCGTCGCGCCGGCCCGCGCGTTGGCGGCCAGCGTGATCTTGATGGACGATGGCTTTCAGAACCCGGCGCTCGCGAAGGATATCTCGCTGATCGTGATCGATGGCGATCGCGGCCTCGGTAACGGCCAGGTTTTTCCGGCCGGACCGCTGCGGGCGCCGCTGCCGCCCCAACTGGCCCGCACCGATGCGCTGGTGATCGTCGGCATTGGTGCCGCCGCGGACGAAGTTGCAGCACGTGTGAAGGTGCGGGGAGGACCTGTATTTCGGGCACGGGTTGTTCCGGATGACGCTTCGATTGCGGCCCTTCGCGGCAGACGTGTCCTAGCCTTTGCTGGAATCGGCGATCCCTCGCGGTTCTTCCGCAGTCTGCGGGCCTGCGGCGTCGATGTGGTGACAGAGCGTGCGTTCGCGGATCATTATCCGTTTTCGCAACGCGACGTAGCCGAGCTACAAGCCGCTGGCGAGCAGGATGGTTTAACGTTGGTGACGACGGAAAAAGATCTGGCGCGGCTGCGCAATAGTGAAAGTCTGGCCGCGTTCGCGCAGACCGTCGTACCCTTCGCAGTCAGGCTTGCCTTTGACGATGAACCGTTGTTGCGGTCGTTTCTGACCGACAGGCTCAACCGTGCGCGGCGATAGGGCGTTTTCGAGCGAAGCGGATACCGGTTCGCGTGAAGAAAACGCGTCGAACGCAAATCATAGAGTCCGCTACTGATTCCATCAGAAGCGGGTTCTATGGTTATGAGGACGTCTTGAATGCGCCCGGGTAATGGCGCTGCAAGACTGCGCTCGGGAGAGCGTAGGCTTCCTGCAGGTCGACACTCCAGTATTTTAGCTCGTCGAGTGGAATGCGAGCGTCGGTGACAGCGCAACGGACGTAGGTTCCCGGCGAAATCACCCGGAAATCGCCATCGAGATACTGCACACGCGCTTCGCTCTGACTGGATTGGCCAAATTTATTCAGCACTGCTTCTCTCCAGGATCACAATATTTCATTGCTATCCGGCCGCCTTTCGGAGTTCGGTCCCATCAGTAGCATATTGGACCATGCGGCAACATACACCAGCCTGCTGCCGGCGCTCACGCTTCAATTTGGCGAATGATCCTTTTAGAAAAGATTTCCTTGATCGGCAGGCTTGGTTGCGCGCCTGCTGGATGCCGGTCTGGGCTGGCTCTTGGGGCTCGACCCTGGGCTGGATGATGTCGCTGCGGTTCGATTGACGTCGGAGGTTGCGTTCACCTGTCCGTCAGCGAATTCCAGCGTGAGTCGTGCGCCGGAACCGACCGCCGCTGCGGACCGCAGGGCGCGTCCGGCGTCGTCGCGAACCAGCACGAAGCCCCGCGCGAGCACGCCCCGATAGGAGACCGCCGCCAGCAACTTGGCCGAATGCGTCATGCGCGTCTCATGCTGCTGTAGCAAGGTGACGAGCGCTCGTCGCGCGCGCTCGAAAAGCCGCTGGGTGCGCTCGTCGTCGCGCGTGATCCGATCGCGCTGCGCTTGGGCGTTGGCGAATCTTGACGTCCTGAGCCGGACGGCCAGTCCCGCGAAGCGGTCGCGGCGGTGACGCAGCCCGACCTGCGTGCAGTGTGAGAGCCTCGCGCTGGTTGCGGCGACGGATTGTTTTGCGTGGGCCACCTGAGAGCGCAGCACGCGCAGCGTGAGTCCGCCGGAAATCCGCGTGAAGCGGCGATGATGCACGTTCGTGCTTGCGCGCAAGGCGCGCGGTAGCGCTGCCGCGGCGCTGTCAACCTTCTGGCGGGGAATGGCGAGCAGCTCGCTCGCCCCTGGTAGCGCGCGGGCGGCGGAGCGCAATTCGGTCCGCCGGTCGTCGTGACCTCGTTTCCACGCGACGAGGGCGCGGGCCGCGAGGCTAGAGACTTCGACCACCAGATCAGACCGGACCGGCACTGCCATTTCGGCGGCCGCAGTCGGTGTTGGCGCCCGCTGATCGGCGGCGAAGTCGATCAGCGTCACGTCGGTCTCGTGACCCACCGCCGAGATCAGCGGGATCATGCTGCCGGCTGCGGCGCGGACCACGATTTCCTCGTTGAACGACCAGAGGTCTTCGAGCGAGCCGCCGCCGCGCGCGACGATCAGGAGATCGGGGCGCGGAATGTGTCCGCCGTCCGGCAGCGCATTGAATCCGTCGATGGCGGCGGCAATCTGTTCCGCCGAGCCTTCGCCCTGCACCCGCACCGGCCATACCAGCACCCGGCGAGGAAAACGATCCTCCAGTCGATGCAGGATGTCGCGGATCACTGCGCCGGTCGGGGAGGTCACCACCCCAATGACCTCAGGCAGCCAGGGAAGCAACTGCTTGCGGGCTTCATCGAATAGTCCTTCCGCCGCGAGCTTCTTCTTGCGCTCCTCCATCAGCGCCATCAGCGCGCCGATTCCGGCAGGCTCGATCGCCTCGATCACGATCTGGTATTTCGACGAGCCCGGATAGGTGGTCAGCTTGCCGGTGGCGATGACTTCTAGACCCTCCTGCGGCTTGAACCGCATTCGGCCGTGGACACCTTTCCAGATCACCGCCTCGATCTTGGCGCTTTCGTCCTTCAGCGCGAAATAGCAATGGCCCGAAGCGTGCGGCCCGCGAAAGCCGGATATCTCACCGCGAACCCGCACATGGCCGTAAGTGTCCTCCACGGTGCGTTTCAGCGCCGAGGACAACTCGGAGACGGTATATTCCGGCGAGTTCGCCAAAAGCTGTGCTGGGTTTGCGGGCATCAGGCTCACTTCTGTTGCTCGTCCGCATTACCATGCTAAACCGCTTGGAAACCACACGAAAGGCTGGATCGGCGGTCGTTCATGAACATTCTTCTGCTTGGTTCCGGCGGCCGCGAACATGCGCTGGCCTGGAAAATCGCCGGTTCGCCGCTGCTGACGAAACTCTGGTGCGCGCCGGGGAATGCCGGGATCGCGCGCGAGGCCGAATGCGTGGTGCTCGATATCGCGGACCATGCCGCGGTGATCGCGTTCTGCAAGACCAACAAGGTTGATCTGGTGGTGGTCGGTCCGGAAGCGCCACTCGCCGCAGGTATTGTCGACGATCTCGCGACTGCGGGCATCAAGGGGTTCGGCCCCTGCAAAGCCGCCGCGCAGCTCGAAAGCTCGAAGGGCTTCACCAAGGATATCTGCAACGCCAACAGCATTCCGACAGCGGCCTATGGACGCTTCGACGATGCCGCGGCGGCGAAGAGCTATATCCACGCGCAGGGCGCACCGGTCGTCATCAAGGCCGACGGGCTTGCAGCCGGCAAGGGTGTCGTGGTCGCGACGACGCTGGACGAGGCGCTGGCGGCGGTCGACATGATGTTCGAGGGCGGCTTCGGCGCCGCCGGCGCTCAGATCGTGGTCGAGGAGTTCCTGCGTGGCGAGGAGGCTTCGTTCTTCGCGCTGTGCGACGGCGAACACGCGCTGGCGCTGGCGACGGCGCAGGACCACAAGCGTGCGTTCGATGGCGACCAAGGGCCGAACACCGGCGGGATGGGCGCTTATTCGCCGGCGCCCGTGATGACCACCGAGATGTGCCGCCGCACCATGGATGAGATCATCGTTCCAACATTGCGCGCCATGCGGGAAAAAGGCGCGCCTTTCAAGGGCGTGCTGTTTGCCGGCCTGATGATCACGGAACAGGGACCGAAACTGATCGAGTACAACGTCCGTTTCGGCGATCCGGAATGCCAGGTGCTGATGCTGCGGATGATGTCGGACATCGTGCCGGCGCTATTCGCGGTCTGTGACGGACAGTTGAAGCATTTCGATCTGCGCTGGTTTCCCGATCCGGCATTGACGGTGGTGATGGCGGCGAAGGGTTATCCCGGCAATTACGCGAAGGGGACGCGCATTGAGGGACTCGACGATGCCGCCAAGGTTGAGGGCGTGGAGATTTTTCATGCAGGAACCAGGGAAGAGGACGGGCAGATTCTCGCGGGTGGCGGTCGCGTCCTGAACGTCTGCGCGTCAGGCAAGACCGTCGCGGAGGCGCAAGCCCACGCTTATGAGGCGGTCGATCGCATCAAATGGCCTGAGGGTTTCTGCCGCCGTGACATCGGCCTTCGGGCGGTGGCGCGGGAGAGGGGCTGATAGATGCGAATCTTTACCGCCGCGCCTTGAAGAAATCCCGCAGCAGCGCCGCCGCCTGGTTTTCGCCGACGGACGGATACACCTCCGGCCGATGATGGCAGGTCGGCGCGGCAAAGAATCGCACGCCGGACTCCACCGCGCCGCCTTTGGGGTCTCCTGCGCCGTAATAGAGTCGCCGAATCCGCGCGAACGAGATCGCCGCCGCGCACATCGTGCAGGGTTCCAGCGTCACATAGAGATCGCAGTCCGTCAGTCGTTCGCTGCCGAGAATGCGCGCGGCGGCCCGGAGGGCCAGAACTTCGGCATGGGCGGTGGGGTCGCGATCGATCAGGGTGCGGTTTCCTGCCGATGCAATGACTTCATTTCCCCGCACGATCACGCAGCCGATCGGCACTTCCCCTGCTTTGCCCGCCTTTTCGGCGGCTCCGAGCGCCATGTCCATGAAAGATGGTGCGGTCATGCCTCGTATCCCGCCGCGAACCCTGTTAAGAGGCGCTCTCACTCAGTCGGACCTTGTGCCCGTAGCGAGATCATTCATGCCCCGCGATAACGATAAAGACAATGCGCGCCCGCGCGGCCGGCGTGATCGGCCCTCCGGCGGCAAGGACAAGCCCAAGAGCCGATCCGGCGTGGCGCGCGGTCCGGAAAAGAAGCTCGCCAAGCGCGGCTTGGCTGGCAAGTCCGACAGAGGCGAAGGTGACAAGCGGCCCTATGCCGGCAAATCCGATGGCGCGAAGCCTTCTGGCAAGAAGTCCTATGCCAGGAAGCCGTATGCGGGCGCGGGCAAGCGTGAGGATGGTGAGACCGCGCGGCCTCGGTTCAATCGCGACGACGGCGGCGCGAAGCGTTCCTACACGCCGCGCGGGGATTCACCTCGCGGCGAGCGCTCAGCCTTCAAACGTGACGATCGCGCGCGTGACAGTGGCGACACACGTCCTGCAGGCCGTTTTGCCGATAAGAAATTTGGCGAGAAGCGTCCCTACACCCCACGCGGCGAGGGTTTTCGGAAAGACGGCGACCGTCCGCAGCGTGCGCGGCCGCAAGGTGATCGGCCTTATAGCGCGCGTCCGCCGCGCGAGGGTGGCGGCGAGAAACGTCCGTATACGCCGCGCGGAGATCGCCCCTTCGGCGACAAGAAGTTTTCACGCGGGACACCCGACCGCGGCTCGCGTGGACCGCGCAAAGAGTTTGGTGACCGTGAGGGCCGCGACAGGGGTGACGAAAAGCCGTGGCAGAAGCGCGACGCCGGCCCGCGCGATGATCGCGGCGGCGCAGGGCGTCCACGATTTTCGAAACCACGCGAGGATCGCCCTGAGCGCGCTGCGGGTGCCGATCGCGGTCCTCGCAAGTTTGACCGTCCTCAAGGCGATCGTCCGCGTTATGATCGCTACTCCGATGATCGTCCGCGCTTCGATCGCCCGCGACAGGATCGTCCCGACGGCGACCGTCCTCGTGGTGCCCGCAATGCCTGGCAGGAGCGGCCACGCCGCGACGATGGCGAGGATCGTCCCCGTCGCAGTGATCGCGACGATCGCCCGCGTCGTGACAATGAGGACGACAGCAAGGTTTTCGCAAAACGTCCGGCGTTCGGGGGACGCGGCGCCTATCGTGAACGCAAGCCTGACGACGACCGGCGCGGTACACGGCCCGAGCCAAAGCCAAAGAAAGCCGGCGAACGCATCGCCAAAGTGATCTCGCGCGCGGGCCTCGCCTCGCGCCGCGACGCTGAGGAATGGGTCACGCAAGGTCGCGTCGCCGTCAACGGCCGCGTCATCAATTCGCCAGCGCTTGATGTGACCTCGCGCGACGTCATCACGGTTGATGGCCAGCCGTTGCCGGAGCGCGAGCGCACGCGGCTGTTCTTGTATCACAAGCCGCGCGGACTAATGACGACCCACGCCGATCCCGAAGGTCGGCCGACCGTATTCGACAACCTGCCCGAAGGTTTGCCGCGTCTGATCAGTGTTGGCCGGCTCGATTTCAACACCGAAGGACTGCTACTGCTGACAAACGACGGCGGCCTGGCACGCGCGTTGGAACTGCCCGACACTGGCTGGCTGCGGCGCTATCGTGTTCGCGCCCATGGTGAGGTGACGCAGGCTCAGCTTGATCAGTTGAAAAACGGCGTCGAGGTCGATGGCGTCAAGTATGGTTCGATCGACGCCACGCTGGAACGCGATCAGGGCGCCAACGTGTGGCTGACTTTTGCGATCCGCGAGGGCAAGAATCGTGAAGTGCGCAATGTGATGGCGCATCTCGGGCTTGAAGTGAACCGGCTGATCCGCATCTCCTACGGGCCGTTCCAGCTTGCCGAGATCGCGGAAGGTGAGGTGGAGGAGGTCAAGACCCGCGTGCTGCGTGAACAGCTTGGTGAGAAGATTGCCGCGCTCGCCAACGCGAATTTCGCAGGCGCGGCCGCCGAAGCCGACACCGAACCAAAGCTCGGCCGCGACGGTACACCGTTGCGCAGCAAGAAAGACAACAAGGCAAGAACCAAGCGCGCGGTGATCGCGGATCGCAAGGGCCGCAGCGTCGTGGTGCAGCGGACCGGCAGCGATGAGGCGCGGGCGCGCAACGAATCTGAGGCCAATGGCTACGGTCCGCCTCGCCGGCCGAAGCGCGGCTATCACGGCAAGCGCGATCTGACGCCGCGGGACTGATCGATGCGCGTCGTCGGCGGGCGGCTGAAAGGCCGCAATCTCGCATCGCCATCAACACAACAGATCCGGCCAACGGCCGATCGGCTGCGTGAGTCGCTGTTCAACATCCTCGTTCATGCCTATGACGATCCGGTCGCGGATGCGCGCGTGCTTGATCTGTTTGCGGGCACCGGTGCGATCGGCATCGAAGCGGCGTCGCGAGGAGCGAAGTTCACGCTGTTCGTCGATAACGGCGCCGAGGCGCGCGCGCTGCTCCGCAACAACGTCGAGGCGCTCGGGCTCGGTGGCGTGACGAAGGTCTATCGCCGCGATGCGACCAATCTCGGGCCTGCGCATCCCCTCACACCGTTCTCGCTGGTGTTTCTCGATCCCCCGTACAGGATGCAGCTTGCCGACAAGGCGCTCGTCTCGTTGCGCGATGGAGGCTGGCTGACCGACAAGGCGCTGCTCGTTGTCGAGGAGGCCAAGGCCGCGGGCTTCGCCGCGCCAGAGGGATTTGAGCAACTCGAGCGGCGCGCCTATGACGACACCGAGTTCGTGTTCCTGCGGAGCACATGACTGTTGCCCGAAGCGCAGGCTTGGTTGAGTGTGCAGTCCGCCCGCCGCATCGCTATATTCTTATCGCCGCCCGAAAAGCTTCTCGATATCGGCGAGCTTCAGCTCCACATAGGTCGGGCGGCCGTGGTTGCACTGACCTGAATTTGGCGTGGCCTCCATCTCGCGCAGCAGCGCGTTCATTTCTTCCGGCTTGAGGATTCGTCCAGCGCGCACCGAACCGTGACAGGCCATCGTGGCCGCGACATGCATCAGCCGCCGTTCAAGTGGAAGCGTCTCATCCCATTCCGCCATGTGTTCGGCGAGATCGCGCAGCAACGCGGCCGCATTTGGTCTTGCCGAGCAGCGACGGCGTCTCGCGCACGGCAACCGCGCCGGGTCCGAAGGACTCGATGGCGAGCCCGAATTTTTTCAGCTCAGTTGCACGGTCGGTAAGCTTTTCGACGGTCGCCTCATCCAGTTCGATGATATCGGGAATGAGAAGGATCTGTCGCTGCACGCCGTCCCGCTCCAGCGCTGCCTTCAGCCGCTCGTAAACGATGCGTTCGTGCGCGGCATGCTGGTCCACGACGATCAGGCCGTCGCGGGTTTGCGACACGATATAAGTTTCGTGAATCTGGGTGCGCGCCGCGCCGAGCGGCCGATCGATCAGATCCATCGGAAGATGAGCGTCAAAGCGCACGTCCGCGCTGGGCGCGCCCACATCAAACGCGGTTTGGCCAGCCTCGGCGAAGGCGGTCGCAGGCGGTCCGCCCATCCATGGCCGCGCTCCGGCAGGCGAGGCAGGCGATCGCCGCCAATCCCAATCGGCAGGGCGCGGGGACGTCGCGGGACGAAAAGCCGTGAGTACCGCGCCGTCGCTGTTCGCGGCCGTGCGCCGTCCTTCGCGCGCCAGACCTTCCTTCAGCGCATGCACGATCAGCGCGCGCACCAGTCCGGCATTTCGGAATCGCACTTCCGTCTTCGCGGGATGGACATTGGCGTCGACCTCTTGCGGGTCCGTTGTGACAAACAACGCCACCACCGGATGACGGTCGCGCGGCAGGTAATCGGAATAGGCCGCGCGCACCGCGCCCAGAATCAGCTTGTCACGCACCGGACGGCCGTTGACGAACAGATACTGGCCGAGCGCATTCGCGCGGGTCAGCGACGGCGCGGCAGCGAACCCCTCGACGATTACGCGCTCGCGTTCGGCGCGCACCGCGATGGCAGCGGAACGGAAGTCTCCGCCGAGAATGTCGCCTAGTCGCGTCAACCGTCCCGCCGCTCCCGGCAGCGCCGCCGTCCAGGTCGCTGGCGCACGCCCTTCGCCTGCGAGGGTAAAACCGATATCAGGCCGCGCCATTGCCAGCCGCCGCACCACCTCGCGGATCGCCTCGGCTTCCGTCCGATCGGTCTTGAGGAATTTAAGCCGCGCGGGTGTGGCATAAAAGAGATCGGCGACTTCAACGCGCGTGCCTTGCGTCAGTGCGGCCGGCGTGATCGCGGATTTTCGTCCACCTTCGACGGTGAGCGACCACGCATGCGGCTCGCGGGCGTCGCGTGTGGTGATGCAGAGCCTGGCTACCGCTCCGATTGACGGCAGCGCCTCGCCACGAAAGCCCAGCGTATGGATGCGCAGCAAATCCTCGTCTTCCAGTTTCGAGGTGGCATGGCGATTGACCGCCAGCGCGAGGTCGCCCTTCGCCATGCCAGCGCCGTCGTCGGTGACGCCGATCCGTCGCTTCCCGCCGCCGTCGGTGAAGACGTCGATGCGGGCCGCGCCGGCGTCAATCGCGTTCTCAACCAGCTCCTTGACGACGCTAGCCGGACGCTCGACCACTTCGCCTGCGGCGATGCGGTTGACGACAGTCTCGGGAAGCTGGCGGACGGGCATGGTGCGGCTCGGTTCTGGCTGCGGGCGAGTTTAGGCGTTCGCCGCGCCGATTGCATGGGGGCAAATCCGGATGTCCCGGGTTGATTTAGGGTCTGCGTTCGGAGCGCGGCGGTCGCGTGCAACGCGCGATGCTTCGCTTCTCGCCCCATGGGATCGGCGGCACGTCTGCGCGAGATTAGTCCTCGGAAGACGTCCGTCCACGTCTCGCCTTCACATCGCCGCGGCGCTTCTTGCTCTCAAGCCGGCGTTGCTTCGAGCCGAGAGTCGGCTTGGTAGCGCGGCGCGGGGTCGGCCGAATCGCAGCCTCGCGCAGCAATTCGATCAGGCGGTCGGTGGCGTCCGCGCGGTTTCGTTCCTGGGTCCGAAAGCGTTGGGCATGGATCACGATCACGCCATCCTTGGTCAGACGCTGCCCGGCGAGCCGGACGAGCCGCGCGGCGATGTCTGGGTCGAGCGCCAAGCGGCGAGTGTCGTAGCGCAACTGCGCCGCAGTCGAGAGCTTGTTGACGTTTTGGCCGCCAGGGCCAGAAGCGCGAATGAAGCTGATCTCAACGTCGTTTTCGTCGATGGCGATATTGCGGGTGATCCGCAGCATGGCACTCACCTGGATTCGCCTGTCCGACGGCAGGAATCAGGCAGCGGCACCATACCTCGTTTGTTGCCTGCCTGCGCCGTCAATGCGCGGCAGGTTGAGGCGCGGGCTGAGCTGCAGTCGGCTGCGCCGCTGCGGGTTGCGCTTCCGTCTGAGGTGAGCGTCCCACGATCACGGTGAGAAGCCCCTGTCCCCACAGCCTCTTCGCGACTGCTCTCGCCTGGTCGAGGGTGACGGCATCGACGATGGAATTGCGCTTCTCAATGTAGTCGATCGGCAGTTTATCCGTCTGATATTGCAACAGACCCGTAGCGAGCTTCGAAGAGGTATCGAGCTCCAGCATCTGCGATCCTTTCAGATAGGATTTGGCTTCGTCGAGCTCCTTCGGCGTCGGTCCGTTGTCGGCAAAGCGCTGGATTTCCTTATTAACGGCCTCGATGCTCTCGCCGGCGCGGTCCGCGCGGGTCCCGGTGGTGCCCGCGAACAGCGCTGAATGGTCCATCCACAAAAGAGATTCCGAGATGGAATAGGCGAGGCCGCGCTTTTCGCGCACCTCGCGATACAGCCGCGACGACAGCGAGCCGCCGCCGAGAATGTGGTTATCAATGTAGGCTGCCATGAAATCGGGGTCGTCACGCTTGACGCCGGGGCCTCCGAACATGACCACGGTTTGCGGTACGTCGAGCGGAACGAATGCACTTTGCGGCGGCTTTGCGGCGAGGATGTCAGGAACGGGTGTGAGATCGCCCTTCGCCGGTAGACCTCCGAAAGTTTGATCCAGCATCTTTGCAAGAGTCGCCGGCTCGATGTCGCCCACCACCGCGATCTTCAGCTTGTCTCTCGCCAGCACCCGCCGCACGTAATTTCTGAGATCGTCGGTCTTGATCGTTGGAATGCTTTCGAGCGTACCGTGCGAGGGATGACCGTAGGGATGACCGCCGAATGCGAGCTTGGAAAAGTTGAGGCCGGCAAGTGCATTCGGATTGGTTGAGTTGTGGCGCAGGTGGGACAGAACCTGCGCACCGATGCGCTCGACGTCATCAGCGTCAAAGCGCGGCGAGGTTAAAGCGAGCCGCAGCAGGCCAAATGCTTCGCCACTGTGTTCCTTGAGCATTCGCAATGAGCCGCGGAGCTCGTCGCGCTGGATCGTAAAGCTGAGCTCGATGGCGCGGCGATCGAGCTGTTCACGAAAGGTCTTGGAGGGGAGATCCCCGGCGCCCTCGTCGAGCAGGCTGGCAACCATGTGGCCGACGCCCGGCTTGTCGGGCGGGTCCTGCGCCGAGCCGCCAGAGAACGCATATTCCATTGCCACCAGAGGTACGGTGGCGTCCTGAACGAACCAGGCCTCGATACCTCCCGGCGTCACCAGATGCTGGATTTTCGTCCCGGCGAACGAGGGACCAGCAGCAAAGCAGATCAATGCGAAACATACGGTGACGAGCAGGCTGCGCCCCGCTCTTGTCCGGGGGCGTCTCACGATCGTTTCTCCTCGTGCGCCGGCGTCGAGTCCTTGATGAGGTAACCGGTGACCGAGCGCGTTTTTACCAGCCACTTCTGCGCGACGTCCCGAACCTGCGCGGCGGTCACCGCACGGATGCGGTCCGGCCAGTTCCTGATCTCGTCGACGCTCAATCCGATGGTTATGCCCGTGCCGTACCAGCGTGCCAGTGTCGTTTGACTGTCCTGAGCGTAGACGGCCTGCGCGATCAACTGAGTCTTGACGCGCTCGAGGTCCTCCGCGGGGATCGGGTTTTTGATGAGATTTGCGATCACGGCATCGATGGCCTGCTCGACCTCAGCAAAACCGGTGCCCGGTTTCGGCGCCACCGCGATCGAGAACTGACCCGGATCGAGCGCGGTGCCCTGGTAGGTCGCGTTGGTGGCGACGGCCAGCTGTTTGTCGACAACGAGCGCGCGGTAGAGATAGGCGTTGCTACCGTCGCCGATCAATTGCGCAAGCACATCCAGCGCGGGACTTTCTCCCGCCGCAGCGGTGGTCACGGAGGGCACGAGGTAATACCGCCGCAGCATCGGCTGCTCGACGCGAGTGTCCGCAAGCGTGACCGTCCGCGGCGCGACCGGCAGCGGCTCCTGCGGGCGGATACGAGCGCTCGGAATAGCGGGCTGCGGCGGCACATGGCCAAACGTCTTTTCGATTTCAGGACGAATCTTCTGCGCGTCCACGTCGCCCGCGATCACCAGCGTTGCATTGTTCGGGGCATAAAATCGTTTGTAAAAGGCAAGCGCATCCTCGCGGGTGAGCTTCTCGATTTCATGACGCCAGCCGATCACGGGGCGGCCATACGGATGGTTGAGATACAGCGCGGCCATGATCTGTTCGGTGAGCCGCGCGTCCGGATTGTTAGCGACGCGCATGTTGTATTCCTCGAGCACGACGTCGCGCTCAGGCAGCACGTTTTCATCCTTCAGCACCAGGCCGGTCATGCGGTCGGCCTCGAACGCCATCATGGTCGCGAGTTGATCGCGGGTTACGCGCTGATAGTAGCCGGTGTAATCGAAGTTGGTGAAAGCATTCTCCTCGCCGCCAACGCGCAGCACGGTCTGGGAAAACTCGCCGGCCGGATATTTGGCGGTGCCCTTGAACATCAGATGCTCGAGGAAATGTGCGAGTCCGGATTTACCGGGCGTTTCGTCCGCCGACCCGACCTTGTACCAGATCATCTGAGTGACCACCGGCGTCCGGTGATCGGGAATGATGACGACCGCGAGCCCGTTGGCCAGGGTAAACGTGATGGGAGGTTGGGAGGTGACGGTCTGCGCCATTGCTGCTGGCACGGCCAGAAGGACCGCAAGGCACACCGCCAGTGCCGCGAAAGCGGGGATGGCCGCTCGTCGCGCTGCCATCATGGCGCATCTCCGGCGATTTGTCTGAGAGATCACGTTATCGTCAATCCTTTGCTGGAGCGTTTTACGAAGTGCATATGGTTGGCATGGGGAAACACGTCAAATCGAAAACGGGGATATCGCTTCAGATCCCATCAAAAGGGACGCTTTGGTGGGAGGGAAATTGACATTCGCGCCCCGCGAGCCGCGCGTCTTGGACGCGATATCGATTCAAACTCCACGGGCGACGTGCATTACTAGCGGTCCTTCGATTCTGACATTCGTAAGAAGGCAAGGCTCGCTTAAACGAAATGCAATGTCAGGATCGGACGATGTCGGGATCGGACTACGGCAGCGAATGTGGTTATTCCGGTGGAGTGTCGTCCGCTCCTGCCTAACGCCGAAGACTGCCTGCATCATGTTCTGCGATCCGGCAGGAAGACGTGGGCCGTCTGGTCGCGTGATCCGCTTCCCGCCGCGGTCGGTTAGTAAGTCCGTTCTTTGCCGCTGTTGACGTCGATATAGGTGTTGCCGAGAGCTTCCTTGGGTCCGGTGCCGTAAGCGAAGTTCGGCGATGGAGTCTGATAGCCCGCCGGCGGTTGCGTCAGTTTTTCACGATCAGGCTCGCCCGTGAACGGGGCAGTCTCCGTTTTGTTGCCGCCGAATAGATTGCTGAACTTGCTCGCGAAGCCAAGTTGCGTGGGGCTGAGTGATGGATTCACATTATCCGCCGTGCCCAAGTGACGCGTCTCAGCCTGTTGTGTGGCGGTGACCGCCGAACCATTCGTCGCGAGCTTGCTCGGCAGAATCGAATGTCCGCCTTCCGATTGTCCGCCTTGCCAAGGCGATGGCTTGCGGTCTTTCTTGGCGGCGGCCGCCTCCTTGCGACGCTCAACGTCGGGGTCCTTGGGCCAGTTCGGGTCCCTGGCTTCAGCCACGCCCGAGCCGGGCTGCGGCAATTCGGTGCTGGGTGGAATCACCAGCGGCGACCGCTCACGATACTCGATGCTTGAGTTTTCCATATTGGTGGCGCCGAGGCCGTGCATGATTTTCGTGATGATTTTGTCTTCGAAGCTGGCGTTTTCATCGTCCTGGGCACGGGCCATGCCCGCCGACAGCACGACGGCAACGCCCGTGGCGACCGCGGCCAGACGAACGCCGCGCAGCAGTGTTGCCGTGGCCCCGAGCACGTCCCAACCGTTTCGTTCGGTGTTGCGCATCACGTTCATCCTGTTCAGCTTTTCAGCGGATCGCAGCAAAAGCCGCTATCACCCCGAGTAAGCCCTATCGTCCGTGATCAGGGCGCTTTTGCGGCGGAAGTCCCGAGGAAAGAATCATACAACAGGGCTATCACCCCGACAACGATCGCCACATCAGCAAGGTTGAATACGTACCAGTTATAGGTTTTACCTGCGATCTGGACGTGAAACAGGGCGAAATCCACCACCGCGCCATAGGCGAACCGGTCGATGGCGTTGCCGATAGCTCCGCCGATAATAAGGCCGAGGCCAATTGTCGCCGTGCGGGTATGCGACCGCGCCATCCAGACCGCCAGCAGGACTACTGCGACAGCCTTGATCGCGAGCAGAATAGCGGCAGCCGTCGGACTTTCAGTTTGGAACCAGCCATAGCTGATGCCGGTGTTCCAGGCCAGCACGAGGTCGAAGAACGGCGTGACGCTGACGGCGCCACGGCGGCCGATATCAAACGCAAACAGAAGCCAGAGCTTGGACGCCTGATCCGCAATCAGCGCCGCGATGGCCGCAATGATGCCGGAGCGAACTGCCGGCGTCACACAGTTACTCCCAGCGCCTTCCATTCCCGCAGCGCCTGCGCGTCGCGTGGCGATACGTCGGGATACTCCCTGTCGCTGCCGACGGTCGGCAGGATCTTCCACGATCGGGCGCACTTGGCCCCGGCAGCTTTCTCGATCACCACGGCCACGCCAGGGACGCTCGGCAAACGGAACGCGTCGGCCGGGGCGTTACCCTCGCGCACTTCAAAATTTGAAGTGATGCAGACCTCTGCAAGATCGACGTCGAACAACACGCCAAGCATCGCGCGGTCGGCGACATAGACAATCGGCGAGGCTTCGAGCGAGGAGCCGATCCGCTTGGCGGCACGCTCAAGCTCCAGCGCGCCGGTGACGACGCTGCGCACCGCGCGGATGGTCTCCCATTTCACAGCCAGGGCGTCGTCGCGAAAGTTGTCGAAGCTCTCCGGGAACAGCGTCAGATGCACCGACGGTTCTGCATCCGGCCGATAGAGCCGCCACGCCTCTTCGGTCGTGAACGAGAGCACCGGGGCCAGCCATTTCAGGATTGAATCGCAAAGTTTGTCGATCACGGTCAGCGCGGCCTTGCGCGCCGTCGACGACGGCGGTTCGCAGTAAAGCGTATCCTTTCGGATATCGAAATAGAACGCCGACAGTTCGGTGTTCATGAAAGCCGCGAGACTTGCGACCACCGTCTTGTAGTCGAATTCCGCATAGGCCTTGCGCACCACCGCGCTCTGTTCTGCAAGTTGGTGCAGCATCAAGCGCTCGAGTTCGGGCATGTCGGAGATCGCAACGGCCTCGCCGCGATTGAAATGATGCAGCGTGCCGAGCATCCAGCGAATGGTGTTACGCAGCTTGCGATAGGTCTCAATGGTGTTCTTGAGAATTTCCGGACCGATGCGCTGATCGTCGGCATAATCCGTTGCGCAGACCCACAGCCGCAGGATGTCGGCGCCCGAGTCCTTGATGACTTTCTGAGGATCGACGGTGTTGCCGAGAGACTTCGACATCTTCCGGCCGTTCTCGTCGAGCGTGAAGCCGTGGGTTAGCACCACATCGTAAGGCGCGCGGCCGCGGGTGCCGCAGCTTTCCAAGAGCGATGAGTGAAACCAGCCGCGATGCTGGTCGCTGCCTTCCAGATACATCACGGTATCCTGGCCGCCGTCGGCCTTGCGTTTGATGTCTTTGAGGCCGGGGAAGTGCAGGGGGTCTTCCAGCACGAAAGCGTGCGTCGAGCCGGAGTCGAACCAGACGTCGAGAATGTCGTCGACCTTGCGCCAGTCCTCGTTGGAGCGCGATCCCAGAAAACGCTCTCGCGCGCCATCGGCGTACCAGGCATCCGCGCCTTCCGTTTCGAAGGCGTCGGTGATGCGCTGGTTGACGGCGTCGTCGATCAGGATTTCGGCGGAGCCATCGCCCGTCTCGCGCACGAACACCGCGATCGGCACGCCCCAGGCGCGCTGGCGCGAGATCACCCAATCTGGGCGGTTGGCGATCATGCCGGTGATGCGGTTCTGCCCGGCTGGCGGTACCCATTGGGTGACGCTGATTGCTTGCAATGCGCGGGCGCGCAACGTGTCGCCGGGCTTCGCCTTGCCGTCATCAGCGATGTCCCGATCCATTGCGATGAACCACTGCGGCGTGTTGCGGAAGATCACCGGCTTCTTCGAGCGCCACGAATGCGGATATTGATGTTTCAAACGGCCACGGGCGAGCAGCATGCCGCGTTCGACCAGCGCCTTGATGACCGCTTCGTTGGCGTCGCCCTTGTTGCCCTTGTCGTCGATGACGCGTTTACCTTCGAAGCCCGGGGCCTGCGCGGTCAGCGCGCCGTTCTCGTCGACGGTATAAGGAATTGTCGAAATGATTCCGCGCGCCTCAAGCTCGCGCGCGTTGTGAGTCCAGATGTCGAAATCCTCACGACCGTGGCTAGGCGCGGTGTGGACGAAGCCGGTGCCGGTGTCGTCGGTGACGTGATCGCCTTCCAGCAGCGGCACGATGAATTCGTAGCCGCCGGAAAAGCTTTTCAGCGGATGCGCGCACTCCACCGCATCTAACGTGTCGGCGGGAATGTCGCGAATCTTCTCGAAGGCGGTAACGCGCGCCTGTTTGAACACGTCCTCGGCAAGTTTATCCGCGAGGATTAGAAGATCACCGGCCTTCGCCCAGTTGTCGGCAGGTGCATCGGTGACCTTGTAAAGACCATAGGCGATCTTGTTCGAGAAGCTGATGGCGCGGTTGCCCGGTAGCGTCCACGGCGTCGTGGTCCAGATCACCACGCTCGCCTGCGCCAGCGCGCCGTGCGCCGGCGAGGTCACCGGAAACTTCACCCACACCGTATCGCTGGTGTGGTCCTCATACTCGACCTCGGCTTCCGCCAGCGCCGTTTTCTCCACCACGCTCCACATCACCGGCTTGGAGCCGCGATAGAGTGTGCCATTAGCGGCGAACTTCATCAGTTCGCGCGCGATCTGCGCCTCGGCCGGATAGGTCATGGTGGCGTAGGGATGATCCCAGTCGCCGATAATGCCGAGACGCTTGAACTGTTCGCGCTGCACATTCAGCCAGTTCTCCGCATAGGCACGGCATTCCTTGCGAAACGCCACCATCGCTGCGGGGTCCTTGAAGTTCGGCTTCGTCTTGCCCTTGGAGCGGTAGTTCTCCTCCTCGATCTTCCATTCGATCGGCAGGCCGTGGCAGTCCCATCCCGGCACGTAGTTGGAATCATACCCCAGCATCTGCTGGCTTCGGGTCACCACGTCCTTCAGGATCTTATTGAGCGCGTGGCCGATATGGATGTTGCCATTGGCATAGGGCGGGCCATCGTGCAGCACGAATTTCGCGCGGTCCTTCGCGGTCTTGCGGAGCTGTCCGTAAAGATCGATGTCTTTCCAGCGCTTCAGGATTTCCGGTTCGCGCTGCGGCAACCCCGCGCGCATCGGAAATTCCGTCTGCGGCAAAAAGAGGGTTTTGGCGTAATCGGGGGCGTCGGCTTTCGCGGCGGATTTCTGCGACTTGTCGGACATATGGCTAGGCTTCTGGCTTTGGCTGAATGGCGCGGAAAGTGGGGTGGTCCCGGTCTTGCGCCGAGCGAAGCTCAGGCGAAAGCCGGGCTGCTAATGCTTATAATGGTGCGCCGCGCAAACATGGGACTGTCCATAGCAGTCAGCCGAGGGAATGGCAAAGCGCTGGGTCGTGATTCAACTTCCGCTCCGGAGGCGACGCGCAGGATTTCCCGCCACCGTGACGCCTGCTGCGACATCCCGCGTCACCACGCTGCCCGCGCCTATCACCGCCCCGTCGCCGATAGCGACGCCGGGAAGGATGATCGCGCCTCCGCCGATCCAGACATCGGAGCCAATTCGAACAGGCCTGCCGAACTCGAGCCCTTCGTGCCTTGTCTGAGCGTCACGGGGATGGTCGGCGGCATAGATCTGGGTCGCTGGACCGATCTGGGTGCGGTCACCGACCGTAACATGGACCACGTCGAGGATAACGCAGTTGAAATTGAGAAATACGCCGTCGCCCAGAAAGATATTATAGCCGAAATCGCAGGAGAACGGAGGCCGGATCACGACGCCTGCGCCGACGCGGCCCAGGTGCTGCGTGAGCAGTTCGTAGCGTTGGGCTTCCGGAAGCCCCATCGCCGCGTTGTAGCGCGCGAGCCATACGCTGTTCGCACCTTGCTCGGCCTGTATCTGCGGGTCGCCGGGGCGATACAGTTCGCCCGCGAGCATCTTCTGCTTTTCGGTCTTCAGCCGATCTCTCCCAGCTTCGGAAATACATCAGGCGCGGCGGCGAGCTGGGTTTTGGCACGGGCGGCGTCATCGTCCATTTGATGAACCAGCGCCTCGACACCATCAAACTTCAGTTCGTCGCGGATGAAGCCGATGAAGGCGACGTCCAGCATGGTCCCGTAGAGGTCGCCCTGGAAGTCGAACACGAATACCTCGAGCAGTGGCGCGCCATTGTCGAATGTCGGCCGGCGGCCGAAGCTCGCGACGCCGTCCAAGCGGTGGTGATCCTTTCCCTTGCCGCGGCCGATGCGCACGGCGTAGATACCATGCTTGAGGCCGCAATCCTGATCGAGGCGGATGTTGGCGGTGGGATAGCCGAGGCTGCGGCCTCGCTTCTCGCCGTGGATCACCTCGCCGGTCACGAACCATGGCCCACCGAGCATCGTGGTGGCGTCCGCGATCCGGCCTTCCGCAAGCGCCATGCGGACGGCGCTGGACGAGACCGCGCGTTCGTCGATGTCGATAGGAGGCTGCACGTCCACCTCGATCCCGAGGCGCGGGGCTTCGCTGACAAGCAGGCTCGGCGATCCCACCCGGCCCTTGCCGAAACGGAAATCGTATCCGACGGCGATGCCGCTGACTCCGAGGCGTTCGATCAGATCTTGGTGAATGAAATCTTGCGCTGTCGTGCCGGCCCGCGCGGCGTCGAAGGTCATGACCACGGCGCCGTCGAGACCTGTGCCCGCCAAAAGCCGCAGCTTGTTGGTTTCGTCGGTCAGGCGAAACTGCGAGGCATTCGGACTGAAGAACTTCCGCGGGTGCGGCTCGAAGGTCACCGCGAAGGCAGGCTTTCCGCGGGAGCGGGCCATTTCGAACGCGGCCGCGATGACCGCGCGGTGGCCGAGGTGTACACCATCGAAATTTCCTATTGCCACCACTCCTCCTTTAGGAATAGCGGCAGCGGGAGCGATATCGCGGATAATCGTGAATCCCGAGGCCATTATCGCGTTCATTGAAGGGTTTCAGTGGCGGACCGTGACGTTGCGGCCGGATCGAAGTCAAGTCGGCTTGGCGTCCGGCGGCACCTTTCGACGGCCGGTTAACGCGCTGTTTAAGGGCTGGTGGTATCATGCAAAACTACCCGCGAGGCGAGTGACCGGCGGAAAATACCGGTGTTTGCTTCGAGGATGGCCCACTTCAGCGGGCTTTTGGCGATTTCGGCGCACATAGAAAATCTGACGCAGGGGGCTCGAGATGGCGGTTGATTTGTCGATGTCTGTTCTGGTGGTGGATGATTACAACACCATGATCCGCATCATCCGGAATCTGCTCAAGCAGCTTGGTTTTGAGAATATCGACGACGCCAGCGATGGTTCGGCGGCGCTGAACAAGATGCGCACCAAGAAGTACGGTCTCGTGATCTCCGACTGGAACATGGAGCCGATGACCGGCTACGACCTGCTCAAGGAAGTCCGTGCCGATGCCAATCTTGCGATGACGCCGTTTATCATGATCACGGCCGAGTCCAAGACCGAGAACGTCATCGCCGCCAAAAAGGCCGGTGTGAACAACTACATCGTCAAACCGTTCAACGCCGCGACGCTGAAGAACAAGATCGAAGCGGTATTTCCCGACAACGTCCCGGCGTAGCGTTTCCGGCGAGCCCAGGTTTGCGATCAGAATACGTGCGACGCAGCGGCTTCGCCGCGTCCTGTTCGTTTACCATCTCAGCTCGCGCATCAGCGCCAGAGGCGGATGGCCGAACAGTTCCTTGACCGAGGCCGGATCGAGCTGGTCGATGCCGGCGAATTGCTCGGAATGGATGCCGCGCGTCAGAAACAGCAGGTCGATGCCGAAGGCGTGCGCGCCCATGAGGTCGGTGCGTACGGAATCGCCAATGGCCAGCACCCGGTTTAACGGCGTGTCTTTGCCGCGCTGCTCTCGCGCCAAGGCCATGGCGCGCTCGTAGATCGGCCGGTGCGGTTTGCCGTAGAAGACCACCTCGCCACCGAGTTCGCGATAAAGTTCTGCGATGGCGCCGGCGCAATAAAGCAACCGGTCGCCACTTTGAACGACAATATCGGGATTGGCGCAAATCAGCGGCAGCTTGCGCTCGCGCGCCTGCATCATAAGGGCACGATAGTCCTCCGCGGTTTCGGTCTCGTCGTCGAAGGGGCCGGTACAGACGATGTAATCGGCGTGCTCGATCGGCGCGAATACCGGATCGAGGCCTTGGTGGATCGCGCTGTCGCGCTCAGGCCCCAGCCAGAAAATCGCCTTGGCCGGATGCTCTGCGACGAAGTTGCGCGTCAGGTCGCCGGAGGAAGCAATGCCATCGTAAGCATCGTCCGGAACCCCGAACTTGCGCAACTGCCGCTGCACTGCGTCGGCCGGGCGCGGCGCATTGGTGATAAAAATGACGGTGCCGCCCCGGCTGCGGAAGGTTTTCAGCGCGGAGCAGGCCTCGGAAAACGACATGACACCGTTGTGGACGACGCCCCAGACGTCGCAGAGCACGACATCCCTTTCGGCGGCGGGCTCGCGCAGATGATCGATAAAACGAAGGGCGGTCATTCAGTCGGATGCTTTCAGGCAGCGCCGCCAGCGCGACGTGCCAGGGCAGCGTTGCCGGTCACGCGAGACGAACGTTCGGGCTTGATCGCGTCAGTTTTCACGGCTCCCACTTCACCCGGTCTGGCTGCGCTGTTGGCGCGCGACTTTGCCTTGTCAGCTGTGTCCTCCGCCGCATCCTGGCGTAGCGGCCGCGGCGCGGCGAATAGGAAACCCTGGCCAAAGCGAACATTGTAGTCGAGCAAATCGACGACCGCCGCTTCTTCTTCGATCCGCTCTGCGATCAGGTCGATGCCGAAGCGTCCCAGCAGATCGGATATGTCGGCCGGATGGATATCGGAGGTCGAGGTTTGTTTCTGGTCCAGCAAGAGCGAGGCGGGCACCTTGATGAAGCGGACGCCGCGGTCGGCCAGTTCGCGCGGTTCAATTCGCAGGTTCGCTACATGGTCGACCGAGAACCTGTAGCCGAGCTGCGTCATCGCGGCCAGGCGTTTGCTTCCGGTGATGTCCAGAGCGCGCAGCGTATCGTGCTTGAATTCGAGAATCAGCGAGGAGGCCAACGCACGATTGGCTTCGAGAATGTCGAGGTACTGCGCGAATGTGGTGGGGTTTCCGAGCGTCGCCAAGGCGACGTTGCAGAACAGGCCGGCCTCCTTGTTGCGCGATTGAAGCCGCTGCAGAACTTGCATGCAGCGGAGCAAGATCGTGTTGTCCAGTTGCCCCATCAAGCCCACAGCTTCGGCGGCTGGAATGAACTCGCCGGCTGCGAGGTATGCGCCACGGGCATTGCGCAGCCGCGTCATCGCTTCGTAGTAGCGTATCTTGCGCTGCGGAAGCGTAACGATCGGTTGCAGGAAGGTATCGATGCTGCCGGTCTCGATGGCGTTTTGGATGGCCAGGATCTGTAGGTCGGTGTCAGTCCGTGCCGAATTGATGGCCGTCCGAGGCAATGCCGGTGCAATCGCCCTCGCGAGGGGCTCACGGTGGACGGGTCTCTCCGGTGCCACCGGTTCGAATGCGGGCGCGGAAGCGGCTGATGGCAAGTCGGTCAGCATGTCGTCATGGGCGGCGACCGTGGCGGCGAGCTGCTTGACCAGTCCGCCGAGCTCGTTGATTTCACCAAGCGCGGATTGAAGGCCGGATTGAACTCGGTCCGAACCACCGGAATTCGCCGAGGCAATCTTGCTTTCGGCTGCCGCGAGGCGGCGCCCGAAATCGGAGATCTGGCGGGCAAGGTCAGCGACGCCCTGCGACAGGTCCGCGATCTGGCCTTCGGCGTTGTTGCCGTCGCGTAACCGCATGGACACTGCATTGTAGAGGATGAGGAATGCCAGGACGGTCAGCGCTACGATGGCTGACTCCGACGCGCGCAGGCCCGTAATCGTGTAGAGCACGATACCCACCGAGGTGGAGACCAGCACCATGCAGAGAGCAATGAAAATCGTGGAAATACGAATCATCTGGCGTAAATGCTTCCGGCGTGGAGCGATCTGCGGCGCTTCCAGTCCCCCGCACTACCATTATTGCTGATTCGGCGGATGGGTCTTTCTGAAGTTGTCCGCCGAAAATCGGGCCGATGGTTCAGGCGACGGCGCGAATCACCTTGGCGGTCTTTTCGACGATCTCGCCCACCTGATCGTCGCTGACGATCAACGGCGGGGTAAGTGCCAGCGTGTCGCCTGCGACGCGCATCATCAGATCGTAATCGTGGAAGGCGGATCTCAGGGCCGCAAAGCCGCGGTCGCCCGGCCCGTTTTCGTTGGGGGCGAGCTCGATGCCCGCCGTGATGCCGACGGTGCGGATGTCCACCACGTTAGGTTCGTCGCGCAGACTCATCATCGCGTCCGCGAACTTCGGTTCCAGGCCGCGAGCACGCTCGAACAGCTTTTCGTCGCGGTAAATATCGAGCGTGGCAAGCCCTGCGGCGCAGGCCAGCGGGTGCGCCGAATAAGTATAGCCGTGGAACAGCTCCACGGCATTCGCCGGGCCGGTCATGAAGGCGTCGTGGATGGTGTCGCGCACCAGCACGCCGCCCATCGGGGCCGCGCCGTTCGTCACTCCCTTTGCAAAGGTGATCATGTCGGGGAGCACGCCATAACGCTCGGCGGCGAAGGCGTAACCGAGGCGTCCGAAGCCGGTGATGACTTCGTCGAAGATAAGGAGGATGCCGTGCTTCTGCGTGATCTCGCGCAGCCGCTTGAGGTAGCCTTTCGGCGCGGGCAGCACGCCCGTCGACCCGGCCATCGGCTCCACGATCACGGCGGCGATGGTTTGGGCGCCGTGCAGATTGACGAGGCGCTCCAGCTCATCGGCAAGTTCCGCGCCCCATTGCGGTTCGCCTTTGCTGAACGCCTGCTTGTCGCGGTTGTAGGTGGATTGCAGATGGTCGACACCGGTGAGCAGCGCGCCGAACATTTTGCGGTTACTGACGATGCCGCCGACCGAAGTGCCGCCGAAGCCGACGCCATGATAGGCCCGCTCGCGGCCAATCAGGCGGATGCGGTTCCCCTGACCGTTGAGCTGGTGATAGGCCAGCGCGAGCTTCAACGCGGTGTCCGCGGCCTCCGATCCGGAATTGCAGAAGAATACGTGATCGAGCCCCTCCGGCGCGAGCTCGGCGATGCGGCTTGCCAGTTCAAAGGCCTGCGGAATGCCGAACTGGAACGGCGGCGCGAAATCCAGCGCCTCGGCCTGCCTGGCGATAGCCGCCGCGATCTCGGCACGGCCGTGACCGGCGTTGCAGCACCACATGCCGGCGGCACCGTCGAGGATTTTGCGGCCGTCGGTGGTGATGTAGTGCATGTCTTTGGCGCCGGCGAGCAGCCGCGGCGCTTTTTTGAAGGCGCGGTTAGCGGTGAAGGGCATCCAGAACGCAGCAAGATCGTTCGGCACGTTGAGGGCAAGGCTCTTGTCTAACATGGGGATCCCTCATTTTTTTCAGCGCGTTGCGGATGATGTCGGACCTCCGCCGCGCAACATCAGCGTTGGTGGGCACTTCACTATGCGGCGCCTTCGGTGCCAACTCAGGATTCGAAAGGACTGGAGTCAACTCAACCATTCCAGCGTGTTCAGGTTCAGAAATTTGCTTGCCTACAGCGAAAATGAACCGAACGTCTGAGCTTGAACCACCCTAGAACTTTTTGCGCACCTGCGAAACGCAGTTTGCGTGATCGATCGCGTGCTGAAAATGCCGGGACATCTGCGGCGTCGTCCGGTGGCCGGACGCGCGCTCGTTTTGCGGTCGAAATATACTACTATTGATTGATATAATATTCACACACACTTAATAGTTGTGTGGCTCAATAAGTCGCATGACAGACTCGCCACGCCACGCCCTGTGCCTTCCGCGCTTTGCCCGCTGCATCCGCGCCGCGTCCGCGGTCGAATTCGCGATGCTTCTGCCGCTGTTCCTGGTGCTGGTGTTCGGCATCGTCGTGTTCGGTGCCTACCTCACCATGGTGCATGGCGTGCAGCAACTTGCCGCGGAAGCGGCGCGTTCGTCGGTCGCGGGCTTGAGCGAGACAGAGCGCATCAGCCTTGCCGAAAACTACGTCACGACGAATGCCGGGTCGTATCCTCTGTTGCAGCCCGGACATCTCACCGTCAGCGCGGCAACCTCCGGCAGCGACGTCTTCGTCGTCACAGTCAACTACGACGCCTCCGACAACATCATTTACACGTTGCCGTTCGTGCCGGCGCCGCCTTCGACCATCATCCGCTCAGCGGCGATTCCGTTCGGCGGCTTTTGAGGAGACGCACGATGCGGAACCTGCTTCGGCGCTTCATTTCGGATACGCGCGGCAATTTCGCGATCATGGGAGCCGGGTGCATGGTGCTGGTGCTCGGTTGCGCCGCGCTCGGCGTGGATGTCGGGTCGATCTATGCCGACCGCCGTAAGGCGCAGAGCGCCGCCGACCTTGCGGCCATTGTCGCCGCCGGCAACCTTGGCAAAGCCACGAGCGCGGCCGCCGCCACCGTGATGGCCAACGGCTATCCGGCGAACGCGCTGCTTTCCATCGAACTCGGCACGTTCACCGCGAACGCAGCGCTGGCCGCAGGCGCGCTTTGTCACCCCCGCGACCGGCGCGCCCAACGCGGCGCGGGTCACGCTGCGTGCCGAGACGCCGCTTTATTTCGCGCGCATGTTCACCGGCGGCAGCAGCCACTTCGATATCACCAGCAGGGCAACGGCCGCGAGCACCGCGCTTGCCTCGTTCGCGATCGGCTCGCGGCTGGTCTCGCTCAATGGCGGCCTGCTTAATGCGATTCTCGGTCAGATGTTGGGAACGACATTATCGCTTTCGGCGATGGACTATCAGTCGCTGATCGACGCTCACATCGACGCCTTTGATTTCATCAATGCGCTGGCGACGCGGCTCGACCTGACCGGCGTCACCTACGACTCCGTGCTGTCCGGCGACGTGAAGGTCAGCGACATCGTGGCGGCGATGCTGAGTGCGCAGCAGGCGGCGAACGGCATGAATGCCGCGACCACGGCGCTGTCGAAGGTCTCGCTGGCGCTTGCCGGGCTAACCACCACCATCGTGCCGGGGAAGCTGATCGACGTCGGCCCTTATGCGGCGATGACGGTCGGCTCAAAACCGAAAACAGGCGTCAGCGTCTCGGCGTTCGATCTGCTTTCGGCGACCGGTGCGATCGCCAATGGCAGCAACCAGATCGCGGCCTCCGTCAATCTCGGACTACCCGGCATCGCCAGCGTCTCCGTGATGGCGACGATCGGCGAGCACCCGCAAGGGACAAGCTGGATGACGGTCGGGACTGAAGGCGCGAGCGTGCACACCGCGCAGACCCGCGTGCTGGTATCGATCAAGTTGCTTGGCAGCGGCCCGGTCGCGGCCGTCAATCTCCCGGTCTATATCGAGGTCGCCTCTGGTACGGCCACGCTGAACGCCGTGAGCTGCGGCCGTCCCGATATCAGCACCTCCAGCGTCACGCTCGGCGTCACGCCCGGCATCGTCGACGCCTGGATCGGCAACGTGTCGGCGGCCGAGATGACCAACTTCACCAGCAAACCGGACCCGGGCGCGGCGACTCTGGTCAATCTCGGCGCAGTCACCGTGACAGGCCGCGCTCATGCCGGCATGGGCAACACCGCGCCGACGCCGGTGTCCTTCAGCTACGTGGACATTGCCGCGCAAACGAAGAAGACCGTGACCACGACCGATTTCACCTCGTCATTGACCGCGAGCCTGCTCGGCGATCTCTCGCTCAAGATCAATGTGGGGCCGCTGGGCCTGCCCGTCCCCGGTCTCGGGCCGACCGTGACGGGCATCATCAGCGGCGCCACGGCGTCAATCGATCAGGTGCTGGCGCAGGTGTTGGCGACGCTCGGCGTCGGCATCGGGCAGGCGGATGTCTGGGTCTCCAGCATCCGCTGCGACGGCGCGGTGCTAGTGAATTGATCTCCCGCAAGGGGAGAGGGATAACGAGTTCGCCTTGCCCGCTTGCCCGTCGGCTGGTAACCCGACGCTGATTTTGTAGACGACGGAAATCTACAAACACAGCAGCGAGCGCCATGTCCGACAAGAAACCGAAAAAACCGCAGAAACTTCGCGCCCGCCTGCCGCGCGGGCTGGAGGATCGCGGTCCCGCGGCCATATCAGCCACGCGCGCGATGACCGACACAATCCGCGCGGTCTACGAGCGCTACGGCTTCGAGCCGGTCGAAACGCCCGCTTTTGAATATACCGACGCGCTCGGCAAATTCTTGCCCGATCAGGACCGACCCAATGAGGGCGTGTTCTCGTTCCAGGACGACGACGAGCAGTGGATCAGCTTGCGCTACGATCTCACCGCGCCGCTGGCTCGTTACGTGGCGGAAAATTTCCAGAACCTCGCGCTGCCCTATCGCAGTTATCGCGCCGGCTATGTCTACCGCAACGAGAAGCCGGGACCGGGACGCTTTCGGCAGTTCATGCAGTTCGACGCCGATACGGTGGGTGGGGCTTTGTCCGGTCCGTCGGCCTGTGCCGCCGACGCCGAGATGTGCATGATGGCCGCCGATACGATGGAAGCGCTCGGCATCCCGCGCGGGCAATACGTGGTGAAGGTCAACAACCGCAAGGTGCTCGATGGCGTGCTGGAAAGCATTGGACTCGGCGGCGATGAGAATGCGGGACGAAGGCTGACGGTGCTGCGCGCGATCGATAAGGCTGACAAGTTTGAATGGAGTGAAATCGAAAAACTATTGGGTTCGGGACGTAAGGATGACAGCGGAGATTTCACTAAGGGTGCTAATCTCGACGAAGATCAGATCGAAGCAATTCGTCAGTGCTTGAAGTTCAAAATTACCGTGAATCGACTCCCCGACGATACATGGCATAGGCACATGGATGGCGAACTTCCTAAGAAGTTCCGCGCTATGAAGGGCGCTGCTACAATGAATGCCGCTCTTTCAGAGTTGGGCGATATCGCCGAACTCGTCATTTCAAGCGGTTACGGGGAGGATCGCATCCGCATCGACCCCTCCGTCGTGCGCGGCCTCGAATATTACACCGGCCCTGTCTACGAAGTTGAACTTCTGCTCGAAACCAAGGACGAGAAGGGTCGCCCGGTGCGCTTCGGCTCGGTTGGCGGCGGCGGGCGTTATGACGGATTAGTCTCGCGCTTTCGCGGCGAGCCCGTTCCCGCCACAGGTTTCTCCATCGGGGTGTCGCGGTTGCAGGCGGCGCTGACCATGCTCGGAAAGCTCGACACGAAGCCGCAAGCAGGCCCCGTGGTCGTCACCGTGTTCGGCGGCGACATCGCGGGCTACCAGAAAATGGTCGCGGAGCTGCGCAACTCTCCTATTGATCCTTCAAGGCCGGATGGGCCTTGCATTCGCGCGGAGCTTTATCTCGGCAATCCGAAGCATTCGCTCGGCCAGCAGATGAAATATGCCGACAAGCGCAACGCACCGTGCGCCATCATCCAGGGCACCGATGAGAAAGCGAACGGCAAGGTGCAGATCAAGGATCTGATCGCGGGCGCGGGGCTGACCTCGATCGAGGACCGCACTGAGTATCTGAAGAAGCAGGCGGAGGCGCAGATTGAAGTCAGCGAGACCGATCTTGTTGTCGAAGTACGGAAACTGCTCACGCGTCACGGCGTGAGGTGGGATTAGCCATCGTCTTGCCTGCGCAGGCTTGAGCGTTTTCGAGCGAAGTGGATACCGTTCGCGTGAAGACAGCGCGTTCGATCAAAATCATAGAGCTGCGCTTCTGATTTTGTCAGAAGCGGACAAAGCTCTAATGCGGCACCATCGACTTGTATTTTTCAAAGTCGCGCACGTTCATCTTGAAGCCGCCGGGCATCACGACATCGCCGGGTTTCTGGCCCTCCTTACAAGGGCCGGCCCATTTCGCCGCTATGGTGACCTTGTTGTCTTGGCTTCCGAGCTTGCCGCCTTGGCTATGCGATGTGACGTTCACCGTGTAGGCGGAGTTGAAATCGCCTGAGGTTTCGGCGTGCGATGTCACGGTCGTGCCGGCCATGGTGCAGACCGAATCCATGACGTAGCCGGTTGCGGCTTTCTGGATCTCGGTCTTGGAGCAGTTCTGCTTGGCGGAGGGGGCAAAATCCGACATGAACTCACGGTCCACGGCCTCGCTGGTGCATTGCTGAACCACAACTGCCGGCATTCTGCCGCCCTCGTGGTCCAGCTTGATGTCCCAAAGCCCGGCCTTGCGCAGCGGCAGTTGCACCTCCGCCAGCGCAGGCGCGGCGGAGAGAAGAAGTAGCGGCAGGAGTGAAATCGAGAGCCGAAGAGACCGTCGCATCGCAAGCTCCGTCGGTGGAATGTCGTGGCGCGGACCTGCCATTCGTATCCCCTTTGAATAGCCGGGGACAGCCACACTAAAAAGTTTCTGATGGGAGTTTTGCTTGCCGCGTTTGCTGTAAAAAAATTGGCAGCGAACTCGAATTCACTCCACGAGGGTGCAGGCTCAGTAGCGTGTCCGCAGCGGAGGCTGATCCGGACCATAGGGCACCCAGCGGCAAGCGAACGAGATATAGCCGCCGGGATAAGCCTGGACGCCGAGGAACTTCGCCACTTTGCCGTAGCGCGCACAGTGATCGACCGCAATCACGCGAAAATCTGCCTGATGCACCAGCGAATAGGAGATAATACCGCCGGTGTCGTTGCCCTTGAGCGGAGGCACCCAGTCGGCCCATGCTGATCCGCAAACCAGCGTGCTGGTCATCGCCGCCAGCAAAGCCGCTCCGAACAATCTCATCCTCATCTCCATTGTTGCGACTCGAACCTTAGAACGCCGAGCGGGCTGTGAAAAGAACGGCGAGCCGGTCATCATGGAGTTAGGCCGCGGGTGTTGCCTTGCCGCACTTGACCTTGCGCGTGCTTCGCGGCACCGTCGCAAGGCTCAGATTCATCGGCGGAACTCCATGCGCAACCTTATCACATCCTTGAAGAAACCCGCTGTCGGCACGATGCTCGGCGCAGCATTGGGGCTGTTCGCTACGATGCCGGTTGCGCACGCATTCAATTTTCCTGTGTTCGGGCCGTCCTATGAGGGTCGGTTGCCGGGCTGTGAGGCCGGGTTGCCGACCATCACGACGCAATTTTGGGAGAAGGAAAGGAAATTCTGGAACTCCCCGCTGCGCATCACCGCCTATGGCAACGTCCATGAAAAGGCGTTCCGGCCCCGGGAGTCCAACAATATTCCCCGCCGCTACTGCACCGCCGAAGCGATGGTCAGCGACGGCAAAGTCCGCACCGTGCATTATTCCATCATAGAGGACGGCGGGATTGCCAGCATGGGGCAGGGCGTCGAGTGGTGCGTGGTCGGCCTCGATCGCAACTGGGCCTATAATCCGGGCTGCCTTACCGCCCAACCATAATTAAGATAGGCTCGGTTCTGATCCCGGAAGGGAAAGGCTTGACCCGTGTTCTCATCACGAGGGCGGGCGGAAACCCCTTATACACTATCCTTGTAAAGCTTCAGAGATGTCCCGGCCTCGGGTCGTTATGCTATGGTGGGCTGGTTCTCGTCGGATATCGCGCGAGGACCGGATTCCGGCTGGGCTGAGGAGTTGGCGTCATGAAATGGGTGTCTCGCGCGGCGGCCGCGTCTGTTCTGTCGTGGCTGATCCTGCTTGCGGGGTGGACGGCCGATGCGGCGGCAAAAGACCAACGACAGAATGCGCCCGGCGCATTCGATTTCTATGTGCTTTCGCTGTCATGGTCTCCGTCGTTCTGCGCTGCCGCGGCGGAACGCGGCAGTACCAGCCGGTCGCAGCAGGGCCAGTGCGGCGAGCGACCGTTCTCTTTTGTGGTGCACGGCCTTTGGCCGCAATACGAGCACGGCTTTCCCGATTATTGTCAGCGTCCTGCTCCGCGGCTTGATCGCCGCATCATGACCTCGATGCTGGATTTGATGCCGGCGCCGGGTCTGATCTACAGCCAGTGGGATAAGCACGGCACCTGCTCAGGGCTCAGCGCAGAGGCTTACTTCGAGACTGTCCGCAAATCACGCGCCGCTGTGAAGATTCCGGCGGAATTTCTCGATCTTGCCGCACCGAAGAGTATGACGCCTGATGCTATCGAGAGCGCCTTCATCAAGAATAATCCGGGCCTCAGCCAATCCGCAATTGCGGTGATCTGCGACCGGACCAGGCTTAGCGAGGTGCGAATCTGCATGAACAAGGACTTGCAATTCCGCGCGTGTGAGGAAATCGACCGGCGCGCCTGCGTCCGGGACCAGGTGGTGATGCCTCCGGTGCGCGGCGGGTAGTATTTCGTCTCCTTCTGCGCGTATTGGAGCGGTAAGACGTCTGGCCGGACTTGATGGCGTTGCTCCGAGAAATACCAAAAGAACTTCAGCACCATGAATTACCGCCACGCCTTCCACGCCGGCAACTTCGCCGACGTCATCAAGCATATCGTGCTGGTCCGCGTCCTAACCTATCTGCACGAGAAGCCGGCGGCATTCCGTGTCATCGACACTCACGCGGGCGCGGGCGTCTACGATCTGACCGGTGAGGAGGCAGATCGCGGCGGAGAATGGCTGACCGGCATTGCGCGGCTGATGCAGGCACGTTTTTCCGACCCCGTTGCTCAGTTGGTTGCGCCCTATCTCGATATCGTCAGGGCCTTCAATCCCCAGCGTGACCTGAAATGTTATCCGGGGTCACCCTTGATCGCGCGTGCTTTGCTGCGGCCGCAGGACCGGATGGTCGCCTGCGAAATCGAGCCCGTTGCACGCAAGCACCTGATCGGTGCGCTGCGCCGCGACACCCAGGCCAACGTGGTCGATCTTGACGGTTGGATGGGGCTTGCCGCTTTCGTGCCTCCGAAGGAGCGGCGCGGGCTGGTGCTGATCGACCCGCCGTTCGAGCGCAAGGACGAGTTCGAACGCCTCGCCGGCGGATTCGCCGAAGCCTTCGCCAAATGGCCGACCGGCTGCTACCTGTTGTGGTATCCGGCCAAGCGGCGCCGGGCGACGGACGATCTGGCCCGCAGGGTCGGTGCCGTCGCGGGAGGCGACGCCGACAAATGCCTACGACTGGAATTCAGCGTGGCGCCGCAGACCGCGGACGGGCCACTCACTTCGGCCGGGCTTCTGATCGTCAATCCACCATGGACGTTGAGAGCCGAACTCAAGTCCATCCTTCCCGAACTGGAGAAACCGCTGGGCCAGGGCGGCGCCGCCCGCTTCAAGCTTGAGGCGATCACCGATTGAGCCGGCCTTGCCTGGGCGGATTGCCGTCAAAAAAATCCGGCCGCAAGCGGCCGGAGGTTGGTGTGATGATTATTGTTCTCGTTATAGCGTTTCGAGCGAAGTGGGATCCGGTTCGCTCGAAGAAAACGCGTCAAATCAAAAAGATCTCTAGAAGTGATAGTTTACCCCGGCGCGGACCATTCCGGATTGGTAGCTGTGCGGCGCGCCTGTAATCGTGAAATTGCTGCTCGACAGATCGACATACAGATACTCGACCTTTGCGGTCCAGTTCTGGTAGATGCCGACTTCAGCGCCTACTCCGACCGTCCAGCCCGCGTTGGTGTGGGATTCCGACAGAGCAAAGGTTTCGGCGCGCAGTTTACCGAAGGCAAGACCGCCGGTGCCGTAAACCAGGACGTTGTTGAACGCGTAGCCGACACGGCCGCGTACAGTGCCGAACCAGGGATTTGAGAATTTCCAGGCCGCGAAAGTATCGTTGGCGGCGTTGGCCTGGATGTCACCTTCGAGGCCGAACACCAGCGCACCGCTCTGCCAGTTGTAGCCGGCCTGCACGCCGCCAAACACGCCGTCCGGCCTGGTAAGGCTGTTCTGGACGCTGCCCCAGGCATATCCCAGGTTGCCGCCCAGATAGGGCCCCGCCCAGCTAAAGGCATTGAGCGGCTGGTTGACGGTGTAGGGCGCCCGGTAAGAGAAATCGGCGGCCTGCGCGGTGCCGATCAGCGCTGTGGATGCCACTGCAGCCAATGCTGCGATCATTGTCTTGGTCATCTCGGCACTCCAACCCTTTTACCGTTCCCACCGTGACATCGCGCGAGCCAGGTCCGTATGGCTACGAAATGCTAAATTCGATACGTAGGATTTATCGAAAGTTTTAAGTTAAACGGTCCTTAAGACGGTGCCCCCGCCGTCTCTTGTCCTTAAAAAAGTGTTATCGGCATGGCCGCGCCGGGAACCGGTCGCGTGACGCTTTGCGCAGAGCCAAAGCCTCGCCCTGCCTGGGAGTGGATCGCTGGCATCGGCCGGCTTCATCGCTTAACTGAGGGACATGACGACCGATTCCTCCGATCCTGCGAAGCCGATCGGGCCAAGACAGCCGCCTGGTTCCGGAGCGGACATGCGGCGGCGCGGCGGGGTGCCGACGGAACAGGACGTCGATCCCGCAACCATTGAGACCGACGAGGACGACGAGCCGCGGCTGCCTGATCTTCCGGACGATACGTCCGATACGATCGCGGAGGCTCCGCTCGCGATCGGACGTGCGGCGATCGAACACGCGGTTCGCCATGCGCCCACCTCGCCCGGCGTCTACCGCATGATGAATGCCGCAAGCGACGTGCTGTATGTCGGCAAAGCCAAGAACGTGCGCAAGCGTTTGTCGTCTTATGCGCGGCCGACAGGCCAGGTGATGCGCATCGCGCGCATGGTTGCGGCGACGGCCACCGTCGAGATCGTATCGACCGAGACCGAGACCGAGGCGTTGCTGCTCGAAGCGAATTTGATCAAGCAGTTGCGACCACGCTTCAACGTGCAACTTCGCGACGACAAGTCGTTCCCCTATATTCTGATTACTGGCGACCACTGGGCGCCGCAGATCCTCAAACATCGCGGCGCCCAGTCGCGGCCGGGGCGCTATTTTGGGCCTTTCGCGTCCGCCGGTGCAGTCGGCCGCACCATTACGGCGTTGCAGCGAGCGTTCCTGGTGCGCTCCTGCACCGACTCCTTTTTCGAAAGCCGAACGCGGCCTTGCCTGCTGTATCAGATCAGGCGTTGCGCCGGTCCCTGCACCGGCGAGATCGATTTTCCCGGCTATACGGCATTGGTTCGCGAGGCGACCGATTTCCTGTCCGGTCGCAGCCGCGCCGTGAAGGAGGAGCTGGCGCGGGAAATGGAAAAAGCCTCCGACGATCTCGCCTTCGAGCGCGCTGCGCTCTATCGCGACCGACTGGCCGCGCTGTCGGCGATCCAGTCGCAACAAGGCATCAACCCGCGCACGGTGGAAGAAGCGGACGTTTTCGCCATTCATCAGGAGGGCGGCTATTTCTGCGTCGAGGTATTCTTCTTCCGCACCGGACAGAACTGGGGCAACCGGGCCTATTTTCCGCGCGCGGAAAAATCTTTCACGCCGGAGGAGGTGCTTGGATCATTCCTCGCCCAGTTCTACGACGACAAGCCTCCGCCCAGGTTGATCCTGTTATCGCGCCCGATCGAGGAAGGCGAATTGCTCGCCCATGCGCTGTCGATCAAGGCTGGTTACGGGGTCAAGGTTTTAATGCCGCAGCGGGGCGAAAAGAAGGAGCTGGTCGCGCACGCGTTGACCAACGCCCGCGAAGCGCTGGGCCGCAAACTGGCGGATACCGCGACGCAGTCGCGGCTGCTGCAGGGGTTGGCGACGGTGCTCGGCCTGCCGCAGGCGCCGCAGCGCGTCGAAGTCTACGACAACAGTCACATCCAGGGCACCAATGCGGTGGGGGCGATGATCGTCGCCGGTTCCGATGGCTTTCTCAAGAATCAGTACCGCAAGTTCAACATCAAGTCTGATAACCTGACCCCCGGTGACGACTACGCGATGATGCGTGAGGTGTTGGAGCGCCGGTTCAAGAGATTGCTGACGCAGAAAGCTGAATCGGAACAGGACGCCGTTCCGCAATGGCCCGATCTCGTGATCATCGACGGCGGCCTCGGCCAGCTCAATGCCGCCCGCGGGATATTCGAGGCGCTGGGTCTGAGCCGGGTCTCGTTGGTGGCGGTCGCCAAGGGACCGGACCGTGATGCCGGCCGCGAAACCCTGTTCCTGCCGGATCGTCCAGCCATCAAGCTCGAACCGCGGGATCCGATTTTGTATTTTATCCAACGATTGCGTGATGAGGCGCATCGGTTTGTCATCGGATCGCATCGCAAGCTGCGTAGAAAGGACATCAGAGAAGCCGGATTGCAGGAAGTTCCCGGTATTGGCCCCGCGCGTAAGCGCGCGCTGCTGCATCACTTCGGGACGTTAAAGGAGATTGAGCGGGCGTCGCTGGTAGACCTCGGCAAGGTTCCGGGCATAAGCGCCGAAAGTGCCCGCAGGATCTTCGATTTTTTCCACGCTCGGCCGGCGTAGGGGATTTGTTATGATATCCGGTCTTCTTTTTCGTACTAAGATCAATGAATTAAGACTACGGCAGCCGCGAGGTCGGCAAAATTGCGCGGCGCGGCCGGTTGACGTTCGCCCTGCGACAGTATTGGTAAGATGAAATGAGCACCGTAACCAGCCAGGCGACCGCGAAGCACATGCTGTCGCTACCGAATATCCTCACCTATGCTCGCATCGCCGCGATCCCGGTGGTGGTGGGTTGCGTCTATGCGCAATCGATCATGGACGGGCCGTTACAGCTGCGCTGGGTGGCGCTCGGAGTGTTCATTGCGGCCGCTGTGACGGACTTTTTCGACGGCTACTATGCACGAATCTGGGATCAGCACTCCGCCCTCGGCAAGATGCTCGATCCGATCGCCGACAAGCTTCTGGTTGCATCCTGCCTGCTGATGTTGGCGGCGGACGGCATCATCCATGGCTGGACGCTGTGGGCGGCAATCGTGATCCTGTGCCGCGAGATTCTCGTATCTGGGCTTCGCGAATATCTGGCGGCGTTGCGCGTCAGCGTGCCGGTGACCAAGCTTGCGAAGTGGAAGACCACCGCGCAACTCGTCGCGATCGGGTTTTTGCTCGCGGGGGAGGCCGGCGATCTGGTATTCCCATTCGTGACCCAGGTCGGACTTCTGTTGTTGTGGGTCTCGGCGATCCTCACCATCTATACAGGCTGGGACTATTTCCACGCCGGTATTCACCACCTCATGGCGGAGGATGAGAAATGAAGGTGCTTTATTTCGCCTGGGTGCGCGAGCGGGTCGGCAAGGCCGAGGAGGCGCTCGATCCCCCGCCGGCCGTCGCGACGGTTGCCGATCTGATCGCATGGTTGTCGCAGCGGGGCGATGAATATGCCCACGCATTCGAGAAGCCGAAGGTGATCCGCGCCGCGATCGACCGGATGCATGTCAACCAGGACACGACGATCGCGGGCGCGCGCGAAATTGCCTTCTTTCCGCCGATGACCGGCGGCTGATCTGTCAACTCCGGCTCCGTCGATGACCGTTCCCGTCACCATACGCCTGCAGGAAGCCGACTTCGATGTCGCGCGCGAAGTCGCGGCGCTGTCGCGCGGCCGCACCGACATCGGCGCCGTCGTGAGTTTCTCTGGCATTTGCAGAAGCGACCAGGCTGGCGGCGAGGGTGGCGATGCGATCGCCGCGCTGATGCTGGAACATTATCCCGGTATGGCGGAGGCTGAGATCGCGCGTCATGCCGAGGAAGCGCTCTCGCGCTGGCCGCTCACAGGCATCACCATCATTCATCGCTACGGCCGGATCGTCCCTGGTGAGAACATCGTTCTCGTGGTCACTGCGTCGTCGCATCGCGAGGCGGCATTTCAGGGCGCCGAATTCCTGATGGACTATCTCAAGACGCAGGCGCCGTTCTGGAAACGCGAGGAGGGCGCCGCCGGGTCAAGCTGGGTGGACGCTCACGACCGCGACGACACTGCTGCGGCGCGCTGGGCCAAATCCTGATGGCGAGGACCGCCGCACGCGGCGGACGATCGAAAGTCGCGGCCGCCAGCTCAAACCGAAAACGCCCGCCGGAGCGAGCCACAGCAAAGGCTGCAAACTCTGCCGTTGCCAGAACCTCGACTCCGGAACTCGAGACGATTTTCGACTATGTTCATCATGCAGCCGCAAGGCTTGAGCGCGCGCATGTCATTTTCGCGCACGGCACCACCGATCCGGTCGCAGAGGCGGCCTTCCTGGTCGGCGAGGCCATGCACCTGCATCCGGACGAGGTCGAACCGCAGGCGGCGCGGCGCGTACCGAAGGCGGCGGGCCGGCGCATTCTTGGCTGGATTGAGCAGCGCATCGCAACCCGCAAGCCCGCCGCCTATCTCGTCAACAGGATGTATATGCGCGGCTTGCCGTTCTATGTCGACGAGCGCGTGATCGTGCCGCGTTCGTTCATCGGGGAAATTTTGGATTCGCATTTCGGCGACGACGATGTGCTGCGTTTGCGTCATCCTGCAACCGTAACCCGTGTGCTCGATCTATGTACCGGCTCGGGATGCCTTGCGATTTTGGCCGCGCGCGCATTTCCGAATGCGACGGTCGATGCGACTGACCTGTCGGCGGACGCGCTCGCGGTCGCAGCGCGCAATGTACGCGAGCACGGCCTTACCGATCGCATCCATGTTGCGCAGGGCGATCTGTTCACAGCAGTCAGTGGCAAGCGATACGATCTCATTATCTCGAACCCGCCTTATGTCGATGCGAAGGGCATGGCGGGCCTGCCGCACGAGTGTCTTGCGGAGCCGCGGATGGCGTTCGACGGCGGTGCCGATGGCATCGATCTGGTGCGACAGATCATCGACGGCGCCAATACTCATCTCGCGCCCGGCGGTGGACTGTTGTGCGAGGTCGGTCGCTGCAAGCCGGCGATCGAAAAGGCTTATCCGCGCGCGGATTTGCTCTGGCTCGATACCGAGGAATCTGAGGGCGAGGTGTTCTGGATCGAGGTCGCGCGGCTTGCGGATAGGTCTGCACATTCGGCCGGCGCGGCATGAGCGTGTGGCGTTGCGTTTGTTCTTGCGAACCGGTGCCTGATCGTTTGAAAGCGCTATAAACGCTGGTCAATGAACGAGATACGACGCCTCCGGCGACACGGTGAAAGGTGCCCGTCGTCCCGATACTGTCTTTCTGCCCCGATTGCCGTGTTGATGACGAAGTCGCCATGCTTTTTGACGCTCGCCATAGCGCACTCTGGCGCGATGTTTGGCTCGGAGAATTCCGGGCCACCCTGACGCTCGGTTGGCCTCTGGTCCTCACCAACCTCGCGCAAATCGCGCTGACCACGACAGATGTGATCGTGCTGGGCCGCGTTGGTGCTTCCGCGCTGGCCGCCGGAACCCTTGGCGTCAATCTGTACTTCGCGATCCTGATTTTCGGCATTGGCGTCGTCACCGCGACCTCGCCGATGATGGCCGAGGCGTTTGGCCGCAAGCTGCATATGGTGCGCGACGTGCGGCGGACGTTTCGGCAGGGGATATGGGCGTCGGTTCTGATTGCGGTGCCGAGCTGGCTGCTGCTTTGGCATACCGAGGCGATCCTCCTTCGGTTTGATCAGGAACCGCAGCTTGCAGCAGATGCTCAGCTGTTCGTGCGCGCCTTGCAATGGGGCATGCTGCCGACGCTCGGCTTCATCGCGTTACGCTCGTTCTTCGCCGCGCTGGAACGGCCGTTATCGGCGATGATGGTGACGGCGGTCGCGATCCTGTTCAACATCGTCGCAAACTGGGCGCTTGTGTTCGGTCATCTTGGTCTGCCGGCACTTGGACTGCGCGGCTCCGGCATCGCAACGACGTTGTCGAACACCTTCCTGTTCGCCGGGCTGGTAGTGGTGGTGAGCTTTGGCCACAAGTTCCGTCGCTATCATCTTTTCGGGAACTGGTGGCACGCCGATTGGCCGCGTCTCGTCACGCTGTGGCGCGTCGGTCTGCCGATTGGCGCGGCGCTCGGCTTCGAGATCACCGTGTTCAATGCCGCGGTATTCCTGATGGGACAGTTCGGAACAGCCTCGATCGCGGCTCATGCCATTGCAATTCAGATCGCGTCGGTTTCCTTCATGGTGCCAATGGGACTGGCGCAGGCGGCGACGGTACGTGTCGGTCGCGCGTACGGCGCGCGAGACTTCGACGGGATTACCCGCGCAGGATGGACGTCGTTTGCCCTGGCGATTGCATTCATGGTGAGCACCAGTGTGTTGATGATTACCGCGCCACGATGGCTGATCGGCGCATTTATCGACGTCAACGATGCGGCAAACGCCGAGGTGATCGGACTTGCGGTGTCGTTTCTCACCTGTGCAGCGGTATTTCAGATTGCCGATGGCGCGCAGGTGGTCGGCGCCGGTATGCTGCGTGGTTTGCAGGATACCCGCGTGCCGATGATTTATGCCGGCCTGGGCTATTGGGGCTTCGGCATGTCGTTGAGTTTGCTGTTTGCCTTCAAACTCGGATTTCAGGGCACCGGTATCTGGATCGGCCTGGCGTCGGGCCTCGCGGCCGTGGCCATCCTGATGATTTCGCGCTGGGTCAGACGTGAGCGGATCGGTCTGGTGCCCCTAAACGGCAGGCAGTTTCGCGAGGTCTTGGCCGCGAAATAAATCGCGTGAATGCGCGCCGGTCACAGCACCTTGCGGGTCCAGTTGTGCGGGTCGGTCGCGCGGCCATACTGGATGTCGACTAGCTTCTTGCGAAAGCCCATCGCGACGGACCCGGCGGCGCCCCCATTGATGGTGAAATCGCCGTGCGCCGAGCACACCTTGCCGATCGGCGAGATGACGGCGGCGGTGCCGCAGGCGAACGCTTCCCGGAGCCTGCCGCTGGCGGCATCCGTGCGCCACTGATCGATTGTATAGGGCTCCTCGCGCACGCTCGTGCCGGATTCCCTTGCGAGTGTGATGATCGAATCGCGGGTGATGCCCGGCAGGATGGTGCCGAGCGGCGGCGTCGAGAGCGAACCGTCGTCGAAAACGAAGAAAACGTTCATGCCACCGAGTTCTTCGACATAGCGTCGCTCGACCGCATCCAGAAAAACCACCTGATCGCAGCCGCGATCGATGGCTTCGGCCTGCGCGCGCAGGCTGGCGGCATAGTTACCGCCGCATTTGACGGCGCCGGTGCCGCCGACTGCCGCGCGCGTGTAGTTTTCCGATACCCAGATCGAGACTGGTGCGGGGCCGCCCTTGAAATAGGAGCCGACCGAAGAGGCGATGACGGCGAAGATGTAGTCCGCCGATGGCTTCACGCCGAGGAAGACCTCGTTCGCGATCATGAAGGGCCGCAGGTATAGGCTGCCTTCACCGCCAGGAATCCAGTCCTGGTCGATGCGCACGAGTTGCTCGATGGCCTCGATGAAAACGGTCTCGGGTAGTGGCGCCATCGCCATGCGCTCGGCCGAATTGCGGAAGCGTCTCGCATTGGCGTCGGGACGGAACAGGTTGACGCCACCGTCGTCACGCTTGTAGGCCTTGAGGCCTTCGAAAATCTCCTGCGCGTAGTGCAGAACGGCGGTCGCAGGATCGAGCGGGAAGTTGGCGCGCGACGCGACCCTCGCCCCGTGCCAGCCTTTCGCCTGATTGAAGTTCACAACGGCCATGTGATCGGTAAACACCCGGCCAAAACCAGGGTTCGCAAGTTTTTCGGCGCGCACGGTCGCCTGCGTCGGATTGGCCGTCGGTTGGATATCGAATCTCAACGACGTCCCGCCATCGATCGTATCAAGCGAAACTCCCATGAACATTCTCCCGGCTTTGCAGCACCGTGTCTGCGTGCCCCTGCCTGCCATGCGAAGGCGGTTTCCGCTTTGGCGGAAGGCGCGAAGTCCAGTATGTTAACCGAAATGCCGCCCGGCAATCGCACCGATCAGAATTCCGGGCTGCGTGGTTTCGCACGCTCGTGTCGGGGGTCGATAAACAGTCGGCCCCGGACGAAACGTTATTATATTTCGCATCAGACAGCCAACTTGTAACATTGAAACGAGATATGTCAATATGGCTGACATAAAACTCTCGGCCCCGACCGCCATGGTCACTTCCGGCCCTGAGACGCCCGGCAGGCGATCCGCGGAGACGCGTTGGGACATCATCGAACTGCTGTTCTTTGCCTATCGCGATTTCGTTGACGATCCTGATCATGTGCTTGAGGAATTCGGCTTCGGCCGCGCGCATCATCGAGTCATGCATTTCGTCCATCGTTACCCCGGGCTTACCGTCGCCGATTTGCTCGATGTTCTGCGGATCACGAAGCAATCGCTGGGGCGAGTGCTCAAGCAACTCCTCGACGAGGGCTATATCGTGCAGAAGGCTGGCGACGCCGACCGCCGGCAGCGCCTTCTTTTCGCCACCCCGAAAGGCGAGGCGCTGGTAGCGCAGCTCGCGGGTCTTCAGACCGATCGCATCAAACGCGCGCTGCGGGGCCTCGACGCATCCGGTGCCGAGGTGGTGCGCAAATTTTTGCTCGGGATGGTCGACCATGATGATCCTGACAAGGTGCTGGAGGCGATCCTGCGAGCGGACGGCAAGATGGTGAAGGCATGACAGTAACGCAAACGGCAGGGACCGCGCGAGCGCAGGTGAAGCTGGCCGACGACGCCCCGCATCTGCTGCTGGTCGACGATGACCGGCGCATCCGGGATCTGTTGTCGCGCTTTCTGGCGGGGGAGGGTTACCGTGTCACCACGGCCATGAGCGCCAAGGCCGCCCGCTCGAAATTGCTCGGTCTGCATTTCGACCTGTTGATCCTGGACATCATGATGCCCGGCGAAACCGGCTTTGATCTCGCCCGTTCCATCCGTGCCTCGTCTCCGGTGCCGATCATCATGCTGACGGCCCTGCACGAGGCCGAGAACCGCATCGAGGGTTTGCAGATCGGCGCTGACGACTATCTCGCCAAGCCGTTCGAGCCGCGCGAACTGGTGCTGCGGATCGGGAATATCCTCAAGCGTACGATGCCGCTGCCGATGATGCGAAGCGAATCGATTGCGTTCGGACCCTATGTCTATCATCTGGAGCGCGGTGAGCTGCGTCAGGGCGACGACGTCATTCATCTCACTGATCGCGAGCGCGAGATGCTGCGTATGCTCGCGGCCACCCCGGGCGAGACGGTTCGCCGCGGCGAACTCAACGGCGGCGGCACCGTGAACGAGCGCGCCGTCGATGTCCAGATCAACCGGTTGCGGAGGAAGATCGAGCGTGATCCCGCCAATCCGCTATTCCTCCAGGCGGTACGCGGGGTAGGCTATCGCCTGGTCGCAGCCCCTTGACGTCGATCACGACCACCCTCGATGCCGGTCTCACGCTAGCCCGCACGGCGTTGCGACGGGTCATGGTCGTCAATAGCCGGATTGGGCACGCGTTCAAGAAGTGGATGCCCGAGGGCCTTTATGCCCGTGCGCTGCTGATCATGATTGTTCCTATGGTGGTGCTGCAATCGGTCGTGGCCTTCGTGTTCATGGAGCGCCACTGGAATACGGTGACGCGACGTCTGTCGGCGGCAGTAGTGCAGGACGTCGCCGCGCTGATCGATGTGTACAAGGATTACCCGCAGGACAAGGACCGTACGGCGATCCGGCGCATCGCACAGCAGCGGCTCGGATTGGTCGTCGATTTCCTGCCTCCGGGCGATATGCCCCCGCCCGGGCCGAAACCGTTCTTCACCCTGCTCGACCAGTCGCTGTCGGTGCAGATCAGCAGGCAGATCGGCAAGCCGTTCTGGATCGATACGGTCGGACGGTCCAATCTGGTGGAGATCAGAATTCAGCTCGACGACACTGTGATGCGGGTGTTTGCGCAGCGCAGCGCCGCCTACGCGTCAAACTCGGAAATCTTCATCTTCTGGATGCTGGGCACGTCGTCGATCCTGCTGTTCGTCGCTGTGCTGTTTCTTCGCAACCAGATCAAGCCGATCCTGCGGCTGGCGGACGCCGCCGAGAGTTTTGGCAAGGGCCGCGACGCGCCGAACTTCCGTCCGCGCGGGGCGCGCGAGGTCCGCCGCGCGGCGCATGCGTTCATCGAAATGAAGATGCGTATCGAGCGCAGTATCGAGCAGCGCACCGCGATGCTGGCCGGCGTGTCGCATGACCTGCGCACGATTCTGACCCGCTTCAAGCTGGAGCTGGCGCTGATCGGCGACAGTCCGGAAGTCGATGGCATGCGGAAGGATGTCGACGAGATGCACGGGATGCTTGAGGCTTATCTCGCTTTCGCGCGCGGTGACAGCGGCGAGCATGCGCAGCCGACCGACATGGCTTCCGCTCTCGAGGAGTTACGAAGCGATGCCGAGCGCAACGGTCACGCAGCAACGGCGATATTTAACGGACTTCCCGTCGCCACCGTCAAGCCGGCAGCGTTCAAGCGCTGCCTTGGCAATCTGGTGTCAAACGCGGCACGATACGCCGACTCCATCGCCATCAACGGCCATCGCGATCACCGATGGCTCACCGTCATGGTCGATGATGATGGCCCGGGCATCCCGCGGGACATGCGCGAGGAGGTCTTCAAGCCGTTCCTGCGACTCGACAGCGCGCGCAATCAGGACGAGGGCGGCTCCGGTCTCGGCCTTGCTATTGCGCGAGACATCGCGCGCTCCCATGGCGGCGACATTACACTCGGTGACAGTCCGATGGGCGGTCTGCGCGCGACCGTGCGGGTGCCGGTGTAGGTGCAAGCGTGTTCTTTCTGCGCTCGGATCATGCCTAGCTTTCCCGGTTCTGAGGTCCCACATTGAATACGGGCTCGTTGCGGTCTGGCCAGGAGGAGCGCATGATGCTCTACGGCCTCGAGCACACTCGAATTGAGGGAGCGGGTGACATGGACGGCTCGGTTAAGCTGGAAATGCGCTATGGTGCCTCCAACTATGCGCCGATGCCGGTCACCATCGTGCGTGGCAAGGGCGTCTACCTGTGGGACGAAAACGGGCGACGCTACATCGATATGATGGGCGCCTATTCGGCGGCAAGCTTCGGACATTCTCATCCCCGATTGATACAGGCGCTCACTGACCAGGCGCGACAACTGGACACGATTTCGCGCGCTTATTTCAACGATCGTCTCGGAGCCTTTCTCGCCCGCGCTTGCAGTTTGACCGGGATGGACTTGGCGCTGCCGATGAACAGCGGCGCCGAGGCGGTGGAAACGGCGCTGAAGGCCGCGCGCAAATGGGCCTACACGGTCAAGGGGGTGCCGGCCGACCGCGCTGAGATCATCGTCTGTGACGGTAATTTTCACGGCCGCACCATCGCTATCGTCGGCTTCTCGTCTGTGGCGCAATATCGCGACGGCTTCGGTCCATTTCCGCCCGGTTTCAGGTCGGTGCCGTTCGGCGACGTGGCGGCGCTTCGAGCCGCGATCACGCCGAACACCGCGGCCTTCCTGGTCGAGCCGATCCAGGGCGAAGGCGGCATCAACGTGCCGCCGCCGGGCTACCTTGCCGAGGTCGCGCGCATCTGCCGGGAGCACAATGTCCTGTTGATCTGCGACGAGATCCAGTCCGGCCTTGGTCGCACCGGGCAGCTGCTAGCTTGCCAGCACGACGGCGTGACGCCGGACGCGATAACACTGGGCAAGGCGTTGGGCGGCGGACTTCTGCCGGTGTCGCTGTTCCTGGCGCGGCGCGAGGTGATGCAGGTGTTCACGCCCGGCGACCATGGCAGCACCTTCGGCGGTAATCCGATTGCGGCCGCGGTCGGATTGGCCGCACTTGATACGTTGATGGACGAGAGACTGGTCGAGCGGTCCGCGCGCCTTGGCACGCATTTGCTCGCACGACTTCGCGCGATCGAAAATCCCATCATTCGCGAGGTGCGAGGGCGGGGGTTGTTCGCGGGCGTCGAGTTGGATCGCGATTTGGCCAACGCCGCCGCGGTCGCAACGCGGCTGTTGCAGGCGGGCGTGCTGACCAAGGACACTCACCGCAACACCATTCGTTTTGCGCCCCCGCTGATTATCGAAGAATCCCAGATCGATTGGGTGGCGGACCGGGTCGCCGAAGTGCTGGACGAATTCGCTCGCGCGGAAGCTGATCCCTAGAGTCCGCTTTCTGATGGGATCAGAAGCGGGCTCTCGATTTTGGCTAACCTGATTCCACTTAGCCGGAAAATGCTCTCCGCCTCAATCGATGTCGAAGCGGACGCCTTGGGCGAGCGGAAGATCGTCGCCGTAATTCACCGTGCTGGTGGCGCGACGCATGTAGGCTTTCCAGGCGTCGGAGCCGGCTTCGCGGCCGCCGCCCGTTTCCTTTTCTCCGCCGAACGCACCACCGATCTCGGCGCCGGAGGGGCCGATGTTCGCATTGACGATGCCGCAATCGGAGCCCGCCACTGAGAGAAACTTCTCCACCTCGCGCATGTCGGTCGAGAAGATCGAGGACGACAGTCCGTGAGCGACCGCATTGTGCTGCTCTATCGCCGCGTTGAGGTCGGTATATTTCATGACATACAAAATCGGTGCGAAGGTCTCCCGCAGCACCGGGCCGGTCTGCGCCGGCATCTCCACCAATGCCGGCCGGACATAATACGCGTTGGGAAACCGTTTCTCCTCGACACGCTCACCGCCGTGGATTCGCGCGCCGTGCGCCCGTGCCTCCGCAAGCGCGCATTGCATGGTCTCGAATGCGGCTTCGTCGATCAGCGGACCGACCAGCACCTCGTCGCTTGCGAGCGGGTCGCCGATCCGGACCGAGGCATAGACGCGTGTCAGCTTCGCTACGAATTCGTCGTGGACGCTGTCATGAACGAACAACCGCCGCAGCGTGGTGCAACGCTGGCCGGCGGTGCCGATGGCGGCGAAGGCGATGGCCCGGAGCGCCAGATCGAGGTTCGCCGACGGGCAGACGATCGAGGCATTGTTGCCGCCGAGTTCGAGAATGCCGCGCGCGAACCGCCGCGCAAGTTGCGTTCCAACCTCGCGGCCCATCGCTGTCGATCCGGTCGCGGAAATCAGCGGCACCCGTGGATCGTTGACCAGGGCCTCGCCGACATCGCGCCCGCCGATCAGCACGGTGCATAGGCCGTCGGGGATGTTGCCCGCCTTGACGGCGGCGCGTTCGAACAGCGCCTGCACCGCCAGCGCCGTGAGTGGGGTTTTTTCCGACGGCTTCCAGATCACCGGATTGCCGCAGACCAGCGCCAGCGCCGCATTCCACGACCATACCGCGACGGGAAAATTGAACGAGGTGATGACGCCGGTCGGGCCGAGCGGGTGCCATTGCTCCATCATGCGGTGATTGGCCGTTCGCTGGCGATCGTGAGCCCGTAAAGCTGGCGCGACAGGCCGACCGCGAAGTCGCAGATGTCGATCATCTCCTGCACCTCGCCACGGCCTTCCGAGACGATCTTGCCGGCTTCAATGGTGACCAGGCGGCCCAGAACATCCTTGGCGTCGCGCAATTCAAGGCCGAGCAGGCGAACCAGTTCGCCACGCCGCGGTGGAGGGACCGACCGCCATTGCCGGAACGCCGCTTCAGCGTGCGCGACGGTTTCGGCCACACCTTGCGAACTTGCATCCTCGAGGTGCGCGATGGTCTCGCCGGTCAGAGGCGAGCGTACGGCGCGCGTGCCGTGCCGACGATCGGGTGAAACCCCGAGATGATCGAGCAGGGATGCAACCTCGTCGGCAAGCATAAGAGCTTTCTCCCAAACGGGTCCGGGTGGCCCATGTTGCGGCAAGTCATGACAGTTCTTCAAGCCGGATGAGCGTTCCCGCAGCATGTTGCGACGATGCGTCAAGCGCTCGCGGAAATCCTCGGATCGTCAGGGACGCTTCAGTCCTGCAGCAAAAAACTACTTCGCCAGTTCCTGCGATCGCTTTGTCGCGGCGGCCACCGCGCGCGTCATCAGTTCTTTCAGACCGTGCTCGCTCATCAATACGTTGAGCGCTGCGGCCGTGGTGCCGCCGGGCGAAGTGACGTTCTGACGCAGCGTCGCGGCGTCGAGATCGGATCGATGCAGCAACTCGCCTGACCCGGCGACAGTCTCGCGGGCCAGCTTTGCAGCGAGATCGGCAGGCAGACCTGCGCTGACGCCGGCGCGCGCGAGCTCCTCGGCGAGCAGGAAGACGTAGGCCGGTCCCGATCCCGACACAGCCGTGACGGCGTCCATCAGCGCTTCGTCATCGACCCATTCCACCGCTCCGGTCGCGCGCAGCAGCGCGTCGGCCACGGTGCGCTGTGTCTCGTTCACACCTTTCGCGGCGACCGCCACGGTCATGCCGCGGCCAATCGCGGCAGGCGTATTGGGCATCGCGCGGACGATGTTGCCGCCGCAGGCCGTGTCGAGCATGGCAATCGTCGTGCCCGCCATGATCGACACCACAAGGGTCGGAGATCCCACCAGCGGCCGCAGCGTCGGAGCGGCGTCGCCGAAGGTCTGCGGCTTGACCGCGATCACGAGCGCCGCGACGTCACCGATTTCCTCGGCTGCGGGATTCAGCCGAATGTCGCCGGCGGCGAACGAGCGGGTATCGGCGGAAGGATATGGCTCGATCACAATGACGCGCTTCGGATCCAATCCGCGCGCGAGCCATCCCGTCAGCAATGCGCTGCCCATCTTCCCGGCGCCGGCGAGAACGACAGTGCCTGAAATATCCGCGAGAGTTTGCATGTCCGGCGTTATCGTCATGGCGGGTTCCTGATGGTCAAAGAGCGTTCGCGAAAAGACCCGTCATCGCGGGTTGAGGACGAAGCATACCTTCGCACGGACAACCCCACGATCCGTCATTCATTGAACGAATTGCAAGAGGATGGGCAGCCAGGTCAAGCCGGCCATGACGCAAAAAGCAATTGCGCGAGATTACGCCTCGCCCTCGGTGTCGAACATTGCGGCGGTCATCGCCTCGGCCGCCGACTTTCCGGCCCAGACCACGAACTGCAGCGCCGGGTAGTAGCGCTCACAGGCGTGGATCGCGCCCGCCATCATGGTCTCGCACTGCGCGTTCGACGCAATCAGCCCCTCGGGAAGGACAAGCGCATGGCGGTACATGATCGTTCCGGTCTGGGTCCAGATATCGAAATGACCGACCCACAATTGCTCGTTGATCGCGGCGATCACGCGCTGGGCCTCGCTGCGCCGGGCGACCGGAATCTTCATGTCGAAGGCGCAGGCGAGATGCAACGCATCGATCTCACCCATCCAGGTGAAGGTGAGGTGATAATCGGTCCAGTTGCCTTTCGAGACGATTGTGATTTCGTCTTCGCCGGAACGCTCGAACGCCCAATCGTTGGTGGCGGCAATGTCCTCGACCACCGCCAGCGGATTGTTCTTGGAATCGATAGCGCCTTCGAGCAGCGACATGCCGTCCCGATCCTTGCTTTTGCTTGTGTTGATACGCACTCATAGAACGGCCGGTGCTGGCACGCGGCGGATATCAATCTTTCAGACGATCCATCACACGCGTTGATCGAATGAGGATGATGTCCTGCGCGGATCAAGTGATGTGATTTGCGGAATCGGCGCAACGCCGCCTGGAGTCCGTCCACAGGCAAAGCGCGCGTCGTCCACAACTGATCGAAAGCAGAGACGGTTTACGCCGTGAACAAAACGGACTCGGGACTCGCGTTGCGCGAGTCTTGCGGGTGCGACTCGCCTGCCGCGAGTCCGGCATCATCCGATGATCGACGAAAGATTCCGACGCCGGATGATGTCTACACCCTCGGCGATAACGAGGTTGGTGTGTCGCACGGCTACGCCGCTTGTTCTCAAAGGAGCGATCAATCGCTTCATCTTCGAAAATTTTCGGATGTTGATCCTTGTCCCAGCAATCTCTCGTTACGATGCATGGGTACGACCGAAGCGCCTTCTTGGGGCGACCCTGGGTCTGCCTTTTCTCAATCTCCCCGACGCGGAAAGATCAGCCTGTCCAACGGCTAAAAGCGACTTACGCGACAGCCGGAGAGTTCGAAAAATTCAGCCCAATTTCTTGTTATTTCGGGCGTTTGCGGTTAGAACGCCGCCACGTCTCATGGCCCCCGCACCCCTGGAGGCTTGCCGGTGACGTGCAACGGGCCGCGATTGCGGCCTTTAACTTTTTGAAAAGCAAGGATAAATCGATGGCGACCGTCAGGGAATTGAAGGCGAACGCGCGTCCGAAGAGCGGCAAGGGGGCCGCCCGGGCTGAGCGTCGCGCCGGCCGAGTGCCGGGCGTGATCTATGGAAACAAGCAGCCCCCGCAGCCGATCTCGGTCGAAGAACCAGAACTGCGTCAGCGCATTCTGGCGGGCCGTTTCCTGACGACGATCTTTGACATCAACCTGGACGGCAAGAAGCACCGCGTGATTCCGCGCGACTTCCACCTTGATCCGGTCAAGGATCTGCCGATCCATGTGGACTTCATGCGGCTCGGCGAAGGCGCCACCATCCGCGTCAGCGTTCCGCTTCGCCTGCTGAAGGCAGATGTCGCGCCCGGCGTGAAGCGCGGCGGCACCGTCAATCTCGTGACCCACGCGATCGATGTCGAGTGCGCGGCTGAAAACATCCCGCAGTTCATCGAGGCCGACGTCGGCGCACTGGAAATCAACCATTCGCTCCATTTGTCAGACGTTGAGTTGCCGCCCGGCGTGAAACCGCTAGCACGCGAGGACGTCACGTTGGTGACCATCGTGCCGCCGTCAGGCTACGCGGAAGAACTCAAGGCAGCCGCCGCCGCTGCGGCCGGCACCGCGGCTCCCGCCGCCGGTGCGGCTCCCGCTGCTGCTGCTGCAGGCGCGGCCGCCGGTGGCGCGAAGGCGCCCGCAGGTGGCGGAGCGAAGGCGCCCGCAGGTGGCGGCGACAAAAAGAAGTAAGCGGCCGGTGGAGCGATTTGACATTCGCGACGCCGCCTGCCGAGGTTTCGCAACGCGAATGTCTTACGGCTAACCGGATTCCACTTAGCCGGAAAATGCTCTAGGGGATCCGCGTCATGCGCCTGTTCGTCGGACTGGGAAATCCCGGCACGAAGTATCAGGGGAATCGACACAACATCGGGTTCATGGTCGTGGACGAGATTGCGCGGCGTCACGGTTTCGCACCGTGGCGCCGCCGCTTTCAGGGTGAAGCTTCCGAAGGCACGCTCGACCGGGAGCGGGTCATCCTGCTCAAGCCGACGACCTACATGAACAACTCCGGCAACGCGGTTCAGGACGCCGCGCAGTTCTTCAAGCTGACGCAGGGTGATGTCGTGGTGTTTCACGACGAAATCGAACTCCCACCGGCCAAGGTTCGTGTCAAGGTCGGCGGTGGCATTGCCGGACACAACGGCCTGCGATCGATCTCGGCGCATGTTGGCAACGACTATCGCCGCGTTCGACTGGGCGTCGGTCACCCGGGCATCAAGGAACTAGTGCATGCGCACGTGCTGAACGACTTCCCCAAAAGCGAACGTCCCTGGGTCGAGGCGCTGGTGGACGTCGTTGCGGAAAACGCAGCACTGCTCGTCGCCGCCAGGGATTCGGCATTCCAGAACAAGGTGCATCTCGCGATGCAGGCGAAGGGATTTGCCGAGAAGGATAAAGAGGACAACAACGGCGCCAAGTAAACGGCCAGGTCAAATCGTCTTCATCGCCAGCGGTCCGGCGATTGGTTCCTCGAATAAAATGGATAGGCGGGTTAAGCCCCGCTTATGGCGATCCGGGTCGGTTGCGCAATCCGCGCCAAATATCGGAATGAATCATGGGTTTCAAATGCGGTATCGTCGGGTTGCCCAATGTCGGCAAGTCGACCCTGTTCAACGCGTTGACGGAAACGGCGGCGGCGCAGGCGGCGAACTATCCATTCTGCACCATCGAGCCTAATGTCGGCGCCGTGGCGGTGCCGGATTCGCGCCTCGACGGGCTCGCGGCGATTGCCAAATCGGCGCAGATCATTCCGACGCAACTAACGTTTGTGGACATCGCCGGTCTGGTGCGCGGCGCATCCAAAGGTGAAGGGCTCGGCAACCAGTTTCTCGCCAACATCCGGGAGGTCGATGCGGTCGCGCATGTCGTGCGCTGTTTTGAGGATTCCGACATTACCCATGTCGAGGGCAAAATCGCGCCGCTCGCGGACATCGAGACCATCGAGACCGAACTGATGCTGGCCGATCTCGAAAGCCTCGAGAAGCGCGTCGACAATCTTTCGAAAAAGGCCAAGGGCAACGACAAGGAAGCCAAGGAGCAGCTCGATCTGGTCGAGCGCGCGCTCAAGCTCCTGCGCGACGGCAAGCCGACGCGCGGCATGGAGCGCAAGCCTGAGGAAGAACGCAATTTCCGCATGCTGGGATTGCTGACCTCAAAGCCGGTGCTCTACGTTTGCAACGTCGAGGAAGGCTCGGCGGCGAGCGGCAACGCCTTCTCGCAAGCCGTGTTCGAACATGCGGCGAAGGAAGGCGCGGTCGCGGTCGTGATTTCCGCGAAGATTGAGTCTGAGATCGCGACGCTGTCGCGTGAGGAGCGCGCCGATTTCCTTGAAACGCTGGGGCTGGAAGAGGCGGGTCTCGACCGCCTGATCCGCGCGGGCTACGACCTGCTGCATCTCATCACCTATTTCACGGTAGGCCCGAAGGAAGCGCGCGCCTGGACCGTCACCAAGGGCACCAAGGCCCCAGGTGCGGCGGGCGTCATTCACACCGACTTTGAAAAGGGCTTCATCCGCGCCGAAACCATCGCTTGCGCCGACTATATGGCGCTCAATGGCGAAGCAGGCGCGCGCGACGCCGGCAAGCTACGGCTGGAAGGAAAAGAATACGTCGTCGCTGACGGCGACGTCATGCATTTCCGGTTCAATACCTAGAGTCCGATTCAACTGCGTTGAATCAAGCTTTGCTTAGTTCTTCCGGCTGAGCATGCTCTCATCCGGACCGGTTTTCACGTTGCGCTGGCGCGGCCATTCGAGTCGGGATCATGCTCAGCATGAATCCCGAAAGAAAACCGATCCTTGGATCGGATCATGCTACGACCGGGTCGTGCCCTGATCGCGAATAGCACCGAGATGTTCGTTGATACGAAAGACGATCAGGATCGACTCGGCCGCGATCCGCGAAAACACGATGCCAACGAGGACGCCGGCGACATTCAGAAGGATCGTGATGAAACCACTAAAGGGACTGACGGCCATCGAGGTCAGGCCCGCGAAGATGCCGGATAATCCCGACAGCACGATCAGGACAATGACCAGCCAATAAAATACCTTGATGATGGTGGGCGTGATGAAGCGATCCCACTGAAACAGATCCCGGATTTCAAACATTTGCCGTTCCCCTCGCGCGTCGCGCGGCCGTCATGAGCCGGGCGGCACTTACCCCAAGGGCCGCTCCCGGCAAGCTCGCGCCGCGGCATGCTGGCGTACGGGTTGAGATTGCTGCAAATAGCGGCCACAATCGGGCATCCTTCAACAGCTCTCGCCATGACCCTGACATTTGAAGATTTCCCCCTCGGCCATTTCGGCACTTTCGGGCCGCGGCATGTCAGTCGTGACGACATCATCGCATTCGCATCCGAGTTCGATCCGCAGCCCATGCATCTCGATGAGGCGGCGGCGAAGCATACCATGCTGCGCGGGCTATCGGGTTCGGGCTGGCATTTGTGTTCGCTTATGATGCGCATGATGTTTGACGGCTATATCCGACGGACCGCTTCGCTCGGCTCTCCCGGCGTTGATGAAGTCCGCTGGCTGTCGCCGCTGCGGCCGGGCGACGATCTGATGCTGGACGTCGATGTGACTGCGGCGCGGGCGTCGCGCAGCCGTCCGGAGATGGGAATCGTGACCTTCGCGATACGCATGCGCAATGCTTCTGGCCAGGTATTGCTCGAGGCGGTGTCTCCGATCATGATCCGGCGCCGCGCGGAGCAGACGGCGCGGAGCTGAGCTCTTGGGTTATTTCGAAGACATGGGGGTCGGGCAGCGTCGTGATCTCGGTTCGTTTATCTTCACCGGCGATCTCATCAAGACATTCGCGTCACAATTCGACCCGCAGCCGTTTCACCTCGACGAGGATGAAGGCCGCAAATCACTATTCGGCGGTCTGGCAGCCTCCGGCTGGCATGTCGTTTCGGTTTGGATGAAGCTGATGGTCGCGGACAGTCAGCGTGAGGCGGCGGAAGCCGCCGCGCGCGGCGAAAAGCCGGGGATGTGGGGGCCGTCGCCCGGATTTCGCGACCTGCGCTGGCTGAAACCGGTCCTGGCGGGGGATACTGTCAGTTATGCCAGCGAAGTCGAATCGCTGAGAGCCACCCACTCTCGTCCGGAATGGGGCGTTATGCAAATACGTAACACCGGCACGAACCAGCGCGGCGAACTGGTCTTTTCCTTTTTGGGCTCAGTTTTCGTCCCGCGCCGGCTTCCGCAGGATTGAGGGGGTGCACGATTGACCTAGTTTGGAGGAATTTTATTCGAAAACGAGCCTCTTTTAAGGAATTGTGAACCCTCAGACAGTCTTGTCGAAACGCGTCAGGGTAAGGGGCAGGGGGACGCCATGGCAGATCGCGCTGGATTGAAGATCGTCGGCTTGCTGTTCGCGAGCGTGACGCTGGCCGTAACGCTGGCAACGTGGACCGTGGTGAAGCGCTACTCAGATGGCGTATATTCGCTGGACAGTGTTGCAGTCGCGCACATCCCCGCTCGCTGACCCCTGCTGAAACATCCGTTCAGCCGGCCGAGCCAAGCCTGGCTTCAAGCGCGGCGATCCGTTCCTTCAGCGTCTCATTGTCCTCGCGCGCAAGCCGCGCCATCTCCTTCACAGCCTCGAACTCCTCGCGCTTGACCAAATCGAGATCGCGCAGGATCTTCTCTGCCTGATGGCGGACTACCGCGTCGACCTCACGCTTGAGCCCCTGAGCCACCCCGGCGGTATCGTTCATAAGTCGTCCAATCTCGTCGAAAAACCGGTTGCTGGTCTGGGTCATCTACTATCTCCGGTTAGCGGCAAGATCGCCATATCACCGAGAGAGAATGGCGATCCCGACACGGCAGTTCAAGCCCGCTCGAACCGTCGCAAGCCTTGTTGGGGCCGGATTTCCCTTGCAATCGTTACGTGGCCGTTCGAGAGGTGGATGCTCACGGCAAGCGCGGGCATTCCGCCTTGGATAGAACGAATCCGATGTTTCTCCTCATCACCTATCCTGTCTTCGATCCCGTTGCCATTTCGCTCGGTCCGATCGCGATCCGCTGGTATGCGCTGGCCTATATCGGCGGTATCATGCTCGGCTGGCTTTATGCGCGGGCGTTGCTCAGGAGCGAGAAGCTCTGGGGGGGACCGGCGCCGATCTCGGTGGTGCAGCTCGACGATTTTATCCTGTGGGTGACGATCGGCATCATCGTCGGCGGCCGCGTCGGCTATGTGCTATTCTACAATCTGGATTTCTTCATCCACCATCCCGCCCAGATCTTTCAGCTCTGGAACGGCGGCATGTCGTTTCACGGCGGCTTCATGGGCTGCGTCGCGGCGGTCATCCTGTTCTGCCGCCGGCACGGCCTGCCGATCCTGTCGCTTGGGGACGTCGCCACCGCGGTCGGGCCGATCGGCCTTTTTCTTGGCCGTATCGCCAACTTCATCAACAGCGAATTGTGGGGACGTCCGGCCGACCCGAGCCTGCCCTGGGCCATGGTGTTTCCTAACGGCGGCCCGCTGCCGCGGCATCCGAGCCAGCTTTACGAGGCCACGCTCGAGGGGCTGGTACTGTTCACGATCCTCGCGCTGATGATCCGCTTCGGCGCGCTCAAGCGGCCGGGGCTGATTCTTGGCAGCTTCATCACGCTGTACGCGCTGGCGCGGATTGTCGCAGAATTCTTTCGCGAGCCGGATCCACAGCTCGGATTTCTGTGGGGTGGATTGACCATGGGAATGCTATTGTCGATACCGATGGTTATCGCTGGACTCGCTATTGTCTATGCCGCCTGGTCCCGCGGTTCGCGGGCGTCAGACGCACGAGCGATTCCGAATCCGGGCAAGGTCGATCGTGGCTGAACCTTCTCCGCTGCTGGCCGACATCAAGAAGCTGATCAAGACGTCCGGTCCGCTGCCGGTCTGGCGCTACATGCAGCTTTGCCTGACCCATCCCCAACACGGTTACTATATCGCGCGCGACCCATTGGGGCGCGAGGGTGATTTCATCACGTCGCCCGAAGTCAGCCAGATGTTCGGCGAACTGCTAGGGTTGTGGGGCGCCTCGGTGTGGCGGTCGATCGGCTCTCCGGCCACGCTGCGGCTGATTGAGTTCGGTCCCGGCCGCGGCACCATGATGGCGGATGCGCTACGCGCGTTGCGGGTGCTGCCACCCATGTATCAGGCGCTCAGCGTCCATCTGATCGAGATCAATCCGGAGCTGAGGGAAAAGCAGAAGGCGGCGCTGTCCAGCACGCCGAACATCCATTGGCACGCGAGCTTGGACGAGGTGCCGGAGGGACCGGCGATCATCCTCGCCAACGAATACTTTGACGTGCTTCCGATCCATCAGATGGTCAAACGCGACGACGGCTGGCACGAGCGGGTTGTCGATATCGACAGCAGCGGTCAACTCGTGTTCGGCGCCAACGCTGCGCCAACGCCGCGCTTCGACATGCTGCTGCCGCCGCTGGTGCGCGCGGCGCCGGTCGGGGCCATTTTCGAGTGGCGCCCGGATGCCGAGATCATGTCCATCGCAACCCGCGTTCGCGATCACGGCGGCGCTGCGCTGATCATCGATTACGGCCATGTGCGCAGCGACGCGGGCGATACCTTTCAGGCCATCGCAAGGCACAGCTTCGCCGATCCGCTGAAATATCCCGGTCAGGTGGACGTGACAGCCCATGTGGATTTCGAAGCGCTTGCCCGCGCAGCCGAGGATGTCGGTGCCCGCGTGCACGGGCCGGTGACGCAGGGAGAATTTTTGCGACGGCTCGGCATCGAGTCCCGCGCCGTCAACCTGATGGAGAAAGCAACTCCTGAAATATCCGACAGCATCGCGACGGCGCTGAAGCGTCTAACCGAGGGGGGGCGTGGCGGCATGGGGTCGATGTTCAAGGTGATCGGCGTCTCCGATCCTGGTCTCACCGAATTGGTGGGACTGAGCGATCGGGAGCGTCGCGGTGGGATGAGGGCGCCGTGACGCTGGCATCCACCTTGCTTTCGACGGTTTCCGGGCTGCGGCACGCCTTTTTCACCCGTGAAGGCGGAGTCTCGCAGAGCATCTACGCGAGTTTGAATGCTGGCATCGGTTCGCAGGATGACCCGGCGCATGTCACCGAGAACCGGCGCCGCATGGCCGAGATGATGGGCGTTGCGCCAGGGAATTTTCTCTCGCTCTACCAGTTCCACTCGTCCGATGCCGTAGTCGCCGACAGGGCTTGGGACGTGTCATCCCGGCCGCGTGCGGACGCCATCGTCACGCGAACCCCCGGGCTTGCGATCGGCGTGACCGCGGCTGACTGCGGCCCGATCCTGTTCGCCGATCCGCAGGCCCGCGTGATCGGCGCGGCACATGCCGGCTGGAAGGGCGCGCTGACGGGCGTGCTGGAAAAGACCATCGAAGCGATGGAAGCGCTTGGCGGCCGGCGCCGCGACATGGCCGTTGCCATTGGTCCGCTGATCCGCCAGCAAAGCTACGAGGTTGGAGCCGAATTCGTCGCGCGATTCATGGAGGCCGATCAGGACAATGAGCGGTTCTTCGTTCGGTCGGAGCGCGACGGCCATGCCATGTTCGATCTCGGCGGCTTCATCCGGATGCGGCTTGAACGCGCTGGCGTGCTGACGATCGACGATACCGGCATCGATACTTATTCAAACGAACGCTTCTTCAGCTATCGCCGCTCGGTGCATCGCGAGGAACCGGATTTCGGCCGCCACGTCCACGCGATCGTGCTGGACGTTGATTAACGGCGCCGGATGCCGACGGTCGATGATCGCTCATGCCGTGTGGCGAAGCTCCGCTCAGGGCAGAACGGGCGCGTGCTACCACCCGGCAACCGCAGGGCGGCCCTTTTTCGCAGACGGCCGATGTCGGCGAGCGTGGTCGGCTTCGCCGCATTAAGCGGTCATTGACGTCCGATTCGGCGGGATCTACCCCGGATTCCGCAAGGCGGCGTATTGCCAGACTTGGCCACTCCTTGATACACCGCCTCCGCGGGATCGGAGAGGCTCTCGGGAGACGGGATGTTGAACGTTGTATCCACCACATCGCGGGGAGACGCGTCGATGTCCGCCAAGAACGGCGCCGTCAAGCTGGTCGCCGGCAACTCCAATCTGGTGCTGGCGCGGGAAATCGGCAGATGGCTTGGGCTTGAACTCACGAAAGCCAGCGTCCGTCGCTTCGCCGACAACGAGATCTTCGTCGAAGTCCTGGAGAATGTGCGCGGCTCGGACGTCTACGTAATTCAGTCGACTTCGTATCCGACCAATGACCACCTGATGGAGCTTTTAATCATCACGGACGCTCTGCGCCGTGCCTCTGCGCGCCGGATCACCGCGGTGATTCCTTATTTCGGCTATGCGCGGCAGGATCGAAAGGTCGGTTCGCGCTCACCGATTTCGGCCAAGCTGGTGGCCAACCTGATCACGCGCGCCGGGACGGATCGCGTGCTGACGCTGGATCTGCACGCGGGGCAAATTCAAGGCTTTTTCGATATTCCGACCGACAATCTCTACGCGTCCCCGGTGATGGTTCGCGATATCAAGGAGCGGTTCGAACTCGGCAAGCTGATGGTGGTATCGCCCGACGTTGGCGGCGTGGTGCGCGCGCGCGGTCTTGCCAAGCGCATCAGTGCTCCGCTGGCGATTATCGACAAGCGTCGCGAGCGCGCGGGCGAATCCGAAGTCATGAACGTGATCGGCGATGTCGCGGGCTATACGTGCATTCTGATTGACGACATCGTCGATTCCGGCGGCACCCTGGTCAATGCCGCCGACGCGCTTCTCGCCAACGGCGCCCGGGACGTCTATGCCTACATCACTCACGGGGTGCTGTCCGGCGCCGCCGCCGCGCGCATCGCCGGCTCAAAACTGAAAGAGCTGGTCATTACCGACTCGATCCAGCCGACTGACGCCGTGAGCAAGACCGGCAACATCCGCCTGCTGTCGATCGCCGGATTGATCGGCGAGGCGATCAACCGCACTGCTGCCGAACAATCAGTATCGAGCCTGTTCGACTGAACGGCAGATTGAAGTGAGGACACTAAAGTCTGATCCAGGCTCGATCTGGATCAAACTTTAATATCCTCGCTGCAAGAGCAATATGCTCACTCGTTGCGCAGGTTCTCAGCTGTGCGTTTCCATTGCGCGACGTTGTCCGCGATGATCCGGGTCGACTTCATCGCGGCCTGACTCAGCTGAGCATAGCCCGAGATCTCGCGCTGGACCCGTTGTCCTTCCGCATGAAGCAGATCGCGGAGGGTTTCAAGTTCGGTGACGAGGTTCTCGATCTCGGCGAGCGAAGTTCCGGCGACACGCTGGATCAGCGAGTTGACGTTGTTCACCGTTGCTTCCGTGTTCGGCTCCAGCTTCGCGTCGGGGTTCGGAGCACCCGCGGCGGGACTGGCAGCGGGACGGCGCAGATAGGCGATGTCGTTGCGCACGAAATCGCGAATACCCGCCTCTACCTCCGAGACGGCGGCGAGGTTCGTATCGGCTTCGGGCACGCTTGGTTCTTCTTTTTCGGATGGAGTGGCATTCATCGGCTTGTTCCCTGTTTCGCGTTGAGCGAGCGCGGTTGTCCCCCCGCACGACGAGTTTCTAGCTACGGTATCAGGGCTGCCGATTTTGACAACATCGGGGCCGATCTGCGGCGAGCAGCGTTCAATCTCCGAAATCAGCCGCGCTGGCGGGCTCACCACTTACGCTTGAACGCTGCGGTCAGGCTCGCGTTCGGGGGACCTTGCGGCGTTTCGCTGACCGAGCCGGCGACGCTGATGTCGTCGAACAGCTTCTGTTCGGCACCGATCCTGCGAAGCCATTTATTATCGTTTGTTGAAAGCGACTGTCCCGCGATCAGGCTGGTGCCGGTGTCGGTCAGGCTCAGCCTGGCCGAGTGGTCGGTTTTATACTGTCGCGTTCCCTTGATGCCCGGGATCGACAGCGCGTCGTGTTGAGTGACGTTGTAGCCGTTCTGAAGGGTAACCGCGTAACGGCCGTCGCTGAGAGGCAGCGATTTGCTGAGCGAGGTATCGAGCATGGTTTGAGCCCGGGCGGGGTCAATCCGTGCTTCAAGCGCGGTCTTGTCCCAGATCCGCCCCAGGCCGGGCGCGGTGGCGGCTGCCCATGCCTGACCCGAGGACTGCGATGAGCGGGCGTCGGTTGCAAGTTTGTTCGCTGCGGGTTCCGACGCCGTCAGCGGCGACGGCTGACGTATGACGGTCAGATCGGTCCCGATCCGTGTGTCCCAGAGCGGTGAAACCGAACGTCTTGCGGTAAGGGCGGCGGAGCCGTCCGCATTATCGCGGGAGGTCCAGGCAAGTTCGGGGTCGGATGCGGGTTGCGACGATGACTGTGAATGGCGAACCTGCGGCGGCATTTCCTTTGAGAGGGTAAAGCCGTCGGCCTCGAGTTGGCTCCAGTCGATTTTGGAATCCGTTGGTAGGTCGCCATCGGGCGCGATGTGCTCCGCCGGGTTGCCGGGAGTGTCAGCATCTCCCGATTGTGCCGATAAGGTTCCGGTTGTCCAGCCGGCAGCAACCGCCAGAAGCAGTAAACCCGTACGTCGTATGATCCTCGAAGCCATGGGTTCTGCCAGTCCGCCAATCCGAAGCCGCACATTGCGGCCGCGTGTGTTCGAAATTATGGCGCGCGGGCATGCGCGCATCGGCGCGATGCCTATATGCTCATCATGGTAAATTCAATCTCGCCCGCGACCGCGCGGCCGCGTCGGCCTTCACCGATACTGATCTGCAGAAAATGTCTCAAGCGCGCCGCGAACGGCCACGCGGTTAAACGCGCGCTGAAATCGGAACTGAAGGCTTTGAGTCGGGCGAGCGGCGAGAAGCGCCCGCGTGTGGTGATGACCGGCTGCTTCGGAATTTGTCCCAAACGCGCGGTGACGACGGCGAGCGGCGTGACACTGGCGCGCAACGAATTCCTGCTGATAGCGGATGCCGAGCAGGCGAGGGACGCGGCGGCAAAGCTGATGGCGCACGAAAATCTAGAGCGGGATGAGAAAAAGGTGTAGCGGTTTCCAGCCGCATCTCGCGTTAAAATATTGGAATGATCACGTTCGATTCCGGATCGCGTCGATTCAAAATCATCGTGATCCACCCTTTTTGATTGACGCGTTTCTTCCGGCGAACCGGTATCCACGTCGCTCGAAACGCTATAAGCGTCAGGCCTTCACCGTTTTCGGTTTCGCTGTCTTTCCGGATTTTTTCTTCGGCGCGGCGGCCTGTTCCGCCGCGAACGTGTTCGCCGCCCGCCGCATCGCGCGTGCGTAGCTGTCGGCTGCGTTGTCGGCGGACATCCGCAACCGCCTTGCGGCGGCGGTGCCTTCCTCGAACGTGTGTTTCGCCATTTGCCGCAAGCGCTGCTTGCCTGCAACATCCTTCGCTTTCGCTGCAAGAGCGAGATAGCGGTCGCGCCGAGTCTTCACAGCCGCCGTCAGGCTTTTGTGTTGCTGCTTCGCAAGCTGCCGGATGATGACGTCAAGATCGGCATCCGCCATGGATGGTGCCCCCGCACAATGTGAAGAGAAAATCGCTTCATGCTTAGAGCATGATCCCAAAAAGTGAAAACCGTTTTTCGGATAAAGATCATGATCAATCAAAAAAGATAATGCTGGATTCTGATTCAACGACGGTTGAATCAGAAGCCAGCAAGCGGCGAGAAGTGTCGCAATCGCGGGATCGTTTTGACACGATGTTGCTCTTGAGATCGAAACACAAGTCTCAATGCCCACTCATGACCAGCGTCTTGACGGGAAGCACAAGGGCTTGGATGCGCAACAGCATGGCATGCACGATCCCCACGGCGTCTACGGCGTGGAGCGCGAAGCGCTTGAAGGCACCGGTATCTTTTGACGCGATCTGGTCGTGGTTGCTGGTGTAGGCGTTGACGATGCAACTGCTTCCCGGTGTGATGCCCTCCAGGCCGCCTTTGTAGAGCGGCTCGAGGAGGACAAGAATCGAGCCCGGACGCAGAGTCTGCCCCGCCTCGACGAGCTGCTCGCCGCCACGGAACTGACCGGCCGCGATGTAGTCCTGTACGCTCGTGACGACCATCGGAATAATGGCCCACGGCTTCGAAATGCACGTAGCCTCCGCCACCATTCCGACCCTCATCACCTGCGCTTCGATCTGGCCGAACCCCGCCGCCAGCGACCGTTTGCCGGCGCCCTCCGGGATCAGGATTCCCGCCGATCGCATCATCGGGTTGACGATATCGCCAGGCCGTAACAAAAATTGCTCGACGCGTCCGTCAACGCCGGCGCGAATGTAGGTCTTGTCGAGATCGACCTGCGCCTGTGCCAGCGCCGCCTCGGCGCTAGCCTTCTCCGCGGGAAGAAGCGATGTCATGCGGGTCATCGCGGATTCTTTCGCCGCATTTGCCGCATCCACGGTGCCCTGCCGTCCCGCGAGCAGGACCCCGAGTTTCTCGATGTCGCGCTGGGGGACGATCCCCGGATTGCGCCTTTGCAGTTCGCGCTTCACGTTAAGCTCGTCGGACGCCTGCTGGTATGCGCTTTTGGCTTCTTGGATCTGGGCATCCGCCTTGATGATATCGACCTGTGCAGCGCCTAACGCGGCATCCACCTCAGCGATCTTGCGCCGAGCGGTTTCCAGCGCTGCTTCCTGCTTCGAGCTGTCGAGCTTGAAGATCACGTCGTTCTTTTTCACGGGCGCGCTGAAATCGACATGAACCTCGGCCACCCGCCCGATTGTCTCGGGGATGATCGGGACGGTCCTGAAGTACAGGGTCGCTGTCGTCGTCGAGGGATGGAAATAGAAGATCACCGTGATCAGGGCGACCGTGAGCATCAAACAGGCGGTAATGCCCCACCTCAGCTCGAACCAGACGGAGTAGAGCGTGATTTCGCGGCCAAGCCGCTTTCCCTGCGCGTAGCGCCGGTAAAGATAATCGGGGACGATCGTCAGCAGCGAACAGAGCAGCAGTTCAAGCATGACCCGGCAACCCGCTAGCGCCGGCGTCATCCTCGCCGGGTTCTTTTTTGTCGGACGCCTTTGCCAAATCCGGTTTCGCCAAGTTCGGTTTCGCCAAGTCCGGCTTCGCCAAGTCCGGTGCGCCGGCGGTCGCGATATCGTGCGGCGATCGGGGCGCCGCCGTGCCTGGCTGGATGCCGGCAATTGTCGCCACGGAGCCTGCGATGCTGCGCAGCGGGGTGCTGAAATCCGGCAGGTCGATCATCGCCAGCAACAGTCCCGCCACCCAGAACACATGCATATGGGTAAACAGCGCCAGTAAGCCGAGAACGGCGACAATCTCGAACTGCAGCTTCTGCGATCTGTGCGCCATCCGCTCCGGCAGGGTATGCAGCCGTAGATAGATATTGCCGACCGCCAGAACGGCTCCAAGCAGGATGACGCCGACAGCCACCATCAAGACATCCGTGTCACCGGGCGCTGTAATGAACGAGGGAAGATCGTGGGGGGCGTTTGGATGAAGCAACTCGCTCAAGCGGTCCTCCATTCCGGAAACAACTAACTGAAAAAGTATAGCCGGCATTTGCCGAAGGTTGGCATCATTGCACAGGCTTGGAATTTGGCAAGTACGATCAACTACGGCGGCATTTCGAAGCGTCGGCATCCGTCATGTCGAGCGCACGGTGAGCCTTTCCTGATTGTTTGACCGGCGACGCCTGTTCACTTCTTCTTCCATCCACCCCTGTGGCCCGGCGCGCCGCCGGATGAGCGCGGCCGTGGACCGAATTCAGGTCCGGATTCGCGCGAATTGGTCGGTTGGAAAATCCTGCTTTCGGTCCCCGGACCCATTTCGTCGAGCGTCGGTTTGCGCGGCTTTGGACGCGTGCCGGTCGGCTTGACCTCGTGCCAGGTGGCGATACCCATTTCGTCGAGCGAGGGTTTATGGATTTTTGAGGTTGAGGAGCTGCGCTTGCCAAACTTTCCGGTCGGCCTGCCTTGCGCTGCTTTATCCAAACGCGCTGGCAGATTCGCCGCATCGCCGTATTTCTTCGCGCCGGCATAGGCGCCCGCCTTTGCCGCGACCCCGCGCTGCTTGATGGTGGGATCATCGACCACGGCCAGCTCGGTGGCGCGCAGCCGCTTGACCTCATCGCGCAGCCTTGCGGCTTCCTCGAAGTTCAGGTCGGCGGCGGCCTCGCGCATCCGCGTTTCCAGATCGGAGAGAACGGCCTCGAAATTGTGGCCGATCGCGATCGCGTCATCCGACCAGGAATTCCCCTTGCCGCCATCGCCGATCTCCACCAGCACATGATCGCGCTCATAAACGCTGTTGAGAATATCGCCGATGGACTTCTTGACGCTTTCCGGCGTGATGCCGTTGGCGGTGTTGTATTCCACCTGCTTTTCGCGGCGGCGGTCGGTCTCGGCGATGGCGCGTTGCATCGATCCGGTGACCTGATCGGCATAGAGGATCACCCGGCCGTCGACGTTGCGGGCCGCGCGGCCGATGGTCTGGATCAGCGAGGTCTCGCTGCGCAAAAAACCTTCCTTGTCCGCGTCGAGGATGGCAACCAGCGCGCATTCGGGAATGTCGAGGCCCTCGCGCAGCAGGTTGATGCCGACCAGCGCGTCGAAAGCGCCAAGCCTGAGATCGCGGATGATCTCGATACGCTCGATGGTGTCGATATCCGAGTGCATGTAGCGCACGCGGATGCCCTGCTCGTGCAGATATTCGGTGAGGTCCTCCGCCATGCGTTTGGTTAGCACCGTGATGAGTGAGCGATAGCCATTCGCAGCCGTTGCGCGCACCTCGCCTACGAGATCGTCCACCTGCGTCCGCGCGGGGCGGATGTCGACCGGCGGATCAATCAGCCCGGTCGGACGGATCACCTGCTCGACGAACACGCCGCCGCTCTCGTTCAGCTCCCATGCGCCTGGCGTGGCGGATACCGCGACCGATTGCGGGCGCATCATGTCCCATTCCTCGAAACGCAGCGGCCGGTTGTCCATGCAGGAGGGCAGGCGGAAGCCGTATTCGGCGAGCGTGGCCTTGCGGCGGAAGTCGCCGCGAAACATGCCGCCGATCTGCGGCACGCTGACGTGGCTCTCGTCGGCAAACACCAGCGCGTTGTCGGGGACGTATTCGAACAAGGTCGGCGGCGGCTCGCCCGGGCGGCGGCCGGTGAGATAGCGTGAATAGTTCTCGATGCCGGCGCAGCTTCCGGTCGCCTCCATCATTTCGAGGTCGAAGGTGGTGCGTTGCTCCAGCCGCTGCGCTTCCAGCAGGCGACCCTGCGCGTGCAGTTCGTCGAGCCGCATCTTGAGTTCCGATTTGATCGACTTGATCGCCTGCACCAGCGTCGGACGCGGCGTCACATAATGCGAATTGGAATAGACCTTGATGAAATCCAGTTCATCCTGCTTGTGGCCGGTGAGGGGATCGAACTCCTCGATGCTCTCCACCTCGTCGCCGAACAGGTTCACGCGCCAGGCGCGGTCTTCGTAGTGCGCCGGGAAGATATCGATGACGTCGCCGCGCACGCGGAAAGTGCCGCGGGTGAAGTCGGCCGATGTGCGCTTGTATTGCAGCGCCACGAGATCGGCGATGAGCTGACGCTGGTCGATGCGCTCGCCGCGCTTCAGGGCGAAGGTCATTGCGGTGTACGTCTCGACCGAGCCGATACCATAGATACACGACACAGAGGCGACGATGATGACGTCGTCGCGCTCCAGCAGCGCGCGCGTTGCCGCGTGGCGCATGCGGTCGATCTGCTCGTTGATCGAGGAATCCTTCTCGATATAGGTGTCGGTGCGCGGTACGTAGGCTTCAGGCTGATAGTAGTCGTAATAACTGACGAAGTATTCCACCGCGTTGTCGGGGAAGAAATTCTTGAACTCACCGTAGAGCTGCGCTGCCAGCGTCTTGTTTGGCGCGAGGATCAGGGCTGGGCGCTGCGTGGCTTCGATCACCTTGGCCATGGTGTAGGTCTTTCCGGAGCCGGTGACGCCGAGCAGCACCTGGGTGCGGTCGTTGCGCTGGATGCCTTCCACCAGTTCGCGGATTGCCTGTGGCTGGTCGCCTTTGGGCTGATACTCCGACTTGATCTCGAACCGCACGCCGCCTTCGCTCTTCTCCGGTCGCGGCGGCCGGTGCGGTGTCCATACTTTCATCCCGCCGTCGTCGCCGCGAAATTCGGGGCGGCCATCGCGGATCAGATTCTCGAGCGCTTCAGCGGTCGCCTTGACGCCAAGGCCTTCCATCTTGTTGCGCGGTGGCCGCGCCAACGCTTCATCGTCATCCTCGGCGGTTGGGAAGCCCAACTGCCGCGCCAGTTCCGGGTCGAGCGTCGGGATGGTGGCGGAGGTGCCGTAGTTCGGCGTCGCGAATTCCGCTTGCGGCGCTTCGTCGAAGCCCTTTTGCTTTACCTCGTCCTTGAGGGGAGAGACTTCCCTGTCCCTGTCACTCGCTCCGCTAACGGGAGGGGAGCGAGACGCATCCCGTTTTGCCGTCGCATCGTCCTTGCCGCGCGTGGAGGCTCGCGCGCGATGCGCCGCAGCCTCGCCGCCGGAGCGGCGGTCCCACGAATTGTCCGGTGGCGGTTGCAATCCGGTGCCGGACCCGAGGCCGGCATCGCCGCGGTTAATCGCCGGATTGAGCAATTCGGCGAGCGCAGGTCCGATCGGCTGCACCTCGGGACGATGTGCCTTCGACTTCGGGGCTTTAGACTTCTGAGCGCTCGGCGGTTTACCGGGTTGTTTAGGAGGATTGGGAGGCTTCGCCATGCCGGCAATATGGGGCGAATCCAGCCCGCAAGAAAGAGCGCAATCACACGGATGCACATACCGTGATCACGCCTTCGGCGATGATGACCTCGACACGGCCTTTCGCAGGCAATCGCGGCACAGGCAATCGCCGCCTTCGGTCGGCATTGGCTTTCGCCCGGCCTCCTCGGCGCACCAGCAGTTGCCAGATAGATCGCAAGTGAATTTCGTTCCGCACCCGGAACAGGCGAGGCGGCGAATGGCTTGCTGTCGGGTCTGGCGTGTCATGGCGGCGGGTGTGCTCTCATAGCGTTTTCGAGCGAAGTGGAATCCGGTTCGCGTGAAGAAAACGCGTCAATCAAAAAAACTAGAGTCTTTCACCGCTTCCGTTAAGCGGTGAAAGACTCTAGGCCGGGTTGATCGATGCGCAACCATAGTTCCGGATCGATACGGATGAAATCCTTTCAGAAGCGAGATTATTCCGCCGCGCGAAGGCGATGGATCGGGAGACGTCGGTCTCTTCCGCGCAGTGAGAGGTAGTAGTCGGCATCCGCCGGATTGTCGGTGCGACGAATGAGATCGGTCACCGGCGCATAACTCAGCATTCGGCCGCCGTCCGGAAGCGCCGTGCAAATGAAGCGCAGCACCTCGCCGTTTCTGAGTTTGATATTTATCGGGGTCGGATCGCCCGCGCGTACCATCCCAACGCGCTCGGCGATGAAATGGCTAAGCTCGTCTTGCGGCAGTTCGTACGCGCCGGTATCGCGGCCATGATACATCAGCGCGATAAACGGCGGCTTGCTGTCGGCCTTCTCGTCAGGCAGCGAGAAGTAATTCCGGAACGCTCGGTTGATGAATTCGGCACGGGTGTCTGCGTCGAGCATGACGATCCCGATGTCGGTCTGGTTGAGGGCGGTGGACAGCCGTGCCGCTGTCGCGTGCCGCTCGCGCTCCCGTCTGAGCGCATTCATCATCCGCAACCGCAACAATCCGGTGATCAAGGCGGTGCCGCCGGCGGTCAGGGTCAGCAATCCAAGACGTAAAACGATGGAACCGTCAGCGACCGTGGCATTGTAGTCGCTAAGAATTCCTGCGGAGGCTAAAACGGCTATTCCGGCGCTGATCAGACCGGAAACTGTGCCACCAAGCGATCCGGCGAGGGCGACGACACAAATATATAGCGCTGACAGGTCCGCAAAGGCGGCAACGTTGCGATCGGCATAGATGGACGCGCCTGCGATTAAAATCGCGAAAGCCGGACCCAACACTATTCGCCAGTCGATATGCATCACCGTTCCATGATACCGAATGAGACTAAATCCGGTTCGCGAACAACTGGTTGCACAATCGCACGGTTTTCGTCGCCAGCGTTAATGGCGCCTAACGCGGCGGCGCGCGATTTGAAATGAATTGCGCTGCCCGAGATCTAATCCAAGGAACTGCCGGGTGCGCAACCGTAGCTGTTCGGGCCGTGTGGGTTTGCCCGCCACAGTCTGAGGTCGCGTGATAATCCTCGCCCCTTGATCGGCGTTCTGCAAAGCTGCCTTCAGGGAATCATTGTGTGGGATGAGAGTTTCGATGAGCGACCGACGCCTTCCGTTGATGTTGATGATCGGGCCCCTTTATATGCTGGGCCTCTGCGCTTCCATGGCGCAGGACGTTCCCGGTATTGAGATCTGCACCGTCGAAAAGACGATGGAGAGGCGGACGAGTTGCTTGCAGAGCAACATCAATTTTCTGCAAACCACCCTCAGCAGATATGTCATCGATAGCAGGCAGAAAATCGATGCGGCCAACCGACAGATGCAGGTGCTTGAGAGCACAGTTGCGGAACTGCGGAAGGCGGTGGCTGAACTTCAGGCGGCGAGCAAGAAACAGCCGCAGTCCCCGACGAAGGAGGACGGAAAACATCCGGCGAAGGAGGAAGGGAAGTAGTTCAGGCGTTATCTCCGACGTCATTCCAGCCGCTGACATCTGTCCTGGTACCCGTTGTCAAGATGTGAAGTCAGGCAAATTGCTTTTGCAAATTTTGTCTCGATCGCACAAATGGCTGTAAAGGAACGGAGTACATCATGCCCTGGCTGCAGCCGGTCACGCTCGAAGGACCTCATGCGCGGCTCGAGCCGTTGTCGCAAGATCACCGCGAAGCCCTTGTTGACGCGGTCAAAGACGGCGAGATCTGGAAGATCTGGTACACTTTCGTTCCGGCGCCGGAGAAAATGGGGGCCGAGATCGAGCGGCGGCTCTCGCTGCAAGCAGCCGGAACCATGCTGCCCTTTACGGTGCGGGATGCCGAGGGACGAATCGCCGGTATGACGACCTACATGAACGTCGACTCTGCGAGCTGTCGCGTCGAGATCGGCTCGACCTGGTATGCGAAGCGCGTCCAGCGCACCGCAGTCAATACCCAGTGCAAGCTGCTGCTGCTCACTCACGCGTTCGAAAAGCTGAACTGCATCGCCGTGGAATTCCGTACTCACGTTTTCAATCATGTCAGCCGACGTGGCATCGAGCGGCTCGGCGCCAAACAGGAGGGTACCCTGCGCGATCGTCAGATGTCGCCAAACGTGACGGTGCGGGACACCGTCGTCTACAGCATCCTTCCCGGAGAGTGGCCGAAGGTGAAGGCGCATCTCACCTACGAACTCAATGAAAAGCGTCGATAGTCCCGGCCGTCCCGCCGAGTGAGCGACTGCGGCGCGGGAATATAATGAGCATTACAATGATCTCCATTCTCGACGATCCTCTTGTCTCCACCGAATGGCTGGCCGCGCATCTTGGTGACGTCAAGGTCATCGATGCCTCGTTCAAGATGCCCGGCGTGCTACCGCTGGCTGTCGATGATTTTCACGCCACGCACATTCCCGGCGCGGTGTTCTTCGATGTCGATGCCGTATCGGATCGTGCGTCGCCACTTCCGCATATGTATCCGGATGCTGCGCAGTTCGCGCGTGATGTCGGCGCGCTGGGGGTTTCCTCGAAAGATACAGTCGTTGTTTATGACTTTGGAGGCTGGGTTGCCGCGCCGCGGGTGTGGTGGATGTTCCTGTCGTTCGGTCACGCCGATGTCCGGGTACTTGACGGCGGCCTGAAAAAATGGCGCGCGGAAAACCGCCCGGTCGAATCCGGTAAAGTTTCGCCGAAGCCGGGCCATTTCAACGCGACCTTCGATCCGCTTTATGTGCGCGGTCAAGCTCAGCTCATGAGCAACCTGTCGTCGGGTCGCGAGCAGCTTGTCGATGCGCGCGCGGCTGGTCGCTTCACCGGCGCCGTAGCGGAGCCGAGAGCCGGGCTGCGTTCAGGTCACATTCCCGGCAGCCGCAACCTGCCGTACAACGAGCTGTTCGATCCTGGGACCGGCGCTATGAAGCCGCTGGACGATATTCGTGCCGCGTTTACTCGCGTCGGGGTGGATTTGGCAAAGCCCGTCGTCACCACCTGCGGCTCGGGGGTTTCGGCCGCGGTGCTGACGCTTGCGCTCTACCGACTCGGGGTGCGGGGCTCGGCGCTCTACGACGGGTCATGGTCGGAGTGGGGATTGAGTGAGGGTCCGCCGATCGCTACCGGACCTGCCTGAACAGGCTCACTCCAATTCGAGCGGCGACCCCAAAAGCATGGGTTGCGATGAACGATCTGACTGCCGGATCGCACTGCGATGGTGATGTTTCTTAGCAGCACGCCGTGGTTTCGTGGACGATCGTTTGGTGGTGGGCGTCGCCGGATCGGCGACCTGCGTTTTCTGTACAGGACGGCTTGCCGGCAGGGGTGGCTTGGAATGCTCTCCGAACGGCGATGTCATCGTTTCCGTGACACCGGATGTTTTTCCGTCAGTTGAGGATGCGTCGCTTTTCGCGACCGCGGGTTTGACGGCCTCGTCTGCCTCGTCTGCCGTCTCGCTGCCTCGCGCTGGCTCCGATAGTTCTGGCGCAGCGGTATTGGCGGGAGGTGTCGTGTCCGCTATCGCGGGGACGGGCTCCGATCGTGATGGAGAAGCTGCCGGCTTGTCAGTATCGGCCGGAGCAGAAGGTGCGTCCGTGGCAGGAGGCGTATCGGCCCCGGATTCCGGCTGCGCATCCGATAAAGGCGTCACCGTGTGCTGTGCGTCGGCCTGGTTTGATTCCGGTGTTGCAGGTTTGGCGGCGGGTGTATCGACCTGCAGCACGGCCAACGTAGGCTGTTCGGCTTCTTTTGATCCAAACGTGACTTCGGGCATCGGCTTGAGAGGCAGACTTGCGAACTCTTCGTGGGTTGCTCGCAGCAAAGCTGCGGCCCCCAAGCCGAAGATCAGCATTGAGATCGCCAGCGTGACCGCAACGAATAGGGAACGAAAGCCGGGTAGCATGGGTGTGGTTGCGCCTTCCCCGCGCGTCTACGACGGTGATCGGGCCATCAGAACGCAATTGAACACACGCCTGATCGACAGGTTGTACGAATCAGGGCCTATCGAGAATACCGCAAGGGACGCGGTCGTGCGCTCCAAAAATCCACCGCAACAATCGCCCGTCGAAAGTTTGCAGGAAATAGTGAGGCCTGGAGGACACGGTTCGCCACGATCTGGAATTATGACCGAATCGGGGAGGCTTTTGTCTGAATCGTCTTGAATGCGCCGCTATCCTGCGCGATGTGGCCGTTAACGATCCGGTGTCTTGTTGGATTTATACAAGGGCGATGATGATCAAACGCATTCTGACGGTTTTTGCGGCGATCGTAGCTGGCGCAGCGGGAACCTCGTTAGCCTCGGCGCAGGGATACCCGCCCCCGCCGAGCCCGATCTATTCCACGCCGCCCTCCGCTTATCCGGACGAAGATGACCGTCAAAGAGGAGCCGATGCGGTTCCCAGTTTCGATCCGGTTGACGACCAATCGGCGCAGCGCGACAATTCCGCAGCGTTGACACCGCCTGGCCCCGTGATGTCGCCGGATGATCCGCGTTACGGTCGCTCCAGTTCCACGCCGGTCTATTCGACTCGCGACCTTCCGCCAGGCCCGGTGATGTCGCCCGAGGATCCTCGTTACGGGCAGCCCGGCCCCCCACAGTATCAAGCTCCGACGCGTATGCCGGAAACGGTCGCTTCGACCGGCGGAGCGACTGACGGCCTCACGCCGCCGGCTCCGGTGGGTGCGGACGGTAGGCCGGCCCCAATGTCGGCGCTGCCGCCGGACGAGCAGCCGGAGGCTGATCAGGGCGGTGAGAAACAGCTGGCGCCGAGACTGCGCCGCAAGGAAGTCACGTTCGCCACCAAAGAGCCGGCGGGCACCATCGTGGTCGATACGTCAAATACGCATCTGTACTACATACTCGGTAATAATCGCGCGATCCGCTATGGCGTGCGCGTTGGCCGCGACGGCTTCACCTGGGCCGGCGTGCAGAAGATCAGCCGCAAGGCTGAGTGGCCGGACTGGCATCCGCCGACCGAAATGATCGAACGTCAGCCTTATCTGCCGCGCTTCATGGCAGGCGGTCCGGGCAATCCGTTGGGCGCGCGCGCCATGTATCTCGGTTCGACAGTATTTCGCATCCATGGCACCAATCAGCCTTCGACGATCGGCAAGTTCGTCTCTTCAGGTTGCATCGGGATGCTCAACGAGGATGTGTCGGATCTGTTTGATCGTGTGAAGGTCGGTACGCGGGTTGTCGTGCTGCCCGGCGGTCCACCGCACACCGATACGACGGCTTCCACCCAGCCGGCTCCGGGATCGAGCGCGGCGCCGACTCCGCAGCCGCCGCAGACAGCGAGCTTGCCCGGAACCCAGCCAACCTCGGTGCCGCCGCTGCCGGCGCCGGTTACGATCCGATAGGCGCAGCGCTTAAGCCGCGCCTGCGTAACGGTTTTGCTGCGCGGCTCTCTTAGAGCCTTCCGCTTCTGACAGAGTCAGAAGCGTGACTCTATGATTTTGATCTGACGTGTTTTCTTCATGCGAACCCATTCCATCCTCGGGTCAAGTCCGAGGACATGCTTCGCTCGAAACACTTTTAACTCACCTTAACTCACCGCAGCGCGCGTACCCGTGCGCCCTTGAGCCACGCGGCGATATTCCCGACCATCTCGATGTAATAATGCCCGTAGTTCGGCGTGATCTCGCAGCCGGGATGAGGCGTCCTCAAGTGGCGATCGCGCCTGCGGAGCGGATGATTGAGGTGCAGGGCTTTCTGCGAGAAGGTATTCGGTCGGGGATCGGCGATCGAACGTTCCCTCGTCTTCGCTTCGGCGATCGACGCGGTCATATGCGATGTTGCGTGATGCCAACTGCGGATGCGCGGCCTAGTCATTGGGCGCTCGCTCGCCGTGCTTGGCACGCCACGCGGGTCCGGGTCCGCGCATGTAATGCAGTTCGGGCCGGTAGGAGCTGAACGCGATCGCGGTGAATTCGCGCCATAACGCGCGAATGCCGTGAAGTCCTCCGCGCGGATGATCCTGTCTTTCGGTCCGGTTGGACGCTGACGCCGATACGCTGGTCGCCATGGTGTTACTGCCTTGTTGGGTCGCAAGCTTCCTGTTGGGAGGCCGACGATGGCGCTGGTCTCGCTATCCTTCACGGATTTAATTAAAAGGCGGTTCGAATGAGACGAAACGGAGTATTCCTTCCGTCAACCTTTCTGCGTGGTTAAGGCAAGGTTGCCCTTTCGCCACCGCGCGGCTACATCAGCGGCAGTAAACTTTCCAGAAAACGGCGCCTCCTGAATCCCGAAGTTCGGCCCCTGCGGCCTATCAGCGACGTGGATTCAAAAGAGGCGTACAACCTTCGGTCGGCGCGTGGCCTGGTTCAGAGGTTCCTGACGATTTCGCCGCAAGGCGGGAGAGAACGTCTGAACACCGCCGCGACGCTTTCAGGAATCACCTTTAGGAATCACGCTTTCAGGGATCACGATGGCGCGCCAGTTCATCTACTTCATGCAGGGCTTGTCCAAAACTTATCCGCCGAACCGGAAGGTGCTGGATAACATCCACCTGTCGTTCTATCCGGACGCCAAGATCGGCGTGCTCGGCGTCAACGGCTCGGGTAAATCGACGCTGCTGAAGATCATGGCGGGGCTCGACAAGGACTACACGGGCGAGGCCTGGGTCGCGGAAGGTGCCCGCGTCGGTTATCTTGAGCAGGAGCCGCAGCTCGATCCAGCCAAGACCGTGCGCGAAAACGTCATGGAGGGCGTCGCCAAGCAGAAGGCGATCCTCGATCGCTACAACGAACTGGCGATGAACTACTCCGACGAAACCGCCGACGAGATGACCAGGCTGCAGGATGAGATCGAGGCTGCGGGGTTGTGGGATCTCGACAGCAAGGTCGATCAGGCGATGGACGCACTGCGCTGCCCTCCCGATGATGCCGACGTGACGAAACTCTCCGGCGGCGAGCGCCGCCGCGTCGCGCTATGCAAGCTGCTGCTTGACCAGCCGGACCTCTTGCTGCTGGACGAACCGACCAACCATCTCGATGCTGAGTCGGTGTCGTGGCTCGAAAGTCATTTGCGCAATTATCCGGGCGCGATCCTGATCGTCACCCACGACCGCTACTTCCTCGACAACGTGACGGGATGGATCCTCGAACTCGATCGCGGCAAGGGTATTCCCTACGAGGGTAACTATTCGGCGTGGCTGAAGCAGAAGCAGAAGCGCCTCGAACAGGAAGGCCGCGAAGACGCCGCGCATCAGAAGACGCTGGCGCGCGAGCAGGAATGGATCGCCGCCTCGCCCAAGGCGCGGCAGGCGAAATCCAAGGCGCGCTACCAGCGCTACGAGGATCTGCTCAAGCAGGCCAGCGAGAAGCAGAGCCAGACGGCGCAGATCACCATTCCCGTCGCCGAGCGTCTCGGCCAGAACGTGGTCGATTTCGAGGGCCTGAGCAAAGGGTTTGGCGACCGCGAACTGATCGACGATCTGACCTTCAAGCTGCCGCCCGGAGGCATTGTCGGCGTGATCGGCGCCAACGGCGCCGGCAAAACCACGCTGTTCCGGATGATCACCAAGCAGGAGACGCCGGACAAGGGTACCATCACCATCGGCGAGAGCGTGCATCTTGGTTACGTCGACCAGTCGCGCGATAGCCTCGACGCGAAGAAGAACGTCTGGGAGGAGATATCCGGAGGGAACGAACAGATCCTGCTCGGCAAGCGCGAGGTGAACTCGCGCGGCTACTGCTCGTCATTCAATTTCAAGGGCGCGGATCAGCAGAAGAAGGTAGGCAGTTTGTCGGGCGGCGAGCGTAACCGCGTGCATCTGGCCAAGATGCTGAAGTCCGGCGCCAACGTGCTGCTACTCGACGAGCCGACCAACGATCTCGACGTCGATACGCTGCGCGCGCTGGAAGAGGCGCTCGAGGATTTCGCTGGCTGCGCCGTCATCATCAGCCACGACCGCTGGTTTCTCGATCGCATCGCCACGCATATCCTTGCCTTCGAAGGCGACAGCCATGTCGAATGGTTCGAGGGCAACTTCCAGGACTACGAGAAGGACAAGATGCGGCGGCTCGGTCAGGACAGCATCATCCCGCACCGCGTGAAATATAAGAAGCTGACGCGGTGAGAAGAGTGGTAACGCATTGGCGGCCTGGACTCCTTAGCTCACTCCGACAAGCTTCTTGCGATGGATGACGTTGAACGGGACATAGCCTTGCGAGCTGAAGAATTTCTGCGCGTCGATATTGGCTGTCCAAGTGTCCAAAGCAATTTCGTCGATGCCTTCTGAATAGCACGCTGTTCAATATGGCGGCTACGCCACGACGACGAGCTTCTGGCATGACCGAAGGCGAAGCTGTGTGACCGTCTGCTTTCCACCTGCAGCCTCAACCCCAGACACCGCCGACTCTCCGGGTTTTTAGAGGAGGGCGTCAAAATAGCCCCGATGCGCCAGCGGCGTAAGTGGTAGGGACGGACGATCTATCGGACCGATCCCCCAGGCGTCAATATGGAACCAAATCGGCCCGCCGATCATTGATGGCAGGAATATCGGGGTCATCGGCGGTGAGTCTGGATCTGGACGCGAGGGTAGCGCCGCTGGTGGCGAGGGGAGGCTTCGGTGATCGGGCGCTCACAGCGGTCATCGTCGCGGCGCTCGTCATCTGCGGCCTCTATGTGGGGCGCGAGATTTTCGTTCCGATCGTGCTGGCCGTTCTCTTGAGCTTCGTGCTCGCCCCGCTGGTGGACATTCTCGAGCGATGGCATTTCCCGCGCCCTGCCAGCGTGCCCGTGGTGGTGCTGCTTGCTTTTATCGCAATCTTCGCCCTCGGCGGCCTGATCGTGAGAGAGGTTAGAGGCCTCGCAGAGAGCCTGCCGCGGTACCAGCAAACCATGCAGCAAAAGATCAAATCGCTGCGGGCGCTGACGGCCACAGGGCCGCTGGATCGCGCGGCGGACCTTCTTCAGAGTCTGGGCAAGGAAATCAGCGGACCACAGCCGGTGCCGTCAGCGGCGGGTTCGCTGTCGTCCAAAGCGGTCGATCACGTTGAGCCTATACCGGTCGAGGTGCGTTCGCCCCCGCAGTCCGCCCTTGAGAATATATCGGCGCTCATCAGCCCGTTGCTGCATCCGCTGGCAACCGTGGGCATCGTAATCGTATTCGTGATCTTCATCCTGTTCCAGCGAGAGGATCTACGCAACCGCTTCATCAAGCTCGCAGGATCGAATGATCTGCAGTCCGCGACCGCGGCGATCGACGACGCGGCCAGCCGCCTCAGCCGTCTTTTCCTGACGCAGGTCCTGCTTAACGCCGGATTCGGCGTGATCGTGGCCGCCGGACTGCTGTTGATCGGCGTTCCCAGCGCCATCCTCTGGGGAATTCTGGCCGCGATCATGCGGTTCGTGCCCTATGTCGGGCCTTTCATCGCGGCGTTTTTTCCCCTGACCCTGGCTATCGCGGTCGATCCCGGTTGGTCGATGTTGCTGTGGAGCGGGTCGCTCATTCTCCTGACGGAGCTTCTGGTCGGACAGGCTGTCGAGCCTTTGCTCGTGGGACACAGCAGCGGATTGTCGCCGGTGGCCGTCGTGGTCGCGGCGACGTTCTGGACCGCGCTGTGGGGACCGATCGGACTTGTTCTCGCGACCCCTCTGACGATCTGCCTCGTCGTGCTTGGCCGCCATGTCGAGCAACTCAGGTTTCTGGACATTCTGCTGGGGGATCGTCCGGCCCTGTCGCCGCAGGAGCTATTCTATCAGCGCATGCTGGCCAACGATCCGCCGGAGGCCGTTGAGATGGCCGAGAAGTTCTTGAAGGAGCGCTCGCTCGCCGAATATTATGAAAACGTCGCGTTGAATGGCCTGATGCTGGCGCAGGCTGATCTTAAACGCGACCGCTTGTCGCCAGACCGCCTTGCCGCAATCAGGGATAGCGTCGCCGAGGTCATCGACGGACTGGCTTCGGAATTCGATGACGTGATGGAGGGCCGTCAACCGAAGAACGGAGCCCCCACTGATGCAGCGGACGTGGCGGCGGGTACACCGATGCCGGAGCTGCCGTTCATCATCCGCGAAGGACTGCCGGCCGAATGGCAGGCCGAACATCCGGTGCTCTGCGTCGCGCAGCGCAGCGATCTCGACGAAGCGGCTGCGATGTTTCTGGCTGAGATCTTGTCGAAACACGGTCTTGGGGCGCGAGCCGCCAGGAAAGAGGAGACGTCGCCGAGCGGGATCTTCCAGCTTGACGCCTCGGGCGTGATGCTCGTGTGCATCTCGACGCTCGATGACGGCGGCACGGCGCAAACGCGTCATCTGCTGCGCAAGCTTCGCCGCAAGATGCCGCGGGTGCGCATCCTCGTTTGTTGCTGGGGATGCACCAACAGCGGAATGACGAAAGACCACCTCAAGGCCGACGCGGTCGCAGACAATCTGGGGGAAGCCGCCGCTTATTGTCTGTCGCTGGTCGACCAAACGGCCGCACACGATATTATACACAAGGATGCTGCATGCTCGCTGGAGTCTGGACCACAGATCCCGTCAAAGCAGACCGAGGGGAGTGCCGATCGCCGGGACTCTCCGCTACGCACATCTTCCCTCCGTGATCGGCGTTGATCGCCGATCTTGGTTGATGTCGAAAGGAGGACCTGTAGACGCGATGGACGATTGGAGCGCCCAGCAATATCTGAAATTCGAGGATGAGCGAACGCGGCCATCCCGCGATCTGTTAGCTCAGGTTCCCCTTAACGCGCCGCGTAAGGCCGTCGATATCGGCTGCGGTCCCGGTAATTCTACCGAATTGCTGGTCGAGCGCTGGCCGCAGACCGAGATCATCGGGATCGATACATCCGCCGACATGCTGCGGCAGGCGCGCAACCGGCTGCCAGGCCACACATTTATAGAAGCCAACGTCGCGCATTGGGTCCCGCCGGCGAACACCGACCTACTGTTTGCCAATGCGATCTTCCAGTGGGTGCCGGATCATCTGTCTCAGTTGCAGCGACTGTTGAGCGTACTTCCGGCAGGCGCCGTGTTAGCTCTGCAAATGCCCGACAATCTCGATGAGCCAAGTCATGTGATGATGCGCGAGGTGGCTCATTCGGGACCTTGGCGAGAAAGACTTGCGGACGCCGCGCGGGCGAAAGACCTGCTGGCGCGGCCTGGAGCTTATTACGACGCATTGCAGCCGTTGTGCGAACGCATCGAGATCTGGCACACGATTTATAATCATATCCTTGAAGACACCACGGCAATCGTCGAATGGGTCAAGGGTACGGGATTACGGCCGTTCCTCGGTCCGCTGGAGCCGATGGAAAGGAAGGAGTTCCTGCGTGAATATTCCGCGCGGATCGCTGCCGCTTATCCGCTGCAGGCGGACGGCAAGGTGCTGCTGCGATTCCCGCGCATTTTCGTGGTCGCGATCAGATAAGTCGTGGTTTTGAGCAAGTCAGGCCGGAGTGCTCGCGTTGCATTTTGTCGCGGCCGGACGTCTCGATTCCGTCACAGGGAATCGAATAAAACGCTCTCCCGTCACAACGAGACCCATAATGTCCCCGATGCCTGAATCTCCGGCCCCGAAGGCTGCTTTCACTGCCCTTCGCCCGCTGCCGATGTTGATCTTTTCCTCGCGCTGGCTTCAGCTTCCGCTTTATATTGGCCTGATCATTGCCCAAGGGGTTTATGTCGTCCTGTTTCTGAAAGAACTGTGGCATCTCATCGGGCACTCGTTCGACTTTTCCGAACAGCAGATCATGCTGGTGGTGCTTGGCCTCATCGACGTGGTGATGATCTCGAATCTTCTGGTGATGGTCATCGTCGGCGGCTACGAGACCTTCGTGTCGCGGCTCAATCTCGAAGGCCATCCCGACGAGCCGGAGTGGCTCGGCCATGTCAACGCGAGCGTTCTCAAGATCAAGCTCGCGATGGCGATCATCGGCATCTCGTCGATCCATCTCTTGCGGACCTTCATCGAGGCCGGAAACCTTGGAACCGAGCGCGCCGTGAACTATACCCAAACCGGCGTGATGTGGCAGACTATCATCCACGTCGTGTTCATTTTTTCGGCAATCGGCATTGCGCTTGCGGATCGTATCGCGAATGAGGGGAATGTATCGAACGGCGAGGCGAGGCATTAGCATGGCGGTGACCGCCGCAGGCATTTCGCGATGGTCGTCGCTCGGGATCTTGATCCTGTTGGCGCTCACTCTTGGATCTGTCGTGTCGCCGGTGCACGCGGCGGACGACGGCTTCACGCGTTTCCTCGCCGCGGTCTGGCCGGAGGCGCAGCAGGCAGGCGTTTCGCGCGCGACGTTCGATTCCGTCACAGCCGGACTCGAGCCTGACTATAAGCTGCCTGACCTCATCCTGCCCGGTCGGCCCGCGACCGGTGCGCCGTCGCAGGCGGAATTCGTTCAGGTGCCGGCGGATTATCTCAAGGAGAGCAGCATCGCGGGGCTGGCGGCTGAAGGGCGGCGGCTGATGCGGAAAAACGAATCGACGTTGGACGCGATCGAAAAGCGTTTCGGCGTACCCGCCACCATCATCCTTGCGATCTGGGGCCGGGAAACCGATTACGGTCGCTACACACTGCCTTACGATGCGATGCGCGTGCTGGCGACCCAGGCTTATGTCGGCCGCCGCAAGGATCAGTATCGTAACGAATTCATCGAAGGACTGCTGTTGCTGCAGCGCGGTGCTGTCTCGCGCAAGAATTTCCGCGCGTCGTGGGGCGGGGCCACCGGGCTGACTCAGTTCCTGCCGTCCGAACTTGCTAAGCATGGCGTCGATTTTGATGGCGACGGCCGCATCGACATCTGGTCCTCGGTGCCCGATGCGCTGGCCTCGGCCGCGCAGCAACTTGTCAACAAGGGCTGGCAGCCGGGACTGCGCTGGGCCTACGAGGTACGTGCACCGGAGAACGCCGATTGCACGGAAGGCGTGCCCGAGGTGAGGAAGCCGATCGATAAATGGCTGCGCGAGGGGTTCTTACCAGTGCGCGGACAAAAGCTGACCGCAGTTGAGCGGGAACAGTCGGCGTCGTTGCTGCAACCCGAGGGCAGTCATGGCCCGTCGTTCCTGACCACGGCGAACTACTTCGTCATCAAGGAATACAATTTCTCCGATCTCTATGTCCTGTTCGTCGGCCATCTCGCCGACCGCATGACCAGTCCGTTGCCTTTTGCGACACCGTGGTCGGCCTCGACGCAACTACGCAGCCGCGACGTCGAGGCGATGCAGCGCCATTTGACGCGGCTCGGTTTGTACAAGGACAAGATCGACGGCAAGGCCGGGATGCTGACGCGAGCGGCGCTCGGCGCCTATCAGAAGTCCGCTGGCCTCAAGGTGGACTGCTGGCCCAGTGACGGGGTGCTGCGCGCGATGAATGCGGCGCGCTGAAATCATCGCGTCACCAACGGAAACCCGGCCGCACCGCCGGGTTTCTCAGATCGGATTATCCGAACAATCGGATCAGTCGCACACCTGGACGCGACGGAAACGCCAGCCATATCCGTCCCAGAACCTCTCCCGCACCATTTGGCACGGCGGCCCGTCCACATAGGCCGGTGGAGGCGCGGCGTAGACTGGAGCCGGTGCGGCGTAGGCCGGGGGGCTGTTCGCGATTGCGCCGCCGATAATGGCACCGGCCGCCAGACCGCCGAGAACGCCGGCTGCCACCGCTCCCCCATCGCGAGCCTCTGCCTGCGGAGCCGTCGCTACTGAACCGGCCGCAACCGTGACAGCCGCGAGAATGGCAAAAACTGTTTTCTTCATCTTTCGAATCTCTCCTGAGGGGTCGCGCCGCGGTCGGCGCAGGGTTCAAGGTTACTCGCAATGCCGTGGTTCAAGCCGGCTGTTTCACCCGGTCAACCTTCGCAGGTCGGTCGCTGGAAAAAGCGGCTTTTTCAGGTTATCGCGCGCGGCATTCCGGAAAAACACCAACAATATGAACCGGAGCCGTTCATCAGATGGGATCAGCCGCACACCCGAACATTCCGGAGCCGCCAACCGTAGCCATCCCAAAAACGCTGCCTTTGCCAATAGCAGCCGGGGGTTGCGACATATCCCGGACCGTAATAGCCGTAGCCGGGTCCATAGTATCCCGGGCCGCCATAATAACCGGGGCCATAATATCCCGGACCGGCCAGTGCTCCGCCCACGATCGCGCCGCCGATCAGTCCGCCGGCGACCCCTGCCGCGATGCCGCCGCCGCCGGCCTTGGCTGCTTGAGGTGCGGCCACCGCTGCGACCATGGCAATCGTCGCCAATGCCACCAATGTTCTTTTCATGGCTTCACCTTTCTCATCAATCGATACCGCAGTGCGTCTGTCGAACGAAGATTCCCACAGCCGGTTTGAACGATCAATGAACGAAGTAACTGAATCCCGCCACGATACGGACCCAAGTGTGACGATTAAATGATGAATATCAATATGTTATGGTAATTCCGGAGCTGCCGCCCGCGGCGGCTTTTCGGGCAACTTGGAATAGTTTGAAATAGCGGGTTTTCCCTTTGCGTTTCGCGAGGCGGTCCAACAATATCGGCCCGTTCGCATGTGGCAATCGGGTACCGTTTCATGATTGTGTGTTCTTGTAACGTACTAACCGATCAAGACGTCCGCTCAGCCGTGACGGGAACAGACGACCTGCGGCGCTCGCCGAAGCAGGTTTACGGATGTCTCGGATGCAGCGCGGAATGCGGACGGTGTGCCCGGACGATCAGGACCATCATCAAGGAAGCGCTCGGCGCCTGCGCCCGGCGATGTTGCGACGGGTGTCCCCACTCTGCGATGGAAGCAGAAGCCAAACAAACTCACACCGAAATCACTCTTTGACCTTCTGGATAGCGGCATTTGGATAGCAGCCCAGCATTTTTGGGGGTTGTCGCGCGGCCGAATCTCATTTAGAATTATTCTAAATTAGGTGAAAGCCGGCGATAGTCGGCCGCCGGCCTTAAGGCACAGACAACAGGAGCTGCTTCATGAAGGGCGACCCGAAGGTTATCGACTACCTGAACAAAGCGCTCCGCCACGAACTAACGGCGGTCAACCAGTATTGGTTGCATTACCGGCTGCTGGATAACTGGGGCATCAAGGATCTCGCGAAAAAATGGCGCGCGGAGTCCATCGAGGAAATGGAGCATGCCGACAAGTTGATCGACCGCATCATCTTCCTCGACGGCTTCCCGAACATGCAGGTGCTTGATCCCCTGCACATCGGCCAGAACGTCGGCGAGGTGATGGATTGCGATCTCAAGGCGGAGTATTCGGCCCGTGCTCTCTACGAAGAGGCGGCGACGCATTGCCACGCGGTGAAGGACTACGTCACCCGCGACATCTTCGAGAAGCTGATGAAGGACGAGGAAAGCCATATCGACTTCCTCGAAACCCAGATCGATCTCATCAAGAAGATCGGCGTCGAGCTCTATTCGCAGAAGCACATCGGCGAAATGGATCACGACTGATCCTCATTCGGTTCTCCATCGCAAAAGTCGGCGTCGTTGCGCGCCGGCTTTTTGCGTTTCTATGGATGCGCAAGAGCTTTTCCGCTTGAGGGATCTTGAAGCGGACCTTTAATTCTGATCGAGGCGTTCCTCACGCGAAGAGGTTCCTAGACAATAGCTCTCGTTAGCTAGCCAGCCGGATCGTGCTTCACCGCCCACAGAGCGAAGGCGTAGGCGAGGGCGATCTCGTCGAGCCGGTTAAAGCGGCCGGATGCGCCGCCATGTCCCGCGCCCATGTTAGTTCGCAACAGAACAGGCCCGCCTGAGGTCATGGTGGCGCGTAACCTTGCGATCCATTTCGCCGGCTCCCAATAGGTGACGCGCGGATCGGTCAGCCCGCCCATAGCGAGAATCGCCGGATAGTCCTTCGCCGCGACGTTCTCGTAAGGCGAATAGGACAGGATCGTGCGGAAATCTTTCTCGCTCACGATGGGGTTGCCCCATTCCGGCCATTCCGGCGGGGTCAGCGGCAGCGTGTCGTCGAGCATGGTGTTGAGCACGTCGACGAACGGCACTTCCGCGACGAGGCCGGCGAACAACTCGCCTGCGCGGTTGGCGACCGCGCCCATCAGCATGCCCCCGGCGCTGCCGCCGTGGCCGACGATGTTTTTGGCTGACGTATAGTTCGCCGCGATCACCGCGCGAGCACAGGCGGCGAAATCGTCGAAGCTGTTGGTTTTCTTCTCGCGCTTGCCGTCGAGATACCAGCCCCAGCCCTTGTCCGCGCCGCCGCGGATGTGCGCGATGGCATAGACGAAACCGCGGTCAACCAGCGACAGCCGGTTGGCCGAGAACGAAGCGGGCATGGCGTGACCATAGGAGCCGTAGCCGTAGAGCAGTAGCGGCGCGCGGCCATCCTGCGCGAAATCCTTGCGATGCAGGATCGAGACCGGCACTTCGGCGCCATCGTTCGCCTTGGCCATGATGCGGGTGGTGACATAGTCCGCTGGATCGTGCCCTGACGGAATCTCCTGGCGCTTGCGTAAGGTTCGCGAGCGGCTCGCCATGTCGTAATCGAACACCTCGGAAGGCGTCGTCATCGACGAATAGCTGAAGCGCAAGGTTGTGGTGTCGAACTCGTAGCCGCCATGGGTATCGAGCGAATAGGCAGCCTCGTCGAAGGCGATTGCGTGCTCATTTCCGGTCGCGAGATCGCGGACGACGATCGACGGCAACGCGTTGGCGCGCTCGAGCCGGACCATGTGACCGGAATAAAGCTCAAAGTCGATCACATAGGTGCCGGGCCGATACGGGATCAGGTCGCGCCAGTTCGCGCGGTCCGGCTCTGAGAGCGGCGCGGTCATGATCTTGAAGTCAATCGCGCCATCGGCGTTTGTGAGGATGAACAGTTCGTCGTTGCGATCGGCGACGGAATACTGCACGCCGACCTCGCGCACTGCGATCACGCGCAGTGCGGCCTCGGGCGCGGCGAGATCGATCAACCGCTGTTCGGACGTTTCATGATCGCCGCCGGCAATCACGCAGAAGCGGCCGCTCGCGCTCTCATGAATATGCGTGAACCAGCCGATATCCTGTTCTTCGTAAATCAGCACGTCATCGGATTGCGGTGTCCCGAGCCGGTGGCGGTAGACCTGCATCGGACGATGGTTGTCGTCGAGCTTGACGTAATAGAACGCGCGTGAGTCCGCGCTCCATACCACGCCGCCGTCGGTTTCCTCGATGACATCGGCAAGATCGGCGCCGCTGTCCCAGTCGCGGATACGGATCGTAAAATATTCCGAGCCGCGATCGTCGGCGCTCCACGCTTCCAGGTGATGATCCGGAGAATGACGGGCTTCGCCAAGCTGAAAAAATTTTTTGTTTTCTGCAAGCGCATCGCCATCGATAAGAAAACGGGCGTCGCCGCCGTGGCGCGGCTGCCGGCCGATCATCCGGTGCTGGCCGCCCTCCCGGTATTTTGTGAAATAGGCAAATGGCCCGTCGGGGGAGGGGACAGTGGAATCGTCCTCTTTGATGCGGCCGCGCATTTCGGCGACGAGCTGCTTTTGCAACGGCTCGGTCTGCGCCAGCACGGCGTTCGAATAGGCATTCTCAGCCTCAAGGTGGGCGCGGATTTCCGGCGCAAGCAGTGATGGCTCGCGAAGCACCTGCTGCCAGTTCGTATCTTTCAGCCAGGCGTAATCATCCGTCAGGGTGATGCCGTGATGCGTATAGTTATGTGAGCAGCGGTCGGCTTTCGGCGGTGTCGGTGTCGATGTCATGAAAAAAGGCGCCTGGTCGAAGCGCAGGTTGAGCGTGCGCGAGAACTGAACGTGATGTTTCGTTCATAGGAGGGCGCGCGCGCAACGGCAAGCCGGTGTGTCTCGAAAGTCCGATTTGATGCGGAGTTCGTAACCGGACGCGTCTATCATTCCGCCAAGGTTAGCCGTGATCGGGCACGTCGAGTCCCATGGTCGTGTACTGCCGAATCTTGTTGCGCAGCGTACGTACCGATACGCCCAGTACTCTTGCTGCGCGGGTGCGGTTGCCGTCGCAACGTGCCAGCGTTTGTAGCACGAGCTCCCGTTCGATTTCGTCGACCGTGGAGCCGACCAGCAGCGGAACCACTGCGTCCGGCGTGAGCGCAGCCTGATCCTGTACCGAACACTGGTCTTTGATCTGGAATTCCTGGTTCATCGGTGCCTCCCCGAAGTGCGGCTGGCGTCCAGCCGGCGGATTGAGACCCCCATCCCGGCGACAAGGCTGTTATGATATGGTTACCAGAACATTAACAATCCTGCATTCGTCGGAATTCCTCATAAAACAACGGGAAAACTACCGATCCTGCGCCAAAATGCGCGTAACAGTTGAATGTTAAGTCTAAAGCGATGCTAACGCGAAGTGTGTTTCCTGCCGTCGCAATTGCCGATTGCGACGTGCCCCCGCCAGGGACGGAGCCGATTCGCTCGGTTGGCCCGCGAACGGATCAGTTCCTGCTGCGAGCGACGTGCAGGATTGCACCCGCCTCGACTGCCTCTTACGCTTGCGACAGTCCCGAATCGCCTTCCGCCCTTCTCGCGCTCAGGAGAGTTCCGCATGTCGTCATCGTCGCTGTTTCGCGCCGCCTTGCTCGCGCTGGCCGTGTGCTTCGGCCTGTCCTCTTCTGCCAGCGCTGACAGCGGCACGGTGACGCTGACCATCTACAAGGGCGGCTGGATCATCGGCGCCTCCGCCGGCGGCGGTACGCTCACCTTCCACGGACGGCGATATCCGCTTTCGGTCGGCGGATTGGATTATGGCCTAGTGTTCGGCGGATCGAAGACCGTGCTGCGCGGCCAGGTCAGCCGCATCAGCCGGCCGTCCGATGTCGCCGGCGTTTACGGCGCGGCCGGCGCGGGGCTGGCGATCGGCGGCGGCGCCCGCGCCATCGTGTTGAGCAACCAGAAGGGCGCGGTGCTGGAGCTTTCCGGCCGTCAGGTCGGCCTGATGGCCAACGCCGATCTCTCCGGCCTTGCGATCTCTATGAAGTAGTGGTCCCCTCGCGCAGCGAGCCCGCGCTAGATATGAGCGCCGCGGTTATAACCCTCGATCAACTGGTTGTAGTCGCGGAGCAGCCGCGGCGGCGAGCCCTCGACCATCCAGCCGCCACCGCCGCCGAGCATCATGCGGTCGCCCTGACTGTAGGGTACCTTGTCACGGATGCGGCGCATCAGTTGCTTCGCCGAGGTCAGATATGATTTGGCGCTGCTGACGAAGAACGAGCCGAGTTTCGCATCGCCGTCCTTGCCCGATGCCTCTTCGGCCGCCTTCACCGTGGTCTCATACTCGGTCAGCGCCTGCGTGATCGCCGCGATGTCGGGCTTGTCGGTGTTTTCCGCGCGTAACAGGCGCTTGGCCTGAATCCTCAGCGCCTCGACGTAATAGTGCGTTTTGCGGCCTTCCTTCGCTTCGATCGCGGCGAGCTGTTCCGCCGCCTGCTTGTCTTTGATGGCTTCGACACCGGCGCGCAGCTTTTTGTCGGCGCTCGCGAATGCGTCCCACGCCGCGACAAGGCGCGGATGCATCTCCTTGCCCTTGGCCATCTTGTCGTCCTTGTAGTTCTCCTGCTCGTAATACTCGTCGGCCTCCTTCAGCAGCGGCTCGAGCTTGCCGACGGCTTCGGCGTAAGCGGAAGCAGCAGATTCGAGTTCGGCATCGTGCGGCTCCGCCGCGTTAGCCTTCTCGACGTTCTTCTTGCAGTCGGTCGTGTCGTAGATGGTGTAGGTGCCGTAGATGATACGTTCCTTGCCGGTCGGCCCGGTCTTCTTCGCCCATGAGAAGTAACGGTTGCGCGACTCATACGACCGCTCCGAGAGGCGGTTGATGCAGCCGACATAGGCGTTGAGCTTTTCGACGAGCGGCGAGGGGGACGAAGAGGGAGACGTTTTGTCTTGTGCGGCGGCGGACGCGAGGGACATGCCGAAGACTGCGGCGGACAACAGGGCAATCGCCCGAAACGGCGTCATGATTCTCTTCCTCGCGATGCTGACAATCCCCGCATTTGTCGCATGAATCGCGAGGAGGTTCACGCGGTGTTTCGAGCGCCAGGAACGCCTTCGATCCAGACAGCTAGCTCCTGCCAAGGCTGAAGATTCCAATGGCTCGATGCAAGTCCGGATGTTGAAGATAAAACGAAAATATCTGGATCGTTCACTGAAGGTGATTGACGCCCTAGTGGGATGTTTTTGGTTGGCTGCTCGAAGAATAAACTCGCAGCACGTTTACTTGTAAACGCAATGGTCTTCGGTTGGTATTTCTCGATCTTGGCTCGAAACGATGAAACATCAAATCTCTCTTTTGCGATTTGATGATCCATCCCCGCAGCGTTTTTGCATATATCCGTAAACCCAATTCCGAGTTCTAGTAACTTCGGAAATTCTTCGGGATTATACCGGCGGGAAGTAATGCCCGCTTCGTGCAAAGCGCCCCAGAAACGATTTCCAGGGTGAGCATAGTAGGCGCCGACGGTCGCTGACCGGCGACTCGCTGCGGTTCCCACGAAGACAACTCGAAGATCATTCGCTAGTTGGTCGGGAAGTAAAGACATAGTTTTAATTTGCCTCTCACAACACCCGATTACTCTCCTTCACCTTCTCCGCGTCGAGATACACGCTTGACCCCATCTCCTTGAACTTCGCGCTCATCTCGTCCATGCCCGCTTGTGCAGTCTCCGGATAGAGCGCCGCCTTCTCGTTATCTCCGAGCGTTGCCGCGTAGTCGCGTACGTCCTGCGTGATTTTCATCGAGCAGAATTTCGGGCCGCACATCGAGCAGAAGTGCGCCACCTTGTGCGCGTCCTTCGGTAGCGTCTCGTCGTGGAAGGCCACCGCCGTCTCGGGATCGAGACCGAGGTTGAACTGGTCCTGCCAGCGGAAGTCGAAACGCGCGCGGCTCAATGCGTCATCGCGCAGTTGCGCGGCCGGGTGGCCCTTGGCGAGGTCGGCGGCGTGCGCCGCGATTTTGTACGTAATCACGCCGACCTTCACGTCGTCGCGGTTCGGTAGCCCCAAGTGCTCCTTCGGAGTCACGTAGCAGAGCATCGCGCAGCCGAACCAGCCGATCATCGCGGCGCCGATGCCCGAGGTGATGTGGTCGTAGCCCGGCGCGATGTCGGTGGTCAGCGGTCCCAACGTATAGAACGGCGCTTCGCCGCACTCTTTCAGCTGCTTGTCCATGTTGATTTTGATCTTGTGCATCGGCACGTGGCCGGGGCCTTCGATCATCACCTGGCAGCCTTTCTTCCAAGCGATTTGCGTGAGTTCGCCGAGCGTTTCCAGTTCGGCGAACTGCGCGCGGTCGTTGGCGTCGGCGATCGAGCCGGGGCGCAGACCGTCGCCCAATGAGAAGGAAACATCATACTTGCGCATGAGGTCGCAGATTTCCTCGAAATGCGTATAGAGGAAACTCTCCTTGTGATGTCCGAGGCACCACTTCGCCATGATCGAGCCGCCGCGAGAGACGATGCCGGTGACGCGGTCGGCGGTGAGGTGGATGTAGGGCAGGCGCACGCCGGCGTGGATGGTGAAATAATCCACGCCCTGTTCGCACTGCTCCACCAGCGTGTCGCGATAAAGCTCCCATGTCAGCTTGACCGGATCGCCGTCGCACTTCTCCAGCGCCTGATAGATCGGCACCGTTCCGATGGGGACGGGCGAGTTGCGCAATATCCATTCGCGCGTGGTGTGGATGTTTCGGCCCGTCGAAAGATCCATCACCGTGTCGGCGCCCCAGCGGATCGCCCACACCATCTTGTCTACTTCCTCTTCAACCGAGGAGGTCACGGCCGAGTTTCCGATGTTGGCGTTGATCTTCACCAGAAAGTTGCGGCCGATGATCATCGGCTCGAGTTCGGCATGGTTGATGTTCGACGGAATGATGGCGCGGCCGCGCGCGATCTCCTCGCGCACGAATTCCGGCGTAATAAACGCGGGGACGGAGGCGCCGAAGGACTCGCCGTCGGCCAGCGCGGCTTCGGCGCGTTCGAGTTGTTGTTTGCGCCCGAGGTTCTCGCGCTCGGCGACGTAAATCATCTCCTTGGTGATGATACCAGCGCGAGCGAATTCGAACTGGGTGATCGGCGCATCGCCAACACCCCGTAGCGGCTTGTGGTGTGCTGTGAACGCGGCTGCGGCGTGCTTTGCTCCGACATTGCCGTTGTCTTCGGGCTTGATGACGCGGCCGTCATATTCCTCGACGCCGCCGCGTTCTTTCACCCAGGCGAGACGCGTGCGCGGCAGGCCGGCGTTAACGTCGATGACGACGTTCGGGTCGGTGTAAGGTCCGGAGGTGTCGTAGACCGGCAGGTTCGGCTCGCTTGCGCCCTCAGAGAGAATGATCTCGCGCAGCGGCACCCGCAGGTCCGGCGCGGCATCGGGCGCGGAGAAAATCTTGCGGGACGAGGGCAGGGCACCGGTGGTGACGGCGGGGCGAGTGGTGTCCGGATTGGGGCGGATGTTCATGGCGTTTCTCCGGTTCGAGACCAGTCGTTGTGGGTCAATGCGAATAGACGAGAAGGCAGAAGATGGCGCCTCATGCGGTTTCAATCATCTGTTCGAGCCAGGCTTTTACCCGCGCATCGGGGTCGGGGTTCTGCGTGATGTCGCTGACCACGGCGATCGAGTCCGCGCCGGCGGCATAAATCTCTGACGCTTGCTCCAGCTTGATGCCGCCGATCGCGACCAGCGGGATATTGTCGACGCGCTTCTTCCATTCGGTGATTTTCGGAATTCCTTGCGGCGCAAAGCGCATCGCCTTCAGCGTGGTCGGAAAGATCGGACCAAGCGCGATATAGTCCGGTTCGGCGGCGAGCGCGGCTTCGAGTTCGGCGTCGTCATGGGTGGAAAGGCCGAGCGTCAGCCCGGCTTTGCGAATCTCGTGGACGTCGGCCGTCGCCAGATCCTCCTGGCCGAGATGAAGGTGCTTTGCACCGGCGACGATGGCGGCGCGCCAGTAGTCGTTGACAACCAGCCGCACCGGCGTGCCCTTAACGATCTCCAGCGCATCGCTGACGAGCTGCAGTGCTTCGCCATCGTTGAGGTCTTTTGCGCGCAACTGCACCGTGCCGACGCCGAGTCCAATCAGGCGGCGCAGCCAGTCCAGCGTGTCGACGACAGGATAAAAGCGATCAGGATACGCGTGGCGATCAGGATACGCGTGGCGATCAGGATACGGCATGCCAGAACGGTGTCCCTACAACGGGGGTGGATGGCGAGGCGAAGTCGCGGGCCTCCATCAGGCCCGCCTCATGAGCGCTGCGGCCGGCTTCCACCGCGAGCTTGAAAGCGCCAGCCATGACAACTGGATCGGCGGCCTTGGCGACGGCTGTGTTGAGGAGCACGGCGTCGTAGCCCAGTTCGAGGGCTTGCGCCGCGTGCGAAGGCGCGCCGAGTCCGGCATCGACGACGAGCGTGATATCGGGCAAGCGTTCGCGCAAAAGCTTCAAGGCGTTGGTGTTGATGATACCTTTCGCGCTGCCGATCGGCGCAGCCCATGGCATCACCACTTTGCAGCCCGCCTCAACAAGCCGCATCGCGACGCCGAGATCTTCGGTGCAATAGGGAAACACGTCAAAGCCGTCCTTGATGAGGACGGCGGCGGCTTCGACGAGTCCAACCACATCAGGCTGCAGCGTGTCGTCGTCGGCGATGACTTCAAGCTTGATCCAGGACGTGTCGAATAGTTCGCGAGCAAGTTTCGCCGTCGTGACGGCTTCGCGCACGCTTTTGCACCCGGCGGTGTTCGGCAGCACCGTGACATCGAGTTCGCGGATCAGCGACCAGAAGGCGTCGCCGGTTTTGCCGCCTGCTGTCTCCCGCCGCAGTGACACAGTGACGATCTGGCTGCCCGCGGCGCGAATGGCGCCTTGCATGATCCTGGGCGATGGATACAGCGCCGTTCCGATCAGCAGCCGGGAGGAGAACTCGCGATTGTAGAATTTGACTGTGCTCATGGCGAAGTCCCAATTCTCGTCTTCACGACGGACACATTCGTTCCGTCATTGCGAGGAGCGTTAGTGACGAAGCACTCCGGTCTATGCTTGCTGCGCGGTAGAACTGGATTGCTTCGCTTCGCTCGCAATGACGGGAGAGGATGACTATCGGTCATTACCCTCACCCTCCTTGCCGCGGCGTGATGATCTCGATCTCATCGCCGCTCTTTAGCGTCGTATCCGCCCATCGGCTTTTCGGCAGCACGTCAAAATTCAGAGCGATTGCGACGTGCGTGCCTTCATAGTCGAGCTCGCTCAGCAGGGCGTCCACGGTCTGCGCTGCGATCTCGCGCCGTTCGCCGTTGACGATCACTTGCATTGCATCACCTCGTTGTCGATCTCCCCGCGCGCGACATAGCCGAGCGTCAGTTCCGCGAGCGCCGGAGCCAGCAGGAAGCCGTGACGGTAAAGCCCGTTGACCGCGATCCGATTCTTGTCGATCGCGATGCGCGGCAGGTTGTCGGGAAAGGCGGGCCGCAGGCCTGCGCCGATCTCCACGATCCGCGCCTCGCCGAACGCCGGATGTACCGCGTAAGCGGCGCTCAGCAGTTCCAGCGCGGAACGCACGCTGACGCCGTCGTCCTCGCATTCGATCGAGGTGGCGCCGATCATGAAGCGGTGGTGTTCACGTGGAATGATGTAGAGCGGCCATCGCGGATGCAGGAGTCGCACCGGGCGCGACAGCATGATCTCGTCAGTTTCGACGATAATCTCCTCGCCCTTGACGCCCCGCAGGTCTGGAAACGTGTCGCGCGCGGCGAGGCCGCGGCAATCGATCGCCAGACCCTCAATGTCGGCTGGCTTTGGCGCGCTGCCAAATTCGATCTGGCCGCCAGCCGCGCGGATGCGCGCGTGCAGTTCAGGCAGTACGCGGCGCGGCTCGACATGGGCTTCGTCCGGAAAGAACAATGCTTCACGAAATCGTCCATCAAGCGATGGTTCGAGCTTGCTCACGTCGTCGCGCTGAAGGTGTCGGTGTCCTGATGTCATCCGCGCGAAACGCTCGAAATCGGAGCGGTCGCGCGGATGCGCCACCACAAGAGAGCCGTTGAAAGACGTATCGGGAGCATGTTCGTGCCATAGCGCGAGCGAGCGAAGGCCGAGACGCGAGACGAGAGGTTCGGACACCTCGGATTCGCACCATGGCGCGAGCATGCCGCCGGCCCAGTGGCTGGTGGCATGCGCCATCGCGTCGTCGCCGCGTTCGTGGAGCATGACCGCGTGTCCAGCCTTCGCGAACAGCAACGCCTGCCATGCGCCGGCAATACCTGCACCGATCACCGCGATCGGGGGCGCCCCCCGTTTCTCCCGCGTCTTCTGAAGCATCCCTGTCCCTTCGCCGGCATGACCCGGATCAGGTTCAAAGGGTCACCGCGGTCCCTGCAATCCGTCTTCGGATTACGAGCTTGCGGTATCTCAGCTCCCTGACGGAGCACCCCTCGGAACAACCCTTAATCTAGACCGAAAGGCAGGGGTGTCAACGCGCGGCAGACGCAATCGTCGATAATAGACGCGGTTCCATGCTTGGTGCTTTGCGGGACGTTTTTGCGGTCGCAGCGCTCGGCGCGGTTCGCGGCGCTCCGCAACGGAACAATCGCACGTCTACCGCCGCTCGACAGCTACCGCATCGACGCGACGCTACTCGACCCCGTATCGCCGGCAGTTCAGTGCGGCACGATCGACAGCGGCGCACCGGGAATTCGCGCGTCAGCGCTCAGGGTCTCGTGCGTGGCGCGCTGAAGCCGTTGCCGCTTCGCCGCGTAGTAGTAACCGCCGGCGTAATAAGCCACCGCGCGGTCATGGTTGCCGTGAGCTGCCTGGTATGCGCCCGCGAGATATTTGACTGCATAGGTGAGGTTGGTTTCAGGATCGAGCAGGCCTTCAGCGGTGCCGGTGTAGCCGAGGCCGCGAGCGGTTTCGAGCTTGATCTGCATCATGCCATAGTTTCCGCGATGAACCACGCGTGGATTGTAGCGACTTTCACGCATGATGACGCGGTGAACCAGCTCGACAGGAACGCCGTTGGCTTGCGCATGTGCCGCCACCATCTGTGCGTAGTCCACGTGTTGCGCGGTCGATGGCTGCGGCCATGCCATCGTGACAAAAACAAGAAGCGGACCGAATTTGCGTAAATTTGTCACGGGCACCCCTTCACGATCCGCCTTTTTTACCGCCTCAATCTTGCCTTTCCTATGGCAAAATGGACGAAATAGGAAGCTCATGAATTCAGCCTGCCGAGGGCGTAATGCCAAGGAACTCTTTGAGATCGTGTGGCGTCGTGTTGCGGCGTCTAGCTACACGAGGGGCGCTTGCGGAATGTCGCAAATTTGTCGCGAGAGGGAGTCAGGATCGAGCAATGCGAACTCTCGGTGAGTTGCGCTCGCTACAATTCGCAGACAAAAAAGAGCAGATGGGAGAAGCGTCATGGTCGCTGCCATATCTGATGATTTACCCCACCAAAATCCTTGTGCGCAGTGCGGTCGTCTGATTGCCGCGCCAGTATGGTTTGAAAACGGACCGCGCCGAACAGCGTATCTCTGGCAATGCGTTCACTGTGGCTATCAGTTCGAAACCGTCGCGTTCTTTCGCGAGGCGAACGACGAGCTGCGTGCACACGCTGCTTAGCGACGTCGTTTCGACCGGCTGCACTGTAAATCTTGAGAAACGCAAATCTTGAGAAACGACGGTGTCGCTGTTTGCGATGGCACATCGCTCTCGGTCATTGGTCGCGCTGCTGCGTGTCGGCGTAGCTTGCGTGCGTCGTTCGAAATCTACGCACATCTTTGTGTTGTTTTGTCCGATTGGAACGGGATTTATCGAAGGTGTTCCGTGGAACCACTCTTGGCGTCATGGGTTCTCGCTACTCTATTTAAACTGAAGGAGAACACACTGATGATCTCAAAACATATGACGGTCGCGTTGATTGGCTCCGCGCTGTTGGCAACGGCGGCGGTTGCTCAGACGCCGAACACCATGACGATGAATGCTCCGGCCGCTACCACATCAGTGTCAGGCTATCATGGCACCTGGCGCTCGTCGAAGTTGGTCGGTCTTAACGTTTATAACGATACCAACGACAAGCTCGGCTCGATCAGCGATCTTCTGTTGGACAAGAATGGAGCGATTAAAGCTGCGGTGATCGGGGTAGGCGGCTTCCTAGGCGTTGGCGAGCGTCTGGTTGCGGTACCGTTCGAAAAGCTGAAGTTTGTCGACACACCTGCGCAGGCATCGGCCTCGGGAAGCGGCGCAGGTACGGGGACCACCACGGGATCTGCGACATCCGGGCCGGCCACGGTCAATACAACGAAGGCGGACAAGAGTTCATGGTATCCGGATCACGCAGTCTTCAGCGCGACCAAGCAACAGCTGGAGGCGATGCCTGAATTCAAATACTCGACCTGAGCCGCCAGATAGACGGCAGAACGACCAACGCGCCCGGTTTTTACCGGGCGTGTTTATTCGTGCATAGCTTCGTTTGGACGGAGGAGGAGGGACGCGACGATGCCGGGCAGCATCGGGAACTTTGACCCTCACAGCGCCGGCAATGTCTTGAGCTCGACGTTCACGGTGCCTGCCGCTTCGGCGATTACGCGCAGCGTCTTTGAATCGAAGGCGATGCCCGCAAGCTTCAGACTGCTGATCTCTGCCGTGACCTTGGCGCCGTTCTCACTTCTCTGAAGATCCGCGATCATCGCGGCGATCTTCTCTCGCGCATTCGATGCGAACGGTTTGAGGTCAAGCACTGTCTTCTCGGCCAAGGCGTGTTGCAGATAGGGCAATGCCGTTTGCGCGGCGGTGCCGAGCAGGCCGAACGCGGCTTCGGATTCGACGGCAAGTTGGATGTCTGTCAGGCGTACGATCTGCTCGGCCTGGTCGAGAGCGGGTCTACCGCTGATGTGGATTGTGGCCTCGCCGTTGAAACCGAACCAGCTCTTCTTTTCTTTCGCATGAACGAGAAGCGAGATCAGAAGGTGGTCGCCCGCGGCCGCGACGCTGACCTGTTTGACAGTGACCTCAGCCGCGCCGCTTCCATCTTCGGGGAATGTCTTGCCGACGAGTTGTACCTCAATGATCTTGGTAATGTCGGTGAAGGACATGTCGATCGGAACGCCGATATTCAGTTTTCCCGTCGTGGCCGGAACGATGGCGAGCGTCTGGGGAAACGGACAGTCGGGTTTGGTCGCCGCGGTCGTGATCCGCGTCTCGGCTTCGACACCAAGTGTCAACGTGACGTTGCTGGTGTCAATGCGCGGTTGAGCCGCGATGGCGCGCACCGGCTTCAGCTCGAGGTAAAGATCCTGAAACCCGGCTGCACCCTGTAATGGAATCGAGCGGCACATCTGCGTCCACTGCCGTCGCGCGTTGCGTTCCAGAGCGGGATCGTTGCGGATGCGCTGCTGCAGGTTTGCGATCTGTTCGTTGACTGCCCTGTCGATGACGGGCTTGACCTGTGACGGCACATTGAGGCGCGCGCCCGCGACCGAGAGGTTGGTGTCTCCAAGATTGACCTGCGCGGTTATGCCGGGATCGATACGCCAGTTTTCGGCCAGCGCCGGCCGTGCCGTCATCACGACATTGCCCTTGATCTCGGCATTGGCATTCAGATTCTTGATGTTCACGCGGCCGATCCGTTTGGCGATGTCGCCGCCGAGTACGCCCGCGAGCGCGTTACCGACCGCATCCTGGGCGTTGGCGGATAGCGATCCAGTAACCTTGACGGCGCCGGTCAACGGCGTCGACAGCGACAGCACGCCGTTGACGCCCGTGGCGCTGATCGCGCCGCGGGATGCGGTCCAACCGATGTCCGCGTTCTGGAGAATCTGCGCCGCCGGATTGTCGGCCTTGCCAGCGAAGTTATGCGGAGCCGCGCGCTCGGCGGCGTCGCGAATGAGCGTGAGGGGTATCTTGATCGGCGCGACGATGCTCGAATTGCGGTTGACGGGGGGGAGCGATGGCAATGTCGCTAGGGCAGGCTTGTCGATGTCGCGCGGCGACAACCAATCCACGGCCTTGAGACCGGAAAGAAACGAGACCGCAAGGATCACGATGCCGAGCAGGATGGTCTTGAGGTTAAACCCAGGCCGCATTGGCTCCCCGACTTAATCACCTACCGATGCGGGGACCAGATGCGGGAAATTTGGCTAAAAAACGCCCAGCACGATTGCGCCCACGAAGGCGAGTGCGATGTAGGCGATCAGGATGCTCATGTGGCCCGCGAAAGTCATGCGACCTCACGCCATTTGTTCGTCGTAACGCAGCGTCCTGCAATCGGTTCCAGTCTCGCCACCCATCTTCTATGGCGCACCGCAACGGCGTGGTTAAAAATGACTGAAAACAACACATTGAAGAAGCTTTAAATAAATTCGTTGAACGTGCGCGGATGACGCGCAGAGTTGCCTTGTATTTTGTCGGCTCCCTCGTCCTCGTATCGTTGGCCGGTTGCGGGCGCGGTTTTTTTCAGACTGCGGAGCGCGAACCGTGGCGGGCCGAGGCTGAAGCTGCATGTCTGAAATCCGGCGAAGTCAGGGAGAGTGCCGATCTCGTTCGCATCCGTCCGATCAATGGCCCCGGCATTTGCGGCGCGGAATTTCCCCTGAAGGTCTCGGCGCTCGGTGAAAACCCGGCGTACGGCTTTGCCGACGAGGATCTCAGGCCCCCCGCGTCAATCGGCCGCCAGCCGCGCTGGCCGATCGCGCAGCCCGCCTACCGGACGCCCCCGCCGCCATCCTACCCTGAAACACCAACTCCTCAGCCCGCCTCCGGCGACGGATCGAACGGGCCGGTCTCGCTGACCGCGCCCGGTGTCTATCCTGCCGAGGGTCGGATCGAGTTGCCGCCGGACGGACCGCAGGATAATCACGCATCGCCGAACGACCATTACGGACAGTCGTATCCGCGGCCGCAGCCTCAGTCCTATAGCGGCACACGGTCCTCCGCGTATCCGGCAGCGCCTGCGCTGGATTCGTCACAGAACTCGCTGCGTCTCGGACCTGCGCGCGGGACCGTCACCAGCGCGGTCGGTCCCGTCGTGGTGAAGCCTTCCGCGACGCTTGCATGCCCGATCGTCTCGGCGCTCGATCGCTGGTTAGCGGATGCGGTACAGCCGGCGTCGATGCGTTGGTTCGGCGCGCGCGTGGTCGAAATCAAGCAGATCTCGGCTTATTCCTGCCGTGGCATGAACGGTAATCCGCGCGCGCATATTTCCGAGCACGCCTTCGGGAATGCGTTGGATATCGCTGGTTTCACGCTGGCGGATGGACGATACGTTTCAGTGCAGCACGGCTGGAAGGGTCTGCCGGAAGAGCAGGGTTTCCTCCGCGATGTGGAAGCGTCGGCCTGTCAGCGCTTCGCCACTGTGCTGGCGCCCGGCTCCAACGTCCATCACTACAATCATATCCATGTCGATCTGATGCGCCGCGCAAGTCGCCGAATGGTCTGCAACCCTGCTGCGGTATCGGGCGAGGACATTGCCGCACGCGCCGCTGCGCGCGGTTCGTATGCCAGCCGCGAGCCGGCTGTCACGGGATCATTTGGCGGTCGCAAGAACCATTCGCACAGTTACGCCAGCGAGGCGGATTATGACGAATAGTGGCGTCGAGCGCTGGCTGTCTTATTCGCTGCTGTTTGATTTTCGGCGGAGTCAGTCATGATCGTCTTCCTCCTGCCGCGGAGTTTCGTTGGCGAGGGGTCCGGCGCGCCGAACCCCTCATTCACAGTGAAACACGCTTTCCTCAAGTGAACCGCAAGTTCACTTCGATTCAAAACGCTTTGCGGATATCAGCCAGCCTGTAAGCCGGGTTCTGTAGGGCACCGCACACTTACGCATACGATACGTGACGGCCATTCCTCTGGGACAACGTTTGCACGTTGCCTCATGCAACCTACCCGGACAGCGAGCCCGACATAGCCCTGCGATGTTATCGCCCAAGGCGAACCTCTCGCGACGCCGTCCCTATTCGGTTTTGCTCCCGGTGGGGTTTGCCATGCCGTCTCCGTTGCCGGAAACGCGGTGCGCTCTTACCGCACCTTTTCACCCTTACCGCTCTCACCCCTCCCTCTTTCGGCAAGCGAAAGGAGAGGGTGGAAGCGGCGGTTCGTTCTCTGTGGCACTGTCCCTAGGGTCACCCCCGCCGGATGTTATCCGGCACCGTATGTCGATGGAGCCCGGACTTTCCTCCCCCGCAAGCCTTTCGGCCCGAGCGGGAGCGGCCGTCCAGCTGACTGACGCGGTACGCATGACCGCTGTGCACCGCGCCGTCAAGTCGAGCCGTAATAATTCGGATACTTGCAAGGGAACTTGTATTGCCCTCCCGCCATTGGAGTATTGCGGCAATGTCTGCATGGGAGGTTGTAATGACCGATTTGCACCTTTGGCGTCCTACCCACGGAGGGGTCGAGGACATGCGCGGGATCGTGCCGGAGGAGAAAAACTACGCCATCGGCTGGACGCTCAGCGCTTTCCTGACGCTGACGGTGGTAAGCGTCGTTTGGACGTTCGGATTCTGAGTTTGATGAAGCCGATCTGGGGGCATTTTTTTGCGAGACGTCTGCGCGACATCCCGCCCCCTTGTGGCGCCGTGACAAATCAACATCTTTTTGTCATGGAGCGAGACGTGAGCAGTGATCACCGCGCGGAACTGGATCGGCATTTGCCTGGTTGGAAGGTAAAATGCCGCTACGATTTGCGAAATTTATGGGTTGGGTGCGTAAGCCCTCCTCGCGGCTGGTCCGCGTTCCGTTTGCGATGGCGTTGATCATCGGCGGCATTTTCAGTTTTCTACCGGTTCTCGGGCTGTGGATGTTGCCTCTCGGTCTTATTTTGATCGCGCAAGATCTGCCGTTCTTGCAGGGACCGATGGCCCGGATGCTGGGGTGGATCGAGCGCAAATGGTTGGAGCGAAAAGCCGCGAAACGCATGTCGTAAGGCTTCGCACGACTATTCCATTTCGGGCTCTCTGGGGCCAAGACCGTCTCGATATCGGACAGCGACGCGGCTCAAATGCCCCAAAAAGCATGAAAAACAGGCCCATGGCGGCAAAAGACGGTAAAAATTGTCTTTAACGAATCAGTATGCTGATTCATTTTATTCTCCTGAGTCAATCGGGAGACCAAGGTATGAACGTTATTGTTTTCGCATCGCGTAAAGGCGGCTCAGGCAAAAGCACCCTGGCCGCTCATCTTGCCGCACAAGTTCATAAGGCTTCGAGGCCCTGCCTGCTGGTCGATGCCGATCCGCAGGGATCACTGACGCTTTGGCACAAGTTGCGCGGCACCAACGAGCCTCCGATCCGGACAGCCAATCGCTCCGTCACCGAAATCATCAACGCCGCGAAGCGTGACGGCTTCGAGTGGGTCTTTATCGACACGCCTCCGAATCTGACGGCCGTCGTCGATGACGCCATCCGGAATGCAACCATGGTTGTGATTCCCGCGCGACCCGGCGTGTTCGACGTCAACGCCGTTCAGGGCACCATCCAGAGCTGCCGGTCTGCACGGAAGCCTTACGCGGTTGTCATCAATGGTGCGCCGGCAATGCGCGATGGCTCCGAAAGTCCGATCGTTACCATTGCGCGCGAGGCTCTGGCAAAATTCCGCGCTCCGGTTTGGAGTGGCCAGATTACAAATCGCGCCGATCTGCTGCTGGCGCTTGCACACGGCGAAGGGGCACGCGAATACGATTCCCAGGGCCGCGCTGCCTCGGAGATTGGACGGTTGTGGGCAGCGATTGAAAGGTCCGTCAAGGCGATCCGAGGGTCTGTGTCCTCGGGCGGAGCCATGCATAAGCAGGCCGCCTGACCGTCGCTCGATGCTGGTGACAAAGCGCGCGGGTTTCGCGCGTTTTGTCTTTTTGCGCCAGAGCGTTTCGAGCGAAGCATGTCCTCGGCCTTGACCCGAGGATGGATACGGTTCGCGTGAAGAAAACGCGTCAGATCAAATCAAACAGAGTTTGATCCGATCACGACGGCCAGCGTTGCGCCTTGCTGACGACGAAATCTCGGAAAGCCTGAACCCGCGCCACGGATTTCAGCTCTTCCGGATACACGAAATAAGTATCTAGCTGAATCGAATCGGATTCGCGAAACAACTGAACCAGCAGGTTGTTCCCTCCGACGAGATAATCCGGCAGCGCCGCTATGCCGAGACCTTGCTGACAGGCGCTGAACAGGCCCAGTATGCTGTTGACGGTGAAGTAGGGTTCGTGCGGTCCTGAGCCGTTGCGAGCGGCATCGATCAGCCAATTGCGGTTCTGGAGATGGGGCGATGCCTGCGTCTCGTTGAGCAGGATGATACGGTGCCCACTGAGTTCCTCAAGCGTTCGCGGGGTGCCGAAACGCTTGACGTATTCGGTCGAACAATAGGCATGGAAACATATTGCAAACAGCTTGCGCTGAATCAGGTCGGGCTGGGTCGGCTTGTATGTGCGGATCGCGATATCGGCTTCCCGCATCGACAGATCGAGCTCTTCGTCCGTCAAAAGCAGTGAGATCCTGATCTCCGGATACAGCGAGGTGAATTCGCCTAGGCGCGGTATCAACCAGTTGATGCCGACTCCCGGCGTGGTCGTCACCTTGAGGTCGCCGCTTGGTCTTTCCCGGCTGTCGGCGAGCTGGGCGCGCGCCGCCTGTAATTGCATGAAGACATCATGCGCGGTGCGGAACAGCAGATCACCCTGTTCGGTCAGGATCAGCCCCCGCGCGTGACGATGAAACAGCGGGACCGAGAGTTCCTGCTCCAGCGCGCCGACCTGTCGCGATACGGCAGATTGTGACAGCCCGAGCTGCTCACCGGCGTGTGTGAAGCTCCCAGCCTCTGCCGCGGCGTGAAACACTTTTAGCTTGTCCCAATCCATGTCGGCACACTGCGCGGTTATTCTGCCGCAGCGCGGTCGCCCGCGTGCGCAGCGAGAAACCGTTCGGCTTCCAGCGCGGCCATGCAGCCCAGGCCTGCGGCCGTCACGGCTTGGCGATAAACCTCGTCCGCGACGTCGCCGGCGGCGAACAGGCCCGGCACAGACGTTGCTGTCGAATTCGGCGCAACTTCGACGTAGCCCGACGGCTTCAGCTTGACCTTGCCCGTAACCAGTTCGGTCGCAGGTGCGTGGCCGATCGCGATGAACACGCCATCGGCTGCGACTTCGGTGAGTGCGCCGGTCTTGACGTCCCTGAGCCGCACATGGGTAACCTTGGGAGGATCCTCGCTGCCACAGATTTCGTCGATGGCGCTGTCCCAGACGACCTTGATCTTCGGATGCTTGAATGCGCGATCCTGCAGGATGCGTTCAGCGCGGAAGTGATCGCGGCGATGCACAAGGGTGACCTGCGAGGCGAAATTGGTAAGGAAGAGCGCTTCCTCGACCGCTGTGTTGCCGCCGCCGACTACGATCACGTTTTTACCACGATAGAAAAAGCCATCGCAGGTAGCGCATGCGGATACACCGAATCCCTTGAACTTGTCCTCGGATGACAGCCCGAGCCAGCGCGCCTGCGCGCCTGTTGCGAGGATTACGGTTTCGGCGAGATAGACCTCGCCGCTGTCGCAGGTTAGCCGGAACGGCCGCTGTGACACATCGAGGGAATTCACCGTATCGGTTACGATCCGGGTACCGACATGCGTCGCCTGCTTCTCCATCTGCTCCATCAGCCATGGCCCCTGGATCACGTCGGCGAAGCCGGGGTAATTTTCAACGTCGGTCGTAATGGTGAGCTGGCCACCCGGCTGGATGCCCTGGATTAGCACCGGCTCCAGCATGGCGCGCGCCGCATAGATCGCCGCCGTGTAGCCCGCCGGCCCGGAGCCGATGATGACGACCTTGGCTTGGGTGGGGGCGGACATGGAATTGGAATCCCTATCGTAAGACAATGGCTTGCGCGCAAGGCACAAAATGGCCCGCGAAGGCTCGTAGAGGCGTGAGAAGCGTCGGGATCGACGCCTCCGATATCTGGCTAGCTATGCGAAAAATGCAACCCGTCACTGCAACAATTCCTCTAAGCACCAAAGTGAACCTGGCGCAATAAAATTACGCAAGCGTCCCCATTTGCGTTAAGTAAGACCTGCCGGGATTCGACCTTTGCCCCGGCTTTCGGGATTGGATGCGTGTGTCGAAAAGTCTGGACCAGATCGATCTTAAGATTTTGAACGAAATTCAGGCCGACGGCCGGATCACCAACGTCGAACTGGCGAAACGGGTCGGCATTTCGCCGCCGCCGTGCTTGCGCCGGGTTCGGACGCTGGAGGAAGATGGTTATATTCAGGGATATCGCGGACTGCTCGATCCCCAGCGGCTCGGTTTCGAGGTTACGGTGTTTGCGTCGGTGCATCTGTCGAGTCAGGCGGACGCCGACCTTCGCGCGTTTGAGGAGTTCGTACGTCGCGAGCCGCTCGTGCGCGAATGCTGGATGCTGTCAGGCGAGGTCGACTTCATCTTGAAATGCGTTGCGCCTGACATGGCCACATTTCAGGATTTCGTCGCGCATCTCACCGCTGCGCCGCATGTGCGCAACGTGCGGACCTCGCTGGTGCTTCACAATTCCAAATACTCCCCGGCAGTGCCGTTGGAGCTGAAGGTGCCGGGCTAAGGCCGCAAGGTGAGCCAAAGCCTGATTGGTTTCAACTCTTGTTGAAAAGCATCTTATCGAGGCTGATGGGACCGCCGCCAGCGAACACCAGGTAGAAGAAAACAAAACAGTAGAGCGCGGCCAGTTCGCCATGATTGACGATCGGCATGAAGTTCTGCGGCGCATGCACCATGAAGTAGGCGACCGCCGTCATGCCCGACGTGATGAAGGCCGCGGCCCGCGTGAACAACCCGACGACCAGAAGCCCGCCGCCGACCAGTTCGATGACCCCGGCAGCCCCCACCATCGACGCGATTTGCAGATCGGCGAACATCGGCAGGGACGGGAAGCCGAGCAGCTTGGCGGTGCCGTGCTGCATGAGCAGGAGCCCGCTCATGAAGCGAAGCAAACTGAGAACAGTCGGCTGCCATTTGGCGAACATCTGGTCCATGTGTCAGGTTTTTCCCGGTTACGACGTCCGAACATACCCGCTCGTCACCCTGTCGTCACAGGCCGACGCAGAATTCTAACACCCCGGACCCCCGACCGGTTCCAGAACTGGAACAAGTTGATTTCCGTAACTTTGGTCTTGGCGTCCTGGCCGCGACCGGACAGGGAAACGTCAAGGCCGCAGGCACCGCACGGGTTTGGGTTGGCAGGAAAAACCGGCATTCGAGCAAAGTGGCGGCGAGCCATCGGAGCCGCGTGCGCAATTCACGCAGTCGTCGGTCCATCGACTGCAATTCGGTGGCCCTTTCTGCACCGGGATATCCGTCGTCGGCGGAGGTCGCGGGATATCCATATCGGCGGCGAGAGCGGCTCCGGCGAGGATCGCCAAGGCCATCGCGGCTGCGAGACGTAAACGGAAAAGCCGCATACCGCGTCCTGCTCTGCGAAAGTAAATCAAGGAAACGATACTCTGCGAGGATTATTCGCGACATACGGGCAGCATTAAGATCGTTTCGACTATCGCCACTCGACCTTTGCGATCTCGTAGGCCTTGGCGCCGCCGGGCGCGACGACTTCAACGGAAGAGCCCTTCTTCTTGCCGATCAGGGCGCGCGCGAGCGGCGAGGTGATTGAAATGCGGCCTTGCTTGGCGTCAGCTTCGGCTTCGCCGACGATCTGCCACACCGCCTTCTTGTCGGTGTCCTCGTCGATCAGCGTCACGGTGGCGCCGAACTTGATGGTATCGCCGGACAGCTTGCTGACGTCGATGATGTCGGCGCGTGCCAGCTTGTCTTCGAGCTCGGCGATACGGCCCTCGTTGTGCGATTGCTCTTCTTTTGCGGCGTGATACTCCGCATTCTCCGATAGGTCGCCATGCGCCCGCGCCTCGGCGATCTGCTCGATGATCCGCGGCCGGTCCACCGACTGGCGCTTTTTCAGTTCGACTTCGAGGGCGGCATGTCCCCCTCGGGTCATCGGAACCTTATCGATCATCTCACTTCGTCCTTCGCTTCATCGGCGGCATTGCCGCGTTGTGCGAAGCGGCTTCCGTCCGGGCCTCCGGCCGTAAAGTCCGCATTCGCCTATTGTTTCGGCTCCGACGCTCGCATGTCTTTGCGGCCCCTTTAGTGCAAACTCTTAAGGGAATTCGAAACTCTATGATTCCAATGCAATTGGGTTCAGAAGCTCGCTTTGGACCCGTCGAAGCAATGGAGCACCGTCTTGACCGCGACAGTAGCCGACTGGCTGCTGCCGCGACAAAAACCTTCCCGCAGCCTGCAGGTTCCACTCCTTTAGGGCTCTTGCAGACCGATTATCGGGCCGATCAAGTCCGATTGAGGCCTAAGTCTTGGGAAAATAGCTCTGCAAGGTGCGAACCTCAAGATCTCCGCCCAGATAGGCGCGGATACCCTGCGCGGCAGCCACGGCTCCCGAAAGAGTGGTGTAATATGGCACTTTATGCAAGAGGGCGGCGCGCCGCAACGAGCGGCTGTCAGCCAGTGCCTGCGGCCCGTCAGTGGTGTTGAACACCAATTGTACCTCGCCGTTGGTGATGGCGTCCACGATATGCGGCCGTCCCTCCAGAACCTTGTTAATCTTTTCAGCCGGAACGCCGCTATCGGTCAGGTAGCGTTGCGTTCCCGACGTGGCCATCACCCTGAAGCCGAGAGATGCCAACAGCTTCACGGCCGCGAGGATACGCATTTTGTCGCTCTCGCGGACTGAGACGAACACCGTGCCCTTGCGCGGCAGATGCGTGCCGCTACCGAGCTGGCTCTTGGCGAAGGCGATCTCGAACGAGCGGTCGATGCCCATCACCTCGCCGGTCGATTTCATTTCCGGACCGAGCACGGTGTCGACGCCGGGGAAGCGCGCAAAGGGGAAGACCGATTCCTTGACGCCGACATGGCCGAGCTTTTGTGCCCCGAGTTTGAAGTCGGCGAGTTTCTCGCCGGCCATGATCCGCGCCGCAATCTTGGCGACCGGAAGGCCGACTACCTTGGCGACGAACGGCACCGTGCGTGAGGCGCGGGGGTTCACTTCCAGTACGTAGATCTCGCCGTCCTTGATGGCGTATTGCACGTTCATCAGACCGATGACATCGAGACCGAGCGCGAGTTCGCGGGTCTGCCGCTCCAGCTCGGCGATCGTGGCTGCATCAAGCGAACGCGGAGGCAACGAGCAGGCCGAGTCGCCGGAATGGATGCCGGCCTCCTCAATATGCTCCATGATACCGACGACATAAGTGTCCTTGCCGTCGCCGAGACAATCGACATCGATTTCCGTGGCATCGGAGAGATAACGATCGAACAGCAGCGGGTTGGTGCCGAGCACAGTGTTGATCTGGCCGGTCTTGTCGTTCGGATAACGGGCCTTGACGTCGACCGGCACGAGTTCGGGCAGGGTTCCGAGCAGATAGTCGCCGAGCTGACTTTCCTCGCGGATGATCTGCATGGCACGGCCGCCCAACACATAGGACGGGCGCACCACCAGCGGCAGGCCGAGATCGGTGGCCACCAGCCGCGCCTGCTCCACCGAATAGGCGATGCCGTTCTTTGGTTGCTTCAGTTTCAGCCGGTCGAGGATCCGCTTGAATCGGTCGCGGTCCTCGGCAAGATCAATGGCTTCGGGCGAGGTGCCGAGGATCGGCACATCGGCCGCCTCCAGCGCGCGTGCAAGTTTCAGCGGCGTCTGGCCGCCGAACTGCACGATCACGCCATGCAGCGTTCCGTTCTGCCGTTCGGTGTCGATGATCTCCAGCACGTCCTCGGCCGTCAGCGGCTCGAAGTAAAGCCGGTCAGCGGTATCGTAGTCGGTTGAGACCGTTTCCGGGTTGCAGTTGACCATGATGGTCTCATAGCCAGCATCCGACAGCGCGAAGCAGGCATGGCAGCAACAATAGTCGAACTCGATTCCCTGGCCGATGCGGTTGGGACCGCCGCCGAGGATAACGACCTTGGTCTTGTCCGACGGTGCGCTTTCGTCGGCGACCGCGCCTGCGAACGGCGACTCATAGGTCGAGTACATGTAAGCGGTCGGTGAGGCGAATTCCGCGGCGCAGGTGTCGATGCGTTTGTAGACGGGACGCACGCCGAGGGTGCGCCTGAGCGCTTTGACCTCCGCTTCCGTTCTGCCTGAGAGCACCGCGAGTCTCGCATCCGAGAAACCCATCGCCTTGACCGTGCGCATCCCGAAGGCGTTGCCCGGCAGGCCGTGGGCGCGGACCCTGTTCTCTATCTCGACGATGCCTCGCAACTCAGCGAGGAACCAGGAGTCGATCTTGCAGGAATTGAAGATTTCCTCGTCAGTCCAGCCGAGCCGCATCGCTTGTGCGACTTGCAACAGGCGATCAGGAGTCGGCGTGCCGAGCGCCGCGCGGATCGCGTTCTTGTCGTCGCCCCTGCCCATGCCCTCGATATCGATTTCGTCGAGGCCGGTAAGGCCAGTCTCCAGGCCACGCAGCGCCTTCTGAAGGCTTTCCTGAAAGGTGCGGCCGATCGCCATCACTTCGCCGACCGATTTCATCGAGGTCGTCAACGTGGTTGAAGCGCCCGGAAATTTCTCGAACGCGAAGCGCGGAATTTTGGTGACGACGTAGTCGATGCTGGGCTCGAATGATGCCGGTGTCGCGCCGCCGGTGATGTCGTTGGCGATTTCGTCGAGCGTGTAGCCGATCGCGAGTTTCGCCGCGACCTTGGCGATGGGGAAGCCGGTCGCTTTCGATGCCAGCGCCGAGGAGCGCGACACCCGCGGATTCATCTCGATGACGACCATGCGTCCGTCGGCAGGATCGACGCCGAACTGCACGTTGGAGCCGCCGGTTTCGACGCCGATCTCTCGCAACACCGCCAGCGAGGCGTCGCGCATGATCTGGTATTCCTTGTCGGTCAGCGTCAGTGCTGGCGCCACCGTGATGGAGTCGCCGGTGTGAACGCCCATCGGATCGAGGTTCTCGATCGAGCAGATGATGATGCAATTGTCTTTCTTGTCGCGAACGACCTCCATCTCGTACTCTTTCCAGCCGAGTACGCTTTCTTCGATCAGCACTTCGTTGGTCGGCGAGGCATCAAGGCCGCGTTCGATGATGTCGAGGAATTCGTCGCGCGTGTAGGCAATGCCGCCGCCCTTGCCCCCCATGGTGAAGGAGGGGCGGACGATCGCCGGCAGGCCGATCTCGGACAGCGCCATCAGTGCTTCCGCCATCGCCTGTTGTTGATAGCGCTTGCGTCGCTCGTTCTCGCCGAGCGTCCATTGCCGCTCATGCTCCGCCAGTGCATCGCCGGAGAGGGTTTCCTTTCTGGCCAGATATTCGTCGCGGTATTGCTTTTTCAGCGCCGAGGCATTGGCGAGGCGGGATTTCGGCGTCTCCAGACCAATCTTGGTCATGGCCTCGCGGAACAGTTGCCGGTCCTCAGCCTTGTCGATGGCATCCGCTGTCGCGCCAATCATCTCAACGTCGAAATCATCCAGCGTGCCCTGCCTTCGCAGCGACAATGCGCAGTTCAGCGCGGTCTGCCCCCCCATGGTCGGCAGCAGCGCGAAGCCGCCGGGAATGACGTGGCGTTCCTTTTCGATGATCTTACCGACGATTTCGGGAGTGATCGGTTCGATGTAGGTCGCGTCCGCCAGTTCGGGATCGGTCATGATCGTCGCCGGGTTGGAGTTGACCAGGACGACCCGGTAACCCTCCTCCTTCAGCGCCTTCACCGCCTGGGTGCCGGAATAGTCGAATTCACAGGCCTGTCCGATGACGATCGGACCGGCACCGATGATGAGAATGGTCGAGATGTCGGTGCGTTTAGGCATCAAGTCCCAGGATGAAATCGGGCACAAAAAAAGGGCGCGCGAGCCGCGCGTCCCTTAAGCAAGAGCGCGATCTTCGCGCGCGGGCTGTTTTTAGACCAGATTTCCCGGGTGGGGAAGGATTATAAGGGCTTCATCAACCGGCAATTCCCGGTTTGGAGGCGCAAAAATCCTTTTGCGCCTATGCCCAGGTCGGGCAGGGTACGAAAACTCAGCCGCCGCCGACGAATATCCGCGATGTTACGCCCCATGCGAGCGACGCATAGTCGAATTTTCGGAGTCTTTTTATGGCAGGTTTTGCACAAGCTGCGACCGATCTGGTGACAAAGCAAAGCGCGCACCATTTCGAGATCACGCTGGATCATCTCGAAACGGCGGTGAAGGAGAACGGTCTGAAGGTCTTTACGCGCCTCGATCACGCCGCCGCGGCCAAGACTGTCGGTCTTGAGATGCCTCCGGCGACGGTTCTGGTGGTGGGCAGCCCACAAGGCGGAACGCCGCTGTTTCTTCAGCATCCCATGTTGGCCATCGATTTACCGCTAAAAATGCTGGTCTGGCAGGACCAGGCCGGCAAGGTCTACGTCAGCTATAACGACGCGACTTACATTTCGGCTGTTTTCGCCCGCCACGGTTTCGATGCGAATAGCGACAAGCTCTATGCGGCCGCGAAGGGGCTTGAGAGCAAACTGGCCGCGGCAACCGATGCCGCAATCGGGTAGTCTCAAGAATGAGGTCCCGCTGGACTGAACCAGAATAAAAAGCGTCGCTCCGGCGTCGAACTTTTGCCGCCTGCGGGTCGAGCGGTTTGCAATGTAACGTTAATTCTAGCTTCCGGCGCAAGAGTGTCGGCGATATGCTATGTTCGTAGTTGCGCGGATTTAGCTTAGTGGCAAAGCAGCGGCTTCCAGGTCGCAGACCGATGTTCGATTCATCGAATCCGCTCCGTCACCATCAGGGTTCGTCCTCGCGTGTTATGACGCGCGAATTGCCTTTCGATCTCGCTTAGCGCGGGAGCGGACAGTTTTTCCCAACAGACGATTCTATAACGGTTCGGGGTTATTGCTCCGCCGCGTTTTCACGGGCACTTCACCGTCACTGGCATCATCGTCGCTCGCATAGCGGTTTAGAAAACCGGCAAGCTCGCGCTCGCGAACTCTTTCTTGGTGAGGATGGGTATGCACGTCCGGAAGCTGCGCCGCAGCAGCACGTCGGAGGCTTATGCACGTAAAGAAGTTTGGAGGCCCAGCCTGGACTTGAACCAGGATAAAAAGCTTTGCACAGCTCCCGCGTCGAACTTCCGCCACCGGGCCGACCACAATATTCCGCAACAATCGTCGGGTGGCGAGTCTTACCGCTACTTAACGTTAATGCCGACATAGCATCTGTCTATCCGCTCCAACCGGGCTGCGGCCAGCCTCCGGAACACTCTGCCGGCTCGCGAGTTAGCGCACTTGTCGCTGAATAGTGTCTGACGGTCTGCAGCGACTGTCCGGCCTCGCGCCGAATTTTCCAATTACAATTAGGAGGGTGCATCGTGTCCCAAGCCAAAAGTTCCGCTTTGCGGAAAGTAAACCCCGTACTCGACACGCCGACCGATCTCTCACAGGAAGGCGTCAGTAAGATATCGGCCGCCATGAATACTATCCTCGCCGATACCTTTGCGCTCTATCTCAAGACCAAGAATTTCCATTGGCATGTCAGCGGCCGGCATTTTCGTGACTACCATCTGCTGCTCGACGAGCAGTCGGAGCAGATATTCGGCACGACCGACGAAATAGCGGAGCGGGTTCGCAAGATCGGCGGCACCACGCTGCGCTCGATCGGGCAAGTCGCCAAACTGCAGACGCTCGAAGATAACGACGAGAGCTATGTCCCGCCGCGGGAGATGTTGCGCGAGCTGATGAACGACAACAAGAAGGTCGCCGCGGCCATGCGCAAGGCCCATGATATTTGCGACAAGTATGAGGACGTTGCGACCGCAAGCCTGCTCGAAAATTTCATTGACGCGGCCGAACGAAGGACCTGGTTCCTGTTCGAGGCGAGCCGTCAGGAGGGCAGCAACGAAGCCTGATCGAGCAGGTATTCGCTGCTGGGCTACGCAAAGTCGGCGTAAATCTACGCCGACTTGTTCTCGCGCATCAGACTGGCAAAGCGCTTGAATAAATAGTGCGAGTCCCGCGGTCCCGGCGAAGCTTCCGGGTGATACTGGACCGAGAACACCGGCTTACCTTCGAGTTCGATGCCGCAGTTGGAGCCGTCGAAAAGCGAGACGTGAGTCTGCTTCGCGCCTTTGGGCAGCGTCGCCTCGTCGACGGTGAAACCGTGGTTCATGGAAGTGATCTCCACCCTGCCGGTTGTCTCCTCCCTGACCGGGTGGTTGGCGCCGTGATGACCCTGATGCATCTTCTTGGTTTTCGCGCCCACCGCAAGGCCGAGCATCTGGTGACCGAGGCAGATACCGAAGGTCGGCGTGCCCGACTCGATCACTTTTCGAATCATTGGTACGGCGTACTTGCCGGTCGCGGCCGGGTCGCCGGGGCCGTTCGACAGGAAGACTCCGTCTGGCTTCATCGCCAGGATGTCTTCCGCCGAGGTGGTTGCCGGCACCACCGTAACCTTGCAGCCTTCACCGGCGAGCAGGCGCAGGATGTTTCTCTTGATGCCGTAGTCGACGGCGACAACGTTGAATTCTGGGCTATCCTGCCGGCTGAAGCCCTTACTCCACTCCCACGGCATTTCGTCCCAGGTGTAGCGCTGGCTCGATGTCACCATCGGCACGAGGTCCATGCCCTCGAGGCCGGGCCACTCGCGCGCCTCCTTTTTCAATCCATGCAGATCGAACCGTCCGTTCTTCGTATGGGCGACCACCGCGTTGGGCATGCCGCGGATGCGGATCAAAGCGGTCAGCGCGCGGGTGTCGATGCCCGAGATACCGATGATGCCGCGCGCCCTCAGCCAGGCGTCGAGGTGTTTGGCGGCGCGGTAGTTCGACGGCGAGGTGATGGCGCTGCGCAGGATGACGCCGCGCGCGCCGGGCGTCGCCGCCATGTTCACGGTTTCGATGTCCTCGTCGTTGGTGCCGACGTTGCCGATATGCGGAAAAGTGAAGGTGATGAGTTGCCCGGCGTAGGAGGGGTCGGTGAGAATTTCCTCGTAACCGGTCATCGCGGTGTTGAAGCAGACTTCTCCGACCGCCTGGCCTTCCGCGCCGAGGCCGAAGCCTTTGAGCACGGTCCCGTCGGCCAGCACGAGAAGCGCGGTCGGCTCAAGGTCCGGCCAAGCTGAAGCATTTTCCGATGGGGTCATGAGCGCATGACATAGCCCGGCTACTGCACCGCGTCAAACTCCGGTTCCGGGCAAGCGAATGCCAAATTCAGAACTCCACTGGGATCCTAATAGCTGCTAGTGGTCCTTTGATTCTGAACATTTGCGAGAACCCGGCCGCAACGGGATGCAAATGTTAGAATTGGACCACTAGGGGAGACTTCGATGCTGCGCGATGACATCAACAATGCCGTCAAGGAGGCGATGAAGGCCAAGGACGAGCGCAAGCTCTCCACGCTGCGCATGGTCAACTCCACCATCAAGAACGCCGATATCGAGGCGCGCGGGCAGGGCAAGCCGCCGCTGGCGGATGGCGATTTGCTTGGCGTCCTGCAAAAGATGATCAAGCAGCGCCAGGAGTCGGTCGAACTCTACGAAAAGGGCAACCGCGAGGAACTGGCTGCGCAGGAGCGCGCCGAGATCGCTGTCATCTCGGCCTACCTGCCGAAGCAGATGTCCGACGACGATGTAAAAGCAGCTGTCGCCGCGGTGATTGCGGAGACCGGCGCGAGCGGCATCAAGGACATGGGCAAGGTGATTGGCACACTGAAAGCCAAATACGCCGGTCAGATGGATTTCGGCAAGGCCAGCGGCGTCGTGAAGGCCGCATTGACGTAACAGCGAGATCGCATTCATTATCTTCTCGACCGGACAGCTCAAGCCGATCTTTCACTCCCAACCGATCTTTCGCTTCACGAGCGATCGCTGGCCTCGACGCTTCGAGGCGCCCTTGCTGAATTGGTTCCATGTCAGCGGCAATATTAGTTCGGTTCCTGTTCGGGAACGACCTTCCGCTCGCCGCGTTGTCGCCTCACTAAAACGGAGGCGAACATGGGAATCGGACGCGGACTTCTTCTCTGGCTAATCGGGATTCCGATCCCGCTGATCATCCTCATCGCGTTTCTTATGCATAACTGAGCCTGAGCGAGGGACGACATGAGCATTGGCACAATCATTCTGATCATTCTTATTATTGCGCTGCTAGGTGGCTTCAGCGGAATTGGCGGCGGTCCATTTTACGGCACCGGCTATTACGGCGGCGGTGGCCTCGGCCTGGTAATCGTCATCCTGCTGATTCTGATTCTGATGGGACGCATCTAGTTAATGCGTCAACAGGCTGAATCCGTCATGCGAACGAAGCAATCCGTCCGGTGCGCCGAAAATCGGGTCGCTTCGTCGCGGACGCTGGTGACAGCATCGAATCGAAGAGGATGAGCCCAAGAAATCTACGCTTAGGACGATAGCGCTGTTATCAGCGCCATTTCGACATCGCGGAGCAGCCCGTCAAGCGCCTGGCCCATTGTCCGCGCCTCAAGTGCTGTCATATTGCGCGCGTCAATCGAATATCCACCTCGCGCTCCACATAGGTCCATTCGTCGGTCGCGCGCAGGACGCCGACGAGGTCTTCGAACATCGTTGCATGTTCAGGGGCGTATTCGAACCAGGTCAGGAAATCGAATGGCTCGCCCAAATCGCGACAGTGATAGAGCTGTCGCGCGATGGCGGGCAGGTATTTGAGGCTGGCGGCGATATGGTGCGACTTATCCTCGAAGATTTTCCGCCGTTCTTCCTGGGTCAGATCCCACCACGCGGCCGACTTTCTGATGGGAATGAGCGCCGCTCGGGTTGCCTCGGCACGTCCCAGTCCAGCCTGTACCGAGGTCAGCGCAGTTTTCTCGGCGCGCTCGACGTAGCGCACGTGGCTGGTGAAGCCGCGGAACTGCCACGGCGCCGGGGAGGCGCCGCCCAGCGAGGCGCTCGGCGCGATCTCCAGATGAGACGCTGGTCCGAGGCTTTCGCCGGTGACGGGAGCAATTGACAGGATATTCCAGGCGCCGGTGTTGCCGGCGGTGAAGACTGTGAACGTCATTTCACTTCCGGTGTCTGTGGACAGGTGGGGAAGCAGGGGATATGTATGAGAACATATGTAGTACAATATTAAAAAGGGCCTAGCTGATTCGCCTGGGCGGCGGCAGGCAGTTATACCCGCCGCCGAGATTGAGTGAGACGGCGCATGCGTTTCCCGCCCAGCTTTATTGATGAGGTCAAGGCGCGCCTTCCGGTTTCGGAAGTCGTGGGCCGGCGCGTAAAACTGAAGCGAGCGGGCCGCGAATTCAAGGGGCTGTCGCCGTTCCAGCAGGAAAAGACGCCGTCGTTCACGGTGAACGACCAGAAGCAGTTCTACCACGACTTCTCCACCGGCAAGCACGGCAACATCTTCGACTTCGTGATGGAGACCGAAGGCGTTTCTTTTCCCGAAGCGGTCGAGCGGCTGGCGTCGATGGCGGGGCTTCCGCTGCCGCGCAATTCACGGGAAGACGAGCAGCGGGAGCAGCGGCAGAAATCCCTGTTCGAGGTGATGGAGCTTGCGACCAAGTTTTTTGAGCAAAATCTCGCGTCGCGTATCGGCGCGCAGGCGCGCGGCTACCTGTCGGATCGCGCCATCATCTCCTCAAGCACCGTCGAATTCCGGATCGGTTACGCGACCGCCGATCGCTTCGCATTGAAGGAATATCTGGGATCGCAAGGCGTCCCGGTCGCGGACATGATCGAAGCCGGCTTGTTGGTTGCCGGAGATGATATCCCCGTTCCTTACGATCGTTTTCGTGACCGGATCATCATTCCGATTCACGACCAGCGGGGTCGCGTCGTGGGATTCGGCGGCCGCGCTCTCAAGAAGGACGTACAGCCCAAATATCTGAACTCGCCGGAAACCTCGATCTTTCACAAGGGCTCGATCGTTTTTAACTTTCATCGCGCGCGCCAGCCGGCGCACGAGGCCAATTCGGTCGTTGCCGTCGAAGGATACATGGATGCCATCGCGGTCTATCAGGCGGGGATCAAGGCCGTGGTCGCCACCATGGGGACCGCGTTCACGGAAGAGCAGATCGCTACGCTGTGGAGACTGTCTCCCGAGCCTGTCGTGTGCTTCGATTCCGATCGCGCGGGTGTCGCGGCCGCTTATCGCTCCGTTGACCGCATCCTGCCATTGCTTCGCGTCGGCAAGACCTTCCGCTTCGTGTTCATGGACGAACAAAAAGATCCCGACGACCTGATCCGGGAAAAGGGCGTCGAGGCATTCAGAAGCGTTTTATCAGGCTCCTTGCCGCTGTGGGACGTGCTCTGGCAGCGCGAGACGGACGGTCAGGACGTTCGAACGCCCGACAAACAGGCTGCGCTGGAACAGAAGCTCTATACGCTGGTCCGGACGATCCAGGACCCGGCCGTCAACACGGCGTTTTTCAGAACGTCACGGACACAGCTCGCCAACCTGTTCTGGCAAGTCAATCGGGGGCCGACCCGCAATCACAAGGAAGCAAGCTCCAAATTCGTTCGGAGCGAACTCAAGTTTCGTGGCGAGGGGCAGCGGTCGGGACTGCAAAAGGTCGTTCTCGGGATGCTCGTCCAGTATCCTGATTTGCTCGAGGACAAGCAAGATTCCGTCCTGCGCTTGCACTTTCCCGAGGAGTTCGATGGTTTTTTGACGAGTCTCTTTCAGCTGCTGGTTACCGACGCAAAGCTATCTGTCGCGGATATTTGGACGAAACTTAAACCCGTTTTTTATGACACGCTGCAAGCTGTGCATGGCGAAGCGGGCAACGGAAAACCGCGCGGACATCGGCTGGTTGAGCGCTTTCCAATTTTAAGTCGCGATCCGCCGCTCGATTTTGTGTCTGGGTGCCTGGATCACTTCATTAAAATCCTGCATTGGCATGAGCTGGAGGACGACATCCAGCGGGCCAGGCTCGATGCCGGAGAAGGAGACGAATCTGCCGTCGCGCGCCTGCTAAATCTGGTTCGGGAAGGTCACGCCGAACAGGAAAGCATTAGCGCCGAGGGAGTGGCGTTGTCGGAGTGGGCGGAAGACATCATCCGCATTTGGGCGCCCCAGGGCGGAACGATGCATCTCGCCGCGTGAGCTGTCCGGCGCCAATCGGCGAATCCTGCACGAAAAGAGACGCCGAAAAGGACAGAGATAATGAGGGAATACAGCAGGTTGCTGCGGGTTTGCGGCCCGTCGGGAACAAAACGCGGTCACCTCCGCCCATTTTGGTCGCAGATACCAAGCGGATCGGCTTGTATCATCAGCAGCGCTTCTTACTTAGGGAATACTCTTATAGCGTTTTCGAGCGAAGTGGAATTCGGTTCGCGTGAAAAAACGCGTAAAATCAAAAAGTTAGGGTCTCTTCACCGATTTACGTGAAGCGGTGAAAGACCCTATGGCGCTGGAACGCCGCTGAACCTGCGGGAGGGGAATGCGCCTGTGCGCGGATGGGATCCGTCGCCGGGCTTGGATCGTCTGAAACAAATGATGTTGGGACGATGGCACTCGGAACCATGATAAAGACTCGCCAAATCCGAGGTTTGGCGGCAAACAGGGTTAATTAAAAGTCAAGGGCTGGCAGGCTAAGTCATCCGACACGTAGTCCAACGCGGGTACGATCATTCGAGAGAGGGTTGACGGGGTGGCGAGAGGTTGCGCCGCCCTTTGTGCGTCGTGAGCGGCGCAGATCAAGAGCGCCGGGCGCGGCGCGGATGTCACGGGGAAGCGGGCGCGTTTCCGCATGAGTGCGTTTCAGGAGCTGTGAATGGCGAGCAAGGCAAAGACGCTGCAGGTCAGGGAAAAGGAAAAGGACGACAAGGCCGCCGACGCTCCCGAAAAGGATGTCGCGGACGCGCCGTCGCCGTTGCTCGACCTCAGTGACGCCGCCGTCAAGAAGATGATCAAGCAGGCGAAAAAACGCGGCTTCGTCACCTTCGACCAGCTCAATGAGGTGCTGCCGTCCGACACCACCTCGCCGGAGCAGATCGAGGATATCATGTCGATGCTTTCCGACATGGGTATCAACGTGTCGGAATCCGAGGATGCCGACAGCGAGGAGGAAAACAAGGAAGAGGCTGACGAGGAGACCGACAACGAGTTGGTCGAAGTCACTCAGAAGGCCGTCACCGAGGTCAAGAAGTCGGAGCCCGGCGAACGTACCGACGATCCCGTGCGGATGTATCTGCGGGAGATGGGCACCGTCGAGCTCTTGTCACGCGAGGGCGAGATCGCCATCGCCAAGCGCATCGAGGCCGGCCGCGAGGCGATGATCGCAGGGCTGTGCGAAAGTCCGCTGACCTTTCAGGCCATCATCATCTGGCGTGACGAACTCAACGAAGGAAAGATTTTCCTGCGCGACATCATTGACCTCGAGGCGACCTATGCCGGCCCCGAGGCCAAGAGCGGCATGAACCCGGCATTGCTCGGGCCGCCGACCGGTCCCGACGGCCAGCCGTTGTCGGCTGACGCCTCCGATGCCGCCTCGGGCGAGGAGGGCGTTGGATCCACGGTGACCGCCCCCCCATCGGCACCGCCGTCACCGACCCCATTCCGTGCCGCCCGCGCTGCGCCGGCCGGGGGCTCTGACCTGGACGAGAAGGATCCGGGTGCGGCCGCGGCGGAAGGCGATATGGAGGAGGACGACTTCGACAACCAGATGTCGCTTGCAGCCATTGAAGCCGAGTTGAAGCCGAAGGTGGTCGAAACATTCGACAAGATCGCCGACAACTACAAGAAACTGCGCCGTCTGCAGGAAGCCGACATCTCCAACCAGCTTCAGAACGAGTCGCTCTCGCCGAACCAGGAGCGCCGCTACAAGAAGCTGAAGGATGAGATCATCGTCGAGGTGAAGTCGCTGCGCCTGAACCAGGCGCGTATCGATTCTCTGGTCGAGCAGCTTTACGACATCAACAAAAGACTGGTCTCGTTCGAAGGTCGCCTGTTGCGGCTGGGAGACAGCCATGGCGTGGCGCGCGAGGATTTCCTAAGGAACTACCAGGGTTCCGAGCTCGATCCCCGCTGGCTCAACCGCGTATCGAAACTCTCCGCGAAAGGTTGGAAAAATTTCGTTCATCACGAAAAGGACCGCATCAAGGAATTGCGCGGCGAAATCCAGCAACTCGCGGCGCTGACCGGGCTTGAGATCGGCGAGTTTCGCAAGATCGTGCAGGGCGTGCAGAAGGGCGAACGCGAGGCGCGCCAGGCCAAGAAGGAAATGGTGGAGGCGAACCTGCGCCTCGTCATCTCCATCGCCAAGAAATACACCAACCGCGGCCTGCAGTTCCTTGATCTCATTCAGGAAGGCAATATCGGCCTGATGAAGGCGGTCGACAAATTCGAGTATCGCCGCGGTTATAAGTTCTCGACCTACGCGACCTGGTGGATTCGGCAGGCGATCACGCGCTCGATCGCGGACCAGGCCCGCACCATCCGCATTCCCGTGCACATGATCGAGACCATCAACAAGATCGTGCGGACCTCGCGCCAGATGCTGAACGAGATCGGCCGCGAGCCGACACCGGAGGAGCTTGCCGAAAAGCTAGGCATGCCGCTGGAGAAGGTGCGGAAAGTTCTCAAGATCGCGAAAGAGCCGCTGTCACTGGAAACACCGGTCGGTGATGAAGAAGACTCACACCTCGGCGATTTCATCGAGGACAAGAACGCGGTGCTCCCCATTGATGCTGCGATCCAGAGCAATCTTCGCGAAACCACGACGCGCGTTCTGGCGTCGTTGACCCCGCGCGAAGAGCGAGTGCTGCGCATGCGCTTCGGCATCGGCATGAACACCGACCACACGCTGGAAGAAGTGGGCCAGCAGTTCTCGGTGACGCGCGAACGCATCCGCCAGATCGAGGCGAAGGCGCTGCGCAAACTCAAGCACCCGTCGCGCTCGCGCAAGCTGCGGAGCTTCCTCGACAACTAACTTTCGCTTGTCCCGGGCGCGTGCAACACGAAGCGTTGCGCTCGCGCGACGCTTTAGTCCGGCTCGCCCGGTGGATGGTGCGGGTCGTAGGCATGCGGCCGGTTGGTGCCGATCTTCTTCCAGAACGGCCAGATGAACGTGGCGCCGGCCGTCAGCGGACCGATCGCGCGCCATTCGTGAAAGTCCACCACCAGCACCGCGGGCGTCACCACGAACAGCAGCAGCGCGATGACGCCGAGCGCCAGCATCGCGTTGCGATACGTCTGCGAGACGCCGACGGTGAAACGGATGTCGCCTTCCGGCGCGTCTGCAAGGCGCTCGTGCAGCGTGCGGATGAAATCGCGATAGACCGGCGCGCGGACGCGGTCAGCCTTGCCGTTAATGCCCGCGTCGGTGACGACGAGAAACCGGCCGCCGCGAAAATCGATGCGGCATTTGTCGACGGCATCCTTGCTGTCGGTGTCTGGCATATTGACGGAGACGATATTAGTCCAGAGCTGACGGCCTGCCTCGCCGGTCTGATTGCGCCAGGCGATGGCGGAGTTGTACCCCGCGTCGATCAGCGACACGCCATGGCCCGCGCTGCGCCAGAACAAGCGTTCGCCGTTCACCAGGTAATATAGGTCATAGGCCATCGAGGCCATGACAGGTGCAGGCTCGATCATGTGCGGAGCATAGCGGATTCTCGCGCGACGTCGAGGCTGGTTTTCACGCAGCGGCGTCGGGTTCCTGAATCGAAACCCAGGGCCTGCTTCAATAGCGTTTTCGAGCGAACAGGATTCCACGTCGCTCGAAAACGCTATTAGTCCATCAATTCGCCCGGCGGCTGGCGCGGGTCGTAGCTGCGCGGGCGATTGGCCTCGATCACTTTCCAGAACGGCCAGATGAAGGCAGCGCCGGCTGCGAGCGTGAGCAACACGCGCCAATCCCGCACGATGAACACCAGCACCAGCGGCGTGCCGACGAAGAACAGCGCGGCGAAGACGCCCGTCGCCACCATGAGCCGGTGGCGTCCTGCGGATGCGCCGGCATTGAAGGCGATGGTGCCCGCGGGCGCTTGCGCCAGTCGCAGATGTAAGGCGCGCACGAAATCGCGATAGACCGGCGTGCGGTCGTGATCGACCTCGCCGGAGGGGCCGCCGTCGGTGACGACGAGAAAGCGGCCATCGCGGAAATTGATGCGGCAATTGTTGACGATGTCTTTGCCGCTGGTCATGGACGTCATGTTCACCGAGACGATGTCGGTCCAGAGCTGCCGTCCCGCTTCGCCCTTTTCGGGTTGCCAGACAATCGCGGAGTCGCGCCGATCGTCGATCAGCGTCACGCCATGGTTCGGATTGCGCCAGAAGAAACGCTTGCCGTTCTGCAGGTAGTAGAGGTCATAAGCTGTCGAGGCAGAGGTGGGGGCGGATGTGGTCATGCGGGGAGATTAGCGGATATTGAAAGAGGCGCTTTGAGAGGTGGATCTCAACTTTTCGAAGCGCGCTCACTCTCCCGCTTGCGGGGGAGGGTTGGAGCAGGGGCAGATTGTAAGCGCGATTTGCTGTCGCGTCATCAACGGATTGGCCCAGTCGTCATTCTCAATGGCGTAATACCATTATGCAATGATTTGCTCTTTAATGATTTGGTCTTTGAAGGTTGAATAGAAGCTTTCAGATCGGATCGTATCGCGAATTTTTTCTTGGGAGGAAATGCCTTGTTTCTTTAGTTGATCTTCAATGATTTTGACGATGTTTGAAACTTCCTTCTTTAAAGCGGCCTCATCCTTTGAAAGATCAATGAGTGCTTCCTCTACCGACTTTCGTTCTTTCTTTTTTATCGCAAACGCGTCTTTTCCCTTTGTTAGTCGAAGACCGATCGCGGCTAAGATATAGTATCTGAAAGTTTTAGATGTGCTTTCGATGCGATTTCTCCAAAGAAATTCGAGTCGATAGTTGAGGTAGGCGACGGCGTGGTAGATGCGCACGTCATGATCGTCCAAAAACATCGATTTTCGTACTCTGAAACAATACCACGGTAGTCCCGAGCGGCGCGTTGAGGTTGGAATAGTAAACATGCTGCAACGGCCTTCATTAGAACGGAAGGTTGCATGATACGAGTGCGTTCGATTTTTGGAGATGATCTGTATTGATTGTCACGTCTTTCGATGAATATCTTTTGATCGCCGTCGAGACTTCTGCAATATTCTTCGAGGTTTTTCATAAATGGACGTAGCGCCCAGAATTGTTCTTCGCGAACTGAATTTTGACTGTTCGTTCCAACAATAATTGAAGAGACGAACTGATCGTCCTTAGATCCGATAAGTCGGAATGGTACTTGTATGGATTCGGCAAGCGTTGGATTGGCTGCTCCACCTTTTTGATTATTGTCGCCGTAGACCAAATCAAAGATTACATTGCAGGTCTGACAGCCGCTGACTATCTGGAAATCCTCAAGGCGAAATTTGTCGCCGGTCCGATCAATATTTTTCGAAACAACGGTGATGCCGTTGTTTCGAAAAACGAACTCCTTGCCTCCGTCTTTCCGAACTATTTCCTTTATTCGAAGGTTAATTTTGGAGGTTGCATCGTAGTCCCTGATGTTATCGAAGAAGACAGTTCGATTGATTGCAAGCGCATCATCTTCGACGTTGTTAATTGTATAAAGTTTCAGGAGATTCTTGGCGTCTACAAACCCCAAGTATGCATCTTCGACATGCTCGTTTGTTGGCATAACGACGTTACGTGGAAATTCGATTTCGACTTCGATTGAGCTGGTAGCGGCACGATATGCTTGCTGAAGCTGCTTGGCGCCGACGAATTGGATGGCCATTGCCTTCGTGTGGAAGATATTCTTCTGTTCTAGTTCGACTCGGAAGTTTGCTCGAAGCTTTTCGATCCTTGAAGGCTCATCGTAGTTTCCAGTTGTTATGTAGTAGCAAGATAGCTTTGGATTTTTTCTCCCTACTCCTTTCGAATAGACCTCCTTCATGGCCCCGGTTAGATTAGAAAGCGCATCGCTCTCATTCCCAAGTCCTCCATCGAAGAACTCAGAGATAGCATCATAGAATTTGGATATATTCCCATAGTCGTAGGTCGTGCTCGTCTTCGATTGGAAGAAGATGAACTCGATCGAAGGATTATTTATAGCTGCAAGCTTTTCTGATGCCTCGTGGCTATCTCTAACTAGCTCGCCCTGAATCAAGATCGCTATGCCATCGAGTCCAAACTCTTCTCCATCTAGATGAACTTCGTTGGGATCAATCGATTCGCCTTGCAGGCCATTCAGAATTGCGAAGATCGAATAGACCTCAAACTGATTTGGCTCAGTTCGGTGGGTTAAGGAGTGAGCAATCGCAAATTCTCTCACCTGAGCTTGGATAACTGGATTCATAGCTACCTATTTTCCTGGACTTCGATCAGCCGTAGGTATCGTCGCATTCTCGTATTAGGTGAGCAAGATTCTATCCACAACTTAGTGTCATCAAGGCTTGCCGCCCGAAAGAGTTAGGTATATATTCCTATTCGTCCCGTCCCACTGAGAGGGGCGGCTCGCGATCGTCACGGTCTGCGGGGCGGGATGCGGTGGGCGCGCGCGGCGTTCGATGTCTCGGATCGCGCGGGGGTAACCTCGCGAGTGAGATGAGGCTGACGGCCACGTCGTGCGCGAACGGCCCAGCGCGCGATATCCCGGCGCATCGCCTTGCGCCATGGGGCAGCCTTGCGGCCGTCTCCCTCAACGGGAGCGGCGGCGAGGTGCAAGACCCCTGGAGTGATCGTCACCTCAGGGCCGGCGGTCAGGGGTTTTCGCGCAGCAAGCCGTTAACACCATCGCGCGCGGAACGCCGGATGATTCCGGTGTGACCGTGGCGATGATACTCGTGTGCTTTTACTTTTGCACACGGGGCCATGGGTGCATCGAGCACCCGGCGTTCCGCGCGCCCTCTCACGAGAGCGCAGAACGGAATCACCACGACGGCGTCCCCGCGCCGCTAAACAATAGGGGTATTTTTGCACGCCCGAAGGCCGGCGCGAATTTTTGCGCGAACGGCGCAAGCGCCGCGCGCGCGGTCGTTAATCATCGCGTTGCCATAGTCATGCTATAACGCGCGACGATTCAGCAAAAGGGATTGCAATGAAAACCCGTTTCGCCATCGCCTTCGCCGCCGCCTTTCTCGCCGCCCCCCTCGCATCGACCGCCGTTTCCGCCGCGCAATGCGGCGGCGACTTCAATACGTTCGTGGCGTCGATGTCGCGGGAAGCCGCGGCGGATGGTATCTCGCAGAACGTGATCTCGCAGGCGCTTGGCGGCGTGCAGCAGGATCAGGCGGTCCTGAATTTCGATCGCCGCCAGCGCGGCACCTTCCGCAAGAGTTTTGAGCAATATGCCGCGACCCGCGTCACCGGCGGCCGCATCAAGGGCGGCAAGGCGATGCTGGCGCGTAATGGCTCGCTGCTGTCGCGGATCGAGAAGCAATTCGGCGTGCCGCCGGAGATCGTCGTCGCGATCTGGGGACTGGAAACCGATTTCGGCCGTGGCGACATGGGCAAGCTGCCGGTGTTCCGGGTGCTCGCGACCATGGCGCATGATTGCCGGCGCACCGAACTGTTTCAGCACGAGCTGCTGGCGGCTCTCAAGATCCTGCAGCGCGGCGACCTGCGTCTCGGCGATATGGTCGGCGCCTATGCGGGCGAGATCGGGCAGACCCAGTTTCTGCCTTCGTCCTATATCAAGTACGGCGTCGATTTCGACGGCAACGGCCATGTCGATCTCCGGCATTCGGTGCCGGACGTGCTGGCTTCGACGGCGAACCTGTTGAGGGTCAACGGCTGGAAGGCCGGTGGCGACTATCACGAGGGCTCAGCCAATTTCGAGGCGATGCGCGAATGGAATCGCTCCGAGGTTTATCGCAAGACCATCGGCCTTTTCGCCGACAAGCTGGCCGGGCAGTAAGGACAGCTTTTTTCGAGCGAAGTGGACACCGGTTCGCGTCAAGAAAACGCGTCAAACAAAGTCCGGCTTTGATTTCATCAAAGCCGGACTGGCTCTATGGCTGCACCAGTTCGACCCGGCGGTTTAGCGCGCGGCCGCTGTCGGTGCCGTTGGAGCCGACCGGGGCGAGGAAGCCGACGCCGGCGGTGTTGAGCCGGGGCTTGGCGATCTTGTAATTGCGCACGAGGTCCTCGGCGACGGCCTCGGCGCGGCGGCGCGACAGGTCGAGGTTGTGGGCCGGTGTGCCCTGGCTGTCGGTATGGCCGACGATATAGACGTTGAGCCCGGGCTGACCGCTCAGCAGCTTCGCGATCTGGTCGAGGGTCGGCCGGCTCTCCGGCTTGAGTGTGGCCTTGTCGGTGTCGAAGTAAATGCCGTAGAGCGCGATGTGCCCGCTCTCGCCGAGCCCCTTGGCCATCGCAGCCGCATCGACCATCTTGTTCTGCATCGCGTCGCGTTCGGCGACGGTGAGCTGCGCGAAGATGTCGTCGTTGTTCTTGCTGACCAGCACGCTGACATAGGTCTCGCGCCCATTCTCGACCTTCCTGCCGGCATAGTAGCGGTAGTCGAAGCCGTCGACCCACATTTGCGGTATCGGCAGCGCGCCGATTGTCTCGCTGAATGGAATTCCACCGCAGGCCTCGACATCGCAAGCGAGCAGCGTCTCGAACCCGGCATTCGCCAGTTGGCTCTCGAAATTGCGGGATACTTCAAGAATCGAGGGACCAGGCCCCGTGCGGTAAGCGATACGGGAGATGCGGCCTTCCACTCTGCGCGGGTCGGTGGCCTTGCCGTCCTTGAACGGAGCGGCCTGCAGGGTTGCGGCGTCGAAATCCTTCACGTCATAGCCGGTGATGATGCTGCCTTTGAAGCGGCCGATACCGGGATAATCGTGCGATTTGGCAACATCGCCCGCCGCGGCTGCGGCCGGTGCGGTCAGGCTCGGCATCAAGTGAATGACGATGGCAGCGGCAACAGCGAGGGCCAGGCGCGGCATGAATCAAACCTTTTGATAGCGTCACATGAAAACGTCATACGAAGTGGAAGGCGAGGGATTCGCTTCGATCCTCGCCGTTCCGACTGGAGAAAACATGTTCGTCCGCAATCGTAGCGGGTCATGCGCCGTCATCGAAGGCTCGGGCGAGCAAAGTCCGCCCGAGCCTCTGAGACTACTTCTTCTTTTTCTTTGCGGTTTTCTTTGCGGTTTTCTTCGCCGCTTTCTTCGCTTTCTTGGCCATAATGTCCTCTAAGGGTTAAATGGTTGAACGCGACTTCGAGGCGTGTTCAAGGGGACAACCGCACAACAGCCTCGGACATCGATCCGAGCAGATTCGGATGAGTCTGTCGTCGCGTCACCAAGGTGCCGTCATCCCGTTATCCACAAGGTTGCTTGGCAATCTCCTTAGAAGCGGGTGGAGATTCCGATGTAGCTGACAACGTCGGGCGTGTTGCGATTGAGACCGATGTTAAGCCCGACATCGATCTGCAGCGTCGGGTGCGGCAGCCAGGCCAGGGCAATATCGTAGCTATATTGCCGTACCGTGCCGGTAGGATCGAAATTCTGGTTGGTCCAGATCTCATTGTACAGAGTGAATTGCCCGAACTGCTTGGCGATGTTCACCAGTCCTGTCACGCCAAGGTGCCGGCCCCGGCCGTCGAAATCGGCCAGCACATCGAGCTGTGGACCTAGCGTGACGGTCCAGCCGTCCGGTACGCTATAGTTGATCGGGGCGGCAACACCGCCTTCGACCTTGCCGTTGCCGATGCCGGTGCGCGCGGTGGGTAGTTTCATGAACGGCAGGATGGCAAGCTGGAAGGCGCTCTCGAGGGGGCAGGCGCTGCTTGAAGCGAACGGTCATGTCGCCCAAACCCGAGACGGAGGCGACATTGCCGCCGGCATCACGCGTCCGCACTTGGGTGAAGGGCACCCCCGTTCAGCTGGATGTCGCTGCTGTCTGACAGGCCGTATTTGAACGTCGGGTTGGTGAACAGCAGCTGGTCGGCGCGAATACCGGCAGCGGTGGTTCTCAGCCAGTTGAAGGTGTCAGCCTCGATTTGCACCATCCCCTTTGGCACGGTGCAGGTGAAGTTGGACTTGGTGGGCCGGTCGGTGCAGATCGGCGCATCAGGCGTGGACCCGGTGGGCACAACATCCTGTGCCATGGCAGGAGCCGCGAAGAGCGCAGCCGATAGCACGAGCGTGCTCATCGCATACCTTCCTCTCAGGCAAGACCGAGGGCGGCGATGGCCATGTCGATCAGCTTGATGCCGACGAAGGGCGCGACGGGGCCGCCGAGGCCGTAAACGGGAAGGGAGGATATCAGACAGTCCGTGCAGCCCCTTGTTGAGAAGCCCCTCAAGCGCGGGCGGCAATACCGCCGCCATAGCCGCGAAGCCAAACAACGATGCCGGAAAGACAAGGAGCGCGAGCAGCGCCAGTTTGATCTCCCGCGCTTCGATCTTCTTGCCGCGATACTCGGATGTGCGGCCAACCATCAGACCGGCGACGAACACGCGAGCAACGCCATGAGGACCATGGTAGCGAGGCCCGAGCCGATGCTACCGGGCAGGATCTCGCCGAGCTTCATCAAGATACTGATTTCATTGGCGCTCCCTAGGGGAATTGAACCCCTGTTTCAGCCTTGAGAGGGCCGCGTCCTAACCGCTAGACGAAGGGAGCGTATTGGAGGCAATAACCCCGAAATCGATACGCTGCAAGGTACCTCAGGATATCAGGGCTCGCGTGCGAAACTCAGTGTTCCGGTCGACCGCAGCGTACGCGGATCGAACGTCCGTATCTGGACGGAACCGCCGAGATCGAGGGTCACCACGAGTCGGTCACCTGTAACCGCAGTTGCGATGATCTTTGCGTCCTTCGGCAGGGTGGCGGTGACGTCGACCGCCGGCCTGCTTCCCTCAACGCGAAAAAAACGATAGCCGATGGCGACCAGGACGGCTCCAACGGCGAGGGCCGTGGTCAGCCCAGCGATCAACATCATCCGCCGAACCCTCGCGAACAGCGCGGCCTGTTCCGGCGTCGGTTCAGAGTTTAAAGTCTCAGTCATGCAAGGCTCAGCTCTTGAAGGCTCATCATCGGATCACAATCAAAGGCTGGACATCATTGTCACCGGCGACGAGGGGTCGGTGCGCCTTGACCGCGTCCTTGCCGTCCACAGTCCCGATTTGTCGCGATCACGCCTGAAATCCCTGATTCTCGCCGGCTGCGTCAGTGTTGTGAAAAAAGTTTCTGCTGCCGAGAGTGCGATCGGCCCGGCTCGTGTTTGCGACCCGGCTTATCATGTCGCTTCGGGAGATACGATCACAATCCTCGTGCCCCCGGCAATATCGGCCAAACCGAAAGGCGAGGCCATCGCGCTGGATATCATCTACGAGGACAACGATCTCATCGTCATTAACAAGCAGAAAGGTCTGGTGGTTCATCCCGGAGCAGGCCACCAGGCCGGGACGCTCGTCAACGCCCTCATCGCGCATTGCGGGGAGAGTCTGTCCGGCATCGGCGGCGTCTGCCGACCCGGCATCGTACATCGACTCGACAAGGACACCACCGGCCTCATGGTAGCCGCCAAGAATGACGCCGCACATAAGTCGCTGAGCGCGCAATTTGCGGATCACGGGCGTACGGGAGCGATGCGACGCGGTTACCTGGCTTTTGTCTGGGGACTGCCGAACCGTCCCCACGGCACGGTTGACGCTCCGATAGACCGGCACCCTTACGCACGCGAAAAGATGGCCGTACGTGCAGGCGGGCGGGAAGCGATTACCCACTGGGAGGTACTGCAGGCTTTCAACGGCCGGGACGGAAAACCGGTGGCCGCTCTTCTCGCCTGCCAACTCGCCACCGGCCGCACACATCAGATTCGGGTACATCTCGCCGACGCCGGCCACCCTCTGATGTGTGATGGCGTCTATGGATCGCATTTCAAGACCAAGGCCAATCATCTGGGGCCACGGGCCTCGGCTGCCCTAACCACTCTCGGGCGGCAGGCACTTCACGCGTACCTTCTGGTCATCGAACATCCACGGACCGGAGAAATTCTGCGCTGGGAAGCAGGGTTGCCGGAGGACCTGTTTTTACTTCGATCGGCTTTGACGGCGGCGGAATGACGCATATTTCAAAAAAACACAATCATACCAAACAGTTGATTCATTATCACGAAAACGTAATCACTTTTTGTTCTTCTTTTTTTGACCCGCCTAGTATATGCTGCACCTGCGTTGAACATCCAACGTGGAACATCGCAGCGTAGTCAGCTTTAACACAAGAGACTGCCTGCCAGGCTCGCCGCTATCGGGGGCCTGAACCAAGTGGAGGGCGCAACCATGGCCCGTACTGCTACCCTGCCGGTTCTCAACGGAGAATCGGGACTTTCTCGTTACCTTGCGGAAATCCGCAAGTTTCCGATGCTGGAACCGCACGAGGAGTATATGTTCGCGAAGCGTTTGCGCGAACATGACGACCGCGACGCGGCGCATCATCTCGTGACCAGCCACCTGCGGCTCGTGGCTAAGATTGCCATGGGCTATCGAGGCTACGGCCTGCCGATATCGGAAGTCGTTTCGGAAGGCAACGTCGGCCTGATGCAGGCGGTGAAGCGATTCGAGCCCGAAAAGGGCTTTCGCCTCGCCACATATGCGATGTGGTGGATCAAAGCGTCAATACAAGAGTATATCCTGCGTTCGTGGTCGCTCGTGAAGATGGGCACAACCGCGAACCAGAAGAAACTGTTCTTCAACTTGCGGAAGGCGAAGAGCAAGATCTCCGCACTTGATGAAGGCGATATGCGTCCGGATCAGGTCAAGCTCATCGCCAAGCGTCTTGGTGTCACGGAACAGGACGTCGTCGACATGAACCGCCGCCTTGGTGGCGATGCATCGCTCAACGCTCCGATTCGTGATGATGGCGAGGCCGGCGAATGGCAGGACTGGCTAGTCGACCATTCGCCTACTCAGGAAGCCATCCTGGCTGAACATGAGGAGTTCGATCATCGTCGTCGCGCATTGACCGGCGCAATGGGCGTGCTTAATCCGCGAGAGCGCCGCATCTTCGAGGCCCGACGCCTCGCAGATGAGCCGATGACGCTGGAAGATCTCGCTGCCGAGTTCAATGTGTCGCGTGAGCGCGTGAGGCAGATCGAGGTTCGCGCCTTCGAGAAGGTCCAGTCAGCGGTGAAGACCTCGATCGCGCGGCAGGAACAAGCTGCCATGGAAGCCGCCCGCTAAAGCTGGAAGCTTCCGTTTTGAGATGAGGGGCCGGTGGCGACGCCGGCCCTTTTTTGTTTGTTCGCGGCCTGTTTGTTCGTAGCCCGGAAGCCAGCGCTCCAGTCTTCAACGCTGCTTATGCTTTTTGATTCCACAGAATCTGTTGCGACAGCAAATCCGGGGCAATCGGCGGTGCAATGTCTCCGCATGACGCATACCGGTTTTTCCCCTCGTTCTTGGCTGCATAGAGCGCCTGATCGGCTGCGGCGAGCAGACGCTCCGAACAGGCTCCAATCTCCTGTGTCCATTGAGCAAGCCCGATGGAAGCCGCGATGGGAACATCGGCGCCGGCGCATCCGGCGGCGTCTTCGCGACAGGCATTCAGCACGCGCCGCGCAATCTCCGCACCTTCTCCCAGCGTTGTGGCGGGTAACAAGATACAGAATTCGTCACCGCCGGTACGCGCCAGCAGATCTCCGGGCCGCAGCTGCATCTGCGTCATCAGCGTGAAGTGCCGCAGGCAGGCGTCGCCGGCTGCATGACCGTGGGTATCGTTGATCTGCTTGAAGCCGTCGAGGTCGACCACGAGGATCACGAAAGGTTCGCCGCTGCGCTGCGACAGTGCACATGTTTCCTCCAGCCGCCCGAGCAATTGCCGCCGGTTCGCGACACCGGTGAGATCATCCACAAGCGCAAGGTCGACAACCTCGTTGCGTAGTCGCTCAATCGCCATCAAAAGGAACCCGAAGTTCCAGACCATCGACAGGAACATGAGGCCTAACGTCAAGGCAGCCTGAAAACCGTTGAAGTCGACGAAGGACTTTCCGCCGCCAATCTGGAAAAATGCGCAGACTGACCTAATCACGGTGATGCAGATGATAAGTGCGCCAACAATTCCCGCGAGCTGGGCTCCCGAATTGATGCGGCCCTCCCTGCGCGACAGCACCATTTTCAACGTCAGGGCGATCGGTATCGCCTGAGCCGCTGAGTAGATGAAGATACGCATCGGCATGTCGTCGCGCACATATACGAAAAAGGAGAGTCCGGCGACGCTCACACCGACCGTGACAAAAGTCATTTGCCAGGAGACAGGTCGTTCGTAGAAGCGTCGGATTCCCATCGTGCAGAGGCAGACCGCGAAGATCACCCCGCCGCCACCGATAACCAGGGGCAGCATTGAATCGACGTGATCGCGCAGTATGGGTATTGCGGTAAAAAAAGCGGCGACGAAGGACGCCGCTGCCCAATATGGCGCAGCCGCTAACGTCGGATAGCTCCGCATGACGTAGGTCCAGACCAGGCCCAACGCCAGGAAGTTCACGATAAACACCACCCACAGTGTCGGCACGCTCAGCATAGCAATTCCGGAGCCCGCGCCGCTCCGCCTTCCCCGGTATTCTTTGCGACTTTCCGTCTTTTCGACATCGTGCAACTGTAGCGATTAATGGAAGCTCACCGTGACGAGAAGACTCCTATCCATGGTTTTGAAATAATGAACGCCGGGTGGCCTGTCCCCGGTTCGATTTTCACGCAATTCGCTCGCACGCTGAGTAACTTGCTCCTCTGAATTTCCTCCAAGTCTGGTAGAGTCCGATCATGGGACGGACGCTGGGCATCTACTTAAACTTCCCTCCTTATTAAGTTTGCCTTTCGCGAAATCACCGGACACCCAACCGACTTGCGTCGGGGGTAAATCAGCCTGAATTTGTCCGGAGTTCCGACCCGGGGAAGGCGTTCCCGATTCAAAAAGCCCGCCGGTGAAGGGGGTACACCGACGGGCCAGGAGCGGACGAGGGATAGAGGCAATTAGCCCGTCCAGCCAGTTAACTCATGCAATGTAGCAGGGTTCCTGGTTCAAGCCGTCCAGTGACAAGCGCACACGTTACAGCCAACAAAAACGGGCCAGCGAAGGGGCCAAGAACAGCCCTGCCGGTTTTGGAGTTGTTTTGATCTCAGACGAAATATATTGCCACTATGTTGGTCACCCGAGGAGCCCTCGAGGGCGAAATAAAGCTGCGAGGCGGAATCGCGCGGGTTCGCTGTCAGGGCAAAGCCGCACACCTGCTGTGAGTGATGCGTCAGCCGCACTCACACCCTGTAAGCTGCCCATGGTAAGCGTCGACCGAAACAGGTTCGCAACCGGCAAAAAGAGGTTTTTGCAAGATTTGGTTTCGGCGGGGTTCCCTTTTTTGAGGGCGCATGTAAAGATATATTTTTTATGTATCATTTGAGGAAGCGTTCCACTTTTAAATCTGCTAGAACGACATGCAGAAAACCTTCTCTGGGGCTAGCATTGGACTTGCGCAGAAAACGCGACAACGAGCGAAAATGAGATAAGCGACGGCGTCCATTATGATGGCCGGTAGCGTGGGATTTAACAGACTTCGGCGGAGTTGGCTTGAGCGGTCAGACACAAAAGGAAAGGCACGACGATGGAAAGTATGGGCAAAGGAAGACTCGTTATTTTAGTTGCGCTGACAGGCATACTGATAGCTACAGGCGTGTGGATGATCTTGATCTTGAATCAGACCTCCGAAGTCGAGATAGGAAAACATGGCTGGATCGCGCTTGGTCTTGGCACGTTCTTTTCGATCGTCATCGGATGTGGATTGATGGCCCTGATGTTCATTAGTAGCCGCAACGGGCACGATGAAGCAGCGGATCCTTTTCGGAAACGACCGCCTTCGAATTAAACCGAGCGCATGGACGAGTTCGTGTCTTGGCGACCTGAGTGATACTGTCTGGTTTGGCTAACCAGTATTGATCACCTGCGGGGGCTTTATCAGCCGCCGACATCCCCGTTCGCAACTCGACGTTGGATCAAGCGCTCGCTTGGTCCTGAAAATCAAGGCCGAGGTCGAGAATGCCGACGCTGTGCGTGAGCCAGCCGATCGAAATGAGATCGACGCCCGTTGAAGCGATCGCTGACGCCGTTGCCGGCGTAATGCGGCCGGAAGCTTCGGTCACGGCGCAACCTCCGACCATCACAACGGCTTCCCGGAGCATCTCGGCGGTCATGTTATCGAGCAGCACGGCATCGACGCCCTGATCGAGTGCTTCACGCAATTGATCGAGCGTATCCACTTCTAGCTCGATTTTGACGAGATGGCCGACGCTGTTCTTTGCGCGCTTCAGCGCTTCGGTGACGCTGCCGGCGATGGCAACGTGATTGTCTTTGATGAGAACCGCATCGTCGAGACCGAACCGGTGGTTGCTGCCTCCGCCGACGCGGACCGCGTATTTTTCGATCGCGCGTAATCCCGGCGTCGTCTTGCGCGTGCAGACCACTTTCGTCTTGTGGTCTTGAATCGCGGTGACAACGGACGCTGTCGCCGTGGCGATTCCGCTCAAACGGCACAGGTAATTCAGTGCGACCCGTTCCGCTGTCAAAATCCCCCGCGCCGGACCCGACAAGGTCGCGATCACCGCACCGGGCTCGACGACCGCACCGTCGTCGTGCTCGATACGCATCTGGATTGCCGGGTCGATGAGTTCGAAGGCGAGCCGAGCAAGATCGAGCCCGGCAACGGTGCCTCGCTGGCGAGCGACAATATGGGTCGTGGCCCGGTGGCCAACTGGTACGATCGCGTCGGTCGTGAGATCGCCCGCGCGGCCGATGTCTTCAAGCAAGGCCATACGAACCAGTGGTTCGATCATGATGCGCGGGAGGGCAGGGAGCGACATTGTGTCCTTGCGTACGAGCTAACTAACTAACCAAATCGGGAACGCAGTCTTGTGCGGCGTCGAACGCATCGCAAAGACGCAATGTTGTTCGCATCGCTCGGATTGCTCGCTCGGGACAGTCGGTGCGCGCATGGGCGCCGCGGGTTTCTTCACGGCGAAGCGCCGAGATCACGATCATCAGGGCGACAATAGCTGGGTCGCCTGCTGCCTGTTGGGAGGCGGCGAGCGGTAAGAGCGCGCGCGCGGCTGCACGCAGCTTGTCGCCATCTCGCAAAACTCCGGCGGCGTGGGACAGAATCGGCCGGATCAAGGTCGGATCGCAGCCGGCGCCTGCATCCGTCATTCTGGGGGGGCGTCGTTTCGCAGGCGCCGTGGCGGCAATATCCTGAGCGACCAGACCGGCGCACACGACTGCCTCCAGAAGCGAGTTGCTCGCGAGCCGGTTTGCCCCATGAAGGCCGGTGCAAGCGGCCTCACCGCAGGCCCAGAGACCTTCAACGGATGTTCTTCCGTGTTTATCGACGGAGATTCCACCCATGTGATAATGCGCGGCGGGACGAACCGGGATCGGCTGTGTCAGGGGATCGATCCCTGCATTGCGACAAAACGAGGTGATCGCCGGGAAGCGTCGGGTGAAGTCGATCCCTCGGAGGTTCCGCGCATCGAGAAATACCCGATGTTCTGCGGCCATATGTCGCCAGACGGCGCGCGCGACGACATCGCGCGGCGCAAGCTCCGCGCCGGGCGTATCCGCCATGAAACGATCGCCGTTTTCGTCGATGAGAGTCGCACCTTCGCCGCGCACCGCTTCGCTGATCAGTTTCAGCGGGAAGGAGCCGGTATCGAGCGCCGTCGGATGAAACTGGATAAATTCAAGATCGGCCATGGTGGCGCCGGCGCGCGCCGCGAGCGCTAGTCCTTGCCCGCACGATCCCGCCGGATTGGTTCCGTGCAGAAATAATCCGCCGATGCCTCCGGTCGCGATGACGATGTGACCGGTGGCGTAAGCAACCAGATCACGCTCGGTCTGGCAGACGACCCCTCTCACCGTATTGTCCTCGACGATCAAACGCTGTGCGCTGGTGGCCTCGCATACAGTGATCGAAGGCGTCTCATAGACCTTGCGGACCAGGGTACGAATGATGTCGTGGCCGCTCGCATCACCTCCGGCATGGACAATCCGGCGGCGCGAGTGGGCTGCCTCAAGGCCAAGCGCGAGGTTGCCGTCGGTATCGCGATCAAAAACTACGCCGAGCTGCATAAGCCGCTCGATCGCAGCCGGCGCACCGGCGAGGATTGCCGCAGCAACGCGCTGGTCGCAAAGCCCGTCACCGGCGGCGAGGGTGTCGGCCAGATGCAGCGCTGCGTTGTCGTCCGGTCCGATGCTTGCGGCAATGCCGCCTTGTGCGAGGATACTCGATGTCTCGAGACCCAACGGCGCGCTGCTCAAAAGCAGCACCGGTCGCGGCGCCAGTGCGAGCGCTGTCATCAGGCCAGCAAGGCCGCCGCCGATAACGACCGCGGCGCCGTTGGTGTCATGCAGCGCGGTCATCCGACAGCTAGCATTCGCTCGACAGAGAGGCGTGCGCGCGCAGCGATGCCCGGGTCGATCGTGACCTCGTGCTGCATCGTCTCCAGCGCGTGGCGAATATTACCGAGCGTGATCCTCTTCATGTGCGGGCACAGATTGCAGGGACGAATGAATTCCAGGCCAGGATGATCAGCGGCGACATTGTCGCTCATCGAGCATTCCGTCAGGAGAACGACCCGAGGCGGCCGTCGGGTAGCGACATAGGAAGCCATGGCGGCGGTCGATCCGGCGAAATCGGCTTCCGCGACAACCTCCGGCGGGCATTCCGGATGTGCCAGCACGACCACGCCGGGGTAATCGTCGCGCAACTGCCGCACCTCGTCGGCGCTGAAGCGCTCGTGCACTTCGCAATGCCCGGTCCAGGCGATAATCTTGACGTGGGTTTCGGCAGCGATGTTCTTCGCCAGAAATTCGTCGGGCAGCATGATGACACGTTCGACGCCGAGGGACTCGACAACGGCCTTTGCATTGCCCGACGTGCAGCAGATGTCCGACTCGGCCTTCACCGCGGCCGAGGTGTTCACGTAAGTGACGATCGGAGTACCGGGATAGGTTTTTCGTAGAAGTCGCACATCTTCGGGCGTAATCGAGTCGGCGAGTGAGCAGCCGGCGCCAGTGTCAGGAATCAGGACCGTTTTTGACGGATTCAGCAGTTTGGCTGTTTCGGCCATGAAGTGCACCCCGGCGAGCACAATCACGTCGGCTTCCACCTCCGTTGCCTTGCGGGCCAGCGCGAGGCTGTCGCCAACGATATCGGCCACGCCGTGGAAGATCTCCGGCGTCTGATAGTTATGCGCAAGCACGACTGCGTTGCGGCGCTTCTTCAGCTCGATGATCGCATCAACGTCCTCGGCGAAAGCGGGCCATTCGATCCGGGGGATCGCGTGCCGCACTTTGGGATAGATTCGGGCCGATGGCCGCAGTTCCAAAACGGACGACATGACTATACTCCACTCGGACGCCTATTATACTGATGTTGAGTATAAGTGTTGTCAAGTCCCCAAGACGGGTAATTTGGTCCCGGCAATCGCACGCTCAGCCAACACGGCGCGGCGGAAACGGAAGAGTTTTGCTGGCCGTCCCCCGGTCTCCTGGCTGGTCTCGCCGGTATCCTCCACCAACTCCTGCTGCTCGATCAAACGACGAAAGTTCGGTTTATGCACAAGTTTTCCCGCCAGAGCTTCAACGCACCGTTGCAATTGCAGCAATGTGAACGTCTCGGGCATTAGTTCGAATACGACGGGGCGGTATTTGATCTTGGCGCGAAGTCTGGCGATGCCGGTCGCCAGAATCCGTCGATGGTCGAGGATCATGGGATCACCCGGCACGGACGCGGCCGTCGAAGCGGGCGGGCCATCGCCACGGAGGGCTTCCGGGATCAGTCGTGCCTCGTACATAAGCTCGTACCTTTGCAGGACGAGTTCCTCGTTCCAGATGTGGTCGTCCAACCCAAACAGCCTCGCCGCTCGCTGCCGGCGATTGCTTCGCGCTGTCCGGTCCGGTGCTTCTGCGATCCACGCCGCGAGGCCGGACCGCAGCGTTTTCTCCATCATTGGCGTACCGAGGCGATGGTCCTCCCAAGGGAAATAATCATACCAACTGCGCCAACTCGTTTCATATTGGTTGGACCCGGCCTGCTCGCGGGTGAGGCCGAGATAACTGATCGAGATGACGCGCTGGTCGGCGGCGCTGGTGCGATCCCGATCCGCGAAGGTGTAAAGCTGCTCGACATAGCCTAGCGGCAGCCCTGTCTGGCGTTCGACCCAAGCCCGCAATCCCGATTGCAGAGAGCGATGAGCCAGTTCGAACGGACCCGATGGCAACGCATTCTGATCCTGGATTGTCAGAACACGGGGGTCTCCGGCAGTCACCGCCACTAGGAGCGCAATGAGGTCCGCCGCAATTGCCTGTGGGGAGGCAGGAGACGCCGAGTGCACGGGCACCTTGGATTTGACAAGCGGATCACTCATCGCAAGCGGTCATCATCGAACGTGCTCATGCACTGAGATCGGGTGCGTCCGGTGCGGACATTAAAGAATGCTCATATGGGCAGTATTTCGCGGAACATTCAACAGGATGTCCCGGCTCATGAAATGCTGCTCCCTGCATCGGATATCGTGCCCCGCGTCGTGAGCGTTGCGTTAGACCTGATCGCAAGATAGTCATGCGGCCTGGATCACCCTCTCTCTGCCCTACGGCCAGCCATGATTCGTCACATCGTTTTATTCACTGCGAAAGACAAAGGCGATATCGACAAAATAATCGACGGCCTGTCGCCGCTTGCCACAATCCCGCACGCGCGCCGGCTCGAGGTGGCGCGCAACCGAAAGACCGATCAGCTCGGCAACGACATCGACGTCGTGGTTTATGGCGAGTTCGACAGCGAGGCGGAACTTGCAGCTTACAAGGCGCATGATCTCTACCAGGCATCGACGAAGCGGGTGCAGCCGCTTCGGGACATGCGATTTGCAGCCGATTACGATGTGCCGGCCGATTAGCTTGTAGCGGGACTGCCGCCGCTGGCGAGGTTAAGCGCAACACATGACGATGCACGGAATTTATACGAAAGATTTACAGTCGCTCGCGGACAGGGGGCGTCTCCGGACGTTGCGTGGGCGCGCGGGCATCGATCTCGCATCGAACGACTATCTCGGATTGGCTGAATCCGCGGAATTGCGACAAGCTGCTGCGGATGCGCTGGCCCGAGGAGTGCCGGTCGGGTCGGGTGGATCGCGTCTGTTGCGCGGCAATCATCCTGAACATGAAGCGCTGGAACGCGAAGCCGCAGCCTTCTTCGGCGCTGAATCGGCGCTCTATTTTGGCGGTGGCTACGTCGCCAACTTCGCCATCTTCTCGACCCTGCCGCAACGCGGTGATCTCGTCGTGCATGACGAGCTGATCCACGCCAGCGTCCATGACGGCGTTCGTCTTGGCCGCGCTGAATCCGTCGGCGCCCGGCATAACGATGCCGATGCGTTTGATGCGGCGATCGTGAAATGGCGCAAGGCCGGCGGCAAGGGGCGGCCCTGGTTGTCGGTCGAAAGCCTTTACAGCATGGACGGTGACAATCCGAACCTCGCTGACCTGTTGGCTGTCGCGGACCGGCACGAGGCAATGGTCGTGATCGACGAAGCCCACGCGACCGGCGTGCTCGGGCCGCAGGGGCGGGGGCTTGCCGCGCCGTTCGAAGGACGCGACAACGTCATCACGCTGCACACGTGCGGCAAGGCGCTCGGAACGTCGGGCGGCTTCATTCTTGCGCCGAAGATCATCCGCGACTTCCTGATCAATCGCGCGCGGCCGTTCATCTATGCCACCGCGCCTTCGCCTCTCACCGCCGCGGTAACGCGTTCAGCGCTCGAACTTTCTCACACCAATTCCGTGCGGCGTGAGCGCTTGGCGCATCTGGTGCAATTTGCCGGCAACGAACTGCGTCGGTGCTGCAATATCGAGCCATCCGGCTCGCAGATTATTCCGGTGATTGTCGGTGCCGATCAGGTGGCGGTGGAGCTGGCGGCCTCGTTGCAGCGCAGAGGCTTCGATATACGGGCGATCCGCCCGCCGACGGTTCCTGAAGGCACGGCGCGATTGCGCATCGCGTTGACGCTCCATGTCAACGAGACAATCGTCGCGGACTTGTTCGCGGCTTTGGCAGAAGACATGCGGTTGGCTGCGTGAGCGCGCGGATCGTCGTCAGCGGGACCGATACCGACGTCGGCAAGACGGTTTTCTCGGCTGCGCTTGCCGGGGCTCTCGACGGGTATTACTGGAAGCCGATCCAATCGGGACTGGACGAGGAAACCGACTCGCAAACCGTGTTGCGTCTGTCGGGACTCGCGCCCGAGCGCGTATTGCCGGAGGCCTATCGGTTGCGGACGCCGGCGTCTCCGCATTTCGCCGCCGAGCTAGACGGCGTAACTATCGAGCATCGGACGCTGGAGGTGCCGAGCGCGGATCGCCCCCTGGTGATTGAAGGCGCAGGTGGTTTGTTGGTGCCGCTGACGCGCAGCGTTACCTATCTTGATCTCATGGCGAGGTGGCGCCTGCCGGTGGTGCTCTGCGCCCGAACGGCTCTCGGCACCATCAACCACAGCCTGTTGTCCATCGAGGCGCTGCGGGCGCGCGACGTTACGATACTCGGCGTCAGCTTCATCGGAGAAGAGAACGTCGAAACCGAACGGATCATCGTCGATATGGGAAAGGTGAAACGTCTGGGCCGGTTGGGTTATGTCATGCCATTGGCCCCCGCTACCTTGCGTAAGGCTTTTGCCGACGGTTTTGATATCGGCGATTTTCTGAAGGCACCGGCCCGATGAAGCCGGCATCCCCAGTATGGCATCCGTTTACCCAACACGCGCTGCAGCCGGAGGCGATATCAATCGCCAGGGGCGAGGGCGCCTGGCTTGAAACCGTCGACGGCCGCCGCATCTTCGATGCGATTTCCTCGTGGTGGGTGGTGACGCACGGTCATCGTCATCCGCATATCGTGCGGGCGATCAAGGATCAGACCGACCGTCTCGATCAGGTGATCTTTGCCGGATTCACCCACGAACCGGCCGAAAGGCTCGCGCGACAGCTTGTTGCGATAACGCCGCGAGGACTCGACTACGTCTTCTTTTCCGACAGCGGCTCGACCTCGGTCGAAGTCGCGCTGAAAATGGCGCTCGGCTTCTGGCGGAACCGGGGTGAGCGGCGCAGCCGGATCCTCGCGCTGGAAGGAGCTTATCACGGCGACACCATCGGCGGGATGTCGGTGGGTGAACGAGGCGTTTTCAACGCGCCGTACGATCCGCTGTTGTTCGATGTGGAGCGGATTCCCTTTCCCTCCGAAGGTCGTGAGCAGGCCACGCTGGATACGATCACGATGGCGTGCCGGAACACCGGCGTCGCGGCGCTGATCGTGGAGCCCCTGATCCTTGGTGCCGGTGGCATGCTGATCTATCCGGCCTGGATTCTGGCGGAGATGAAGCGGATCTGTGAGGCTCACGGCGTTCTGTTCATTGCCGACGAAGTCATGACGGGGTGGGGTCGCACCGGAACGCTCTTCGCCTGCGAGCAGGCCGACGTGACGCCCGACATCGCCTGTTACTCCAAGGGCCTGACCGGCGGCTCGCTGCCGCTGGCGGTAACGCTGTGCCGCGCGGATATCTTCGATGCCCACTATTCAACGGATCGCAGCAAGACCTTTTTTCACTCCAGTTCCTACACCGCGAATCCGATCGCCTGCGCGGCCGCCTGCGCGAATCTGGAGATTTGGCAAAGCGAACCGGTGATGGAGCGCATCGCCGCCGTCACGCGCGCGCAAACCAGTGGTCTTGACCGCTTTCGCGAGGATCGGCGTTTTATCAACGTTCGTCAGATCGGAACCATCGCCGCGTTGGATGTCGTCGCGGATGACGCCGGCTATCTGGCCGGCATCGGGCCGCGGCTTTACGACGGCTTCTTGAGCCGCGGGTTGCTGGTCCGGCCGCTGGGCAACACGATCTATCTCATGCCGCCTTACTGCAGCACGCCGCACGAACTCGACAGCGTTTTTGACGCGATCGACGAGATTGCCGACGGGATCGGTTGACTATAGCGTTTTCGAGCGAGGCATATCCTCGGGCTTCCCCCGGGGATGGTGACCTGCTCGCGTGAAGAAAACGCGTTAAAACAAAAATCCAGAGCTTCGCTTCTGATTCAATCAGAAACGAAAATGCTCCAGGCGACATCGTTGCGGCGGCTGACGGCGGTCACCATCAGAAGATCGACCAGCCGTGGCTTCCTGCGACCGCTGCGAAGACGGTCGTCAGACTGAGCCCGAGCAGAATCCAGTGTGCCCGGTGCAGCCATGCAAAGGCCATGTCCGGCTGTTCGGTCGCCAGCCGATGAAAGGTGCGATGCAGGATCAAAGGCTCGCCAACGAACAGCACGAAAGTGAACAGCAGCCAAAGCCCCACCATGGCGTCCATCCACCAGAAGGCCGGCATCCGGAACCGATCCCAAAGGTCGAGCTGCCACGTCATGTAGAGGCCGCTCAAGCCGACGATGATGACGGACGCGCGCGCCTGCCAGATGAAACGCCGCTCGATCGCTTCGAACGCTTTCAGCCGGTCCGGCCCGAGATCGCCGCGCCGGAGCGCTGGCAAAGCCACCGTTGTCGCCATCGAAACGCCGCCGATCCAGACGACCACGGCAAGGACATGTAGCGCACGCGCAACGATGATATCATCCATGAAGTACCCGTAGTCTGGCAGCTTCGAGCCGCCGGGTTCAAACTGTAAGATAAGGCAGTTCGGCAGGAATTGCGCAAACGCAATTTACTGTCATTCTGCGCAGGGGCGCATTACTGTTCGCGAATGAATAAAATTCCGCCGCTGTCTCGCCAGGCCCCTTTCAAACTTCGAACTCTTTCGAGGCTTGCCGACGACAGCGCTGAATGACGTTCTTGCATCTGCTACTCTGCGCTCGTTTGCCCGTAACTGATGCGCATCGCGGAGGACGAGAACGGAAAGGAGATCGAGGCGACGGCCGTTTCCGGTCAACCGCCACGGTCGCAGGCTTGAGCCTGGCTCGCTACGCGCCGATCGCGGCGATCAGCCGGGCTGCGTGATCCTGGAGCACCTTGACGTCCTCCTGCTGGCTCTGGGGCGGCAGAAGCGGCACTCCCGATTTCATCGGTATGACGTGCATATGCAGGTGAAACACCACCTGTCCGCTGACGGCTTCGCTGAACTGCTGGATGATGGTGCCTTCGGCGTCGAAGGCCTTCATGGCCGCTACCGCGATCGTCTTGCTGCTTCGCGCGACTTCCGCCAGATCATCCGCTGAAATGTCGAAGATTCCGCGGGCAGGGGCCTTCGGGATCACCAGCGTGTGGCCCGGCGTGCGCGGCATGATGTCAAGGAACGCGAATGTATGCGCATTCTCGTAAACCTTGAAGCACGGCAGCTCGCCGCGAAGAATCTTCGCGAAAATATTCTGGTCGTCGTAGGCTGGCACTAGTCTCATTAAGTCTATCCCGGCTTGTTCAAGCTGCGTTTAGCCGCATTCTGCTCGGTAAATGCCGGCGCAACCGCTACCCTCGGATTTTGCCGCACTGGCCCTAGTCCCGATTGCGCGGCCGATCCATCAGCTTTGTCAGGCCAAGCCGCCTGATCCGCTCGCGCGTAAGTTGATCTCGTGCGCCTTCCTTGATCAGCAAGTCGATCAACTCCAGCCGCTTTGATTCATCCGTCGCCTCGGCGAGAAGGTCTCGATAGCGCTTGTAGTCGTATCCATCGTCCGATTCATCCATGGGAGGCCTTGTCGTCTCCTCTTGCCCGTGAGCCCATACCTACGCGGAATCTTGCGATCGACGCGCTTGCACGCGGTGAGCGTTCCCTTGCACCAAGCAGTCAATTGCAGGGATGCGGGCGGCCATCCTGCCCTCGGTATGTGGCGGCGCCCTGGTTGCAATGCACGCTGATCGGTCCGTCGTAATAGGCGAAGGGTTGATCCGGCGTGACGGCAGGCCCGTAGTTGTGGAGGTAGATATCGGTCTCGGCCGAAGGATGGGTGTGATGGTGGTGCTTGTGGTGACGATGCCCCGCCCCTGCGGACGTTGAGATGGCCATCGAAACCACGACGGCAGCCAAAATCCTCGCCGGCAGAATATTGAAGAGAATCATCGGACCTATCTCCTGTGCTGCGGATAGAGCGTCGAATCCTGCGTACAGCTTATTGGAGATATCTGTAAAAGCAGAAAAGAGAAATTGTTGTGGGCTGGTTCCATGTTCGGGCCGGCCTCAGCCGCTGTCAATGCCCCAGGGGTTGAGGGCAGAGGAACTCTGGGCGGACTGGGATGACTCATCGCGCGCGACGGACGGGGCGGCTCGAACTGGATCTCCCGAGGGCGGTCCGGCAGGGGGCGTGCGAGCGCGGGACAACGCCGCTGGATAGTGGTATTCGACCTGCAATACGACAAATTCCCGGAAAGGACGCTCCCCGATGACGCTGCACACAGGACGACATACCCTTCAGATCCCAGGCCCCACCAATGTGCCTGACCGGGTGCTGCGCGCCATCGATATGCCCGTCCTGGATCATCGCGGTCCGGAGTTCGCAGTGTTGGGCCATGAGGTGCTGGCCGACGCCAAGCGGATTTTCCGCACCAAGCAGCCGGTCATCATCTATCCGTCGTCGGGCACCGGCGCCTGGGAAGCCGCGATCGTCAACACGTTGTCGCCGGGCGATAAAGTGCTGATGGCGGAGACCGGCCAGTTCGCGACGCTATGGCTTACCATGGCCAACAAGTTCAAGCTCGATGTCGATGTGTTGCCGACCGACTGGAGGCGCGGCGCCCCCCTGGACTTGATCGAGGAGCGGCTCAAGGCCGATCGGGAGCACAAGATCAAGGCCGTGATGATCGTGCACAACGAGACGTCCACGAGCTGCGTCACCCATCCCCTCGAGGTTCGCAAAACCCTCGACCGCGCCAAACATCCGGCGCTGCTGCTGGTCGACACCATCTCCGGCCTCGGCGCGCTGGAATATGAGCACGATGCCTGGGGTATCGACGTGTCGATCGCAGGTTCCCAAAAGGGCATGATGTTGCCGCCCGGTCTCGGTTTCAACGCGGTGTCTGAAAAGGCTCTGGCGGCCTCAAAGTCCAACACGTTGCCGCGCGCTTATTGGGACTGGCATCCGGTGATAGCCAACAATGTGGAGGGCTCGTTTCCCTACACGCCGGCCACCAATCTGCTTTACGGTCTGAAGGTCGCGATCGCCATGATGGAGGAGGAGGGTCTGGAGAATGTATGGGCTCGCCACAAGCGTCACGGCGCTGCGACGCGTGCTGCCGTGAAGGCGTGGGGGCTGGACCTCGTCTGTCAGGATCCGCATGCCTATTCGCCGGCGCTGACAGCCGTCATGATGCCTGACGGACACGACGCCGACGCGTTCCGCAAGGTGGTGCTCGACAATTTCGACATGTCGCTCGGTGCTGGCCTCAACAAGATCAAGGGCAAGGCTTTCCGCATTGGTCATCTCGGCCATCAGAACGACCTGATGTTGATGGGAGCCCTGGCAGGCATCGAGATGAGCCTAGACATCGCCAAGGTGCCGCATCGCGCGGGCGGCGTCGCTGCGGCGATGGAGGTGCTCAAAGGGCGCGAGGCTTCGCCGATGTTGAAAGCGGTCGTGGCTTGATTAGAACCACTTCGATCGTCGGGGCTCGCGACAATGCGGCGCTCCGACGATCTTTGAAAGAAGCAGCATACTCGAAGTCGCCATTTCCTATTTTCTCCACAAAGAATGCCTCCCCAATTGGTCGCCGAGTTGGCTGAGGTTATCCGATCACGGGTTCTTGTAGGAGCGATCTTGGGGGGCCTCTGTCACCCTAAGATGCGCGGTTGAGAAAGATCGGCAACCCTCGCTTGCCGGCGTAGAGAGGACGGTAGCGTTCGGTATCGTATGTGCTAGCCACCTCCAACTTGCGCGGCCCGAGCTGAGCCTCAGGGATAGGCACCAAGTCGTAGCGGCCTTCTACCAGCGCTGACATCAGGCCCGTCCTGCCTTCCAGGACTGCATCAAAGGCCATATTGCCGAAAGTCAAAGCGACGAGTTTGTCCACGAAGTCCGGATCGCCCGATCGCAGATCATAGGTCAGGTCAGATACAATCGTCTCTTCGCCGGCGCGCCGCTTGATCTCGTCGGCAAGCGCTTCCGCGACGCTCGCCTTCTTGCGATGACCGTAGGGGTCAGGCTCGCCGTACTCCTGCACTTTGTATCCCTCCCATTCCGCGCCCTCGCTGAGCACGATCAGTGCGTAGTTGCTTGGGTTGGCTCGCTTCTCCTCGAGGAGCAATTGGATCAGCTTGTCGAGATTGACCTTGTACTCCGGTATGACGCACCGGCTTGAGGTCGCGTACGCGGTAAAGAGCGCCGAAAACCCGGCATCTCGGCCGAACACCCGAAAAATGCCAATGCGCTCATGCGAACCGACCGTGGTGCGCTGCCGCTGAATGGCATCGCTCGCTCGGGTGATCGCGGTCGAGAAGCCAATGCAATACTCGGTGTTGCGGACGTCGTTATCCATCGTCTTTGGGATGGCGATGATCTTGACGCCGAGCTTGTCGAGCCTGGCCGCATAACTGAGCGTGTCGTCTCCGCCAATGGCAATCAGGTGTTCTATGCCAAGTCCTGACAAGTTTGCGAGCACTTGGCCGGTTAGGTCCCAGGTCTTGGTTTCGCTGTCGCCGTTGTTGACGGAAAACGGTAGGTCAGTGCCAACCAGATGGTCGGGCAATTTTTTCATTTTGGACGGATTGGTGCGACTCGAGTGCAGCACGGTGCCGCCGCGCCGGTCGATGGTGCGTGTGTTTTCGCGGCTCAGCGGAATGAGATAATGAGATCTGCTTGTCGGGTCCTCGAGGTTCAGATGCGTCAAGGCCTCCCAGCCACGGCGCAGACCCACGACCTCGACGTCGTTCTCACTGCCGCGATAAGTCACGGTCTTGATGATTGCATTGAGACCGGGGACGTCGCCGCCGCCGGTGAGAATGCCAATGCGTTTTCTAGCCACGCCCACCTCCCATGGTATGTCGCCTGTGACCGCGCGTAGCGCTCGACTCGCCGCCTCCGCCTTGCGTTCCCTCCCGCAGCCGAAAACGCTTGAGCAGCGACGCGGTGTCTCGCAAGTCATCTCCAGCCCGGAATAGGGCGGCATCACGGCGCCCAGGCTCCTCAGCGATTAATGCGCCGGGCTCTGTTGTTGGGCACTTTTCGACGAGGATGCCGTTTCGCTGGGACTTGCCAACGGGTCCGTCCTGGCTTCAAGGGTGCGATTAGGACCCATTTTGAACGCCACCCAAATCACACCGGCCATCAGTAGGGAGATCACTAAAGCATCGCTCTGCGCTAATCCGGCAAACCCGAAGGCTGTAACCATAGAGAGTTCACGGATACCCCACCCCGCGATCGAGATAGGAATTGCGGCAATCAACATCACTGACGGGAGCAGCACAAACAGATCCATCAAACTGACGCGCGCGCCCACCGCTTGCGCCAGTGCGTAAGCCATCGCGATAGCGATGATATGAATTAGTAGGGACACCAAAATAACCAGGGATCCACTACTTAACGAACAGACGACGCTAGCGGCGATCTTTGCGCAGTCGTGCAGTTGGCGCAGCAACGGTACCCGGTCGAGAAGGGGCCACGTGGCGAATCCGCTAGCAACAAAGCAAAGCCCGGCGAAAAGGCCGCCACATCCGGTTGCAAGCAAGGAAACCCGTAACAGACCATCGTTGAGATAGCCAAGGCTCAGCGGCCACGTCGCGACAATTATCGTGCAGATTGCCAGCAAACCAAACCCGCGATCAATCAGGATTGAGTAAGTGGTCTCACGCCACCCCGAGTGGCGCCCAACCAGCCATAGCCGGACAGCATCACCCCCGAGCGAAGAGGGAAGAACTTGATTGAAGAAAGTTCCGATCATCACCAGTTGAAAGGCTTGGCGCCAAGTCAACGCGATCCCGCAGAAACGAGAAATCACGCGCCACCGCTCGGACATAAGCGCGGATTGCAGGAGGCATATCGCGAATGCTATTGCCAGCCAGAACGGCAAAATACCGCCGGCTCGCGCCATAAGCGCGGTCATGTCGAGGCCGCTTAATGCAATCCACAATAGCGCGACGGAGGCAGCAAGTTTAAGGACAACTGCGAGGATCTTGAAGGAATTCATTCTTCGCCAACGATACTAAGCTGCAAGGTGGACGCCAGTGTCGACCCCTGCTCGTCTACTGCAGACGATATATCAGGTGTCCGATCTCGAAATCGATCGATACAAAGGCATCCATTGGATCGCTGACACCTATATCATGGATGTTCCAGTAGGTGACGCGATCCTCCCATCCTGAAAATCTTGCTTGAAGCAATTCGCGATGCTCGGCCTCATCCAGCGCGACAACCACGTCTGCACGAGCGAGGTCGTCGACCGTGCAGGTTTCGGGTGGGCGGTCGGCCCCCAGAGGGAAAATGCCGCGCTGCCCGAGGGCGTCGCGGGTATAGGGTGACATCGGGCCGACATTCGAGGAGCCTCGTTCGAGTGCCAGGCCCCGCGATGATGCGATCCAATCCAAACCAATCAAGCTGACCCGATGGTTGAACAATTCTTCCGCAAAGCGGCTCCTATAGTAGTTTCCGGTGCATAAAAATAGGACGTGCCGCTTCATCGATTTGCCTCTAGTTGCTCTCCCATATCAGAGCTTTACGACCTTCGCGTCGCCCCTCAACGACGACTGCGAGATGTCATTGGAACAAAAGTGGAACATTGTGGTCGGTTCAGCGATGGGTATATTGGATGCGGCGCATCGTATTTGGTTGACCGCGCTAGGCTAACTTGGCATCTCAAGGCCGAAGAGGGAGCATCGTTTGCCCATCGCAGCCAATGTTCAACTGGGAGAGCGGACGCGGATTCCTCTCCCGGATCTGGTGAACCTTTATGGGTGCTCCATTGGGGATGACACCTTCATTGGCCCCTTTGTTGAAATTCAAACGGGGGCAACGATCGGGCGCCTCTGTAAAATTCAGTCGCATTCCTTTATTTGCGAAGGCGTCGACATCGGACATGAGGTTTTCGTCGGGCATGGTGTCATGTTCACCAATGATCTTTTGCCCCGCGCGACCGATGAATCCGGGCGGCGGATTACGGACGATTGGGTGATGTCGCGTACGGCGGTGGAGTTTCGTGCGTCGATCGGCAGTCGGGCCGTCATTTTGCCCGTCAGGATTGGCGCATCCTCATTGATAGGTGCCGGGTCCGTCGTAACGAAGGATGTCCCACCATATGCCATCGTGGCCGGAAATCCGGGGCGGGTGATCGGCGATGTGCGCGATAAGCGCGCTCCGCGCTAGCTGATACGGGATACCTCGTGAAAGTACCCTTCAATGATTTGACATGGCAGTGGCGCCATATCGAGGACGGCGTCAGGTCTGATTTCGACCGTGTTTTTGCAAGCAGCCAGTTCTCATCGGGCTCATTCGTCGACGCCTTCGAGCGTCAGATTGCGGAATGGTTGAATGTCCCGCACGCGATCGGCGTCAATTCGGGAACCTCGGCGCTTCATCTCGCGCTCCTCGCTGGCAACATCGGGAGTGGCGACGAAGTTCTGCTGCCTGCGCATACGTTTATCGGCAGTGCCTGGGGCATTCTGTATGTCGGCGCAGTCCCGGTGTTCTGCGATGTCGATGAGCGGACCGGAACGATCGATATCGCGGCCGCGCGTCAACTTGTAACTCCGCGGACACGCGCCATCATTCCCGTCCATCTATATGGCCAGCCGGCAAACATGGACGCGGTCGTCAGCTTCGCTCGGGATCACAATCTAAAGGTGATCGAAGACGCTGCTCAATCGATCGGCGCGACCTGGAATGGACGTTCCACCGGCACGATGGGAGATCTGGGCTGCATCAGCTTCTATCCCGGAAAAAATCTCGGAGCTGCTGGCGAGGCGGGGTTGATCGTAACCTCCGACGACAACTATGCCGGCCGCTTGCGCTCATTGCGCAATCACGCCCAGACCGAGCGATATGTTCATGCGGAGCTCGGCTTCAACTATCGAATGGACGGGCTGCAGGCTGTTGTTCTGAAACACAAGCTGCCGCTTCTCTCCACGTGGACGAAACGGCGGAACGAGCTGGCGATCAGGTATATTGCAAGCCTTCGGGGGCTGCCGCTCGAAATCCCATCCATCCGGCATCAAACGCATTGCTGGCATCTTTTTGTCATCCGCACGGACTCGCGCAACGCGCTCCGCGATGCATTGTCAAAATCCGGGATTGAGACCGGGTTGCACTATCCTGTGCCATTGCACCGGCAACCTTGCCTATCTGCCTATGTGAAGCCTGGTGCAACGTATCCGGTGGCTGACAGGTGGGCAGACGAAGGGCTTTCGCTTCCACTATTTGACGGAATGACGGACGAGCAGTTTGATTACGTGGTCAAGGCGGTCACTGCCTTCTATCAGTAGGCCGAGCAGAGCGTGCCAGATCCGCCGCGATGCCGTGGGGAAGATGATCTCATATGTCGATTTTGCCCGACATCGTCATTGGAGGTGCTCCGCGCTCGGGTACGACCTTTCTTTGCGAGGTCCTTGACAAGCATCCCGGCGTGTATTTGGCAAAGCCGATCGCGCCAGAGCCAAAAGTGCTGTTGAGTGAGCATCCTGACGGCGATGAGGGAATTCTAAAAAGATACGATCACTATTTCGCGGACGCCCCGCCGAATTTAGTGCGGATCGAGAAGACCACAAACTATTTTGAAAACGAAGATGCGCGATTGCGATTCGCGCGATTGCTGCCCAAGACCAAGCTGATCATACTGCTGCGCAATCCTGTTGACCGCGCTTATTCCAATTGGCTCTGGTCACGCAAGAATGGTCTTGAAACACTGAGCTTCGAGGAAGCCCTGAGTCTGGAAGGGAAAAGACCGAGTCCCTTGCCGCCAGGGCGGGAAGCAGCACGGCCGTTCGACTACACAACACGCGGTCGATACGGGAGTTTGGCGAGATCTTGGATTGAGGCGCTGGGTCGCGATCGCATCGGGTTCTTCATCTTCGAAGATATTTTGAGTCGACCGGAATATTTCGTTGCCGCAATCCAGGCGTTTGCAGGGTTAACGCAGCTTTCCTGGTCCGTCCTGCAGACAGGTCGCGTCAATGCGACGGAAGCCGATAGGCCTATCGATCCCGAAACGGCAAAACGACTCCGAGCATGCTTCGCGTCTGAAGTCAGAGAATTCCATGCCGTTACAGGCGTTGATGTCGCGGCCTGGGGGATTTAATCGATGAACCCGACGGCAATGCCGGCCGTCGCTGCTCGCAGCGAATTGTCGACTAGTGTAATATCTGCGCACCGCGCGCTGGGGTGGATGGCACCATAATGACAATCGGAATTGGGTTGGTGGGCTATGGCTATTGGGGACCAAACTTGCTTCGAAATTTTCGCAGCAATTTGGCTTGCCGCGTGATTGGAGTTGCCGACAAGAAAGGCGAGACTCGCGAGCGCCTCTCGGCCGCATTTCCTGATATCCAGACTTTCGAGGACGCTGAAACGCTCATCGCGCTTCGTGATGTCGATGCTGTGGTCATCGCGACTCCGGTCGCGAGCCACTACGACCTGGCGCGCCGGGCGCTCGATGCTGGGAAACATGTGCTGGTTGAAAAGCCGATGTGCGCTACAGTGGACGAAGCGCAGGACCTTGTTGAGCGGGCGGAGCGGAAGTCCCTGGTTCTCATGGTCGATCATACCTTTCTGTTCACCGGTGCGGTCCAGATGATCAAAAAACTGGTCGCGCGGTCGGCGCTCGGTCAGGTCTGCTATTTCGATTCGCTGCGTGTGAACCTCGGTCTTTTCCAGCCCGATGTGAATTGCCTCTGGGATCTGGCGCCTCACGATCTGTCGATCATCAATCATTTGATCGATGACGAGCTGATCGATATCGAGGCCTCCGGCTACTGTCACGTGAATCATGACGCGCCCGACATGGTGTATCTCACGCTGCATTTCCGGAAGAACTGCATTGCGCATTTGAACCTGAGCTGGATGTCGCCGGTCAAAATCCGGCGTTTCACGATCGGGGGAGCTGACAAGATGCTCGTGTGGGACGATCTGGACGAGGATCAGAAGATCAAGATCTACAGCTCTGGCATTCACTTTCAGCCCGAAGAGCAACGCTCGATGATCATTCCGCAGTACAGAATCGGCGATATCCATTCGCCGCGTTTGCAGAAGACGGAAGCGCTTGTCGGCGTCGCGCAACACTTTGCCGACGTCATTCAAGGCGAGACGCTGTCGATCATGGATGGGGTCCAGGGTCTGAAGATCGTGCAAACCCTGGAAATGGCGCAATCGCGAATTGATGACAATTTGAGACGCGTCCGGTCACGGCGAGCCATGCCGCAATGACCGCGCGGATACTCGTTACCGGCGGAGCCGGATTCATCGGGAGCCACCTCGTCGATCAGCTCATCGATGAAGCGCGGCCGGTTACTGTCCTGGACGATTTTTCCGTCGGCTTCGAAAGCAATCTCGTCGACGCAAACGGGAAGGGTGATGTTCGCGTCGTGCGAGGGTCGGTGACGGATCCGGAGGCGGTGGCGGATGCGTTCGATCACTGCGAGGTCGTCTATCATCTTGCGACACAATGTGTACGCCGATCACTCACGAGGCCGATGGAATCCCATGACGTGAACGCGACGGGAACCATCACCGTTCTGGAAGAGGCGCGGCGGCGGCGGGTCCGCCGCTTTGTGTATTGCTCCAGTTCGGAGGTTTACGGAAACGCGTCGCGGGGGGAGTTGCGTGAAGACGTCACCGTTTGCTGTCCGATGACGGCTTACGGCGCTTCGAAGCTGGCAGGAGAGCTATATACTGAGGCCTATCTGCGAACCTACGGTCTGCCCACGACCGTCGTTCGCCCCTTCAATGCCTATGGGCCGCGTGCGTACCAGACCGGCGTCCGCGCCGAGGTGCTGCCGCGGTTTGTCGGACGAGTTCTGAACGGGCTTAGTCCGGTTGTGTTCGGCGATGGCAAGAACGCTCGCGATTTTACTTATGTCACCGAGATCGCACGTGGGATCAGGCTGGCCGGCGAAACCGATGCCGTTATCGGCCAGCGCGTCAATGTCGCGCGCGGCGTGCCAGTCACGGTGAACGATCTGGCGCGGGAAGTTCTGACGGCTTTGTCGCGAAACGATCTCACGATTGAATATCGGGGCGATCGTCCGGGCGACGTGGCCTATCTGCATGCCGACACCGGGAAGGCAGAAACCTTGCTTGGCTACAAGGCCAAAGTCGAGCTTCACACCGGGGTGCGTGACTACATCGATTGGGTTCGCGCGACTATCGACCCGAAGGATTTGCTGGAGCAGAAGGTCGAGAACTGGATGATGGAAGGCGATGTCGATGCCATCCGCTTCTGAAGTTGCTTTTAGCCGGCCGTGCTTTGGAATCGAAGAAGAGGAAGCGGCAGCGCGGGCGATCCGCAGCCGCTGGGTGGTTGGCGGACCCAGCCTTGCCGAATTTGAGAAGCGGTTTGCCGAAGTCTGCGGCGCCGAGAATGCTGTCGGGGTGTCGTCCTGGACGACGGGAGCGTTTCTGCTGCTGAAGGCATTGGGAATTGGTCCGGGCGATGAAGTTATCGTGCCGTCACTGACGTTTATAGCCTCCGTCAACGTCATTGTTCATGCAGGCGCCACACCGGTGTTTGCAGACATCGATCCGGGGACATTCAATATCGATCCGGATGACACCGAGCGCAAGATCACGCCAAGAACGCGGGCCATACTGCCTGTCGACCAGATTGGCTTGCCGTGTGAAATCGATCGTTTTCAGGTGTTGGCGGCTGCGAAGAATCTCATTCTTATCCAGGACGCTGCCTGTTCGTTCGGAAGCAAGTTTCGCGGAGCCCCGGCCGGTTCGCATGCTCCATATTCCGTTTTCAGCCTTCACGCCCGGAAAGTGATTACAACGGGTGAGGGCGGTATGATCGTGACCAACGATGGGGAGCTATCGGCAAAACTTCGCCGCCTGCGCCATCAAGGAATGTCGCTGAGCGACTATCAGCGGCACGCAAGCTCGCCGACCACGTTCGAATCCTATCCGGAAATCGGTTATAATTTTCGTATCACCGATATCCAGGCTGCAATCGGCGTGGCGCAGATACAGAAACTCGACGCGTTTCTTGCGCGCCGTCGTGCGATCGCGCAAATCTATTTAGACGGTTTGAAGAATCACACAACTGTCGTAGCGCCGGGCTTGCCACAGCATGTCACGCCGAACTGGCAATCGTTTCAGGTGCGGGTGCGCGACGGCCAGCCCTCGACCCGAAACGCGCTCATGGAGCATTTTTATCGGCATGGTGTGGCGACACGCCGCGGCGTCATGGCATCGCACCTTGAAGAGCCCTATCGTCACATGGGTGCGCGCTTGCCGCATACAGAAGCCGTGGCTGCATCGTCACTGCAATTGCCGATCTTCCCCGAAATGGCCCATTCAGACGCCGAGCGAGTCCTCGAGGTCTTATCGAATTTTGAGAATTGAGCAGTACAATTACATTGCGACCTCTGCTCTGATCGAATGCTTAGTTCCGACTTGCTATGGCTGTTCGTTTGAAAACGAGCAGGCGATGGATGGGCTTGAGTATTGATGCTCGCGGCCAATTTGAATCTTCCACCAGATCGAGGCCGGCGTTTTGCATTTGCTCGATCCATTGCGGTCCATGCAAGCGTTCGGGAATGATCCGGAGATAGCCAACACGCTCGGCGATGATATGCGCGGGTTCGGTCGGATAGATTGCCTGAGCGACCCGGACAGCGATGGAGTCCGCCGCGGATGGCATCGCTCGCCAGAGGCGGCGCTGGCCGATAAGAAGCCGATTCGTAAAATTGTCCTGCGGCATGGTGGCGATCAGAAGCCCGCCTGGAGCTATGTCGGCCGCAAGCTTCGCGGCGAGTCGGTTGTGATCTCCGGCTATCAGGTGCAGCACGCTTTCTGCAAGAATCACGTCAAACGAGCCACATCGGGCTTGCAAGTAGTCTGTGGTCTCGAATGTCAAACCATCGCTGCCACCAGGGTCAGCTTTCGCCCGCGCCGCAGCGGTCTGGATGTTGAAGGGCGAGATGTCGACCCCGGTCAGGGACACACGAGGTCGCTTCCGGCGAAGTTCGAGCAAGAGATCGCCGGCGCCACACCCAACATCCAGGACACGAAGCGTGTCGCTGCCGGGCATGCGTTCAAGCGCGGCATTGAGGAACAGACAAATACTATCCTTGCGCCCGGTGAAGGCCGTTTTTTCAAACGATCGGCCTGCTCCGCTCTTCACGCCGACTGCCGGTCCAGCTGTGCGACGAGGTCGACCGGTCGAAGGAATTCGAAGCGACCGTCGGAAGCGATCGTCTCGATGAATTCGCGATAGGCTTTGAGCATTGGCGGATTTCCGGAAAAGCCGCGCTCGCAGTGCGTTAGCAGGCATACGATCCCGCCGCTGCTGGCGATCAGGTGAGCGGCCCTGATCCATGTCGAGAGAATCCGGGTCGGGCTGTAGCCAAGGAATTGCAGGCTGCCGTCGCGCGGCATCGAGAGCGGAAGTTCCCACATCGTGCCGATCTTCCAGGGGCGGGCGCTGGCGCATCCGTTATTGGGAACCGGGAACAGTCCGCCGGATGTCGGAATGCTGCTGTCGTAGCGATAGTGGGAAGCAAGCTCCTCGATCATAACCTTCGTGCGCACGAGCGAGGGCGCGCGATAGCCGGCCGTCTTAAATTCCGCTCCCACCTTTGCGCCGGCTGCGAGGCGGACTTGCCGTTCTGTCGCTGGCGCAAAGGGCGTCCGGTTCGAGTGATCGTAGCCATGAATGCCAATTTCATGGCCGCGCTTGCAAATCTCCGAGGTCAAGCCCCTGTCGATCGGCCAGGCGCAGGGTACGATATAGTTTGCCGAGCGGGCACCGTGGTCTTCCTCGATGGGGAGAAACCATTTGACCAGGTTGGTAAGTCCTTCCGCACTGTCGATATCGTGCGTGAGGAGGACCGGCGTTCGTGCAGGCTTTTGAAACGGCACGCCGCCGAGGTCTGCCACGGCATCTGCCGAAAGGTCCACTGGCCAGCCCGGGAAACTGGCCCACTGGGATTGCCGGTAGCGCTGCATCCGCCCGATGCCGCGCCCGATGGCTCGGCGGAGTGGCCCCGGAATATTTCGATAATTCACCGGCAATCGTGCCGATGTCGGTGGCCTGGACAGATAAGCGTTGCGCTCCCGGAGAAACACCGCGCTTGCTTGCGCTTGCGACCGTACTGCGCTGTCATGCCAGTCGGCGGCGCCATTGCCGATCATCGCGGCCATCTGTGTCGGCAGCATGATATCAAGCCCGTCCGCCCAAGATGCAGCCGCGGGTAAGTCCTGGCCGCCTAGCCGCACTTTGATCAGCGAGGTCTCAGACATTGCCTTCTGGTCTCAGCGGTGCTGGCTTGGTTCGCTTCGAAACGAAATATAATGGTCGTCTCTTTGTCTCGATGAAAATGCGATAAAGATATTCGGCGAGCATTCCAACCATCATGAACAGCAATCCGAACAACACTGTCATCATGGTCATGATTCCGGTCCAGCCCGGTTCTACGTCTGTGACTGACCAGGTTATCAGTAGATAGAGCAGGAACAGGATACTGCCGGTGAAGACGGTGAAACCAAGCATCGCGACGAACTTCGCAGGGACCGGCGAAAAGCCAATAAAGACGTCGTAGGCGGTGTTTAGCATCTGGCCAAATGACCATCGTGTGGCGCCGTGGATGCGTGCTTTTCGGTCATAGGGGACGGTGGCCTGGTTGAAACCCGTCCATGCGACGAGAGCGAACGTGACACGGTTATGCTCACGGTATTGCAGAAAGCAGTCGAATGCGGTGCGATCCATGAGCAGGAAGCTGCCCGTCCTGAATCTTGAATTCTTCGGCATCGCATAGCGTCTTAGGACGTAATTCAGGATGTGCGACGCGGTTTTGCGTGGCCAACTGTCGGCACGTTCACGACGTGCGCCCCAGACGATATCGGCGCCGTTACGCCATTCCCGGATAAAATCGAGAACGGTTTCGGGAGAATCCTGAAGATCGCAAGCCAGCGTGGCGACGACGTCCTGATTGGGTTCGACATGATCGAAGCCGGCCGTAAGGGCGTAATGGGCACCGAAATTCCGCGACAGCCGAACTCCGGAAAAACGAGACGACCTCTGTGCCAGTGTTTCGATCTTGGCCCAACTGTCATCGGATGACCCATCGTCGACAAAAATAACGCGGCCGTCGATCTCGGGATCGGCGAAAATAACCCGGGTGACGGCATCCGCACATGCGTCAATATTCGGTGACTCATTGAATACCGGAGTAATCAGGGTTAGCCGCGCGGGGCGTGCTCTCTCGCTGGTCATCTTGAGCCGTACGAAATGTGCCTGATAGCTTCTGGAATAAGCCTCTGCATAACTTTCAACTCGCACCAAGTCCACCGTCAGGACGGTAAAATTCACTTCCTGTGCGGGCTAAGCGCCTCATTCGGGGAAGCAGCTATGCCGCGACGCGAGAGACCGCATCGTTCACTTTTCCGTACCCTTGATGCGAGTGTCCGATCTCTCCGGAGATGGCGGTCATACAGCTTCTAGATTTCTTGTCTTGCGTGTCACCGTAAAGATGCTTGGTGCAATCCCGAGCATGGAGCGGCGCCCGATAAACGGAAAATCAAGAAACTTGATCGGAAAAAAGACCAGACAAAAAATCAGGTACAGAAATGCCTTGAGGCGCTCATTTCCCAATGAAAAAATCACGGCCAGGACTTCGGTCAGCAGCAGAGTCAGTAACGTGAATGGACCTGTTGCGTTACGTTGCTCCAGCAATTCAAAGCCCGGAAAGAGAGTGGCCGCGCCGACGTGTGTCAGCCTCTGATAGTCATGAGGGGAGGCGTGAAACGGAAACATGAACGGGATCAGGTGCGCCGCCAAACCGTTTTCGCGCGTCGCTCGTGCGAGATTTTTGCAAATCTGCGTCAACCCGGGAACGTGCTCAAGAACGGACCGCGATATGAAAGCATCGACGGATTCATCCCGGAACGGCAGATTGCTCAAATCGCATACGATGTCGGTTGCGGCATAATCGAACAGGTCTATCGTAACGATCTGCGGATCGATTCGGTGGTTGCCCGCTCCGATATCGATGACAAGTTGTTTCTCCGGGTCCGAGAAGCGCAAAACGGCGGCGCGATAGTTGAACGGAAACGTCGGTGCGAAGACCGTAATCCCCAAAGCGTAGTAGGCTTTTCCCAAGATCTTCTTTAGCCGATATTTGACGATATCGAGTTCGTCCGTCGCGTCGGGAACTTCGATGAAATAGATTTTTCCGCCCCTGACAGGATATTCCGCCGAACATGTGGAGCAGCGAAGGGAGGATGGGGTGTCGGTGAGATCAGCCCGGCATACCGGACAGCAGAGCGCCTCGCGCACTTTCGCCAAACGCGTTTCCTGTTGGCGATCTGTCGTGCCTGTCAATCGCAACACGTTCCATTCCACTGTTTCGTCGGCTGTGACGCGTTTCCTAGCTGACGCGATTGGGGATAATTCGATCCGGATACCATAGAATGGTGCGGGAGTGGAACATTTTGCAATTCAACCCATTCCGGCCTAGGACTTTGATCAGAGCTCGGGTTGCTGTCGGCGGCCGTGGCGGAGCCAGTCGCGACAGGGATGCATAGCGTGAGTGCGAAACCAGAGGATACAGACGGGTTGCTGGTCTGGAAATTCTGGCGTGCTGCAGGCTACCTTCTGGTCGTCCTGAATGTGGGTCTCTTTGTTTTATTTTGTACGCGCGGTCTCGATCTGACCGACGAAGGCTTTTACTTGAACTGGATCAAGGATCCCTGGGAATACTCCTTTTTCCTCACCGCGACCGGATTTTTCTTTCATCCTCTCGCGCTGATTTTTCCGGACAACATCGTTGCCTGGCGGTGGGCTGGCGGTGCTCTTCTCCTCGGTTCAGCCTTTGCACTCGGCTGCAGCATTCGATCGTATGTCTATCGGTGGCTTCCCGAGAAGCCGGAATTGCCGTTGTCGGCTGTTCTGACTCTGTCCACGACGGTCCTTTTCTTTTATAGCTGGTGGCTGCCTTCTCCCGGATACAATCTGCTGAATCTCGCGGGATGTTTGTTATTCACCGCCGGCTTGCTGTTTAGCGCTGGCGGCGATGACCGCGTGTATGGCTTTCGGATGGTATCGAGTGCTGGGCTGACCAGCTTGGGTGCGATTGCAATCTGGATGGCGAGGCCTTCGACCGCTTTCCCGATGGCGCTGTTCGCCATGATTTTTCTGGTTGTCCATAAGCGGCGCGAGGTCCTTGTTTCGCTGATCTGGGCAACGTTTCTGACTTTGATTTTCAGTGCGGTGATCGCGCTTGCGATTGGCGGGACATTTCAAGGTTTGGTCGATCACTACCGTCTGGGTTTTGACTTGATTAGCCTGTTGAGGCCGCCTTTCTTGCCTTCGATCAGGGATCAGTTCTGGTATACGTTTTCGCACTTCGACTGGATTTTCTTTCTCGGCGCTGCGGCGATTGCTTTTCTGATTATTCAACTGGGGCGTCTGGATAGAACCGGTCCATGGCTCCATGGGCTTGCGGCGCTGGCTGTTGTGGCAGTCAGCATCTGCATCGGAATGAAAATCGTTGCCGACGACGGTGGTCGGTCGGTCGCACGATTGGTTCCCTTAAGCACGGTCATCGCGCTTCTTGTTATCTCCATCTTTCGGGCATCGAAGCTCAATCTCGCGTTCATTCTCGTCCTCATTGCGGCATCGGTGCTTGTCTGGTGGAGTCTCTCCTCGGTACTGACGATAGTCATTCTGGCCAGTTTGCTGCTGGCCTTGATCAGCCGATCTCTCGATAGCGACGATAGAGCCAAGGCATGTTGGACGGCGCTGCTGCTTTGCTGGGTTCCGATCGCCTTCGGGTTTGGCAGCGGAAACACCATCGATCTGTTGAGCGGACTTGCTTCGGTATTCTGGATGGCAGTTGTCTTTTTACTGGCAATGGCTTTGCTTACGACTGCGCACGGTCGGATCGTCGAATGGATCGGCGTCGGATTTGTCTGCGCAACGTTTGTGGCGCTGGTCGGAGCGGCATCGAAGCCCTACCGCTTGACGCATCCCTTGTGGGCGCAGAACGAGTGCACCTGGATCGGACGTTCAAGCCTTCCCATATGTCTCGATCCGGCCTCGGTCCGTTATTTTCGCCAAATCGAAAAGGCGGCTCTCATGTCGGGTTTTGCCAGATCAACGCCGATTATCGATTTGACGGGAACCGCACCCTCGACCATTTTCTTTTTGGAAGGCTTGCCGATCGGTTCGGCTTGGCTGTTGGGCGGCTATCCAAACAGCGAAGAGTTCACACGAAGGGCGCTTGATATGGTCCCGCGCGATCAGCTTGGCCGTGCCTGGGTACTAACGGCACCGGAGGGCCACCGACCGATTCCAGACACTGTGATGAAGGCTGTGGGTTTGAACTTTCCTCTCGATTACGAAGAGATTGTTCGAAGCCGGACGGAATACGAAAACGAAACCCATGTTCTTTGGAAGCCTAAGTCAAAATAGTTATTTTGGTAAATTTTATTCGTTGCGTGTACGTAACGCCAACGACGGCGAGGTGGAGGAACGGTCGTTTGGGTAAGAGAATGCCCGTTCTGGTGTGTTTCTTTGTTAGTCTACAATGCTCCGCAGGTGAATTCGCATGAGAATCTGGCTGGTCAATACAGGCGAGGAAATTCCGTCGGACACCGGCAAGCCGCGTCTCCTGAGAACGGGTATCATGGCGGAGCGGCTGGCCCGCCGCGGCCATGAGGTAACTTGGTGGAATTCCACGGTTAACCATCAGAGAAAGGAACAGCGCGCGTCGACGACGACGATCGCGGACAAGCCTGAAGGTTACAAGCTGGTGCTGCTCTACGGCCGGCTCTATTCGAAGAATGTATCGATAAGGCGTATCGTTAGTCATGTGCAGAACGCACGTGCCTTTGAACAACTGGCACCGACGATGCCTCGTCCGGATTTGATCTTGTGCGGATATCCGCCGATTGAACTGGCTGAAGCCGCCGTTCGTTTTGCCCGCTCGAACAGCGTTCCAGTCGCCGTCGATTTCAGGGACATGTGGCCTGACATCATCGCAGAGTATGCTTCGGGTCTGAGCCGCATCGCCGCGATTCCCGCGGTCGCCTATTGGAACAGGTCGCTTCGCTATAGCGTGCAAAACGCAACCGCGATTCTGGGGGTAACAGAGGGCTACGTCGATTGGGCGCTCCAGCGTGGCGGGCGTCCGCGCGGTCCGCTCGACAAGGCCTTTCATCTCGCGATAAACCCCAGCCGTCCGGAACGATCGGACATTCTAAACGCCGAACGTTTTTGGGATGCGCAAGGAGTTTCGGCGGACAGCCAGGATACGATTGGATGTTATGCGGGCGCTTTAAGCCGCCGCCTTGATCTCAAAACCCTTGTAGGTGGCGCGATGCATCTTTCGGAAGAAGAAAAGAGCAAGTCGAAACTGATCATTTGCGGCAAGGGAGACCAGCAGGAGGAGCTAAAGCAGCTTGCCCAAGGACAGAAGCATGTCTTCCTTGCCGGATGGCGAAACGCCGCCGAGATTCATGTTCTTTTACGCCGGTGCCATTACGGAACGTTCCCGTACCGTTCGACGCCTGACTTTGTCAATCATTACCCCAACAAAATCGGAGAGTGCCTCGGCGCCGGACTGCCGATCATGACCGGTCTAACGGGGTTGGTTCGCTCGCTCCTGGAACCGCGTGGTTTGGGATATTTCTATGAAGAGGGCGACGTGCGCTCCGCCGCCGATTGTCTACGACGCATCACCGCTGATCGTCCGAACCTTGATTGCAGGCGCAGAGATGCGATTCAAGTCTATCATGAACTGTTCGATCCGGACCAGATATACGATAGCTTTTGCGAGCACCTGGAGCACATCGCGGCAGCCTGATTCTGAATTGTTCTCAACAATGGACTCTTTTTCTGAGATGATTGCCTCATGTATTGGAAATTGAAGGCGATGGCGTTCCTGGCGTTCGATGTCCTCCCCGGAGGAGATAGAGCGCATCGGTTGATACAACGTCGGCTGACTGGCTCGGCCGAGCGGGATATGTCTGGCGACAACAATCGATATCAAACAGTTTTCTTTCGGCACCTGAATGAGTTTAGAAAATGCGGAAAGCCTTTGGAGGATATCAGCTATCTAGAATTCGGTGCCGGGTATGATCTGGCCGCGAATATTTTCTATTATTGCATGGGCATTGAACGTCAGACGCTCGTCGACATCGTTCCGATTATGCAGCGGGATCAGGTTGAGCGAATGGTGCGCTGGTATCAGAAGCACCCGCCTGCCGGCGCTGTCAGATCTCCGGTACACGACTTGGCCAAGATGGGGATCGAATATAAAGCCCCGATGAGACTGCAGGATCTGCACCGAAAGTTCGACGTCATATCAACGATAGATACGATGGAGCATATCCCGGCTTCTGAGGTGCCGGAAATCGCCAGATGCTGCAAGAATCTTTTGAGGGATCGCGGTGTTTGCGTGATGAGTATCGACTATACCGACCACTATTCTCACGCTGATAGCTCCATTACTCCATATAATTTTCTGCGCTATTCTGATGCTGGCTGGCGTCCTTACAATTCGTCCCGCCAGTACCAGAGTCGTTCAAGACACCCAACGTATCGCGAGGCCTTTTCATCCGCTGGTCTGACAATAGACGAGATATACATAGAGCTTCCGGATGGTTGGGAAACTCGCCTCGCGCGAGTTCCGTTACATTCGGATTTTAGAGGAATGTCGCCCCGCGATATCGCGATTCAACGCGCCACACTGTCGATGCGCTAGTCTAGCTAGTAGGAAGCAGGAGCCCGTGCGGCCCAGTTGATCGGCCGTTCTTCGCTTTAATGGCGGCTGCGCCCTCGCATCAAGGCAGTATTCGCAGCCGGGGATTTCAAGAGTCGGCATATATGGCAGCCAGTTTTGGTCCCGAAGATCACGGGTAGTTTAGCTGGGTGCCGGCGCGCGCGCCGTGCCGACTGCTTGGAGCAGGCTCGGGCAGGTACTCCATGTCAATGCAACGAACCAGAATAATCGGAAGTCATAAAAATCGCCGGCGGCCAGGCTGGAAAGAAAAATGAAAATTCCGAACCCGCCCAGGGCAAGCAGCGCGGGTTCGCGGCCGATAAACCGAAAGAAACCTGCGACCGAAAATACCAACGCTACGATAAGAAGACCAAGACCGATAATTCCGGCATTGTAGAGCAGCTCGACGACGACATTGTGCGGATAGTTGTATTGTTCGAGCCGGTAGCCCTCGCCGGGATTAAGGGCAAGTACGCGAAAATTCGCGATTCCATGACCGAACAGAGTGGGAGCCTCCAGCGCCTTGAACAGAAAGAATAGGCGCTGGGTTCTATCCATTATCGTTTTTTTGTGACAAGTTACGGTTGCCTGCTCTGTTCCCTTTGGATTGTCCAGGACGCACCAGCGAAATTCAGTCAGGAAGCTGAATCCCGGCGCGAGAAAGTTGTTTTTGCTCAGTCGTCGATTATCGGATGTGGCTTTTCCCCAAGTTTCCGTGCTGCCTGATATCTGATCTGCGCCAGCCTCGTCCGAGGATGAGGAGAACTGATAACGCTTTTCTATTTTCGCGAAATCTTCTTCGGTGGGAGCGGTTTGCTGGGAAGAGAAGGCTGCATTGGTTCGTGTGTAAAAATTGCTCGCTAGGAACGTATGCCAACCGGCGAACACAAGAAAGGAGATTATGATCAGCGTTGCGAGGGGACGCCAATTGCGCTGAGCGATCAGTCCTGCGGCGAGTACCAGAAGGACAATTATAGTCGCCCCATAGGCAGACTTTGACAGAGAGGCCAGAGTCGCAAACAGGAAAATGCCAAGAAGAATAATTCCGACGGCCGGATAGTATTTATTGCGCAAGATCACCCACAAGGCGCAACTGAAACCCAGGAACTCAAGCCGGTAAAACGTCAACGGACCGCCGATCGCGGCCCATCCCACGCCATTCAGTCCAGGGTTTGTTGCAACACCCGTAAGCGCAAGGACAAAAAGAACCCCGCTTGCGATTAGAATCGTCGCGCCACAGATTGCTAGTCTGGCTGCATCGGACGCAACGATCAGCATGAGGAAGCAGAGAATAACGAGATAGATCAGGTCAACGACCTTCAGAGCGGTGAGATCTGTTGCACCGAACGGCGCGCGCAGAATGAGGTAGGCAACCAGGATGAAAATGCTGCCGAAGGTGTACGCGTTCCAACGGTTCCAGCGTATCGAGCTAGCCAGCGGCAGGAGAAGGCCGGCTGCCGCAATCGTTGCCCATAGTCTTATCTCGAGAAGCCATGACGGAAATACGTCGCCGAGAAGTTTTGTTGCCGCTAGTTTTCCTGATATCGCAGCGGTCACAAAAAAGGCTGTTCCCAGGAGGTCTCGTCGAACGACAAGTATTTGCAATTGGGAAAGCCGTGCTGTGAAAGGCATCAAGGTCCTGTTTCACTGGTCGGATCGGTGGCATGGTCACTTGCACATAACGGATAGCTCGGTCAAGAAATGAGAGCTTCATATGTGGTGTTATTCATTCCATTCCGTGATCGCTAAAAGCGTCCAGATGCAGCGATATGACCGCGCAGATCCTGCGGAACATTTGAGGGCAGCGCTGCAGAAGCTATGCGAAATGGGTTCGTCGACACTAGCCCGTGCCTGGAGCGAGTGCGCTGGCAGCTGGATCATTTCCGTCTTCTGGAGAGGATTGCTAACAACGAAATGGTTGCTGTCAGCAACATGATTGCTGACGCCGGTAGCCAAACGTGCTCGGGCAGTAACGCGACGACGAAGACCTGAACGGCGACGATACCGACCTGCGCCAGAATGATCTGATAGTCGTACTGGCCACGCGACCAGAAAAAATAACGCAGTTCCAGCAGTGCGATCATGGCGGCGAAGAATAGCAGCGCCCAGCCGATCAGTGGCCAGTCAAAACCGCGGATGGTGAAGGGTATCGGGAGCCAGATGAAAGCGCATCCTAACAGGGCAAAGCCTGCAAGGAGCACGCTCGCGGTCCTGACGGAATCCGCGAGAGTTCCGATCCCGGCGCAATAGCGCGAATAGCTTCGGTTCGCGACGACCATGCCGAGTTGCCAAACGGCCTCTGCCAGCGTGAGGGCCATGGCGAGCGTATCCGCAGGCACGGTCGCAAACAGGACGCCCGGCACAAGGATCAGGGCCCGAAAGTCGACGAGGAGCAGGATCGTGGAAAGGCTTTTGATATTGCCGGTTTTCAAGAGGCGGCGTGCGATCGCCGCCGAGTAGGTGCGTTGCCTGCGGCTGCTTGAGGACAGAAGGCCACTCCATGCGCCGATGCCGACCACGACTACCAGGTTCGCCATGGCGAACAGCAAGAGCAGGCGCTCGAGATCGGGAGATCTGAGAACCGCGCAAAGTCCAACGAAGAGGGGAGTCGGCAGGTTTGTCAGCAGTTCATAGTAATGCGGTCGACTTGAACGCAGGATGCCCGACAGGATCAGATAGCTGAGGTTGGCGGCCGCCACGGCTGCGGCAATCGGGGCGACGCCGCCTACGATCGCATAGGCCGCAAGACAAAGGCCCGCGACGATCAGGACAAGATGAAAGAGCGGGGCAAGACTCTGTTCGACGGCCTTGCGGCCGCGCGCAACGATCGGAAGCGCATCGAGGGCGCCGAGCGACAGCATGATCGCGACCAACATGGTCACCGTCGCGACAAGGCTGTATCCGCCGAAAACGCCGTCTGCGAGCCGTGGAATGATCAGAAAGACAAAGGCGGCCTTTGCCAGAAGCGCGAGGACTTTCCAGAAGGCGCCATGCAGGTAGCCAACAAGTGAGCGAGGTGTCATGGAGCCTGTTCTGATTCCATCGCGGGTCCTCGCGTTGCCGAAATACCGATTCGTGGACGCGATGTGGGGTCTCGACAGGCCGTGCCTATCACGCCCGCAGGCATTTGAAATCGCCAAAATTGGGCTTGTTGCAAATCGGGGGGGCTTGCTTTAAGACGCGCAAACGCCGACGAGCGGGCTCCGCGTGCCTGTAATACACTGAAAATACAGTTGATTTGATAGTTGTATGCAAACGGCTACGGATTTCACCACGATCACCGAACTTGCTGGCGACGAGGTGACGCGACAGCAGGTGGCAAGCGCTTGTCATCGCTATTATTGGGCTGCGCCTTATTGCAAGGGAAAGGACGTGCTGGAGGTCGCCTGCGGCAGCGGGTTCGGGTTGGGTTATCTTGCGCAGCGCGCTCGTTCTGTCCAGGCGGGGGACATCAATCCCGCACTGGTGGAACGTGTCAGCGCTCACTATGGCGACCGCGTGCCGACGCAAACCATCGATGCGCAGGCACTGCCTTTCGCCGACGGTTCGCTCGACGTGGTCATTATTTTCGAGGCGCTGTACTATCTGCCGGAGCCGACCGCGTTCGTTGCGGAATGCCGCCGCGTGCTTCGTCCGGGCGGGCACGTTCTGGTGACGAATTCCAACAAAGATATGCCTGACTTCAACCCGAGCCCTTATTCACGAACCTATCATGGCGTTGTGGAACTAGGCCGGTTGTTCGATCCGGCCGGGTTCACCACGACCTTTTTCGGCTACTGGACCTATGAGGCAGCTCCACTCTGGCAGCGCGCGCTGGTGCCGCTGAAGAAAGCGGCCGTTGCAATGAATCTGATGCCTAAGACGATGAACGGGAAGAAGTTCCTGAAGCGGATCGTGTTCGGCTCTCTTGTGCGCATGCCGATCGAGATCGGCGAGGGGATGATTGATTATGCACCGCCGGACCCGATCACGGCCGGTGTTCCCGACCGGCGGCACAGGGTCGTCTACTGCGCTGCCCAGCGTCTTTGAATCGTCCAGGAGCGTGCTACGGCACGGATCATGAATGAAGAAGATACCGTTTTTCGACTATCCAGCGCTGTTTCGTCTTTATCAGACGGAATTCGTTGAGGCTTTCCAGAGTGCGAGTGGGCGCGGCGCGTTTATCATGCAGAAGGATCTCGAGGACTTCGAGACGACGCTTGCGGGCTATACTGGCGCGCGACATGCGATCGGCGTCGCGGATGGAACGATGGCCCTGTTGATCGGGCTACGGTCTGCTGGGATCGGACCGGGCGATGAAGTTATGGTGCCGTCGCATACCTTTGTGGCAAGCGCGGCCGCTGTGCATCATGCGGGTGCAACGCCGGTCCTTATCGATTGCGGTGAGGATCATCTGATGGATGTAGCTTCGGCCGCCAAGTCGATCACGAGCCGGACTCGCGCTATCATGCCGGTCCAGCTCAACGGACGCGTCGCAAACATGGATGCGATTTGCGCGCTTGCGGCGGAACGTGGCCTCAAGATCATCGAGGACAGTTGTCAGGCACTGGGTGCGAAATTCCGCGGCAAACAGGCCGGTCGGTTTGGTGTGGCAGGAGCCTTCTCATTTTATCCGTCCAAGACGCTCGGTTGCTTCGGTGACGGTGGAGCCATCATTACGGATGACGACTTCATTGCCGAAAGCGCCCGGACACTGCGCGATCACGGTCGCGGCAAATCCGGCAAGGTTGAAACATGGGGCTACAATTCGCGACTCGACAACATCCAGGCCGCGCTTCTTAACGTCAAATTTCGTTATTACGATCAGGAGATTGCGCGGCGCCGGTCGATCGCTCGGCAATATCACGAGCGGCTCAAGGACATTGCGGAACTCAGGCTGCCGCCGTCGCCCGACTCAGAGCCGGATCACTTTGATATTTTCCAGAACTATGAGATCGAGGCGGAGGATCGCGACGGGCTCAAGGCTCATCTTCAGGACCGGGGTATCGGCACGATCATCCAATGGGGCGGCTACACCATTCACCAGTTCGAGAAGCTAGGACTCGGCGGCGACGTGCCTTACACAGAACGTATGACGCAGCGGTATTTGCTTTTACCGATGAATGTGTCAGTGGATGACGAGGCGGTCGCCTACATCGGCGATACCATCGCCAGGTTCTATCGGCGCGAAAACGCCTGAGCCAATTCCTGCCTGTTCGGGAGCTTGACATGAGTGAGAAGGGACCCGCGGTGGCCGGCGGCTTTCGCACTGAGGCCGAGCAACAGGAGGCTGCGCGCAACAAGGCACTGTTCGACGCCAACATGCTGCCTTGGGAAAAAAAGATCGAAAACTTTCCGAAATATGTCCGGCGGCAGAATCTAACTCGCTTCCTCGCGCTTTACGAGATTTTCAAGCAGGTCGTCGAGGTTAAGGGTTCGATCGTCGAATGTGGCGTGCATCAGGGTTTCGGAATCATGACCTGGGCCAAGCTCTCGGCCATCATGGAGCCTGTTAACCTGACGCGCAGAATCTACGGCTTCGACACATTCGGCGGTTTTCCCGATCTCGATGTGAAGGATGTCGCGGATGCCAGCAAGCATGTGAAAGCTGGCGACCTGGCCGCCGACAGCTACGACGAAATCATGCAGCTTAGCGCGGTCCATGACTCCACGCGCTTTATCGGGCACATTCCTAAGGTCAAGCTGGTCAAGGGCGACGCCGCCAAGACCATTCCGCAATTTGTCAGCGAGCATCCGCACCTCGTGGTGTCGCTGCTTTTCCTCGATTTTGATCTCTATGAAGGCACCAAGGTTGCGTTGGAGAATTTCGTTCCCCGAATGCCAAAAGGCGCCATCATTGCATTCGACGAGCTCGACAATCCGCTGTGGCCCGGCGAAACGCTGGCCATGGTCGAATTCTGCCAACGCCAGAGGCTGCGGTTGCAGCGATTTTCTTTCGACCCGTACATCGCCTACGCGATAATAGACTAGACGACGCGCGTTGGCGGAGTGGGGGATCCAGAGACAAGGCATCTATCGGATCATGACGGATACCATCACTTCCGAAACAGCCAATCGCTGGGAGAATGCGACACAGCTGGCATGGCGCATTCGCCGCCACGCCGTTGATATGGTCAATCGTGCCAAGACTTCTCATATCGGCTCGATCTTCTCGATCGCGGATATCGTTGCCGTGCTCTACGATTCCATTCTGTCGGTCGATCCGCTCAATCCCTCCGATCCGGTACGCGACCGCTTTGTTCTGAGCAAGGGGCATGCCGGTTGCGCGCTCTACGCCGCGCTGGCGGAAATGCAGTTCTTCTCGACCGAAGAGCTGAAGAAGTACTGCATCAATGGTTCGCTATTGTCGGGGCATATCTCTCACAAGGGGATTCCGGGAATCGAACTGTCGACAGGTTCGCTGGGGCATGGTCTGTCGGTTGCGACTGGAATGGCGCTCAGCGCGAAGAAGCGTAAGTCGTCGCATCGCGCCTTTGTGCTGATGAGCGACGGCGAATGCGACGAGGGCTCGAACTGGGAGGCGTTCCTGTTCGCCGCGCATCACCGGCTCGATAATCTCATCGCGATCGTCGACTACAACAAGCTCCAGAGCTTGCGCTCAGTCAACGATACCCTACGGCTGGAGCCCCTGCGGGACAAGCTCATGGCCTGCAACTGGGCGGTGGAGGAGATCGACGGGCACGATCACGCGGCGTTGGCGCGGCGCCTGTCCCTCGTGCCGTTCGAGGCCGGAAAACCAAGTCTTCTCATCGCCCACACCACCAAGGGACGCGGCGTGAGTTTCATGGAAAATTCCGTGCTTTGGCACTATCGCACCCCACAGGGGGACGAGTATGCGGCCGCAGTGGCGGAGTTGGAGAAGGCGCGACCACAGTCATGAGGGACGGTTTCGTTGATACCTTGATCGAGCTTGCCGACGAGGACGAGCGCGTCATGCTCGTGACCGCCGACCTCGGCTTTGGTATTTTCAACAAGTACGTCGAGCGGTTTCCAGAGCGATTTCTTAATGTCGGGGTTGCCGAGCAGAACATGATCGGGATCAGCACCGGTCTTGCGCTGGATGGTTGGAAGATTTTCGCTTATTCCATCGGCAATTTCTCGACACTGCGTTGTCTTGAGCAGATCCGGAATGACGCCTGTTATCATGGCGCTAATGTCAACGTTGTATGCAGCGGCGGTGGTTTCACCTATGGCAATCTTGGCATGTCGCATCACGCGACCGAGGATATCTCGATCATGCGTGCGCTTCCCGGCCTGACCATGGTTGTGCCTTGCGATCGGTTCGAAACCCGCCACGCGGTGCGTGCCCTCGTCACCACGCCGGGCGTCGGCTACCTTCGGATCGAGAAGCAGGTTCCGATCGATACTTCCGGCTTAGGCATTCCTTACCAAATCGGGAAGGCGCGGCGGCTGCGCGACGGCCGGGACGTAACGATCATTGGCGCGGGTGGCGTTGTCACTGATGCCTTGACGGCAGCAGAAGAGCTATCGAAGCAGAACATTTCCGCGAGGGTGGTCAGTATGCATACTCTGACGCCCGTCGATGTCGACGAAATTCGCGACGCCGTGACAACCACCAGGGCGATCCTCACCGTCGAGGAAAACCAGGTCAGTGGTGGTCTCGGAGGGGCGGTCGCCGAGGTTTGCGTGGAAACCGGCATCGGCGTGAAATTCAGGCGGCTCGGCTTGGCCGGTGTGTATTCCGCGATCGTCGGCAATCAGCAATTTCTGCGTGACTATTATGGGGTCGGCGCAACGGCAATCAGTGCGGCCGTCCGTGAATTAATCGGTTAGGGACGGCTGCAGCCGCCGGGGATCATGCGTTCCTTCTTTATTCGCGCGCTCGATGTCATGTTGGCGCTGATCGGGCTCATCGTATTTTCGCCGCTCATCGTTGCGGCGATGGTGGCGGTCTGGTGGCAGGACGGGTTTTCGCCGTTCTACGTCGCGAAGCGTGCGGGACGTGGTGAGCAGCCGTTCGAGATGGTCAAGCTGCGTTCCATGGTCAAGAACGCTGATCGCACCGGCGTCGCTTCGACATCGAATACCGACATGCGGATTACGCGCGTCGGGCATCTCATCCGCCGCTACAAGCTCGACGAAATCACCCAGCTTTGGAACGTGCTGAAAGGAGACATGAGTCTCGTCGGCCCACGTCCGAACGTTCTCCAAGCCGTTGCTAATTACAGTTCGGAAGAGAAAAAGCTACTGACCGTGCGGCCTGGGATCACCGATCTCGCCTCGATCGTGTTCTCCGATGAAGGCGAAATCCTGCGTGGGTCTTCAGACCCCGACTTGCTTTACGAGCAGATCATTCGCCCATGGAAAAGCCGTTTGGGACTTTTCTATGTGGAGAACCGCAGCATATTACTTAACATTCGCTTGGTTTTTATGACGATCATTGCGCTTGTGAACAAGCCCGCTGCGCTTGACCGCGTCCATCGAATTCTCGTGAAAAGCAGCGCGGATCCGAAGCTGATTGACGTCGCGCGCCGGGACAAGCCGCTTCCCGCATTTCCGCCGCCGGGTATGGCTGATGTTGTTCAAAGTCTCCACGCCTCGTAGGAGTGCGAGACAAATCGAAATAATGGGGTCTTCAAGCCCTTCGGCATTGTTCTGCCGAGCTTGCCGCGCTACCGCTGCCGATTCGTCGCTCGATTTCATCGCCAATAACGGCGAGCCACTTTCCACGCTCATGCTGCAGACGCTGCGATTCGCGCGCCGCCGCCGCACGAGCGACAGGCAGCCGCGCGAGGGTGCCAGAGATGGCTTGCTCAAACGCGTCCTGGCGAAACGGCTCTTCCAGAACGACGCCGGCACCGGAACGCTCGACGCAAGGCGCGTAGCCGCATACGCTTGAGATTATCGCGGGCGTTGCCGCCAACAGCGCTTCACCGATTACCTGACCTGCCGCCTCAGAACGTGCGGGATGGACAAGAACGTCAGCCGCTGCAATCAGCTCGATGATATTCGACGCGTGGGGAACGATACGCACGCGTCGCTCGAGTCCCAATGCCTTGACCCGGCGTTTTAAGCGGCGGTCATCCGATCCGACGGCGACCAGGTATAAATCCGGCAGATGCGCAAGGGCTGCAAGGGAGCGATCCACGCCTTTATTGTCGAGGGCGGAGCTGACCGCAATCGAAATCGCTACCGGGCTCGTGGCTGGCAATTTGAGTTGCTGGCGTATGCGAGTCGGGTCGCTGCCGGCTGCGGCCATGTCGTAGCGATCGTCGTGAAGAATGAGCGGCAAAACCACACTGCGTGATGTGTCGAAGCGATAAAGGGCGCCAAACTGGGAGCGCTGCTGTTCGGTGAGAAAAAAAAAGAACGGGCATGGCGATTGCTCGAAAACGCCGCGCTCGAGCGCCAGCCTGATTCGACCACGCGGCAGCAGCGATCGAACACCGCGAACCTTAAAGGCGGCTGGATTGTCGGCCGCATAATAAAACTCGGCGCCCGGGATCCGTTCGAATGCCAGGCACGCGTCCGATCCCGTCTCGGAACAGTAGTTCATTGCTTTGCGGGCAAAGTTGCGGGCTAACGCATGATTTGTCAGTCCCCGTCGCGGCACAGTGACGATCCTGTATGGTCTGGTTTCGGATGCAGGTCGCGATGTGGTTACGATCGTCACATCATGACCTCGTTCCGCCAGCGATCTCGCAATCGCCAAACAGTCGCGTTCTTTGCCGCCGCGACGATCGAGCTGAAACAGGGCCAGCGTCAGTTTCAAGATTTCATCTTCCTTCCAAATCGGCCGGCTGCCCATCGCAAATGCCATCAGGGTACCCACTTCCCAGCGCATAAGCCATCATATATCGGATAGTTGGAATGTTGTGAGTGTAGCGCGATCCGGCCGATCCTTGGAATTTGGCGAGCTTCCATGAAAGAGTTCCGTGTCTGATAGCGCGCCCAGCTTGTCTCACAACTCGGCTGATACAGGCTCTATTCATGAGGCCTACCTCACCATCGCCTGCATTCCGGCAATCGCGATCACTTCGTTCAACGCGACGTCGGTCTGTGAAATCCTTCTCGGCGCACTTGCCGCTGCGGCGCTGTTTTTGCTGACACGCAGGCGGGCAAGCTACGCGCGCGCGCCGCTAATCTTTGCATTTATCTGGATGGTCTACGTCGCGGCGTCCGCCATTTATGCGACCTCAGCGGGACTGCCAGGACATCACCTGGGGAGTCTGGGGAAACACCTCCCCATCGCATTGGGGCCGTTGCTAGCCATCCCGCTCAGCGCCGCCTGCGATCGTCTGCGACTGCATAGGGACACGCTCGTGACCCTGTTTTTAGGCGGCCTCGTCATCGGCGGCCTTCTCATTCTGGTGCGCAATGGGCCATTCGATATCGCTGCGCCAAAAATGTATCAGGTCGAAGAGTTTCTCGATGCCTTCAACCGCCAGGGCAGCGTTGGAAGGCTTAATCGCAATTATGCGGCGCTGACCTGCGGCCTTTCCCTTCTTGGAACGGTCGCGTTGTTTTGTCATATTATCTCTGCGGAACGTCCACGCTCATGCAGGCTCGTTATCGGTCTAGTTCTTCTAGCGATGATTTTCGTTGCACTGGAGGTAGCGCTTATCGTCCTGCCCAGCCGCACTGCGTTTATAGCGACTACCGCAGCGCTTCTGGTATTCCTTGCTTCATTCGCACGAACAAGAATTTCAAGGGGCTACAAGACCGGAAAGCTGGCGTTGGCTGCCGTTGGTCTGGTCGTCGTCATGGCTGCGGTCACGATGTATTACCTGCCGTCCGTTGCAGGTCGGATGATGACGATCGCGGCATCGGACAAGTCCGGCAGCGCTATTGTCGGGCTTCTTCTTGGCGGCAACTCGGTTAGTGAAAGGCTCGAGCTCGACCTGCTAGGAATCAATCTGATTGCTCAGAGGCCCTGGTTCGGCTGGGGCCCGGACGTATCGCAGCTCATCAGTATTTTCGCGGTCAATCCGTCGATCAAACCGCTAACTCAATTCCACAACGGTTATATTCAGGATATTGTCAGCTTCGGCATTCTCGGCGGGTTGTTGAACCTCACGCTGATCGCGGTCATCTTGGTCCGGGCCACTCGCCCCAGCGTCGTCTATACCGGCTCCAGGCGCCTGTCGGCGGCGTATTTTTCGATCGGGCTTGCGATGATAATCTATCTATTGATCGCCAATTTGACGGAGAGCATTCTCTTTGTGAAGCCGGCAGCGGTGGTCTGTACATTTTTCATCATGCTGATCTGCATGACGCCGCGCAGCGCCGTATTGGATCCGCGCGGTTAGTTTAGCCCGCCAGCAACTCTACAGAAAGTTAGATCGTATTTCATTGTCTGGAGGTCTAAATCATCTCGCCATCGCAATCGCGTTTGCAAGTAGCCTGGCTTTCTCTGCAAAATAGATTGATCCATACTTAGAGAGATGATCGGAATCGGCGTACAAAGGGAAATGCCCGTCACTGGTTCGGCAGATGCCCCCCTCGCACAGAACGTCACTTGGCCAGATCACAGAGACGTCCACCAATGACGAGAGTTTTAATGCTCCGCTCGCTAACATCGAACCGTGGTTGTTTGCTGCATCTAAACGGAAATTGCATTGAGCCGAGAGATTGAATGTATGAAGACCAGTGTTAAGTCGTTCAACACATCGCGAAAAATCTACGCCTATTGACGGCGGAGCAGCGACAAAAATAACCTTTTTACCTGTGGTCCGAAGTTTTTGAACTGTCTGCACAAGTTTTATCGGGTCGTAGGCAGTCGATAAAACGACATACTTGATGCTGCTTATTCTGCGGAGATATTCGAACACAGATTGGTTAAACGAAGAGCAATCAGCGTCTGGCAATGAATCAAATGTTGGCTCACAAGTGCTGCGTGTCAATTGAATAATGCCATACCCTTGGTCATGCGCGGCGAGGCCATCTACTAGGTGCATCGCGAAGCTATCCCCCCAAACGGCGATTTTTGGCTCCTCTGAGTCCTGACACTCGCGTCGGATTGCAAAAGGTTTTCCGTTCTGGTCGCATGGTCTTCCGAAGCCTTCATTTGGCTTGCGAAGCACGGCCCAACTGGTTTGTCCTCGATCAAGGTACGACGCCGAAATTGCAATCGTAATCGCGACCCCGGCAGCGGCCGTACTTATGATCGGCCAATTTGGCTGAAGGTTGGACCGGTGTATTGGGCGCTCGATGCACAAGTAGAGAAGCGTAGCCAACAAGATTGATGCGATGATGCAAGAAATGCGAAGTGAGAAAGGAAGTGGTCCAAAATACACTTGATGAGCTAGCGAGAAGATCGGCCAGTGCACTAAATAGAGAGAATACGAGATGTTTCCTAGCTTAGAGAAGGCGTAGGCGATCGGGCCACTATTCAGGATAGCTGGCCTTGTCTGGATCATAATCGCAGTCGCGATGCAGACAATCAGCGCGTCTGTCCTTGGGTGAATTTTATCTACGCTCCAAACTGCGATAAGAGTGAGAATGAGAACCGACGAATGGCTCAGAACGCGGCGCACAAGAATGTTAGAGGGGACGATCGAGACTAAAGCTGCCAGTGCCCCTATAGATATTTCCCATGATCTCGTTGGGAGCATAAAGAAAGCGAAGCTTGGTTTGCTTCTTGCGAAAGCGAAGCAAAGAATAAGGCTAATGACCAACAGCGCGGCAATAACGCGGACGCGCAGATTTTTTGGGGTGCCCCAGAGTATGAGCGGCGCGAGAAAATAATACTGCTCTTCAACAGCTAGAGACCATATGTGCAGAAGTGGTTTTAGGGCAGCATTCGTGTCGAAGTAATTGATCTGCCCAGCCAGCACGAAATTTGCCGTGAACGTTACGGCGCCGATCAGCTGTTGAAGATATGAGAAGAGTTCGGTGCTGGTTGCGAGATAGACCATTGCCAGAGTGGTAAGGGCAAAAGTCGCGTAAGCCGCTGGGAGGAGGCGCTTAGCTCGTCTCCAATAGAATTCGGCAAAAGAAAATTGCTTTGCGTCAAGCTGCCTGCAAATTAGATCCGTGATCAAATATCCAGAGATCACAAAAAACACATCGACTCCCAGGTATCCGCCTGAGATGCCTATTTCGGCATGGAATAGTACCACAATCGAGACGGCTATGCCCCGGAGAGCTTGAATATCTACTCGCATGATCTGGCTTAAAGCACAGATCGAATCGTCAGCACAGCCAACCACGGACCAATCCAATGCTCATACTGAAGCCTATGGTGAGGTTCGCTTAGCCGGATGCTGGGAAGGTGAATTCGACAACAAGGGAACCGTTGCTGACATTGATCTGTTTGCGAGACAAGCCGCTACGAGCGTTTCCGCCGCTTAGTGCCGCCGGCGCGGTTCAAGGTCCTCACACCTCGTCAGCGTGCGACACGAATCGAACTATTCGCGCTTGAAGGCCTGAGTACTTGTCCTGTCGAACTCTACCGCCATCGCCGAGATCAGCGGTTTCATGAAGAACGCATCGTTTGCGGGCGTGATATCGGTGCGCAGGCCATAGGCTTTCAGTTCCTCCGAGACCACGGGCCCGACCGACGCGATCTTGGTGTGGTCGAGCCCGGCGCGCAAACGGTCCTCGCACCCATGGATTCGCGCGACCTCCACCAGCCGGCGAACCTGTCCCGAACTCGTCAGTGCAACGGCATCAACCCGGCCGTCGGCCATTTCTCCGATCGCTTCGACGATGTTGGCCTCAGCCGCGCTCGCATCGTAGATGTATGGTACCACCGGATCGATACTTGCATTCTGCGCTTTGATTTTTCCAAGCAGTGCGCTGTGGTCGCGATCTGGATAAAGCTGCAAGCCGACGCGATGGCCGTCGAGATCGAACCGCGCCAGCATCTCGGCGATGCCTTCGGAGGTCGGCTTTTCGGTGGTGATCGTGGCCTCCAGCCCAATCTCGCGCAACGCCTTGCCCGGCTTCGGGCCACGCGCGAACCTGCGGGCCTGACCAACGGCCGTGATAAACTCCTGATCGAGGCCGATCTGCCGCGCAGCCTTGGCGAGGCGCCTCAACCCTTCGCCGGTCGTCAGCACCAGATCGTCATGCGGGGTCCGAATGCAGCGTCTGATCCAGTCCTCGACCTGCGAGGAGTCGGGCACGTCGCGGATGGTAAACATCGGGCATTGCAACACTTCGGCGCCTTGCTCTGCCAGTAAGCGGGCAAATTGCGCTTCTTCGCGCGCTTCGAGGATCAAGATACGGAAACCGGATAGCCTGTCAGTCATGGTCACCCACGAGGTCAGCTGTTGATCGCTTTACCGTATTGATTGTCTCTCTGGCAGGATGAGTGGCGCAAGGCCAATGTGGGTGATAGAGCAGGGGGCCTATTCGAGTTTCACCGCTATCGTTCGGTCCCATGCCCCACCATCAATTCGTGCTGACGCTCTCCTGTCCCGACCGGCCCGGGATCGTATCCGCAGTGTCCACGTTCCTGGCTCACAACGGCCAGAACATCATCGATGCTCAGCAGTTCGACGATGCCGAGACCGGCCGCTTCTTCATGCGAGTGGTGTTCAATGCCGCCGATCTCGCCGTGCGGCTTCCGGCGCTCCAGACCGGGTTCGATGCGATCGCCGAGCGCTTCCACATGACCTGGCAGTTGCGCGATCGCGCCGAACTCCGCAAGGTTATGCTGCTGGTGTCGAAGTCTGATCATTGTCTGGTCGATATTCTCTATCGCTGGCGCACCGGCGAATTGAAGATGATTCCGACTGCCATCGTCTCTAATCATCGACGCGAGACCTATGCGCATCTCGATTTCGGCGAAATACCGTTTCACTATTTTCCGGTGACAAACAAGGCGTCGCAAGAAGCCGAGGTCCTGAAGCTGGTGGCGGAAACCGGCACCGATCTGGTGGTGCTAGCGCGCTACATGCAAATTCTGTCGAACGACATGAGCGCCAAGCTCTCCGGTCGATGCATCAATATCCATCATTCATTTCTGCCTGGGTTCAAGGGCGCAAAAGCCTATCACCAGGCCCATGAGCGCGGCGTCAAGCTGATCGGCGCAACCGCGCATTATGTCACCAGCGATCTCGACGAGGGTCCGATCATCGATCAGGACGTCGAGCGCATCAGCCATCGCGATACGCCCGATACGCTGGTCCGCAAGGGGCGCGATATCGAGCGACGAGTGCTGGCGCGGGCGATCCGGCATCACCTGGATGACCGCGTGATCCTAAACGGCCGCAAGACCGTCGTGTTCATGGATTGAGTCGCTACCGGTTGCCGAGGTTTAGTTGGCCGGGGCCGTCACATGATTGTCGGTCGATTGGGCGCCGGAATCTTTCGCCTTCGGTTCTAGGCGCTCGCGTTCGCGCTGCTTCATCATCTCGTCGTATTTCGCGGTACCCGGCCGCGGCGGTGCGTCCGCGGGAAGTCCGCCCGCCCAGTGGGGGATCGCGTCGCCCATTCCGGCCGATAGATGCGAATTGATAGTGCTACATCCACCCAGGCTGCATACGGTCGCCAGAACGCAAAGCAGGATCGGGATTTGGCGCGTGAGGGAACTCATGGAGGCTGATTATTATTCCGATGTGGAAATTGCAGGGCACCCCGGTTGCCGCATCCGTTGACGTACGGAGCTTAAGGCGGCTGGCTGTCCCAAACAACGATCGTCTCGCCGCCTGTCAGGCGTCATGCACCTCGAACAAGTTCTTATGCTTCGCCCCGGCCGATGCCGGTGTAGGCAAAACCAAGCTCCTGCAACTCGGCTGGGCGGTAAACGTTGCGCAGATCGACCACAATGGGCTGCTTCATGATGAGTTTCAGACGCGGCAGGTCGAGAGCGCGGAACTGGACCCATTCTGTCACGATCACCAGCGCGTCGGCGCCTTCCGCGCAAGAATAGGGGTCGTCGCAATAATCGATATCGGGAAGTTCGCGTCGCGCCTCCGTCATGCTGGCGGGGTCGAAGGCGCGGACTTTCGCCCCCATATCGCACAGGCCTGTGATCAGCGGAATTGACGGCGCGTCGCGCATGTCGTCGGTATCCGGCTTGAACGCCAGTCCCAGCACCGCGATGGTTTTGTTCCGGAGATTGTCGCCGAGCGCTTGTGCCACCTTGCGTGCCATTGCGCGCTTGCGATTATCGTTGACGGTGACAACCGATTCCACAATGCGAAGCTGGGTGTCGTGGTCTTCCGCGATCTTGACCAGCGCGCGCGTGTCCTTGGGAAAACACGAACCGCCATAGCCCGGGCCGGCATGCAGAAACTTTGTTCCGATGCGATTGTCGAGACCGATTCCGCGGGCGATCTCCTGGACATCGGCGCCGACCTTTTCGGCCAGATCCGCGATTTCGTTGATGAACGTGATCTTGGTCGCGAGAAAGGCATTGGCCGCGTATTTGATCAGTTCGGCGGTGCGACGCGCGGTAAACATCAGCGGCGCCTGATTGAGCGACAGCGGCCGGTAGATATCGCTAAGCACCTTACGCCCGCGCTCGTCGGTTGTTCCGATCACAATGCGATCAGGAAATTTGAAATCGCGGATCGCTGCGCCCTCGCGCAGGAACTCGGGATTGGATGCCACCACGACATCTGCCGACGGGTTGGCCTCAAAGATCAGCCGTTCCACTTCGTCGCCGGTACCGACCGGCACGGTCGATTTGGTAACCACCACTGTGAAATCGCGGATCGCCGCCGCGATCTCGCGCGTCGCGGCATAGACGTAGCTGAGGTCGGCATGACCGTCGCCCCGTCGCGAGGGGGTGCCGACGGCGATGAACACCGCATCGGCCTCCGCCACCGGGCCGGCGAGATCGGTAGTGAAATCGAGCCGCGAAGCTTTGACGTTGGTCGCGACCAGCGCCTCGAGGCCCGGTTCGAAGATCGGGATTTCGCCGCGGCAAAGAGCGGCGATCTTGACCGCATCCTTGTCGACACAGGTCACCTGATGTCCGAAATCGGCAAAGCAGGCTCCAGACACCAGGCCAACATAGCCCGTGCCGATCATGGCGATGCGCATCGTTCAAACCTGCCGCAGGAGGATCGGGGGATGGTAATCAACGCCTCATATAGCGTTTTCGAGCGAAGTCGATAACCGGTTCGCATGAAGAAAACGCGTCAAGAGGCATCTGACCTTCATAAGGGTTGAAGCGGGTTAGGCTCCTGGCCGCTTTTCTGGGTTTCAATTGTGGGCAGAGGATGATAGGAAAATGGCTTCATATCCTTCTGCCCATTAATCTGGCCCCATTCACGCTACAATGACGAACGAGGAATTGCTGAGCCAGATTTCCGGCTATTGCCGCCGGGCCGGCATGGCCGAATCGACTTTCGGTCGGCGTGCCGTCAATGACGGCAAGCTCGTGCACCGGCTGCGCGAGGGCAAGCGCATCACTATCGACACCCTGAACCGGATCGAGGCCTATATCGTCTCCGGTTCCCCGGATGGGACGGTGCGGGTCCGCAAGCCGGAGCCGATCGAGCGGCGCGATCCACGCGCCAACTTCCGCTTTTTTGAGAACCGGCAAAAGTATCTGCTTTTCGTCCATACCTGCAGCGAAAAGCGGGTGATCGCCGATCGGGTCGCGCTGGAGTTCGGCAGCATTCATCCGCGGCCGCCGGCGCTGCGGGTTTTTGATGCGGGGGTCGGCGACGGCACCGTCCTGGCGCGGGTGATGCGGTCGATGCATGGCCGGTTTCCCCACATGCCGTTCTACATCGCAGGCAAGGAGCTCAGCCTTGAAGACATCAAGCTGACGCTGGACAAGCTGCCGGATCGCCTGTTTGAGCATCCCGCGACGGTTATGGTGCTGACCAACATGAATTACGCGGAGGCGCCGTGGCTGGCGCCCCGGTCGTCCCAGGCTGCGGCCAGCATGGTATGGCGCGAGGTGCCGCTGCGGGGGGCATCCTCCGGCGAGTTCGAGGTTCAAATCCGCGACCTATGGCCGTTTCTGGAGGAGAACTGGAGGGCGAGCGTCAGCCCGGTCACGGGGATGCCGGTTTATGAGCGCCCGGTGGTGCTGGTCATCTATCGCGAGGACCACCAGTTCCTGCTGGATTCTGCGATTCCACGGGCCGGGCGGGTCGAAGCCAACTTTGATCTGGTGATCGCCTCGCAGCCGTACCGGGCTCGGTCTTCCCTCAATTTTAAAGCTAGAAGAATAATCGCACCGCTGGCGCGGAGCTTGCGATCTGGAGGGCGTTTGATAGGAATACATTCTCACGGACAAGATCCCGGACTGGAGATCGTCCAGACCGTCTGGCCAGGAGAAAACCCTTTCGCCGTGAGCCGTCATGAGCTATTGCGCGCCGTGAAGTACGAGCTCGGTTCGGTGGGGCGTGACCTCAATTTCAACGCATACGCCGACCATCGTTCGATTTTTCGCTATGATATGGAAGCGCTGCCCAATGAGGTCACCGGGTCCATCGGAACTTCTACTTTGTTCGCGGCGTGGAATGCGGCGGTTTACGTCGCCCAAGTTGAAGATGACCGGTTGACGGAAATGACCCAAAGCGGCCGCTATCTCGACGCTACCAGAGAGGTTTTGCGCAAACACAACGGTCTCTGGTTCTACGATGAATCCTACGTCATCTCGCGTCGCCGGGACTGACATTTCAGACAACAGCACGAAAGGACCGCCACCTCTGGCGGACGAAAGGTCGATTGATGCGCGGATCCTATTTATTCACGAGCGAGTCGGTTTCGGAAGGACATCCCGACAAGGTGTGCGATCGGATCTCCGATGAGATCGTCGATCTCTTTTTCAGCGAAGGCCCAAAAGCCGGCATCGACCCATGGGCGATCCGCGCCGCCTGCGAGACCCTTGCCACCACCAATAAGGTGGTGATCGCCGGCGAAACCCGCGGGCCGGAATCCGTCACCAAGGACAAGATTGAAAGCGTCGTGCGCGCCGCGATCAAGGACATCGGCTACGAGCAGGACGGCTTTCACTGGAAGACCGCCGATATCGAGATTCTGCTGCATCCGCAGTCAGCCGATATCGCACAAGGCGTCGACGCGCTGCAGCCGGGCACCAACAAGGAAGAAGGCGCCGGCGACCAGGGCATCATGTTCGGCTATGCCTGCAACGAAACGCCGGACTTGATGCCGGCGCCGATATTCTACGCTCACAAGATCCTGCGATTGATTTCTGAGGCTCGCCACTCCGGCAAGGAAAAGGTGCTGGGACCGGACTCCAAGAGCCAGGTCACCGTGCAATATGAAAACGGCAAGCCGGTCGGCGTGCGTGAGATCGTGGTGTCGCATCAGCATCTCGTCGAGGACATGAGCTCCGATCAGGTCCGCGAGCGTGTCGAGCCCTATGTGCGCGAGGCGTTGCCGAAGGGATGGATCACCGACAAGACCATCTGGCACATCAATCCTACCGGCAAGTTCTTCATCGGCGGCCCAGACGGCGACGCCGGCCTGACCGGCCGGAAGATCATTGTCGATACCTACGGCGGCGCGGCGCCGCATGGCGGCGGCGCGTTCTCCGGCAAGGATCCGACCAAGGTCGACCGCTCGGCGGCCTACGCCGCGCGCTACCTTGCCAAGAACATCGTCGCAGCCGGTCTCGCCGATCGCTGCACATTGCAGCTCGCCTATGCCATCGGCGTGGCGCGGCCGCTCTCGATCTATATTGATACGCACGGCACCGGAAAGGCTCCGGAAGACACGCTTGAGCGGATCGTCTCCGAGGCGATGGATCTGACGCCGCGCGGTATCCGCAAGCATCTCGACCTGAACCGGCCGATCTATGCGCGTACTTCGTCTTACGGTCATTTCGGCCGCACGCCGGATAACGAGGGCGGGTTCTCCTGGGAGAAGACCGATCTCGCCGAGGTGATCAAGCGCGCTGTGTGATGCCTGTTATCTCTCCCCGCCAGCGGGGAGGGGAAGCCTCCCACTCACACATTATGAATACACTTGTCTTGGCGCCGTATCGCCCCTCACCCCGAACCTTCTCCCTCTAGACGCGGAGAGGGAGAGAGCAGGAAAATCATCATGACTACCGCTACCGCTACCGCCACCGCCAAGCAGCCCGCCGGTTTCACAGACTACATCGTCGCCGACATCGGCCTTGCCGATTTCGGCCGCAAGGAAATCTCGCTGGCCGAGACCGAGATGCCGGGCCTGATGGCGACGCGCGAGGAATACGGCCCCAAACAGCCTTTGAAGGGCGCCCGTATCGCCGGCTCGCTGCACATGACGATCCAGACCGCGGTGCTGATCGAAACCCTGAAAGCGCTCGGCGCCGATATCCGCTGGGTCTCCTGCAACATCTATTCGACGCAGGATCACGCCGCCGCCGCGATCGCCGCCGCCGGCATTCCGGTTTTCGCGGTGAAGGGCGAGACGCTGAAGGACTACTGGGACTACACCGCGAAGCTGTTCGACTGGCACGGCGGTGGTCACCCCAACATGATCCTCGATGACGGCGGCGACGCGACGCTGCTGATCCATCTCGGCGTGCGCGCGGAGAAGGGCGACACCGCGTTTCTCGACAAGCCGGGCGCCGAGGAAGAGGAAGTGTTGTTCGCGCTGATCAAGCGCCTGCTGAAAGACAAGCCGAAAGGCTGGTTCGGCGCGGTGGCCAAATCCATCCAGGGCGTCTCGGAGGAGACCACCACCGGTGTCCATCGCCTTTACGAGATGCAGAAGAACGGCACGCTGCTGTGGCCCGCGATCAACGTCAACGACAGCGTCACCAAGTCCAAGTTCGACAACCTCTACGGCTGCCGCGAGTCGCTGGTCGACGGCATCCGCCGGGGCACCGATGTGATGATGAGCGGCAAGGTCGCCATGGTCGCGGGCTTCGGCGACGTCGGAAAGGGCTCGGCCGCCTCGCTGCGCCAGGCGGGCTGCCGCGTCATGGTCTCCGAGATCGATCCGATCTGCGCACTGCAAGCGGCGATGGAAGGCTATGAGGTTGTGACCATGGAGGACGCCGCGCCGCGCGCCGACATCTTCGTCACCGCCACCGGCAACAAGGACATCATCACCATCGAGCACATGCGCGCGATGAAGGATCGCGCCATCGTCTGCAACATCGGTCACTTCGACAACGAGATCCAGGTCGGCGCGTTGAAGAACCTGAAGTGGGACAACATCAAGCCGCAGGTGGACGAAATCACCTTCGCGGACGGCAAGCGCATGATCCTGTTGTCGGAAGGCCGTCTGGTGAATCTCGGCAATGCCATGGGGCATCCGTCGTTCGTGATGTCCGCCTCCTTCACCAATCAGACGTTGGCGCAGATCGAACTGTTCGCGGGCAACAAGAACGGCAAGTACAAAAAAGAAGTCTACGTGCTGCCGAAGTCGCTGGACGAGAAGGTGGCGCGGCTGCATCTGAACAAGATCGGCGTCAGGCTCACCGAATTGCGCAAGGACCAGGCCGACTACATCGGCGTCAAGGTCGAAGGTCCGTTCAAGAGCGATCATTACCGGTATTGAGCCTGATCCCGAAAAGTGGGCACCGGTTTTCGGATGAGATCATGCTCGCTTGAGGGCTCACGTGCTACGAAACGCAAAAAGCCCCGGAGCGATCCGGGGCTTTTTAGATTCTGTCAATTGTGAGCGGTGGTCGAACGCAGCCTATTCAAGTGGTCCGGCCGTTGCTCCTTTGCGAAGCGAGGAAATCCGACAGCTTGGCCGCTTGTTTGGGCGCTGCCTTCTTGCCCCGAGCGGGCGCTTTCACGGGCTTCGGCTGCGCCGCCTCTTCGGCTTCCTTCGCCATCCGCAGGGCGCGCAGGCGCTCCATGTTCTTGCGGACCGCGACATCGCGGGCTTCAATATCGGCGCGGGCCTTGGCGCCTTCGATGGCGGCTGTACGCATCCGTTCGTTACGGGCCAGTTGTGCTGGACTCGGCGGGGACTTTGTCATGGAACTTATATAGGCATGGTTTGCCGGAATGCCAGGGTGGGCCGGGATTTGCCTTCTCCGCCGAAAAATGCCATAACTAGGGGTATTCGATTGCCGGCATTGGTTTTGTTAGAGCGCCGCAAGTCTTCTGTAAAAAGACAAGGCTCCTTTCCAAAGACATCGCTGAGATTGGATGGGTTCGCGTAATCGTGCGCGGAAAACGCGCATGTGCGCGCTTTGGAATAAGGGACGACTCCGATGACGACAGGTACAGTGAAGTGGTTTAACGGCCAGAAGGGTTTTGGCTTCATCCAGCCGAGCGACGGCGGCAACGACGTGTTCGTGCATATCAGCGCGGTGGAGCGTGCGGGCCTCTCCGGCCTCAACGAAGGCCAGAAGGTCAACTTCGAGCTGAAGACCGACAAGATGCGCGGCAAGGTCAGCGCGGAAAATCTCTCGCTCGCTTAAACAGATCATGGTCGCGCTGGCTGTCATCCCTTTGTGATGATGGCCGTGCATCATGCAGGGAATCGGAAAGCGTCGTCACCCGCGGATGAACCGGGACCCGCTTTCTTCGCGCCTCGTTTCACCCATGTCCTGAAACGGGCAATGTCTTGAAACGGGCGTTCAGGGAGCCTCGTCAGCGATGACGGGGCTTTTTTTGTTGCGCCGGCATGTCCGACGACACGGCGCATGTTCGCGGCCCCGGAACCCGGCCTTAGGCCCCGCGTTTTCTCGGTTCGATCCCGCTATAGCGAAGAAAACGCGTCAGATCAAAAAGCTAGAGCCTTCACCATTCCCGTGAAGCGGTGAAAGACTTTAGCGCCCCCCAGCATTCGACGAGGCCCCCGATGGAACATCTGCAATATCCGAACGAGAGCGAGGGCTATCGAATCGCGCGCAACCGGTTGTTGGAGGAGGAGATCAAGCTGCGCGCGCAGATCGAGGCCGTCGCGGCGCGGCGTCGTGCGCTGCCGTTGGGTGGCGAAGTACCGTGGGATTATGTGTTCGAGCGCATCGGCGACAATCTCATGCCGCAGAAGGTGAGGATGTCCGAGCTGTTCGGGCCGCACGACACGATGATCCTCTACAGTTTCATGTATGGCCCCGAGCGCGACTCCCCATGCTCCGGTTGCACGCATCTTCTCGATGGCATCGACGGCGCGGCGCGACACCTCACCCAGCGCGCGGCGTTTCATGTTGTCGCCAAATCGCCGATCGCGCGGCTGATGGCGCTCGCACGCGAGCGCGGCTGGCAGCATATGTCGCTGCTCTCGACCGCGGGCAACTGTTACGACGGCGACTATTTTGGCGACACCACGAAGCTGTCAAAAGCCATGCGGCTTCAGCACAGTGTGCCGGTGGGCAAGAACTGGGACGAAACGATCTTCAACGTCTTCAAAAAACGCAACGGAAAAATCCATCACTTCTGGGGCTCGGAGATGGCCTTCGCGCGCCCGGTGCCAGGCCAGCACCACCGCGCCGGCGACATGGCCGATCCCTTGTGGAATCTGCTCGACATGACACCGGAGGGGCGAGGGGAGACGTGGTTTCCGGAGGTGGAGTATTAGCGTCCGGACCGGACCGTCATAGGGCCACGCTGAGGGGAGAGGTAAAGATCTACGGCTTCCGAAAGACCATTTATGAATCGAGACTTATTTCTGGCTCAAGGAGTAGCAATGCGAAGCCCCTACTTGTAAGCCACCGCTGCACTTGCAGGTCCTGCTAACGGAATAATCTCGCAGCGACTGAACCCTGCCTCTTTGCACCACTCGGTGAACTGGGCGCCAGTGAAGTCAAACGCCTCACCAAATTCGATCAACATGTTCAGAGACATCATGAGACCGAAGCCGTTTTGCCTGCGTTCATCGTCGATGATATTTTCAATGGCGACCAGTGCGCCGCCGGTTGGCAATGAACGGTAGGCCTTGGCGATCAGCATTTTCTTGTTCTCGAGGTTCCAGTCGTGAAGGATCATTCCCATTGTGATGATATCCGCCTTGGGAAATTCATCAGCAAAGAAGTCGATCGTCTCGGCGGTGACCCTGCCGCCGAGATTGCACTCCCTCAAGCGCCGTTCGGCGATCGGCCGCACATCTGAGAGATCGCAGGTCCGGCATTGCATGTGCGGATGCCGCGCCGCGATGATGGCCGAAAGCTGCCCGGTTGCGCCGCCTATATCGGCCAGCGTCTTATGTTTGGAAAAATCGAACTTCTCGGCAAACGTCGTGAAATTCCTCATCGAGATGCCGCTCATCGCGTCCATGAACTGCTCCAGGCGCGCCGGGTCCGCATAGAGCTCGCCGAACATGGACTTGCCTGTCTCCTTGATCTCGTTTTGAGGCTTTCCAGTCTGCAATGCCGGTGTGAGATTGCCCCAGAACCGATATAGGCGCGCGTTCGCCATCTTAAGGATTCCACCGATGTATTGTGGGCTCCGCTCGACCAGGAATAGCTCGGTTGATGGCGTATTGCCGTATCTGCCAGTTTCACCGGCGCCGTCCCTCCGCAGCAATCCGAGCGCGACGAGGGTATCGAGAAAATCATACGTCCCGCGCGGATGCAGACCCATGGCGCGTTGCAGTTCGAGGCCGGTTTTGGGGCCGTCCGCAAGCAGCGAGAAGAGCCCTAGTTCCACCGCGCTCAACAATGTCTTGGCTGGCCAGAACCCAAAGCCAATTTGCAGTATGTGATCTGGAGAAATTCCGTTTTGCATCTGAGCCTCCCCGACTGGCGAGCCCTCGTAAGGTCACGCCGGATGCGTTCTGTGAGCGCATTTGATCTACGCTAGGCCCACAGATGCTCACTACAGACAATCGGAGCCGGAACAGAGACGGTTTAATGGCAGGGTTACGTTTTAACTAGCGTCAGGAGCGCAGGCAGGAGATCGACGTTGAATATTTTGCGCGAATGGCGCAAACGTCACGCGAGTTTTCGTGACGCGAACGAGGCAAGCCTCGCGCGCGCTACGGCAGCGGCTCGGTCGCTGCGTCGAGCCAGAGTTTCGTGGCTTCGTCGAGATGCGGGCGCACCTCGCGGCGGACGCGGGCGTGATAGTCGTTAAGCCACATCAGCTCTTTCTTGCTGATGCGGTGATCGATCAGGCGGCGGTCGATCGGCGCCAGCGTCAGGGTCTCGAAGCCGTTCATGGGTTTCTCGGCATGCGCAATTTCCGCGGCCGTGACCAGCACCAGATTTTCGATCCGGATGCCGAACCCATCACGTTTATAATAGCCCGGCTCGTTGGACAGGATCATGCCGCGCTTCAGCGGTGTGGTGCCGAGTTTCGAAATCCGCGCCGGGCCTTCATGCACCGACAGATAGCTGCCGACGCCGTGGCCGGTGCCGTGGTCGAAGTCGATGCCGGCCTGCCAGAGAAACTGCCGCGCCAGCGTGTCGAGTTGCGCGCCGGTGGTGCCATCAGGAAACATCGCGCGGGCGATGGCGATGTGGCCGCGCAGCACGCGGGTGAAGCGGTCGCGCATCTCGTCGGTCGGCGTGCCGATGGCGATGGTGCGGGTGACGTCGGTGGTGCCGTCCTCGTATTGCCCGCCGGAATCGATCAGCAGCAGATCGCCGGGCACGATGCGGCGGTTGCTCATGCGGGTGACGCGGTAGTGGACGATGGCGCCGTTCGGCCCGGTGCCCGAGATGGTGGGAAAGGAGACGTCCTTCAGCGCGCCGGTCTCGCGGCGAAAGGTTTCCAGTGCCTCGACCGCGTCGATTTCGGTCAGCGTGCCCTTCGGCGCCTCGCGGTCGATCCAGGCGAGAAACCGCGCCAGCGCCACGGCGTCGCGCCGATGCGCGGCGCGGGCGCCCTCGATCTCGGTCTGGTTCTTCACCGCCTTCAAAAGCGCAACGGGGTCGTTGCCGCGCACCGGCTTTCCGCCGGCGGATGTGATCAGGCGGCTCAACGCGTCGGCGGCGGTGGCTTTGTCGAGCGCGATGGCCGCGCCGGATTGGGCCGTCTGCGTCAGCGCGTCGGTCAGCTCATCAGGTTCGCGGACCTCGGCGTTGCGCTCGAGATGATCGCGTGCGCTGTTGGAAAGTTTGCGGGTGTCGATGAAGATCGTGGGACGGCCATCCTTCGGCACCACGGCGTAGGACAGAGGCAGCGGCGTATGCGAGACATCGGCGCCGCGAATGTTGAAGGTCCACGCCACCGCATGGGAATCCGACAACACCAGCGCATCGACGCCGAGCTTTGTCATCTCAGTGCGGATGCGCGCGAGCTTGTCGGCCTCGGCTTCGCCGGCGAACGTCGCGCCATGGATCGTTACCGGGCCGAGCGGAGGCGCGGGTCGGTCGGTCCAGATGCTGTCGACCGGGTTGCTCTCCACCGGAACGAGTTCGGCGCCCGCCTTCGTGCAAGCCGTCGCGAGACGTTCGACCGCCGCCGAGGTGTGCAGCCATGGATCGTAACCAAGGCGATCGTCCGCCGTGAGATGCTCCGCCAGCCAGCTTTCCGGGGGCGGATCGGCCAGCGAAGCGATGCTCCAGGCCCGAACGTCCACCTGTTGCGCCGCCTGCAAAGTGTAGCGGCCGTCGACAAATACGGCAGCTTCCGTCGCGAGCACGACGGCAAGGCCGGCCGATCCGGTGAAGCCGGTGAGCCACGCCAGCCGCTCCTCGGAAGGCGGGACATACTCGTTCTGCTGCCGGTCCGCGCGCGGGATCACGAAGCCTGTCAGTTGCCGCCGCACCAGCTCCTCGCGAAACGCGGCGAGACGGGCGGTCAGCGCGACGCCGCCTTCGGGGTCCTCGAATGTCTGGAAATGGGCCTCGAACATTGTCCCGGCATCATAGGATCGAGGGCAGGGCTGCGCAACGCAGCCGGGGGGTCATCGTCTGTTCTGCATCAGCAGGCTGCACCACCCGTCGATCCGGATCTGCCGGATCAACACCAGCCCCTGCGCGCGGTAGGCCGCGATGACGCCGCGAGTTTGCTGCGGCAGCAGCCCCGAGAGGATCACCATGGCTTCAGGCGCGAGGTGACGCGCCATGGCCGGGGCCATCTGCCGCAGCGGATTGGCAAGGATATTCGCCAGCACCAGATCGAACGGCGCGCGCATGCGAAACGACGGCGCGGAAAAGCCGGTCGCGCAGATTGCCTCGACAAGATTGCCGACGCCGTTCGATACGGCATTCTCTCTTGCCACGGACGTGGAACGCGGGTCGATGTCGCTGGCCAGCACGTTCCGACGCAGCGCTTTGGCCGCGGCGATGGCCAGGACGCCCGTGCCAGCGCCGAGATCGAGAACGCGCCGCGGCATCCGGGCGCGCAGTACCTGATCGAGCAACAGCAGACAGCCCCGGGTGGTGCCGTGATGGCCGGTGCCGAATGCCAGCGCGGCCTCGATCTCGATGCTCAGCTTGTTCGGCGGGACGCGTGCGCGGTCGTGCCGACCGTGGACGATGAAGCGGCCAGCGGGGACCGGAGCCAGCCCTTCAAGGCTGGCCTCGACCCAGTCCCTGGCGGCAACGCTATCGAAGACGACGGTCCGGGCGATCTCATCGCCAGCGGCGAGAGCGATCAGCGCGCGGATTCGTTTTTCGTCCGGCGGATCGGCGAAGTGGACCGCGATGCTCCAGCAGCCGTCGCTGCGTTCGAATGCGGTAACCGCGGCCTCGCTATCCTCAAGGCTTTCGGTCAGGAGATCGACGACCCGACGCGCGATCTGCTCTGCCCCGATGGCGAAGGCGGCGCAGCTTGTTGCCGGCGAAATGGCATTTGTCATCGACAGCCCGGGGTCCATAGCGTTTTCGAGCGAAGTGGACCGGTTCGCGTGAAGAAAACGCATTAAATCAAGATCATAGCTCCGCCTCGGATTTCATGAGAAGCGGAAAGGGGAACGGAGATCCCGCAGGGCCTCATACATATTTGGAAATGAGATAGCCGATGCCATAGGCCGGTCCGGCGACCAGGAGAATGGCGAACACCATGACAAGCCAGCCCTTTATAATTGCGATGATGCCGCCGCTTTCCCAGAGCTCTTGCGGTCCCGGTTGCCCATAGGCCCACAGCGACCAGGAGGCGGCCACGAGCAGGTAGACGTCAAACATATTCAACGATGCGCCGACATAACCGAGATAAGTCGGGACAAGAATCGCCAGAAAAACCCGGCCAAGAATTTGTAGCACCTCACCCCCCAGAACTTGCCTGCTTTCGTCAGGCCTTTGCTTTAGTGCAAATCGGAAACTTAGACGATGGAAAATGCGCGGGCCGGAAGGCGTGGGCGGAGTGACGGCGACAGGCGTCGCGATTGTCACGAAGGGCGGCCGGGGATGCGGAAGCTTTCCACAAAGATATCCACAGGATTTCCACAGTCTGATCCTCGGTTTCGCACAGGGTTTTCGACAGCGTTATCCGTCGCCTCGGCATCGGCTTGGGTTGTGGTCGGAATTGGCTTCGCTGGCGATAGTCTATGTGGTGCTGATTGTTAGCGGCGAGCGAACAGCGCCCGGTGATCCCGCAGGATGGCGCGGGCGGCGTTATGACCGGGTGCGCCTGTGACACCTCCGCCGGGATGCGCGCCGGCGCCGCAGTGATAGAGCCCCTTCAGCGGGCCCCGATAATCTGCGTAGCCCAGCATCGGCCGGGCCGAAAACAATTGGTTCAGCGTCAGCGCGCCGTGGAAGATATCGCCGCCCAGCAATCCAAATTCGCGTTCGAGGTCGAGCGGTGACAGGACCTGCCGGCCGATCACGCTGGCGGTAAAGCCCGGCGCGTAGCGGTCGACGGTCGCGATCATGAGGTCGGCGACCTCATCGCGATGGTCATCCCAAGACGCGCCGTCAGGCAATTGCGGCGCGACATGCTGGCAGAAAAGGCTGGCCACATGGCGGCCGGGCGGTGCGAGGGAATCGTCGATCACCGAGGGGATCAGAACCTCGATCACCGGTTCGCGGCTCCAGCCGAACTTTCGCGCGTCACGCCAGGCGCTGTCCATGTAGTCGAGACCGGGTGCAATGATGATACCGGCGCTGAGATGGTCGCCGGCGCCCGGCAAGGCGGAGAATGAGGGGAGGGCGGAGAGCGCGACGTTCATCCGGAATGTCCCGGAGCCATTGCGCCAGTTCTTGATGCGGGTCAGAAAGGTGGCGGGCAGCGCGTCTGCGGGCAACAGCCGCGTATACAGTAGTTTTGGGTTGACGTTCGCCGCGACATATCTTGCGCGGATCGTCCGTCCGTCGTCGAGCACGGTACCTGCTACCTGCTTTCCTTCGACAACGATCTCACGCACGCCTGCGTTCGTTTCGATTTCCACACCGGTCGCGCGGGCGGCCATTGCCATCGCCTGGGTGATCGCGCCCATGCCGCCGATGGCGTGTCCCCAAACGCCCTTCTTGCCGTTCACTTCCCCGAAAGCATGGTGCAGCATCACGTAGGCCGAGCCGGCCGCGTAGGGACTCGCATAGTTGCCGACGATGGCGTCAAAGCCGAACAGAGCCTTGATAAGATCGGTTTCGAAGCGATCGTCGAGCATGTCTCCTGCCGATCGCGTAAAGAGATCGAGCAGGCTGCGTTGCTGCTCCAGCGAAAGCCCGCGCAAGATACCCACCGTTCCGGCGGCGTTGACGAACTCGTGCGCCGCCTTGAGGCCAAGCCCCTCAACGAGATTTGGTGGCGCGCGGAGCACGAATTGGCGGACAACGTCGGCGATCTCTTCGAGTTCGCGCATGAAATCGCCGATCGCGCTTGCATCCCGTTCGCTCAAGCGAGCCGCCGATGCCCGGGTGCGGCCTTCGCCGGTGAGCAGGAAGCGGCCGTCGGGAGCGGGCAAGAAGTTCTGCGCGCGGCGTTCGACGATCCGCAGGCCGTGGTCGTGAAGCTGCAGGTCGGCGATGACTTTCGGATTGAGCAGGCTGACGGTGTAGGCCGCGACCGAATTGCGGAAACCTGGGTGGAATTCCTCGGTCACCGCTGCGCCGCCTACCACCTTGCGCCGCTCCACGACTCTGACGCGGAGTCCGGCCATTGCGAGATAGGCCGCGCACGTCAAGCCGTTGTGGCCTGCGCCGATGATAACGACGTCAGTGTCTGACATATCCGCTTCAAAGTCCTCAGACGGTCTGACTGCCGTCCTTCAAGCTCTTATCGGAAAGTCCGATGGACGGCACAAGGCTTAAGAGCCGAGTTCAGCCTGATGACACGCTCTGCGTTGGCGGTAACAGCGCAATGGTGAAGATAGTAGCGGTCAGTCGTCGAAGCCAGAGAACAGGCCACGCGACCGATAGGGTCGTGGCGCATAGACCTGAGGCTGCGCGTATCCGTAGCCTGTTTGATCGCCGTAGTAGTATTGCTGTGGTTGAGGAACGTTCTGCGCACCGCGACGATAACCGCGCGGAGCAGGATAACGCTGATCGTTGGAACTGCCGTCCGCCGGATAGATATAGCCGTCGTCGCCGCGAACGGTGGCTTGCGGCTGGCGACCGGGTGCGATCTGTCCGGGCGTCAGATCGACCGGATTTCCGGCGGCATCGTAAGATTGATAGGCCGACGCCGGATCGCGACGGGCGACATCGGTTTGCCGCCTGCTACGAGGATTGCGCGCCAGCGCCACGCGCGACGATCCAGTCAGTGTGACGGTGGTGTTGAGGACGCCCTCTGTCTTCACGAGAGAGAACAGTGTGCTGGCGTTGGCGCGCGAGATACGGACGCAGCCGTGAGAGACGGGGACGCCGAGGCTGCCCTCGGAGAACGTGCCGTGGATGGCATGACCGATCTTGGTGAAGAAGATCGAGTGCGGCATCGGCGCGTCGTCGAACTCCTTGGAGAAATGGTCGGCTTCCATCCGGAAAGTTTGGAATTTTCCATTCGGAGTTTCGTGCGACGGATTTCCAGTCGAGACCGGCCATTGATAGCGTTCAACGCCGTCGACGGAAACGGTCATTTGCTGATTGTCCTTGTCGACCACAATGGACACCTTTGCGTGGGCGACGCTACCAGCGGCGAGAAACAGCAGAGCGGAAACAGGAATAAGAAACTTGCGCATTACCTCGGCCTCGACTTCAGCCTACGTCCCCGAGCCATATATGCGCTCAAACAGGATGTGCTTCCAGTAGCGGGTTTGCGTCATCGTTAACTCACGAGGCGGCACGACCAAGGCGGCGGGGAGGAAAAGTCGGGTGAGACCTTGGAAAGCGCCCTCGCGCACGGCTTGGAACTTTCGGCGGGATTCCACATTATATCACCTCAGATCCAGCGATCACGGCCTGTTGGGGCAACCTAGCTAGATTCAAAATAAGGACAGAAACGCCGATGAGGATGAGAACCATAGCATTGCCAACCGAGCCTTCTTTCCGATTGCGGATCGCGGTAGCCGCTGCTGCAGCGGCGCTGGCCCTATTCGCCATTCCGCATCAAGCGCATGCTCAGGGCGTCTTCAATGGCATGGAGCGTGGTGCCAACCAAGGCGCGTACGAGGGTCATCGTGCGGCAGGGCCGGTGGGTGGCGCAATCGGCGGCGCGATTGGCGCCGGCGTCGGGGGTGCCGTGGGCGGCGTCAACGGCGTGCTCGGCATTCCGGATCGCGGATACCGAAGGGGGCATCGATGCCGTGGTTATTGGAAGCACGGGCATTTCCACTGCTACCGTTGATAAGGATTTCCCGTATGACGTATGAGCAGACCGCGGTCGGGGGTTGAACCCGTCGCGGTCTGCGTTTGCGCATCACAATTTAATGTCTAAGCCGATAGCCGGTTCTGAATATCCACCATACCATCAACATGCAGGCCGCAAGAAAACCGACTGTCATGCCAATACTCACGGACACGCTGACGTCAGCAATCTCGTAAAAACTCCACCGGAATCCGCTGATGAGATAGACGACGGGATTAAAAAGCGCGAGGGTTTGCCAAGTCTGCGGCAGCATGTTGATCGAATAAAAACTTCCTCCGAGGAATGTTAGCGGCGTGATGATCAACATCGGAATCATCTGCAGTTTCTCGAAACCGTCGGCCCAAATCCCGATGATGAAGCCGAAAAGACTGAAGGTCACTGAGGTCAATATCAGAAAGGTCAGCATCCATATCGGGTGATGAATGTGCAATGGCACGAACAGACCGGCGGTGGCCAGAATGATCAGGCCTAGAATAATCGATTTGGTCGCAGCCGCCCCCACATAGCCGAGGACAATCTCGAAATAGGAGACCGGCGCCGACAGTATCTCGTAAATGGTGCCTATGAACTTTGGGAAGTAGATCCCGAACGATGCGTTGGTGATACTTTGCGTCAGCACCGACAACATTATGAGTCCGGGCACAATGAAAGTGCCGTAACTGACGCCCTCGACCTGAGTGATGCGCGATCCGATTGCCGCGCCGAACACCACAAAATAAAGCGAGGTCGAAACCACCGGTGACACGATGCTTTGCAGCAGCGTGCGCCAAGTGCGCGCCATTTCGAACTTGTAAATCGCCTGCACGGCTCCAAAATTCATGGTCAGGTCCTTACCAGGCTGACGAAGATCTCTTCCAGCGAGCTTTCAGTGGTGTCGAGGTCGGAAAATCTGATACCCGCGGCACGGAGATCGCTCAGCAGGCTGGTGATGCCGGTGTGCTCACTTTGGGTATCATAGGTATAGATCACTTGCATTCCGTCTGCGGCAAGTTCGAGATTGTAAGCCGCCAACGTTGCAGGTATGGCTTCGACCTTGCACTGCAAATGAAGCTTCAACCGCTTTTTGCCGAGCTTCTGCATCAGCGCTGCCTTTTCTTCGACGAGAATGATCTCGCCCCTATTGATGACGCCGACACGGTCCGCCATTTCTTGAGCTTCTTCGATGTAATGCGTCGTCAGAATGATCGTGACGCCCAAGGCTCGCAGCGCGCGCACCATCTCCCACATGGCTTTCCGTAATTCGACATCGACCCCCGCTGTGGGCTCGTCGAGAAACAGCACTTGCGGCTCGTGTGAAAGGGCCTTCGCAATCATAACACGTCGTTTCATGCCTCCGGACAGCGTGACGATCTTGCTATCTTTCTTGTCCCACAACGAGAGATCTCTCAGGACCTTCTCGATATGGGCCGGGTTCTTGGGCTTTCCGAACAGCCCACGGCTGAAACTCACGGTTGCCCAGACCGTTTCGAACGCATCAGTATGCAGTTCCTGCGGCACCAGGCCGATCAGCGCGCGGGTAGTTCGATAGTCGCGCCGGATGTCCCGACCGTCGACCCGCACCTGACCTGCGGACGCGTTGGTGATGCCGCAAATGATGCTGATGAGCGTTGTCTTGCCGGCGCCATTAGGGCCGAGCAGTGCGAAAATCTCACCCCGTTTGATATCGAGGTCGATGCTCTTCAGTGCTGCGAAGCCGGACGCGTAGGTCTTCGACAAGCCGGAAATAGATATGATGGGCGACATGCGAGCTTGACACGCTGTAAGCTGGTGGAAAAGGGACGACGAGAAGATGCTATCGCGTCGAATGGCAGGATGATGGAATGGAGGTTAGATAAGAACACGTGCGGTGGTTCGCAATTCGGCTACACCCGCTTCACAAAGCTATCGACCACCTTTTTGTCGCCGGCTTTTTCGAAAGCGATGGTCAGCTTGTTGCCATCGATCCGCGCCACTTTTCCGTAGCCGAATTTCTGGTGAAAGACCCGGTCGCCAAGTGAGAACTCGGATGTCGTGCCGGTAGATTTCGCGACCAGTTCGCCTTCGATGGTCAATGGCGTGTACTTCGACTTCGGTCGGCTCGCAGCATAGGGTGCATTGGTCTCATTAAATCCGCCCCGACCGCGATTGGCCTGTGCGCGTTGCCAGCCAGGCGTTGCATAGCTCGAGCCAAACGCCTCGATGTTGTCGAACCGCGAGGGGCCGTAACCGCCCGTTCCGCCCCATCCCGACCCACCCTTCGATTCCGTGATCTCGACGTTTTCAGCCGGCAGTTCGTCGAGGAAGCGGGACGGAATCGTCGTCGACCATGAGCCATGGATACGGCGATTGGTAGCGAAATAGAGCTTTGCGCGTCGGCGCGCCCGTGTCAGCCCGACGTGCGCGAGGCGGCGCTCTTCTTCGAGACCAGAGCGTCCCTGCTCATCCAGCGCGCGCTGATGGGGAAACAGACCTTCCTCCCAGCCTGGCAGGAAGACGCTGTCGAATTCGAGCCCTTTGGCGGAATGCAGCGTCATGACCGAGACGGCATCCTCGTCGGCGCCGCCGTCGCGATCCATCACCAGAGATATATGCTCGAGAAAGCCTTGCAGGTTTTCGAACTCCTCCATCGAGCGTACCAGTTCTTTCAGATTCTCCAGGCGACCAGCAGCATCAGCCGAGCGATCCTTCTGCCACATCTCCGTGTAGCCGCTCTCGTCCAGCACGATCTCGGCAAGTTCGGTGTGCGGTATGGCCTCTCGCTGCACGCGCCACCGGTCGAAACTCTCGACCAAAGCGCGCAGCGATCCGCGCGCTTTCGGTTTCAACTCGTCGGTTTCGACAACGGTGCGGGCCGCTTCGCTGAGCGGGATCTGCCGCTTTCGCGCGATGCCATGCAGCGTCTGGACGGTGGCATCGCCCAGGCCACGTTTGGGCACATTAACGATGCGCTCGAAGGCAAGATCATCAGCTGGCGAGTTGATGAGGCGCAGATAGGCGAGCGCGTCGCGGATTTCGGCGCGCTCGTAGAAGCGAGGACCGCCGATAACGCGATAGGGCAGGCCAAGCGTGACAAAGCGGTCTTCGAACTCGCGCATCTGGAATGAGGCGCGCACCAGAATTGCGATTTCATTCAATTTTTCGCCGGCGCGCTGGAGCTGTTCGATTTCCTCGCCAATGGCTCGGGCTTCCTCCTCGGAATCCCAGGAGCCGGTGACGGTGACCTTCTCGCCGTCGATATCCTCGGTACGTAATGTCTTGCCGAGCCTGCCTTCGTTATGCGCGATCAGGTGCGAGGCAGCGGCGAGGATATGGCCGGTTGAGCGATAATTACGCTCCAGTCGAATCACCTTGGCGCCTGGAAAATCGTGCTCGAAGCGCAGGATGTTATCCACCTCGGCGCCGCGCCAGCCGTAGATCGACTGGTCGTCGTCGCCGACGCAGCAGATGTTTTTGGGCTGGGCCGTGCGCGGGCTCGGATCCTCTCCCGGAGAGGAAGCGGGAAAATGCGCTTGCGATGAAGGCGGCGCCTGCGACAGCAACCGCAGCCATAGATATTGCGCAACGTTCGTGTCCTGATACTCGTCGACAAGGATGAACTTGAAGCGGTTCTGGTATTGCCGCAGCACGTCCGGATGCTCGCGAAACAACCGGACATTCTCCAGCAGCAAATCACCGAAGTCCACTGCATTGAGGATTTTCAACCGCGCCTGGTAGGCGGCGTAAAGCTTGCCGCCGCGACCGTTGCCGAATACGGAGGCTTCGCCCGATGGCACCTGTGCGGGCGTCAGTCCGCGGTTCTTCCAGCCGTCGATCAACCCGGCCAGCATCCGTGCGGGCCAGCGCTTGTCGTCGATGTTGTCGGCCTGCAGAAGCTGTTTGAGCAGGCGGATTTGATCGTCGACATCGAGAATCGTGAAGTTGGATTTGAGTTGCACCAGTTCGGCATGAACGCGCAGGATCCGGCCCGCAATGGAATGAAAGGTGCCGAGCCACGGCATACCTTCGACTGCTTGCCCGAGCATCTGGCCGAGACGATGCTTCATCTCGCGAGCGGCCTTGTTGGTGAAAGTCACCGACAAGATCTCGCCAGGGCGGGCGCGGCCCTGGCTGAGAATATGCGCGATGCGGGTCGTCAGCACGCGGGTCTTGCCTGTTCCCGCACCGGCCAGCACCAGAACCGGTCCGTCCAGCGTTTCCACGGCCTCGCGCTGTTCCGGATTGAGCCCGCTCAGATATCGTGGCGTTGCTGCGGCCCGCGCGCGCGCAGCGATGCCGCCGGCGGCGGGCTGGTGCTCGGAAACGTTGCTATGGATCAGTCTACCTGGATCGGTCATGCGAATCGTCTTTCCCCACGATGACACTGCTGGCCAGCGAAGGGGAGAGCCTCTTAGTCGGATCAATGAAATATATAGGGGTGACGCGCTTCGTATCGGCTTTTCTGCGTCCAAGCCAATGGAATGATCTCGCCGCGTTCGACGTTTTGTTCCCCAAAAGCCGCTCATTTTCAGAACTTTCTCGTGTAGGACCGGGCGGAACTATTGTTCCGGTGACGGATTGTTTTTCAGTCACGCGCAAAGCGCGCAAAAATGGAGGCCAGATCATGTTGAATTGGGTAGTGACGTTCCTGGTCATTGCATTGATTGCCGGCGTTTTGGGCTTTGGAGGTATCGCGGGCGCCTCGATCGAAATCGCGAAGATCATCTTTTTCATCGCGCTGATTCTGTTAGTGGTTTCAGCGGTGGTCGGGTTGTTGCGCGGCCGACCCGGCGCATAGCGCGCGGGTTTTAACCTGGGGTGTCGAGGGCATCGCGATTGTCCGGCGCTGTGCCCTCGGGGACGCGCGGCGATGCTGCAAGGGCAACGACGGCCTGAAGTGGGCACCGCTATCGGAGGCGAGGGGGACAGCGGGCGGCCATCTCGACGTGAAGCGTCATCGTTCGGAGGTTGCCGAGAGGCTTCTCGGTGAGCGTGTTGTAATTTCCTCTCCCTCACGCAGATGCTTTTCGTCGATCAATCCGAAGAGTTGGATCTACAATTGGGCCGTCCAGGCGATTTCCCGCAAATAGCGCAAATGGGATTCGGCCATGAACGCGGGAGGCGCGGGCACGCTTTCATGTAATCGAGGCCGATTCCCCAGTTCGAGCCAGAACAGGTCGGTGCGCGATGATGGATCACTTGACCGCCATCATCGCTTCGCACTGTCTGCGCCGCCCCTTCCAGGAACAATGCGCTGCCTGCCGTCGCTGCGACTTTGCCACAGTTGTTATTAGTATAAGGATACGGCATTCGTTTTAGTGCGCCTCGCGGAGTCCGGAAGCACGAACCCGGGTCTACCATTTGCGGAAGGGCGACCCGAACGAATGCAATTCTGTCGGAAGGGTCAGAGGGGGACACCGTGCAGACGACGCTGCTCGGCCTGGCGATTACATTCATTGTTGCGCTCATCGCCGCGCTGATCGGGCCGCATTTCATCGACTGGAGCCGGTTTCGGTCCCAGTTCGAGACAGAGGCGGCGCGCGTGATCGGCGCGCCGGTGCGGGTCGAGGGTAGGATCGACGCCCGGCTGCTGCCGTCGCCGTCATTGCGGCTTGAGTCGGTATTCGTTGGAAGGCCGAACGATCCGGGACAGGTACAGGCCGACAGTCTCGCCGTCGAATTCAGCCTTGGTTCGCTGATGCGTGGAGAGTGGCGCGCAACCGAATTGACGATCAACGGTGTTGCGCTCGACCTCGGTCTCAATGACAGAGAGCGGATGGGCTGGCCACTATCGCTCAATTTCGGCTCGCTTTCTGTTGATCAGTTGAATCTCACCGGCCGCGTAGCGCTTCATGATGCTGCAAGCCGCAGCACTTTGGAATTGAACGACATCGCGTTCAGTGGAGAGGTGCGGCCATCGGGAGCTTCCGTGCGCGGCGACGGCAATTTCGTGTTGTCAGGAACGCGATATCCCTTCCAAATTTCGCTCGCACAGGCGAGTGCCGGCGGTGCCAGCCGTGTTCACGTCGCGATCGATCCCGGAACGCGGGCGGAGTTCATCGACGTCGATGGGATCTTGTCATTCGACGAACAGATCCCGCGCTTCGATGGCGCGCTGACGCTGGCAGGTGCTGGGGAATCTGTCGGCAAAAACTTTTCGGTCGCCCCCTCTCAAAGACCATGGCGTGTATCGGCCAACGTAAAAGCAGATCCGAAAGGCGCGCGTCTCGAGCAGGTTGATGCTAGTTATGGTCATGCCGACTCTGCGCTGAGGCTCACAGGCAAAGGAGACATTCGTTTCGGCTCGTCGCCCCGGCTTCGCGCTGCATTCTCCGCGCGTCAACTCGACGCCGACCGCCTGTTTGCCAAGGAACAGGCCGATCCCGCAAAGATGTTGCAGACAATGCAACGTTATCTAACAAAAATCCCGAAACCATGGCTCGCCGCCGACATAGAGATCAGCGCCGACCAGATCATGCTGGGCGGCCGCCCGATACAAAATTTCAGCACTGACTTACGCAGCGACGCTGCTTCATGGACGATCAGCCGGCTGGAATTCCACGCTCCCGGCGCCACGCGTATGGCTGTTAACGGCGCGATCCTGCTGCCCGGACCGTCGCCGCGACTCAACGGTGCACTCGACGTTGAATCGTCTGATCCCGATACTTTCATCGCATGGTTGCAGGGCCGTGGCGAAGTCACTCATCTGAGCCGAAAGCCGCTGCATGTGCAAAGCAAGTTGACTGCTGATCAAAGCCAGGTGGTCTTCGAACAGCTCAAGGCCGATATCGAGGGTGGCAGCGTTGAAGGGCGGCTGGCGTTTGTCGATTTGACACCGGAGAACGGTACGCGGGCCGAAGCTGAACTCAAAGCGGATCGTCTCGATCTTGATGCGGCGGCAAGTCTGGTGCGCGCGGTCGCGGCATTGCAAGACAGTTGGCCCAGTGAGGGACGATTGTCCTTAAATGTTGATCACGCGATGTGGGCGACACGGGAGTTCGGTCCATTTCTCGCCGAACTGAGTTATGGGCCAACGGCAATCTCGCTCGAACAATTGAAAGTCGGCTCCTCCGGCGGACTCATGATCGATAGCTCCGGTGCATTCGACCGCATCAATACCACCGGGAAGTTATCGTTGAATGCGACATCTGAGTCGGTTGCCCCTATGGCGAGCGTGATTGCTCCGCTCGCACCGAGCGTTGCGGCGCGCCTCGATGCGATACCGGCGGCCGCGGGGGCTGCCCAGCTTCGCCTCACGCTCAACGTTGGTAAGAGCCTTGCCGACAACAACAAGGCAGATGCCAGCGCTACACTCGACGTCAATCTGCCGCAACTGAAAGGCTCACTGTCACTGGTTGCAGCACCTTCACTCGCGGCGGTACGCGCCGCCGATTTTGATGTATTGGCACGCAGCGAGGTGACGCTTCGGACGAATCTGACGTCGGAGCGCGGCGGGGGCGTGCCGATGCTGCTGGGTCTTGATCGTGTGATCGCGGTTGCGAACCCATCTGTATTGGAAGCTACAGCGACGGGAACCTGGCGTACCCCGGCTCAGCTAAATGCGAGGATGTCAGGAACCGATCTGGATGCCGAAATAAAAGGAATGGTGCAGCCATGGTCATCGGATCGGAAGGCGGACCTTAATCTCACAGTTCACCGCGTCGATCTCAAGCCGCGACTGAATCTTCAGCCGTCCGGTCCCGACGGTCAGGAGGTCAGGCTCTCGTCCCATGTCATCCTGGCCGACGACAAGCTGATTTTCAGCGATCTCGATAGCGCGATCGGCGACTCGCGTATGCGCGGGCATGTTACGGTCAGTCTAGGAAACGAAAGGCGCCTCGAAGGCGAACTCGGAATCAATACGCTCGATCTGGCGACGGTGTTCGGGCTTGCAGTCGACTTCGGGGGGCGTGATCCGGCGGAGCCGTTGAATGTCGGCCTGCCGGAGGGCTGGCGCGGTCAACTGGCTTTCGCGGCGCTGCGCGGCACGTTGCCGGGAGGCGCTGAATTGAGACCCGTCAGCGGCGTTGTCAAAGGGGACGACCATTCCCTGACGTTCGATGCGATGAAGGGGAAAATCGGCGATGGCGATGCCACGGCAAGCCTCCATGTTGGGCAGACCGCCGAAGGCGTTGCCTTGAATGCGAACGTCCAATTCACCAACGTCGAGGGGGCAGCATTGCAATACGGTGCGCTGGCGATGCCTGCCGGCCGCATCTCGGCGCGGATCACACTCGCCAGCCGGGGCCGCAGCGCGTCGGCGATGGTGGGAGCGTTGTCCGGCGACGGGGTGGTCACGCTCGATCACGCGCGGATTTCAGGGCTCGATCCGCGCGTGTTCGAAGTTGCGATCAATGGCAATGTCGAGCGGGGATCGGACGATGCTAGATTGCAGGAGATCGTAGAGCAGTCTCTCACCGCCGGTCCGCTGTCGGTCGTATCGGCGCAAATTCCGTTCACGGTGAGGGATGGCCGTGTGCGTGTTAGCCCAACGCCGTTAGACGGCGAAGGTGCGCAGGCGATTGTCTCCGGCGGCTATGACATCACGTCGGATCAAGTCGATATGCGCGCTGGCCTTGCGTCAACCTCGACCGGGTCTGCGAACGATCGTCCGCAAGTTCAGATATTCGCAGTTGGGCCGTCCCACGCGATAAACCGGGCTATTGATGTCGCGGCGCTGTCCTCATGGCTTGCGGTGAGGTCGATTGATCGCGAGTCTCGCAGACTCGACTCGATCGAGCAAAGCCTGGAGCCGGCTCCGAGCGTTTCCCCGGCGCAGGCATCCCTGCAGGCTGAACCCTCAAATCTTTCCGCTAGTCTACTGGCTTCGGACGCAGCACCCGTCACTCATCCACCAAGACCAAAGCGGGATCCTCGGCGGTTCGCGGCAAGAGGTCGGATGGCTGTCCCGCTACCGTCTCGGCGTCCGACGACTGCCGCCCGGGTATCCCGTGTGCCGACACCGCCGTCGGTTGCGCGTTTGCCGGTGGAGACACAGCTCGTGGCGCCAAGGCCGGTGCGCCAGCGCTGAGGCCGCCCGTCTCCCCGGAGGAACGAAGCCAGTGCGTCAACTCGCGAAGAAGTGTCCCCGACCAAGTCCGGGTATTCCTTCTGATTTGCTCCGAGCCGACAGGAGTGGAGCTACTTCGGGCCAAGCGGCGCAAGCCGCGTTGACGGTGCCTGACGTTCGCCGATGAACATGGTGCTTACCGCTCGCGTGCGAAAATGCTCGAGGACATACAGACGAATCGCCGAAGACAAGTTGCTGGTCCTGCGATTGGTATCGATCGAAGCAATTTGTGTGGAAAGGGTTATGCCCCGCCGTGTCGCGATATCCTTCAGGCTGGTCCAGAACGCATCTTCGAGGCTGACACTGGTCTTGTGACCACCGACGACCACGGATCTTTTGACGACGGCATATTCGCGCAATGGTCCTGGTTTTCCGCGGCGGTCGCCGCTTTCGTCGTTTTGCATGATTGACTCCATCTGTATTCCGGCAAGCCTCATCATCGTCGCACGATGAGATCTCACCGGATGTTTGTTCGGTCCAACTGCGAAAGCGGTGCTGCGGACCGTCGGTGGACCGCGCTGCGGGCATGCAGGTGACTTCGCGGTCTACCTCTGATCGGCGCGATGGCAGATCGTCAAGGCAGGTAAATAGTAGCTGAAAGTACCCGACGTCGGTATTCGGGAAACAACCTAGCCCGGCTCACTATCGTGACGCGGACCTTCGCAGACATACGGATGAGAATTGCGCCGGTGATCTGCGGAGAATCGCGCTTGCTATCCGAGGCTAGGACTGTGTTCGGATCCGGACGTCGTCGCGCGGCTTCGAAAGTAGTCCAGCACGAAGAGACGGATTGCCGAGGAGAGGTTGCCCTGTTGGCGGTTGCTGTCGATTTCCCCGACGAGTTCGGACAGCGTCATGTCGCGGTGACTCGAAATTTCTTTCATCCCGTTCCAGAATGCTTCCTCGAGGCTCACGCTTGTCTTGTGACCAGCCACTACGATCGATCGTTTCACTACTGGCGATTTCATGACGCGTCCTCGCCGTCGATGCGGTGTTGATCGAGCAAACGCAGTTCTCGCATCCTCCGCTGTTCGGAAAGATCGCGCTCGGCTTTGCTGCGGCCGAAGCGCGCGCGATTAGCGTCAGCGGTGGCGGCCGCCTGTTTGCGTTCGGCGCGCTTCCTGCGCTTGTTTAAGTTAATCACATCCCCCATGACCAATTCCGCTGTCTTGAATGCCGGGAACGCGCAGCCGCAAACATCGAAAATTCATTCCGCCAAAAGCGGCTATAATTGGGGATGTACCATGATGCATCGCAGCAGGGTAGAAAATTTTGTCTAATATGCTACGCAATATTAGAATATAATAATTGCCGAAACCCTGATCATTAGAATATCAGCCTGTTAGAGAATGATAGAACTACAAAACTCCGACCGGTCATTTTATCCTGGTCGGGTCATTTTGCTGGGTTGCACCAATCGGTCGAACTCCGCAGCCGTAACAAAGCCGAGCCGCTGAGCCTCCTCCTTTAATGTTGATCCGCGAGCGTGGGCGGCCTTGGCGACCTTCGCCGCGTTATCGTAGCCGATCCTTGGCGCGAGAGCCGTGACCAGCATGAGCGAGCGTTGCATCAATTCGCGAATCCGCTGCTCGTCGGCACGGATGCCTTTGATGCAGTGTTCGGTGAATGAGCGCACGACGTCGGCGAGCAGCTGTATGGAATCGATCATACAGTAAGCCAAAACCGGCTTGTAAACGTTAAGTTCGAAATGCCCCTGGCTGCCAGCCACAGTCACGGTCGTATGGTTTCCGAACACCCGACAACAGACCATTGTCATCGCTTCGCACTGAGTAGGGTTGACCTTCCCCGGCATAATGGATGACCCAGGTTCGTTCTCGGGAAGAATCAGCTCTCCGAGGCCAGACCGAGGTCCGGAACCCAGAAGGCGGATGTCGTTCGCGATCTTGAACAGGCCCGTTGCGACTGCATTGATCGCGCCGTGAGCGAAAACATAGGCGTCGTTTGAAGCCAACGCCTCAAATTTGTTTGGAGCGCTTGTGAAGGGGAGTTTTGTAAGCAGCGCTGCATTTTTCGCAAACAGTTTGGCAAATTTTGGCTTCGAGTTCAGTCCTGTCCCCACCGCGGTTCCGCCTTGCGCCAGCGGATAGAGATCCTTCAGTGCTATGTGAAGTCGGGCCAGACCGCTCTCGATCTGCGCCGCATAGCCGGAGAATTCCTGGCCGAGCGTCAGCGGAGTTGCATCCTGGGTATGAGTCCGCCCAATCTTGACGATATCAGCGAAGACCTTTTCTTTTTCGCGTAGCGCCTTGAGCAGAGCGGCCAGGGCGGGAACCAAGTCTGACACGATGCCATGAGCTGCCGCGATATGCATCGCCGTCGGAAATGAATCATTCGACGACTGGCTCATGTTGACGTGGTCGTTTGGGTGAACGGGCTTCTTATGGCCGAGTTCGCCACCGAGCAACACGTTGGCACGATTGGCGATGACCTCGTTGAGGTTCATGTTGGTCTGTGTGCCGGAACCGGTCTGCCAGACCACCAGCGGAAAATGCTCGTCGAGCTTGCCGTCGATCACTTCGCGTGCCGCGCGAATGATTGCGTTCGTGCGCCGGCGGTCGAGCAGGCCAAGCTCCCGATTGGTCTGTGCTGCTGCGAGTTTGACGATGCCGAGCGCTCGAATCAGCGGCATCGGCATCCGGTCGTCTCCGATGCGGAAGTTTTGTCGGCTGCGTTCGGTCTGGGCTCCCCAGTAGCGGTCTGCCTGAACTTCGATGGGACCGAAGCTATCGGTTTCCGTGCGCGTTTTCGCCGTGCGTGATGACGCAACCATGGTCCGGTCCGTTATGTTTGATGCCGCTGTGGGGCGCAGCCCAATCCTCCGCCCGCGAAAGGACAATCCGGCAAATGCAACCCCGGGTTACTTCTTGCGAAAGCGGTCCAGTCTGACAACCTCGGCGCCCTGGCCAGGTTTAGGTTTGTCCTCGGTTTCGGCCGGCTGAGAAGGATTGGCCGGAACGGCCAGCGCCGTCGGGGAGGGCGCAGTCGGGGTCGTCCTCGAGGTCTCGCTCGCGCTTGTCTCGATCTCAGCTTTCTCCGTCTCGGTTGTTTCTGTCGCAGCCGGCTCAAACTGCAATCCGAACTGTACCGATGGGTCGAAGAAGCCCTTGATCGCGCTGAAGGGAACCACGAGGCGCTCCGGCACCCCGCCGAACGACAGCCCGACCTCGAAGTGATCTTCGGTCACCGTCAGATCCCAGAACTGATGCTGGAGAATGATGGTCATCTCCTCGGGATATTGCGCCAGAAGGCGGGACGATATCGTCACTCCGTCGGCCGTCGACATGAAGGTGATGAAAAAGTGGTGCTCGCCCGGCAGCCCGTGCTCGGCGGCGTCCATCAGCACGCGGCGCAGGACACCGCGCATTGCGTCGCTCGTAAGCAAATCGTAGCGAATATGATCGGTTTGCATCGATTAGGTCTCGTCGCCTCGGCAGTATGCGCAAATCGCCGCGAACGTCTAAGCCGACTCGCGCCGTCTCGCGATGATACTCCCACGATCTTGCGAGGTCAGCAGCGGTTGGGGTCGGACCGGTAAGTTTCTCGTCGCCAGTTGGGCTGGAGCGGTGAACGGATTAAAGTGGAGGCTTCTGTTGCCAGGTGCCTCCGAACCCCGCCTGACGGAGCTTAACCCATCAGGACTTCAGAGTGGTCTTTCAAACTGCGTTACGCAGCCTGAGCAACCGGAGCATAGTTGTCGTTTGCAACTATTGCATAGCCCGATAACGGCGGAACCATACCGGGAAAAAGCGAGCCCTTTACGCCCTCGTCGATCCTGTTTCGCCCCCGCCAGAACCCGAAATCTGCCGGGTCGGGCTCTGGTGGAGGCGCCGGGTACTGCCCCCGGGTCCGAATGGTTTATTGCGGCGGCCATTTATTTCCATAGCCGGCGAACCGGCGCTTTCAATATAGTCTGCAAAACGTGAGGAAAAAAGGGTGCCAGACGGCACATTTTTTGCCGTCTCGGCGATCCATTTTCCCGGGTATAATGAGGCGCGGCGCTGTCAGATCAACCGATCCGACGTTAAGTTCATCGCCCGAAAGCGCCACTGGCATGAATCAATATCACGATCTGCTCAAACGAATACTCGGCGAAGGTACGGAGAAGCATGACCGTACCGGCACCGGAACGCTGTCTGTCTTTGGACATCAGATGCGCTTCGATCTCGCCTCTGGCTTTCCGATGCTGACCACCAAGAAGCTTCCCCTCCGGTCGATCGTGCATGAACTGCTCTGGTTCCTGAAGGGCGAGACCAACATTAAATATCTGAAAGACCACGGCGTCTCGATCTGGGACGAGTGGGCCGATGCAAACGGCAATCTCGGCCCGGTGTACGGTTCGCAGTGGCGTTCATGGCCCGCGCCGGACGGTCGCAGTATCGACCAGATCGCCAACGTCATTGACATGATCCAACACAACCCCGATTCGCGGCGGTTGATCGTCAGTGCGTGGAATCCGGCCGATGTCGATAAGATGGCGCTACCGCCGTGCCATTGCCTGTTTCAGTTCTATGTCGCCAACGGAAAACTGTCATGCCAGCTTTATCAGCGCTCGGCCGACGTATTCCTCGGTGTACCCTTCAATATCGCGTCTTATGCGCTGCTGACGATGATGGTTGCGCAGGTTACGGGGCTTAATCCCGGCGACTTCGTACATAGCCTGGGCGACGCGCACCTGTATTCGAATCATCTTGAGCAGGCTCGGCTTCAACTCGCGCGGCCCGAGCGGCCGCTGCCGACGATGACAATTAACCCCGAGGTGAAGGATATCTTCGCGTTTCGCTACGAGGACTTCAAACTCGAAAATTACAATCCCCATCCGCACATCAAGGCGGAGGTCGCCGTATGACCGGGATTGTCTCCCTGCGTCCGGAAATAGCCCTGGTGGTTGCGGTTGCCGAGAACGGTATAATTGGTCAGCGCAATGGAATCCCGTGGCGGCTGAAAGCCGATCTGCAACGCTTCAAGGCGATCACTATCGGCAAGCCGATCGTAATGGGCCGCAAAACCTTCGACTCATTGCGTCGGCCACTGCCGGGACGAACCAACATCGTCATCACCCGCGATCCGGACTTTACGGCGGCCGGAGCGTTGGTGACACGATCGCTGGTAGACGCGCTCGCCATCGCAAAAGGAGATGCCATGCGGCGTTCGGTCGCTGAGATTGCGGTGATCGGCGGTGCCGAGATCTATACCGCGTCCATGCCTGTAGCCGACCGCCTCGAAGTGACCGAGGTTCATGCCCAAGTCGATGGGGACACCGTTTTCCCGCCGATCGATCCTTCGATCTGGCACGAAGTCGCCCGCTGCCGAAACACGGCGGCCAGCGGCGACACTGCCGATTATTCTTATGTGACATATCGCCGTCGGATGCATTAACCGCATTCCCTGATGTTTGCATTGACATTTGTCTGATCGAATATAGCTCCTTGCAGCTAACAAGCCGCGTTGTAAGGGCCGAGAGCGTCCCCTATAAGGTCGAATGGAGAGCGAGGTTAGGCTTTAAAGGCCCATCCGCGCGGAGGAGAGTGTCGATGCCGTGGAAGAATCAAACCGGGGGGCCGTGGGGTCAGGGTCCGAAAGGGCCTTGGGGAGCCGGCCCGCAGCCGACTGGACCCAAGCCACCGGATCTTGAGGATCTGCTGCGTCGGGCTCAGGAACGTATCCGGCAACTGTTGCCAGGCGGACATCTGAGCGGCATGGGCATCTTGCTGATCCTGGTCGGCGCGGTCGTGATTTGGGGGATGTCCGGCTTCTTCCGGGTGCAGTCGGAAGAACTCGGTGTGGTGCTGCGCTTCGGCAAGCATGTACGGACCGTGCAGCCTGGCCTCAATTATCATCTGCCGTATCCGATCGAGACCGTGTTGCTGCCGAAGGCGCTGCGTGTCTCGACCCTCAATATCGGTTTGACGCTGGCTCAGGACCCGGCCCGGAACACCAGCACGATGCGTGATGTGCCGGAGGAAAGTCTGATGCTGACGGGCGATGAAAACATCGTCGACGTCGATTTCACGGTGTTGTGGCGGATCAAGCCGGGCGGGGTCGGTGACTTCCTGTTCAATATCCAGAATCCGGAAGGTACCGTCAAAGCGGTGGCCGAAAGTGCGATGCGCGAATTGGTGGGACGTTCGGATATTCAACCCATTCTAACGTCCGAGCGAACCAAAATTGAAGCTTCGGTGCATGAACTGATGCAGAAGACCCTGGATGAATATGGTGCCGGTGTTCTGATTCAGCAGGTGCAGATGCAGAAGGTCGATCCACCGGCTCAGGTCATCGATTCATTCCGCGACGTGCAGGCGGCGCGTGCTGACCTCGAGCGGCTGCAGAACGAAGCCCAGACCTACGCCAATCGAGTTATTCCCGATGCGCGCGGCCGGGCGTCGCAGATCGTGCAGAATGCTGAAGGCTACAAGGGACAGGCCATCGCCGAAGCCAAGGGCCAGAGTTCTCGGTTTCTGCAGGTTTATGAGGCCTACAAAACGGCACCTGACGTGACGCGCGAGCGCATCTACCTGGAGACCATGGAGCATGTGCTCGGAGACGCCGACAAGCTCGTATACGATCCGGGTTCATCGTCGCCGGGTATCTTGCCTTACCTGCCGCTGAGCGAATTGACATCGCCGCGTGGTGCCGGGACCGCGAACCAGCCAGCCAGGACGAACGGGAGCGCCCGATGAAAATCGGAGTTTTAGGGATTGCCGGGCTACTGGTAGGGCTGGCCTTGCTGGTGGTGGGATATAGTTCCGTTTTCACGGTGAGCCAGACCGATCAGGTGTTGCTGGTGCGACTGGGTGAACCGGTGCGTGTCGTCACCGAGCCGGGACTGCATTTTAAGGCGCCGTTTGTGGATTCCGTGATCCAGATCGACAAACGAATTCTGGACCTCGAGCAGGCGTCGCAGGAAGTCATTGCGTCGGACCAGAAGCGGCTCGTTGTCGATGCGTTCGCGCGCTATCGAATCAAGGATGCGCTGCGCTTCTACCAAAGCGTCGGCTCCGTCCAGGCAGCCAATATCCAGTTGACGACACTGCTTAATGCGTCGCTGCGTCGTGTTCTGGGCGAGGTCACCTTCATCCAGGTGGTGCGGGATGAGCGCGAACAACTGATGGGTCGCATCCGCGACCAGCTCGACAAGGAGGCCAGCGGATACGGCATCTCGGTCGTCGATGTTCGGATTCGGAGAGCCGATCTGCCGGACCAGAACAGTCAGGCGGTCTATCAGCGCATGCAGACTGAGCGACAACGGGAGGCCGCCGAGTTCCGCGCTCAGGGTGGTCAGAAAGCGCAGGAGATCCGGGCAAAGGCTGATCGCGAAGCGACCGTGATCGTGGCCGAGGCCAATTCCGCGGCCGAGCAGATCCGCGGCCAGGGCGATGGCGAGCGCAACCGTCTGTTTGCCGATGCCTACAACAAGGCCCCGGACTTCTTTGCGTTCTACCGGTCAATGACCGCCTACCAGAACGGATTGAAGGGCAGCGCTACCCGCTTCCTGCTGAAGCCCGATTCCGACTTCTTCCGTTTCTTTGGGCATCCAAGCGGCAGGCCTGCGGCATCGGCGGCGAAGCCGTAAACCCGAAAGATCGCGATGCCGGGAGACGCCGCCGATGGGTTCCATCGCCTTCGCCGATTTTCTTATCGGTCTCGGTATCCTTTTCATGCTTGAAGGCATCCTGTTTGCCGCGGCACCGGATTGGACGCGGCGAGCGATGAAAAGTGCGCTGGCAGCTCCAGAACACATTTTGCGGATGGTGGGTATCGGGTCGGCAATCGTGGGCCTTATCCTGATCTGGCTGGTCAGGCGTTAGGGGGGCAGGCTCTTGGCGGCCACCGACTCTATAGTTTGATCCGCCAGTGATGCTGTAATTCTAGGCATTCGCCGCGACGATCGCTGAGATCATGCGAGTGAATATCATAGGTTTTCGCGCGAAGACCGTCGGTCGGCATGAAGAAGACCCAGCGTACCAAAAGATAGAGCGCCGCTTCTATGTCTATCGGTGGCGGAAGCCTACCGGAGCCAACGGGCGGGAGCGCTTCGAAAGCCTGAGCTTGCAACGTATCGTGAAGGTGGTGCCAGCTTTTTGCCGTAATCGGAAATCCCGATGGATCAGCGAGCGCCGTTTCGCTGCTTGCGCGTGTTCGGCGTCCGGCGCAGTGTATGCCCGGCAATATGCTTCTCCAGGAGAGACTCGAAACATGATCCGAGCGATTCACGCGTTGAGCTTTCGCCGGCGTTCCCTGCTAATCGCGCTATGCCTCAGCGCCGCTAGCGCCATGATATCCGAGCCGGCGCTGGCCCGCGGTCCCGATGGCATCGCCGACGTGGCGGAAAAGGTGATCGACGCGGTGGTCAACATCTCGACGACCCAAACCGTTGAAGCAAAGAGTGGCGAGAGCCGCCGCGCGATTCCACAACTTCCGCCGGGATCACCGTTCGAGGAGTTCTTCGACGACTTCTTCAAGAATCGCCGCGGCGGCAAGAATGGCGGCCTGCAAACGCACAAGACAAACTCGCTCGGCTCCGGATTCATCGTCGATGCCGCCGGAATAGTGGTCACCAATAATCACGTTATCGCCGATTCCGACGAGATCAACGTCATTCTGAATGATGGCACCAAGGTCAAGGCTGAAACCGTCGGGGTCGACAAGAAAACCGATCTCGCAGTGCTGAAGTTCAAGCCGCCGCATCCGCTGACCGCCGTCAAGTTTGGCGATTCCGACAAGTTGCGGCTCGGCGAATGGGTGATCGCCATCGGCAACCCGTTCAGTCTTGGCGGTTCCGTTACAGCCGGGATCGTCTCGGCGCGCAACCGCGACATCAACAACGGCCCCTATGACAGCTACATCCAGACCGACGCCTCCATCAACCGTGGCAATTCCGGTGGTCCACTGTTCAATCTCGAGGGCGAGGTCGTGGGAGTGAATACGCTGATCATCTCGCCGTCGGGCGGTTCTATCGGGATCGGCTTTGCGGTGCCGTCGAAGACGGTAGCAGGCGTTGTCGATCAATTACGGCAGTTCGGTGAGTTGCGTCGAGGTTGGCTTGGTGTCCGTATCCAGCAGGTCACCGACGAGATCGCCGACAGCCTCAATATCAAACCGACCCGCGGGGCGCTCGTTGCCGGCGTGGAGGATAAAGGTCCAGCTAAACCTGCCGGCATTGAACCCGGCGATGTCATCATCGCTTTCGACGGAAAGGACATCAAGGAGCCGAAAGATTTGTCTCGCCTTGTCGCCGACACGGCAGTTGGCAAGACAGTCAAGGTCACGATCATTCGCAAAGGCAAGGAAGAGACCAAGAAGGTAACGCTGGGACGCCTCGACGACAGCGACAAGGCAACGCCCGTCTCGATCAAGACCAGGCCTGATGACGACGACAAGCCCGTAACGCAGAAGGCGCTCGGTCTCGATCTCGCCACGCTTAGCAAGGATCTGCGTGCGCGCTACAAGATTAAGGACAGTGTCAAGGGCGTCATCGTCACCGATGTGGACGCGGATTCCGACGCGGCCGAGAAGCGGCTCAGCGCCGGCGACGTCATCGTAGAGGTGGCGCAGGAAGCCGTGAGTAGCGCTTCCGATATCCGCAAGCGCGTCGATCAATTGAAGAAGGACGGCAAAAAGGCAGTGTTGCTGATGGTTTCGAACGGCGCCGGCGAACTGCGGTTTGTGGCGCTGAGCCTGAAGTAGGTACGAACCACATCGGAGCGCGGTTGTCGTGGTCGGGGCAATCGCCGTTCGATGGAGCGGCGAAAGACGTGGATCACTGAACAATAAGCGGAGACGGCGGCTGATTGCGCTTTAAGTCTGAATGGACTCAAGCGTTCACAAACTCGTCGCGTCGATATCCCTGCGCATAGAGCAGGGCGGTAAGGTCGCCGTGATCGATTCGGGCGGCTGCCGCTGCGGCAACCGCGGGCTTGGCATGATAGGCGACACCTAGGCCAGCCTGCTGGATCATGCCGAGGTCGTTGGCGCCGTCGCCTACCGCCAGCGTATCAAGATTGTCGAGATCGGAGGCATCGCGCAGTTCGATCAGAGTTGCAAGTTTCGCCTCGCGACCGACGATCGGTTCGGCGGCCGCGCCCGACAATTTTCCGTCTTCGACCAGTAGCGTATTGCCGCGATTTTCCTGAAAGCCGATCATGGCGGCCACTGCTTTGGTGAACAAGGTGAAGCCGCCTGAGATCAGGCAGGTATAGGCTCCATTGGAGCGCATGGTCATGACCAATTCGCGCCCGCCCGGTGTCAGCGTGATGCGCTTTGCCAGCACCTCGTCTACGACTGATACAGAAAGACCCTTCAGCAACGCCACGCGCTCACGCAGCGCGGTTTCAAACTGCATTTCGCCGCGCATGGCACGCTCGGTGATCGCTGCTACATGTGCCTTGAGACCGGCGAAATCGGCGAGTTCGTCGATGCACTCCTGCCCGATCATGGTGGAATCCATGTCGGCCAGAAACAGTTTCTTGCGCCGGCCGAGCTGCGGCTGGATCACTACGTCGATCGGCAGATCGCCGCGCGCCTCGCGCAGGCGCTGCGCAATGGCCGGAATGGGCTCGTCGCTTTCGAAGGGAATGTCGGCCGCGACTTCGTCCCACAGCCAGCGCGCCGGGCCGGCATTGCTCAGAATTGCGCGCGCGCCGTCGAGCACCGTGCTATCGAGCGCGGGGTTAACCGGATTGCAGATCAGCGTGGCGACGAGCGACATGGATGGGGAGAGCTCTGGCGAGGTAAACGGGCAGGCGACGGATGCCGTGCTTATCGCAGGGCCGACCGCGAGCGGCAAGTCTGCGTTAGCGTTGTCACTTGCCGAACGGACGGGCGGCGTCGTCATCAATACCGACTCCATGCAGGTCTATCGAGATCTCCGCATCTTGACCGCGCGGCCGACCCCTGATGAGGAGGGGCGAGCGCCACACCGGCTCTACGGCCATGTCGATGCGAGCGTGAACTGCTCCGCCGGGATGTGGGTCGCCGATGCAGCGGTCGCTCTTGCCGAAGCTCGCGCGCAAAACCGGGTGCCGATCTTCGTCGGCGGCTCCGGCCTTTACTTCAAAGCGCTGACGCGCGGCCTGTCGGCGGTGCCGCCGATTCCGTCTCAGGTGCGCGATGACGTCCGAGCGCGCCTCGAACGTGATGGGGCCGAAGTGCTTCATGCTGTTCTCGCGCGGCGCGATCCGGCGGCGGCGCAACGTCTGAAACCGCGCGACCGCGCCCGCATCGCCCGTGCCCTCGAAGTGGTCGAGGCGACCGGACGCTCGTTGATCGATTGGCATCGCGATGGCTTACCGCCGTTGCTGCCGCCCGAGCGGGCGAGGGCGGTCTTCGTTGCTCCGGATCGTGAAGTGCTCTACGCGCGGATCGACGCCCGTTTCGATGCGATGCTGGCGGCCGGGGCGCTGGAGGAAGTCGCGGCGCTGGCCGAACGGCGTCTCGACCCGCTCCTGCCGGCGATGAAGGCGCATGGCGTGCCCGCGCTGGTCCGGCATCTGCGCGGCGAGATTTCGCTGGCGGAGGCCGCCCAGATCGGGCGCGCCGACACGCGCCACTATGCCAAGCGGCAGTTCACCTGGTTTCGCCATCAGTTGACAGAGTTCGCCTGGGTGCGGCCTGAGGAGGCCAGAAAGGCGCTGGACTAAGGGGGTTGACGTTTCGCGCTGAGGCGACCGGCCCCTCGGCCCCCTTCCAAACCGCCGAAACCGGCTTATTTGCATCGAAACACCGTTGACGGCCGCAAATCCGCCCCGTATAACCCGCGCAACCTTTGGGAACGTTAGCTGTAAAATGCGCAACTTTGTTATCCGCCACCTCGTCCCCGTTATCATCGTATCCTGGAGCACCGCCCGGGACGGCTGAGCCGTCCGAATGGAAGGCGGTGTGCCGGGGGCCTTCAAGGCCCTTTTTTATTGTTTGCGACGCTGGCGGACACGAAGCCTGCGCGAATCCGGAGCCGACCATGAGTCAGACCAAGCGCCAAGATTCCAATCAGATGACCGGTGCGGCCATGATTGTTCGAGCCCTCGTTGACCATGGTGTCAAAAGCATTTTCGGTTATCCGGGCGGGGCTGTACTCCCGATCTATGACGAAATTTTTCAGCAGAGCGATATCGAGCATGTCCTGGTGCGGCACGAGCAGGGCGCGGGTCACGCGGCCGAAGGCTACGCCCGCTCCACCGGCAAGCCGGGGGTGGTGCTCGTGACCTCGGGGCCCGGCGCTACCAATATGGTGACGCCGCTGACCGATGCGCTGATGGACTCGATCCCGCTGGTCTGCATCACCGGCCAGGTGCCGACGCACCTGATCGGCAACGATGCGTTTCAGGAATGCGACACCGTCGGTATCACCAGGCCCTGCACCAAGCACAACTGGCTGGTGCGCGACGTCAACGATCTCGCCAAGGTGCTGCACGAGGCGTTCTATGTGGCGACTACCGGCCGCCCCGGGCCGGTCGTGGTCGATGTGCCCAAGGACGTGCAGTTCGCCACCGGAACCTATCACCCGCCGCGCAAGACCGATGTCCACGCGTCATACAAGCCTCAGATAAAGGGGGATGCCGGACAGATCCGCAAGGCTGTCGCGCTGCTGGTGAATGCCAAGCGGCCGATGATCTATACCGGCGGCGGCATCATCAACTCGGGCCGAGAGGCGTCGAAGACGCTGCGCGCGCTGGTCGAAGCCACTGGTTTTCCGATTACGTCCACTTTGATGGGACTAGGGGCCTATCCGGCCTCCGGCAAGAACTGGCTTGGAATGCTCGGCATGCACGGCACTTATGAGGCCAACATGGCGATGCATGACTGCGACGTCATGCTGTGCATCGGTGCACGCTTCGACGATCGAATAACGGGTCGTACCGATGCGTTCTCGCCGGGATCAAAGAAAATTCACGTCGATATCGACCCCTCATCGATCAACAAGAATATCCGCGTCGACGTGCCGATCATCGGTGATGCCGGCAGCGTGATGGCCGACCTGTTGCAGGCTTTCAAGGCGGAAGGCAAAAATCCTAAAATCGATCCGTGGTGGTTCGAGATCGGGCGCTGGCGCGCGCGCAACTCGCTGGCTTATAAGAAGAACGACGATGTAATCCTGCCGCAGTTCGCGATCCAGCGTCTGTTCGAGGCGACGCGAGGCCGGGACACCTACATCACAACCGAGGTCGGCCAGCATCAGATGTGGGCCGCGCAGTTCTTCGGATTCGAGGAGCCGCACCACTTGATGACCTCGGGTGGCCTCGGCACTATGGGCTACGGTTTGCCGGCCGCGCTGGGAGTGCAAGTGGCGCATCGCGACAGCCTCGTCATTGACATTGCCGGCGATGCTTCCGTGCAGATGACGATGCAGGAAATGTCGACGGCGGTTCAGCACGAGCTTCCGATCAAGATCTTCATCCTCAACAACCAGTACATGGGCATGGTGCGGCAGTGGCAGCAGTTGCTGCACGGCAACCGCCTGTCGCACTCGTATTCAGAGGCGCTTCCCGATTTCGTCAAGCTCGCCGATGCCTTCGGCTGTGTCGGCCTGCAGGCGACCAAGCCGTCTGATCTCGACGGCGCGATCAGGGAGATGATCTCGGTGAAGAAGCCGGTGCTGTTCGACTGCCGCGTCGCAGCGCTGGAAAACTGCTTCCCGATGATTCCATCCGGCAAGGCGCACAACGAAATGCTGTTGCCGGCGGAAGCCAATGACGATGCGACCGCGGCCGCATTTGCCGGCGGCAAGGCGCTGGTGTGAAAATGTCTCGAAGTGTCGCCACGCACAGATCGTCATGCGCGGACTTGATCTGCGCATCCATCGTGAAGACGGCTTGCCGGGGCACAGGCGAACGAAACGACGCCGTTTTACGAACGGCTACGCTCGGCAATGACGGCAATCACGATATCGATTTGAGAACATATCCATGAACCAGCCCGCTTCCGCCTACTTTCTCGAAGAGCGCCGCGATCCGAACGAGACGCACACGCTGTCGGTGCTGGTCGCCAACGAACCGGGCGTTTTGGCGCGGGTGATCGGACTGTTCTCAGGTCGTGGTTACAACATCGAAAGCTTGACGGTGTCCGAGACCGAAAATCAGAAGCACGTCTCGCGAATTACCATCGTCACCACCGGCACCCCAATGGTGATCCAGCAGATCAAGCATCAGCTCGACCGCATGATCCCGGTTTATCAGGTCGTTGATATGACACTGACCGGGCGCTCCATCGAGCGCGAGCTAGCCATGGTCAAGGTGAAGGGTTCGGGGGACCAACGTATCGAGGCAATGCGGCTCGCAGAGGTGTTTCGTGCTCGTGTGGTGGATGCCACCAATGAGAGCTTTGTGTTCGAGATTACGGGCGGCACCTCGAAGATCAATCAGTTTGTCGATCTGATGCGGCCGATCGGTCTGGTCGAAGTGTCGCGAACCGGTGTCGCTGCGATCGGGCGCGGACCGGAGGGGATGTAAGGTCATGCTGGCGCGCGACTGGTTTTACAGTGAACGTGGGCGGATCGGATTGGATTCGCTCATTGCTGCGCGCTCCGCGATCTATGATCACGATGATAGCGGCAGCCGGGCTCGCGCAACTCTCGCCAAGCTAGGCGTGCGGCCCGGCTGGCGGATCGCAGATATCGGTTGCGGCACGGGCACGCTTGCTTGTGAAGCCGCCAGGATGGGTGCGGAAGTCTATGCGGTCGATATTGCGCCGGCAGCGCTCGCTCTGGCCGAGGCCCAGGCGCGTGACGGCAACGTTGCGATCCGGACTCAGGCGGCCGGTCTGCTCAGTTTTGCTCTCGCATCGGATTCTCTGGATCTGGTCGTGAGCGAGTTCACGCTGCATCATCTGCCGGATTTCTGGAAGGCAGTCGCGCTGTCACGCATGTTCCGCGTCGTCAAGCCCGGCGGACAGCTGTTTCTGCGCGACATCGTGTTCGTCCGCGAACCGGATGGCTCCGACCGAACGGTCGAGCAATGGGCGGAATTCAACATCAACAACCACGACTTCCCAAGCGGCGAGGTCGCCAGCCACATGCGCGACGAACATTCGACCTTTGGCTGGGTGATTGAGCGGATGCTGAAGGACGTCGGCTTTGCGCTGGTATCTGCGGACTATCACGCGCCGCTTCACGGCACTTATCTCTGCCGTAAGCCAGGCGACGAGCCTCCGGCATAGTCTTGTGTTTGTCGCGCGGCGCTATTCACCTTTTCCTACCGGACGACCGTTGAAGTTTTTCCATCATTCAAGGCATTGCAGCGGACTTGTTTCCCGGCATCCGTAGCCCTAAAACCGGGCGCAACTTGTGGCCGCAAAAGAGGACCAACCATGCGTGTTTATTACGATCGCGACGCCGACCTGAACCTGATCAAGGGAAAGAAGGTGGTCATCGTCGGCTATGGTAGCCAGGGCCACGCCCATGCGCTGAACCTGAAGGACTCCGGCGTCAAGGAGGTCGCGATCGCGCTGCGCAAGGGCTCTGCTTCCGCCAAGAAAGCTGAGGCTGCTGGTTTCAAGGTGATGGAAGTCGCCGATGCCGCGAAGTGGGGCGATCTCGTGATGATGCTGACGCCTGATGAACTGCAGGGCGACATCTATCGCGAGCAGCTGCACGACAACATGAAGAAGGGTGCGGCGCTCATCTTCGCGCACGGACTCAACGTGCATTTCAATCTGCTGGACCCGCGCGCCGATCTCGACGTCCTGATGATCGCTCCGAAAGGCCCTGGCCACACTGTGCGGGCGGAGTATCAACGCGGCGGCGGCGTTCCTTGCCTGATTGCGGTTGCCAAGGATTCCTCGGGTAACGCGCATGATCTTGGTCTTAGCTACGCCTCGGCGATCGGTGGTGGCCGCGCTGGCATCATCGAGACCACGTTCAGGGAAGAGTGCGAGACCGACCTGTTCGGCGAACAGGCTGTGCTCTGCGGCGGTCTGGTCGAGTTGATCAAGAACGGCTTCGAGACCTTGGTGGAAGCCGGTTATGCACCAGAGATGGCCTACTTCGAGTGTTTGCACGAGGTGAAGCTGATCGTGGATCTGATCTACGAGGGTGGTATCGCCAATATGAACTACTCGATCTCCAATACCGCTGAATACGGCGAATACGTCACGGGTCCGCGCATCGTGACCACGGAGACGAAGAAGGAGATGAAGCGCGTGCTCGACGATATTCAGTCCGGCAAATTCGCTCGCGACTGGATGCTGGAAAACAAGGTCAACCAGACTTCCTTCAAGGCGACCCGCGCAAGGCTTGCCGCCCATCCGATCGAGGAGGTCGGTGCAAAACTCCGCGACATGATGCCGTGGATCAAGAAGGCCGCACTGGTCGACAAAGCGAAGAACTGAAGTTCTTCATTCCTGCCTATGATTGATCGCGCGGTGCGATCTCAATGATCAGGAGTGTGGTGCGCGGGTCGACTAACAGTGAGTTGAGGCTCCCTCTCCCACAAGGAGAGGGAAAGGTGCCGCGCTGTGAGGGTATACAAGTAAGCACCCACCACCTTATTTCTCGTCGATCTTCGCCCATAACCACCGCGCCACCATTGCCGATGAACTGTCCGCGTCGCTGCCGCTGGCGCGAAGATTGGCCTCGCGCATGAGCGTGAGGCTGATTCTTCCGAGCAACGGCTGAATTGCGGCACGCAGCTTTGCGTCGTTGGCGCGCCGCGGCGATATCAGCACGATCGCGTCATAGGGCGGAATGGCGTGTCGGGGATCGTCAAGCACGGTCAGGCCGTATTTGGCGATCAGTCCATCGCTGGTGTAGCCCGCTATCACGTCGACTTCACCGGAATCCACCGCGGCATACATGAAGTCCGACTGCATCTGCCGCCGCTCGCGAAACGATAATCCGTAAATCTTCTTCAGAGTCATCCATTCAGGCCGGGCAAAGAATTCGTAGTCGCCGGCGATTGACATCGTGCCGGCGCGGGCGGCGAGGTCGGAGATCGAATGAATGTTCAGCGCGTCAGCTCGTGTTTTTGGCATGAGCAGCGCGTAGGCATTCTCGAAGCCGAGTTCACCAAGCAGCGTGATATTCTGCCGCGCCAACCTCGCCTTGAGCTCGGTGAGTAGTTCCTCACGCGGCTTGACGTCTGTTATATGGAACTGATTGGACCACAGCGTGCCGGAATAATCGACGTAGACGTCAACGTCGCCATTCGCTAGCGCATCGAAAATGACGTTGGAGCCAAGACCCTCGCGGGTGGCTACGGGAAGACCCGCGGCTTGTAGCCGGTGCGAGATCAGCGCCGCGAGCACATATTGTTCGGTGAAGGTTTTGGCGCCGACGATGTAGGTGGGTTTCGCGCGGGTGAGGGAGGGCGCTAGTGTGGCCGCAACGAGAATTGCGATTCCGACAAGGCCGACTGACACGCGGATGGGACGACGTATCCGCAAGCCGGATTCGATCAGCGCCAGCAACTGATCGACGACCAGCGCGAGGCCTGCCGCGGCGATGCAGCCGAAGAGCACGAACACCCAGTTCTGGGTCTGCAGCCCGGCAAAAATGTAGTTGCCGAGACTGGTCTGGCCGATCGGCGTAGAGAGTGTCGCGGTGCCGATCACCCAAACCGCTGCGGTGCGGATGCCGGCCATGATCACAGGAAGCGCCAGCGGAAGTTCGACCATGACGAGGGATTGCCGCGCCGTCATACCGACCCCTCGAGCCGCTTCCGTCAATGCAGGATCAATCCCCTGCAAGCCTGTGATGGTGTTGCGCAGCACCGGAAGCATCGAATAGAGCGCCAGCGCCAGGACCGCAGGCAAGAATCCGAATGCTGAGAATCCGAGGCTGAACCATCGCGACGTCATTGTCGCCAGAGCCAGGAGGAGCGGATAGAACAAAGCCAGCAGCGCCAGCCCCGGCATGGTCTGCACGATGCTTGCAAAACCGAGAATCATACTCCGCAGCACCGGCCGGTTGCGAGCGGCCAGCGCGAGCGGAAAACTGATCACGAGTCCCAGCGCCAGCGCCGTCACACTGACGCGGACGTGGTTGCCAAGATAGTCGGGCAGGTGACCGAGCGCTTCATTCCAGCGCGGATCAAAGAGCAGGCTCATAACGTGGTGCTCTGCGAGAGCGCTGCCTGAAGCCGCTCGGCCTGGCGGCGTGGCGTTCCGAGCAGCTCGCCGACATAAGGGTTGTCGATGCGGGACAATTCCTTTGCCGTGCCCAGCGCAACCAGGCGACCTTCGTGCATGACAGCAACGCGATCCGCGAGCAGCAGCGCTTCGGTCATGTCATGGGTGATCATGATGGTTGTGAGACCGAGTCTGGCGTGCAGCGCACGATAGTCGTTGCCGAGCGCGTCACGCGTTACCGGGTCGAGGGCACCGAACGGCTCGTCCATCAGGACGATGCGCGGCTCTGCGGCAAGTGCTCGCGCTACGCCGACCCGCTGGCGCTGGCCACCGGAAAGTTCATGCGGAAAGCGATCGCGGTGTTGGGCGCGGTCGAGTTGCACCAGATCGATCAACTCGTCGACCCGCGCGGCGATTTCGGATTTCGGCGTCCCGAGCAGGCGGGGCGTGATGCCGATGTTGGCGGCGATAGTCATATGCGGAAACAGGCCGCCGCTCTGGAATACATAGCCGATGCGGCGGCGCAGCCCGATCGCGTCGATTCCGGCGATATCCTCGCCCGCAACGGTGATAGTTCCGGCGTCGGGATCGATCAGGCGATTGGCGAGCCGCAGCAGTGTGGTCTTGCCGGAGCCGGAACCGCCGACAACGGCGAGGAATTCGCCCGCGCCGATGGCAAACGAGACGTCGTCCACGGCTCTTACATAGTCGTCTCTTGCACAGCCGCCTTTGAAGCTTTTGGCGACATGTGAAAACGCGACCAGCGGTGAGGTTTCGCTCATGCCCTGCGGGGGTTATCACACGGTCGCCATCGCACCAAGCCCATGCCCTTGGTGGCAACAGTAAATTCTAGGCGAAGCCCGAACCCACAATTCAGTTCGAGTTTTGATCCGGTCGGTGACGCTGGAAAGCATCGACGATTTTATCTTGTTGTCCCCGCCTTTATTTTGTTTTGGATCCGATTTCTCGCTACGCTCGAAACCACCATCTTCCGCAGGAAATGGGGAAGCAAAGGCGCAATTCCCTTATGAGAAAGACATCATCATCGTTGTTGCCAGAACAATTAAAACGCTACGTGGAGCCCTTTCGTGTCGATGACACCAGGGCGTTTCGTCTCGCCTCGTACAAAACTGCGGAGCGCGGCGGCATCGACAAGGACAGCGGGCAGGAGATTATCAAGGCCAACCGCGACCGCCTTAGCGATTTGCAGGAAAAGCTCTATGCGCAGGATCGCTGGTCGCTGCTCTTGATCTTCCAGGGCATGGATGCCGCCGGCAAGGACAGCGCCATCGAGAGCGTGTTCGACGGCGTCAATCCCCAAGGCTGCGACGTGCATTCCTTCAAGCAACCTTCAACGGAAGAACTCGATCATGATTTCATGTGGCGCGCGGCGCGGCGGCTTCCCGAACGCGGGCGCATCGGTATCTTCAACCGCTCCTATTATGAGGAAGTACTGGTGGTGCGCGTGCATCCGGAAATTCTGGCAAAGCAGAAAGTTCCACCGAAGCTGGTGACGAAGAACATCTGGCGCGAACGCTTCGAGGATATTTCGGCTTTCGAGAAATATCTCGCCCGTAACGGCACGCTCGTGCTGAAATTCTTCCTCAACGTCTCGAAGGAGGAGCAGCGCCGGCGCTTTCTCGATCGCCTGGAGGAGCCGGCGAAGAACTGGAAGTTCTCGATGGGCGATGTCGCCGAACGAAAGCTCTGGGACAGGTATCAGGCGGCCTACCAGGACATGATCCGCCATACATCCTCGCTCGATGCGCCGTGGCACATCGTGCCGGCCGACCACAAGTGGTTCGCGCGTGTCGTGGTCGGATCTGCCATTGTCGGCGCGCTGGATAGGCTGGACCTGCGGTTCCCCAAGGTCGACAAGAGCGAATTGGGTGAATTCAAGAAGGTTCGCAAGGCATTGCAAAATGAGAACAACAGCGCGTTGCGCGTAAAGAAGGCAGCGGTGAAGCATGCTGCGGGGGAGAAGTCCGAAGTTGCTTCCGATTCGTCGGCATCTCGAGGAACAGGGAGGCCGGCACGAACGAACTGAGCAGAGTGGTTGGTCACGATTCCTGACCAAATTTTGGGCATTGCGATGTCAGGTCATTCTCGTCTAAAATCTGTAGAGGAAGGGTCGGCAACGAACCGTCAACGGTTCTTGTTGAAAATGACCCTCTAAAGGGTTCGGTAATGCTGGCTTGCAGCGAAATGGCAGGAGTTCACGGGCTGGTGGCGTCGGCTGCTTGTTCCGAAGAGATTCCGGCTATGCCCATGCCCAGTCTGCTGACTGGCGGGCTTCTGCTTCTTATCGGCCCCTGAGCGCCGGCTGGGCAGTTGTTGCCTGGGCACTCAGGGGAACGCAGGAAACACCAGAACCCCTTCGAGCGCCCGCACGGCGCATTGACCCAGAGGATCTTTCCCCATGACTACCGCGAATAAGTCCGACAAGGACCGCGTCGTTATTTTCGACACCACCCTGCGCGACGGTGAGCAATGCCCCGGCGCCACCATGACTTTCGAGGAGAAGATCGAAGTCGCCGAGATGCTCGACGACATGGGAGTCGATATCATCGAAGCCGGCTTCCCAATCGCTTCGGTCGGCGATTTCGAAGCGGTTGCGGAGATCGCGAAGAACGCCAAAAGCGCGGTGATCGCAGGTCTGGCCCGCGCCATTTCCGGCGATATCGCTCGTGCCGGTGAAGCGGTGCGTCATGCACGGCGGGGCCGCATCCACACCTTCGTTTCCACGTCGCCGATCCATTTGGCGCATCAGATGCGAAAGAGCGAGGCGGAGGTGCTGGAAATCATCACCGCCACGGTGACGCAGGCCCGCAACCTGGTCGAGGATGTCGAGTGGTCGGCGATGGACGCGACCCGCACCCCAATTGACTACCTGTGCAAATGCGTAGAGACGGCGATTGCAGCCGGCGCCACCACCGTCAACCTGCCAGACACCGTTGGCTATGCGGTGCCTGACGAGTACCGGCGGATGTTCAAGACCATTCGCGAGCGGGTGCCGAACGCGGATAAAGCGATCTTCTCGGTGCACTGCCATGACGATCTGGGTCTCGCCGTCGCCAACTCGCTGGCCGGCGTCGAGGGTGGCGCGCGCCAGGTTGAATCCACCATCAACGGCATTGGCGAGCGGGCAGGGAACGCCGCGCTGGAAGAAGTCGTGATGGCGATCAAGACCCGCGGCGATGTCATGCCGTATTGGTGCAACGTCGAGAGCACCATGCTGACTCGTGCCTCCAAGCTGGTTTCGGCCGCCACCTCATTTCCGGTGCAGTATAATAAAGCGATCGTCGGCCGGAACGCGTTCGCGCACGAGAGCGGCATTCATCAGGACGGCATGTTGAAGAACGCGCAGACCTACGAGATTATGACGCCAGAGAGCGTCGGCGTGAAACAGACCTCGCTGGTGATGGGTAAGCATTCCGGCCGCCATGCCTTTCAGCACAAGCTGGAAGAACTCGGCTACAAGCTGGCCGAGAACCAGTTGCAGGATGCGTTCGTGCGCTTCAAGGCACTGGCCGACCGCAAGAAGGACATCTACGACGAGGACATCATTGCGCTGGTGGACGAGGAAATGGCCGCGTCGCACGATCGAATCAAGCTGTCATCGTTGACAGTGATCGCAGGCACCCATGGCCCGCAGCGAGCGACCATGAAGCTCACCGTCAATGGCCAGACCCGGATCGAGGAGGCCGAAGGCAACGGGCCGGTCGACGCCGTATTCAACTGCATCAAGAGGCTAGTGCCGCACGAGGCCAAGCTCGAACTCTATCAGGTTCATGCGGTGACCCAGGGCACTGACGCACAGGCGGAAGTGTCGGTGCGTCTCAGCCAGGACGGCCGCGCGATGACATCGAAGGCCGCCGATCCTGACACGCTGGTTGCATCCGCCAAGGCCTATCTCGGTGCGCTAAACAAGATCGTGATGAAACATCAGCGCGACCTTCCTTCGGCCGCTGCCAGTTGACTGCTCGTTCCGCAAGCGAAACGGACGGTGCGTCAACCGCCGTTTGTGCGCGCGACAGATCCTGACGCGACATATCATCGCGACGAATCGCGAGGCGACATTACATCTTCGTAAGATAGGGTTCCCTTTCGAAGATGTAATTTGCTTGGTGTGCTGCGCGCCCCCATCTTGATTGGACCTTGCAAAGGAGAGTTCCAATGAAGAAGGCCATCCTCGCCGGTGTCGCAGCGCTCGTCATCGCCGGTTCGACAGCGGTGTACGCTCACCCGCATCACCTGTGGTCTCGTGATCGCGTACAACTCAGTCAGCAGGACCGAACGGCTATCGCCGATGCGCGGATTGCGGCGGTCCACGCCGGTCTTACTCTGACGCCGGATCAGGAAAAGCTGTGGCCGCCGGTGGAAAAGGCAATCCGTGATTTTGCCAAGCTTCGGATCGATCGTGCCGACGCCAAGATGCAGGCCAAGAAGGAAAGCAAGAACGAAGCCAAGAATGATGACGCGGAAAAGCAGGCGCCTGTCGATCAGGTGGCGCGGCTTCGCGCGCACGCCGATCGCATGGCCGAGACAGCTGCGGCTTTGAAAAAGATCGCTGATGCTGCCGATCCGCTTTACAAGACCCTCGACGATGGCCAAAAGCGGCGCCTGATGGTTCTCACCCGTATGAATCACGGCTTCGGAATGGGAAGCGGGTGGCACCATCATCACTTTGACCGAGGCGGTGATTGGTCCGATCACAGCAAGGACCGCGACGGGGACTCCGATCACCATGACCAGCAGAAGCCCGGACGCCTCTGATCCGCCGACATAAGATAGCCAAGAGGAAGCCGCCGGAAATCGGCGGCTTTTTCGTCTCTCCGAAGGTTGCGGCGGCAGGGGAAAGCAGGGCTGCTTTGCTGGACATCGCGGGTTCGCTTTGCTAAACGACCCCCTCCCGCAAGGGAATTTCGGACAGTTCCGGGCGATTAGCTCAGTTGGTAGAGCAGCTGACTCTTAATCAGCGGGTCGTAGGTTCGAGCCCTACATCGCCCACCACCCAGTTCGCAGGGAACGAGCTCGGTGACACATCCGTCAATTTGTCCCGTAAATTGCGGGTTTCCTCGATCCGTCTGGTCTCTGCGTGCGTCTCTGGCCCCAGAAATATCGCAAGAGGGCGCTCCGTCTCTGCATCGAAAATTCCCGTTCCTGGCGGAGCGGCAGAGACCGGTTCGCTGACTGGGTAGGGCAGCCAATTCAGCCGCTGCCAATCGTTTCATAGGGACATAGCCGGCGTCGTACTAACGAAGATAGTTCGGGACGGCGATGGTCTCTCGTCGGCTTGAAACGTGCTTTCGGATGCGGAGAGGATGCCGCGCGGGTCCTCCGTGCGCTCGAGGCGCATATGCTCGGGCTGGAGCACGATGCCTTCGAGGATGTGCCTGAGGTAGGTTTCATGGCGCGGCGGCGTACGCCAATCGTACCACGCGCTTTTGAGCCGTGAGGAGTCGAACCGCAGCCGCCCCGGATAAGCCGACCAGGCTATGAAGTCATACCGAGTTTCACGGCGCGCGGAATCGAACTCGCGTTATTTGTTGCCCGCATTCAAACGGACGAGCGGCGAACCCTACGGCTCTTCCTCATGGTATCACGCGCGCGTGAATGGACGCGTTGTCAGGCTGCTGTTTCTTCAAAGCGCAGCATGGTATTGGGCAGCATTCCATGGGAGTTCGAAAACATGAGTAGCGTCAGACAAGGCTGGGTTATCGGGGGCGCGGTCGTCATAGCGCTGTTCCTCTTTTCGTCGTTTTACAACGGCAAGGGCACGCATTACCGGCCCGAAGGCTCAACGGCAGTGTCTACGCAAGCCGAGTAAGGCTGGGTCGTTTCCGCGACGGGCGCCGGTGGGGCTTCCTGGCGCCAACTAAGCGGCGGCTCAGCGCTCTACTGTCTTCGAGGATTGGACTGCCATGTCATGGACATGCCTGCCCAGGGTCCATTCGACATACCCCCTCAGCTTGCTGGCAGGAATCCCGAAGCATTTGATTGCAAGAGGACCCGAGCAGAAATCCTGCTGCTTCGCGAGCCGCGCCAACTGGTCAGGAGTGAGGCGCTCGATCTGCGGGACGATGTCATGAATGATGCTCTGCCTTGTCGCCGGGTCCCCAAGCTTCAGCCCCGGCCAGTCGTATTCGCCTCGGTAGTAATCGGAAACTGAATAGGTATCCCATTGGCGGTTACGGTCGGGGCTCGTGGCTGCGCGACGTTCTAGCCCGCCCCTCGAAGGTACCAGGGCGGTCACAAACGCCGCTATTGCAGCAAGGACTAACGCGGCAACCGCGGCAGCAGCGAACATCGAGCCTTTCGACATTAAGAAACCCAATGCGTGTTCAGGGAACAATTCACCTGAGTGTTGCGTAACTCGGGGACAGGGTGCGCGCAGCCCTGCACAGGGGTCTGTCCGCGGTCCCGGATCGCTCCTCGTCCCTCCCTAGTCTTCGATCCCCGCACGAGCCGTTCCTCGTCCAGCAGTTCGGAGCCTTCGTTCCGATCATTGGTGCTCCGGCCTAGATTCTGCACAGCTTCTCCTCCGCTTTGAAGGCGAAACAACAAGAGCCCACGGCAAACGTTCCTACAGGCGCGAAATTTCCCCGGAAGGCCTCAATACGGCTCAACCGCAAGTTCTATCCAGGGGTTTTGCTTGTCGTACGCGAGCATGCCGGTAACCTGCCGTATCTGGCTGTCGTCCTCGTAGGCGATGCCGTTGAGCGCGTGCTTGTGGAAATTGTCCCAGTCCGCGCGGCGCTTGGTGCCGAAGTACAGCGTAACGTGCATGCGCACCTCGCCCTTGAGCGGCTTCCCCTTCCACTGCGCCCGCGCTTCCCAATGGTACTTCTCCTTAAGCGCGCGCCCTTCGTGGGTCATGTAACGCTTAGGATGCCGCCGTAGCATACGAGGCCGTAGATGTGCTGCGTCGATTTCGGTTCGCCCGAGAGCGTGATGATCACTTTGCGGGATGGCTAGCGTAGTAATGGCTCCTGCTATATGCGCTGTTCAGGAATGGGCGGCAGGCAAAGCAGGTCGCGCCACCGCGGCCAACATTTTTTCTCTCCAGCCTCTCCCAGCAGGCGGGTGAGGCGCGCTTTGAATATGCGACCACCATCCACTGATGATACCAGAAGAAAAGCGCGCCTTTTCAGCTGCTCAGTGCCCCGATCGGCATGACGGAGATGCAGCCTCCCTGGCTGTCATATACGAAAATACACCAGCTCTTGCGGGTCAGGTCGGGCATCCGCTCGAGCATCTCTCGGGCGATGCGGCTTCCGAATGCCAGGGCTTCATCATTCGACTCCAACGCCACCGCGATTGGGTCTGACGTGCAATCGTCCATGTCGGTTATAGTGTATCTGAAGACTGTCATCCGGCTGAATGCGGGCGCGGTTGGATGGTTCCTAACGCCGCCCGCTCGCGGCATGCGGCCCTCGGCGGCACCTCAGTTCACCGGATCGACGGGCACGATAGCGATCGGCGCGCCTTCGTCGTCATAGACGGTGACGCAAATGCCCCTGCCGCTGATGTCAGGCATCTGCTCCAGCATCTCGCGGACGAAGAGAGAGCCGTAAGTGACGGCCTTCTCATCGCTTTCGAATTCCATCTTTATGGGCTCGGATTCGAAATCGGCAAGATCCGTGACGATGAAGGTGAAAGTCTGCACGATGACCGAACAGCGCGCGTAAGCCAGCGTTCCTAATTTGCACCCACAAAGAAAAGGACGGCCAATCAGTCCTCAGGTCTTCTTCGCCATTGCGTTCCTGCTGTCGCGGATGTGGTCGGCCTCCTTGTGGAGGACGGCCATGTCCCGCGACAGGTAGCCTTTGGTGTGCGAGCTCTCGATATCGGAGAACGAGCTATCGAGCTGCACGATGAGGTTCCTCGAGCCGCCTGACGAACGCGCGGTTGATGCGGATCATGCGGCTGCTTTCGCCCGGCTTGGGAGAAGGATGAAGGTAGTCCGCGGCTTTGGATGCCATGCTGGCAGCCACAGTATTGGTCGGCTGTCCTGCTTGAGCACTTTGAGCCAGTGGTCGACTTGGCTCGCATGGCGAAGCTCTCCCTTGACTTGCAGGTGCGCGCAGGTCATGGCGGCTCCTATCTCCGCCACGAGCTTAGTCTCTGCATCGAAAATTCTCGTTCCTGGCCGAGCGGCAGAGACCGGTTCGCTGACTGGGGGGCAGCCAATTCGACCCTGCAGCCAATCGGTTCAACGGGACATAGCCGGCGTTCGCGTAATTGATGAAAGACCGGGACGTCGATGGTCTGCCCGTCTGCGCGAAACCCTGCCGGCGGGGGGAGCTTCCTTCACGCCATCGAAGTGGCAAGACCAAACGGAGGTATCGCTCGTCAGATCAGATCGAGACCTAGCGCTTCGAACTGACGATCCCATTCGAGTGGGAGCTCGCGCAGTTGTTCGAGACCGATGCCACGAGGTAACCGGCCTTCAACGGCAGCCTTGGTGAGTGCCGGAGAGAGGAAGGCCAACGACAGTGTCATGTTGACGTGTCGCAGGCTGCATCGCTCGCGCGTTGCGATTGCTTGGGCATCTGTCGCCGAATCGGTGATGAGTTCATCAAGCCAGCGCCGGCCGCGGGCGATTGCTGCGACCAGCGTGGCGCGTCGCTCCAGCTTCATCGGGTGGAGTAGAAGTTTTGCGGAGGTTGGGCGCAGGACTGATCGCGCGGGTTTGGAGGGTGGCTTGATCCAGGGGATGATGATGGTGGAGTGGTCTTCTTCGGCGGGATTGTCCGGATCCTGCTTCAGCTGCACGACGAGGCGGTTTTGCTGGACCTCGATCCGTTCGATCAGCAAGGAGGCGTAGGTGTTGTCGATCGGGCTCGTGGTTTTGTTTTTCATCCGCGGCTCCAGAACAACCTTGCGAACCTGATCGTCGATATCATGGGCAGGCACCCGTGAGACTGAACCAACTGCGGCGGTCGCTGCATTGCCGAACAGAAGTGGCCGCGAGACATAGTAGCCGTAGTGCCGACCCTTCTTCTGGGCCTGGGTCGGCGCCATGCGATGGCCGGCGTCGTCAAACATCAGACCGGTCAGGAGATGGCTGAAGGAGGTCCTGGTTTTGGTCTGATGACTGCGCTGGTCTGTGAGCATCGTCTGGACGCGCTCGAACAGGTCGCGATCGAGGATCGGGGGCTGCTCGCCCGGATAGATCTGCCCCTTGTAGTTGACCTCGCCAATGTAGAAGCGGTTGCGCAGCAGATGGAATAAGGCGCCACAGCCGAACGGAACTCCGCCCCGGGTTACGCCGGTCTTGAGTTGGCGCCGCCTGCTGACGATGTTGCGGTGCTTGAGGTCGCGCATCAGAGAACGGACGCTGCCGAGTTCGAGATAGCGGCTGAAGATGTGACGAACCCGTTCGGCTTCTTCTGGGACGACGGTCACCTTGCCGTTCTCCGTGACGTAGCCGAGGGGGAGGGGGCCTCCGACCCAGATGCCCTTCTTCTTGGAGGCCGCCACCTTGTCCCGGATGCGCTCCGAGGTGACCTCCCGTTCGAACTGGGCAAAGGACAAGAGAACGTTGAGTGTCAGGCGTCCCATGGACGTTGTGGTATTGAACTGCTGGGTGACCGAGACAAACGACACCCGATGGCCATCGAACAGCTCGACCAACTTGGCGAAGTCGGCGAGCGAGCGGGTCAGACGGTCGACCTTGTAGACCACAATGACATCGATCTTGCGGGCCCGGATATCCTCCAGCAGGCTCTGCAGCGCCGGTCGGTCGGTTGATCCGCCCGAGAAGCCACCATCGTCATAGCGGGTCTTGACCTGAACCCAACCGGCATGGGCCTGGCTTTTGATATAGGCACTGGAAGCCTCATACTGAGCATCCAGCGAGTTGAACTCCTGGTCCAGGCCGTTGTCGGTCGAGACCCGGGTATAGATTGCGCACCGGACGAGCTCGCGGGGCAACGCTTTTCCCGTCCTCACGGCCCATCCTCCCCACAGACCGTGTTATCCCGAAGGCCAAAGAAGCGGGGGCCGCTCCAGCGAGTACCGGTGATGGCGAAGGCGATGGCCGAAAGGCTGTCGTACCGTGTCCCCTCCCACAGTAAGCCATCCTCAACGACGATCGCTCGCTGGATGGTGCCGTTCCATTCACGGGACAGGATAGTGCCGGCCTTCAGCTCGACCTGGCCCCGGTCGAAGGCGACGAGCTTGGCCGTAACGGATTCGGGTGCCTCGACGATGCGATCAAGGAACTGGCGTATCGCCGGATCGAGATCGCCCGACTGATCTGCCTGTCGCCGATAGCTTACGATGGCTGTTTGTAGATGCTTCGGAAGATGCGCCAGCGTGGACCGACTTGAGCGACGACCACGAGACTGCGGTCGCCGACCACCGAGATCGCGACGACGCGCGAGCTCGCCCTTCGAGGCTTCAGCCATCGTCAAGCCTGCTTCGCTGCAACGACGCGGTAAATACGCTGGTCGGCTTCAACGGCTGAGACCAACTCGAGCCCGAGCTTCTTGCGGACCACGCCGGCCAAAAATCCACGCACGGAATGCTGCTGCCAGCCTGAAGCTTCCGAGAGTGCAGCAATGGTCGCACCAGCCGGGTGCCTCAGAAGATCGAGCAGATTGGTTTGCTTGTTCGCCCGTTTGTTGGCTTCAGCAGTCGCGCTGACCACGCCGCCCGCTCGAGCCGGGCGTGAAGGAAGCGTTGGACGTCGTTTCGTCGGCTCGCTCACAGGACGAGTTGCTGTCCTTGCTGCCTTCGTTGAGGCCTTACCGCGTCCGCGGCGGTTCGATGGCAGCTTCCGATTGCGGGATGACTTCTGCATGGGACCCTCCAAAATGATGCGACATCAGCGTCGCACCACCCGAAGCCCCGTCAGCGATGTTGCGCTGCGGGGCCGGTCCGAGGGCCATCTCTCACGCCACAGCAATGCTCGCTGCGCCCAAGAATGCCAGTCCTTTCTGCAGGAGTCTCAACAATACCAATGTTGAACATCCGGGGGAGCGGTCCTGTGATCGCCTTCCATTCACGTGGATGCGGTGGTTACCTAAGAGGCACAATGTCGCTGGGTTTTTAAACGGGCTAGCGTAACCGCACAGCAATGGCCTCGTTTGGATTTTTGGCTCTGGCATACGACCCGACTGGCGTAGCCCGCGCATCCAGAACACAAGCGCGGAAGGAGAATATCAGATGCCGACCCTCTACACGATGCCTGGCGCCTGCTCGCTTTCTCCGACCAAATACCGCCGCAGTCAGCTGCTTTCATTATTTCCAAGCCTCAGGCGAGCCTCTACAACATCAAGGTAGGCACCGTAACAGCGCCATGACTACTACTTCGAGCGGCGGTTGCACTAAGCGGCGTCCAAATGGTGGAGGCTCACCTGAGCCGCCGCGTCTCCGTCCGCTTGTCCGGATCACCATCAACCGCGAGGCACTTGCCGTCCTAGATAAGCAAGCCCTCGCCGCTCAACTCGGCATCGGCCTCGTCTCAGGCTGGCTGGCAAGCTGGATCGTCGGCGGTAGTGGGCTGCTACGATACGTGCTTACTGGCGTTGTCGGCTCCTTCGTAGGCGCGTTTCTCTTAGATCGCCTAGGCATCGAACTTGGCATCCGGAACCCGCTCACCAGCCGGATTGTCACAGCATCTATCGGTGCGGTGCTGGTGATACTGGCTGCTCGGCTTATCGCCTGAGTTCAATCATCTCAAGTCGGATTCCCGCTATTGAGGCCCTCCCATTGCTTCTGTGGGGTGACGCCGACCCGATAAGTCCCGTGGCGGTTGGTGAACGGCTATCTGCTTTGTTTCCGAACGCACGTCTCTGCGTTTTCTCCGGTGCAGATCCACGACTTGGCCCAAACGCACATTGGTGTTGTCGCCGTCGAGATAAAGCGCCATCTGACGGCAGGTTCATAAGCGTTCCCGGCTCGTCGTCCGACTTTCTAGTGAAAGGCAGCGCTCCCACGCCGACACGCGTGACGTGTAAGGTCGGGCTTCTTGGGATTATCGTTGTTGCCATGAAGTTCGCCAGAGATGCTGGGCTATAAATCAAAATCGAGAATGACCCACGCCAGTCTCAGGGCACCTCCGCGCGTCCCGCATACGCGCGATCCCACCCTTCGAGGCGGTAGCCACCCAGGCCTGCTTCGCTGCAACGATGCGGTAGATGCGCTGATCTGTTTCAACGGCTGAGACCAACTCGAGCCCAAGCCTCTTGCGGACCACGCCGGCCAAAAATCCGCGCACGGAATGCTGCTGCCAACCGAAGGCGTTTGAGAGTGCGGCAATGGTGGCACCAGCCGGGCGCCTCAGAAGGTCGAGCAGTTCTGTTTGCTTGTTCGCCCGTTCCCGGGTTGGAGGCCGTGCGGACGACTGACGTGCCGCTTTTGCCGTCTAGCCACGCGAGCAGCTTTTGCACGGCCAGCGCGCTTCGATGACTTCCTACTGCGAGATAACTTCTCCATAGACCCTCCGAATGATGCGACATCAGCGTCGCACCACTCGAGGCCCGTCAGCGATGTTGCGCTGCGGGGCCGATCTAAGGGTCATCTCACGCCACAGCAATGCTCGCTCCGCCCGCGAATGCCAGTCCTTTCTGCAAGAATCTCAATGCTGATGTCGAACATCCAATGGGAGCAGGCGCTCCGACAATCCAATCGAGCCCCAAAATGCATCCGGCGCCGTATTGAACCGGCGGAACGCTCGATCACTCGCCGCCCGTTTTGATCCCCGAACTCGGATTGGCCCGCTTTGGCTCCAACTCCGGCGGGCCTTTTTGTCGGCCGCACAATAATCCGCCGTGCGCAGCCAAGCTGCGAGGGGATCATGAGCTAGACAATCAACCGGCAAGAAAGAGCTCGCTCCGGTCCCGGTCGCCGGGATTGCAGCCGCCTGTCGATCCGCGCGATCCATCGGAATGAACGGTTATGGCCGGCGCCAAAGCGGATCAACCGATCCTCAGATTTTCCGCGGTCTCCTCGCCGCGGTTCTAGACAACCTCGTAGCTCACCTTGGCGCCTTCATCGAGCGAGCTCAGGCCCGCCTTTTCCACGGCCGAGATATGGACGAACACGTCCTTGCCGCCGTTGTCGGCTGAATGAAGCCGTAACCTTTCTGCCCGTTGAACCACTTCACAGTACCGATTGCCACTGCCGCAAACTCCTATTGAACGATCCACCGATATGACCGCTTGCGTCGTCCCTCGCAAGCCCAGAGGCCGCGGCCGTCAGCTCGCCTATTCGTACTAGCAGTCGTGAAGGCCCACGTTGGAACGACGTTTGTCGCGTTGAAATTGGCTGCATGCCTTCTCTCACGGAGGGAGGCAGCCATGGATGACCGGCGTTCCTGTAGGCCCGAGAAAGCCGTCCAAGAGCCCAACGGTCACGCCGAGGGTGAGAATTGCAACATTGTCCAATTTCCGGATCGTCGAAAGGCGATCCCCCCGGCGGATGATTTCTTCGGGACTGAAGAGGGTGAGCTTTTGACAAATGAGTCATTCGCGGGGAGCCAAAACTAGAGCTTCTGCCGCCTGAAAAGATCCTGCTGGGAGCCGCTTTTGTGGTGGCGGCCATTATGTTGGGAGTACTGCTATTGCTCGTAATCAGTTGGCCCTCTAGGAGCAAAGCACGGCGAGCATGCAGTTGGAGCGCTTCCGCGGCGTCGGTGGTTTTCCGCGCCGTTAAGAACGACGCGCGAACACACCTGTCATTGAACAAGGATGCACCTGTACCACGCGCCGCCGATACAGCCGGGCGTATTATCTGCCAACCAATCCTGGGCGGACTGCATCATCAATATACCCGGATTTGATTTGCGATAAGGACAAGAGGGACTCTGCTACCCTGCTCCGGGATACGCTGCGAGCGGAGGTTGCCACTGTCAGGCTAGGCTACACTGTCCCTTCCGCCTCGCAGGTAATTCTAAAGCGATACGAGAGTTCTCAGTACGTCGATCGGGGCTCCTTTGAGGGGCTCATCGTGAGCAGATTAGGGTCGTTTGGAGCGTCTATCGACCTTTAATCGCCGAATAATACCGAAGAGTTTTTCGCCGCGAGATGTTGCGAACCGACCCATCCCGATTTTTGGTGCACTTATGAGTTGGAAGTCTGTGACCACATAAGTGCCAGTGCCAGCTTCATGGACCTACGTCTGCACGGCTGGCTGCGTTATGCCAACGAGCGCGTGCGTTATCGGAAGGCGACGCTTCGATCCTGGATAACGTCTTGTGGCCCAAATGAGGAGAGCATTCGATGACCGTCAGCCAACCGAACGCTGCCGATACCGCTGAACTCAACAACCTCCTCGTTGTCAATCACGACAGGGGAGGCTTCTATCTCCGCTATTATGAATTGACGGGGTCGACGCAAGCGCTTCTGCAGGCCCATATTACCAACCTATAGCGGCTTTCTGGGGGGCCCGCTTTGGTCGGGAGTGCCGTCGCAAAGAATAGTAAGCGGACAACTACAATATCGATCTCGATACATTTTCTTACGAGATCGCTTCGAACGTGTTTCTCAAGATAAAGAGTGATGTTGAGGCAGGCCGGACTGGTATTCTGTCCGATCAGGAAATGCAGTCCTCTGATCAGGAGGTTTGGGCGGAGCAGGGATTGGCGGACTATTTCCCCGGCAATGTCCCACTCTGGCATCTTGGGTTCAAGACACTTCTGTCGGCAGGGACCGCGGCCTCAACTCTGACGGCACTTCAGCTTCCCTTCGGCGCGAGAATCGAAAGGACTGACGATCATGAGCGTAATTCAAACAGTTAGATCGTGAATCGTGGCGTGGCCATCTAGGAACACTTCAACGTTGGCGTCGTTTACACTCGGTAACATAGCGGGGTCGAAATCGATGAATCAACGTGACCCCAAAGCGCTCGAAACGGACAGACTGTTGGAAAAGAATAAGAGCGCGAACCGCCGCACCACAGTAGGTGAAATCCCATGGAATTATGATCGTTCCGAATTAATTGCAGATGGAGCGATTCATGTTGTCGGCGTTGGCATGGGATTGGGCGCAACGACCACGTTAATCGTCCTGACAAGTGGTTCTAGTGCATCCATCCATCCGGTCATTGTTACAGGTTATGCACTATGCTTACTTAGTATGCTGGTGTTCTCTGCGGCCTATAACCTCTGTCCGGTATCGCCGCAGAAGTGGCTGCTGAGGCGGTTTGACCAGTCCGCGATATATCTCCTCATAGCGGCTACCTATACACCGTTCATCACGCAATTTAACGACCGCGACTTAGCAGCGTCCTTATTAGTCGCCATATGGTCTGCGGCTGCTGTCGGCACCGTCCTGAGGTTGCTTTTCCCGGATCGTTTCGAGCGCCTCTCCCTCGTGTTATATATTGCCATGGGATGGAGCGGCATTATTGTTTACGACAAGGCTGTCGCGTCACTCTCGGGCTCAATCCTAACGTTCATCGCAACGGGCGGAGTATTGTATACGTTAGGAGTTATCTTCCATTTATGGAAGCGCTTGCACTACCAAAATGCCATTTGGCACGCATTCGTGTTGTTGGGCGCCGCCTGCCACTTTAATGCGGTCTGGAATCTTGCTGTCACTTAAGGAATCGAAAGCCTGCAATTCTTTTCAGAGGCTTTACCCAGCCGCGCGGGTCGCGAGGGCTCTTATTGATCTATCTCGATCCAGCGACGTCGACCGTGCGGGCGTGCGGGCGTGCGGCACGAGGTCGGCGGTCTTTGTCACGAATATGCCGGTTGCGCCAAGGAGGGGCAGCAGAGCTGAGACGATGATAACGAAGTAGAAGCGGATCCATTGAAGTCAAAAAGCGACACTGGCTATCGTTCCGCTCGGGCTACTGAGGCACCTCCTGACCGACCGTTGTCGATGAGGCAGCAGGTGCTGATTTAACCGACGCAACTTCGTCCGCATCACTCGTTGTAATGTTTGCTACGACATCGGCGGCCATCGTTTCAAGCAATGCGATCTCGTTTGCTTCAAGGGTACGGGGTGCGGAGTCGAGAATGCATAGCGCTCCTATTATTAGACCATCAGCTGCACGTAGCGGCGCCCCAGCGTAAAACCGCACGTTCCATTGCTCGATCGTCTCGTTATCGGCAAACCGTGGGTCGCGCTCGATATCCGAAACCACCAGCGTTTTGTCGTTGGCCAAAACGTAGTTGCAGATTGCGTGTTCGCGGTCCATCGGCAGCAGCGTGCCTGTATCGTCAGTGATGGCGTCCGGCAATTTTCCACTTTGTCCGACGAAGTATTCGCGGTCCTTATCAATAGTGGTGATCACGGCAACGCTGGTGTTGAATACGTCGGCCGCACGTTTGGCGAGAGCATCCAGCGCTTCACGTTTATTACCTTCCAAGACCCCGGTCGCTTTCAGCGCGTCGACACGCTCTGCGTCGTTGTCAGGCACGGGGGCTTGTTGGACAACCGTGGCTTCTTCAGGGTCGATGATACGGTGAATACGGCGAACCGCCTCCTCGACCGAAGTCACGACAGCATCGGCTTTGAGCTTTGCAAGGGATTCGTTGGTCAACAGCTCTGGCGGCGCGTTCCACAGCGCCAGAACGATGCGCATATTCGGCCATCGTCGTCGCAGACGCCGGCAGGCGTGGCGAGCGGGGATGGCTGGATTCGGCGTAACGTAACTGAGACAGACAATGTCCGCGCCCTTCAGGTCGAGTTTGGCCAGATAGTCGGCATTTACGCTTGCAGCGGGTTGGGAAACTGCGGCGATCCCTTCGAATGCGAGCGCATGGGCCAGCATCTCGCCGGAGAGGGCATCAATCTCCCATTTTCCTCCGATGCACAGGACCCTGGGCTTTGCCTCCGGACCCAGGGAGGAGGGGTATTCATCTCTTAGATCGTCGAGGAGCGAGTCCATTCCGCTTGTTAGGCGCATGCGGTGCTCGGCGCTTGCGTTCTGGAGGTACGCCTCGCTTGCCAGACGAAGGACCTCAATGCCGATTGCATCGTAGAACGATATGACTGAAGTCTTCTCGATCTCGGTGCTTGCGATCTCGGCAGCTTCGTCGGCGTCATCTGCAATCAGCCGCTGATAGATGCGGGCCGGAACGTCCAGTGCAGGCGTCGAGCCGAGCATGGTGTCGAGGAAGCGCAGTTGTGGCAGATTGCGCCCGAGAACCAGCAGGCAAACGGTGAGGGGGGTGGAGAGGATCAGCCCCACTGGGCCCCAGAGCGCTGTCCACAATATCGTCGCGGCGATCAGCGATATGGCCGACAGGCCGGTGCTGGACCCATAGAGCAGCGGCTCGACGATGTTGTTGCTTATCAACTCGAGGATGACGATCAGCGCAATGGTCCAGAGCAGCATGCTCCAGCCGCTGTCGACGGCAAAGGCGAGCGCGATCGGAAAGATCGCAGCAATCAGCGGGCCGACATAGGGAACGAAGCGCATGACCGCGCCCACGGCGCCCCACAGCAGTGCGCCGGGTACGCCGATGATCCAGAGGCCGGCAGCGAGCGGCACACCGTAACTGACGTTCACGAGCAGCTGCATCAGAAGATATCTGCTGATACGCGCACCGGCCTCCTGAATCGCATCCGTTGAGCGATGGAAGTTCCCTCCGAATAGGCGCAGAAGCCGGTCGCGAAGATCGCCGATATCAAGCAGCGCCAGAATGACGAAGATCAAGACGATGCCGGCGGTAGCCAGGGGCTCCACTGAACGCACAAGCCAGCCAAATGCCTGCTCGAACGGTGTTGGCGGTATGGGAACGATTTCGACGCGCTGCGGGACGGGGCCGCCCGCTGGTTTATCGTCCTTTGACTCCACCTCTTTCTGTAAGCGTTCGACGGTTCTCAGCACGCCGTCCAAAAATCCGGGTGCTTTGAGATTCTCGCGTAGATCTGACAGCTTCGTCAGTATGGTCGATTGATAGGTCGGCAATTCGACCGCCATCGAACGGACCTGGGCGCCGAGAACGACGCCTAGTCCCAGCAGAGCGCACACGACGGTCACTATGACGAGACCCGTCGCAAGCGGTCTGGGGAGGCCTTTTCGGACAAACCAGGTGACCGGCGGGTTCAGTGCAAACGTGATCAGGAAGGCGATCGCGAGCGGTATGAGTATATCGCGGCCGTAGTACAGGCCGGCAAGGAGGATAGTGGCCGTCGCCAGGGCGGCCGCAATTTTCACAATATCCAGTTCGCGAGACGTGACCGGATCCGCACGGACCTGGCTTGGTAAGGGACGTCCTGGGACTGTAGGAAAATCAGGCATTCTGCTCCGCCTCACACCAAAACGCGAACGGACCCAGCAAGTTCCTTCATGCCAATGTCGCGAGCGTGCCTCGTCACGCCGATTTCGCACTGCCCCAGATCAGGGCGCGCTTAAATCCGCTGTGCTACTAACGGCGCCACGAACGCGCAAATACGGTGGAATGAGTGGACGACGATAATGGTTTTCAAGAAACACGACGTAATCATCGAGAGGTGGACGGAAGCTCGCCAAGCTGAACCGGGTCCGTCGGTGTTATTGTTGGCGCGAGAATCGAATGCACTAAGCCGCTCCTATGGGCTATAGAAAGCCCTCCTGAACAGCACGCATGTAACCAAATGACCATCCCATTCGATCCGACTGCCCTCCTTGACATCGCCGACAAACTTGGCCTGCTAGACGGCGTCAAGAAAAAGCTGTTCCGCAATCCGGATGCAGCCACAGACAAGTTGGCGACCGTGCTCGACGAGCTGTCGAAAATCTATTCCACCCTCGAATCCGAGTTGGTCCGCTTCCTCAGCCTGCATTTCGAACCGGCGGGTAATCTGGCGGCCGAGCGGCAGGTCTTACTCACATTGGAAAGCGGTCAGCTCACGGTTCGAATGGGCGAAGCCCGGGGCCACTGTCACAAGATTTACAACATCTACCAGAAGCACCTCGACCGCTGGTTTCACCGGGTGCTGTCGCCACAGGAGGCGGAAACCATGAAGCGGCTCTTCGAAGCGCTGAGCTATGGCGATTCCCAGATGGATCTGGCCATTCACCAACTGGCCGGCTGGTTGGGTACGGCGGCCAGCGAGACGCTCGATCTCATCGATGCAGGCAAGGTAGCCGAGGCCCAGCAGAACATTCGCACTGCTCGCCGAGAGGTGTTGCCCGCACGCCAGGCCATTACCCAGACCCTGGCCCGTCTGGTTGTTCTTCAAGGTGACTTTGTCTCTGCGTCAGGAACCGATTGACGTAGCAACATTCTAGGTCGGTTTGACAAAGTGTCTGATCCAGAGGCGGATGGCTGCGAAGCCGAGATAGCTTCGGCGATTTTGTTATATCCGGTCGCCAGGCGGCGAAGGTGCGCCACCCTTGGCTTGGCGGTCCTCGCCGTTCGAACGAAGCGTCGATCAGGGGAGCTTGTCGAGCACGATCAGCTGCCGCTCCTCACGCCTGCCGGGCGCGCTCTCCAGGCATGCCTCCAGGGCATCCTTGACTTGCTAGCACCTTCCCGTCGGTGCTTCGGGATCGTCGCTGAAGTGCGCGATGTACCTTTTTTCGCCCTGGCTGGATATGTTTTTGGGTCCCCTCGTAAGGAATTTCAGCGTAGGCCTCTTCGTCGATCAGGTTGCCATTTTTATCCAGCAGACCGGTACGCTTAATCGTCGCCCTGGGCCGTGATGTCTGGTCGCGGAGGCGCCAAAGAATAATGAATGTTGTCAAACATCATGAGGTGCGTTCGACTTCAAGTTTCGCCTGCTCGATGCCGGACGTTTCGATCGCATTTAACAATGCCGCCTCATATCTTCCCAGGAACTAACCCCTGGCTGCCGGTTGGATTGGGCTCTCGAGGAATGTCATGTCAAAGAGCGATACATTACGGTACGGCCCTCCGGGAGAGCGCGCGGTGCATCTTTGCGTCGATATGCAGAGAATGTTTGCCGAAGGCACCGAATGGAAGATGCCCTGGCTTGAGCGGGTGTTGCCGAACATCATCGCGATCACGTCCGCTCATCCCGAGAGAACGTTTTTCACCCGATTTATCCCGGCCGAGAAGCCCGGACACGGCGTGGGGATGTGGCGGCATTATTACGAGCGATGGGCCTCAATGACTATCGACCGAATCGGGTCTGACATGGTGGGGCTGGTCCCTGACCTCGCCGCGTTCGTCCCTCCCGGCAGGGTCTTTGACAAGCATGTCTACTCCCCTTGGACCGGAAGCGACCTTCATCAGCAACTGCGCGGTGCTGGAATCGACAGCCTTATCATAACCGGCGGGGAAACGGACGTTTGCGTTCTGTGCACGATGTTGGGAGCGATCGACTGGGGCTTTCGGGTCATCCTCGTACAGGACGCGCTTTGCAGTTCGGCTGATGAAACGCACGACGCGATGATGAATATCTACATGAATCGGTTCGGAGAGCAGGTTGAGACCGTCACGACGGAGACTCTCCTTGAGTGCTGGTAAGGCAAAATCTCTTGAATTCGGGCCCCTCGCATCTCGTGCGGATCCTCCTGCCCCAGGAAACTGGCAGCAAGAACTGGTTCGGCGGTTTTCTCGAAGACTTAGCGGATAAGTTCGGCGGGCCACGAGCTTTCAGCGCCCTTCGGGTTTGGGTTTCTGACTCAGCGGCGGCGGCGAGACCGAGGAAGCATTGCGGTCGTCGAAGTCATGTGGGGCGACCGCACTTCTGGCGGTCCTTGTAGGATAGATTGGCCGGGGAGCTCCCGCGGCGGGCGATTGCCACTCGGGCCAACGAATCACGCAATTCTTGGCGGCTTGTGGCGCTGGTATACAAACGCGCCGAAGGAAATAGCAAGGATGCCTCAGTCGCAAAATCCATCGCGGCGAAGGAACACCTTGTTGATGGCGACGGCCGCCTGCGCTCCTTCCGCGATGGCTGCTGCGACAAGAAGGACGTCGCGCGACACGTCGCCGGCAACATATACGCCGGGGACACTAGTCTCCTCTGTATCAGTGTCCATCACGACGCCACCCTTCGCATCCCGCTGGCAGCCGAGACGCTTCGAAAGGTCAGATGCCTGATGGCAGCCGGTCGAGAAGAATAGGCCGACCCGGGGCAAATCAGGTCCGCTTTTGAATATGATCTTCGTAAGCTCCCCGTTCGTGCCTTCGAGACGTTGAATGGGCTCGGGACGCACTAGAATATTATGTTTGTCAAGCTTTCGCATAGCTTTCGCGCTGATTTCACTCCCATCGCTGCAAACCACAATGTCCTGGATCCAGTGTTTCATCATAAGGGCAAGCTCCGCGCCTTTATCCCCTTTCCCCAACGCGGCTACAGGCTTTCCTGCGTACTCAAAGCCATCGCAGTAAAGACAATGATGGATTGAAATCCCGTAGAGCGGTTCGATGCCGGCAAGTTCAGGAAGTTCGTCAACGAGACCCGTCGCGAGCAAGATCTTCGATGCGTTGCCTGTGGTGCCGTCCGAGCAGCTAAATTCAAACGAGCTGCCGACAGAAACAATGTCGGTTACTCTTGTCCCGCGCACCGAGACAGAATTATAGCGTGTGAGTTCTTGACGGGCCTCGCCCAGGAATGCAGCGGGAGATCGGCCTTCCCGACCGAGCAGACCATGTATTGCCGGGGACCTCAGATTGCGTTGTTGTCCTTCGTCACAGAGCAAGGCCGTGCGGCGGCATCTTCCCAGGAGAAGCGCAGCGCTTAGTCCGGCCGGTCCGCCACCGACGATGAGAACATCGTATTTCATCAAAAGCTATTTTCGTTGCGTACCTGTATAGGGCCACACGCGCAGCCCGGAACCCAAACCAGCCGATCAAGCGTTAGGAGGTCGGAGGATATCATGCCGGGCGCCCTTACAGCACCAGAGTCGACAGAACTGACGCCCGAAGAGCGCCGGGAGCGCAGGCGGCTGCGCCGTGAAAAGCAGCGCGAGGACAATGTCAAACGGGCGGCGAAGATGCATACTGCCCGGCTTAAGAAAGCTGATAGCTCGAAAGCGCCGTCCGACATCACGCGATCAGTTCACGTCGGGTGCTCGGGCTGGCGTTACTGGAAATGGCGAGATTCATTCTATGCCGACGTGCCTCAGCAGGAATGGTTCGCATACTATTTGAAACGCTTCGATACCGTTGAGATTAACGCGTCCTTCTACTCATGGCCGACAGTAGCCGGCGTTCAGGCTTGGCGCCGCGCGCCCGGCAAAAAGAAGTTTGTGTACACCGTCAAGGTTTGCGAGCTCATCACTCATGTGAAGAAGTTTAAAGGCACAAAGACGCTCGTTCGGGATTTTGGAGTGATCGCCGACATTCTCGGTGACCAGATGGGCTGCTTCCTGTTCCAGCTTCCGCCGAGCTATCGATACACCAACGCCCGTCTCAAGGAAATTGTCAGCCAGCTCGACCCGGCACGCCGCAATGTTGTCGAATTCAGGCACGCCAGCTGGTGGAACGAAGAGGTCTACAGCGCCTTTCGCAAGGCAGGAATAATATTCTGCTCCTGCAGCGGACCAAGATTGCCGGATGTGCTCGTCAGGACGGCGAACGAAGTGTATATCCGCCTGCATGGTCCGAAGCGCTGGTATCGGCATGACTATTCAAATAACGAACTGACGGAGTGGGCGCGCCGGATTAAAGCGAGTAGGACGAAGCGCGCCTGGATTTACTTCAATAACGATTACGACGCCCATGCTCCGAAGAACGCCGCTGTTCTCCGGCGCATGTTGAAGCACGTTGGTTCCACTCTCCCGAAATAAGGTGCTTCCGGTTGATTCGCCTCTTAAAACACGGGAGACGACAAGGAACGGCAAGCGCGCTCCGCGCCGATGAGTATGCCGACAGCAAACTAAAACCTATCCGGCTTCACATGATTCTAGGACGTTGCCCTCGCAGCGCATTCGATAAGGCCGCAGTTGATCCGCCGCATGAGCTTGCTGTTTTATTATTCGGCCGCTGCCAGTTGCGTTGATGCGTTGACTACTTCCTTTATGGCCGACATCACTTGATCCGTGGCTGTTTGTTGTATCATGTGGCCGTTCCCAGCAAGCCTATAGAATCTGCTCTGAGGAATATCGGCGTGTAGCCGGGCTGACTGACTCTCGATATCGATCAACTTGTCTTCCTCTCCGGCGATGATGACTATCGGCATGTTCAAATCCTCATACTGACGGCGCAGCATAGCGTCCGGAATCATTAACGCCGACTCAGCGGCTGATGCCCTTATCTGAGCTGGCCGCAGCGCCAATTCCTTGGGAAAGGCACCAAGTTTCTTAGGTACCGATCTCGGGCCAAATATTTTTTTCAGCATGAGCGGCCATATGACCCGGCTCAAGAGGGGGGATATGGTTTGACTTAAAATATCACCCACGATCGGCAAAGCAGGTGCGCCCATCGCTACGACGTCGGGCCGTGCAGTGGGATAGTAATATCCGGATGCGAGAACTAAGCCCCGGACTAAGCTTGGATACTTTAGGGCTATTGCGACCGCAACCGAAGCGCCCAAGAATGGCCAAGCACCACTGCGTTAGCAACGCCAAGTTGCGCGAGCGCCGCGTCGATCAATTCCGCCTGGGTATCGGGCGTCCACACGACGTTGCGCGGACGCTCGCTGTGGCCGAAGCCGGGGCGATCGAAAACGATGACCCGGTGATCCACGGCGGCGAGGTCGATCAGACCGCTGGATTCGAAGTCCTGGATCATGCTTCCGTTGCCATGAAGGAATACGACCGCGTCGCCGGTCCCCCGTTCGACGTAGTGAAGCCGGACCCCGTTTACGTCGAGGAAGCTGCCCGCAGGCGGATTATCACGCTCCGCTTTGTTTGCGAGATGTCTATTGACGGCGGCGGCGAGAGCCAGAGTTGTAAGCGCTATTGCGGAGGCAACAAAGAGCGAAGGTGCCTTGCGACTACTTTGACTTGGAACTGCTTGACGAAGTCTCTTCAAGGATGGAACGGGGGTCACGGGAGCATACTCAGTCGGCGCATGCACGAGATCTCGGACAATTCTGGGAAATGTTGCAGCGCAGAGCGAACCAGCGGCTCCGAGGATCGTTCCGTACCGCCCACTTCAATTGTCGAGATACGCAACGATCGTCCAATTTTGGGGGAACCAGCGAAGAGCGCTGCCGGCGCGCCATAATGAGCCAAAAATGCACGGTATATCCCCTCGGGGAACACGGGGATGATCGACGTGTGTGCGTCTTTTGACAGCATTCGAAAAAGGCTGACATGCCGCTCCGCATCGGCCTAACAATTGGGTGACAATTGAAAAAACCAGGATCAGCCTTAGTAAGCTAACTCCAACAATCGGCATGAGCCGTGGCCATTCGCCGAAAGCCGCTTCCGGGGGGATCGATTCAACGCTTCCGCGTGAAGATGAAAACCGAGCTCCAATCGGCTCATATATGCTTTAGCATAGGAACGTTGCAGATTACGGACTGTTAATCGGAGGAAATCATCCTTTATTGTCCGGAGTCTTGCAGATGTATCACCATGTGAAAAAGCTCATGTTTACTGTGCGGGTTGATGAACCCGATCCGCATTTCGGGAATATGCTTTTGGAACAATTTGGAGGCGCAAACGGCGAACTGGCGGCTGCGATGCAGTATTCCATTCAGGGTTTGAACTGTGAAGACCCTGAGCGCAAAGACCTCCTGATGGATATCGGAACGGAAGAACTCAGTCATCTTGAAATCGTAGGCACATTGGCCCGTCTGCACCTTGCGCCCACGAAGTTTGATCGTGAAGCAGCAGAGGCCGATCCTCTAATCGCAATCGCCGGGGGTGGCGGCGTTAACCTCTTTAACTCGCAAGGAAATCCTTGGACGGCAGATTATTTGAAAATCACCGGAGAGTTGGATGTCGATCTACGAAGTAATATTGCGGCCGAAGCACGCGCGAAAATCGTTTATGAGCGGCTGATCAATTTCTGCGATGACGCAGGTACCAAGGACGCATTGCAATTTCTGATGACGCGCGAAATTACGCATATGAAGGCTTTCGCGGCAGCCCTTGAGAGCATGTCCAAACCCGCGTTTTCGATAGGCCGGATCGCGCCTACACCGGGACTGGTGAATCAATTCTTCAACGATTCGACGGGATCGGGAGATCACGGTGAGATCGACACCCGTGGTCCCTGGAATGAAGGCGGCGATTGGGAGTTCATGAAGTCACCGGCAATTCAAACCGATGCCGATGCCGACACTAAGGCTTCCATGGAAAGCTCTCCCCCGGAAGCCGCCGAGGGAGTACAGGAGCTTCTTGTTGACGAACTTCGCGACATCCTTCATGCGGAAAAACAACTCACCAAAGCGCTTCCACAAATGGCGGAAGCAGCCAGATTTACTCAGCTCCGCGAGCTTTTTGAGCAGCACCTAATCGAAACGGAAAATCAGATTGAACGCATCAATGAGTGTTTTTCTCTCCTCGGAGAGACAGCTCGCGCTAAGCCCTGCAAAGGCATGATGGGGTTGGTCGAGGAAGGTCAAGAAGTGATGGATAAAGGGGAGAAAAAGCCGGACGCTGCGGCTGATCTTGCGCTCATTGGCGCCGCTCAGCGAGTCGAGCATTACGAAATATCGGGCTACACCAGCGCTCGTAATCTCGCCTCTCAACTTCGCCACAGCGCCATCAGCGCACTTCTCTCGGCGTCACTGGCGGAAGAAGAGAATGCAGACCAGTTGCTTAATCAAGTCGCTCGATCTTTGATGTCGGTGGCAAGAATGCCAGCGGCACTTGAGCGGACGGCCATGGAGGAAAAATGAGTTGAGTGCATCCCTCTGCACGAGCTTCCGACCAAGCTGTAGCGGGTGCTGGAGACGCCCGGACTGAACTGGTCTGAAGGAAACAATATAAATAGCGAAAAATTTAGATTTGCCGCTTTAATACGGAATACTACCGCTCACAAGATAGGAAGACGGTATGTGAGAACATTTGGGACTGCGCGAGTGGCAGTATTGTAAAACTGAATCAAGGAAGCAGTAGCTCCTAATCTGCTTCCTTGATTCATGCCATCCAGCGTCTCCATTCGCTGGGATGTCCCAGCTCATATGGTTCGCCCGCGCAATCCTATCATAGCTCGGGATTGAAGAGTTGAAGCGACAGTTTAACAAGGGGCAAGGGCGTCCAATACAGCCGGTATTTTTAAAGCGCGGCAGATGCACGCTGCTCTTCGTCTTACTGAATGAGATGGTGTCGGGATACAGAGCGCTCCGAGCAAGATTCGTTAAGCAATGGCTGGCCCACCATCAGACCCTCGCCAACACCGATATTGAGCGATTTTATGAACCCACCGATGAGGCTGAAAAAACAGTCGATCACTATACGAAGGCGATTAATGACTCTCGCAATAAATGCATGCTTCCGTTATCGAACGATTTGGAAAGGCCTCGTCCCCGTCGTCCTCGAACCAGCGCCGCGGACGCTCTGTTGATAAGCCCGCTGTTGCGGTAGCGACCGGTCCGTCCGTTGTCTTCAAGTTTCGAGCAGATCAAACCGTTGTTGCCTATCCTGCTGAACGCTTCGAAGTAGGACAACTTTTTGCGGACCGAAAGTTCCACATTAGAAAGAGCAGCGGGCGCAAAACGGCAACGCCTGGTCATCAGTTGCAGCAGGCCAACGCTTTCGCGTAACGATCTGACGCTGGAAGATTGAGAAGCCTAGTTTCGCAGTAAAAGCCCGATCTCGTGGTTGGGGTGGCATCGTTCAAATTGCCCGTGTCCAACAGCTATTTTCTGATACTCCGGCGGTCTCGTTTGAGAGGTCATTCACAGCTAGCGTTATAAAAGATCGCGACGACGATTAACAATCTGCCATCGTGGCGTCCTCGCGATTCCGACCCGCAAGCGCTACTACCAAGACTAGCCGACAAAGGCGTCCCGGGTTGACGGCGAGATGACCCAAACTCAGCATCTCCGCCATACAGTTGCCAATCCATTCAAATGTATGGAGTGGCTTCGCTGGAGTGGCGAGTGAGATTGCCGAAGCTTGCGTTTAAGAAGCCGGCAAACTCTCTCGGCGGATCGCGAACTCGCGATGCCGGATTGAACCTGCTGATAACCGTTCTCAATGCCATCGAGTTTCTGCTGATCAACTTCAGGCTGCTGTTCTCGGATTCCTAAGTCCAGACCCGATACGCGCGCGCGCCGAGCGGGACCAGCGTGCCCGACCGTAGGAACGATTCGCCTGAGGGGGAGTTCGCTTCCAACAATCATAACGTGGTGGATTACCATGACACGATCCGTTGAGGAATTGAGACGGGAGTCCGAGCGTAACCGGGCCGAGCTCGCGGCGACGGTGGATCGGCTGAGGGAGCAGCTCACCGACACGGCGGAGGAACTGCGCTACAAGGTGTCGCCGCAAGGGATCAAATCGGAGGTTTCCGATTTCGTCAGCCGCAAAACTCATAGTTGGATTGATGAGCTCAAGCAGCGGGCGATGGAAAATCCGATGCAGGCAATCGCTGCTGGGACTGCGGTTGCGGTGCCCGCCCTGCGGCTGGCACGGGGATTTCCACTTCCTCTCTTGATTATGGGTGCAGGCTTGGTCCTGAGTTCGAAGTCCATGCGCGCCCGGGCAACGGACGCCGCCGCTCCGGCAGCAGAAAAGGTCAAGGAAATGGCAGGTGAGACTGCCTCGCGCGTGCGATCGTTCGGTGAGGATGCGATTGACGCGGCGTCCCGGACAGGTCGCGATGTCACCGACAAGCTAAGCGAGGCTCAAGCTAGGGCGGCCGGAATGGCCGAGGACCTGACCGACCTGGCGGCGCGGTCTACCGACAGAGTGAAAGCTAGCCTGGATATTGCCTCGGAAACCGCGAAAGCGAAGTTCGAACAGGTTCGCTCCACTGTACGCGACAAGGCTAATGCGGCCCCGGAAACCGCCCAGCAGATGATCGGTGACAACGCCGCCCTGATTGCCGGTCTGGGAGTTGCGTTCGGCGCGATCATTGCCGCTTCCCTTCCCGCCACTCAGGCTGAAGCCACTGTCTTAGGTAAGGCAAGTGTCGGGGTGGAGCGCACGGCGGGCCAGGCCGTCCAATCCGGATTAGAGGAGGCCAAGGATGCGGTGCTGTCGGCAGCCGATGGCGCCGCCAAGAACCTGTCCCAGGCGGATCTCGGTAAAACCGCTAGCCACATGACTCGGGAAATGTCTGACAAATTGAAGGAAGCAGCCGACGATATCGTATCCGCGGCGTTCAATCCTGCAAACCCAAGGTAAACCTCATGAGCGAATTTGATATCCGACAAGCTGTTCCTCAAAAGCAAGACTCGACGTCCTCTCAAAGTCTGAAGGGCGAGATCGCTGATGCAAGCGCCGAGATCAGTCAACGCGCCCGCGATGCGCTGCGCGCGTCGAAGGACGTGGCGCGTGACAAGTTTAAGGAGGCCTCCGGCGCTGCCGCGGAAGTTGCGGAGGGAGCCTCGGATCACTTCCGGGATAAAACCCAGGAGCAACAGCGATCCGGAGCCGACATCATCGACCGGCTTGCTGGGAACATTCGGCAAGCAGCCCATGCATTCGAAAACGACGCGCCGTTTGCCGCGCGCGGCATCAATTCCAGCGCCGACTACGTGGAAGATGCTGCCGAGAAGATTCGCAATGGCACCTTCCGAGATCTCGTTGACGGGGCCTCCGATTTCGCAAAGCGGCAACCGGCTGCCTTCCTCGGACTGTCGGTGCTTGCGGGCTTCGCAGCCGTGCGTTTCTTTAGAGCGTCGGAAAAACATACCGCGTCATCCCAACAGGAGGACGTGTGATGAGTACACGATCCGATTTTGGGACAATCTCAACCCTGCTCAGCGATGCACTTTCGCAATTCGCGAAGCTTTTTCAGAACGAGGTCGATCTCGCTAAGGCCGAGCTCGCCGAGAAGGTCCAGCGTGTCGGTTGGGCAGTCGGTTTTTTGGCGGGCGGAGCGGTGCTCGTCATTCCCGCGCTTGTCATGGCCCTGTTTGCGCTGTCGGCTGCCTTAATGGCGGCCGGCTGGTCGCCGGCGATTTCCTACCTCGTCTGCGCAGTCGGTGCCGCAGCGGTTGCCAGCGCGCTGTTTGCCGTTGGCATGAACCGGCTGGATGCGCGCAACTTGGCACCTCGAGAAACGATAAGTCAGCTCGAGAAAGACAAAGTCACCGTAAAGGACATGGTGCGATGAGTAATTTTTTGGACAATCTGAAGGAAGCCGTTGGCGAAAACCCGCTTTCTGCCGCGCTGATCGGCGGTGGCGCACTTTGGCTGTTGTTTGGTAACGAGACGCTGAAAAGCGCGGCAGCTTCGGTCAGTGCGGCCACCGCACGGCCTCTAGCCGATATCAGGACCAATCTGCGGTCGAGCGCGCCCGATTTCGCTAACAGTCCGCAGACCGCTCCGGAAATGGAACATCGATCGCTGCATGATGGCCATACGTTGAGTGAGATAACGAGCGCCGCATCGGGCGCCGCGAACGCGATTAAAGATCGGCTCGGAGAAGGGGCGACTTACGCGCGAGAGAGTTTCAGCAAGGCAGCCGAAGTGCTTCCCCCAAAGGAGACCATCGCGAAGGTCCAATCCTCCATTTCCAGTCTGATCGAGAGACAGCCGCTGGTGCTGGGGGCCGTAGGTCTGGCGGTCGGCGTTGCCGTCGCGAGTGCGTTCACCGCGTCGGATCTTGAAAATGAATGGATCGGAGAAGTTAGTGACCGCGTCAAAGAGGACATGGAAGCACGTGCTGGATCCGTCTCCTACAGCGTCCGGGAGGCCTCCGACACGCTAAAGGCCACATTTCGCGACATCGGATCGGAAGCCGCAGAACGGCTGCAGGAGACCGGCCGCAACGTAATGGATGCAGCTCGTCAGAAGGCGAGCGCATAACTCCCACCACCTCGAACTGCGAAGGCGCGTCTTCGCACAGGTGGCCGGAAAAGGAAGTCCGTATTTTAACCGAGGAAGCCATGAGCCGTGGAACGACATCACTGACTGCGCTGCTCGGACTGCTCGCGATCGGCGGCTATCAGAACAAGGACAAGCTGGCGGAGATGCTCAGCGGAGCCGGCAACCATACTGGCGGGCAGAAGCCTCAAGCCGGGTTGGGCGGCTTATCGGCAACCTATCCAACATGATCAGCGGCGTCGGCCTGGGCGGTCTTCTGAACGGCGGGCTCGGAGAGCTCGTCGAACGCTTCAAGCAAAACGGCCAAGGGGAGGCCGCGCAATCCTGGGTCGATGAGGGTCCCAATGAGGACATCTCGCCGCCGCAGCTGAAGCAGGCAATCGGGCCGGATATCGTGGCTGCGTTGGAGCAGCAGACCGGCCTTTCGCAGGACGAACTGGTTGCGCGGCTTTCACGAGAGCTTCCGACCGCCGTGGACAAATACACGCCGGGCGGCCGTTTGCCCGATAGGAATGCCTAAACCTTTTATACGGGAGATGCCAAGATGAGTGTGTTATGGACGATCGTTATTGGCTTTGTAGCTGGGGTTATTGCTAAGTTCGTCATGCCTGGCGACAACGAACCCTCGGGATTCATCCTCACCACCATCTTAGGTATCGTGGGGGCCTTCGTTGCGACGTATCTCGGGCAGTCGCTCGGATGGTACCGCGTTGGCGAGGGTGCCGGCCTTTTCGGCGCGATCGTCGGCGCAGTTATTGTCTTGCTCATTTACGGGTTCGTCGCTGGCAGGCGTAGAGCCGTTTGAAGGGCGCTTCCGAACAACGTCGGGCCGACTCAATCATCTCGGACTGTCAATGAGCGTAAGCTGCCAAGCAAAGCATAGCCGTAGCTCACCCCAGCTAGTCGCACGGGTTCTTAAACTCGGAGAGACAGTGTCATCAGCGCGAGGCGATTCCCTCATCGGGAGGCAGGCGGAAAAGTTGCAAATGATCACGTCTGCATCGCTGCAGCTCTCGTTCGGATGGGCCAGCACGCCGGCGCCCATATCGATTATTATCAACTCGATTAGCATTTTTTAACGAGAAACGATGAGATGATGCGATGCGGCCGCGATTGTGGGGATCGCCCAAGGATGGACTGGCAGGGGGCCCGTCTCCGAGCTGATGGAGGCGGCGGACAGCGAATGCATGTGCTCGAACGATCTATCGTCCGATGGCATCAAGGAGGGGTTGATGCGGATCGAGGCGAGGCCGGGGCGCGAGGTCGCGCGGCACCGGTCTGCTTGCCGAAGTCGGGAGTTAGTTTGCCCTTAACATTAGGTCTTGGCCCATCGCTCCACGAGATATGCGATCGGCTTGAAAGCGTGATTGTTTGATTGCAGCGCCGAGCAAGCTGTCAATCCAACTACGAGATCCATCTCCGCGCGGAATTTAATAAAGTCAGCGGGGCGACTGAGGGGAGCTTCAACGGTGAAAACGCCGGTCGCCGGGTGGATCACGACGTTCATGAAACAGTTGAACGCGATCGGAATTTGATCGGGACCTACGCCGAAAGGAGCTAACGCGACCTCAAGATTTCCGAAGCAGCCTTGATGCGGATTTTCGTCCCGATAGATGATCTTAAACGTCTCTCGGGAGCAGGGTGTCAGAAGGAAATCATGTCGGCCGACCTTGTCCTCGACAATCCGTAGCATGATGTTACTGCGGTTTGAGTAGATGGCGTCACCAGTGGTGAGGTAGAGTTTACTCGCATAGTCGAGACTTCTACCGGACGAAATTGCCTCGCGCACATCAGCGGCGCTGAAGGCGACAAGATCCGAAACCTGCTCTCCTCTGGGATCAATGACTGTAAGGGAGTCGCCCTTCTCCAACCGAAAAGCTGTTCCGGAGCGCGGCGGAATGGTTATGGGTTGTTTCATACGCGTCCAACCGGTTTGAAAGGACAGACCCATCCCGATTCAGGAACATTGCGGCCACTGTATTGGCGCGCTTCGGAAGTCGTGCCGTGCCTTGCAAGCATAGGATTCGGCGATCCCGCCAGCGCAATGTCCCGCTCAATTATCATTGCGCGCATTCGTTCGTACCGTCCCTGTTGCCGCAATTGCTCGAACTGGTCATGAAGATTGAACACCAGCACCGGGCGTTTAAAACGGCGTGCAGGCCGGCTGGCGCGAGGATTTAGTCCAACTATAAAGAAAGCTTCCTCCCCGAAACTCAACGAAAAATGGGGGTTCGCCGGATCGCTGCTAACACGTGCATCATGCAGCTCACCGAGCCACGTATCCTTATTGGTGAGACTTTCTGCACGTGCCCAGAGGAATTTCTCAAACATCTCTTCGTCGAGATCAATGGGACCTTCGAAGATGACGGCAAAACTGTAAAAAAGAGCTCGATTTCTTCGATAGGACTGCACAATTCGAGTGATGCCGTCGTAAATGCGCCTATCGTCCCAATTGGATCTTATATCACGGGCGACCAGCAGCTCGAGCTTTCCTTTAGCCAGGGCGGATTTTGCGCCGACGCAAGGGAACTCAGCTTGTTGGACCAGATTGCGGAAACTATCGGCTAGACTGGGCGACATCATCGGTGCTCCGTATTAAGTGCGCACTAACGAAGTACGTTCGATTACGTGCCAGGCTGTGAATTGTTTTCTTCACGGGAACTAATGGAGCGTTGTCGAGCCATGGTCACTGAGAAATGCTCCTCGATCCAGTCGCGGCCGGTTCCCCGTTATTCGATCGCGCGACGATCGAGCGGCTTATCGCGCAGTGCATTCAGCCGGCGGGAGAGAAAGCGGGCCTTCGTCTCTGGCAGGAATACAACCCCGCGCATCGCTACGCGATTGGGGCTGACACCAAAAAAGGCAACGGCAACGACCATAGCACATCCGTCCTCATAGACTTCTCGACGATGCCCGGCGCGGCAGGTCGGGCCCTCCGCGAACAACTCATCCCCGCGGACAGCCCGCGATTTTCACGAAAGGCCGACTTGTTCGGTTCTTCCCATATCGCCTCCGAGAACAGTAGCGGGAACGGGGAACGGTGAGGCAGATATAAGCGATCATAACTCTCGGCGACAAGGCATGCAGGAAAAAGTGAACCTCTCACAAACTTAGGAACGAACGGACCGTTTGGCTCTTCAACAGTCAAGCGCTGCGGCGTCCGGCCTCACGCTCACATCGACTCCAGCATCGAAGCCCCTCATTGCTGCCATGACGGCGGCAGCAGGGTATTGAGAGAGAGATTATCATGTCACCCATCCGCTCACCCAATTTTGAGACTGTCGTATCTGATCGCGATCCACCACAGATGAGTCCAACGTCGGCAACGGATGATGTCCGAACGGTTGTATTGAACCAAGTGTCGTGGGGAGCGGTAATAGTCGGCTCCATTGTGGGGCTAGTGGCTCAAGTGATTCTCAACATGGTCGGCCTCGGCATCGGGCTATCCACTGTCGATGCAGTCGCTGGCGACAGTCCTAGCGCCAGTTCCTTATCGCTTGGCGCAGGCCTTTGGTGGGTCATTTCTGGAATCGTCGCGGCCGGTATCGGTGGTTACCTAGCTGGCCGACTATCCGGAAAGCCGTCATCGTCCACTACGGCATACCACGGCCTGGCTTCCTGGGCCCTCTCAACGCTGGTCCTGGTTTACCTGGTCTCGTCAGCAGGAAGTAGCTTGGTTGGTGGCTCGCTTAGCACTGTATCTAATGCGATGAGCGGAGCCGGAAATGCAATCGGCAGTGCAGTCCAGACCGCCGCGCAGACGGCTGCTCCGTCTTTGAACAATGTGAACGATCCAATGACGAGAATCGAAAGTCAGATTCGAAGCGCATCAGGTGGTCAAGACCCTGCTGCACTCCGTGATGCGGCAGCCTCCTCAATACGTGCCGCACTTTCAGGCGATCCCGCTGAGCAAGCCGCCGCCGCCGACAAGGCCGCTGAAGCTCTGGCAAAAGCCCAGAATATTCCGGTCGACCAGGCACGTTCGCAGGTTGCTCAGTATCAGCAGCAGTACAAGGAAACTGTGGCGAAGGCGAAGTTGCAGGCGAAGCAAGCCGCCGATGCAACAGCCAAAACGGTATCGCGCGGGGCACTTTTTGGTGCACTCGCCCTGATGCTCGGAGCACTCGCGGCATTTGTGGCCGGCAAGGCGAGTGCGGTTAATCCGACCGTAACTGGAGGGCGACACTTCGGTTGAAAATCTACTGTGGTTGTGGCCGGCAACAACTCAAGAGAGACAGCGTGAGTCCCCGTGCTCTCGCTGTCCGCGGGCGGCCCTGCGGGATGGACGCATGGCCGCGCAAGCCTTAAGCCGTCTGACCGCCTCAGGCTGCGAAGAACAGGCCGTCGCCGGGCAATTTAAGCTCGAGCGGACCTGTTGAGTGTGCGGGTCTTACAGGTCACCGCCGCGTGGAACGTGGTCTATCTGACATCATGCTTGGATGTCCCAGCAATGACCGCCGCTTACTCTGGTAACTGCGGCCGGAACAATGTCGATGCGATCAGCCGGTCTCGTTTCGACGAGCGCAGACGCGGCAGCGCGGCTAGAATCACAATCTATAATCGCGTGTAACCTGTCTCGCAGCTCAGGAACCAGCTTGCGATCGACCGACTTCACTGACCAACAGACGAACCTGTTCTTCTAACTCAGTCGGCGTAAACGGCTTGGTGAGCCGCCGCTTCTCGCGAAGCGCCGGGGGCAGCGCCCAATCTCCATAGCCACTTGCAAGGATAAATGGCACTCCTCGCGCAATGAGCTCTTCGGCGACGGGGTAAACTTTGCCACCTCGAATGGTGACATCGAGAATCGCGATATCAAAGCCGCCATCCCTGGCTGTTTGCAGCGCGGTCTCTAATTTGGCAATCGGGCCTACAATCTGACACCCCATCTCGGCAAGAATTTCCTCAACGAGGATTGCGATGAGTGTCTCGTCCTCAACGACAAGAACGCGGCATCCTGTCACGTCGCTCTGCATAATGTACCTAACTTCGCGAGGTTGAGACGTAGATAACTTCCGGCGTAAGAGGCATTGCGATGGAACACTTCAATCCGGACAATAAAAACTCTCGCTTAACTGTGGCATCAAACTCGAGAGCCAAAGTGCGCTCGATTAGCGTGGAACCGAACCCCCGCCGCGATGGCTGCTCCGTAATGGAAGGACCGCCTGTTTCAATCCAGCTGAAATTAAGCAGACCAGAACTTCCCTTTTCAATTTGCCATGATGCCGACAGTACGCCAGCCGGCTTTGATAGCGCGCCGTATTTTGCCGCGTTACTCGCTAACTCATGAATTGCCATCGCTAATGCCAGTCCGGCCTTTGGGGTGAACTCAACTGGCGGGCCCTCAATCTTGATGTTGGTGTTTGTGCGATTGTAGGGCGCCAATTCGGTCGAAACCAGTTCCCCTAGTGAAACCGCCCCGCGCCCGTTGTCCGTTAAGCGTCCGTGTGCCCGCGCGATAGCAGCAATGCGACCTTCGATATCAACGGCGAACGCGCCGGGGGAGTCGCTGGTTTTCAAGGTTTGGGTAACGACTGAAGAAATGACGGCGAGAATATTCTTAACCCGATGATCAAGTTCACCTAGTAAGAGCGTGTTACGTTCTTCTGCGCGCTTCCGCTCGCCGATCTCCTGGGTGACGGTGAGGATGCGAGGCGCGTCTCCACCCCTCTGGACGAGAAGCGAAACGCTGTTATGAACCCAAATCGGCGTGCCGTCAGGGTGAAGATACCGCAACTCGATTTGGAACGGGATGCCATCTTCGATCAATCGCTGGAACGACTGCTCCGCACGCTGCGAATCGTTTTCATGAATTAAATCATGTTGGCGCAGCCGCTTAAGTTCATCCTCGGATCGATGAACAATATCCCCATACCTGGCGTTTGTCAGGACAAAGCGGCCCTCGAGATCGGTCTCGGCCACTCCAACTGTCGCTTGATTGACAATGGCGGAAAATCGCTCTTCGCTGGCCTGAAGCGCCAGGTCGACTTTCTTGCGTGCGCTGACGTCGACGAAAGTTATAACCACGCCGTTTATGACATTCTCAACCGTGCGGTACGGACGAATCCGCATGAGGAAGGTCACTTCTAAGGACTTTAAGGAAATTTCACGCTCAATTGCCGATAGATCGCGCAAGACCTTTAAGAAATCGCGGTGCAAATCAGGGTAGTCAATCAAGTTGGCGATGTCGGAGATCGGTCGACCACGATCGCTCTCACGCAACCGAAAGATCTCGGTCATGCCCGGCGTGAAGCTCTTGATGCAGAACTCGTCATCGAGAAAAATTGTGGCGATCTGCGTGCTATCGAGCAGGTTCTTGAAATCGCTATTGAGTACGGTCAGCGCTTCATTCTTGACAAACATCTCGGCGTTGATGGTCTGAAGTTCTTCATTGATTGATTGCATCTCTTCCTTCGAGGTTTCCAATTCCTCATTTGTCGACTGCAATTCCTCGTTGACCGACTGATACTCTTCCGAGATGGAGCGCATTTCCTCGTTTGCCGTCTCAAGGTCTTCCACCGTGGCCTGAAGCTGCGCCTTTGTTGCTGACAATTCTCGCAGTGCACCCAGGGAATCAATCTGCTCGCCTGGACCCAAACCTTGCTCGCCGCTGTCCGCTGGCTTCATTCGACCTTCAATGAAGGTGACTAGGAAGGCAGATGCCTCAGCGCCACGCTCTGCGAGAGGTTCAATAGCAATCGTTACGGCGTGTGTTTTTCCGTCCGCTTCAAACACCGCGTCATCGTTTACGGCTGCCTGCGTGCTGATAGCGCTTAGGAGCGCTGCTCGGACGGTCGGACGCAATGACCTGCGCAAATTGTTGAGGAGGTCAAGGCTTGCGGCGCCTGCCGAAGGCTCCAGGTAACGACCGAACTCGCCCCCCGAAAAGCGCAGAATGTGATGGGCCCGGTCGATAATTACATAAACTGGCGAATACTTTTCCAGTGCCCGCCGGGCGCTGCGTTCGATCGGATCGTCGAGTTGGGCTGGAGCGGCGAAGCGCTTGGACTGCTGGGCAGAGACGGTCGGCACCGACCCAGGAAGGCCCCGAGGCGCATCGGCTCGTTGGAAGATGCGGTGTTTCTTGTCCAACGAGACATATGATTCCGGTTGCCGCCCGACACCTTCGGAGGGCCCGAGAAAGAGATATCCTCCGGGTTTCAACGCATAACGGAAGGTCTCCAGCAACCCGTCTTGCAGTTCGTGATTAAAATAGATCAGTAAGTTCCTGCATGAAATCAGATCGAGCTTCGAAAATGGGGGGTCCTTGATAGCGCTATGGACCGAGAAGATGCAGGATTCTCGGATCGACCGATTGGGAAAGGTCTCGTCCCCGTCGTCCACGAACCAGCGCCGCAGACGTTCCGATGATAAACCGCTCGTTTTGCGATAGCGACCCGTCCGTCCAAATGTCACGGCGGTCTCATCGAGGTCGGTTCCGAATATTTGAATTTTCGAAGAGCGGTTTTGACGCTCCATCTCCTCCTTTATGAGGATGGCGATTGAGTACACCTCTTCACCGGTTGAACAGGCAGGAACCCAGATACGAATGGTGTCGTCCGGGCTCTTTGCTTCCACAATCTTGGCGAGGGCCGTGGTCCGCAGGGACTCAAAAGCATCTGGGTCTCGAAAAAACCGCGTTACGCCGATCAAGAGTTCGCGGAATAGCGCTTCCGCTTCCTGCGCATCGTCGCGCAAACGCTCGAGATAAACCGGTACCTGAACAATTTGGAGTACCTGCATACGGCGCTGGACGCGGCGCGCAACGGTAGCTTCCTTATACCTGCTGAAGTCATGATCTGTTTTGATGCGCAACATGGCGGTGATTGCCGTCAGATGCTCCCAGGCATCCTCGCGCACGCCGTCGCCGTCTTTGTGGCCCGCGACGTTTCGTAAGTGATCCCTATAAGCAAGAAGCCTGGCCGGCATTTCCTCGACAGGCAAAATGTAGTCGACCAGGCCGGTCAAAACGGCGCTACGAGGCATCCCGCTCATGGCCGTGTGATCAGACTCGGCCTGTGCGATAGTTAAACCTCCACTTTCCTTGACAGTCTTTAGGCCCAGCGAGCCGTCCGTTCCGGTCCCCGATAAGACGATGCACACTGCATCCTCGCCTTGATCTTCGGCCAACGATAAAAAAAATGAATCGATCGGACGCCGTCGCTCGCGCGGTGGCGCCGGCCGCGATATTGAAATGCGCCGGTCTTTAATTGTCAGCGTGGAATCGGGAGGGATGACGAACACCCGGTTCGCTTCAATCTGCATACCATCCTCGGCCTCCATCACGGGCATTGAGGTGGTCTTCGCTAGCAAATCGGTCAGGATACTCTTATGGTCGGGAGAAAGGTGCTGAACCAGAATAAATGCCATGCCACTGTCACTCGGCATGTTACTCAGAAACGACGTGAATGCCCCCAACCCTCCAGCCGAAGCGCCGATACCGATAATCAGTCTGGTGCCAATAGCGGAATCCGATGCTGCAATGCGAGAACTCGATACCTTGCGTTTCTCTGAACCTCTTGCGCCTTTGTCACCTTCGCGGGCCATCCTTAGACCTCGGGCAGACAGGCAGTCGATGGCAACGGCACGATTTGCACATAAAACTCCAGAAGAACGTTAGGCATGCCAATTTCAAGAAGAGAGAAAATGCCTAGCACTGATAATATCTGCGCGCCTCGAAAGGGAAAGCTTTAGCGTTTGACGTGTGATGACTAGTTTGGTGCACGAAAGTTCCACTGGCGTGCAGGAGGTCAAGGCTTTCGGAAGCGCAATGATCGAAGGCAGAAGATTGAGAAGACGGGCGGCGCAGTAAAAGCCCGATCGCGTGGTTAGGAGCGCCAATTTTTCGGACATGGGGCAATGTCCGACTTCCGCTATCTGCACCATTAGGTCGTTTCACGGTCACGTTTGGGGTTCACGCCGGCAGGGTCTCCTTCCATCTCGCACGAACCAGCCCGGCGAATGAGCGCGTCTCATTGAGTGCACTGTGCTGGGGAATTTCGCTGTTGGCATGGGCAGCTTGAAAACTTCGAGCTCGCTTCTTTGCTCGCCATCAATCCCGTTCCGGCAGTCGCCGACATGCCTGCGCTAGCTTCGTCCTTGAATGTGGCCTGGCGGCTTCCTCTGCGGCGATCACGGCGGAGAGTTCATACCGCGGGCGGCGATGTTTGTTTTCTGCGGTGCAACCGCCCGCGTCGGTGCCCCAATGTCGGCTTCGGCCTTACATGTTCGGTGCCCGTTAGATCCCAGGTGCGAAGTGCGTCTGCTGCGCTGGCGTTTTTGCTCGCCAATCGGACGCACTAAACATGCCATCGCGAGTAGCGTTTATCAGAGGATCGCAAACCGATGGAGAGTGCTCGCTGAAAGCGCCTTCCGGCCGTGGCTCTACTTGCCGTGAAAACCAGCACGAGGCGGACGCAATTAATGCGACTTATTCCGCTTTGAGCGAATGCTCGAAGAAAAAACGAAGCATTTCCCGTGTAGCGTCCGGCCCTGCAGGATCGGTGTAGGAGCCTGCAGGGCTGCCTCCGGACCAGGCATGTCCGGCACCGTGGATACTCCAGTGTTCCAACATTTTGCGGCCGCTCGCGTCGCTCAGGACCGTCCGGGTATAGGTATGTCCGCCGGGCACGTGCCCGCGATGAACTTTCTTTTGTGTGGCCATCGTGCTCACCGACTGCTCAAGAATCTGACCGCCGTTGTTTGGGTGCACGGTCATGTCGCGATCACCGTGAAAGACAATAGTGGGGACCGGTTGTCGGTCACCCAAGGTTGTCTTGTGATCGGGCGGGCCACCTTGTTTCATAGCAGCGAGCGCTGTAGGCAGGTCAGTGGCCACTCCGCACGCGAGGCCAGAATGTATACCGATTGCCGCGTACAGATCGCTGTATGTTGCTCCCATGATGGCAGCAGCGGCCGCCCCGGCTGACAGCCCGGCAACGTAGACGCGCTTTCGATCGACCAAATAGCTCTCCATGATTTGCCGAGTGATGCCCGCGATAAGCGCGGGTTCACCACTGCCTCGCTGCTGATCGGCAGTGCGAAACCAGTTCCAGCATTTCGCAGGATTGGCTCGGCTGGGCTGGGCAGGATAGACTACGAAGCAGTTTTGTTCCTCGGCGATAAAGTTCATCCTCGTGCCTGCAGCGAAATCATCCGGCGACTGGGTACAGCCGTGAAGCATGACGACTAATGGAAGCGGTCGCTCCTGATAGCGGCTCGGGATGAAGAGCTTGTAGGCGCGGCTCCCCGCCGGGTTGCTGTACGTACCTTCGATGAACCGGGCGCCATCCGGCACGATGTCCGGTTTGGACAACGGTGCGCGCTTCATCACGCCTCGCAATCCGATCCCAGCGTGCCCAATTTTGCGATCTAGTGACGCGCGGAGCATGCGCGGATGTGCGGTGGCCGGGTTCGATTGCTGAGGACTATCCGTCCTCTGAATAGCATTAGCATTCGCATCAATGGTGAGCGGTTCGCGGCCATCAAGAGCGAGGCGCTCCTCGCGACGTGATGGTGCGTCGGGCACACTATCACCGCGAAGCATGCTCTGAAGGAGCACGGTCGCCTCAACCAATTGACCCGCGCGCGTGAGGCGAGTCGCCTGCCGAATGACGTCCAGGTTCAGCATCTCTTTCACCTTGTTCTGTCGGAAAGAGCGGCTCTGACCGCCGGGCTGGCATGCAATGCGCCCAGCACGCAAACGGAGGATATGGTCGCGCGAGCAAGCTCAGGTGTGACGTCTTGCGAAATGCTGGCAAGGCCCAAAACGTTGATGTGGAGCATCTCGCCACTTCGCTGCACCGCCTCCAGGTCCTGGCGGCTGTAATTGCGCAGACCGAGGTCCAAGCTCTTTCGGGCCGTTGATTGCTTTACGACCTCGGCATGACGTTCGAGCTGGTTCCGGATCGCAGTCCGGATGAAATCGGAGCGGTTCGAGTAGAACCCCTCCGCAACCATTAAATCGACGTGGCCCAGGTCGACATAGCCGAGATTGATAGTGATCTTTTCTGTATCGGGCGGCTTGGGTCGCAGTTCTCGAACAATGCCGGTCATAAATTTGATCTGCCATATGCCATCTGTATGGATGGTATATGGATGTCAAAGCCAAGCTTTCAAGAGCCTTCGTTTAAAGCGCCACTTGCCTCGTCAGAAATGGAGAGCGGCTTGCGGTTCACCGGGTTTACAAGGTAGGGGCACCGCGATGGAGGTGTGACGATCCGCCGGGTCATGTGACGTCCTTCACGTCCAGTTCGTCATTGTAGGTTGGGAAACGCGTGCGGTGAAGAATTGGAAAAGCGCGCACCAACCTGGCTATTCATCGCCCCGAACAGCCGTCGGATCGCATCCACGTACTTCGTCATCGAATAGAGATTGCAGATGTGGACGGCCCCCCACTTGTCAGAATTGTAGCAGACTTCTGGCCAGATCGCTTGCTATCAAATGTCCGGCCTGTTTGCGCGGACAAAGTCCGCTGGCCGAGATGGTGTTCGCTACGCACGCTCCAAGCACATGGGCGACACTCGTGGTGCCAGTGTAATCTTCGGAAGCTCGCGCGTATCGACCGATCGGTCCTTCCATCTACTGCGTCCTGCAAGTTCGTGGGCAATCCGCCGAGCAACCTTGCTCGCGGGCCGATTTCAGATCAAGTGGGTATGGCGACTACCGGCCGGTTGTACACGCCGCCCGATATCATCAAGCGCCAAGCGATGCGGCAAACTTGTTGGCCAAGGCCACCGCGACCAACTTCGGTGGCTTTCGCTCCAGCAGCGAAGCGAGCCACGGTATGGGCTTATGGCGACCCTTTCGGACATGCCTCAGCAGCGCGGTCGCACCGACGATCAACGTCGATCGCAGTGCAGAATCTCCTTGGTGATGCCGCCGAGTCTTTGCCGACCGCCGCTTGAATGATCCTTGGGCGTCAGTCCGAGCCATGCCGCAAAGTCGCGTCCCGCTCTGAACGTCTCAGGCGGCGGAGCCTTCATGCTGAGCATCGACGACCCAATCGGACCGATGCCGGGAATTGTCGCAATACGCCTGCTGGTGTCATCCTCGCGATGCCACTTCATTAGCATGGCTTCGATCTTCGCCAGGCGAGCTTGAACCGCGGCATACTCGTCTGCCTGAAGGCGGAATAGATCCCGCGCCATTTCCGGAAGGCTATCGTCTTCGAGCACGCGTTTGATGAGTGCCGCGACGTTCTGCCGGCCGGCGGGGCCGACGATACCAAACTCAGCGGCATAGCTCCTGAAAGCATTGGAGAGCTGCGACTTCACGCTGACCAGGCGTTCCCGCACGGTCATCAACATGCAGGCCGCCTGCCGTTCCTTCGATTTCACCGGTACGAACCGCATGCTCGGTCGAGTGACCGCCTCGCACAGCGCCTCGGCGTCGGCCGCGTCGTTCTTGCCACGCTTCACGTAGGCTTTCACATATTGAGGCGGGATTAGCTTTACCTCGTGTCCAAACAACTGCAGCAGGCGACCCCAATGGTGCGAGCTGCCGCAAGACTCTATGGCGACGAGAACTGGCGGAAGCCGCTCGAAGTAGCGGATCATCTCGGCTCGCCGAAACTGGCGACGGACGACCACTACCTCATTCTCATCAACACCGGGAAGCTGGAACACCGACTTCGAAGTATCCATGCCGATACGAACGGGAATATTCACTAGACTTTCCTCTCATTTCTGACGCCGAGAGCGCCATAAAACCGTGGGGATGAGAGGCCGTCCACACCAGCACATAGGGGGCTACGAGTGTGATTGCAGCGGCATAAGGAAGGTAAAGCGGGTTTCCTCACTTGTTGAGGTGGCCGTAAGTGTCCCTTCATGAGCCTTTGCGATTTGCGAGGCAATATGAAGGCCTAAGCCAAGGCCCTGCCGGCTGGGCCTCGTCTTTCCACGGAAGAATGGGTTCAAATAATTTGTCGAGCGCAGCTTCGGGGATGGGTTCGCCGCCGTTTGCGACAGATAATTTAAAGAAACCATCTTCTGTTGTCGCGCGAATGCATACCGGCTTATCAGAGGCTCCATGACAAAGTGCGTTTCCGATGAGATTGGAAACAAGCTGTCCTATTCGAGATCTGTCGCAGTCCACTGGAACGTCAATCGCAAATTCTGCCTCTATTCGACGGCCTGGCGACGACAGCCGAAGTTCATCAACCACTTGATGCAGGACTGGCTCAAGCGGGCCGGCACTATCTCGATCCAGCGTGATACCGCCGCCCAGTTGTCCCCGCGCGAAATCCAGGACGTTGTCGATCAATCCCGCCATACGAAGCACGGTGGTTTCGAGCATCGCTATGATCTGATGCTCTTTATCTGTTTTTGCTCCGCGCCCCAGCAGCCGTGCTCCGGCACTGATTGACGCCAACGGGTTGCGCAGATCGTGGCCAAGCACTGCGATAAACTGCTCCCGCAACGCAGAACTTTCCCGTTCGCTTGCCAAGTCCGTCTTTGCGACCTCGCGAGCCTCTAAGAGATTACGCTCATAACGGCGTCGATCAGTCGCCTTGATCAGCGCAAGTCGCATAAAAAATGCTTTGCCCGCCTCATTTCGGCTTTCGTTGGCATTGGCAATCATTTGCAACGGCTTCCCGTCAGCCGTGACCATGTCAATTGCAAACTCGTTGAAGAAGCCCTGCAGCCGGAGCAGCGGTGCGATGTGGGTTTCAAAATAGATCCGGCCTGCCATGTTCAGAAAGTCGCTGAACCTTTTATTGAGCATCTCATCAGCAGAATGGCCCGTCCATTCGAGAAGAGTCTTATTGACCCGTGCAACGCGACCGTTCGGCAGGAGAATGATGTAGCCGCACGGTGCATTCTCGAACGCGTCTTCGAAATCGTCGGTCCAGGGAGTACCCACGGCCAGCTCAGACAAACAGTCTTATTGCCGCGATGACTTCATCGGGCGCGCTGAGATTAGGGCAATGTCCCGTCGCATCCAAGAATACAATCTTGCTCCGAGGAATTTCGCGATGGACGTATTCGCCTACTTCTCTCGAAGCGATGACGTCTTCACTGCATTGAAGTATCAGCGTCGGAACCGCAATCTTCGCGAGGTCTGCTCGGTTGTCAGCCATGAACGTTACGCGAGCGAATGACTTGGCAATTTCCGGGTCCGTCCGACAAAAGCTGTTGATCAATTCCTCGCCAAGTTCGGGCCGGTCGGGATTACCCATGATCGCGGGAGCCATCTATATCGACCATCCCATATGGTTAGTTTCCAAAAACTCAAGGAGCTCCTCGATCTGCTTTTGGCTAAAGCCGCCGACATAGTCGCCATCGTCGATGTAGCGCGCCGAAGGACCAACCATCACTAACTTGCCGAACATTCCAGGCGCCTTTTGTGCCGCGAGAGCGCCGATCATGCTGCTGACCGAATGGCCCACGAAAACCGCATCTTTCAGACCAAGCTCGCGTCCTATTTCGACGACATCGTCGGCATAGCCAGCCAAGGTCGAATATTTGGCTTTGTCGTACGCTGTTAGGTCAGATGCTCCGGCCCCGACATGGTCAAAAAGCACGGTTTTGAATTCCCTTGCAAAGGCGAGTTCGACAAACCTCCACATATTTTGGTCACAGCCAAATCCATGGGCAAAGATCATAGTTCGATCGGCTGATCCGCGAATGCTCACATTATTCCGTTTCATCACGCTCACGACACATCCTCTGAGATGGTACAGTTATATTACGCCCGTGCGGCGGGCCTCCCAATGAGGAACAGACGATAGGTTGTTCGGAATATCAGTGGCGGGCAGGGCGGGCTAATTGAGCCGGTAAAATAGAGAGGTCAGCTTGCCTTGCGTCGCTTTTTGGCCGAATTCTTCTTGGAACGCCTCTTCGTGCCTTCGGTCGAGCGGTCGGTTTCAGGCTTCGGCGAAGCGCGCCTGGCGGTCGCCTTGATGGTATCGCGGATCACGGCGTAAGCATCGTGGCCGGCCTTACTATCTGGCACCAGATAATACGGCCTAACGATGTAAAGACCATCGATCTCAATGCGTGGCACAAATTGATCGATGTCGATGGTCCGGGTGGAATCAAGGGCAATGTTCGCTAGCTCGTCCTTGTGATTTCGAGATAGCTGTCAGTATCAACCTTATTGCCCTTGACGATGACTTTGTTCGCAACTTCCTCGCCATTTTCGGCAGCCGGTTCTCTTGTTGATCGGATTGAAGACGACCTTCTCTGACTCCGACGTCGCCAGAAACAACGCAATCGGACAAGTCACGAGGGACAGCCTCAGAACCCTTCCAATTAGTGCCACGAACTCAAAACTCCAACTGTGAGCCTCAATATAGAGCCCAGCAGGGAGAAGGGGAGTTAGAATAACAGATCAGCAGTCCGGGCAAGTGTCGCCGAGCCCGTTACTGATGACATCCATCTCAGCGATGCAAGCATCGGGAGTGGCGCCCGGGAAAGGGTTTCCCAAGCCTCCCCCCGGGCGCGGTTCCAGGTGTCGGGATCAGCCCGGTCAAGCCGGTGCCCATGATCCTCACATTCGACCACCGCCCCTTGATCAAACCAGCGCACCGAGAGCCCAGCCATGCAGAGTGCGAAAGGCTTGGCGAGCAGGATGGGAAACGCCGGGTGGGTGTGTGACGTTGCGCGGCCGTGCGATGCTTATAGTTCGCCTCGAATCATTGCGTGCCCTGCACTATACGGCTGGCGAGCTGGTCGTTCGAGCAGCGGTTCATAGGAGGCCTGAGACTGGGGGCACGCCTTTATTATTCACCGGAGATGGCGTCTCCGATTGGCCGGTGGGCTGGGTCGGCGTGATACCGTGCCATGAAACCAAAACCGCTTATCGCTGCTTCGGCCCGGCGCGTACTCTTTAGGGAACTAAGCCCTCTCGCTCGGTATTTTATCCCGACCGGCCCGGCAGCGCCGGGCCATCGAACATCGGGCCACTGCCATGCGAAAAGAGATCGAAGAAGTCGTGAAGGATACCGCAGCGGTCGGGCTATCGGCCGCCGTAATCGGGCGGGATTTAGGGACGGAGCTCGCAGCAACACCCTGGCCGAGGTGTCGCGCTCAGACCTCGTTACCCCGTCCGCTCCCGCATCGGCTGCACCCACAGAAAAGGACATCAGTGTCCGCGCCTACCAACTGTGGGAGCAGGCCGGCTGCCCTGCGGGCCGCGACAAGGAGTTCTATTTTTAGGCCGAGAGAGAATTGAACGGCAAGGAAGCGCTGAATTCGACGCGCGGATGCGAACCGCGCTTTGACTCCTACGAAAGATAGCTGCCCTATCTGCCGCGGCATTGGATGGTGCGCGCTATCCCGACAGGCCGTGCGACTGTGAAACGCGCTGCGTGCGCGGCTACGCAGCGCCCTGCGGATGCAACGACAGCGATCCTCATACAAACCACGTGACCATTATCGAAGATGAGACGGTTCACTAAGCGCATTGCATTGCAATTCGAAGATCGCGCACTTATACCCGATTGCGCTCAATGGCGAAAGGCTGGCAGTATGAGCAGAATTGAGAGCATATGCGCCGATCTCGGAATAACGATCGCCTAATGCTACGAGCCGTCCGGCCGTTGCGGAGCAAGGCCGGTCAGATGCACGCCGGATGCTCCTCGTTTACGATGAGGGACATGTCATCATCACGCTACGCACCATCGTGAAATCATGAGGCAATGAACGCGCGCTGACGGCGGCTGAATTGTGGTCTTGTTCTGACGCATTCCAGCTGGCCCGATCACGGACTGGCCTGGATCGAAGCGTTCGACAATATAGATTTGATTGACCTCGACCAAGTCCAACCGCAAAGCCGTTCCGAAACGACAAGCAACGGCGGCGATACTGTACGAACGTCGGGTGCCGATCTTTGATTCGCCGCCGAAGCCACGCAAGGTCAAGCACAATGGACGACGCCGCAGGGAGTTATCTATAGGCGGCCATTAGTGGATCGTGAGAGCGAACTAGTCCCTCGGGCTTCGATTTTCTGGTCTGAGAGACAGCCCTTTGCCGTTCTTGATGCTGGCCTTCTCGCTGCGGCACAAGCAGTCGAGCATTACGAAATTTCGCGATACGGTACGCTGAAGAGCTAGGCAACCAAGCTGGGGATGGAAGACGCGGCCAAGCCGCTCGATCAGACGCTCACGGAAGAGAAGAAGACCGATGAAGCCCTGACCGAGATCGCCGACACGGCGGTGAATGCTGAAGCTGGGTGACGCCAGGCGCCGGTGCAGACGGCAAGATTCCATTCGGCCTCATCAGCTGTACCGGTAGCTTAACTATGAGCATACTTGGAAGAATCATGAACGCTATCTTCGGCAACCACGCCGAAGCAGCAACACCGGCATCGACGCCTGAGGCAGACGGCGGTGCCACCTCCTCATCGAGCGCTGCGGCGGTTAGCAATGTCGACGTCGCGGCCATTCTCGACAAGGCCGTCGCCCGCAAGAAGGAAAAGCTGACATGGCGGACCTCGATCGTTGACTTGATGAAGGCGCTCGATGTCGACTCCAGCCAGACTGCTCGCAAAGAGCTGGCCGAGGAGCTGAAATACTCGGGCGACACAAGCGACTCCGCGGCGATGAATGTCTGGCTGCATGGCTCAACTCGCAGCCAATGGTGGCAAGCTGCCGCCCGATCTCAAGCACGGATGAAACGACACGGTGCCTGGCGAACCAGAGTGGCGTCTGCCCACCGGTCACGGGCCGGCGGGCAACGTTCTTCTCAACCCGATGACCTGATAGCTCGCTTTGTCAGCAACGGGGATGTCTTTTACTAAGCCTTCTTTCACAGCATTTTGCCAGACCTCCAATTCCGTCGGGAAAGGCTGTACAAATTTGCTTGTGACCGTCAAACACTGATGAGATCGATCTCCTGATCGCGAGCAATGATGGTTCCGACCCTCGGCCTGAAGCTACCGGGTGTATCGATCGTAATATTTTTGGAGGGTGTTGCGCGGTGGCTGAGACCCTCTGGTCAAGATCACGCCCAGCGCGAAGCCTACAATCCCCGCGAGGAGAAGGGCGCTTCCGGGGGCTTTGGCGACAAGCTCGGAGCCCTCGTCATAAGCGGCTGAGCTCGCAGTGGCCACGTTGTCAGCCACACTGCGTGCGGCGTCCTTAACCTGACCTGCCGCGTTTTGAATTGCGCCCTCAGCTTCTGTGCTGGCGTTACGATCCATCATGATAATCGCTCCTATTGGGGGAGCAATAAGCCGTCCGCAGCACAATCGTTCCGATGGCTGCGGTAATCAATCCGCCGACGGCGGCGCCACGATCGCGTAACCATCTTCGATAGCCTTCATGAAGAGTTCCTTGAGGCCAGGGTCCCGCATCACCTCATCAGCGGCATTGAACGAGGGCACAGCCTTCCATTCGAGGTTCTCGTCAGGTGGCGGCAATTTATCCTGGATGAAGGCGTATGCTGTGCGTCCGGGCTCAACGCCGTCCGCACCTTGCTCAATGAATTTCTGAAGGCGAGCCATTTCGTAACCTGTTTCGATAGAGGGTCGGAAGACCAGGAACCTAAGTTCCGGTGGTGCGTCATTCTGTCCGCAGCAATGATGGAACGATCGGTGTCCCATCACTATCACGGCGCGCGTAGAGAAGGCAGACGATCGGGTCGAAGAGAAGAAACGCAGCAAAAGCTCACAGCTGTTTGGCGAGATCGCAAACGTCACGTCGCGGACCACGGGCCGCGCTCCGACCTTCGTCGCCGCCGTTGCCGTGGTTCTCATTTGGGCGGTCACCGGCCCGCTGTTCGGCTTCTCCGACACCTGGCAACTCGTGATCAATACCGGCACCACCATCGTGACCTTTCTGATGGTGTTTCTGATCCAAAACTCTCAGAACCGGGCCGGCGCTGCCATTCAGGCCAAATTGGACGAGTTGATCCGCGTAAGTACAGCTCGCAATTCGTTCGTCGGGATAGAGCATCTGACCGATGAGGAGCTCGACGATATCCGAGCGCGGTGCGAGCATCTCGCTAACGCTCAAAAGATTAGCGAAAGGGCCGTTCAACTGACCAGCCAAAAGGCCGGGCAGGCTGCCGACCGGGTTACCGATTGAACCGATGGCGACCCTCCATACGTAGACTGTTGAGCACCTACTTTTTGAACTCTAGTTGCTAAATTCTTATGTCCGGCCCGCAGTTGGTGGTCGAACGGCGTGTTTGGTCGGATTTGTCGTGCAGTTGGCCACGCCTTGGAGCCGGCGTTCGAGGTCGGAAGCCTAAGGCTCGTGCGTGACCAAGATACATAATGCTGTTGAATGGATGGGGCCCGAACCTAAAGTCGAGGTGCCAATCAATTCTACGCGGGCCGAAGCCACGCGTGGGTCCGACTTGAAAACCTACCTGCAGTAAGACTTCACTCAGCTCGGTTGGCTTGATGAAGAAGTCACTGTCGTGCGTGCCCTGCGGCAGCAATCCAAAAACGCGCTCGCCCAGAGTGATGATCACGAATTTGGCGAGCCAAGTGCGATTGATGGTATCGAATACGAACAGCCCTCCATGTCGCAGCACGCGCCGGACCTCGGCAATCACCCTGGGGAGATCCGCAACATGCTCCAGAACGTCCACACAGACGACCACGTCACAGGACGCATCGGGCAATGGAATGCTCTCGCCGACGCCCACAACGTAGTCGATCTCGAGCCCGGACAGACGGGCATGGTTCACGCCGGCGGCAATTGCACCATGCGATGGGTCGACGCCGACAACTTTGGCTCCTCGCCGTGATAATTCTTCCGCGAGGAAGCCGCCGCCACAGCCCAGGTCCAACACGCGTTTGTTGACCCAATCGCCGACCAGCGGGTCAATCATCATCATGCGCGCAGGCGCCATTTTGTGCAGCGTGCGCAGCCATCGCGTCTCACCGCTCCACCATGTGTCAGCGTACCTCTCGTAGATGGAGAGATCGTTCTTCATACGTCGCCGGGCTTGGCAGGGGGCGTCCGTGTTCGATGCAAGGGAAACCAATAGGGCACCCGCCTCTGATAGGCCCTAAACTGTTCGCCAAAGCGACGGGAGAAACGACGCTCCTTCAACAGTGGCCCGGTCACGCAATAAAGTGTCAGGACGACCGCCACTTCAAGCTGTCTGGGGTCCATGTTGGGACCGTCCAGAGTGTCATCGCAAAGGCGACGTAGATCGGTTGCCGGCAGAAACGGAAAAGACCACGCTGGGGCATGGGCGCGTAACATGGCGGAACCTTCCGATAGACGGCCCACCAGCCCAGAAGGCCTATTTGCTGAGCGAAGCCCGCGTCACGAATTGCATTGAGAAGAAAGAGCCAACTCACGAGATAAAGAGTGCAGAGAGGAGTCAGTGCAAAGCCCTGAGCTTGCCACCAAATGATTCCGCTAGGAGACCAGCCCAGAAAGAGCAAAGCTACCTGCATGGAAGCAATGGTGGCGTAAGTGGTCGTTGCAAGGTCTTGGCCAATCGGCCTGGGTGCTGCGCGCGCCAGCAGCTTAGCGCCCCGTCGTCCCAGCAGAGCAGAGTGCGCAAGTGGAAACTGAAGAAGCAGGGCAAGGTTTGCGGCGACGCTCCAAGGCGTGTCTAGACGGCCCAGTGACCGGCTCATGCCGAAGAACATCATGACAATCATGGCGCCAACGCCAACGATGAACGACGCGTGGCATACGACGCCATAGGCTATCGCAATACCAAAGGGGGCCCGGACCGGACCTAAGTTTGTCGCGTCAGTACGGATCAATCGCATCGGAACCATTGATGTTTGAGAGAAACACTGCGGCAATCATGACGAGTCTGATACCCGAATATGTTACTGCCGTGGATGTGCTAGGCGCCAAGGGACCGCACACCATCGGCGGCAAGGAAGCGCGCGTGCGGAACGGGGCTAGTGCCGGTTGCCAAATCGACCCGAACTTGTTGCCCTTGCCGCCATGCGGTATCTATACGGGGGTCTCGACCGACAACGGCCTCGACGTTGCAGGCCTTCATAGCGGCGCCAGGCCTTGCTCAGGCATGTGAAGGGCAGGGACCGCCAGTACCGGAACTTCCTGATGAGCCCTAATTAATGGCTTCCAGGATAGAGGCCATTTCAAGCAACTGACGCTTATCGTCGATGAACCCGTAGGACTTCTTCCGAGCGTCGGCTTCCAAAGCTAAGATGCATCTCGTCATGGTAGTTCCAGCATAGGACGACCAAGTCCTCGTCCCGCTCGCGGCCGAGCTTCTCATAAGACGACCAGCACGCAACAGCATTACCTGTACGCGGGCTCTAGTGTGTATTTGATCGCCGAGAAGGCGCGGAAAAGCTCGAGGATTTCAAGCGTCTTCGCGCCAGTACGATTGTGTACCTTCTCGCTCAGCATATACCCCTTAAATGTAGCATGGCTGAAACGCGGCAAGTCAACAGGTGCCCGTGCTCGCTGAACAAAGCAGTGATGCTTCCAGAAGAGCGCTCAGCCGGCTCGTATCCGGCGGCACGCAGTCGTTGCATCGGCAGGGCGCCCCGTATCCGCACGCGCAGCCTGCTTCATCGTCGTACGGCCTGTCGGGATGCCGCTCGCAAACCCATCCGATGCCTCGGCAGATAGGACAGCTATCTTTCATGGACGCGCCCGCTTCTTGGACGGCCTGGCGGCAATCCGGCGCTTGCCCATACGTCTATGTTCGCGGCTGTCTCGGCTTGCTTGAGTTTCTTGAGGAGTTCATATTTATCCATGCTTTCCGGCATGCTGTCCGCCTTCGCGCGCTCGCCGCTGGTGAACTCCGAGAGGCGCTTTTCAAAGGAGGTTGTCTGCTTGAAACGCCGCCGCTTGTGCATGGCGCGCTCCTTTCCGTGAGAGGAAGGCGGGAGCGCAGTCAGCGTTCTCATCACCGATGTAAGCCACGATTTGCTCGGTGGTATGTGCCAACAGCGGCCGGCACTATTGGTTCCTAGTGGATCAGCAAAGGTTGCAAGGGGGACTGTCGGTGCGGGATCGCGAATTGAGAACCCACCGACGCGGTTTACTCGCTTGAAGGTCGCTTTAAAGAAGAGGGAGAAAGCGAGCTGACGATCTGAGGCCGATCCGAGCCGAAGGCCACAATCCTCCGGTTGCCTTCCCAAAGTTCCAGCTCTGAGCCGTCAGTAAACTCTCTGGCCGCCTTCATCGCGTCGATATCGTTAGCCGCGAGGATAGGTTCGGCCTTCCGAAAGTGGCCGTCCAGTCCCAGGAAATAAAGTCGATAATCCGGCATGTACCGCTCCCTTGAATCAGGCGGGAGCGCAACACTCTCAGTCACCGATAAATGCCAGGGGCAGGGCGGTGATAAAATCATTGTGCGCCTATCGACACGGCATAAGCGACTCAATTCGTGCTGCGGTGCCGGGATAGTGAGAGCAGGTGCGGCTTCGGTTCAGAATTTGCGCCCCGTCTTCGAGAGGACGGGGCGCAGAAGAACATTCATGAACCGGGTATCAATAGCGTTCGCGGTGATCGGCGACGCCGACGCGGTGGCGGAACACCATTTCGCCGCCCTTCCAGCCGGCAAACATCAGCACGAGGACGACTATCCCCGAGAGGACCATGCCGGTCGGCACTACGGCGGAGCTGCCGTGCTCGAATCTCGAGTACCAGTTATAAAGCGCGATCAGCAGCGCAATGCCGTTGCTCACCGCGTGCACCCGCGTGTCCGACAGGTCGCGGACCCGGTTGTCGCCGAACACCTCGACAAGGCCCGTCGCGGCGGCGACCGCGGCCGTGATGAGGCCGACGCTGAGGAGCCAGAACGAGGCCGTTGCCCAGAACTGGTTCGACGTTGCGTAGAAGGCGATATCGGAAGCGAAGGCCAGAACGAAGCATGCGATGGGGAACGCGATGACCATCGGGTGGATGGGGTGCCCGGCTACTTGCGCCGTAGAACGTGGATTTCTCATTAGGAAAGCTCCTTTTCTAATGCAGCCAACAGTCCGCGCGTGCGCCCGTTCCTCATGAAACGCAGAAACCCCCGCAAGTGGGGGGTTCTTTCGTTATAGAGCCATTTAGAGGCCAATGCGGGCTTCTAGGACATGCTTTCAAACCGCTGGATAACGAACGCGTAGAAGGCGCCGGCGATGAGGAGCACGTTGGCGACCGTCTCCCAATAGCCGACGGCGACCAGCGCGCAGTACAGGCCGGCCGCAGCGAGACTGATGGCGAGCAGGACCAGAAGCGTCTCAAGCTCATTTGTCGTCTTCCGATCGCCCGCGTGCGGGACAGTTTGGTGGTGAATGAGGTGATTGCCGCCGCGAGCGCGGTGATCGAGTAGAACGCCACGCCGACCATGCTATCAAGTCATGCCGAATTGCACGGCGCACGGGATCGAAGTCGTGTATCCGTTGCCCGCACTCAAAGTTGGACGGATGGCGAATCCTCCGGCTCCTCCTGATGTTATCACGCGTCCGTGCGCGGCCGCATAGGAACGGCCGCGGCCCGGCGGCTGTTGTTTCCAAACATGCAGGGATCGCAGCCATGGCATTCCCGGATAACAACGACCCTTTCAGGAAGATGAGCAATACACGGCGCTTCAGCCGCACCACCGTCTGGGCTATCGCGGGCGCAGTCGTCCTAGTGCTGTTCGGTATCCTTTTCATCGTGCCCGGGCGCAACACGCGCGATAAGTCCGCCGAGAGTCCGCCGGCTCCTATCGCACCGCACTCTCAGCCGCAGAGATGAGCTCGGGCGACGCGCCGCGAATGGCCTTTTGAACTTTGCCTCTGCCCGTGCATTCGCCCGGCAGGCAAACGAAGGAGAGTCGACAAGGTAGGCCGCTTCCCACAATTGGCGCGAGGTAGACCCCTCTATCTTCGGCACCCTCCTCGAACAGGCCCTAGACCCAATCGAACGGCGGCGTCTTGGTGCCCACTACACGCCGCGTCCTACCAAACATACCGATCAAAGGTGTAGGGCGATTATGGGCAGATATGACGAACGGAGAATTGCTGGATGGAAGCCCTAGCCGAACAGTTGATTGCGACATACCTGACGCGCGGTGGAAAGGTGTTCATCGCTCCTCAGTATTCCGTTCCTGGGGACGAGGAACATTCGGAGTGGTCTTGTCCTGATTTCGTCGCCCTCAGTTTCGAGAAGCCTGGAGTGCCTGAAGTCATAATCGTTGAGGTAACGACGGCCGCTGACCCATCAAACCTAATCCGCAAATTGAAACAACGAGAGAATCAGTGGCATGATCGAATTCGGGCGAAACTAATAGCCGATGGCATTATTAGCGACCGATGGAGCTTTCGCTTTCTGAGCTTTGTCCGCAGACATAACCTTGAAGAATGCCAGAGGAGCTTTAGCCCCGCCGATAATGTGTTCTTCGCGGCCCTCGAAGATGCAACCTTTTCATGGGAGTATTGGGACAAACGCCTGACTCAATTGCCTTGGGCACATCCCTGACACCAAACCGATCAGCGGAAACCAGAAATTGTAAAAGCTGTGGAACGGCTGTGAGAAGGGAAGTAACCGCTTCGACTGCCTAGGCGAAATCTTCCTTGGGATTTTTCAAGGATCATGCCTGATAGCCGTGGGGGGATGAGATCCCTATATCACCGAAGTGTGTACGGGCCGCATTCGTCATGTCTACGTTCTGAAGCGCGCAGGTCGTCAGGGTGTCGCAACCACCCTCATGCGTTATCTGCTGAACTATGCGCGCCGTTCTTTTCGCTCCGTTCGGTTTTTCACAGATACGAAAGGCGGCGCGATGTCCTATGAAGCTTTGGGCTTCAATCCGTCCTTATCACCTACCGCTCCACATGAGATCGCGGTGTAACAAACGAGGGATGCAGCACGGCGCGCAAGGCGAATCTATTCAGCATTGATTCTCAGCGATCACGTCGCGAAGAATTTCGGTTCAGTCAGTGTTCGCTTTCAGCTTTGCGACGATATCACTCATCTTTGCCGCAGCGACACCCCCAAAACGTCAAGCGCTCCGAACAGGGGCATACGCTAGGACGCGCTCTACCGACCAAGCTTGATCCAGGTCGGCGCGTGATCGCTGGCGTTGTATTCGCCTCTAACATCGCCATCCACGCCGTCTACCGAAATGACAGCGCAGCCAGTTAGCCAAACCGGTGCAAGTTGACTGTCTAAAGTAGATCGCGGGCCCTAGGAACGTTTCCCTCGCCAGTCCCTTCTCTCAGTAACCTTAGGAGAAGTACATGACAACCAAAGAAACGATCGATCACCTGATCAGCGATAGAGAGTCTGGCAAAGCTGTCTATGGGGCAGGGAACAAGAGAATTGGTTCAGTTGAAAGCATTATGATTGACAAGACTAGTGGGGAAATAGCCTACGCCGTGCTCAGTTTCGGTGGTTTCCTCGGGATGGGCAAAGAGCATTACCCGGTGCCCTGGAGGGCGCTGCGATATAACTCCGACCTTGGCGAATACAGTTCCGACATCAGCGGGAGTCGGCTGAAAGGTGGCCCGAAGCACGGTACGGAGTCCGTCTTTGACTGGAACGCCCGATACGCAAAGCTCGATGGCTACCATAACGAGGTAGTGATCCGTCCAGGTTGAGGGCGCGAGACGCGGCCTTGGCTTGCGCGAGAACGCTGGCCCACGGACCCGGATAACGGGATGACAAAACGACGCTCATGAACCAGAAGCGCGTCACGAGATGGAACCTACTGACGACCAGCGAGACAGTGGATACAGCGGCGGCACCTGATAGAGCCGCGCCGCCGCTTTCCCTACGTAAAAGGCCGCCCAATGGGCGGCTTTTTCTTATAGAAAACGCTGCCGGAGCGGGTTGAAGGTCTAATCATCTTCGCAACGAGGATTTTCCAGTAGGCCCTGCCAGCCAAGCTCAACCTGGGAGCTTCTTTTCTTTCTAGGTTTCGGTTGTGCGGCTCTAGTTACGATGGGTGAGGCTTCCCATATAGTTATTATTGCCAGTACGCTTCCAACCGGCTCTGGCAACAGAGAGACGCTTCTGTGCTCCCGCCCCACAAAGGGAGCCAGCTATGTACGCCATGGTCTATCCAATTCATCTTCAGAAAAGGTCGGAGCGCAGGTGGGCAAATCGCATCGCTCGTGAGATACCCATCCGAAGATCGCGCCCCGAAGGGACTGATAGCTGCGCTTGTGGGAATGTTGTAACAGCGCCCGTGAGCTCGCAATATGCGCCCTATGTCGTCACCAACGAATGGCACTGCACTAAGTGCGATACCCGGTGGACGACGGAAGCTCCGGCTAACGCATCGCGCCCCCTGATTCGGCCATCTCGCCGCGAAATCGCATAACGAGTGACGCTTGCGGCGTTCTGAGCGCTCGACCTCGCTTCGCCGCCCGGACCTCCGCATTTATAGGTGATTGATAGCGGTGCGATCCCGCCTTCGGCAAACAAAAGGACTCACGCCATGCAGACTCGATCTCGCTTTCTACCGAATCCAAAATCGCTCTATCAGCGCCTGAATGACGAAGCTCAGCGTCTGCGTAAAGAGGCGAGGGGTACTCATCCAGGCGTTGAAAGAGAGCGGCTGATCCGAGAGGCACGACAGGCTGAAATGGCGTCCGACATGGACAAGTGGCTGTCGTCCCCAGCCCTTCAGGCACCGAGATAATGGGCAAATATCATGCCTACGTTTTGGCAAGCACGAAACGCCTAGGTCGTTTTCGTGAACGTCTGACGGCCAAATCTGATTGGGCAGTTACAGCAGCGCTGAACCTGCTTTGGGAAAAGTCAAACGATCGAAGCCTTCTCGATATTCAAGAGCAAAATGACCAACGAGCCAAAATACAGAGAGGCCGCCTCAGTGGGCGGCCTCTCTGATGGAAATCCCGCCGAAGCGGGGCTGTTCGCCATTACCGTTTGGGTTTTGCGGCTGTTTATGAGGTTCTCTCATGTCAATTGATCAGGCCAGAAAGTCGCTTCTCTCTCGTTCACTTGTCCAAATCACCGCCCAACAGCAGAAGATTTTTCTGGAATTGGCTACGATGCGGGAGAAGAGGCGCGAACTTGATGTGATGGAGAGTAGGTCCGCGCAGACAATCGCGGAAGATGATCTCCAGTCGTCTTTGGTGCCGGATCGCCCTAATCACCAACCTTCCGATTAGGCTTCCTACAATATGAAGAAGCCTCCCTCTCCTTGAGGCCCGTGAAAGCGGGAAGCATTCTCTAATAACGCACAACGCCGCGCGGCGCGCTTGATCGCCGGCGACGCTACTTCATCTATCCTCAGTTCAAGATTCATTGGTAGAAGCCTCAAGTTTACCGCTCGAACTCCTTCATGGTGTACTCGACGAGACGATTTATGTGGGGGATATCGGTGTGATCGCCGATCACATCGAGTCCGTTCTCTTCGTTGTCGTACATTAGAGTGATGATGCCAACGCGCTGTTCTTCGACGTTAAGCGTGAGCGTGTCCATATCGGCATGAAACATCGCTTTGATGATCTCTGCGCTATTACGTGATCGGTTGACGATCGTCTTCTCCCCACTGTTGATGGAGATTTGAAAGCCGTCGTTGACGGCGTTGTGAACGAGCGCGTTGGCGACTTGTTCGTGCAGTGATGTCTTACTCATAGAAACTCTCTTTTCGTCGTCGATGGACGGATCAATCTCAGCGCTCGGGGCGGCGCGACCGGAAGTGTCTTACGTCCGTTTGTTTTCGCGGTGGCGTGAACGCGGCACTTTGATGCAATCATGGATCATGATTGCGTTACTATCTGCTAAGGATGAGTGAAGTTTGTATCGCCTTCATGAAGCGGGATTTTGTGATCGCCAGAACAGAAGCGTGAGCGTTGCTTACCGATGTCCGTAGAGAGCGGACAAGCGATGATCAGTCATCAATGCTAAATGACGGATCCCACAATCACGACACCAACGAACCATTTCGATAAGGGCCAGTCTCGAAAGCGAAATGATGTCTAAATTGACATGATAACTTTCCCCGAAAAAGAAAACCCGGCACGCGCCGGGCTCCCTCGCGCCATTCAAGGACAGCTATTTCTGCTTCGGAGCTTCCGGCAAGGGTCTGGTATTGCGCGTGTTGTCCTGAGCGGTAGGTTTGGCCTCGCCCGGAGGTGCAGTGTTCGGGGATTCAGTGGGAACGATCGGTGTATCGGACATGGTATTTCCTTCCGGAAACGAACCTCAAACTAATTTTCTAGGTGCTCGCTGGAAGTGGGGCCTGTGACTCTGATCGCAATGGGTGCATGCGAAATAAGAAATATTTGTTCCACTCGTACGCTGCCGTTGGCCCGCGATTACAAGGCATTGATACGAGGTTTTACAGCTGACCGGCAGCCCCCAAGCACCGGCATCCAGGTAGGCTTTACGCCGGTAAGGCAAGGACGTTGCAACGGTTCGGGCAGCCAGCTTGCCTCCGGTTCAAGAGTTTAAAGTGGAACAACGGCAGGGCTGCCTCAAAAACGCAGTTACCGATGCAAGGCCTCATCGCGCGGCTAATAGTGTTCAATAATGTTGCCAGCACAGACTTACACGAGGGCGCTCCGGCACGGATTTCCATGCTGCGCTGATCAGCGTAAGCAACTGACGCGCAGAACGTGGCGTGGGATCTCAGATCATAAGGCGGAGCGGAGCGTACTTACGCCCGGAGGCCATTTGGAAAGACGTTGGCAGTCGCACCTGAGATCCGTCCGTCGGTGAATTCTCCGACGCGGTGGTGTTGAAAGCGTTCGGCGAGGCTAGCGATCTATCAGCCCTTTCAACTCGGAGCTCGTTCACCAAGCGAAGGCCATTTCTCACGGCTGTTGCAGACTTGTTACCAAGTCACCCATTCGTCGCCCCTCCAATAACCTCGCCCCTCATGTTCGTGGAAGACGACATGCGGGTCGGCGCGCCAACTATCGTCGTGAAGGACGATCCTCGCGTCCGGCGGGTAGCTGTACTGATCCGGTGTGTGCCAGTCTGGTGCGTTCCTGACTGGGGGTACACCGCCTGGGCTAACTTCATTATCGCGATTCATGGTCAAACAACTCCGGTAAATTCTCAGCCGTTTAAGACCGTCCGGTTAGCCGGACAAGCCATCGCCTAGCTCGACTACAGCGTCTATTCGCAACGCTTCTTTCAAATCATCTGGATCAATATCGAACGACTCGATCGTTAAACGCGCTCTGCGCGAATCGGTCGCTCTGAAGGACGTCGCTATCCGGCGGAACGCGAGGAACGACAAACCTTGGATTTCCTCCTCGTCGGTTACAACCTCGTAGGTACCCGGCGGAAACGGCCGATCGATGCCTTCGATGCAGAAGCTATGTTTGAAAACGACGGAGTCTCTACGGGATTTGACGGTCATAAAACGCTCTCCGGTCACGTTGTCCCTCGAAGCTCCGACGGAGATAACCGCGGAGATCTCGATCACAACATTCGATCTAAAATTACCAACGCCAAATGACAGAGCCCAGAATGACGAGGCCAAGGAACAGAGGAATAACAATCGGCGGAACAAGCCAGTCCCGGACGCGGGATGGTGTCTGAAGCGACATAACAACCTCCCACACATACCCACATTGTCGTGAACTGTGGGGGTTGACTTCTGTAAGGACTAAAATTCTGGACGCTCTTTAGGAAAGTGGGGGTATGAGCGCGTGATCGCAATGGGAGTTGCGCGATAATAGGAAATTTCGTTCTTGCAAACCGCTTGCGGCGCGATCACAGGAAAGTCCTGCACGGCAATAGCCGCGCCCGCGTTCGATGCCTGGCGTCGGGGCCGCAACTATGATGTTTGTGGGCGAACTTGCTCGGTTAAAACGCCGGCCAAGTTCGCCTAATTGCTGCGGCGCCATGTTCCCATTGCGCCGCCCTCCCTCGCTTTCTCCACCATACGCTCCCGCTGTCCGCGACAGGCCGGTTACTTGCCGCTCCAGCCGCCGAGCCACCCAATCAATCGGCGCGAGCACGGGGGGTGTCGCCGGTCAGCTTTGCCAACACGTGTTGCAACTGGCGCGTTTCGGTGGAAATCGATTAATATCGGTTATTCGCTGCAAATGAACGGCGGTGCTGGATGTGGGACTCGATACCAAAGTGGGTGCGCTACGGCGTCGGCGTGATCGTCACCATTTTTGTCGGGATCGCCATTTGGTACATGAGCCAATGAACGAAACGCCGAATTGGATTGCGTCCGGTAAGGAAAGTTGAAGGTTCGACGGGCTGATCCTCTGTCGGTCGCGGTTGTTTTTGCTGGGAGTCATCACCACATACAATTGACCCAACAAAAATAGGCAGCCGTGAAACCCTTAAAAGATAAGCAGGAAGAAACTCAGCCTGAGGAACTTCGGCCTCGGAACACTCAACGCGCGGATATCATCCCGACCGCAGGTTTTGCAATGGTCGTGGACGGAAAGCTGAAGGCTAACTTTGCCGATGAGGAAGTCGCTAAGGCGGCTGGTGCTGAGCTACTGGTAAGATTTCCAATACTTCGCGTAGAAGTATACAACGCCGAAACTAAAGTCCGCACCAAAGTCGATGCGATGCGTTAATCCAGTAAGTAGTCACGCTCATCCACTGGAGACCATACAATCCGGCTGGCGCTCGCAGGTGCGTTGTGGTCGCGTGGTGTGACGTCCGCCATTCGAGCGGTCAGCCGTAACCCGCGTGATGCAGAGCAATTTCCTCAAAATCGATCGCGTGCTCTTCGAACCCGCCGCCGCGGACAGTGAAACTGCTGATGCGCTTGCCGTATCGCCGCGCGATCAATTCTGCGAGACTTGCTGTGCAATGTTTGGTCTAAGGCACTAACAAAAAAGGAACGGACCTACATATCAAGTCGAGGGCCCTATCCCCCTAGGATCCCGCACGGTCCCGCACCTTTTGCCCCCAAGAGTCCCGCGGGGCCGTGCGCCGCCCGTCGCAGAAAGCAGGAAGCCCCATAGACGCCTCACACAACGCCCAGATCACCTTCCGCGCCAATCAACTATGGGAAGAGGCCGGCAGTCCTGAAGGCGAAGAGTTCTATGCTCAGGCCGAAGAGGAGCTGCGCGAGCAAGAACGATCCAATCCCGATGCGCACGAATCTTCAGATTGACCACGAGCCCACTGTTATCTCTGATACCTATCCTCGATAAATCTCACCGATTGCCGCTGCATGTTTTGGTGCACGCCATTGAGCCAATGGTAGCGGTGGTGGCACCGTCGGCAAAGCGAGCAAAGTCGTTATCGGACATGCTTAGATAGCGGCCGTTCTTCGGGTGCCGCTTATTATGCAGGTTTATGTCTTGTCGCTCTTGCAGCGAGCGCAGATCTTCTTGTGTAGCGAATAGTGTTAGCTGATTGCTCGTCCGGCGTCTGAAGGCCGAGTGAGTGGTAGGCGGTCCAGCTCTTGCGAGGGATTTTGCGGCCGTCACGCAACGCTTCGAGAGCACCGCTGAGATCGGATCCGTAGTTTTCTTCCATTGATGTTGATTGTTCTTATCCCTATTCAGTTTTCAACGAGCCGCTATCAGTTTACGCGCTGTGTGGTTTACATCCGTTGAACGGAGCGGATGGCCTGGGAAGGCGGAATTGGCGCATAAACAATTAAAGCTGCCCCGCATTCGCAGAACGGCTCGTATTCGGTATGTCTCCGCCAACAATGGCGCAGATGAATTCTACCACATCGGTAAAATGCACACGCGCAATCGTCATTGTTTCAAACAAAGGCATATGTGACGTCTACCACGCCTCGAGCCGCGCAAGCTTCGCTATTCCCACCCTAACGTTCAGTTCGGGCTAATCAGGAAGTCTCTATACTTGCGGTCCCAGCCCTTCATATGCCTGAGCAATGCCTGGCGCCGCTGTTCGGGCATGCCGGGGCCGTGTTCTATGAAGTCCTGAACAGTCTTCTTGAACTCGTTTGCCCGCGACTCCGAGCCCTGCGTCAGGTCGCCGTACTGCGCGACGATTTCCGTCACCCGAACTTCTATGTCATCCATCTATATGGTCCTCTGAGGCCTATCTGATATGGTGACCGCGCGCCCACATAGCTAGCTCCGCCTGCTCCGAAAGTCCTTGAACGAAGCGTCGATCAGGGGAGCTTGTCGAGCACGATCAGCTGCCGCTCCTCGCGCCTGCCGGACGCGCTTCCAGGAATGCCTCCAGGGTATCCTTGACCTGCGGCACCTTCACGTCGGTGCTTTCGGGCCCGTCGCTGAAGCGCGCGAGTATCTCCTGTATCTGCTTCTCGGCATCGTCATCATCGCTTATCCTCATGCTCCCATCAGCCCTTCTGCCGAACGGTAAGAGGGCAGCCCTGATATTTTCGAAGCCGGCGCGCGGGTTGCCGTTGGTTTGAAATCCGCCGTCATCAGCGATGTTGCGTACCTCGATCGAAGACATCTCCATCGCCGATAAGGTGCAATGGCGCCCGGTTCGCAATGGCGATGTGATCTCCGTCCCCGCTGGCACATGCATGCGGTCGGCGCCGAAAGCCGGAAATATCGCGGTCGCAGATCTTGTGCGCTAGCGTTCCGGGCTTATGTCAGGAGCGGCTGGCACTCGTTCATTACGACTGCCAATTCCAGAATCCCAACAGCAAAGTAGGATCGCATGAACTTCCGTCCGCTTCACGATCGCGTCGTGGTCAAGCGTATCGACGCCGAAGACAAAACCGCTGGCGGCATCATCATTCCGGATACGGTCAAGGAAAAGCCCTCTCAGGGCGAAATCACTGCCGTCGGGCCTGGTGGCCGTGACGAGGCAGGCAACCTGATCCCGATCGATCTCAAGGTCGGCGATCGCGTGCTGTTCGGCAAGTGGTCCGGCACCGAGGTAAAGCTCGACGGTCAGGATCTCCTGATCATGAAGGAAAGCGACATCATGGGCGTTCTCACCGATCTGCCCGCCGCCAAGAAGAAGGCCGCGTAAGCATAGCCATTTTTCCTAATCCTGAGGAGTCGGCGCAGCCGGAGTCTCGAAGGATAAGGCTCGCAATCCAAATCTCATTTCTCAAGAAACCGTCCAATCGCGCGGTCTTTGGGATCTGACGAAAACGGAGATCATTATGTCAGCCAAAGAAGTCAAATTCGGCGTCGATGCTCGCGACCGCATGCTGCGCGGCGTCGAGATTCTCAACAATGCGGTGAAGGTCACGCTTGGTCCGAAGGGCCGCAACGTCGTGCTCGACAAGCCCTATGGTGCGCCGCGCATCACCAAGGACGGCGTCACCGTCGCCAAGGAAATCGAGCTTGAGGACAAGTTCGAGAACATGGGCGCGCAGATGGTGCGCGAAGTCGCTTCCAAGTCCGCGGATGCTGCCGGCGACGGCACCACCACCGCAACGGTTCTGGCGGCTGCGGTTGTGAAGGAAGGCGCCAAGTCGGTCGCCGCCGGCATGAACCCGATGGACCTGAAGCGCGGGATCGACCTCGCGGTGGAAGCCGTGGTCGCCGACCTCGTCAAGAACTCCAAGAAGGTCACCTCGAACGACGAAATCGCCCAGGTCGGTACCATTTCATCCAATGGCGACACGGAAATCGGTAAGTTCCTTGCCGACGCCATGAAGAAGGTCGGCAACGAGGGCGTCATCACGGTTGAAGAAGCCAAGTCGCTCGAGACCGAACTCGAGGTGGTCGAGGGCATGCAGTTCGACCGCGGCTATATCTCGCCCTACTTCGTCACCAACGCCGACAAGATGCGCGTTGAAATGGAAGATGCCTACGTCCTCATCAACGAAAAGAAGTTATCTCAGTTGAACGAATTGCTTCCGTTGTTGGAAGCCGTGGTGCAGAGCGGCAAACCGCTTGTGATTATTGCCGAAGACGTCGAAGGCGAGGCGCTTGCCACGCTCGTGGTCAACCGGCTTCGTGGCGGCCTCAAGGTTGCCGCCGTCAAGGCGCCGGGCTTCGGTGATCGCCGCAAGGCCATGCTGCAGGACATCGCCATTCTGACCGGCGGTCAGGCGATCAGCGAAGACCTCGGCATCAAGCTCGAGAACGTCACGCTGCAGATGCTCGGCCGCGCCAAGAAGGTGATGATCGACAAGGAGAACACCACCATTGTCAGCGGGGCCGGCAAGAAGGCCGACATCGAGGCGCGCGTGAACCAGATCAAGGCGCAGATCGAGGAAACCACCTCGGACTACGACCGCGATAAGCTGCAGGAGCGTCTCGCTAAGCTCGCGGGCGGCGTCGCGGTGATCCGCGTCGGCGGCGCGACCGAGGTCGAGGTGAAGGAGCGCAAGGATCGCGTGGACGACGCGATGCACGCCACCCGCGCGGCAGTCGAGGAAGGCATCGTGCCGGGCGGCGGTGTCGCCCTGCTCCGTGCTTCCGAGCAGCTCAAGCGCATCAAGACCCAGAACGACGACCAGAAGACGGGCGTCGAGATTGTGCGCAAGGCGCTTTCCGCGCCCGCCCGCCAGATCGCAATTAATGCGGGCGAAGACGGCAGCATCATCGTCGGTAAGATCCTCGAGAAGGAGCAATATTCATATGGCTTCGACTCGCAGACTGGCGAATACGGCAACCTGATCTCCAAGGGCATTATCGACCCTACTAAGGTGGTTCGTGTGGCAATCCAGAACGCAGCGTCCGTCGCGGCCCTACTGATCACCACCGAAGCCATGGTGGCCGAAGTGCCGAAGAAGAACGCAGGCGCCGGCGGGATATCCCCGGGCGGCGGCATGGGAGGTATGGATTTCTAAGTCCAGCCGTTCAGACCGTAAAAGAAAGACAAAGGCCCGGCATCGCCGCCGGGCCTGCTGCGCTGACGCAGCCCTTCGTCGAGGTCGGCGCGGTCGCTCATCGGCTTGACCTGCAGATCGCGCGCATGGAAGTCGCGGTGCTCGCGAAGTCGCTTGATCTCACGACGGCGACGCGGTTCGTCACGCTGCTCGACGTCGCTGGCATCGACCGGCGGACGCGTGATCCGGAGGGGCGCTGTTCCGCGAGCGCGGCTTCGATGTGCAATTTCACATTCCAGTCTAGGACGGCGGCGAGACTCGCGTGCGTAAGTCGGACGCCATATACGCCGCCGCGTTCAACCGCCTCACGGAGAAGGCCGTCAACGTGCGGTCGGAGGCGCGCGATGCGTATCGGTCGTACCGCTCGACCTACGACATCGCCGCGCAGTATCAGCATGAGGTGTTGCCGCTGCGCAAGATCATCGCCGAAGAGATGCAACCTCGCTTTTCGCAAATGCAAGACAATGGACCTGTCCCTGTCGCAAACCCCATCCGGCTGGCGGTTGATCGGAATCGCGCGATGCTGCTGCTCGATGTTGGATTTGTGCAGACTGATCTTTGGAACGGTGATCGACCTGCTGCGGTCGCGAGTTGCGCTTGAGGCAGAAATTCTGGTCTTGAGGCAACAAATCAATGTGCTGCGGCGAACTCGTCCCAGCAGACCTCCCTTCATCTCGATTGACCGACTGATATTGGGAGGTGTCTGCCGGCTGTTTCCCAAGATGTATGATGCACTGGCGATCGTCCGACCGGATACTGTGATCCGTTTGGCATCGTGCCGGTTTCAGCTTGTATTGGCGCTGGAAATCGAGGCATCGCTGCGGTCGACCGGCTGTGCCGTTAGAAATTCGCCGGTTGATCCTCCAGATGAGCCTCGCCAACCCGTTGTGGGGAGCGCCACGAATCCATGGCGAGCTTCTCAAGCTGGGCATCGAGATCGGCCAGACCAGTGTGGCCAAGTATATGGCGCGGAGGAGGGCGCCTCCGTCGCAGGGTTGGAAGACGTTTCTTCGCAACCATGCTGACGGTATCGCGGCGATGGACCTTTTCGTGGTTCCGACAATCTCGTTCCGACTGCTCTATGGGTTGCTGATCATGGGCCACGGCCGGCGGCAGATCCTGTGGTTTGGAGTCACCGCGCATCCGACGGCCGAGTGGATCGCCAATCAGCTCACTCAAGCGTGTGGCTGGGAGCAGGCCCCTCGTTACCTGATCCGGGACCGAGACGGCGCATACGGCGAAATATTCATGCGTCGGGTTCGGTCCATCGGTATTCGCGACCGCCCGACGTCTCCTCGCTCACCGTGGCAAAATGCATATGCCGAACGGCTGATCGGATCGATCCGCAGGGAATGCACTGATCATATCGTGGCATTCGGCGAACGCCATCTGCGTCACGTGCTGCTTTCGTACATGAGCTACTACAACAGCACGCGCACCCATTTGTCATTGAACAAGGACGCGCCGATGTCACGCGCCGACGAGACAGCTGGACGCATTATCTGCCATCCGATCCTGGGCGGACTGCACCATCACTATGTTCGGATTTAATTTGCAGTAGGCACAAGTATGGGCACGTCACTGAACCATTATGACCGTCCAACTGTCGAAGCCGGCGGCCATGCTCACGCGCAAAACGTAGGCGGCGCCGGCTTCCTCGTCCATCTGCGTGACGTTGTAAGAGCACTCGCCGGTGCCGGCCTGCAGGCCAAACGATGCAGTGGGCTATCCGTTTTCGATGAGACGCCGGCGTCTCCGCTTCGACCGTAGTTGGATCGGTTGGAGAATCGCCGCTTGGCTTAGAGATTACAACGGGGTTCGGCACACGCAGTGCGATCGGTAACAAGGCGCCGATATCTCTGTTGAATGGCTCATCGGCGCCACTGCAGACATGAGCCCTAAACCAAAAAATTCCAGCGCACGCTGGTCAGCTCGGGGAGCACTTCAAAATCAACTTCTCTCTCTTCCGAAATGAGTATAACAATTTCCACGACTATTTTCTTTGGGAAGTCAGCTACAAGAGTTATTCAACGATCTCAATGTCGAAGACACTGTCTGTAGCCCATCCATCATGTCTTTCAAGACCTGAAACATCCTCGAAAACAATGAAATTAGTTTCGTGCGGAAATGATTGCGGGAAACGATTACGGTGGAAATTATTTCCATTGCTCGCGGCTCAATGACGGGTTGGTTTTATGCTGAGGGAAGCTGCAGTCGCTTCACGAGTTATCAAGGTGCCTTCGCTTTCAGCTTGGCGCAAGATACCCTCACCACCTTAAAACAAGAAGGGTTAGCGTTTTTTAAGAACATCAATGAGCCTGATAACGCGGCAAAACATCAATACTTTGGTGGAGTGTGGAAAGCCACTCCCGTTCCGCCAATCGCCTTCTCCAATGGCTTGCCCGGAAATCTATATTGCGGTGCGATTTCTAGGTGGTGGCCCAAGGGCGTCCCGGCAGTTACTATCAATCAGCGAGCCGTCGAACTCTTTATGTGTTTCCCGATTTGGGTCTAGTCGTGGGCGACGCTTCTGATAGGTAGCGGCGCCGTCTTGATGTTATCTCCCATGCAATTCAAAGATATCATCAGCGCCTTCCGTCTGATCTTCCAGATTCGAAAAGCCCGCCAAAGGCCCGGCGACGCGTCGGCAAAATTGCAGAGAATCAAATTTGTTGCTGCTCAGCTGCTGAGATGTGCGAGAAATGTAATGTCAGTCGGAATATTCTGTTACTGACTGCTTATCGCCACTTAGGCACTGGGCGCTCTTGAGGCGTTCCGCGTCGTTGTCGATGATGGTTCGCCGCGGTTCACTGCCAAGTCGCGAACCTGCATCTGCCGCCATGGCAACCGCCACCCTGCAACATCGGGCCGAGCAACATGGCAACGGCACTCGCCGAGCCGGACCCCCAGCGCGGCTACACGGCCGCTGCATTGCTTCGTCAGCGGATGTTGCGATGTGGGGTCTCGCATGGAACCCCGACCCAGTGGCCGCTTGTGAGATGGCGGAGGCGAAGTCCCAACGCCCTCGAAAACTGAGATAAATGCGGGTGAGTTACCTCATCAGGGGCTTTATTGTGATCACTACCAAAGGAAGATTCCGTCTGGAACATGTTTTCTATAAAGGCCCGTCGGCCCGGTTGTTTGCGCAGTCCATGCGCGACCATTTGCCCTTCGCCTCGGCGGAACAGAAGTCCGAGTTCGTTAGTTCTGACCTATTCGCGGTAATTTAGCGCGAAGGAGGTAACAATATGGACTGGAACCAAATTGAGCAAAACTGGGATCAGGTCAAGTATAAGGCCAGAGATCAGTGGGGCAAGCTCAGTTCCGATGAGCTCTTGGAGATCTCCGGCGATCGTGATCGACTCGAAAAGAAACTGATGGAGCGCTACAGGTACTCGGAAGACACGGTCAAAAAGCAAGTCGACAGCTGGTATGCGAAGGCGCAATCTTGGCCTGACACGAAAGAACCGCCGCGCTGGGCGGGATACTAAGGCCCGGCTACGTTCTGGCCGCCGAGTGTCACACGTTTGGTGATGGACGGCGGCCTGATTCGAGTTGCTATTACCCCACGCGGTTTCCTCCGCGGCGATCCGATATTCAGATTAGGCGCGGGCCTCTCGCCCAGAGGGGGGGACTGTATGGCGGTCAAGGCCCCCCAAGAGCGGGTGCCTGCCGTCCTGCTGAAACTGCTGGGCGGAGCGAGGGAGGTCGAACTGGCGGAAACGGCGGCCGAGGGATGGCCGGGCCGACCGGACGGGTGCGGCGAGCGCGGGTCCAAATCCGTCAGGCCGGACGGACTTCCCGCAAGCTGGAATAACAGCAGGCTAGCCGAGCCATATTTTACGAACGAAGTCCCGTGCCTCTTGCAATGCCGCATCAGTTTCGACGTTTCGTTGTGTCAAAACCTTTTCAGTGAAATCTGGCCCGTGCCGCGCTTCAATCGTCCTACAAAACCCTTCAAGTTCGCCAACTGGTACAATCCAGAGACCTCGCGTGCCGCATGATTCAACCAACCGGTCAAAGATCATGATCGGCGCACCACGTCCAAATCCAGTGCGACCAACTTTCTTAATCTGATCCCACGGCGATAGATTTTGAAATATCGATCTGATGTTGCGCTCGACCTGCTTTGGGAAAGGTTTGTTTCCGCTTACGTCTTGAACTTCGGTCTGGATCCGGTGCCGCACTTGGTCTGCAGTCAGCGGCGGCCTTGTATTCACAACCGTGTTGTTAAGCGAATTCCAGTCGCCTTCAATTTCGTTCCAGTCCCCGCCTAGTGTTTCGAACAGTTGCCGAAACGTTGTCTCATCGTTGAGTATATCAATATCGGCTATTACGGATAGCGGAACATCAAGGGAGCGCAGAAGACCAGCAAGCTTTCGCATGCGGCTCTTTCCTCCTGCATGAATAAACAGAACGTCCGGCGCGCTGGAACCACATACAGACTCCGTGTGAAGGATGGTGTGATAAAATAGGCAATCACTTTCAGACTCGGCTATGAAAACAGCTTGATGGAAGACGCCAGAAAGGACACGAGAGTAGCGGGTTAGGGGATCGTTGGCGATCGCGGTCGTCTTTTCCTGTCCGAGTGTTCCCCGTCAGCGCCCCTGAGACAAACTGAGGATCTTCACGAAAGGAGGATTTGTGGTTCATCGTAGCCGTAAGGAGCGAAGATGAAGCAGAAATCCGGGCCGGGCAAAGCGTCGGCAGAACAAGTGCTGAAGGACATTCGGCGCCAGACCCGTCGGCAGCATTCGGCGGAAGAGAAGTTCCACGCAGACCTATCCTTCGCCTTCGCAGGTCTACGGAATGGAATGAAATGAAACAAACATTATTCGCTCTCGCCCTCACTCTTGTCGCGTCTCAGGCGCTGGCTCAATCGCGGCCCTACTATGATTCGACCTACTACGATTCGTCCGGGCGCACTGCCAGGCACTCGACAACCGACTGCCAGGACTCGAGTGTCTCGATCCGAGCGTGTCGGCTCGCTCGTCCACGAGCGGGAATCGATCTACGACTTATGAAAAAACCTTTGGGAAGAATTGCTCCTCAAAGGAGGGAACGTCCTTCTTAACCGTTGAGCGCCACTCCTCCTCGCGCTCCCAGCGTACCGCCTCACTCTGCAGAGCGATCCCCCGCTGCCGCTTGCAACAGCAGCCGTCGCAGCCCTCAGTCTGCCCACAACGACGACCGCTCTTACGGGCCCTCCTATCTGTGTCTCCGCTCCTACTCAGCGTGCCGCCGCTCCAGCGCCCACTGCACCACCTGCTTCATCAAGTGCGGGTACGGCCGCGCCGCCATGGAGGGCTTATCTGCAGCGGCGTCGGGCCCACCTCGTCGGAATACTGGCTTGCGCTAACACATTCTGCCAATCCGCCGGCGTAAGCCAAGCGAAAGCTCCGAAATTATCATCAAGAAGCGCCTGGCTAATTGAGTCACACTGATCGTCATGCCGACCGCTGGGAAACGCGAAAAGTTCAGCCTCGAAGTCTGGGAGCCACGCGGCTCGCTCGGGTAGGAGTGCTTGGCCGGATTCGAACTTTGCAGAGGCTGCGGCCATGCGCGTGGCTTTATCGCCCTCGGGCCTCACAGCGACGATGCCGGAGACCATTCCTGTCAGTTCCTGAACGAGCATCATGCCGGCACCGGCATCTTCAACCAAAACGCGGCGGGCCTTCCAGGCGTCGGCAAGCTCGCGGATTTTGGTTTTGAGCGTGGGATAGTCGACCTTACCTCTCCAAACATCGACAAGGAAATATCGCCTTTTGGATGCCAAAATCCAGGTCGTGCAAACCGACCAATCGCTTTCCGGACCGCCCTTACTTGCGGTGTCCCAACTTTGAAGAACCACGAGGCGCTCCGAAGTTGGCGGCAATTCACTGTAACGTTGGATCCAATGGCGCTTTACCATGGCGCCGCCGGGAGGGGTCGGCATCTGTTGATACTGGGCAGAGAATGCATCGCTGCCAAGCTGGAGCTGTAGAGCCTTCAAAACCTCAATGGGTTCGCGTTCAGGTGACAATGCTTCGCCGGTTTTGCGTTGATGTACCTGGCCATTCCAAACAGGAACGCATTCATCGAATAGCGCGATGGCCGGTAGGCTGAGTAACTCCCATTCATCGGAGGTTTCAGTGAGAAATCCGGTCAGGTCATCCATATGTACGCGCTGCATCACAACGACAATCGCACCTGTACGCTTGTCGTCCAGGCGAGATAGTAATGTGGTGTTGTACCATTGTCGTTGGAAAAGTTGATTTGTACCAGGACGATTCCAAGACGGCCCGAAAATCGTTGGAGTGCTTTTTGGCCAGATCACCAGAATAACTGGCACATATGATCCGACGTCCAGGATCTAAACCAAGGACGAAAGCTGGAAAAGCGACCGAGGCCGATATTGACTTCAGAGAGCGCGGAGGCATGTTGATGATTAGCCGCTTGATTTCGCCTCGTCTGACGCGTTCGAGCTGGAACGCGATCGCTTCGATAAGCCAGCTGGCGACATAGGCCTGCCCAGGTGTCAGGGTCTGAAACACTTTTTGTAGAAAGGCTCTGAAATCAGCACGTAATAATGCCTGCAGGAGCCGAGCGTCAGTGTTCATAGCCGCTTCTCCGCTTGCCGGATTTGTTCTTGGCCTCCTTGGGATCTGCGGTCTTGTCGAGGAAATTCGACAAGATCTCACGATCCTCAGCAAGAATTTCATTGAGACGAACGTCGGTTTCTGGCGACTCCCCGTACCGATCGTAGAGAGCGAGCAGGAGTTTTAATGCTCTCGGTTCGCTCCGCATCGCATCGTTGGCTAATCGGCGCAGAATAACCTCCAACGCCGGCAGTCGGCGGGTCCTCCCATTCTCGGTGACGGCGATCTTTTGTTGAAGGATCTCCTGCAACAGCGCACCGACCGTGCGGCTGCCTTTGGGTCGTCCCCTGGGATTGCCACTTGTCCCTTTTGGGAATTGTGTCGCCTTGGGTGGGCGTCGATAGCCCACGGAATAACTCGATGGTTTTGAGCGCGTGGGTCTACGCATGGCCGCGCTCCTTGTTTCTTGAGCGATGCTGCTTCGGCTCACGCAGGCCATTGATCGCCCTCTTGCGATCTGCGGACTGTTTGGGGCAGGTCTTTTGAACTGCCGCCACCGCACGAGGAGAGTCGCCGATTTCCTGGTCTTGACGAAGCGCAGCTATCTCCTCAAATGTTCGCCCATCGCCTTCTAATGTGGCTTCGAGCTTCGTCAGAGATTGCCAGCGCTGGATCGCCACATCGACATAGCGCGGCTCGTACTCCATGCCACAGGCTGTTCGACCGATTTTCTCAGCCGCCAGAAATATCGTGCCGGACCCGGCGAACTGGTCCAGGACAACATCACCGCGTTGCGTACAATCGAGCAGCGCGTCGGCGACCAGCGCAACAGGCTTCACAGTAGGGTGGCTGGCAAGATCCTTCATCCGGTTTCGGCTGAATGCATTTGCTCCTGCATAAGTCCAGACGTTGGATCGATTGCGCCCGAAACGGCCCAATTCAACATTGTTGCGGTGCGCCTGGCCGCCAACCCGAAACACGCCGATCAGTTCATGCTGTGATCTGTAGAACGAACCCTGGCCTGCGTTGGACTTGTTCCAGACCACGAGATTCAACATCGTCCCAAAGAGCTTGCGACCAACCTCGATCAGGATCTCGATGTGACGCCAGTCCATACAGACAAAGTGCACGGCGCCTCCTGCTGAGATGCTAACGCCGTTTCCAAGGGTTTCTGAGAGAAATTGCCGAAACAGAGTTGGGGACATTTCACCAGAGGCGAAGGCGAATTCCGGATGCTGAATGCGACCGCGGCCCCCAATGGCGCTGACGCGTTGGTTATAGGGTGGATCGCAAAATACTGCCGAAGCGGACATCCCGTTCATTAAGCGTTGGAAATTCCCAGAGAGTCGCGCGTCGCCGCAGAGCAGACGGTGTTTGCCCAGTAACCACAGGTCTCCTCGTTGGGTTACTGGATTGCGCGGGAATGGCGGAACAGAATCCTCCGGCTCTTGTTCTGTTTGAGCCATGTCGGCCAGCAGCAAATCGATTTCAGCCGTTTCAAATCCGGTCAGCGAAACATCAAAGCCCTCAGCTGGCATCAGTTCTAACAACTCTTCGAATTCGATCGCGAGTATTTCCCGATCCCAGCCGGCCTGTTCGGCAATCCTGTTGTCGGCGATGAGATAGGCTCGCTTCTGTGTCTCGGTGAGATGACTGAACCGTAAAACGGACACTCGCGTAAGCCCTGCGAGTCGTGCTGCTTCGACAAAGCCGTGCCCCGCGAGAATCATATCGTTGTCGTCGACGATGACAGGCTTTATCTGGCCAAACGTATCGATGCTCGCCTTGATCAGCCTAATCTGCTTTTTCGAGTGCTTCCGTGCGTTTCTCGGATTGGGACGAAGGGTCGCGATCGGAATCAGCTTGATCTCTGGAATTCCTTCACGAGTCTGAAGCGTCGTCGCATCCTTGAGATAGGACGGTGAGGCTGTTTCTAAGAGGTCTGTAATTTTCCGTGCTCTGACGGTCTTTGGGTTCCGGGACATCAATCTCGTCCCCCAGCCCGGTTGCGCTGAACCCAGCCGACTGCGTCGCGCACCCATTTTTCAATTTCGTACTTCGACGAAACCGTCTTCCGCGCAGTAATGCGGATACGTCTATGAAACCCGCGCAGATCCAATCGCGCGTACGTTACATTGAACGTGCGTGTGATGAGGTTGAGTTCGTGGTTCAGACGGAAGAAAACGTTTTCAGACATTGTTGCGACCTCAATCAAAACGGAAAGGCGGAAATCCGCCCAAGAAAAAGCACTCCTGCGCTTTTTCATCTCCGCTCAGATGGTCAACAACCGTCACGAACGCAGCGTCCATATGCCAATGGTTCGACCTGAAATCAAGCCCATTGGGTAGGGGATCAACAATGGTATTGAAGCGCGGGAACGAAGCTTTTGATCAACCGCGATCCGGACCGGCGCCACTAATTGTTGCACGGACCCGGTCCTGTTTTGTGGACCCAGAGGGGCGCTCACGGCCAAATGATATCGTAAGCGTCTATTCCTGACACGTTATCTTAGTTGAGGATAGTTGCCGGGCGCCAGTTCCATGGCAAGAGCTGATCGAGCCGGCTCATGGGATGACCGGCCGACATGCGTTCAAGGATGTCCTTGAGATAGGTGAAGGGCTCGACGTCATTTAGCTTTGCCGTGGTGATGAGGGAGCAGACTGTGGCCCAGCGCTGAGCCCCGCCATCTGATCCGGCGAACAGGTGGTTCTTTCGTCCGAGCGTGACCGGACGAATGGCGCGTTCGACGGTGTTAGTGTCGAGCTCGATGCGGCCGTCATTGAGGAAGCAGCAAAGAGCATCCCAGCGGCTCAGGGCATAGCGAGTGGCATTGGCGAGCCCGCCGCGCGGCGGGATTTGGGCGAGTTGCATTTCGAGCCATGCTTTCATCGCCGTGACCAGAGGCAACGACTTTGATCGACGCATGCTTTGCCGTGCTTCCGCGGTCTGGCCGCGGATGGCGGCCTCGATCACGTAAAGCTCGGCGATGCGTCGCAGCGCTTCGGTCGCGACAGGCGAGGCGGTCGCCTGCTGCACCTCGTAGAACTTCCGCCTGGCGTGAGCCCAACAAGCTGCGAGCTGGATGGTACCGCCGTCGCGAAGCCGATCGAACCCGGGATAACCGTCGACCTGAACGATGCCGCTGAAGTTGGCCAGATGAGCAGCGGGACGCTCAGCCTTGCGATCCGGAGTGTAGAGATAGACCGCGGCTGGCGGATCCGGTCCGTTCCAAGGCCGGTCATCGCGGGCGTACACCCACAACCGGCCAGTTTTGGTGCGGCCGCGGCCGGGATCGAGTACCGGGATCGGCGTGTCGTCGGCGAACAGTTTCTGCGATGCAAAGATGTGTTCAGCGAGCTTGGATTGAAGGGGCTCCAGCCACCAGCAGGCGCCGCCGATCCAGTTCGCCAAGGTCGAGCGGTCCAACGTGACGCCCTGCCGGGCGAAGATCTGGCTCTGCCTGTAGAGCGGGAGGTGATCGCAGTATTTGGAGACCAGAACATGGGCGAGCAGAGCCGGGGAGGCCAGCCCCTTGGCGATCGGCCGCTCTGGTGCTGGCGCTTGATGGATAGTCCCGCAGGCCCGACAGCCATAGCGCGGCCGGCCGATGCGGATGACCCGCAGTCGCGCCGGCACATGGTCGAGCATCTCGCTCGTCGTTTCGCCGATCAAGTGCAGTATGCCGCCGCAACAAGGGCAGGTTTGATGCTCAACATCGAGCCTGACATCCTCGCGGGGCAAGTGCACCGGCAGGCTCGGGCGCTCGCTTTGGGTCCTCGGGGGACGGCTCTCGGCTGGCGGAGGCGGAAGGCTAGTTTCGACGCGCGCAAGATCGGCGTTGAGGTCTTCGAAGCCGAGTTGCAACTGCTCGTCATCGAGCCGCTCAGCCCGGCGGCCGTACTGGTTGCGCTGCAGCCTCTTGATGATGAGATTGAGCCGTTCGATCTCGGCCTTCGCCTTGCTGAGGCTGATGCGCTCGGCTACAAGCGAACGCACCAGCTTTTGCAGCGTCTCCACGTCGTCGGGCAGTGCGGCGAGATCGACGTTCATACGAGAAGAATCTAACTGACTCGCACCGTTCTCGCCGCATTTCTTGCATCATCGAGTCAATCGGTCGCAGATCATCCGGCAATTGCCGGACGCCAGCGTTGCTCAGGCGCGCGCCAATCGACACCTTCGATCAGCAGCGACAGCTGTGCTGAGGTCAACGACAGCGTTTCGCCAGGCGCAATGCTCGGCGGCCACAGAAAGACACCATGCTCGAGCCGTTTTGTGAACAGGCAGAAGCCGGTGCCATCCCAGTAGATGATCTTGATAAGGTTGGCCCTGGTGCGACCTCGGAAGACAAACAGATGTCCGGTAAATGGATCCTGGTGCAGGACGCCTTGCGCCAGCATCGCGAGACCGTCGATGCCTTTGCGCATATCGATGTAGCCCAGAGCCAGGTGCACCTTTACGTTTGGAGGAAGCAAGGCCGTCATGGCATGGCCCTCTCGGCCGCAGGTGTCGCTCCGTCGGCGATCTGCACAGTGACGAAGCCCAGCTCTTTCGCTGCGGCAACGTCCTGCTTCCATCGGCGCAGAACGCGCGGAGCGATGCCGTAGCGGCGCGAGATCTCGCTGCCGCTCGCGCCGGACCGTATCATCTCTTCAAGAATCCAACGCTTGTCGGCTTCGCTGAACCGTCGCCGATGCCCTTCACGTGGTCTTGGAACAATGGGCTCCGCTGCCGTCGAGGAGGGATAAGACCCCGGACTTACGAGGGGACTTAACGGCGGACTAAGGGGAGGACTTAAGGGGCGTCGTCGATACAACAGCTTCCGCTTGGGCGGCTGTGGCTCCACTTTAAACAACGATCGCCAGTTGCCAAACGCCTTGAGCGGAATGCCGTGCGCTTCACAATACTGACGTTGATTCAAGTCGCTACGCGTCCATGCCTCGTGATGTGCCCGCCAAAAATCCTCGCCTTGACGCCTCCACCCTCGATGTTCGCTCGTCATGCTGTTCTCTCCATCTTCAAATTGAAGACAGGAACAGATCGGGGTCGCTAACGATCGAACAAGGGTGCGAGAAATGGACGCTTACATGATATCGCTGATGCTAGAAATCATTTCCCTGTTTCGCAAAAAATATTCCCTGTTATGGGATTTAGGGAATTTCATAAAAAATGGCTGCAGCTGAGCCACTTTTAGCAATGCAAATCGCGTTCAAACGGCGGAAATCACTATTTTCCCTGTAATTTTCCCTGATAGCAGGGAATTTCGTTGCCGAGACCGGTTCGCATCCGACTGGGTCCGCCACCACCCAGTTCGTAGGGATCGAACGCGGTGTCCCATCCATCGATTTGTGCCGTAAATTGCGGGGTTTTGGCGATCCGTCTGGTCTCTGCGTGCGTCTCTGGCCCCAGAAATATCGCCAAAGGGCGCTCCGTCTCTGCATCGAAAATTCCCGTTCCTGGCCGAGCGGCAGAGACCGGTTCGCTGACTGGGTGGACAGCCAATTCGGCCCCTGCAACCGATCGGTTCAACGGGACATAGCCGGCGTCATGCTACTCTATGAAGAGTTTGGACGGTGGTGGTCTGCCCGTCTTCTTGAAATGTGCCTTGGGGAAATGCCAGAATCGTGGCGGGCGTCGGAGCGGCGTCCTTGTGCTTCTCGAGGTGCACCGCGTCGTCATCGAAGGCGGTGCCGTGCACGAACCTATTGTCGTTGAGGAGCTGGAGGCCGCGACTGAAGAACCAGGCGTCCCATATCCACTCGTAGTCCGCCTCGTCCTTCTGCATGACGCGGTAGTCGTGCTCGGCGAGGTCGGTCAGGTTCTCGGCCGTGTCGGTATCGCCCTCCTCTTTGCCCTCGAACTCGACGCTGAGCCTGTCGTCGTAGAGCGCGGTGAAGACGGTCTGAAATACGGTGAAGAGCAGGTGGCGGCAACGGCGCGCGGAATCAATCGTCGTTGTCGTGTTCTGCTGCCGCGCAGACCTTTGAGTCCCTCATGCCCTTCTCGGCTTCGGCCCAAGTCTTGAGGGATCCGCGGCCGACCATGTCCGCCGCGACGGCCGGCCTCTCGTCGACGACCCTGCATTTCCTGGTCGCGGGATCTCGGACCACGTAGTATTCCCCGTCAACCGAAGTCTGGGCCAAGGCCGGCGCGGCCGCGAGTGCGATGAGCGCGCTTAAGGAAAATATCTTCACAGAATGCTCCTTTGCCAGAAGGGGAAGTAAGCTTGTCTGGATCAATCGTCGTCCACTTCCGACTTGCAGGCCTCCATGGTCTTAACGCCGGCCTCCGCGTCGGTCCGCGTCTTGAACACGCCATGGTCCACGATGCTGGTCGCAACAGCCGGCTTCTGCTCCACTATGGTGCACTTCTTCGAATCGGGATCAAGGACGACGTAGTATTCGTCGACCGTCACCGCTTGCGCGAGCGCCGATGTAGCGGCAAGGGCAATGAGCGCGCTCAATGCGAACCTCTTCATGGAAGTCGTTCCTCCGTCTGGACAGGCAAGAACCGGGCGCCGCGCCTATCATTCCTCCGCGGAATGAACGCGCGAAAAGTCCCGGCGGCTGTCTCCGGCGGAGCTTAAATATTAAATAAGAGTGAACTGAATCAATCGTCGTGGTCCCGCGCCGGCTCGTCCGTCTCGCATCGCAGACCTCCATGGTCTTCATGCCGGTCTCGGCTTTGGTCAGAATGGACGGGCAGCGAACCCTCAGGCTCTTCACAATGCTATCACGCGCGCGTGAACGGGCGCCTTGTCGGGTTGCTATTCCTGGCCGTGCGCCCATGGTATCGGACTGCATTTCCTCGGAGGTCGAACATATGAGTAGCGTAAGACAAGGCTGGGTTATCGGAGGCGCGGTCATCGTGCTGCTGGTCCTCTTTTCCTCCTTTTACAACGGAACGGGCACGCATTATCGGCCCGCCGGGACTGCCGCAGCGCAATCTGAGTGAGTTGAGCTGGTTTCGCAAAAACGAAGCCGCCAAGCTCTTCACGGGCGATGGCGGCTTCTTCTCCACTCAGCTCTGAGCGCCAAGTCCGGCGCTTAACGCCTCATCATCGGTTCTTTCGGAACGGGATGATGCGACACTTGTCCGATCCCTTATCTTTCTCCCGTACCAGCTCTTCCGGTGTTTGTTCCAGCTCCCGCTTGGGTCCCGCCGCGGGCGCCAGCTTGTCGTGAGCCGGCCGAACTCCGCTTCGCTGTAGGCGGGCTGGATGATGAAGAAGCTGTCGATGAAGCCCTCAAGCTTCACGTGTGGGCCATGGAACACCTCCACGTCCCCTGCAACCTGCAAAGAAAAGAGCCCCGGAGGGTCGCACGAGGTCGCGAGCACGTCTCAGCTCTCCTTCCAAGCGGCTCCGTCGGTCAATGCAACCATTCAACGCGCATCGGAGTTATTTTCGTCCAAAGGAGAATAATGCCGATGTCTGAAATCAGAGAGCGTATGAAGGTTGTCGACAAGCATGGCGCGGAAGTCGGAATCGTTGACGAGGTCGAGGGTGACCGCATCAAGCTGGAGCAGGGTTCTGACAACCAGCACCATTACGTCGACAAGCAGCTGGTCGCAGAGGTCGCGGGCAGCACGGTAAAGCTTTCTGTGGAAGCGAAAGAGGTCAAGAGGCGCTAACGGAGCGGGACCGGGCGACCACTTGCGCGGCGAGCCGCGCGCATATGGAAGCGGACGAGGGGTGTGAAACAGGCACTCGCGCGGCAAGCCATGGAGCCGATCGGATGAGCGAGGAAGAAACCGGCTGGCCGGCCTTGCCCTATGGCAATTGGGCCGAAACTTGCTCCGCACTCCATTTGTGGACGCAGATCGTCGGCAAGTACCGGCTCGCACACACACCTTGGGTCAATCACTCTTGGCACGCCACACTTTATGTGACACCGCGCGGTCTGACGACGGGAATGGTGCCCGACGGCAAGTCAGCCATCACCTTGACCTTTGACTTCCACGACCATGCGCTGATCGCCGAAACGGCCGACATGCGTGAGAGCTTTCCGCTGGAGGCGATGAGCGTAGCCGACTTCCTGAGCCGGACGATTACGCTGGTCGAACGGCTTGGCGGCCGGATGGACATTCATGGTGTGCCGAACGAGATCCCCGATGCGAAGCCGTTCGCGCAGGACACCGCGTCTCGGCCCTACGACCGTAAGGCGGTCGAGCGGTTTCATCGGGCGCTGGTGCAGATCGATCGCGTATTCGCACGCTTCCGCACTGGGTACCTTGGCAAGGTCTCGCCGGTGCATTTGTTCTGGGGTTCGTTCGATCTGGCTGTGACGCGGTTCTCGGGCCGCAAAGCGCCGCTCCATCCCGGCGGGATTCCCGCGCTTCCCGATTCGATTACCCAGGAAGCCTATAGCCACGAAGTATCTTCGGCCGGTTTCTGGCCCGGCGGCGGCGGAGTGAATGAGGCGATGTTCTACTCCTACGCCTATCCGGTGCCCGATGGCTTCGCCGGCCGCTCCGTCAAGCCGGCGGCCGCCCGCTTCGACCAGAAGCTTGGAGAGTTCCTGCTGCCTTATGAGTCGGTGCGGACCAGCGCCGATCCTCAGGAAGACCTCACGAGCTTCTTGCAATCGACGTACGAAGCGGCGGCGGACCTAGCCGGGTGGAACCGGCAGGCGCTGGAATGCGACTTCGGCATCCCGCGGATTCCCACGGGTCATTCCGAAGCGCATCACAATCCATCGCCGATCTCCAAAAATCAGATTTAGTTTGCGCTTGCTGACTTTTCATTTTTGTCCTTGGAGAACCTCACGGCCGAGCCGACTTTTAGCCGGATCTGACATAGAGAGAGGGCCTCGCTTCCTGGGAACGCGGAGACTCGTTCGACAGACTGCGTGGTGGGCAACCAGTTCGAGCCATGCATCGTCCACCACCCAGTTCGTAGGGATCGAACGCGGTGGCACATACGTCAATTTGTCGCGCAAAATGCGAGGTTTTCGCGATCCGTCGGGTCTCTGCGCGCGTCTCTGGACCAAATAATATCGCCAAAGGGCGCTCCGTCTCTGCATGGATGCGGTGGTTAACTTAAGAGGCAAGATGTCGCTGGGTTTTCAAACGGGCTAGCGTAATCGCGCAGCAATGGCCTCGTTTAGATTTTTGGCTCTGGCATACGACCGACTGGCGTAGCCCGCGCATCCAGAACACAAGCGCTGAAGGAGAATATCAGATGCCGCCCCTCTACACGATGCCTGGCACCTGCTCGCTTTCCCCGACCAAATACCGCCGCAGTCAGCTGCTTTCGTCATTTCCAAGTTTCAGGCGAGCCTCTACAACATCAAAGCAGGCACCGTAACTGCGCCATGACTACTACTTCGAGCGGCGGTCGCACCAAGCGGCGTCCAAATGGGGGAGGCTCACCTGAGCCGCCGCGTCACCGTCCGCTTGTTCGGATCACCATCAACCGCGAGGCCTTTGCCGCCCTAGATAAGCAAGCCCTTGCCGCTCAACTCGGCATCGGCCTCGTCGCAGGCTGGCTGGCAAGCTGGATCGTCGGCGGTAGTGGGCTGCTGCGATACGCGCTCACTGGAGTTGTCGGCTCCTTGGTAGGCGCGTTTCTGTTAGACCGTCTAGGCATCGAACTTGGCATCCGGAACCCGCTCACCAGCCGGATTGTCACGGCAACTATCGGTGCGGTGCTGGTGATACTGGCTGCTCGGCTTGTCGCCTGAGTTCAATCATCTCACATCAGGTTCACGGTGGGGAAGAAAGTCGGGATTGCTCGACGCCGCCCGGCGCCGTGACCAGCGGCTAGAGCACAACTAGTCCCTATCGCAAACCTGGAGAAAGATTCATCGATCTCGCGCGCCGTCGATCTCGACGGGCACATTCTTTGTCGTCCAACCCTTGGCGGACTGCACCATCAATATCTTCAGATTTAATTTGCGGTAGGCACACCCCCAGCCGAACGTCTCCCGACCCTCTGACCATTATCTGAAAATATCCGGAGACACTATTTCCTTCTGGATCGTCCAGCACAGCCGGCGAAAAAAACTGCTCGACGACAGCTGTCAGCAAGCTAGGTGTCCTAAATCGATTTTAAACAAATACCGTGTATGATTCTTTTCACTCTATCATCGGCAGCGGCCCCCTCCCACCGGGGGCCGAGGCTGAGAGGCCCGTAGCGAAGCGCGTCATAGTATCGCATCGGGCGTGATGCTTGCTTCAACCGCAACAGATCAACGAGTTTCCCCGTGCGCAAGAATTTTCCGGTTACCGACGCCGAATATCCCGTTTCCGACGAAACGCTGATCGTTTCCAGGACCGACCTCAAAGGTCGTCTCACCTACGTCAATGAGGACTTCATCGACGCAGCGGAATTTACGCCCGAGGAATTGATAGGCAAGGCGCACAACATCGTGCGCCACCCGGACATGCCGCCGGAGGCGTTCGAAAATCTCTGGGACACGCTAAAGGCCGAGAAGCCCTGGGTCGGCGCGATCAAGAATCGCCGCAAGAACGGCGGCTTCTACTGGGTGCTGGCGACCGCCTCGCCGATTCGCACAAACGGGCAAGTCACCGGCTATACTTCGATCCGCACCAAGCTTGCCGCCGACCAGCGCGCCTTGGCAGACGAAGTTTATGCAGCCATCCGCGAAAAGCGGCCGCATCCGTACCGGATTGATGCCGGCATCATCCGGAAGCGATCGTTCTTCGACCGTTTCGGATTTTTCACCCGCACCATGCGGGCGCGAATAACGACGCTGATCACGCTGCAAGCTGCTTTTCTGCTCACCTGTGGTGTGCTGGGGGCAGTCGTGGTTGGCGGGACGTGGGGGCTCGTCCTCAGCCTTCTTGCCATTGTCGGGGTCGCCGTCGGATGGATCGTCGGGAGTCAGACGCTTCGCGCGTTTGAGGGGCCGATACATCATCTGAACGAGACCATGCTGAACCTCGTTCACGACAAATTCGACAATCGGATCGAAATCAAGCGCGACGACGAAATCGGCGTGGCGCTTCGCAACCTTCAGAACGTGCAGACGCTGATTCGATTCAGCCGGGAAGAAGTCAACTCCATGCAACGCCAGGCCGAGGTTCAGCGCAAGACGGACATGACAAAAATCGCCAATTCATTCGAAGCGGCGATCGGCGAAATCGTTCAGGCTGTCGCGACGTCAGCGACCGCACTGGAAGCTTCCGCAACCACGCTCGCGTCGAACGCCGACCATGCAAAGGATTTTGCGGCACGCGTCGTCAACGGTTCGAACGAAGCCTCCTCGAACGTCAATTCGGTGGCCTCGGCCACGGAGGAGATGACCGCCTCGGTTCGCGAAATTAGCCAGCGGGTGCAGGAATCGGCGCGCATGGCGGGCGATGCCGTCGAACAGGTGCATTCGGCGACTGAGCGCGTTAGTGCGCTGTCGAGCGCGGCGGCGCGCATCGGCGACATCGTCGAGATCATCAACAATATCTCTGGTCAGACCAACCTCCTTGCCCTGAACGCCACCATTGAGGCGGCGCGCGCCGGGGAAGCCGGTCGCGGGTTTTCGGTCGTTGCCTCGGAAGTGAAGGCGCTCGCCGAGCAAACCGGCAAGGCCACCGGCGAGATCGGTCAGCAGATCAGCGGCATCCAATCGGCCACGCAGGAATCCGTCGCGGCAATCAACGATATTCGTAACTCCATCGAAAAGCTTTCGGGAATTTCCTCCGCGATTGCGTCTGCTGTTGAGGAACAGGGCGCGACCACCCACGAAGTCGCTCGCAACGTGCAGCATGCTGCGCAGGGGGCGCAGGAAGTCTCCTCGAATGTCGGCAACCTCCAGCGCGGCGCGGCGGAAACCGGAACCGCCTCGTCCCAGGTGTTGTCTGCGGCGCAAACGCTGTCGCGCGACAGCGCCCGGCTCAAGGTGGAGGTGAACAAGTTCCTGGACTCCGTCCGGGTGGCATAGATGGCGCGCCCGGAGCCATCTCCCCCTCAAACCCAGCAGTGCGCGATACGGCGTGCCCTCGTCAGACCCTCAGTTCTATCGTGATCTGACGGATATTTTGCACCAGCGGGATAGAGACTACTGCACGGCAGCACACTGATCCAGTTGAGGCAGTTGGGCTGTGGATGTTTGCGGCGCCGGTGGTCGATAGCCGAGCGATGAGTGCGGACGTATCGTGTTGAAGTGATTGCGCCATTGCTCGATCACGACCTGAGCTTCTTTCAGACTGTAAAAGATTTCCTGGTTGAGGCATTCGTCGCGCAATTTGCCGTTGAAGGACTCGCAATAGCCGTTCTCCCACGGGCTGCCCGGCTCGATGTAGAGCGTCCTGGCGCCGAGTTTTCCAAGCCCGTTGCGAACCACCTTGGCCGTCATCTCCGCGCCGTTGTCGGAGCGGATGTGTTCGGGGACACCCCTGGTGAGCATCACGTCGGCCATCGTCTCGATGACGCCGAAGCTGTTGATACGACGCGCCACACGGATGGCCAGGCATTCCCGGGTGAGCTCATCGATCAGGGTCATCAGGCGGAGCTTGCGATCACTGAGAGGGTTGGAACTTTCCGGAGAAGAAAAGAATCGTGAGCAGTAACGACGTATCCTCGATTCCCCTGAGCGAGTGCGGAACGCCCCCTTCGAGATACACCCATTGACCTGCCGAAAGTTCAAGTGACGTTTCAGGCAAGCCGAGCAGAGCCCGACCTTCCAGGCAATGCAGCGTGATGGGACCGTCAACCTGATGCGCCTTGATATCCGTGCCAGCGTGAACGATGAGGCGCACGACCTCGAACGCTTCCGATTTTACGACGGCGGTTGTCCGCGCGTCCTTCAGCTTCGGCCCCAATGGTGCGAGATCAAAAACTTCTTCGGGGCTGGCGTGGTGCATGGCCATTGCACTCGTCTCCCTCCGCATGAGCAGGTCACAGGTGACCGACCTCGTATTGACCTATATTTTAAGTCACTGAAGTAAAGGCCAAGGCGGCAATCATCCCTCCAAAAGTTAGAACAACCCCGGCGACAAGCATTGGCACTAGGCTCGCACTGGAACGCGGATCAGCCTGCCTGTTGGCGAAGTCTTCGGCGTCCTTTTGCAATTCGGCTGCTTTTTGAACTTGATCAACGGTATTCATTGAGAACCTTTCTCAGCCCCTCGTTAGTTTGGTTGGTGTACAGAACCAAAATCAAGCTACCGTTCCATCTTCGTGAAGTGAGCAGAGCGACCCGGTACCTACTGGTACTCGTACCGGATCGCGGAGTTTGCGGCGAAGGGAGGGACTAGGACCCTCGTCACGAGTCAAAATCTACACCTCTAAAAAGAAATATCAAGGATATATCTTTTACTGGACGAACGACGACGTTCGCACTCTCAAGGCGCTCGCGAAGCAGAGGGCTGGCGTAGCCAAGATCGCTCAAAAGCTAAACCGTACTCCCGGTGCAACGGCAGCGAAGGCGTGCGCCTTGGATATTTCGCTGAGCACAACGTAGTGCAGCACATCTACCGCGCGCCAGTACGTTCATGGTCGCGCGGTATGATATCTGCCGTCGTGCGGTGAACTGTATCTCGCCTGGTGCAGAACAATTTCTTTAAAATCCATCCATGTCCCTCGAAGTTGCCGACGGGGAGCAGGCGGATCGTTCCTCAATTTTTAACGTCAGTTCGGTTCAGAGCGTTTGACCTGGATCTGCTGAAAGGACTTCCCTGCACTTTCGAGGATGGCTTCAAGGCGGCATGCTGTGCGCAGGCTGCGGATAATGACGTCACGATAGAGCGGGTCGATTTCGATCCCGTAACCGCGGCGGCCCGTCTGCTCGGTCGCAATCATGGCATCCGCCACCAGCGCGACCGGTTTGACCGTCGGATGAAGGGCAAGGTCGGAACGATCGTTACCGAAACTGTTCACGCCGGCGTAGCTCCACACATTGGTGCGGTAGCGGCCGTGCCTGCCCGCTCGCGAGCTGAGCATCCTCCGGCCAATTTATTCCCAGCAAAGCAACCCGCCCCTGAACTGCGCGTAGACCCCTAATTAAGGGAGCAACACCGGCAAACGGGAGGTGCTGATGGCAAACGTAAGGGTAGTGGAGGCGGCCGAGCATCTCGGCGTGTCGAAGAATTTTTTTTGGATAAAGCGCGCATTTACGGCGGCGGGCCGCGGTTTATGCGGTTCGAGCGCGCGATTGTGTATTCCACCGAAGCGTTGGACGAGTGGCGAGGTCCTGCACGGTCGTCCCCGCCGACGACAACAAGCCTACAGCCACGGCCGCCGCCTATGAGGCTGCTGGGTAAGACCAACGCTGCTGCTATGCCGCGCGGTCTCGTAACGCGACCTCCGCCTCAGCGTCCAGGTCGTCGAGAACCGCCTCGATAGCCGAGATGGCAGTTTGGATGGCAGCGATTTCTGCAATCTGCTGTTTTGACAATGGTCCTTGGTGTCCCATGAGGCCGACAATCAGGTCACGCCGCCGTTCCTTCAACTGAACTAATGGCAACTTGTGATCTTCGAGCAGCGTAGGCATTTCCAACAGGCTCCAGCCGATGCCTGAAAGTGACTCAAAGTTACTGAGACCAATTTTCACCGATGCTTAAAATTGTTTGCATCGAGGCCGTCAACAGCAACCTCGCTCGGGTGAGGCGGGTTAAGGAGTCGTGATCGCTCGCTGTCTGCCGCGGCTTCGTTCGCAATAATCCGAAATGTTTCTTGCGAGCGGGTGCCATTCGCGGCTGACTGTAGAATCCGCTCGGCCATCAACGCTTTGGTTGATGGATCAGGGCGAACGTCCAGTGTGGCTTGCGCAAGCGCGCCTCGCATTATCGTAACTAGCTCTGCATCAAACATCTTGAATCTCCGTTTTGGCAGCGCTGTACCATGCATCGGTGACGGCTGTACTGCGGAACTCTGACGATGATGAGTCGAGCGAATTAAACTTCGGACAGGTTGAGTCACATCGTCACACGACGAAGTGATTGAGCATTCACATTACCATCACCACCGCGACCTCGGATGAATTGGCGCGCGGCAATTTTCAATAACGGAGTTTTTCAAATCAATGAGTGGTTTCTGGAAAATCAACACCACAGAGTGCGCCGCTCTTGCGGCTGACCGCGCGGCATTGAAAGCCTTGGATACGACAAAAAAAGGCTACGACCCTCGTCGAAGACGGCGGTACCTTCCGACGCTCCAACGATGACGACCAAACTTAGAAAGAAAAGAAGGTTTTATGGTCGAGTTTGGTGGGTAGACGCCCCGTCGCGGAAGGCTGCACCAATGTTCTTAGGGGCGATGTAAATAATCCTCATTTGGAAGAGCAACCTTATGCCAGTTGGGAGTTTGGCTATTGGGGTGTTTGCCCATGACACCCCGCCTGTGGCGGTCCCGGCATTTGCAGGCTGCCGGGGCCGTCGCTTGGTCTTGGAGAGTCCATTCCGAAAGGCTTTCTCCGCGCCCCCTGTGATAGACTGACCTCAAGACAGGAGGAGGCAAGTCATGACAGAACGCCGCGAACTATATCGAAGCCCAAATGGCGATTCCTGGTACTTAGGTCGCGAGCCGACAGACGGGCATGCCTTTATCATTCACCAGCCTAATTCCCCATCCGGCGGACGGTTGTCGCATATTGAACTGGGAGAATTCCTACGGAGTGGGAAAGGCCCAGAACAGCAGGCATTGCTCCGTTTGATTGGGACACTCGTCGAAGTGCCGCCATACGCTTAATGCATTGCTCGGGCGAGATTTTCTATTTGTGAGTTGGCAACTGTCCATCTAGCCAGTCTTGCTCCTCGGCAAGTGCGAGCCAGGCATCCTGCATGCGTCTATAGCGGTTCTTCGAAGGCAGGTCCTTCGCATCGTCGGCGAGTTCACCGCAGTTGCGGGCATTTTCTCTGTACTGTTCTGACTTGGTCAACATGAGCCGCTCCGGCGGGGTTCTCTATTTGAAAAACGAAAAAATGCCCGCCGTTTGCAAGATGAACAGCATCCCCCTTGACGGCGGCGGGCCTGCCTTGCATTCGTCCGGCTTAGGTCTGTAGGCGGCACCTTGCCTTCACTTCCTCGCTTCGTAGGGCAGAAAGTACACACCCTCGCGAGCGCCCAGGCGCTCCTGTTCCCAAGCCTTACGCTCCTCGTCGGTAGCCGGGATGAATGCAAAGCAACTCTCAGCGCCCACTGTTTCGCCCGCTGCCGTTAGCGCCTCCTGGACCAGGCCATACACTTTTGGGGTCCCGATCAATTCCTGCATACGCTCGTCTTCCGACGACAAGTTTACGGTGCCTACGCGCACACCATGCTCATCCGGGCTGCCCTCGTTCAGAACGAGGAAGATCGTGGTTAGCTCAGAATCAGTAGGTTCGCTCATCTATCCCTCCTCGCTTTCAGCCCAATCTCTACCAGCCTCCGAACCGCTTCCGGACGGCCAGGTAGGTCGTCTTGTTTCCGACGCCAGTCGTCGAGGGCCTTGGCCATACCGGGCTGGACGCGAACGCCGATTAGATCGCCAGTAGCAGGCGCTCTCTTTTTTGGTGTTTTCATGTTATCACGAATTGAATTATTCATGCAACCATGATATCACGAAAACAGGCCGGAGCAAAGTGGCGACCTCGCGTCCGGCTCTAACCGCAACCGCCGTCTAGGAGCGATCATGGCTACAACCACGTTGCCGATGCGACCGCACCAGCCATTGCGCTAGCGCGGTTGCCGTCCTGCGTCGCACTCTCCGCCGCCTAAACGATGACGGCTTTGGCCGCGTCATGCGGCCTCAGCGGCTGAAACACCGGGCTCGAAAGCGCGCCAATAAGCGAGGCATAGTGCGGTGTCCAAAAGCTCAGGCGTTCCGGCGACGGCGGCGAGGAGCTTCAAAACATCCGAACCGCCGTCGCCACTAGGCAAATACCGCATCGCCAACAAAAGCCTAAATGATTTTTAGGTAGCCTTTCTCCGAGAATAGGTTTCCCGAATCTGAGAATAGGTTGAACCGGGTCGCGTCTAGGTGTCCGGATCAAGCGCCCGAAACATCAAATCCAAAAGCATCGGCCGCCGCGCTGGGTCAGCGGCCTTCAACATTTTCGAAAACGCCGCCGCGACTGCACTTGTGCCCGCTACCCATCGGCCATCGGCGACGCGCGTCATGAGAATGCCCGTACTCGAAGCTTCAAAAATGAAATCAGGTGTTTCGAGTTTCAAATCGTCCACCATAAAATCCCTCTTTCCTCAAAAGGCACTGTCTGGATCTGCGCGGTTATGCCAGCGCATCGAACATCAATCCAAACAGCCTTTCTTGATGCGCACCCGGCATTTCCGTCGTGACCATCTTTGCAAAGATCGCGACCACTTCAGCGCTGTTCGAAGCACGCTGCTCACTGTCCGCAATTCGCGTAATGCGTAATCCCTCACTAAAGGTTTCAAAGTTGAAGTTCGGACCTTGAAGTTTCAAATCACTCATAAAAATAAACCTTCTCGTTGAAAAAGACTGCCGGTTCAAAATTGGTTTGCTTTCACTCGCCAAGTATTCGCCGAGCCATGATGGATCACCGAATCTGTGAGTCAACTTGACTGCGGCGTCCCGATCCACGGTGGGAATTGCCATCGTTCGAAGCGGAACGTCACGATTGCCATCAAGTATCGCTTTGAAGCGCTCTTGATCACCCCGCAGAGGAACCTACGCGAGCCTGGTGACCAAAGGGAATTGCTCCCTTCTCTGATAGCCGATCAAAGCGCCCCCACGATGCGCGGTTCGATTGTTTTCGCCAATTGTTCACGGGATCGGGCGGCCAGTCTGTGCACTCATGCTACAGCGTATACAGGTTACGCTCTTGCAGCGTCCGCTCGGCAGCTCTTGATCTAGATCAAACTGGCTGTTCGGTTTCGGGATGACCATCGAACGGTGAATGGCATGGAAGGCCGGCGGAATTCGCATCCGAGTTCACAGCGACAATCTTCGGGGATCGGAAGTGATGCTGGGGGAGGGCGGGCCGATGGAGATGCGGATCGGAGCTTCTAGGTGAGGACTGACAACAGGTTTAACGTTGCAGGTATCGCTGGGAGATAGGGATGGCAAGCACGCTTTCTAGCAAAGAGCGGGCGATGATGGATGCGTACTGGCGGGCGGCCAATTACCTTTCGGTCGGCCAGATCTATCTCTACGACAACCCGCTGCTTAAGCAATCGCTCACAAAGGATCACATCAAGCCGAGGCTTCTTGGCCACTGGGGAACGACGCCAGGCCTGAACTTCATCTATGTCCACCTTAACCGGGTGATTAAGAAGCACGATCTCGACGTGATCTACATCACCGGCCCCGGACACGGTGGTCCCGGGCTGGTCGCGAACGCTTACCTGGAGGGGACCTACAGCGAGGTCTATCCGAACATTTCTCCCGATGAAGAGGGAATGAAGCGACTATTCACCCAATTCTCCTTCCCGGGCGGTATCCCGAGCCACGTTGCACCGGAGACCCCTGGCTCGATTCACGAAGGCGGGGAACTCGGCTACGCCCTCTCACATGCCTACGGAGCGGCCTTCGACAACCCCAATTTAATCGTGGCCTGTGTCGTCGGCGACGGCGAAGCGGAAACTGGACCGCTGGCAACGAGCTGGCATTCCAATAAGTTCTTGAACCCGGCGACCGATGGAGTGGTCTTGCCGATACTTCACTTGAACGGCTACAAGATCGCCAATCCCTGCATTCTCGCGCGCATCAGTCATGATGAATTGGATCATCTATTTCGCGGTTACGGCTATACGCCATATTTCGTCGAGGGGGATGAGCCGGAAAAAATGCACGAGCTGATGGCCGCAACCATGGATAAGGTTGTCGGGGAAATTCAGCGCATTAAATCCGCTGCACTCAAAGATGGATTTGAGGAGCGCCCACTATGGCCGATGATTGTACTCCGCACACCCAAAGGCTGGACATGTCCGAAGGAAATTGATGGCAAGCGCACAGAGGATTATTGGCGATCTCACCAGGTGCCGATGGGTGAGATGCATCGGAACGCGGCCCATGTGCGTCTCCTCGAAGAGTGGATGAGGAGCTATCGACCTTCAGAGCTGTTCGATGACAGCGGCCAGCTCCTCCCCGAGTTGGCCGACCTCGCCCCTCGAGGCGCACGTCGCATGAGCGCCAACCCGCATACCAATGGCGGGTTGATCCTGCGCGAACTGCGGCTGCCAAATTTTCGCGATTACGCTGTTGACGTGACCGCACCCGGCGTCGAAACCGCCGAATCTACGAGAGTCATGGGTCGGTTCCTTCGCGATGTAATGAAGCTAAATATGGAGGCCCGTAATTTCCGGCTCTTCAGTCCGGACGAGAACAACTCGAACCGCTGGCAGGATGTACTGGAAGTCACCAATCGTGCCTGGGCTGCAAACACCTTCCCCTGGGATGATCATCTAGCACCCGATGGGCGGATTATGGAAATGCTCAGCGAGCATCAATGCCAAGGCTGGCTTGAGGGCTATCTTCTGACCGGCCGGCACGGCTTTTTCTCCTGCTATGAGGCGTTCATCCACATCATTGACTCGATGTTCAATCAGCACGCCAAGTGGCTGAAGGTTTGCAATCACATTCCATGGCGGCGGCCTATTGGCTCGCTAAACTACTTATTGTCGAGCCATGTCTGGCGCCAGGACCACAACGGCTTCAGCCATCAAGACCCAGGGTTTATCGACCACGTCATCAACAAAAAAGCTGAGGTCATCCGCGTCTATCTCCCCCCTGATGCTAATTGCTTGCTCTCGGTCACTGATCATTGTCTGCGCAGCCGAAACTACGTCAACGTCGTCGTCGCGGGGAAGCAGCCCGCTCCTCAATGGTTGACGATGGACGAGGCTGTCAAGCATTGCGAAGCTGGATTGGGTATTTGGGAATGGGCCAGCAACGACCATGGTGGCGAGCCCGATGTCGTAATGGCCTGCTGTGGTGACGTGCCAACGCTGGAGACGCTCGCCGCTGTCGACCTCCTTCGAAGGTACGCGCCCGATCTAAAAGTCCGCGTCATCAATGTCGTCAATCTGATGAAGCTGCAGCCTTCGAGCGAGCATCCGCATGGTCTGACTGATCATGATTTCGACGTGCTTTTCACGACTGACAAGCCGATCATCTTTGCGTTCCACGGGTACCCGTGGCTGATTCACAGACTGACCTACCGGCGCACGAGCCACAACAACGTGCATGTGCGGGGTTACAAGGAAGAGGGCACCACCACGACACCGTTCGATATGTGCGTGCTTAACGAGCTAGATCGCTTCCACCTCGTCAGCGACGTAATCGATCGCGTGCCGAAGCTTGGATCGCGCGCTGCCTACGCCAAGCAGGCCATCCGCGACAAGCTCATCGACCACAGGACCTTCATCGCCCGGTGTGGAGACGACATGCCGGAGATCACTGGCTGGAGATGGGGGCAGGAGGCGTCTTCTGCGGTCGTTCACTCGACCGAGGCCGACAACGTCTAAAGGTGCCGGCGGAGCCGAAAATGAACGTTTGCGCGATGAGACATGAGAAGACAGCGCGGAGCCTCAATGGCCGGCCATCCCACGATTATCCGGCCGACGAATGGAACGTCGTCGAAAAAGCGTTTCATCCCGAATTGCGGGCTCAGCTCGAAACGATGCTAGCGTTCGGTAACGGGTACCTCGGCATACGGGGGTGCCCGGAGGAGGGCGGCCCAAACTCTGAAAACGGCACTTTCATTAATGGGTTCTATGAAACGTGGCCGATCATCTACGGAGAAGAAGCTTACGGCTTCGCAAGGACTGGTCAGACGATCTGTAACGTGACCGACTGCAAAGTCATCAAGCTTTTCGTCGACGACGAGCCGTTCTGGCTGCCCCATGCGCACCTTTTGAACTACGACCGACGACTCAATATGAAGACGGGAACACTAGACAGGGAGATTGTTTGGGAAACTCCATCTGGCAAACAAGTGTCCTTTATATCACGACGTTTGGTCTCCTTCGTCAATAGGCACGTGGCCGCCATCTCCTATCGTGTAACAATACTCAATGCACAAGCTTTTGTCGTGATCTCATCGGAGATGACCGCAGACGAACGCGGCACTCGCAGCAGGGAAGACGATCCACGACTGGCGAAAGCCCATCCAGGCCGCGTGCTGCATCAGCGGTCCACCTATTCCAAAGACCGCCGCATCGTGCTGTGCCATTCGACCGAAAGAAGCCGGTTCGTCCTCGCATGCGCGACTGACCATGCGATAGAGAGCGCTTGCCCGTATTCCTACAAAGTCGCCCATAATGGTGACTCCGGCCAAGTCGCCTTCACAATCGAAGCGCGGCCGGGCTGCTCCATCCAGCTTACCAAATTCATGGCCTATCACGCCTCGTAGACGGATACTCCCGAACAGATCTGCAGCCGTGCTGGGTGGACAATGGATCGCGTGATGAGCCAGGGCTTCCAGAATTTGCTCGCCTCCCAGGAGCAGTACATGGACGATTTCTGGCGCAGAAGCGATGTTCGGATCAAGGACGTCAGAGAAGATCGAACAAAACGCAGCACCGCCGAGATCCAGCAGGCAATCAGGTTCAATCTTTTTCACATCCTGCAGGCCTCGGCGTGTGCCGAAGACAGGGGTGTGCCGGCGAAGGGCCTAACCGGACAGGCCTATGAAGGGCACTACTTCTGGGACACCGAAATCTATCTTCTGCCGTTTCTGACGTACACCTCGCCCCGCATCGCCAGGAATCTGCTGGCATTCCGCTACAAGATGCTGCCTCAGGCACGGGCCCGCGCCAAGGAGTTAGGCCACCGGAGAGCGATGTTTCCGTGGCGGACCATTAGTGGCGAAGAAGCATCGGCATATTACGCTGCAGGTACAGCACAATATCACATCAACGCAGACATTATATACGCGCTGCGCAAGTACGTGCAGGCAACGGGCGATGAATCGTTTCTGCGGGACTACGGCGCCGAAATGCTTGTCGAAACCGCACGTCTGTGGGCGGACCTGGGCTTCTACTCGGATACTAAAGGCGACAGGTTCTGTATCAACGGCGTCACCGGGCCAGACGAATACAATGCAGTCGTAAACAACAATGCATACACGAACTTGATGGCCCGCGAAAACTTGCGCTACGCAGCTCACGTTGTCGAATCCATGCGCAAGACAGAACCGGACGCATACAATACTCTTGTGCACAAAACGGTACTCGAGCCCTCTGAGGTGACAGCATGGATTCGCGCGGCGGAAAACATGTATGTCCCATATGACGAGAAGCTGAAGGTCATTCCTCAGGACGACAGCTTTCTGGACCGAGAGCCGTGGGATCTTCAGAATACGCCGCGCGAGCGTTATCCGCTGCTCTTGTTTTATCATCCACTGAACATTTATCGAAAACGAATGATCAAACAGGCGGACGTGCTTCTAGCGATGTTCCTGCTGGGTGATGCTTTTCCAACTGAGAGTTCAGATTGCTGGATCGGCGAGCTCCGTCGGCAAAAATCGATGTGCGCCAAGATGACCAGAAAGGCGATCCGGTTTCGTGAGTCAGAATGCGATTGGGCCAGCATGGAGGACGAACCTATGGGATCTGCAACCGCGAGTCGTTCCGGAGTCAACTCGTCCAGTCCGATCGCTCTCACGAACGTTCGTACCGGACTCGGTGCGGATGCGATCGCCGCAGCCTTAATCGAGAATTTGCACTGCCTTCTTGGAAAACTGCCACGATACGCGACACGGAACGACTGGTACATGTGCCTCGCTTACACCGTTCGCGATCGCATGATGGAGCGCTACGTAGCAACGTTAGAATCCATTACCGAAACGAATCCGGACGCCAAGGTCGTTGCATATCTTTCTGCGGAATTTCTGACCGGGCCGCATCTTGGAAACAGCCTCGTCAATCTTGGTATTTGGCGAGCAGTAGAGGATGCGCTGTCGCGAGTGGGGCAGGGCGATTTATCGAGCCTTTTGGATCAAGAGGAGGAACCCGGGTTAGGAAATGGGGGTCTTGGCCGATTGGCCGCGTGTTACATGGACTCGCTTGCGACGCTCAACGTTCCTGCGATCGGCTATGGCATTCGCTACGAGTTCGGGATCTTCGATCAAGCGATCCGTGACGGCTGGCAGATCGAACTGACGGACAAGTGGCTACGCTTTGGTAATCCCTGGGAGATCATTCGCTCCGAGATCGCGTTCGATGTGAAGCTTGGCGGACGCACGGAGCGCTATCGCGACGAGGCCGGATCCTGGCGCGTACGCTGGATTCCTGAGAAAGTGGTCAAGGGCGTCGCCTACGACACACCGGTCCCAGGCTATCGTGCGCCCACCACAAATCTGCTGCGCTTATGGAAGGCCGAAGCTACGGAATCTTTTGATTTTGAAGCATTCAACGTCGGCGACTATTACCGGGCGGTTGACGAGAAGATTGCATCGGAAACCATCACCAAGATTCTATATCCGAATGACGAACCCGAAGCCGGGAAGCAGCTGCGGCTGGCGCAGCAATACTTCTTCGTGTCCTGCTCGCTCCAGGACATGATCCGGTTGCTCATCTTGCGCGGCAAGCCGCTCCACGAGTTCCACTTATACTGGGCAGCGCAGTTGAATGATACGCATCCCTCTATCGCCGTCGCCGAGTTGATGCGGCTCCTTGTGGACGAACACGCGATGGAATGGGATCAGGCCTGGGCTATCACCCAGCAGACCTGCGGCTACACGAACCACACGCTTCTTGCCGAGGCGCTTGAGCGATGGCCGCTACCGTTGTTTGCCCGACTGCTGCCGCGCCATTTGGAGATCATTTACGAGATCAATCGTCGTTTCCTGGACGATATTCGGCTGCGTTATCCGAGCGATGATCAGCTCCTCCGGCGGCTCTCGCTGATCGACGAGGCGGGAGGAAAATATATACGCATGGCGCACCTCGCCAGCGTAGGCAGCCATGCGATCAACGGTGTCGCGGCCCTCCATACCGAACTTCTGAAGCAGACGGTGCTGAGCGACTTCTACAGAGTAGCGCCGGAAAAATTTTTCAATGTGACTAATGGTGTGACGCCGCGCCGCTGGATCGCTCTGAGCAACCCGAACCTGAGCGCTCTGATCACCCGGAAGATTGGTGACCGATGGTTAGCAGATTTGGAGAAGGAGCTCGAACACCTCGAGCCGTTAGCTGTAGACGCCGACTTCCAGAAAGATTGGCAAGCCGTTAAGGCCGATAACAAACGTGTGCTGGCGGCTCTCATCAAGGAACGAACCGGCGTCATCGTTGATCCGCGCTCGCTCTTCGACATTCAGGTCAAGCGGCTGCACGAGTACAAGCGTCAGCACCTGAACGTTTTGTACCTGATCACTCTTTTCAACAGACTAAGGCGTGCTCCCAGCGCCGCGGAAATTCCCCGAACGGTCATCTTTGGCGGCAAGGCTGCTCCCGGATACCGCATGGCCAAGCTCATCATCAAGCTGATTAACTCAGTCGCGACAGCCATCGATCAGGACCCGGTCGTCTCTCAGGTTCTCAAGGTGGTGTTCCTGCCGGACTTCAACGTCAAAAACAGTCACCGCGTATACCCCGCCGCGGATCTGTCGGAGCAGATCTCCACGGCAGGCAAGGAGGCGTCTGGCACAGGCAATATGAAATTCGCCATGAACGGGGCATTGACAATTGGCACCTTGGACGGCGCCAACGTCGAGATCCGCGACGCCGTGGGTCCCGAGAATTTCTTCCTGTTCGGTCTGACGGCCGCAGAGGTCGAGCGATTGAAGGCTGGGGGCTACGCGCCGCGCGAATTCTACGAGTCAAATCCGGAGCTGCGCGAAGCGATCGATCTCATCAGTTCGGGGTTCTTTTCGAACGGTGATCGCGCACTCTTCCAGCCCCTCGTCGAATCGCTGATCACCCGCGACGACTACATGCTGCTAGCCGACTATCAGGCCTACGTGGAATGCCAACAAAGCGTCAGTCGAGCGTACTCCGATCAGAGCGCATGGACGCGCATGTCCATTCTGAACTGCACGCGAGTCGGTCGCTTCTCATCCGACCGCTCGGTCCGGGAGTACTGCCGCGACATCTGGAACGTTAGGCCAATTGTTCCTGACGAGAGATGAGCAGGATGCGGACGATGAGCGCCGGTGATGTCACATCGGGTACGAGCGCTCCTCTCGGTGCGACGGTTCTTCCGGGCGGCGTTAATTTCAGCATATTCTCGAAGCATGCCGTCATGCTCGAGTTGCTTCTGTTTGATAGTGAGAATGCCGCCCAGCCGTCACGGATTATCCCCCTCGACGCCATTAAACATCGCACGCACCTCGCTCGCTTCGCTCGATGATATATCCCCTTGGGAGAGCGCACCTGTCGTAAGGCCGGCGACGTATCTGGCGCAGCCACGGTCCATAGTCCTTCTGGCGCGGGCGCTCGAAGGAAGTGTTTCAGAAGTGGAATGATGTCAATGACGATTTGGCTATCGCTGGGACGCTCTGCGAGACCGGAGCCTGTTAACGCGCGTGGCAACCTGCCGCGCGGAACTGTTCGATGACCCGGCTCACAAGGTCTTTGCTGGCGGGCGGGGTGTTGTGCAGCTTGTAGGCGAGCCCCATCGTAAATTACGAACGTCGATGGAACTGAGCCAATCGCCAGGCTGAAAATCGTTCCAGCAATTTCCGGCCTTGGTTTCCTTTTTCCGAGCTGCACCTAACAGTGACAGGGGTGCTGGGCGATCATCGCCGTGAATCCCATCGTGCTCTCGATGCTGCGTCCATCCTTTAACGCGCACATCGAAGCTCCACTACCGAGATGGACAACGATTACCCGCCCGTTGGCGATCTCGGGCGCGACGTGCGGCAAAGTCTTCGCGATATACTCATATGAGAGACCGTGAAATCCGTAACGCCGCACACCCTCGGCATAGACGCGGTCAACCAAGGTTCGTTGTCGGAACCGCTCGCCCGCAGGCGAGGACGACTGCTAATGCCATCGATCTGGCCCTTGATCTGGCGTTGCAGATCTCCCTCTCCCTCGACCGAAAAGATCTGGAACTTGACGCTTGAGGAGCCTGCATTGACGACGAGGATAGTATCCATAGCGATCACGCGGAAACTGTTGGAGCCCGTTGATGCCTTGCATTCGCGTAGAGAGCCGCGACCGCGCAGGAGGCCATCCGAGCGCGCGCCGAGTCTGCACGAGACGTCAAGAATCTGTCTCGATCCATCTGACCGTAACGGATTGATTTCGGGCGACGCCTCGGCTCTCCACTTTTGAAGTCAGCTAGGTCCGGAGCGTTCGGCCTCGATTTCTTGAAAATGATTTGCTTGCGCTTTGGAGGAAAGCTTCAGCGCGCAGCGGTCATCTCGAAGCATTAGCTCCGATTTGTCTAGATGAAATGCATGGTTTCGGCGGACAGCAGAGAGCGCAGTAGGGTTATTTAGTCTTACCGTTTCCGCTCTTCTCGTTAGCGCGCCGCAGAGCTTCAGCAAGCGCTCCGCCGCCGGATTGCTGATGCGGCTTGCTCGGTGTCGACGTCATCCGCCGGCTTTTGTCTTTTGGGGTGCCTTGCGCTGGCCGCTCGCTCATGCCGCCGGGCTCATCATCGAGACGGAGCGTCAATGCGATCCGTTTACGGGCGTCATCTACCTCCAGTACCTTCACCTTGACGACGTCCCCTGATTTGACGACATCGCGCGGGTCTTTGATGAAAGACTTCGACATCGCCGAAATGTGTATCAGCCCATCTTGATGGACGCCGATGTCGACGAAGGCGCCGAAGGCGGCCACGTTGGTTACGGCGCCTTCGAGGATCATGCCAGGTTTGACATCCTTGAGCGTCTCGAATCCCTCTTTGAAGACCGCGGCCTTAAACGCCGGCCGAGGATCGCGGCCGGGTTTTTCGAGCTCGCGGAGGATGTCGACCACGGTCGGCAGACCGAAGGTGTCATCAACGAAACTCTGCGGCTTGATCTGGCGGAGGATATTCGTGTTTCCGATGAGGGCCTTGATGTCGCTTTTGGTGGCAGCAAGAATCTTGCGTACGACGGGGTAGGCCTCCGGGTGGACTCCCGAGGCATCGAGCGGATCGTCGCCACCAGTGATCCGCAGGAAGCCGGCGCATTGTTCGAACGCTTTCGGCCCCAGTCGAGGCACCTGCTTTAGCCCTTTACGTGCCTTGAACGGCCCGTTGTTATCACGGTATTGGACAATGGCTTGCGCCAACACTGCGCCGATTCCTGATACGCGTGCGAGGAGCGGTGCAGACGCCGTGTTAGCATCGACTCCGACCGCGTTAACACAATCCTCGACCACCGCATCAAGGGAGCGAGCCAGTTTACTCTCGCCAAGATCATGCTGATATTGGCCCACGCCGATCGCCTTCGGATCGATCTTGACCAGTTCGGCCAGTGGATCCTGTAGCCGCCGCGCAATCGATACCGCCCCGCGTAGCGTGACGTCGAGGTCGGGCAATTCCTCTGACGCAAAAGCCGACGCTGAATAAACCGATGCGCCGGCTTCCGACACCACGATCTTCGACATCTTCATATCGGGTAGGGATTTTACCAGATCCGTAGCGAGCCTGTCGGTCTCGCGCGACGCCGTACCGTTGCCGATCGCGATCAAGTCAACGCCATGTTGAACGGCGAGCTTGCCGAGCGTGGCGAGTGCCGCATCCCATTGCCGCTGAGGCTCGTGCGGATAGACCGCCGTGGTGGCCACCACCTTGCCCGTCACATCGACAATAGCGACCTTGACTCCGGAGCGGAATCCGGGGTCGAGCCCCATGGTAACGCGTGCGCCCGCTGGCGCCGCGAGCAACAGGTCGCGTAAATTCGACGCGAACACACGTACCGCCTCGTGTTCGGCTGTGTTCCAAAGCCGCATCCGCAAATCGATATTGAGATGAACCTGAATCTTGGTCCGCCAGGCCCAGCGGACAGTTTCCATCAGCCATTGGTCGCCGGACCGGCCGCGATCGGAAATTTCGAAACGCTGCATGATCTTCAATTCGTAGGTACTGACCGCAGCTGGCGTAGCCGTAGCTGGTTCGGGCAATATCTGAAGGTCGAGAATATCCTCCTTCTCACCGCGAAACATTGCAAGGATGCGATGTGACGGCAGCTTGGTGAGCGGCTCGCTGAATTCGAAATAGTCCTTGAATTTTTCGCCCTCGGTCTTCTTGCCGCTCCGCACGGCGGACGACATCAGGCCGTTCGACCACATCCTTTCCCGCAATACGCCAATCAAGTCGGCATCTTCCGCGAAACGTTCCACCAAAATGGCGCGGGCGCCGTCCAGCGCAGCCGCGACATCGGCGATCGAGTTGTCGACGTTTACGAACGGCTCTGCTACCGTCTTCGGATCATTCTGCGGTTCCGCCAACAGCAATTGAGCCAGCGGCTCCAGTCCGCGCTCTCTGGCGATCTCAGCCTTGGTGCGGCGCTTCGGCTTGAACGGAAGGTAAATGTCTTCCAGACGCCCCTTGCTATCGGCAGCGAGAATTGCTGCTTCCAATATGGCGTCGAGCTTTCCCTGTTCGCGAACCGAATTGAGAATCGCGGCACGACGGTCTTCGAGTTCACGCAGATAATTCAAACGCTCTTCGAGTGCCCGCAATTGAGCATCATCCAGGGAACCCGTGATTTCCTTCCGGTAACGAGCAATGAAAGGAACGGTTGCGCCCCCATCGAGCAACGCAACCGTCGCTTCAACTTGCTGCTCGTGAACGCCGAGCTCGTCCGCGATCCGTCGATTGATGTTTGCCACGCGCCATCATCCTGAACCATCGCGACGAATAAAAATGTCTCGCCGCGAAATGACGCTTATGAACTACCGTCGACTGACTGATCAACCTCTTGGAACAAACAAATTAGTCTGGGGACGAACTTCGATCGCAATGATGGGCGTGGCCACAATTTCAGTGCGAATCCGATACGTCGAAATCCTAGCGAAGCGCATTAGTCGTCGTCGCAAACCTCCATCTTCTTCATGCCGGCCTCCGCTTCTGACCGGGTCTTGAAGACGCCGAGGCCGACGATAGTCGACGGGGTTGTCGGGATGTTCGTGGTGGTCGCTGGCCTCTTGTCCACGATGGTGCACTTCTTCGTCGCGGCATCGCGGATGACGTAGTATTCCTCGTGATGGACCACCGTCTCGGCGAACGCCGGCGCGGCCGCAAACGCAATAAGCGCGCTCAGCGCGAGTCTCTTCATAGGAGCCGTTCTCCGTTTAAACAAGGCAGAACGCGTACCTCGTTGAGTCCGGCTAGTAAACCTCGAAATCCTGTGTCTGCGGCCCTTGCGTGCTTTCGCTGCGGGAGGCGGAGCACCAATACGACTGAGTCCCGAAGCCGAGCATCGGCCACGCGATGGCGCACGGCATGAGGAGGTCGAAGTACCGCGTCGTGAGGCGCACATCCTCGTCTGGACGGGCGGCAAACCCTCCGGCTCACTTTGAGACCAACACGCCCAGCCAAGACGGAGCGCCTTCCAAAGGACAAATAACGGGCATGGCCAGAAACGTCACCAGCGCAGAAACGGCAGTCGCCGCAGCGATCATTGATCCTTTCAACATAACATCTCTCCGATCGAGAGGCTTGCTATCGTGTCCCGTCTTTGACAAACCGACATGCGGGTATTTCTAAATCGACGCGCCGCCGTTTATCTCCTCGCAGAATGTCTCTAGCAGCCTTGTAACGAGAGGAGGCGACTATCACGCGCCCGTGTGCGGCCTTCCGGGAACGGTCACGGCCCGGTGAGGTTGCTATCCCGAACAGGCATGGAGCGCAGCCATGGCATTCCCCAATAACGACGAGCCTCCCAGGGCAACAAGCGATGCGAAGCGCACCAAAACCACCCGCTGGGCTATCGCGGGGGTGGTCATCCTGGTGCTGTTTGGCCTCCTGCTGATCTCCCCCGGCCACAACACGCACGATAAGTCCGCCGAGAATCCGCCGCACCCCGCAACGCAAGCGCAGCCCTAGGATGAGCTGCGCCCCAACGAAATCCGCCAGCCCGTTAGGGAGCTTGCGGCGTGCACGACTAGGGTCGAGGGGCCTTCGGGGGATGGCGGGGTCCCTAGCGCGCAATCCTACGGCCAGATGTCGCTGCGGCCCGGCTTGGCGTACTTGATGTTCGCGTCGCCGCTCTTCGCGATCTTTTCGTCCAGCTCCTTTCACTTCTCCTCGGTGAGCTGCTCCTTGGTCTTGCCCGTCTTATTCTTCGCATCGGCGTCGAGCGTTCCGCCCGAAATGCTGCCTACTCCCGTTGCGTCTGACATGCGCATTCTCCGATTTGCTATCGTTGCTTTTGAACCCCTGGTTGCAAATTTATGGGTCACAAGGCTGTGACCAGGTTGCATCCGACGCACTCAAGAAGGGCATGATCCGAGAGTTTAATTCTGGCTCTGCGACCCTCACCTAGGGCTCGTGTGAGTAACGCTGGATCTGGACTGCACTTGACTGGTCCACTTCGCTACCATCATGGCAAACGTGACGATCGCCCAAGCAGTGAACCCGAACAGGGCCGTAGCGATCAACTTCCGTCGCATTGGGCGTTTCTCTTGATGCCGGTAACGTCTTCGGATCGTCGGAACGTAGCTCGGATTGTACCGCGAGAAAAGGGACGCGAAGCTACCGCTTCGCCTTCAGCCTCGCTTCGGAGACGAGGGTGGTTCGACGGGCGCACGAGCCAGCCGCTCCGCCCTTAGACGCTCGCGATTTTGACATGCCAGTACCCGAGTGCCTTGGGGTCCAAGCTAGAAGCATCTAGCTGTCCCGCTGTACCAACTCGACGGTGATGCCCTCGGGACCCTCAAAGAGCCGCAGCTTTCGGTTGACGTAGTTCATCTCGTCGCTGAGCACCGTCACGCTACTAGCCACGAGGTGTGCAGTGGTTGCCTCAAGGTCGTCGACGCGGAAGGCGAGATGATTGAAGCCTCGTCGTCGCAGGTTCGTTGGGTGCGCACCCGGATCGGCCCCTGGGGTGGGTTCAAACTCAAGAAGCTGAATCTCGAATTGAGGATCGGCTCCTTCGAGAGCGAGGGTGATGTGCTGCGCCTTCATGTCCGGCATGCCCATGTAGCGGGCAGGGAGTCCGCCGTCGATTATCGCGACGTGATCCTTTCTGAAGCCAAGAAGAGCGAAGAAGTCGATCGCCGGGCCAGCGTCTGCTACCGCAATCGTAATATGATCCGGATTGAGTATCATCATCACTCCGCGTCACTAGCGCCGCACATCTCCGCGCGCGAACCATCGGTATCCGGCTCACCGCTTTTGCAAGACTATCAGCTCGCCCCGCCACACGGTAGGCAAGGCTGGCTCAATGTTTCACTGCGCCGGTTCGTGCGCGAGGTCAGGGCCAGGACCGGAAGTCGCCATCAGACCACGACCTGCGATCTACCCGCGCAGGAACGAGAAAACAGTGCTAACGTTATTGGTGCGGCCGGGAGATGTGTGACTGCACGTCGAGTGTTCGTCCTGGGCGGATCGTACTGGGCCATTGACGCAGTCAAAGCCGGCCTGATGCAAGTGCGAAACGCTCAACCCGAAGGAGTGTGCAATGCGTAAGAAAGTGTTGACCATCTTGAGTGGCGTAGCAATCGCCGCATCGGTTCTCACGCTGGTGCCGGATCAGGCGTCGGCGCAGAGAGGAGGGGGCTTCAGGGGTGGCGGCGGATTTGGAGGCGGTGGTTTCCGCGGCGGCGGATTTGGCGGTTTTCGGGGCGGTGGATTTGGAATGGGGATGCCCGGCGGGTTTAGAGGCGGGTTCGCCGGCGGCGGGTTCAGGCGCGTGGGCTGGGCGGGTAGAGGTTGGGGCGGCGGGTTCAGGCGCGTGGGCTGGGGGGGTAGAGGTTGGGGCGGCGGGGGCTGGGGCTGGCGGCGCGGCGGCTGGGGATGGGGCTTTCCTGTTGCTGTTGGCCTAGGTGGCTGGGGATGGGGCGGGGGCTGGGGCTATCCGTACGGCGGCTGGGGCGGTGGCTATCCATATGGTTGTGGTGGCTGGGGCGGGTACGGGTACGGGTGGAACGGCTGCTACCAGCCCTATGGTTGGTATTGATACGGAGCATGAGAGCCGGCGGGTTAGAAAAGTTTAGCCATGGGTTCACGCGAGATATTGCCCATGCAAGCTCGGCGAGACCTGCCGGCTCACGCTCGTTGCGAGCGCTGGATATTGCGAGTCTTTACGCAGGACCGGCGCATGGTGTGACCGTTCGAATGATTTCTATGGTGTTTTAGCACCGAGTTTCGTCCAGAAACCTCTGGATGAAACTCGGATGTTCCCAAATTCGTCCCTCCAGATGAAACGGATTTTCTGGATGAAGTCTGGATGAAACCTTACTCGCATATCCGAGCGATGCGGCTTGTTGATGAACCGCATTGGCTTTGTCTGTCACGCCCAATATTGCAGTCCATGAACTCGCCGGTCGCCCCAGTGTGCAGCTTTTCACATAGCCCGAAGTCGTAGAGTTCTGTCCTTAGGTTTTCGATGAACAATTCCTATACCCGCGAAATCGCAGCGGCGCTCCTGATCGATGTTAACGGCAACGTGCTCCTGCAGCAGCGCGATAATATTCCCCACATCATTCAACCCGGAAAAGTCGGCCTCTTCGGGGGGCACAGGGAAGGCGAGGAAACATTCTTGGAGTGTGTTGTCCGAGAGATCGCCGAAGAAATCAGCCAGCATATTCCTGCCGAACGATTTCAACATCTATTCAGCTTGGACGGAGCCGATCCGGAGGGACCTGGCGGTCATCTGAGAGGGGAATTTTTCGTTGCTTATGATGTTCCGACCGACGCCTTAGTGATTACCGAAGGCAAACTTTTGATAGTTCTTCCGGACGCCATTAGGAAAATGCAATCGAAGCTGACACCAACAACTCTGATGGCAGTGAACGCCTTCATGAGTCGTCAAATCTCTCCGGCCGGCCGATGAGAGTGATCGTGGCGGCAACTATCTCGGATTTATCTTGTGACCAATGAGCAGTGGTAACTGGACGATAGATTCTGGTGTACCCTTTCGGCTTCATAAGTTTAGCTTGATCCAGGCCGGTGCGTGATCGCTGGCGTTGTCTTTGCCTCTGTACGTCGCCATCCACGCCCGCTTCTACGAAGCAGGACGCAACGGAATGGCTGAGAAGAAAGTGGTCAAGCCTGAGACCCTGATCCTTTTCATAGCGATCTCGCCTGTACGTCCCTAAGGGCGTTGATGTAAAAAGCCCGCATCGCTGCGGGCTTTTGTTTTACCAGCCGTTGTATCCACCTCCGCCGAAGCCAAACGTTATGCTCGGCCCACCATAACCATATCCTCCACCGTAACCTGGCCCACCATAGCCGCCGCCATAATACTGAGGAGCGTAGCCGTAGCCCCTTTGCTGACGGTAATAACGATGGCCAGATTGGCCATAGTGCGGGTGATGGCGGTGGCCGTAGTGCTGACGACCATGAGAGTGTCCATAGTGCCGATGTTGAGATTTGCTGCCGGTTGACAACTGGGCGACCTCGGTCAGGCCCTTTTGATTTGCTGCGTTTGCAGCGGAAACACTTAACAATGCAGCTGCTCCGATCGCCATTGCCGCAATCAACTTCTTCATAAGAAAACTCCCTTCAACGTGTGGAGAGCTAATCAACCCGGACGGTTTGGGTTCCGGCGCATCACCCAGAATTTGCGCTAAGTAGCTGAACATCTGTTCATATTCGAATATGGAGGCGTACAGGGCGGGCCTGCGCAGGGTGCTTAGAATGACCCAAGCGCACGATATCTCACGTCCCTGCGGCGCGTTGCGCGATCGGGGTTGGTTAGTCGGGAAGGATGCCAGGCACCGACGGACCGGGTGGTGTTGCCTGAACCGATCGATCACGCAATACTGAACTCCTAATCTCCGGCGCGAGAGTTACATTTCAAGTGTCGCACGTGGAGTATCGCGATGCTTAGTACCCCGAATGATCTAGCTGATCGGATGGCGGCGCGACGCCACACATCGCGGGCCGACCGCAGTCATTTTCCCGCGTCTCGTCTGATCGAGATGAAAATGATGCTGCCAAATCCGTTTGCCGAGATCGGCGAGCAAAGACAGCCGCGCAAGCGTAAGGCCAGCGAAACCAAGAAGCCCGCTCGTCGCGAACTTTGACAAAAGCCGCTGGCGCGCGTGGAATCACCGACGAGATACGCGGCGCAGAGGTTAGCGCTCGAACTCCCTCATGGTGTGCTCAACCAGACGATTAATGTGGGGGATGTCAGTGTGATCGCTGATCACATCGAGCCCGTTTCTTTCGTTGTCGTAGATTAAAGTGATGAAGCCAACGCGCCGCTCTTCAACGTTTAGCGTGAGCGTGTCCATTTCGGCATGAAACATCGCGCCGATGATCTCGCCGCTATTCCGTGACTGGTCCACGATCGTCTCGTCCCCGTTGTTGATGGAGATGATAAAGCCGTCGTTGACCGCGTTATCAACGAGCGTGATGGCAATTTGTTTGTGTAGTGATGTCGTACTCATTGGAAGCGCTCTCTTCGTCTTTCGGTAACCGGATCAATTTCAGCGTTCGGGGGCACCGCCCGGTAGTGTGCTCCGCTTCTTTGTTTTCGCGGTGGCGTGAACACGGCACTATGATGCAAGGAGTCAGGATTGCGTTATTATCTCCTGCAAGGGTGAGTGGAGGTTGCATCACCCTCGTGACGCGCGATTGAATGATCGCTGGAACACAAGCGTGCCCATGATCTTCACGCTCCAATCACTCGGCATCTCGGTACCTACGCCACACAGTCGGCGTCGAGAACCGCAAGACCTAAAGGAAATAGAGGAACGACAATCGTCAGGAACGAGCGGATGCGGAGTGGTGTCTGAGTAACATGACAATCCGGAAGAAGAAAAAAGTCCGGCACATGTCCGATCCTCACCGCTACCGTGGTCCCTTGAGCGCTTTGCGGACCGCATCAAACGCTTTTTGCTCATCCGGTTCGACCTGTTCGAACCAATGGCCGGGAGGATACTTCGCGATGCGGCGGGCAAAAAATGACGCCGGCTGCCATGGGTCGCTATTCGTCTTTTTGAAGATAATGACGCCGTCGCGCGTAAAATATGACGGGCCGGCGATCTCGCAATTTACCGAAATCTGTAGCCGCCAAACATCCTCCTTGGGGGCCTCCTTGGGTAGAACGACGTAGTCGAGAGATACAGGATCGCCTATTGTGCAGCGTCCTTTCTTCAGAAGATTGCCAAGTTCACCCTGCGCCGTAACAACAAAGTCGTAGTTGGACGTGTCATGTAAAAAGGCAACGTTAGGCTGCGGGTATTCGTCTGCCATCTCTCTGGCAATGAGAGACAATGCGAACGGTTGCCAGCCGAGTTGCATTGTCTTCGCGTAAGGTGGGCCAAGTGACATGTCGCCCTTGGCCGATATATTCCAAGAGATTGTATATGCGTCGTCAGGCTTGTCGCCTTGGCTTCTGGCCCACGAAAAGACCACGGGGGTTTCAGAGTCATGTTTCTGACCGACTTCCCAACCTCTCGGGACAAAATGGGCAATCTTGGCCGCGCGGGACAGTATATCGTCTATCGTCGCTCCATCTTGCGCCCGCCACGTGGTCTTGACGCGTTTTATCAACACGTCATCTTCGGCGTATGCACGATCAAGAATTACACCTGTTATGGCGAACGTAGCAAAGAGTAACAGCCAACGATGAATCATGGGATTTTTTGCGCCCAGCGAGTTGCAATCAATCTGACCGTGCCTCATCCCCGCAAGCAGAATTAAGATGACAATGAGTCGACGGGGATAAGCAGGAGAGAAGGCAAACCCCAGCACAGAGAATGCCAGTAATCGCTCAGCATTTGGATGCCCAAACGTCGGACGCAAGCCAAGCGGCCCAACCGTAAGAATGAACAGGACGAGTAAAAGTATCTAAGCCGTTGCTCAGTGCTGACACCACTATCGAGTGCTTAACGACACACCTATGGTATGCGCCTTGGCTGCTGTTGCGCCCGGTGTTCGTTTCAACATTCTTGCAATCTTGGCTACGCCTGCCTTCTGCTTCGCAAGCGCCTTAAGAGTGCGAACGTCGTCCTTTGTCCACTCGCGGCGAACAGCTGTTTTCTTCCTGGGCAAATCTTCATTCCTTCAATCGCAAAACGCGCGGTTTAGCAGATCGCGCGTTTTGCGCAAGGCAACGACGCGTGTCTCGCGCGAGCTAGTTAGCCAACCAGTGTTTGATAAAATGGCGCGGTGGAGAGATCTCGTCTCCTTAAGTGCGATCAAGGTCGTGCTTTTGGTCAACGGAAGTCTCAGCCGTCCTGTTGGTGACGCTGGAGGCTTCGCTAACGGTCGCTTTCGCGAATGTGGGCGATAATGGTTCTATGGCTTCTTCACTAACTGTTAGGAGTTACGCCGGGTTGTATGGCGATGTTGATTCGTTCTTTGAGAACGAAACAAAGTCAGAGGGTGAACGAGCATGTCCTGTGCAAGCGAGAAAGCGAGCGCAACGCAGCACTCTCGTCCAGCGAGGTCGTCCGGCCAATCCAGGATGGCGCCGGCTTCCCGCGAGTGACACGCGCGCAACGAAAAGGCAGGTCCGATTGGTGCGACCGGACCTGCCAAGCATTCACGAGCACTGCGATCTGGGTCACTTTTTGAATGACGGATCGCTCTTTGCGTCTACGCGCGCTTTCCACTCGAGGGAGTAGTATTCGCCGCGATCGCGCGCCCACGGATCGAACGTATTGATCACGTGCCTGAGCTCGGGCTCTAGCTCGGGGGCGTTGCGTAGCAGGATGCGCTTAAGCGGAGCGACCTCCTGTTCGTGGCCGTTCGGCTCGCCTTGCTCCATCCGCTTGCCGCCCGGGCCATTGTTATTGACCCAATCGAGCCCGAAGGTCGTGTAGAACTCTGGGCGGTAGCTCGACGTGAAGAACCGGTCGCTGAATAAGCGGCGCGAGGCGTTCAGGATGAACAGTTGGAACTGAGTTTCTGAGATGGCGGACCCATGCGGGCGGGTCGTCTCGGCGAGCCATCCGACCACCATGTCGACATCCTCGATGTTGTCGACCTCGCTACCATTCGCATTGCCGAGGCAGTCGTTGATCGGCGAGCCGTCGGGATTGCGCTGCGCTGAGGTGATCTGCTTGCTCACGTCGCATTTGTGCGTGCCGTAGATCGCCCGCAGAGAATCCACTAGTTCCCGCTGAAGCTTTTTGTCCGCCTCGGAGACGTCAGGTCGTTTGTCGATGAAGTCCTCAAAGCTGGTCAACTGGCGCAGACCGATCTGCCGCCGCAGTTCATTGAAGCGTGGCAAGCCACGCTCGCGGTCGCGGATGAGGTCGAGAGCGGCAACGTCGATCTTGGTGTCGAGGCGCGGGGGAAGATCGAGGTTCTGCATGAACTGGGGATGATTGCGCAAGAACAGCAGACCGAGGCGCTGGCGGCCCATCGTCAGGGCCCAGTTTGCCAGTCCGCCGTCGTGCATACGGGCGGTCGCCTTGCCGCGGAAGGTGTCGATGACCGCCACCTTCTTACGGATCTGGTTCGGGTCGTTCTCAATCTGGCGGAATTCGAGCAGGTCCGGCACGAGGGGGTGCAAGCGGTAGACCGTCGGAAATTCCTCCGGGAAGTTGAACGGCGAACCGAAATGGCTGGTGCCTCCGTTCACGATCTTCGGGTCCCACTTTCCCGTACCCTCGTCGACCAGTTTCTTGTTCGCGCCGGTCGCGATGATCCCAGGTCCCGACGACACCGCCGATGCGAGCACGTTGGCGTCCCGGGGATCGCTTGACGCCCTGAACTTGTCGCGGATGCGCTCGACGATCCGGTTCATCACGGGATATTTGTCCTGATCGATAAGGCCGGACCAGTTGGAGTTCATCGCCCGGTATAGCGGCTCGTTATAGAGAAGCTGCGTCGTCCATTCGATTGTGTGGATCTTCGCGATCTCGGCCGACACCACGAGCCGCGCCACCTGGAAGAGCTCCTCGGGCGTGACTTGCGAATAGGTGATGACTTGCTGCGGATTGGCGGGGTTGCGCAGACCCGAGTCGGCGTTCGGCGTGAGTGCCGCTTGCTTGCGAAATTCATCCACGAAGCTGTTGTGCTCGCGCACGAACAGATTGTGATAGAAGCTCATGCCGATGGACCAGTTGTCCGGAAAGGCCGTAGCTTCCTGGCCGGCCCATTCGGGCTGAATCGGGTCGCACTGTCCGGTCGTCGCCCCAGGCGGGCATGCGCTCCCGAACACGGGCAAATACCCAAGTTTCTCACCAGTGTGACTCGGCCGCATGTCGAACTTCGCGCGATCAGCCGCATCACGCTTGACGCGCCGCTCCGAGCGCTCGTCGTAGCCGTAGATCTGCGACGCGTCCCACCAGGCCGTGACGGTGTTGCGCGTCGTCTTGTAGGACCGCGCGGGTCGTTCGGTCCCAGTCTCCGCGGCCTTGAACATTGCAGGAGCAGTGGAGTCGGCGATCAGTGCCGCGTCCATCTTGTCGCCGGGGCGGCAGCCGAGTTGGACCGCCTCCGGCGTCGCGCAGCCGAGGCTCGTCATGATGTGCGACTGGTCGTTCCGCGACTCGTCGAGGTGCGAGAACCAGTCGTGCGTCATGAACTGGATCCAGAAGGCGGCGAGCACATTGAAGGACGGCGCCTTGCGGTACGGGCAGTCGGCGTCGACCGAATCGGATGCACCATGCCCTTGATTGCAATTCCGCGCCCCGGTCTGGTCGCGCGTGAACAGCTTGCGGCTAATCAGCTGCGGATCTGGCTTTAGCAACCCGAGCCGGTCGCCGTGCCGATTCTTGGCGAGCTCGTTAGCGCCAATATCAGGAAACGTGCTTTCGAACTCCACGTTGCGGGCGAAAAGCTGCCCGCTGGCTCCCATTGCGGGATTCTCGATGTCGTTGCAGATGCCGGTCAGTGTGCGATGGCGGATCAAGTCTCCGTCGCAGCGCTGTGGTCCATTGCCGCCGACGCTGGCGAAGCTTGGATGCGTCGGCTCGAGCCGCATCTCGCTCCACTTTTTTAGCACCGGCCCGGTCGGAGAACCGGCATATTGCGCAAAGGTCTTATTGTCGAACAAATTGAATTTAATCAGCTCCATCCGCTGATATTCGAGATCGATCAAGGCGCCGGTGATGCCGCGTTGGTCGCGGACGTCGAGCATCGATCTCTTCGAGGCGGTGCCGAAATAGTTCGACCAGTCAACCCACGGGGTCGGCCGTTGTTGAACCGCACCCGATCCGCCGCGGCACATCAGGCGGTTCGTCTCCGCGACCTTCCCCTGGAAGCGCTCGCTGCGTTGCGTCGCGATCGGGCGGAGCGGCTTCTCCTCATCCAGGCTTTGCAGGCCGAGGGCGATGCACGCCCGCAGGACCCCAAGATCATCCAGCCTATTCTCCTGCGCAGGCGCTGGTGTTCCCACGCTCGCAACCATCGCGGTCGCGCAGATGATGCTTCCGATAACGAGATATGACCGGCGCATATTTTTCTCCCTACCGGACGACGATGCAAAACAGCGACTTTCTGCCAACGACGGTACCGTCATATCCGAGCCCGCGCAACTTCTCGAACAGCAACTGCGTCGACCGGCGTTTTCGCTTCGGCAAGCTTTTGTTTACCGCTCTAGGCTTGCGATACCGAAGTTCTTGCTCAAGTCCGAAGACCGTGAGAACTTAGTGCATGATTTTATAAGAGAGGATAGATCATGTGGAGAGCATTGATCTCGATCATTGCGATTGCTGGCGCGTCATCGAGCGTTGCTGCGCAGACTATCACCGACCCTGCCGAGGTTGTATCGCATCTCAAGCTCTGGTCGCAGGAGACGGGCGACCCGGTCTATTATGGCGAGGTTAGAGACGTCGATGCTCGCTCCAAGCGGGTTGGCGGCCATTACCAATGCCTGGCGCTCGCGTTTATCAAGTATGATGGCGGCGTACTGCAATATGCCCACAAGATGTGGTCTAAATCGCGAGACGGATCGTGCCATTATGATGATGTGACGTCGCGCAAAGTCGGCAATCATGGTGCGTGCGTGAAGGACTCTAATGCAGGTTTCGGGAAAGCGGTCGGCACAGCGCGCATGACCAAGGACAACATCGATTACGAACATAGCACCTTCAGAACCGTCGATCTGAACACCCGTCGCGTCGGCGAAACCAAATCTTGCATACCGCCGAAGGGCGCCAGCGCCGGTCTCTACTCCATGAGAATCGTCAACGGCAGATTCCAAATCATTACCACTCGGCCTTTGGCCTATGAGGTGAACATAGAGCCTCAGGATCCACATAATCCACCAACCAAGCCGGTGTTCTAGACTGTGCGGACAAGCCCGAAGCAGGTATGGAATATTTGATTCGGCCTGAAAGCATTACGCGCCCACCATGATCTAGTTCTGAGATCTGCCCTTGTGCAATCGATCGGCACAAGCTTTGCCTTCTGGCCACAGCAATTGGTGACGACGTCATGCCATTCCTCGAAGCGCTCGATGCTCTGCCCGCAAACGATCCCGCCCGCACCGAACTGTTCTATCAGTGGCTCAGACGCGACTGGAGGGCGCTGTTCAGCGAATTGCGCGAGAACCGACCGGTCATGACACTACCGCCCTTCACGGTTCTGGCGCGCTGGTCGGACGTCGTCGATACGCTTTCCCGCAACGAGACGTTCCGCGTGCCCTACGCGCCGCATATGGACGACTCAGTCGGTCCGTTCATGCTGGCCCGCGACGGAGCGGTGGAGAATTGGCGCGACAAATCAGTGATGCGCGCGCTGCTCCGTTGGGAGGACGTGCCGGCAATCCGTGCTCTAGCGGCAGGCACGGCAGCCGAAGCCCTCGCCGCCGTGCCGCCGCCTACGGTTGACGTCGTGCAGACCGTCTCCCGGCTCGTGCCGCTGCGCGTCGTGCAGCAAAGCTTCGGTTTCCCGGGGCCGGACGATGAGCACATGTTGCGCTGGTCGTGGGCGACGCAGGCCGATATGTTCCACAACCCGACAAACGACCGCTCCCTGCTTGACGCCTGCAACGCGGCCGGTGCCGAGATGCGGACGTGGATTCGTTCGTTTCTTGCTGAACGTCAGCCTTGGAGCGACGCGCAGGGCGAGGATAGCGTCTCGCGTTTGCTGCGAATGACCGCGCGCGGTCTCTCTGGCCTCGATACCGAGCAGGTGGTGAGCAACATCTGTGGCCTGCTGGTCGGCGCGATCGAAACGACGTCGCAAGCTATCGTTAACGCCACCGAGCAGATCCTGTTGCGTCACGACGTCACCGTGCGCGCGATCGAAGCGGCTCGATCCTCGGATGACGCAGCATTCGACGCAATCGTCTGGGAAGCGCTGCGGTTTAACCCGATGACCACCTTCGTCGCCCGCGTCGCCGCCGAACGGGCGGTGCTCGCTCCGGGCAGCCCACACGAGACCACGGTGGCGGCCGGGTCGGTTATTGCGGTCGGCATTGGCTCGGCCATGTTCGATCCAGGTGTTTTCCCCGAGCCGAACGAATTTCGCGTCCGCCGCCGCACATCTTATCTGCATACGGGCTTCGGACCGCACGAATGCCTCGGCCAATTCGTCGCCTATGCGATCATTCCGGAGACGATCCGGCAGATTCTCCTGCTGCCTGGCGTCCGGCTGATAGAGGGCGATGCCGGACACATCGACATGGCCGGCGGCCCTTTCGCTGAGCATTTCGTCATCGGACACGGGGCAGGCGCGTAGGATTAAACGGGGCGCGAGCCTTCAGCGGGAGCGGCATGCACGGTGAAATACCGTTTCGGTTCGGTGAACTCTGCTCTCTTTGCGGCCGCACGTTCCGACTGAGCCCCGTGCAACGCGGCCGTCGCCAGCTGCGATGATCAGCGCGTCACAGCTGCTGGTTGGACGTTTTGCTCGCACGTCGGTCCAATAGTCGATTAGAAGATCATTCTGTCGTAATGAATGGAATGGTGGCTTCCATTGGTGGAGCGGGAGGGGAAATGATTACGAAACGTGGGGTGAAGACCGGAATCGGTGTCGTCGCGGTCGTGATCGTTGCCGTGTCGCTTATTGGCTTCAAGCTTTACCGAGATAAGCTGACCGTCAGCTTGCCGGACTACGCGCCGATTAAGAAAGCCGTGTGGCTCGATCAAGGCTGGGACCAGAATCAACGTGAAAAATTTCATCACGCCGATCAGGGGACCCAGACGCTCAACATACCCTATGAGTGGTTCATCGCGCTGGAGCAGCCGCGGTTGTCGCTCGTGGGCGATGTCGGTCGCTTAAGCGACCCGGCCTATCTCGACCGATATGGATTCATCCCGGGTGCTACCAGGGGTGGCGAGAACCAGTTACCGGTAGGTTTTGCACGAGCAGGGACGATGCGCACGGCGACAGGGCAGCCGTGGCTCAACCCGCGAACCAAAGAGCCCATGACACGGCTCGGATTCACCTGCGCCGCCTGCCACACCGGCCGGCTCGCCTATCGCGGCACGACCGTACTCGTAGAGGGTGGCCCGGCTCTGACCGACCTCGGCAAGTTCCGACAAGGACTCGGGATTTCGGTTCTGCTTACGAAGCTTTCTTCCGGTCGCTTTCTGAGCCTTTTCTCCGACCGCTTCGATCGATTTGCGAAAAACGTTCTCGGGGAGGACGCTAGCAAAGAAGACAAGGCGGAATTGCGCCAACAGCTGACCGCAGTGTGGGACCAGCTCGATGTCATCAGGAAGCTCGACAAAAAAGTCGCTGAGACGAGCGTTGACGAAGGCTACGGCCGTCTGGACGCCTTGAACCGCATCGGGAACCAGGTGTTCGGGCTCTCCCTGGGTCCTGAAGCCAGAGAGAAAAACTACGCCGCCACCACGGCGCCAGTGAACTTTCCTCACATCTGGACCACTCCCTGGTTCGATTGGGTGCAGTACAACGCGTCGATTATGCAGCCGATGGTGCGCAACGCGGGCGAGGCGATGGGGGTTTCTGCGTTGATCAATCTAACCGACCCCGGGAAAGGATTGTTCAGTTCCGAGGTTCAGGTGAAGGCGCTTGCCAACATTGAGAAGTCAATCGCGGGGAGTCAGCCAAGCGAAACGAACGGCTTCACGGGGCTGACAGCGCCGAAATGGCCAGAGGAGATTCTGGGACCCATCGACACCGCACTCGCCGCGAGAGGCGGGGCACTTTATGACGATTTATGCAAGGGTTGCCATCTGCCGCCGGTTGGCACCAAGGCATTCTGGGACTCGAAGGCGTGGTTACCGCCAAACAATTTTAACCAGCGCTATCTTGAAATTAAAACAAAGACGATCGCCGACCTCGGTACCGATCCAGCGCAGGCGGAGGACATGAGGAATCGGAAGGTGGTGATTCCGGACAGTTTAGGAATCGCCACAAACGAGTTTGGACCAGCCCTCGGCCAACTGGTCGAGAAGGTCGTGACTCATTGGTATGACGCTCACAACGTTTCCGAATCCGAGCGTCCCGAGTTGAATGGGTTTCGGCCAAACTTGATCCAACATCCGCTCGCCTACAAGATGCGGCCACTTAACGGAGTGTGGGCAACGCCGCCTTTCATTCATAACGGTGCTGTCCCCAATATCTACGCGCTACTTTCACCGGTTTCGGAACGGCCAAAGACCTTCTACCTGGGTCGGCGAGAGTACGATCCCGTCTGCATGGGCTATCAGATAACGGCATCGGCCGCGCCTGAGGACAACCTTGATTTGCGTTGCCTCGGCTCAAAAACCGATCCGGAAGCGGGACGGTTCTCTGGCGGTTTCAAGCTGGATACAGCGTTGCGAGGCAACCGCAATACCGGCCATGAATTCAATGATGGGCCACGTGCGAATGGCATAATCGGCCGCAAGCTTACGCCGGACGAGCGGCGGGCACTGATTGAATTTTTAAAGACGATATGAGCCCGTTGCCGATGCAGAGCGGCGGCAGTGCCAGCACCCGCTGGCGGTCGCGCTCAGCGCGCAGGCCGTCAACTTGGCCAGCACTTCAGCGGCTTTTCCGCAGATTTCGTGGAAATGCCGGTCCGCTCGAGGTCCTAAATCCCCCTAGCACTGCGGGGAGACTTGACGGCGCATGTGTTCGACTTTGGCTCAGGGTAGTCAAGGTTTAGCGCCAAAGAGCTTGATAGCCTCTAGCATCGACTGCCCATATTCCTCTGCAAAATTATGGATCGCTTGACGAACTTGCTCCACCGACCAGCCATTTCGCCACAGCGACGGATCTTCAATGATCTTGTTCTTCCAAAACCTGAACTTGTGGTCGATGTCTGCCTGATTGTTGTCGGCGGACATGTCAACGACGAGTACTAGAGCGTCAGGTACCCCTCTCGCTTTAGATGGCGACCAACCGACAAGGAATGGACCTTCTCCCTCAAAGTTTACGTGTTGCTTCTGTGCGTCTGAAATGGCGAGCTGTGAGGCCACAAGATCGTAATGATCCAGGACAAACTCGCAGTCATCAGCCTTTGCCTGGCTGGCCTGAGGATCATCCAACGGCCAGATCGTCACCATCTGATCTACGACTGGAACACTCGAAGTTTCGCTTCGCGGAAAAAAGGCAACGAAGGCCTTGCAGACCATCAGAAGCTTGGCACGGCTTGCTGCAGTAGGCTTTGAGTGTAGTACGAGTAAGCCATAGGCTCCTGCATCCGACGGCGGTATCTCTTGTGCCCGCAGATATGCTCGGACAGGCTGTAATGGCCTATGCGATGCAGAGTCACCACGTTCGCCGATTGAGGGGCTTGGGCGATTCATGGTAGGTGCGGAGCGGGGTCCATGACCTACATTTCCGTTGGTAGCGCCGCCACCGCCCCCGGTACCGTTGCGGTAGCTGGACCGGCCAGAGCCAGCGTTTCCCGAATGTCCAGGCCCGGACTCTCCAACGAAGCGTCCCGATCTGCCTTTGCGTTTCTTCCTATGACTGCCGACTCCTTCCGGCGACGAGTTACGGAACGAATTAGCCTTTGTTCGAGCAGAGTCGGAGCCATAGCTTTGGTCACAATTTCGGTCTCGCGGATCGCAATCAGCACGAGCGCTGGCCAAGTTGAGGCACAGAGCCAAAGCAGCAAAGCAAGTGAAGCGAATGAGCAATTTGGCCATGTCATTTCTCCTTCCTGATTGCGCCAAGAAGAAAGCTAAAAATCGTGCCCATGACCGTGCAAAACAGCGTCACTGTCACAACGAGAAAGATCGTTCCCGAACTAGTGTCCGGTCTAACCCACCACGTCAGGGCGACTGCAAGTAAGAAGCCGACTGCGGTGGATAGGCCAAAGCTCTTCACCCTCGTATCTCCATCAGAGCGAGCGGATTAACTCCTCCGCAGTTTTCGGTAGAGTTTGCATCCGGTGAGCCGGAGGAGGCAAGGCAGATTTGAGGTCGAATGGAAAGCCGCGACGAGACCCGATCGGAATTTTGCCTGGGTGTTATCGAAGAATGCGCCTGTGCTGACGCTCAATCAAGATCGTCTCGGCCCGGCCGAGAACGTCGGCAGGATCAGATTACCCCGAGGAAACGCAGCACAGAAAGGGATCACTATGCCAGACTTGAAACGGAGCGCGTTCGCAGCCGCAAGCTTCGCTCTAATGTGCGCCGCATTGCCTGTATCGGCGCAGGAAACCGTTCGTATCCGGGGTACGATTGAACATGTCGACGGGCCGATATTCGTGATCAAGAATCGCGACGGTGCGGAGGTAAAGCTGACCCTCACCGACAAACCGCTCTTTGTAGCAATCGTGAAGTCGACGATGACCGAGATCAAGCCCGGCATGTTCGTTGGCTCAACCGGAATGACGCAAGCAGACGGCAGCCAAAGGGCGATCGAGGTGCACATCTTCCCGGAATCGATGCGGGGAACAGGCGAGGGCCACTATGACTGGGACCTCAAGCCGCAGAGTAAAATGACCAACGCGAATGTTGAGCAGACTGTCGCCGGGGTTGATGGACAGATACTTTCCGTCAAGTACAAGGGCATAGAAAAGAAGATTCTTGTTACCCTCGACACTGCGATCGTCACCTTCGTCACCGGTGACAGGAGCGACCTTAAACCGGGGACCAAGATCTTTGTTGCCGCGAAAAAGCAGTCTGATGGAACCTTGCAAGCTCCACGCATCACGTATGGCAAAGACGGATTGACGCCGCCGATGTGAATACGGCGCCATCGATGCAATCGAAGCTGCGTGCGATTAACCGGCGAATTGAAGATCTCGGATGCGATGCCTCGATCACATCAGCTCATTCCCGGCATTTCTGACCGCAAAGCCTGACCGTGACTTTCGCGCTGCCCCGATTGTTGTCCGGGCCATAGAAAGACGAGTAAATCCACGGCAGACCAATCACCGCATCGTTTACGTAGAGGAACAGCTCCCCACTGCGCTGAGCCCTGATCGTATCCCTGAACGACACCGGCGTATTGCCTCTGACCTTCACAGGGTCGAGGAAATATTCATCTACACCTGTCTCGCCGATCCTGGCGATGAGCCTGAACCACGGCCGGAAAAGAACGCGCCTGAGAAGGATAGCGCTCCTGAATGCCCATTCCTGCACGCCTTCCAATGTCGAGGTCCGGAAACCGACCGGCGTGGTCGGGATCTTATCGTCGGCCCAGGGAGCATCGATCATGACAACAATCTCGTATAGATAACCCGCTCTGACTGTCAGCCCGGTCGGCGCACAGAACGTGTCGGTCGAGAAATCCTTGGCGGGCTGCGGGATGCCGAGGTTCACAGCCTTCAACTCCGCCTTTGCAGACCCCGCGCAGAAAGCCCCAGCCGAGTCCGCAATGTTGAACACCAGATGGCTGAGAGCTGTCGCAACGATCCACACAATCGCCAAGGCGAAGAAAGCCGGCAGCACATGCCGCCTGCCGACTCGGATGACCCATCGGTAGATGCGCAGGTTGCGGAACCAGTAAATGACTTTGTGGACCAGGTTGTCTGGCAAGATTGATCGGCTGCCACGCGACTGCCAGATCACTCGCATCCCATCGTGAATGTTGCCGCTCAGGGATGAACCGAGGCTCATGAACAGCGCGATCGCGGCAATTCCTGCCAGGAACAACTCCGGATTGGTCGCATACCAGTCGGTCCACCAGTGGACCGATCTCGGCAGGGACGACTCGAAAAACCTGACAACCTCCGAAACCAGCCGGACGCTTGATGTGAACTCATGCTCGGGGCGAAGATGGTGAAAGAGCCAGAACGCGGCCAGGTGGAACGATGCGGCAAGAGTGGCAAAATAGGCAAGACGCCGCAGCCAGACGTAATTCCACAGCCGTTCCTGCTGAACATGACGCGCGGCGGCCTGCGCAGGCGTCTCGAACGTCGTTGCATCAAGCGGCTGCACGGTGCCATCGCCGAGCAAGACAACATACTCCGGTGGCAGGCCAATCGGCGCGTAAGCATTGGCGCCGCTGTCGATGCGGCCGAAGACACTTTCATGAATCTTGGGCATGGGGATGCTAACCCCTACCGCCGGATCGTTGCACAGGTCGAAGACCTTGCGCGGACCGTAGCGATAATAGGAGCCGAGACCGGCACGCGAGTCATACAGGCGCCCGTCCTTGTCCTGCGATGAGGCCATCGCGATTAAGGCGTCCGGATCGGCCGCCGGCGCGGACTTGAACGACAGTCCGCACTTCTGCGCTTCCTGGATTAGCCAGTAGAGAGGGACGAACGCGAGCGCATCGTCCGGATAACCGCCCCCGACATTGGCATGCATCCCGGTAAACCAGGCCTGGACCAGACGCTCCCCGGTGATACTTTCCGGCACAGGCGGCACTGGTTTTCCGGGCGGCTGTTCGGTCCAAAGGACCGGGTGGAACGTGGTCCTTTCATCGTCGAGTGCCAGGGCGTGTCGTGCGAACTTGACTTTGTCGCTGAGCACCCGGTTCGGCAGTTCGAGCGGCCAGACCCAATTGCTTATGCCCCGCGTCATTTCGTCGATCGGCAGGCCGTAGGCTGCCACCGTGTCCCACAACCCGAGGAATTCCAAGGACGGGACCGGGGTAAATGTGATCTTGGAATAAGACTGGCGTCCGCGAAGCTTGTCACAGATCGGCACCAGCACGTAGTCTCGAAATAACCTGAACGGAACCTCTATGCGCCAGATCGAGTGATAATTCTTGGCGCGGTAGGCTCGATACGCTTTGAGGGCGCCATTGTGCAGCTCGGCGCCGGTGTTCGCCTGGACAAGACCTTGGTCGAGCACCAGGGCCGCAAGCACGCGGGCAGTGAACGCTCCGCGACTGAAGCCGAATAGATAGATCTTGGAAGGCGGCAACGTATCATAGTTGCGGCAGATGAACTCGTACGCATCCAGGATATTACGCTTGAGCCCGTAACCGAACACACCTCCCAGTATCGCCAGCGGCAAGAAGGATGACGTTCCCACGCCGTCATCGTATTTCGCGGCCTGCTTGTTGCTCCGCAGGTCCAACGCCTGGAAGATGCGCCAGACATTGGTGCGCCACACGCTCGACGCCGCATTGCCCGTGCCATCGGACAGGATTACGATTTTCTCTGCTGCCACTCGGCCCCCTAGGACGCTGCCAAAATACAACGAATGGCGTTGTTGAGCCAGAGACGTCCGCGAAGCGCTCGAACGCGCTAGCGCTTAAAAAGCGAGATGGTGTGCGAGAGATTAATACCTAGCCAAGCGGACCGCGACCTGAGCCTTCATTGGACAGATGACCTTAGGATATCATCGATGCAGTCAAACGCGGAGGCCAAGGGTTATTTCCATCGCTCGGGCTACCCTCGATGTTGCCGCGACCGTCACCTATATGTGTTCTCGGCAGAGCCATGAATAAGTACCTAGCAACTTTGTTCGCTGTGAGTTTTGGAACTGCGGCAATGGCCGGCGGAAACGGCGACTCGGTTGCTCAAAAGGCAACAAGGAATAGCGAGGCCACAGGTTTGGTACAAATTTCGGTGGGGAAGGGCCCTATCAAGCTTGGCTCCGAGCCGACCCATATTCCATTCGGCGATCGCCCTCTTGCGGATATCAGCGCAGATATAGGGAACGCCGCGAGGGTGTACCTTGTCCTGGAGCATGTCCGCTTTGACCAGCCACCCGGCATTCTGTTCGAGGTGCTCATTGGAGATGAAAGTGCGCTGGGTTCTTACGAGCGTGTTGGTCGCTTCAATCTTTTTGAAACTCGAGAACTTCTAAGTTTTGATATAACAGAGCGATTTCGGTCACTGGTTGCGTCAAACTCGCGGGGCATGCTTGTCGTGACGATACGGCCTGCGGTCGGAGCGCGATCCGAGGCTGCAGCGTCTGGCTCCCCGGAGTGGTCTCGTTTGCATGCCCTCTTGGAGCAGGCTGCCGTTTCTATTGGCGTGATCAGGCTGGACGCCCGGTAATCGCGGGCGCAATGGGCGCATCGGTTTGCGGGTGCGGTTAAGCTGTTGCTGCTCATGGTTGTTCGTGTACTCTCCTCCGGTGCAGCTTCGAGGAGGACGACCATGCCCGTGCTTTCACGCAGAAACTTCATTGCCAGCGGTGCGGCTCTTGCAACAATTCCGCTGCCGGCCTGGGTTCATCAAGCGCACGCACAACCAGCTACCGTCCTGACTCGGTTCGAGGCGACAAGCCCGCAGGGACAGGGAATGCTGGAAAAATATGCCCGAGCCGTCGCCAAGATGATGGCGCAGACACCGGAGGCCAGTCCGTTATCTTGGCTGTTCCAATGGTACACGCACTCGGTCGATCCCACTAAGGGAATGGCGGCAGAGGTCGCGCGGCTTTATTCCGGGGCGCCGCCGAACGATCCGAGCCGGCTTCTCGCGCTCGCGACGTGGAATACATGCCAACCGCATCAGGCGAACGGACTACCACAGCAACAGCGAATGTTCCTCCCATGGCATCGCATGTACGTCTATCTCTTCGAGCGGATCATCCAGAAACAGCTCAACGACGCCACCTTCACGCTTCCATATTGGGACTACACGACCGACGGAAAGAAGGCGATCCCTGAACAGTTTCGCAGACCGAATGATCCTTTGTACAAGGTGCTCTTCCGCGCAAATCGCAACGACGGCTCCATTCCTGGCACGGCCAATGTGAATGGAGGGCAGCCCATCGATCAGGATGCGGATGCGCCGTTAAATCTTGATGCGCTTGCCCGACGGGATTTCGACATAAAAGGTGTCGCGCTCGGTTTTAGCGCTGATGTTGAGAGGGGGATTCACGGCGATGTCCACGTGCTCGTCGGAAACACTTCGAACATGGGCAGCGTGCCATGGGCAGCGCGGGACCCGATCTTCTGGCTCCATCACTGCAACATCGACCGTATGTGGTGGAGTTGGAATAAGGCGGGGCGAAAGAACCCGACCAGTACGAGTTGGCTCGACCAGAGTTTCGCGTTTGCCAACGAAAACAGCAGCCGGGTGGACCCGGTCAACCGTGACTTCGTGGAGCCCGAGGCGATCGAGGACGGTGCCTATACCTACGATCAGCCAGTACCAGTGCCGCCGCTTTCGCCGACGCCGGCTGGAGCTATGGTTGCTGCTTTTGCTCCATCGATCATCGCCCAGCAAGCGCAGCCCGGGCCTGTCAATCTGAGCGGGGCGGCGGTATCAGTGCCTCTCACGACGACTGCCGCGGTGCCGATGAGCGCGCAGATCGCGGCGGGTGGCCAAAACCAGCGAGTCTTCCTGGTCCTGCAAAATCTGCAAGCACACGCCCAGCCCGGGATCCGCTACAACGTCTATCTCGATCCGCCGTCTGGCGCTCCCTCCGGCCCGGCTTCGGGCCCCGTGGGTGCGATCAACTTCTTCGACGCCGTGGGACACGGCGAGCACGGCGGCATGGTACAGTCCGATAAGTTCTACAGCTTTGACGTGACGGACAGGGTCACGGGCGCCGCGGCGGGCAATGGCACTCCTCCGACGGTGCGCATCGCGCCCGCGGGCGCGGCGGCAGCGGACGCGCGGCCAGCGGTCGGGTCGGTTGCCCTCGTACGGCAGTAGTCTAGGCCGTCCTGTCGGCGTGGCCTGGGAGCTCGGCCAATGAACGACGACCGTATCGAGCAACTGATACTCATGTCGCGGCGCAGGTTGCGCGCTCGGGGACCGTCCCTGTCGGCGGCCGCCAGGAGGGTTCTGCGCAAGCTGGACTCGCTGGTGGATGTTCTGCACGAAACGGATCGGCTGCCTGAACTTCGCGCAGCCGTGACCCTGGCGAAGGGCGTTCGCTGCCATGTCATCGATTCGATCCGCGGAGATGGGCCCAAGCTGATTGAGGTGATCAGGCGGGACATTCCAGCTTTTCGGGCGGCATTCCCCGAGCTTGACTTGGTTCCGGTCGTTCATTACCGGCCTGCTTTGGCCCCTCGGCCTGCAGCGCTCTCTGTGGCTACTGATTCTGGAAGCGTAGGTTCGCTTTCTCTCAGGATCGTCGATAGGCTGACGGGACGCCCCGTTCAAAACGCTCAAGTCGTGGCTCTTACGAATTTCGCGACCCGGGAGGGGCGGAATGGCGTATCCGACGAGGACGGACTGGCTCTGCTCGCGTTCGAGACCATGCCGGTGCGGCTTGAGAGGCTCTACGTATACCCGCCACTCGCTGGGTATTGGGGGCTTTTTCAATCCGACTTCGTGCTCGACGATGGAGCGACCCTCTCTTTGCAGCCGATCGATTTGACGCGCGCCGACAGCCTTAGACACTTCTTTCCAAGCGCTAAAGCTGACACCGGTGCCGGCGTCACCGTCGGAGTCATTGATGGTGGTGTCGGGCCTCATGCAGACCTGGTCTGCGAGGGCGACGCGGACAACGGCTCCGGGCATGGCACTCACGTGGCCGGAATCATTGCGAGCCGGGGCACGGCCCCGGCGGGAGTTCGGGGCATTGCCCCGGGCGCTCGGATTCGAAGTTACCGGGCGTTCGGCTCAGCGGGCGGTCTTGCATCCAATTTCTCGGTTGCAAAGGCGATCGACGCCGCGGTTCGTGACGGCTGCGACATCCTCAACATGAGTTTTATTCTTGAAGATGGTGTTGAAGATCCGGCTGTGCGCACCGCGATTGAGGATGCACGCGAAGGCGGGGTGCTACCGGTTGCAGCTACGGGGAACTCGTTTCGCCAAAGCGTGGGATTTCCGGCGCGCGACTCGCTCTGCCTTGCGGTTTCAGCGCTAGGCCGAAGAGGAACCTTTCCGGATGAGTCGGTGGAGGCGGCCGACGTGACGCCGCCGTTTGGTCTTGATTCCGACGACTACATCGCCGCGTTCTCCAACGCGGGCCTCGAGGTGGACCTCACAGCACCGGGGGCTGGCGTGGTCTCAACAGTGCCGGGCGGGTACGGAGTGTTGAGTGGGACCTCGATGGCCTGTCCGGTTGTTAGTGCAATGGCGGCACGGATGCTTGCCCGCAACGCAGACGTCCTCAGCATGCCTCGGAGGTCAGAGCGTTCGACGCGGCTCGCGCAGCTCGTGTTAGGCGCGGCGGCCTCGCTCGGCTTCCCTGCCGATCTGCAGGGGGCTGGGATACCGTATGAAGGAGGCGACGCGTAAGGTGGTCGTTTTTATTCTAAGGCAACGAGGCCCGGGGCCGCTACCCGATCAGGTGGTCGAAGTGGTGAAGAATCACCCTGGCCTTCAAATCATTGAACGCTCGACGAAGATGTTGCGGGTCGAGGGCACCAGCGAAGATTTACAGGCTGTAACGGACGGACAACTTGGGCTGCAATTTTCAGAGGAGCGGCAATATAGCCCCGTGAAGCCGTTCCAGGAATCTGCACGGCCTCCGAGACGCAAGCCTTGATCGTCATTCACGAGGTCAGTCACCCTATCGCGAGACGGCATGCAGCTGTGGCAACAGGCATGAAGGATGGAAGGCTCATACAATAATAAAAAGGCTTTGAACTGGTCATTCGCTTTCGAGATAAGATGCCGTACATCCTCTGCATTTGTCCACCATCCGAACGTACGGGCAGGAGCTCACGACCCTCAGGGCGACGTGTCGGGATCGCGGGCCGCAAAACGATCTCATCATCTCCCTGCAGCCGAGAAGGGAGTCAGACTTTAGAACCCGATCACATATTTCTATTTCGGCTATAAGGAGATGCGAGATGGCGATCACAGCCGACCAAGTTACTTTCGATACGCCGGCGGTTGAGTTTCGGCTTCCAGCGACTGACGGCAAGACTTACGGACTGGACGACCTTGCGGGCCAAAAGGGCACCGTCGTCGCCTTCATCTGCAATCATTGCCCCTACGTCAAAGCGGTGATCGACCGCATGGTTGCGGACGCGCGGGTGCTGATGTCTGAGGGCGTTGGTTTTGTGGCGATTTGTTCGAACGATGCGGCGAACCGTCCCGAAGATTCATTTGAGAATATGCAGCATTTCGCCAAGGCTCATGGTTTCCCATTTCCTTATCTGCACGACGAGACCCAAGCGGTCGCGCGGGCGTATGGAGCGGTGTGTACGCCGGACTTCTTTGGCTACAGCGCCGACCGCAAGCTCAAGTACCGGGGTCGCCTCGACGAAGGCCGCAAAACTGCGCCCCGCGCGGAGGCGCCCCGAGAGCTCGTCGAGGCCATGCGCGCGATTGCGAGGACCGGTGTGGCGCCAGCTGATCAAAATCCGTCCCTTGGCTGCTCGATCAAATGGAAGGATGCATAAGCCGAGCGCTGTCATCGAGCCGCACCAGCTACGCGGTTCGAAGTCAGGCGAGCATAGACATGCCGTCCGCGCGGGTCGCTTTCATACGATTCCAACGTCCGCCTCGCGCTACCAGTTGAAGCGACTCATCGGGTTAATAAGCAAACTAAACTGTGCAACCATTGGGCGAGACGCTCGTCTACAACGTATTCGATTATCCGAACCGTCCCGGGCTCTCCCATCTTGCGCTCAGAGCGAGTCTCAGCTTCATTCAAGCGGCAGGCTGTTTTCAATCGTTTTTTAGTTGGCATGAACCCATGGGAACTGTGATTGGACTACTACCGGTGACGCCTTCGATCGATCAATTCGCTCGGATAATTTCGAATGTTGCTGCCCCGGCATTTCTACTCGGTGCGGTCGCGTCCTTCATCTCCGTCGTGATATCGCGCATCAATCGCGTGATCGACCGATTGCATTTCATCCACAGTATCCCTGATGACGACGTTTCGCGACTTCACTTTCGAAGTGATTTGCCTCGGCTCAGGCGTCGCGCTGTCCTTTTGAACCGATCGCTCTTCTGCTCGATCCTGGCCGCAATCACGACCGCTCTGATCATTTTCGGAGCATTCGTCAGTGCGTTTCTTCATCTCCGGCACGAGTATGGAATCGCGCTCTTGTTCATGGCCGCCATGATCCTGTTCAGTGTTTCATTAGTTGATCTGGCCCGCGAGACCAGACTGGCTCTCCACGAGGTCGACCTTTACCGGTAAGCTGCAATTTGAACTTGGCGGTAGGCATCGCAGCATTCTGAACGCGTTACAATGACCATGTCTCCAAAGACTCGCGCGTCGGCCGAACGAGATGCGGGGGACTGCACGAATGGTCAGTCACTGCATTTGAAGCGGGTCGATCCTCATCCGAGTGCTTCCTGAAAGGAAGCCTACTTCGGAGAGTGAGTCATCTTGCAAGGTCGTCCGGTGTAAGCATCACCGACAGCTTCGAAAACCTGTTCACACTCGATTGCATTGACTTAGATCAAGGCAGTTGTTCGGGCGCTATCATAATCCATCTCGCGCTTTGTTGCTTTGTGGCAGAGGAAACGAAGTTATGACAATGCTTACACACCAGGTTACAGGTTCGCTTCTTGCGGTCCTCCTGTTCACGATTTCCGCATCTCAAGAATCCAAAGCTCAAGCCGGTGCGCTTGCTGCCTGCAAAGCAGACGCGGCCAGAATATGTCCTGGCATAGAGCCAGGCGGTGGCAAAATAATTCAGTGTCTTAAGCAACATAAGGACGACGTGACCATCGGTTGTGCGAAGGAGTTGAAATCGATCAAAGCTAAGATGGGTAAGTGACGGATACGCCGAAATGTCATGGTTCACGAAGGGGAGATGATCCGCAGGCACATGCCCTGACCCCGAAAAAAGTTTGTTGTGCAATTTTGAAAAACTACGATATATATAGTTGAATACGACGATGGACATGCTCCCTCCGTCCGTATTCGCCGCAAGGCGGTTGTGACCCGGTTTCGGGCCACTAGCGTTCCCAAGACTTCCCGCGCTGTTCATCTCGGTGGATGGCGCGGCTTTCTTTGTGATACTCTGGAGAAGAGAATGTCGACAGGTACAGTAAAGTGGTTTAACGGCCAAAAGGGCTATGGATTTATCCAGCCGGATGGTGGCGGCAGTGACGTGTTCGTGCACATCAGCGCTGTTCAGCGCGCCGGGTTGAACAGTCTTGGCGAAGGTCAAAAGGTGTCTTTTGAAGCCAAGACCGATGAGGCGCGTGGTAAGGTGAGCGCGGAGAATTTGTCTCTAAGGTGAGAACAAATCTACGGATGTATTGTACTGAAGGGGCTCGTCGGTTTCAATATTGGACGAGCTTCACCCCCTGGATCGGTTGAATACGCGCATCGGTGAACTCCAAACGCTTTTGTGTCGCATTGGGTAATCGTCACAGCCTGCCGTATTCCAATTGTCTGCGCATGCATTATTGGGGATGGCGAGACATTTGGCACGGGTTGTCGGCTGGCGGTCGCGGAGCTTCTAGTAGATATTAGACGAAACGGGAAAAGCCGACTTCTGTTTTTGCCAAATTGTTCAGGATGACAGATAGAGCGGGTCAGCAGGCGTCTGGTCTGCGATATCTGCTCAGTCGGATCTCGACCTAGATGCCCGACCAGCCAGCCCTTATCTTCTCCTCACACGGTCAGGATCACATTGGATTTACGTGAGAGCATCCTGACGGATTCATTCTTTGGCGAAGTGGCGCTTGCGTCCAACGATCATAGCCCGCTCAGTGCGGACGTTTAACACCGCTGATGGCGGGACACTCCCTTTTCAACGCAGCTTTGGCTGACACGCTTAGCGATAGAAAATTGACGTTACAAATGATAATGTTGGAGACTCATCTTCTGGGCGCATTGAGTGTGAAATGCCGGCCTCATCCAACAGAGCATTACCCTCACTGATTTTGCGGATCGATCTCGATCCAGAGTGCCGCATTGGACCCGGAAAAATTCAGCTCCTTGAAAGCATACAGACTTGCGGCTCAATTTCGGCCGCTGGACGTGCCATGGACATGTCCTACAAGCGCGCGTGGGATCTCGTCGATGAAACAAATCGCATCTGCCGGCAGGCGGCAGTCGCGCGGCAGACCGGCGGCAAGAACGGCGGCGGCGCGGTCCTGACCCCCTTCGGGGTCGCCCTGGTCGCTCGCTATCGCAAGATAGAACGCGATGCCGCCAGCGCGGTCCACAAGGAACTCGAGGCGCTACGAAACGACATCCGGCATCCGAAGAAAAGCATGGAACGAGACAGGGACGTCAAAGCCCGTTGATTTGGCTGCGCTCTGATGCCCGAGCGGTTCAGTTTTCTACCGCACCCCGGACGGCTCACCGCCGTTTTGCATGGCGAGCACGTCGGCACGATCATTCACACTGGCGCACTCAGGTCTGGTTTCAATTCCAGAGTATTGATCTGGTATCGGAAAAACGGGCCGGAGCATTAGCTCCGGCCCGCTTGTATTTGAATGAGTGTGTCGCTGATTTCGAAGCCGCGGCTTTGCCAACGCATCGGTTTCGCTGACATAGCGAAGCGGCAGCTTCATAACGGCATGCAGATTGATGGCGACTAGATCCGTATAATATCGCCACACCGCAGGTCTCCCAAGCGGTCGGACCTTTCGTCAAGTTTCGTCTCTGCGTAGGAGTAGAGGCAGAGCCTTTGGCGTTTAACAAATGCGGAAGCTCTCTCTATCGAGAATCTTACCTTTTGAGGTGCTGTCATTTAGATCGCGGCACGTCATGCTGAGTCAGCGCCGACCTATTGCAAATTAGATTAAAGGGCCGGTCCGCATCCGAAGGTTGCTTAAACCCGTCGCGCAACTTCTCAATTGACTCGCATGATTTTAAAGGTATTCGATATATTCATATGAATATATCATATCCAAATTGAATTCATCATATATTTTAGGAGCGGCATCGGTGGCAGTCGCTGCCCGGACGCTCGATGGGTGAAAGGGAAACTTATGTCCAGAAATGTCTTAAATAATATCGCGCGAGAAGCGGGATACGCCAAAACTCGGCGACTGGTGGAGTTCGGCCACAGCCATCGGCGCTCTTGCTGCAACCTCTGCAGGGGCGGCGACCTGCTTGCCGACAGTCGCGCCGCCCGTTGCCACCATTGCCGTGGCGTCAAATTTCTTCGAGCCTGCAAAAGATTTACGTGCGGACTTCACGGCCTCGAGGCAGCCCGGCTTCGGAAAGGTCATCCGCATCTGTCATGGCTCGACCGGTTCACTCCCTGCAGCAGGACATAGTTCGAGCCGGTGAATTCAACATAGACGTAATCCGGGGTGCCTGACTTGATTGGCGCGATGCCGGGACAGATTTGGGCCTTCGAGAAGGCATTCGGATCGATTCAGGAGTCCCCGCTCAGGATACCATTGGTACTGATCTCCTCGATTTCATGCTGAATAACGTCAGCGGTACCTACTGGCCGACTTTCCTTACTAACCATTGCTACGGCCAGATCTAGCGACGCCTTGTTCCGCGCGACCTGTCCAGACCTGAAAGGCAGACCTTGCCGCGGACTGCGCGGAACTCGAAAGACAAGCCTCTGATAAGGTCGGTGACCGCTCCGGGGTTCTGCAAGACGCGAGGCAGGCGCCAGCCCACAACGGGCTGGCGTTTATGTTTTCAACCATCGCCTTCGAGCGCATCTTTTTCTATCGCACCGTCGACCCGAAAGCCTTCGCTAGCATCAAGGCTCTGGAACTGAAATTGACCCAGCGGCTGTTCGTCGTCGCCTCGGTCGCCTCCAACGCGCCCTATATCGGACTGCTTGGCACCGTGCTCGGCATCATGCTGACCTTTTACACGTTGGGCCTCGATACCTCGATCGACACCAGCAAGATCATGATCGGTCTGGCGCTGGCGTTGAAGGCCACCGCTGCCGGCCTGATCGTCGCGCTGGTCTCGGTGGTGATTTACAACGCGCTTCTGCGCAAGGCGAAAGTGATGATGCTGGAATGGGAGATCGCTCGGGAGAGCGCTCATGGATGAAGAGCCTATCGACACCCTCAACGTCATCCCGTTTGTCGACATCATGCTGGTGTTGCTGACCATCGTGCTGACGACCGCGAGCTTCATCGCCACCGGCCGCATTCCGATCGCGTTGCCGCAGACCGCGCATGCCGAGACCAACAAGCAGAAGGACAAGACGATTGAGCTGGCCGTCGGCGGTGTGATCTATTTTGACGGCGAGCAGGTCACGAAGGACACGCTGACTGAGAAGGCGAAGGACTTGGCGCCGGAGACTTCGTTCCTGATCCGGGCCGACCGTGCGATCCAATTCCAGCAGTTCGTCGACGTCACCGATGTGCTCAAGCAGCTCAAGTTCACCAGGGTCGCGGTGCAGACCCAGAACGCGGCCAAATGACATGATAGCGGGCAGTCGTTTGAGCGTTCATCGTCGTGCGTCGCGAGAGAGATCATGAATCGGGCGCTGAAGTTCACGATCTGGCACGGCATGGCTGTTTCGCTGGCGCTGCATTCGGCGGTGGCGCTGCCGTTTGTCGTGAACAGTTTGACGCCGCCGCCCGACGACGCCGAGATGCTCGTCGTGGAGTTGGAGGGCGAGATTTCCGATACGCAGGTCGAGGAAAAAGTGGCGCAAGCGCCGCCTGACCAGCCGCCGCCGGAGCAACAACCGCCGCCGCCGCCGCAGGAGGAGCCACCGCCCGAGCCGCGGGAGGATGAAGGCGCCAAGCCGCTGGAGCCACAACCGCAGATCTCCGCGCCGCAACCGCCGGCTCCTCCACAGGTGCACCAGGTGAAGGATCCCGATGAACAGCAGAAGGCGCAGATTCTTAAAGCCGAGCGGGATCTCGAGGCGGACCGCATACGCAAATATGTCAAGCGCCTGACCAAGAAGGTCCAGGCCCATCTGGTATATCCAAACGAAGGCCGCGGAGCCGGTCTGCATGGCAATGCGAGGGTGTCCTTCACGCTCGCTCCCAGCGGGCAGATCAAGCCCGGCACGCTGGCGATCGCGGAAAGCAGCGGCCAGTCGAAGCTCGATGCCAGCGCGCTCGCAACCGTCCGCGCCAGCGCACCCTTCGAACCGCCGCCAAGCGAGATGAATGTTGCCTTCGTCGTCGGTTACGGGAAGAAGAACTAGGTAGCCTACCAGGCCCTTGGACTAGCAAGGCCACAAGTGAAAGGTGATCGTTGGCTCTAACCCATTCGATCTGAACCCTGCATAATTTTCAACTCGAGTCGGTAGAAGCAAAAGCCTGAGCGATTCTTCCCCGTCAATAAGCTGATGAGAATGGTCGCTTCGTTCCCGAGGCGTCCTCTGAGACTTTTTTTATTTAAACCGGTACGGATGATCGCGACGGCGTCTCTGATCCTGCTCGGTCTTGCGTGTGTCTGGCTCGCATGGATTGACCTGCGCGAAGGCATTATTCCCGACTGGCTCAATCTGCTGATTGCCGCGATCGGTTTGGTGCGGATGGCGGCGCTCGCGGGCTGGGTGCCCGCGGTCGCTATGCTTTGCGAGGGCGTCGTTATCGGCGCAATGGTCTGGCTGTTGCGTTGGCTCTATTTCAAGTGGCGCAAGTTTCAGGGACTTGGACTCGGCGACGTCAAGTTGCTCGCAGCTTCCGCCGTTTGGATCGGCATTGTCGGCATACCGACTCAGCTTCTGATCGCCTCGGGCACCGCGCTTGCGGCGGCCGGACTCATGAGGCTTTCGAAGCGGCCGGTAACGCGGTTAACGGCGCTGCCGTTTGGTCCGTTTCTCGCGTTCGGTCTGCTTGCGGTAATCCTTCTGCAGCAACAAGGCTGACCGTTTCCGGAAACGGTTGTATTCCAATTTAACGCGGAGATTTCGGCTGAGACCGCGGCAGGTTGTCGGCACGTGCCTTCGTGGTCGCGGCGGCGGCGTTTGCGGGCGGTTGCGCGCTTGCTTTAACAGTCCCCGGTTGCGGCAGGCTCAGGATCGCGCTCTGATCGCCGTGTGTCAGCGTTACCTTGCGGCCTTGCACCGAGCGCAGCTTCCAGCCCTGGAAATCGTCGCCGATTTTCAGGCGGAGAGACGCGCGAGTCTCGGAGTTAATAAAAACGCCCAAACTCGTATCCTCGCCAACCACCGTTCCGACCAGCGACAATTGCGGGCTTTCCGCACGGGGTGGTGGAGGGGGCGCTTTCGCTTTCGCATCTGCCGGAGATGCCACGGCGGCCCGGGCTGGTCGGCGCGTTTGCGAGAAGACCGGTCGCTCGCGCGTATGGGTGAGTGTTGCGAGCGGGATAGCCCAAAGCGGATTGGCGCTCGGCGTGCGCTCCTCCTTCGCTTGAGGAGGTGGCGGCGGCCGCACCACCGTCGGCGCTGACGGAGCAGGCTGATCCCAGAGCGAGCGCGCTGAGGATGCGTTGTCCCGGCGCGGCTTATCCAGATCAATGTCGTCGACGTCCGATTGCAACGCGCGAGTCGAAGCCGGAATACCAAACCCCAGCAAAAGCAGCGTGAGTATCACGGCGATTTTGCGCGGCGACGTCATTTTGCGCCTCGCCATTGTCCGGATAACGGCATCCCTCTGCTTGACGAAATCCAGGGGTTTGGAGACGCTTTCGCGCACCAGCGCAAGAAAGGCACCCGCACTGAATTGATCATTTTCATCCGTCCGCAGATCATCCGCGACGGCACCGATGCGCATCACGTCGCAGAGGAACTGCGCACGAAATTGCGCGGCAGTGTGGGAGCGAGCATTGATGACCTTCGCGTTCGCACCGTCCACTAATATTGTGACGCGTGGGCCAAAGCCGTCGCAGCGATTGGCTTTGGTGGCGAGCTTCGTTCTGTTCGCCTGCTGTCTCATGCCGCTGCGAGCCGCCTCGGCTGATGCGCTAACGCGCGCTAACGCGGCCTATTCACGGGGTGATTATGTCAGCGCTGTCCGGATACTGACGCCGCTGGCCCTGCGGAACAATGCCAAAGCGCAGGTCCTTCTTGGCTTTATGTACGAAAACGGCTACGGCGCGCCGCAGGCCTATGACGCCGCAGTTGATCTATACTTCGACGCGGCGATCCAGGGTAATCCATTCGGGCAGGGCATGCTGGGTTTGATGTATGACAAAGGCCACGGCGTGCCGCGGGATGTCGTGCTGGCCTATAAATGGCTGAATCTGGCGGCTGCCCACGCTCCACGGCGCGAGCGCGACTACTACCTGCGACTGCGAAACGCCGTGGCGTCCAAAATGTCGCCTGCTCAGATTCACGAGGGTCAGCGTCTCGCGCTGATCTGGGCACCGGGACGATTGTAAGCCAAGACTCTCAATCATTTTAGGAAGGAGGCGAATGCACGATCCGCCATTCGTATCTCGTTTGAGCTTGGCTATATTGGACGCGCGAGGACTGCATCTATCTGACTCGCGAGATCCGTGCGTTCGGCCGGAGTCGGATCTTTTGGCGTGGTATCGTTATGTCATGTTGCCGCCACGCGATGATTGAACAGGGTGATGAGCGGTTCACCCGGCAACTGCCGACCTTCTTCTATTCTGCCGCCGAAAAAATAGATACCGGCCCACAGGCATTTGCTGTTGGGCCGGCGCGGTCTTTAGAAGAAGAAGCTGGTCTGGAGATAGCCGTAGAAGGTGTCGGCTGTGGCAGGCGCGTTGGGGGCGGTCTGCAGGAATCTGCCTTTGATCAGGTAGGTGACGCCGGTATCCATCAGCCAGGCGTCCGGGATGAGCCAGTACCGCAGGCGAGTCTCGATCTGCTGGCCGGCGAAGTTGCCGGATCGGCCGGTACGGTCCCGTACCCCTGTGGTGGCGAAGGAGTCGGTCGCGTCCGCCAGGAAGAGCGGGCGGTAGGTGACGAAGGCATCCCAGATCGGGCTCGGCGTGACCTCCAATCGTATGCCCGGCGAGATCAGGTTGGACCGCTGCACCGCGCCGTAAAGGCTGGTCGGACCGTATTCCCAGCGCCGGGCGCCGAACAGGGTATCGAAACGGGTGAAGGTGGCAGGGTTGGCGCTGTCGCCGCTGGC